>CAWJLJ010000014.1:0-212359 GCA_963843585.1 uncultured Acidobacteriota bacterium
ATCTCCTGAACCGCGGGGCTCACGACCCGCCTTGGGATGGCTGGTGGTGGGTCTGGTCCTGGGTGCCGGTCTGACCGTGCTGGTGCTGCGGCCGGGCCCGTCGGGCGAAGCGGTCACGAGCACGACGGCCGCCACGGGGTCAGATGTGGCATCGGGGGGGATTGCCGACGTGATCGAGGGTTTTCCTGACGGCCTGGCTGCGGTCACCCGCAGCGACGGCCAGAGCCTCGAGTTGTTGGTCTGGCCCGTTGGTGGCGAGCCCATCGAGAGGACCATCCCGGTCGGCGTCTCCCGACCGCCCGGTCCGGTCGAGTTCGACCTGTCGGCGACGCCGCATCGCCACCTTGCTGCCAGTGCCCGAACAGGTCGACGGAATCCTCTATGCGGGGGTCCCACAAGACGCTGCCATCATCGCAACCGATGTCACCGGATATGCCTGGCATGACACCGGTCCCTCACAACTCGCCTACACCACCTTTGTCGACGATGAGCTCCAGATGTGGGTCGGTGCACCAAGGCAACGGCGAGCCCGAGCTGGTGGCACGGGCCGTGGGCATCGATCGGGCGTGTCGAGGCATGGGGGGATTGGGGTTTTGCGGTTCAGGATGACGCCCGCCGACGAGCATCGTCCTATTCACCCCCACCGGGGAGATCAAAGACACCAAGATCGGGCGGATCCTCGATTCCGTCGGCACCGGCTGGCTGGCTGTCGACAACCAGGGAGTTGGTCTGCTCAGCGCTCGGTGGCGGGGTCCGGATGCTTCCGGCGCGCTACCCCATCAGAGGATGTGCTCGCCGGCCGATTCTCCGATGACGGGCAACGGCTCGCCCTGCTCACCGCCGAGGGCATCCACGTGATGCCTGTCGAGGACGACGGCCCATCTCTCCAATCGGAGCGGTCGGCCTGGCGTACCTCAGCTCGCCTGGAGCTCGGACGGGCGCTTCGTTGCCTATCCGGGATCGCGTGGCATATGGGTGGTCGACACCCGCGGCGAGACGGTGGACGTTCTCACCAACAGGACGTTCACAGGCTTGGAGATGCTGCCTGTGGGTGAGTCGTAGGCAGATGCCGGCCTTTCATCTTCTCAACGTGGGCTACGGCGGGGATCGCGTCGCCTCGACCATCTCGTTGATCGACGCGGGCTCGGCGCTCATCGTCATCGACCCCGGGATGGTGTCGTCGACATCGGTGATCCTCGATCCGATCGCCGGGCTGGGTCGCTCGCCGGACGAGGTGACCGACGTGATCCTGTCCCACCATCATCCTGACCACACCATCAACGTGGCCCTGTTTCCCAACGCGAACATCCACGACCACTGGGCGATCTACAAAGACGACGTCTGGACATCCCGACCGGCCGAGGGATTCGAGGTGGCCGAAGGCGTCGAGTTGTGGGAAACGCCAGGTCACACAGCTCAGGACATCACGACGATGGTCAAAGATGGCGCGGAGACGATCGCCTTCAGCCACCTCTGGTGGTACCGGGACGCTCCCTTTCACGACCCGCTGTGCACCGACCCCGAAGGCCTGCACATACACCGTGAGCGGGTCTTGGAGGTGGCCACATTGATAGTTCCAGGGCACGGTGCGCCCTTCGTTCCCGACGATTCGACATCCCGCTAGTGACCAGTGGCCGCCAAACCAGGTAGATTGATGTCAACGAACGACGGGAACCCTGATGGCAGCTGGATATTTTCAATGGAAAGGGCGCCTAGGGCCGCTCGACCTGATTCTCGGGGAGCACACGTTTGCCCCGACCACGATCTCGACCCTGGTGGCGGACACCATGGACGTCAAGGAAGGTGACGTGGTCATCGATGTCGGGACCGGTACCGGGGTCCTCGCCATCATCGCCGCCAAATTGGGCGCATCACGGGTGCTGGCCATCGACAACAGCCCCGAGGTAGAGGAGGTGGGCCGGGCGAACGCCGAGGCGCATGGCGTCGCCGACCGGATCGAGTTCCACCAGGGTGACCTGTTCGATCCTCTCGACGCGGACGTCGACGCCGATGTGATCATTGGCGACGTCTCCGGAGTTCCTGATTCCCTGGCCGAGGTGAGCGGCTGGTTCCCCGATGGCAAGGGTGGCGGACCAAGGGGGAGCGAGTTGCCGATTCGGATGTTGCGAGAGGCCGTCCGTCGGTTGCGACCCGGGGGAAGGGTCTTCCTGCCCACCGGGAGTCTTCAGGATGAGACGGCAATTCTCGAGGCGGCCCGCGCCCTCTATGAGAAGGTGGCCGCCCGCGCGGAGAAGATGATCCCCCTGCCGTCCTTGATTGCCGACAGCGAGACGCTGAAGAACCTGATCGCCGACGGCATCGTCCATCTCGTGCCCAAGGGCTCCAGGTTGCTGTGGGAGTCGAGGGTCTGGCGGCTCTCCGGTCTCACATCAGGCGAGACCTCCTGAGGAAGACTGGTTTCAGACCGGTCTAGGCTCGCCGCCGATGGCTGGGTCGGGACCAACAGAAGAGCTGGCGTCGACGGACGCCTATCGCGCCGAGGCCGAGGGATCGGTTTTGAGCGCCACCGACGAGGGACTCGTCCTCGACCGCACTGTCTTCTACGCCCGGGGCGGCGGCCAGCCCGGTGACATCGGGGTCATACGCTGGGACGGTGGGCAGATAGAAGTGACCGATACCGTCCGCAAGGACGGCATGCCGTTCCACGTCGTCGCCACTGGCGCCTTGCTCCCCGATCCAGGAACGCCGGTTCAAGGCATCATCGATTGGGAGCGCCGCTACCGGACGATGAGGACCCATACCGCCCTTCACGCCCTGTCCGGGGTCATATTTCGGGACTTCGGCGCCAAGGTGACCGGGGGCAACATGGAGCCCGGCGTCGCCCGGATGGACTTCGAGTTGGAGGGCATCTCGGTCGAGTTCGGTCAGGATGTCGAACGAAGGCTCAACGAAGAGCTGGTCCGTGGCTATCCGACCGAGGTGGTGTTCATGGCGCGCCAGGAGGCCATGAAGGACCCGGACCTGATCCGGACCAAGGTCAATCTCATCCCGGAGTG
Source organism: uncultured Acidobacteriota bacterium (assembly GCA_963843585.1). GTDB lineage: Bacteria > Actinomycetota > Acidimicrobiia > Spongiisociales > ZC4RG35 > JARDZU01. Next base: position 3,018 of record CAWJLJ010000014.1, read on the forward strand.
GGTGGAGGAGATCAGGGTGATCGACATCGTCGGTCTCGACAGACAGGCCGACGGGGGAACCCATGTCGCATCCACGCTGGAGGTGGGACAGGTGCGAGTGGTCAAGACCGAGTCGAAGGGAAAAGCCAACAAGAGGATGCGGATCGAGCTCTCCGGGAGCTAATTTCCGCCCACCAGGAGGCGAAAGGCAACCATGAGCGTGATCGTCGGGTACATGTCCGCAGACCGCGGCCGGGCGGCATTGGAACTGGGCATCACCGAGGCGAAGCTGCGGGGGACCGATCTGGTCGTGGTTCATTCGCTGCACGGCGCCGGAGTGGATGACGACGAGGACGTGGTCGCCAGCGATCGCGACCTGGCGATCATCGACGAGGAGTTGTCGAAGGAGGGCATCACCTACTCGATCCACAACTTCGTGCGGGGCAACGCGCCGGCTGAGGACATCGTCCAGGCCGCGAGTGACCTCGGCGGCGAGGTGATCGTCATCGGTCTCCGGCAACGGACCTCTGCGGGCAAGTTCCTCCTCGGCTCGAACGCCCACGACATCCTGATGAGTGCCCCCTGCCCGGTCCTGACCATCCGGGTGTAACCGGCAATACCGCGATACGCATCGCTCAGAACGTACAACGTAGGACGCAATGGTCGACTTCGTCCTCGGGCTGTTCATCGCCGGGTTGCTGGTGCGGGGTTGGCTTCGTGGGTTCGTCAGAGAGGCCCTCGACCTGGTGGCCCTCTTCATCGGCCTCTGGATCGCGTTTCGCCTGAGCGGCCCGTTGGGCGAGTTCCTCACCGATCGTTTCTCGGTGTCGCCGGAGGTGGCCACCATCGGGGCGGGTGTGGTCCTCTTCCTGCTCTTCGGTGTGGCGATGAGCATCGCGGCCCACTACCTGTCGCGGGTGATGTCGCTACCCGGTTTGAATCTGATCAACCGCCTTGGTGGTGCCGCGGTCGCGGCGTTGTGGGGGATCGCCATCATCCTCGTGGTGATCAATGTGGCCCGGGTGGTCCCCGGCGGCTGGGATGCGCGTTTCGAGGACTCGTCGGTCGCCCAGGCCATTGCCGGACCCGATGCGGCGCCTCAGCAGGTCTTCGAGACGATGGCGCCCGACGGGGTGCTCGGCTCGTTGGCCGCGATCCAGGGATTGTTTGGTGTGAACCGGATCGTCCCGGAAGGAAACGAGGTCCTGACCATTCCTCCCGCCGCGCCCGACGAGGTTCGCCAGGTGCGGGATGAAACCGCCGGTGTCTTGGAGCAGGTCAACGAGCATCGGACCGGACTCGGTCTTTCTGCCTTGGGGCGGAGCGCCGGGCTGGACGGAATCGCCGAATCGAGGGCGGTGGGGATGTACACCAGCGGTCGGCTCTCTCGGGACTACCCGCCTGGCGGCAGCGTGGCAACCGATGTCGCGGCGGCCGGGATCCGCCTCGCCGTGGTCGGCGAGAACCTGGCCTTGGCCAGCAGCGCACGGGCCGCAGTCGACGCGATGCTTGGATCGCCGACCGCCCTTTCCCAATTCGCCGTCTCCGCCTACGACCGCACCGGCATCTCCGTCGTCGACGGCCCCACCGGGCGTCTGGTGGTGATAGTGATGGGCGGCTGATACCGCGACTGCGAACCTGAGGTTCTGCGCTCCATATCCGGGCCGAACTGCCTCAGGTTCGGAAGAGTCTCGGTCAAGGGCGTCGAACGTCGAGGCGTTTAGACCCGTATCCGGGCCTGGGAACCTGAGGTTCACGGTTGGGCCGGCGCGATTTCGGGAGTGCGGCGGGCGCGGGCGATGGCGACGAAGCCGACGCCGGACAAGACGAGGGCGGCGCCGACCCATTGGATGGTCGAGGGGCTCTCCGAGAATATGAGGACGGCCCAGATCATGGTCAGGACCGGCTGGAGGAGGATGATCGTGGCGGTCTCGACGGCGGGGAGCCTGGGCAATGCGTACCCGATCAGCAGCCAGCCGGCCACCTGAGAGGTCAAGGCGAGGACGAGCAGCCAGCCATGGGCCGGCCAGGTCGGAGTGAACTCGACACCGCCGGTCAGGGTCCCCGCCAAGAGGATGGCAAGGGCGGCGCCGGCGGTTGATTCGAGGAGGGGTCCAGCCGACGGAGCCTGGATGTCGTTGGACATTCGGAAGCCGAGGATGAACCCTGCGTAAAGGAGAGCCGACGCCAGGGCCAGGATGGTGCCGAGTAGCGGGTTGGAGCCGAATGCGTCCCCCCGGCCGAGCCCGCTCACCAGGCTCACGCCGATCAAGACGATCGGCACGGCGATGGCAACCTGGCGACTGGGGCGCTCATCGAGAAAGATCCAGGCGATCACCGCTACGACGATCACCTGTGAGTTGGCGATGAGCGTCGACAGGCCGGCGCCGATGTATTCGATCGAGATGTGCCAGACCAGGATGTCGAGGCCGAGGAAGATCCCGGCGGCCACCGCTATCCACCGCTTGTTGCGGGTTCGGTGATCCTCCCGGCGCCGCACCCACCACAGAACGAACAGGATCGGGAGTGCGTAGAACACACGGAAGAAGGCTCCCGTGATCGGTGACACCTCGGCCAGGGCGTAGAGGATGGCCGAGAAGGAAATGGCCACGGCGCCGGCCAGCGCGGCGAGCAACGTCACGGAAGCGGGATCAGATCCGGATCAACCCAGGATGTCTTCGACTCTTCGCTCTCGAGGTTCGACCAATGTCTTTCGGGCAGTGAAGGATCGCCGAGCGGCGGGTACACATCGAGCATTTGCCCGACCGACGTTACGTCGGGATGGGCTTCTCGCAAATGCGCGAGCAGCCGGATCCAGAACATGGTGACGGTGGCGTGGTACTTGTCGGGGTTACCGCCGATGTCGGCCGCATGGCGAATCGTCAGACAGGCGACCCGCTCGGCATCCTCCACGTCGTCGGCTTCTTCGAGCACGGTCCAGGCGAATCGGAGATGAGCCTCGTGCCCGAAGTATCCATCCTCTCCCGCCTGCTGCATCATCCGCAGCCCGTCGGCGAGATCGAGATTGCTCACGACGGCAGGTTCTGAAGCTCCCGGAACGAGTCCTGGATGGCGGCAAGGAAGCGGTCGGAGTCGGGCAGGGTGTCGTAGTCGGCGTGAATGCCCCAGAGCAGACGCCCGTTGTAGGAGAAGAGGGCGATCCCGAGCCCGTGCTGCGCCCACAACGGAACCATCGCGTAGTTGGCGATCATCTCCGACTCCAACAGATACATCGGGAACTGCGGGCCGGGGATGTTGGTCACCGTCATGTTGAAGGGCCTGATCTTTTGCCCCACAACGCGATTTGCCAGCGAGAGCAGGGTGATCGGAGTTCCCGAACTGATCTCGACGAGGGTGGCCGCTCCCAGCGCCTGGTTCGTCTTCTTCAGGTTGCCCGTTGCTTCCTTGACCTTCTCGAACCGGACCCGTGGGTCGGGCTCCTGAATGGGCAGGTCGAGGAGCCACATGGCGATCTGATTGCCGAGGGCCCCTCGCTGGGCGGCACTGCGGGTCGAGACCGGATTCATCACCCTGAACTCGGCGCCGCTCACGTCGTAGCCACGCTCCTCGATGAGGAACTGTCGCACCGCGCCTGCAGTGATGGCGAGCACGACGTCGTTGACCGAGCCGCCGAGCTTGTTCTTGAGATCCTTGATGGCCTCGAGTGGCGTATCCGTCCAGTCGAACCGCCGGTTGGGACCGATATCAGGGTTGAGCGGCGTGCGGTCGGCGGCTCGCAGCCAGCCCGAGCGGAGCGATGAGAAGGCAGCCGCCGATTTGTCGAGCGTTCGATCGGTGAGCATGACGCCGTCCCGCACCGCCTCCGACAGGTGGGTGAGTCGGTCGACCAGGCGACCGGTGAGACGAGCGATCTCGGCCACCGAGAGTTGGGTGGGGGTGGGGGCGGGACGGGGCACCCAAACTTCTGGCTCTTCGACCTCGGAGCTGGGGACGACGTTGAGCAGGATGGTCGTCAGGTCCACCCCGGAGAGTGCCGTCGATCATGCAGTGGTGGATCTTGGCGATCAGGGCGAACCGATCGTCGTCGAGCCCTTCGACGACCCAGAGCTCCCACAGCGGCTTGCTCCTGTCGAGGGGGGTGGAGACGATTCGTCCGGCGAGCTGTTTGAGCTGGGACTCGGTGCCCGGGCGGGGGAGTGAGCTGTGGCGGAGGTGGTAGTCGATGGAAAAATGCTCGTCGTCCACCCAGACCGGTCGCCGGTCGAATGGAACCCAGTCGAGACGTTGTCGGTAGCGCGGTATGTAGCGCAATTTCGAATCGACGTGGGCACGGATACGGGCGATGTCGATGCCACCGTCGTCGCCTTTCAGCGGGGCGGCATCGAGGAGCGCCACCCCGGCGACATGCATGTGGCTGGTCTTGGTCTCGAGCGCCAGGAATGACGCATCGAGATAGGACAGCGGCTCGTAGTGAAACTCGGTCATCGGCATGGTTGTGAATCTCCAACCTAATGCGCATGCATGTTTTGAGAGCCGGCGAGGAGAGCAGGAAGCCGCGCTGCATAGAGTCGCTCGATGACGTCGAGGAGCGAAGAGACCGTCCTCACGGCGCTCCGCGAGGTCGTGGGCGATGCCCATGTCCTGACCCAGCCCGACATGGTGGCCGGCTATGTGCGTGACTGGACCGGTCGGTGGACTGGCCATACCGCCGCGGTGATCAGGCCAGGTTCCGTTGAGGATGTCGAGGAGGTGCTTCGGATCTGTCACAGCGCCCGGATGGCGGTGGTGCCCCAGGGCGGGAATACCGGTCTGGTCGGAGGATCGGTACCCCACGACGGCGAGTTCGTGGTCTCGTTGCGGCGCCTCGACCAGATCGGGCCCATCGACGCTGGGAAGCTCTCGGTGACAGTCGGCGCGGGAGTCACGATCGGATCCGTCCAGGAGCAAGCTCGTCGGGCCGGGCTCCGCTACGGCGTCGATCTCGCCTCCCGCGACTCGGCCACGATCGGAGGGACAATCGCCACCAATGCTGGGGGCACACATGTCGTGTCCAATGGGGACACCCGTCGTCAGGTGCTGGGTCTGGACGTGGTCATGGCCGACGGGACTCGTCTGTCCGGCCTCGACGAGATGCCCAAAGCGAGCCTCGGCCCGGATCCTCTACAGCTGATGGTCGGCAGCGAAGGGACCCTCGGCATCATCACGACGGCGACGCTGAGACTTCTGCCGGGTCAGGCCGGGGCGCCGATGGTGGTGCTCGTGGCCGTGAAGACGCTCAGCGAGGGCGTCGGCTTCCTTGGTCCCGAGGTCCGTGCGATCGAGTTCTTCGACAGGGCCTGTCTGGATGCAGTGATCGAACATCGTGGCCTCCCCGAACCCCTCGCTGCCGAGGCTCCTTTCTACGTCCTCATCGAATCCGGAGACACTCCTCGTGTACCCGAGGATGCCGTCGCGGTCGTGGATCGCTCACTGTGGGCATATCGGGAGTCGATCACCGAGACGATCAACGCTCTCGGGGTTCCGGTCAAGCTCGACGTGGCGGTCCCGCTCGATCGGGTCGACGATTTCGCCGGAGCGGTGAAAGACTTGGACCTCGGAGGAGAGATCTACCTCTTCGGGCACCTGGCGGAAGGGAACTTCCACGTCAACGTCGTCGGCAGTCATGATCCCGAGGCGGTGGTCGACCGTGTGCTGGAGCTTGTTGTCGCCTTCGATGGCGTCATTGCCAGCGAACATGGGATCGGGGTCGCCAAGGCCGCCTGGTGGCGGCGAACGACAGAGCCTGCAGTCTTGGAGTTCCAGCGCCGTGTCAAGGAAGCACTCGATCCGGATCGAACCATGAATCCGTTGGTGTTCTGGGGCGATTGAGAGTCGTTAGTCGCCGCCGCCGGTAGCGTTGACGTCGATGCGGTTGGTGTTTCTCTTCACTGTCGTGGCGCTTGCCGAGATGGCGGCATTCATCTGGGTCGGCTCGGTGATCGGGTTCGGCTGGGCCCTCGGCATTGCCCTCGTCACGGCCGTGCTTGGTTCCGTCCTGGTTCGTCGCGCCGGGGTCTCGGTGTGGGGTCGGTTCCGAGGCAAGGTGAACCAGGGGGTGCTTCCGGGGCGTGAGCTGAGTGACGGGGCCGCCATCCTCGTGTCCGGCGCCTTTCTGATCTCGCCGGGATTCATCACGGACACTCTGGGCTTCCTGCTCCTGATTCCGGCTGTGAGGGACATGATCTACCGCAACATCACGAAAAGGCTCTCGGGTCGGGTCAATGTGCTCACCGGCAACCGCCGCATCCGCGCGGATTGGCCAGGTGGCACGCAGGAAGTCCTGCAGTACGAGATCGTCGACGCAGAGACCGACGACCGGTCCGTAGCCGCCGTCATGTTCGTTCCGAACGACTTCGTTGTGCCGACGAAATTCGAAGGGGCGGGTTTTCGGCTCGAGCCGTTGGGGCCCGTCCACAACGAACGTGACCACAGGGCGTGGATGTCGAGTATCGAGCACATCCGCGCCACGCCCGGCATGAAGGGTGGCTGGCCATCCCCCATGACGATCGAGGAGAACATGTCAGATCTGGAGGGACACGCCCGCGAGTTCACCGACCGGGAGGCGTTCGCTTACTCGGTTCTCGATGGGGACGATGTGATCGGGTGTCTCTATATCGACCCCGCCGAGGACGAGCTGCACGACGCCGACGTCAGCTCGTGGGTTACATCGAGCCGAGCCGAAATGGACCCGGTCGTCTGGAATGCCGTCAGGGAGTGGCTGGCGGAAAAGTGGCCCTTCGAGAACTTCGCGTACGCAAGCCGCCTCTGACGCTCAGGCGTGGGCTCCGACCGTCACGGCGCCGATCGTGAGGGTCGGCTTGGCCTGCATGACCTCGCCTAGAAGATCGACTTCGTCATCGAGCTGACGACGTTGGGTTGTCGTCAGCTTGCTCAGCGGTTCGACGGTGACGGCGAGGTTTCGACCGGATCGCTTCTGGTGCCAAACGCCACCGACCACGCCATCGACTGAGCAGTACCGGGTAGTTGCCGGCCTGGCCCGACGGGGTGAGGGCACGGATCGCCGCCGCGCCCGGATAGAGCAGGTTCCGAGGCTGACCGGCAACGACGAAAGCGTCGAAGTAGGGCAGCAGGGTGATCCCTCTGTGCGGCTGGTCCGGCGTCCCGATATCGCCGGCAATCACCCATGCCGCCTCACCTTCCATCTCGACGCGCTCCAGGTCGGAGACGAGCTCGTCGAAGAGATCGACTGCGCTCCGCGGCGGGATGTTGAGCCATCGGGCGAAATGCTGGGGCGTGGCCGGGCCGTAGGCGTGCAGGTAGCGCGTGACGAGGGTGCGCAGGGCCACGGCGCTCGTCGTCGGGCTGGAAGCCGGGCAGCCAGCGGTGCGGGTTGGTGTAGGTCACGTTCCGACCCCGGTTCGGTCCGAAGCAGAGCACGCCGCGGTGCGCGGCCGTGCTCGTCAGCTGGCGCCAGCGCGGCCACTTGTCCTGGAACGCGTCCATCGTTCGTTCACCGGCCCACGCGCCGGTTCGGTCCACGATCGCCTCGGTCAGCTCGTCGACGGTCAGCTCGGCGTCCGCCAGCGCGTCGCCGATGGCCGCGATGACCTCGTCGGCCTGCTCGGGGGTGAAGCGGACCGGCTCAGGATGCATCGGGACCGACGACGGCAGGGCCGATAGCGCCCCGGTCCACATCGGCAGGTCGGCGGTGGGCAGCAGGTGCACCGTGCCGCGCGGACCGAAGGTCTTGACCAGGGTGCGGTCCTCCCAAAGGGCTCGCTGCACGTCGGCGCGGGTCGCCCCGGCGATGCGCCGCCCGATCGAGAACTCGGCGGCGCTGAGGACCTGGGCGTGCGCACCGCACATCACGCCGGCGATGTCGGCTGGGCCGAGGTCGGTTGCCGGCTCGGTCAAGGCGTGGCGGGCCATCCGGCGGGCCGTGACCCCGCTCCAGGTCAGCGAGGTCGGCTCCGTTCTGATGACCCCTAGGCCGTGTGGGCAGTGACGTCGTGCTGCTCAGCCGATCCGCTCTGGTACATCCCCTCGAGCACCTCGAGCACTTCCGACTCGGTGATGTCGTCGGCTACGAATGGGTCTCCGACATCTCTGAGAAGCACGAATCTGAGCTGACCGCCAACCCTCTTCTTGTCTGTCTGCATTGCTTCTACGAGGGCTCGCGGAGAGATTCCGTCGGGGAGCCGCGTCGACAGCCCGACGTGTGAGACGAAGGCCTCGACTACGTCGGACAACCCCGTGGCGGCGTGGCCGGTGAGCTCAGACAGACGCGCGGACGCGATAAGGCCGACAGCCACTGCCTCGCCATGATTCCATTCACCGCCCGTGGTGTGTTCGATCGCGTAGGCAAAGGTATGACCGAGGTTGAGGACGGTTCGACGACCCGATTCCTCGAACGGATCCTCCTGGACGATTGCGATCTTGATCTGTATCGCCTGAGCGACGAGATACTGGAGATTGGCGAGGGCTCCTGGTGACAACCGCGTATTGCTGCGCCAGTCGGTCTCTTTGATGTGATCGAGCAAGAAGGAGCTGGCGATCAGCCCATGCTTGATGACTTCTGCCATGCCCGAGAAGAAATCTCGATCGGGCAGAGTCTGGAGCGTGGCCACGTCGGCAAGGACCGCCTTCGGCTGCTTGTAGAGCCCGACCAGGTTTCTCCCCTGGGCAGTATCCAGACCCACCTTTCCGCCGATACTCGTGTCGATCATGGCGATGAGGTTGGTGGGACAGTGGACGAGATCCACCCCGCGCAGGTAGGTGGCCGCCGCGAAGCCGGCGATGTCACCGATGATGCTGGTCCCCAGCGAAACGATGGTGGCCGAGCGGTCGATGCCTGCTTCGAGTAGCCGGTCGTACACGACCTGGACCGAATCCACCGTCTTCTGGTGGCGGCCGGCCGGCAACGTGATCGTCAGGTCTGAATCGCCGAGGCTATGACCATATAGGTCATAGACAACGTCATCGGTGATGACGACCGATGGGCCACGTATCGATGCAAGTTGGTGGAGAAATGGAAGGATCCCGGCGCCAACCGTGAACTCGTATCCGCCGCTTGGATTTGCGATCGGATAGGTGTCGTGCCCTTCCCACAGGTCGGCCAGTTCCTCCGCGATGCCGTCCGGCTCGATTTGATCAGTGGTCAGCTGAGGGAAGCGTTCGTAGTCCGGACCACGTTCGCCGAGTAGCTCGATGATCCGTTGCTTGGGGTCCGCCACTTCGAGCAACGGGCGGTTGACGCGGACAGGATCGCCCGTCACCCGGTCGTAGATCTCCTCAGGTGTGGCGACCAGGCAGAAGATCCGACCGTTCTTGCTCAACGCCTTGAAGTTCTCCGGATCGAGGAGCATTCGGCCACCCGTTGCGATCACGAGGCCCTTTCGCTGGCCGAGCTCGTGCGCCAAGGAGCGCTCGATGTCACGGAACGCAGATTCTCCTTGACTCTCGAAGATCTCGTGGATCGGGCCGTGGCGTTCCTCGATGACGAGATCAGTGTCGACGAACTCACGGCCGAGTTTTCGAGCCAACTGTTGCCCGACGGTCGTCTTTCCGGTTCCCATGAACCCGGTGAGCACGAGGTTGTTGTCAGGCGTCATTGCTTGAGAGGATATCGGTCGAGACCGGTAGCCCCGATTCCCGGTTGAAAATAGCTCGACCTAGCCGTCGTCCCAATCGACAAGGGGGAGATCGAGACCCCACCACGGTCCGACCAGCTGGGTCTGGGCACGTGTCATGTCCCGTCCGTACTGGACACGACAGCCTCGGTCGAGAGCGGCTCTCAGCCAAGGAGTCACCCTTGGCTGAGTCACCACCTCGGCTATGAGTGACGACGGCGACATCGTGTCGACCGGGAACGGGAGATTGGGGTCGTCCGCCATCCCCACCGTCGTCCCGTTGATGACGAGATCGAACCCATCCAGGGATTCGAGGTCGAAGCTGAGTCGGGGAGGTTCGGGGACCGACTCGACTATCCGGCGCAGCTCGGCATGGCGCTCGGTGCGGCGGACGCTCATCACCAACTCCGCCGCTCCCTGTTCGGCGCAGGCATGTGCTATCGCCGTCGCCGCGTGACCCCCGCCGATCATCGCCACTCGTCGGCCCCGAACATCCAGGCCCCGTCCCCTGGTCGCCTCGAGGAACGCGGGCCCATCGGTCATGTCGCCGATCAGCCGGCCATGGTCGTTCTTGACGGCGTTGACCGACCCCAGCGCATGCGCTCGGGTGGTGAGCTCGTCCATGCACGCCGCCGCCGCTCCTTGTGAGGCACGGTCACGAATCCCCCGCGGTAATTGGCGGTGGCCCGCAACGTCTCGAAGAAGGAAGCAACTCCGTCAGGGTCGAGGTCGAGGGCGACAAAGACCGCGTCGACTCCGGTTTCTGCGAAGAACTGGTTGAACAGTCCCGGGGCCTGGACCTGAGTGATCGGGTGCCCGATGATGCAGTACAGGTCCGTGTTCCCGGTGGGGATCAGGCCACTATTCCCTAAACTCATTGAGGCTAAAATAGCGGTTGGGTGGGCCATCAACGGCGGCCCGATGATCCGGAATCGTCGAGACCTTGTGAGCGATGGATGGACAGATTGGAATCGGTGCCGGAGTGGATCCGGAGCGTCATAGAGCAACGGATCACCGATGGGCATCTGGAGCCTGGTGATCGGATCGGTCTCAAGTCCGAGCTACAAGCCGAGTTCAGAGTCGCCGGGCCGACACTCGATCAGGCCCTGAAGCTCCTCGCCAATGACGGGTTGGTCTCCCTGAGACGGGGCCGAAGGGTGGTGTCTTCGTCGCCCAGTCTCAACCGGTGCTTCGGCTCGGCACAAAGCAACTGTGGGCGAGAAACGCCCAGTCGCTGGGGGAGAACATCGAGTTGCGAGAGGCCCTCACCTCGCTGCTGGGCGTCTCGGCTGCCCGGGCCGCCGATCGGGACCCCAAAGACCTCGCCGAACTCGATGCGATCGCAGGACATCTCGACAACGCCGAGATCTCCTTCGATACCCAGCGCGTCATCTGGAGGGGGCACCGCTGCTGCTGAAGCTCGCCGACAGCGCGACCTTGCGTTTGATCTACCAGAACCTCCTCGATGCAGCCGAGGCTCTGATCATCGATGTGGACTTCCCCGACACCGGGCCCGAAGCCTCCCGGGAGCGTCGACGGATCGAGGCGCATGCCAACTTGTTCCACGCAGTCGTCGACGGCGACATCGAGCTCGCCCAGGAGTACGGAGAGGTCGTGAGAATCGTCTCACCGCTGGGTCGAGATGGTCATCGTGTCACCACCGGATCGGCGTCGCTGAAACGTCTCTGGGCGATGGACGGATCCGGCGACAGTCTCCCCAAGACCTGGCGCAGGATTGACTCGACGCATCCGGCTTGGGCTCATTGGCTCGAATATCAGCCGTTCCCTGGCGCCGGCCTTTCACATCGAGGCCGGGGCACGGATGGGATTGGACGTCACCTACGACCTGCTCGCCCAACCGGACCTCGACGCGGACGAGTTAGCCGCAGTCATCGGGGAAGTCCGTTCGCAGGGATTCGACGGTGTCAACGTCACTTACCCGTTCAAGCAAGCCGCTCTGGAGCTCGTGGACCTCGCCGGGCCGGGTGTCAACGCGATTGGGGCTGTCAACACACTCGTTTTCAGACCCGATCATGTCGTCAGCGGCTTCAACACGGATCACTCCGGTCTGCAGCGTCGGTGGCGGGAGCGGATGGGGGCGGAGACACCGGGGACGGTGGCAATAATCGGGGCGGGAGGCGTGGGACGGGCGGCCGCCTTCGCCTTCGCCGGCCTGGGGGCCGAGGAGATACGGGTCTCGGATCGTCGATCCGGGTCGGGCGGCGAAGCTGGTGCACGATCTCGTTCGGAGCTATCCGGGGACAGCCGTGAACCGAGCCACCCAGGAAGCGGCGATTCGAGCAGCCACCGGGATCTTCAACGGGACACCGCTCGGTATGCACTTCTCGCCTGGGACTCCTGTCTCGCTCGACGCGATCGGCGGACAGCAGTGGCTGTTCGACGCGGTCTACACACCGGTGCGGACTCCCTTGGTGGAGAGGGCGATGGAGGCCGGGCTGAGGGTCTTCGACGGGTTGGAGCTTTTTCTCGGTCAGGCTGTCGACGCTTTCCAACACTTCACCGGGATCGACCTGCCGGATGAGGTCGCGGCGGAGGTCGAGATCGAGATGAGGGCGCTTCTTCCAATCAATTGACGCACCGCGAACCCTATCGCTATATTCACTGCATTCAATTCGGGGATGCGCGATGAGGGCGGGTTCCCGTGGAGGAGGATGAGATGACCGAGAAGCGAGGGAACCGGTTGCTGGCCTTGCTGGCGGTGCTCACTTTGCTGATGGCAGCTTGCGGAGGCACCGGTGGCGAGGAAGGGACGACGACGTCTGCCGGCGAAGAGGCGACGACGACCGCCGGCGATGAGGTCGAGACCACGACGAGCGCGGCGGGAGCGTCCACCACGGCGGCCGCCGGGGCTGAGTGTCCCCACGAGAACAACAGCGTGTTCCTCTTCGCGCCCTATGAGGAGAACCAGCCCGCGGGTGTCAACTGGCGCGCCGGGATCGAGCACGCCGTCGCCGACATCAACAACGAAGGCGGAATCCTCGGGTGCACGGTGGAAGTCCAGTTCGAGGGCACGCAGGGTGACCCGGACATCGGCAGGCAGGTCGTAGCCGAAGGTGTCGAGCTCGACCCATACGCCATCCTCGGAACTGTGTTCTCCAGTGTGACCATCGTGAACATGGTCGAGGCCCAGAACGCTGAGATCCCTCAGTTCGTTGGTGCCGAGGCTCCGGACATCACCAACCGGGAGTTGAACGGCGACAACGACTTCATCTTCCGAACCTCGTTCGGCGGTGACAACGCCGCTCCCAAGCTCGTCGAGTTCATGCTTGAAGAAGGCGTGCAGAAGGTCGACATCATCTACAAGAACGACGAGTTCGGCGCCGGGGGCGCCGGGGCTCATCGCGACGCAATGGAAGCCGCGGGCATCGAGATAGGCGAGGAGATCCTGGTGCAGCCAGATCAGCTCGACCAGTCAGGTGAGGTGGCTCAACTCATCGCCTCGGACTCAGACTCGGTGTTCGTTTACATGACGGAGATCGAGACGGGTGCCTTCCTCGACGAGCGGACCGCCCAGGGCTCTGGAGAAGCCCCTGTACGGCGGTGACGTGCTCACGTCCCCGGCCTCGCTGGAACTCGCCCAGCCCGGGGCCGGCGACGGGGCCAAGTCGCACTCGAACCTGGCTGCGGGTGCGGATGTGTTCGCCGACTGGCGCACCGCCCATGAGGAGTTCCACCCCGGCATCGAGGGAGTGGACCACAACAACATCAAGGGCTACATGTCGGTGCACTACGTCAAGGAGATGACCGAGCGAATCGGTGGATTCGATCGTCTCGCCCTTGCCGATCAGTTGCATTGCGCCACGATCACGGTGGATGACGAGCCGGGTGTGCTTCTCGATGTGACCTTCGATGGCAATGGAGACCTCGACCGTGAGAGCTTCATCCTCGAGGTCGTCGACGGCGTCGGCGTGGTGCGCGGCCAGTGCGCCGCCACTCGACAACCTGTCGGAACGAGGCTGCTGAAGCAAGGGTCTCACGGAGTGAGTTGATCGGCCGACGTCAGCGCAAGCCGACGTCGGCCGATTAGCGTCGCCGCCCACACCCGTTCATGGAGCAGTTCCTACAGGTCACTTTCTCCGGGCTGGCCACCGGCGCGGTTTTCGCCATCGCCGCAGTCGGTTTCGCGCTCCTATGGCAGACCGCCGGCGCAATCAACTTCGCACACGGGGAATTCATCGTGCTGCCGGCAGTGGTGATGCTGGTTCTCACCCAGCAGCCGGTGATCGGCATCCCCGACTTCATACCCCTGATCGGGGGGACCCAACTCGTCGGCCCCATTCCGCAGCTGGGGATCATCGCGGCCTTCGCGATCACGGTGCCGCTGATGATCTTCCTGCTCGGCTACGTGTTCAAGCGAACGATGGTCGACCAGCTACTCGAGCCCGGCGGGGACGACATCCCGCTCGTCATCGCGACCTTGGGATTGGCTCTGGTTATCCGCGAATACCTGCGCATCTCCTTCGGCGCCGCCCCCCAGAGGTTTCCCTCGCCGTTCGGCAACTACGTCTGGAACGTCGGGGGTGTGGCCATCACGGCCATCGACGTCGGTGTCCTCGTCGTCGCGACCGTCGTGATCATCGGCCTCCAATTCTTCCTCAATCGCACCTACACCGGGAGGCAGATGCAGGCGACGGCCCAGAACCAGGAGACAGCTCGCGTGTTGGGGATCCCGGTGAATCGGATGGTCTTCTACACATTCGCCATCAATGCAGCGCTGGTCACGGTCGCCGCTCTGCTCGTAGCCCCGGTCACGACGGCGCGATTCGACGGGGGCATCTCACTCGGGCTGGCGGCGTTCACAGCGGCGATCATCGGCGGTTTCAACCAGGTGAGGGGGGCATTATTCGGTGGGTTCCTGGTGGGTGTCATACAGAACTGGTCAGGCACCTATCTGTCGAGCGCCTATAGGGAGTTCATCCCCCTCGTCCTGATGATCATCGTCATTCTCTGGCGGCCACAGGGACTGTTCGGTCGGCCCGAGGAGCGGATCGTATGAGCCTCCGCGATCAGATCGTCGATGACCGCGACCTGACCAGGGCCAGGTCTGAAGACCGGGGCGTCCTGTCCCCGCTTCTGATTGCCGGCTTGACGCTGGCAATGGCGTTCCTCGTGTGGTTCCCCATCGGCAGATCCGAGTTCACACCGGTCATGTGGCTGTGGGTGCTCGTCCTCGCCGGAGTCCTCGGGGCGAATCTCCTCATCCCCAGGGCCAGCAGGAACGGCACTGCCGTGCGAGTCATGTCCACTGTCTGTTTCGTGGCATTCCTGGTCGTCTTTCCGTTCGGTCGGGCGAACTCGACCCTCACCGACTTCGGGCTGTATGCGGTCTTCTCGGTGTGTGTGATCGGGATGAACCTGATGTTCGGATATGCCGGGCAGGTGTCGATCGCGCAGGCCGCCTTCCTGGGCATCGGCGCCTACACCTCGGTGCTCCTCGACTCGGGACGCGAGATCGAAGCGTTTGGGATTGTGATCGATCTGCCCGATCTCAATTTTCTGTTGACGGTGGTGATCGCTATCGCGGTCGCCATGCTGTTCAGCATCCTGATCGGCATGGCTGGCCTGCGGGTGCGTGGCCCGTGGCTCGCGTTCGTCACTCTGGCCTTCAATGTCCTCGTCTACATCGTCTTCAACAACGAGGTCGGCATCACCAATGGCTCTCAGGGGCATCATCGTAAGGAGACAGGACCTCGAGGTCCTCGGAATCGACATGACCCCGTTGCAGAACTACTACTACCTGTGTCTCGCCTTCCTCGTGCTGACGATGATCATCGTGTGGTGGATCGTTCGCTCACCATGGGGCAGGTCGTTCAAGGCGATTCGGGACAATTCGCAACGAGCGTCGAGTCTCGGGATCGATGTCCGGACCTACACATTGCTGGCCTTCGCCATCGGTTCGGGGCTGGCCGGGGGTGCCGGCGCCCTGTATGCCCGTTTGTTGGAGTACATCGAGCCACGCAGTTTCTTCCTCGGACAGTCCTTCGACTTTCTCTTCGCAACGGTCATAGGTGGTTTGGGGACGCTGGCCGGGCCCCTCATCGGGACGTCGTTCATCACCATCATCTCCGACTCGCTGCGTGTTCTCGGTGACTGGTACCGGTTCTGGTTCGGGCTGCTCGCCATCGTCGTCCTGATCGTTGCACCGAGAGGGATCGCCGGGAGCTTCAACCTGCTCAGGGCCAGGATCGCCGCCAAGAGGAGGGGATCATGACCGCCACGGCGGCTACCGAGGGGAGGACGCCGTTGGTGAGTGTGAGCAACGTGTCCAAGCGCTTTGGCGGCATCACCGCCGTCAACGACGTTTCCTTCGATGTGTACCCGGGCGAGATCCTCGGCCTGATCGGTCCCAATGGCTGCGGCAAGACGACCCTCTTCAACTGCGTGCTGGGCCAGTACCGGTCCGATGGCGGCACCGTAACCGTCGGTGACACCGAGGTCACGAACTGGATGCCTCATCGCCGCGCCAAATACGGGCTGGCGCGCACGTTCCAGCTCCTGCAGGTGTTCGATTCGATGACCGTGCGGGACAACCTGATGACGGCGGCCCAGCCACATATCTCGACCATCGCCGGTCAGCTCTTCAAGAGCCCGAACCTGGGTCTCGACGAGCCTGTCGACGCGGTCCTGAATCGGTTCCGGCTGGGGCATCTTGCCGACGAGTACGCGGCGAACCTCTCGTTCGGCCAGAAGAAGCTGCTCGACACTGCGATGGCCTTCATGTCCACCCCGGAAGTCGTCTTCCTGGACGAACCTGCCGGAGGGGTCAACCCGGGGATGCTCGGCGACCTGGAAGGCAGGATTCGCGAGCTCAACATCGAACAGGGAGTCACCTTCGCCATCGTGGAGCACAACATGGAGTTCATCTTCGGGCTGGCCAGTCGGGTGATAGTCATGGCGGAAGGGTCGATTCTGATGGAAGGCACACCCGCTGAGGTGAGGGCCGATCCCCGGGTCGTCAAGGTCTACCTCGGTGCCTGACACGTCGATACTCCAGCTCGACGAGGTCGTGGCCGGCTACGGGATGGCAACCGTCCTCAACGAAACCAGCTTCGGCGTGAACCGTCACTCCATGACGACGGTCATCGGGCCCAACGGAGCAGGCAAGTCCACCGCACTCAAAGCCGTATTCGGCATGGTGAAGGTCGAGTCGGGTCGAATCGTCTACGACGGCGACGACATCGTCGGATCGCCCCAGTTGGAGTTGTTGAACCGGGGCATCGCCTTCGTCCCCCAGGGCAGAAACATCTTCCCCCGCATGTCGGTGAGAGACAATCTGGAGTTGGGCGGCGTCAGCCTCAGGGACCTCGAGCTGACCCGTGATCGGATTGACACAATTGCCTTTCCTCAGTTCCCGGTGTTGGCCAATAAGTCGAACCAGCAGGCGGGCACTCTCAGCGGAGGGGAACAGAAGATGCTCGAGGTGGGCAGGGCCCTTCTCCTCGAGCCACGTCTCCTCTTGATCGACGAGCCATCGATCGGTTTGTCGCCCTTGCTCGTCAGCCAGGTCTTCGGTCTTCTCCGGGGCCTCGTCGAGACAGGGATCACGGTGTTGATGATCGAGCAAAACGCGAAGAAGGCGTTGGAAGTGAGCGACTTCGGGATCGTTCTCCAACAAGGCCGAGCTGTCCTGGAAGGGCGGGCGGACGAGATCCTCGAGCATCCGCAGATCGGAAGCCTGTTCCTCGGCGGGTTGGTGAAGATCGACGAGCCGGCTTGATAGGGCGATGAGGCGGGTGGCCGAGAGCAGAGCCAGGATTCGGCTTTGGCGCCGGTGGCACAAGCGGGTGCTCGCCCTCAAGGGACTCGACAGCGCTACGGCGCTGACCCGTGGCATCGGGAGTGATCTGATGACATCGATCATGGCCGTAACGGAGCTGAGGTCGGTCGGGCAACGGTCGCTCATGGAAGAGTTCTTCGGCGGGGAGCCGGATTTGGTGGAGGCAGTGCTGGATGCAACCGACGCGTCGGATGTCGCTCATATCGGATTCAGCATCGCCGAGCCGCTCGACATCTACCTGGAGGGTGTCCCGATCTGGGCGGACCGATTGGGGGCAAATGTCGTCGGAACCAAGCGAATTCCCGCCTCGGAGACTTTCCAGGATCGTGTCGGTGCGTTTGTCGAGATGGCTCAGGTGTGGGTCGGATATCGGGGGCGGGCCCTCGAGCTCGAGGTCTTCGACATCCACCGCCGTGCTGCCTTCGGATCTGATGCATTGTCCTGCCCGGAGAATCAGTGAAGTCCGAGATGAGCGCGTCTGACACAGGCATGTTCAGGTCGCGCCTGGCGGGAGACGACATCTGGCATTACGGAGTGACCCTCGAATCGGCCGGGCGGGTGCGTGACCTCCACGAGAGACTGGTCGCGTTGGCCGATCGGTCCGGTCGCTATTCGCTGCGCAACACGACGGTCGTCACAAATCTCGATCACGGATCGGTGCACACCAAGGTGTCGAATCACGACCTGGCCCTGGAGATCGAGTTCCTCAGCTATGCGATCGACGATGAAGGGGTCGACCTTGTCGTATAGGCCGTTGCGCTCCATGGCCACGCCGGGCGAATTCGAGAGCCGAATTCAGGATCTGGGCGTGGCAATCCCTTTCGAACCGGTCGTCGAGCCCGCCCCGTCGGGCCCATTGAGTTGGCCGGTCGAGATCGATGGTTTCGTCGTGGGCAACAGGTTCTGCATCCTCCCTCTGGAGGGATGGGACAGCGACGAGGAAGGGAATCCCACGGATGCCAGTTTGGAACGCTGGCGGAGGCTGGGGCGAAGCGGCGCCAAATTGATCTGGGGAGAGTCGGCCGCAGTGCGCGCCGAAGGTCGTAGCTCTCCACAGCAGCTGTTGGTCGACCGAAGCACGCTGCCCGGTCTCGAGATGCTCCGTCTGGCGGCCGTCGAGGCCCACCGCCAGGCTCATGGCGATTCAGCGGATTTCAAGGTCGGACTGCAGCTCACGCATTCCGGGCGATACAGCAAGCCACATGGCGTGAGCTCACCGGTGTCGGTCCGTCATCACCCCTACCTCGACCGGACTGTCGGTCCGCCACCCGACCAGCCACTCCTCGGCGACGAGGAGCTCTACGGGTTGATCGAGACCTACGTCAGCGCAGTAGGGCTCGTGGCAGAAGCCGGATTCGACTTCGTCGATCTGAAGGCCTGTCATGGCTATCTGGGTCACGAGCTGCTCGGCGCCTTCGAGCGACCGGGGGATTTCGGTGGGTCGTTCGAGAACCGTGTTCGGTTTCTCACCTCGATCGTGTCGGGGGCCAAGTCTGCGGTCCCCGGTATTCGGCTCGCCCTCCGACTCAGCGCCTTCGACACCGTGACCCATGTTGCGGATGAGGACGGAGTGGGTCGTCCGATCACAGATGACAACTACCGATATTGGTTCGGCACCGATGAGACCGGGCACACCATCGATCTCAGCGAGCCGGTGAGACTCCTGACGATGATGCGTGACATGGGGGTCAATCCGGTCTGCATCACCGGGTCGAGCCCATACAACGCACGTCACCTGCAGAGACCGGCCCTGAACGTGTCACCAGGGGAGTACCTGCCACCGGAGGATCCCCTTGTTGGGGTGGCCAGACACATCGATGTGACCCGGCGATTGAAGGAAGCCGTGCCTGGCCTCGTCTTCGTGGGCTCGGGGTACAGCTACCTCCAGCAGTGGATGCCCAACGTCGCACAGGCCGCAGTGCGATCGGGAGCGACCGACATCGTCGGACTGGGGCGTTTGCATCTGGCCTCCCCGACGGCCCCCTCTGATGTGCTCGCCGGTCGGGGTCTCGACACGGAGAAGATCTGGGCTTCGTTCTGACCTCGGCCGGTCAGGCCTCGACAGAGCCGTGCTTTTCCAAGTACCGGATCAGCCCGTCGAGTGCCACGAGATAGCTCTCGGCGCCGAAGCCGGCCACGATGCCAACACAGACCGGTGCGATCACCGACGTCTTGCGGAACTCTTCCCGAGCGTGCACGTTCGAGATGTGGGTCTCGACCACTGGCAATCCCGTGCCGGAGATGGCGTCTCGCAGGGCGACGCTGTAATGGGTGAGCGCCCCAGCGTTGAGGATCACGCCGTCCACCTCCTCGCGTGAGGTGTGGAGCATCGTCACGAGATCGCCCTCCGTGTTCGACTGGAAGTCCTTGAGCTCGACTCCGCGAGCGGTGGCGTGGTCGCGAAGCCGGCCGACGATCTGGGGGAGTGTCTCCGACCCGTAGATACCCGGTTCGCGAGTCCCGAGCAGATTCAGATTCGGGCCGTTCATCACCAGGACGGTGGTCATCGGTGCTGTCCGGTCGTGGCCGATTCGGTTTCGTCCCGGCCCAAGAACGTCTGTCCGGCGCGCAAGTACGCGTCGGGCAAACTCCTCCACCCCGAGATCGTTCCGCATGACGTCGTTGGGCACTTCCAGCGAGTATGGCACCCTCGGGATGGCGTCCATCAGAGGCCGCAGATCGAGGCCCGCCTGACCGGGAAGGCTTCGAGCCGTGCGGGCGGCATTGATCAGACCTTCATGTGTCCTGGGAGCCTCGAACGGGGCGTCACAGAGCTGAACGAAGTTGAACAGGTTCTCGGGCAGCAGCTGCAGGTCTGCAACCGATGATTTGGACCGGGCGAAATGGAGGGTATCGATGAGCACGCCCCCATTTGGCTGATCTGCCTTGGTCACTATCTCGACGGCGGCGGCGAGATCCTCGGTCGTGGACCACGGTATGAATTCGAGATCGACGGTCATGCGGTACGGCGCCGCCATCTGGCAAGTTTGGGCGAACCGCTCTGCAGCGCGGCTCCGATCGGGGTCGGGGAGCTGCATGATGAGATGCCGGGCACCGAGGTCCGAGGCGATCTCCATGAAGCTTCCATATTCGGCAGGGTCGTCGTCCGGGCCGACCCTGATCAGTTCGACGTCGAGCACCGAGACCCCGGTGTCGGCCATTCGTGCTTTGACGTCTGCAACAACGGATGGGTCGGTGAAGTAGGGAAATGTCGGCTCTTGGTCGGTTACCGGCGTCAGACGCAGACTCACGTAGTCGTAACCGGTCTCGGCGGCGATGTCGACCATTCGGGCCGGAGCCGTCCCGAAGGCGGTCAGATATGCGAGTGAGAACTCAGGCCGGCTCATCGTCGGTCCCTACGGGGTCTCCGCCCCGTAGAACTCACCGAACAACTCCTGCTCCGACGGCCGGTCCTCCGGGATGGGACGACTCACCCAGGTGACGTTCATGAAGTGCTTGAGACTGATGTTCTCGTTGGTGACATTGCCTCCCCAGATGCCACAGCCGAGGCTGGACGTCATCGGCATGCCGTTGGTGAAAGATCCTGCGTTGGCCTTCGACTGGGGTTGGCGAACCATGATCCGGCTGACCGGCGCCACACGCGCCAGCCGATCGATGTGGTCGTCGTCGAACGAATAGATGCCACAGGAGTGGCCCGCCCCGGCTACCTGGTAGATGCGACGGACCTTGTCGAGTGCTTCCTCGAATCCGTGATAGCGATACACGGAAAGGACTGAGGTCAGCTTCTCGCCCGAGAAGCGGTGCTCTCTTCCAATGTCCTCCTGCTCGACGATGATGAAACGCCGGTCATCAGGGATGGCGAACCCTGCCTCTACCGCCAGTTTGGAGGCAGGCTGGGCGACGGTCTCGATGGTGCGCGTGCCATCGGGGGCCCACATGGCGCGTTCGAGCAGGTCCTTCTCCTCGGGGGTGACGAGATATCCGCCTTCGAGCTCCAATTGGCCGACGAATCGGTCGTAGATCGTGTCGTCGATCAGGATGTTGCCGTCCGCCGAGCAACCTGACCCAAAGTCGGAAGTCTTGGAGAGTCGGGTGTTGCGAGCGGCGTCCTCGATGTCGGCCGTCTCGTCGATCACCATCGTCGCGTTCCCTTGACCAACACCGAACGCCGGTTTGCCCGAGCTGTAGGCGGCCTTGACCATGGCGGGCCCGCCGGTGGCAAGGGTCATGTCGCAAATGGCCATCAGCTCCTGGGCCAGGGGGATGGAAGGCTCTTCGACACATTGGAAGATGTCCGCCGGGGCGCCCTCCCTCGCCATGACGGCGCGCATGATCTCGACCGTCTCGTACGTCGTGCGCTTGGTGCGGGGATGAGGCGAGAAGATCACTGCATCCTTCGCCTTGATCGCGTTGATCGCGGTCCCCGGAGGGGTGAGGGCCGGGTTCGTCATGGGGACGATCGAGGCAATGACTCCGGCCGGTTTGGCGTACTTGACGATCCCCTTCTCGGGGTCTTCCTCGATGACGCCGACACTGGGCTGACGTAGGGCGTCACGGAGAATGCCGTGGATCTTGAATCGCTTGGCCGGACGTCCGGCTCGATCACCGGCTCCGCTCTCGTCGACCCCCATCTGGCCGAGTCGAGTGAAGGTCGCCTCGTTGCCGACGGCCCACCCGATTGCCTGGGCCAACCTGTCCACCCTTGCCTGGTCGTAGTCGGCGATCTCGGCCATGGCGGCTCTGGCACGACTGAGCATCGTGGCGGCGAGGTCCCGTTCTTCTGCTGTGATCTCCCGCGTCATGCCGGCTCCTTTCAATCGGTCGCCACGTGTGACACGTCCTCACCTGGCGAATAGATGTCGAGGATGTTCCAGTGCCCGGTGGTCGGGGTCGGGTTGTTGACCATGGCTACATCGATCACGACCGGTCGCTCCATGGCCAATGCCTTCTCCAGCGCCGGCCGAAACTGATCGGCGGCTTCGACCTTGATGCCTTCGGCTCCATACGCCCTGGCGATCGCGGCATAGTCGGGCAAGGCCGAGCCGATCGCCCCGGGAAAAGTCGTGCCGTAGGTCGTGCCGAAATGCGCCTTCTGAAGACCGGCAATGGTCCCGTAGGCGTTGTTGTTCATTACGACCCACGTGACGCCGAGTTCGTGCTCGACCGCCGTTGACAACATCGCCGGGTTCTGGCCGAAGCCGCCATCTCCGACCAGGGCAACGACCGTCCTCGTCGGGGCAGCGAATTTGGCGCCAATGGCGGCCCCAGGTCCGAAGCCCATGGTTGCGAACCCACCCGGAGTCAGGAAGGTGCCCGGAGTGAGGATGGGGAACTGTTGGCCGACTCCGTTCTTGTTCCACCCGACGTCGGTGGTGAGATAGGCGTCGGACGGGCAGGACCGCCCGGGTGTCGGCAAGGATTCGCTCCGGCATCATCGGCCAGTCGTCGCTCGTCGCCATGGCCCGATTCGATGATTCGAATTCCCGTCGGAACTCGGAGAATGGCCTGCGGCCTCCTCGCCCGGTGGGCGCCCCTCGGGATACAGCTCTCGTGCGACTCGGTTCAACACTGTCAGAGCTGCCTTGGCATCTGCGACCACGCCGAGCTCGGCAGGGAAGTTCCTTCCGATCTCGCTGGGCTCGATGTCGATGTGAATCAGGCGAGCCTTCGGTATGTCGAAGGTGTAACCGGGGTACCAGGAGCTGCTGTCGGCCTCCTTGAACCGGGTGCCGATGGCGAGAATCGTGTCGGCTCCTAGACAGGCCTGGTTGACCAGGCTGGTTCCCCAAAAGCCGGTCATTCCAAGCACGAGCGGATGGTCATCGGGCAGACGCGCCCTTGCCCATGAGGCTGTGGGCGACCGGGATCGACATGTGATCGACGAAGGTGCGCAACTCCTCCGACGCCCGGGCCAGGTGGATCCCACCGCCCACGATACAGCACTGGTCGGTTCGACTCTACGAGGCGACGGACGATCTTCTCAGCGGTCTCGTCGTCCATCGACGGGGGTACTAGGTCCTTGGTGTTGTGCGCCAATCGGGCAAAGAGGGCGGGGTCGATCTGCGCAGAGAAGACGTCCATGGGCACGTCGACCAAGACCGGCCCCGGCTGGCCCGACTCGGCGAGGGAGAAGGCTTTCTCCATGATCTCGGGAAACAACTCCGGTGTGTCGACCCGCCAGGCGCGCTTCACGAAGGGTCGGTAGATCTCGAACTGGGCGCCGTCCGCGTGGAGGTTCACTTCCTGATGGGGGTGCTTGCCGTGATAGAACGTCGGGACATCCCCGGCGATCACCACCATCGGAATGCAATCGAGCGCCGCGTTGGCGACTCCGGTCGCGGCATTGGTGAGACCCGGGCTCAGATGGGTCAACAACACTGAAGCCTTGCCGGTGACCCGGGCGTATCCATCGGCGGCGTGACTGGCAACCTGTTCGTGGCGGACATTTATGAATTCGACCGGGCTGTGCTCCATCGCCGACAGCACAGCGATGTTGGTATGCCCACAAAGGCCGAAGACGTGTCTGACGCCGCGGTCGGCGAGGTAATCCACCAGTTGATCTGCCACGGTTTCGTTCACTGGGGCTCCTCCTTGGTGAGCGATCTCGGAGCTGGCCCGGTGTACCCGGGATCCTGGAAGTCGATGTGCCTCATAGGCGGCATCTCCCGCTCCTCGGCGGCGTGGCCCAGGACGCCGGCGAGACGGGCGACCATGAAGACGGCGTTGGTGTACCGGGGCGGAAAGCCGAGATCGCCGAGCGCTGCCGCCAGCGCCCCGTCGATGTTGATCGGGAGCTCCTTTCCGGTGACACGCTTCAACGCGGCTTCTACCGCAAGGCAAGCCTCGATGTGGGGACCGGCGACCCCGGTCTCCTCGGCCACGGTGAACAACCTGACGACACGGGGATCGCGTTCCTTGTGCTCGCGGTGCCCGAAGCCGGAGATGCGCACCCCCGCGGACAACCGATCGCGCACGACCTGCTCGGCGGCACCGGCTACCTCTCGGCCTTCGTCCGATCCGGCGATCACGACTTGCAGAGTGTCGAGACAGTCCTCCACGGCCGCACCGTGATATCTACCCATGGTGACGAGACCGGCTGCGCCGGCTGCCTGGAGGGTCCCTCCGCCCGATATCGCCAAACGAGCCGCCGATGCCGATGGTGTGGCCGGCCCGTGATCGATGGAGGCGACCATCAGCGCATCCATGAGGCGGGCCGGTCCGCGGCTCGGGCAGTTCACCCACGTACAGCAGATAGAGGACGGAATGCGAAGCTGACGGTCCCCGCCAGCTCTGCGATGTCGAATCCACGAATCGAGATGCGGTCGGTGGACGTGGTCGAGAGGGCGGACCCCCATGGCTCCGATTCACTCATGAGCAGGACGTTTCCTTCAACCTATTGATTACAGTGAATCGTAGGAGAAACCGGTGAGACCGTCAAACGGCGCTTTACCCAACCGGAGATCTCGTTGACTGTCGGCACTCCCGCAGCCCAGGTCGACCATCCGCTGGTCAGAACCGCGATCGCGTACCCGGCGCCATCAGGGTGTCGGGCGAAACCAACCGAGTTGGCGACTCCGCCGGCAAAGCCATTCTTCTGCGCCACCACCCAGCCGGTCGGCACTCCGGTGGTGATGCCCCATCTCTGACTGGGCAGGACCGACGTCATGAGGGACCATGCGACGTTTCGATACGGGGCCGAAAAGCGGCCATCGAGGCCGAGCAGGACTTGCCTGGTCAGATCGGTCTGGTCTCTCGCCGATGTCGTGGTCAGGCCCCAGACCGACTCTGTGTCGCCCACCGCCACTGTCTCCTTCATCTCGAACAACTCCGTCTGTTGACGAAACCAGGGCGAACCGCCGAAATGACGCCACAGGGCTCGGACCGGGTCGTCGGCGGATTCGGTGATCATCGGGGTGAGCTGGCCCATCTCCCATGTGGTCATTCCCCGGCCCTCGGTCTGAGCTTCGTACAGCGTGCCTGCCATGACCATCACCTTGAACACCGAGGCAGTGGATTGCCTCGACTCCGGGTTCATCGAGTATTCGCAGCCGGTGCGGGTGTCGAACACATGGGCAGTGAACGACCGACCCGGATAGCGAAGTTCGAGCGAGTTGACCCGGTCGGCGGTGAAGGGATGAGGCGAGCACGGTGCACATTCGGGTGCTGTTCCACCACCGGGGAGGATCCCGAAGTCTCCGGCCACCGGTAGGCCCGAGCGGACACCGTAGACCAGAGACTCGTCGGCGGGGCCCTGCGTGTTGGTGTGACGGAGGTAGAAGGTGCAAACGGACGGGCGGAAGAGCCCGATCGACTCGGGACTGGATCCCCAGTCGGCAGCCACCATCTTGTCGCCGGGGTTCCCAAGAGCGAATCGGCATCGGCGGGACCCTGAGAGTGGGTGGATCGGTAGTAGGCAAGCCCGGTCGACTCACGGTGAAGACCGATCTCGTCGGCCCCATCGCCATCGAAGTCACCGACGAAGGGTTGGTTGCCGGGGTCGCCGAAAAAGTATGTCTGATCTGCGGGGCCGAGACCGCCCTCGTCTCTTCCGAGTTTGTCGGTGATGTAGACCTTGCCCTCGGATGACCGAAAGATGCCGACGGTGTCACAGCCATCCCCGTCGAAGTCGCCGGCCATCGGGATGTCGCCGGGGTTGCCGAAGTAGAACCTGATGTCGGCGACACCCTGGCTGTTCGTGTTTCGCAAATAGACGAATCCGTCCGATTGGCGGTACAGCCCTGGGGTTTCGTCACCGTCGCAGTCCCAGTCGCCAACGAAGGGGAGATCACCGGGAGACCCGTAGAAGAACTTGGTGGTCGCCCCGTTCAACGGATCCCGGAGGTACCACTCACCGGTCGAAGTGTCGACAATGCCGATCGAGCCTTCTCGAGCCGAGGCGGTAGCGGCGATTCCGACCATGAGGACGGCAACCGCAATGGCGAGCGTGACTTTGCGAAACACCGTTTCCCCAGTGATGGTCGGAAACTAGTCGACGATACGTCTCGCGCCCGCGGTCCGGTCCAGTGCGTCGAGGATGAGATCGAGGCCGAATTCGAACTCCCTGTCGACGCTGTATTCGGATTTCATTGCGTGCTCTCCGACCTCGACGAGATGCGGGTACTCGTCCGCCGTGATCTGCTCGAGAGTGGATCCAGCCGACTCGGTCATCTCCGTCGACGCTGCTGATCGGCAAGCTGGTCTCCTGGATGACTTGTCCGTAGACGAAGCTGTCGAGCAGCCAGAAGGCGTGGACGGCGTTCTCGATTGAGAAACCTGCCGAGCGCAGGTTCCCGAGGATCGAGTCCACATAGCGCAGGGCCGTGGGCCCGGTCGAGCCGTCGGGCTTCGAGCAGGCCGATCGCCCACGAGTGGCGGCTGAGCACCTCGCGGGCCGAGATCGCCCGCCGTCTCATTGCCTCTTTCCACTCGGCCCCGTCTCGTGGAGTCTCTATCTCGCCGACGACGACCTCGACGATGCCGTCGAGGATCTCCTCCTTGTTGGTCGACGTGCTTGTAGAGCGACATCGCCTCGACGCCGAGCTCGGCCCCCAAACGACGCATCGTCAGGGCGCCGAGCCCGTCTCGATCGGCGAGGTCGACGGCAGCCTGAAAGACTCGTTCTCTGGTCAGGGGCGGGCGGGTGGGGGTGTTTTCGCCGAGCGTCACACTTGACAGCTTACTAAGTAACCCGTAGGATTACTTAGTAAGCCAGACAGCGAAGATCGGAGGCACGATGTCCACCCACACCGAGATGACACAAGGCCCACGCCACGGAATTCGAACCGTTCAAAGTGAACGTGAGGGTGAAGATCTCGGCGCTGTGGACGGCGATGCTCTTCGTCTTCGCCTACGTCGACATCTTCGGCTTCTTCCGCGCCGACGTCCGAGCCGACGTCGAGGCAGGGGTGGTAGGCGGGTTCACCGTCAACCAGACCTTCCTGCTGGCGACCACGATCTACATCGTGATCCCCAGCCTGATGGTCTTCGGCGCACTCGTCCTGCGACCAAGGATCAATCGAATCGGCCAACATCGCGCTGAGCATCATCTACGCGGTCACGATCATCGCCGGGGCTGTCGGGGAGTGGA
The DNA here is from genome assembly GCA_963843585.1 of uncultured Acidobacteriota bacterium. Taxonomy (GTDB): domain Bacteria; phylum Actinomycetota; class Acidimicrobiia; order Spongiisociales; family ZC4RG35; genus JARDZU01. The sequence goes on from CAWJLJ010000014.1 coordinate 30,433, forward strand.
GCTACTACGTCCTCGGCAGCGTCGTCGAGATCGCACTCCTCGCGGCCATCTTCCACTACGCGAGGACCTGGCCGAAAGTCAGCTCCGGCAACCTCCCGTAGGGATCCCCGAGACCGGCCAGCGGACCTCGGCGGGATGTGAACCCGCCACCTCCGGACGTGGCGACGTGAGGTGAGCCTCACAGCCGGCGGCGTAAGTTCGGGGTGTGTCGTCATTGGCGTTGATGGAGCGAACCCGGCTCACGAAGGTGTTTTCGAGGCCGGTCTCGAGGCCAGGAGTGCTCACGGGCATCCTCATCTTCGCTTCATCGCTGCAGCCCTCACTGCTGCCGAAGTTGGCGATCACCCAGGGAATCGTCTCCGGGATCTCGTTCATGGTCGGGTACGGATTGGGCGCCGGTTGGCAATGGGTCTGGAACTTCCTGGGCATGCCGAAGCCTCGCGGGTGGTGGTGGACCGCGCTCCGCTGGCTGTCGCTCGCCGTTGTCGCATATGTTCTCCTGACGGGGATCTGGGGTTTCGTCGGCTGGCAGAACGACGTGCGGGAGACCTTCGGTATGGAGCCCATCTCTCCCGCGTTCTGGCTGACCCTCGTTCCGGTCGCCTTCGTTGTAGCGGCCCTGATCCTGATCATCACCAGATCCTTGTGGAGGCTCTTTCTGGTACTGATCGGATGGCTCGACAAGCTCTTCCCTCTACGTCTCGCAGTGCTGCTCAGTGGAGTCGGACTCTTGCTCACGATCTGGGGCGGGTGGAGCGGCGTCCTGGTCAACTCGTTCTTCGCCGTGGCCAATCAGGTGTTCGCGCCTCGCGACGCGTCCACTGCCGAGGGGATCACCCAGCCTGCATCCGAGCTCAGATCGGGGAGTCCCTCCTCGCTCGTCGCTTGGGAGACGCTCGGCGAGAAGGGGCGCACGTTCGTGGCTACCGGCCCCTCGGTCGATGAGCTGAATGCGTTCCACGGTGATGGGGCGATGGAGCCGATTCGGGTGTACGTCGGCCTCAAGTCGGCCGATACGCCAGAGGCGAGGGCCCAACTCGTCCTCGAGGAGCTGATCCGGACCGGTGCCTTCGACAGGGAGGTCCTCGTCGTCGCCAGCACCACGGGGACGGGGTTTCTCGAACCGAATGCGATGACAGCCCTCGAGTATGTCCACAACGGCAACGTCGCCGTCGCCGGTGCCCAATACTCCTACCTGCCGAGTTGGATCTCGCTCCTCGCCGACCAGGACGAGGTGACGGAGACGTCGCAGCAGGTGTTCGCCACCATCCACGCCTACATGTCGACGCTTCCAGAGGAGGAACGGCCCGAGATCTACCTCTACGGCCTATCGCTCGGTGCGTACGGGGTCGAAGCGATCCTGACGTCGATCAACATCGTCAACGAGCCCATCGACGGAGCGCTCATGGTCGGTCCGCCGTTCGTCAATGACTTGTGGAACGAGCTCGTGGCGAATCGAGATCCGGGTAGCTCGCCGTCGACGCCTCTCTACCAAGGTGGACGGACGGTTCGGTTCACCAACGAAGAGAACGCACTCGACCAACCTGGTGACGAATGGGGAGAGACGAGGGTCGTCTACCTCCAGCATGCCTCCGACCCCGTGGTCTTCTTCTCGCCGTCGCTGTTCATCGAGCAGCCCGATTGGCTGCTCGATGGCCAGCGCGGCGTAGAGATCAGTGAACAGTTCCAGTACACCCGACTGATCACCGGTTGGCAGGTGATGATGGATCTTCCCGCCGCCGGCTCCATCCCGGAGGGCTACGGCCATCTCTACACCAAAGAGGCCAATGCCGAGGCATGGATCGCGGTGACGCGCCCCGAAGGTTGGACCCCTGCCGACACGGAGAGATTGACGGAGTTTCTCGTCGATCTCGGCCCGGCGGACTAGGACGACCGTCCTGCGCGGTTCGGCCGGCATGAACCGGGCCGACCAAGCTCGTAGACCCTTTCGTCCTCAGGACGCATTGGAGACCGGCTTGACGTGGGCGAAGAGGCTGCGGGCGTTCCAGGTGGGGAAGGCGCGCACGAGCCACGAGGGACCGTGGAGTTGGATGCGGCCGTTGCGGGTGGCTTCGGCCCAGGAGAGCTGGCCGGCGTGCCATTTGACGAAGGCTTCGGCCTCCGCCGTGATGTAGAGGTCCTCGTCGAGGCCGGGGTACGTCTTGCAGATCTCGGTGTCTCCGTGCTCGATCAGCAGCCAGAACCGCTCGCGGCGCGGGCCGCCGGTGAAGTCGAAGCGGATCACGACGCGTCGATCCGGGAGACGTTCTCGGCGGAGCGCGTTGCACATCGACCATAGAGCCACGAAGGGATCGAGGTGCTCGGGGGCGATCTGGAGCCAGCGGGCACCCCACTCGCCGAGCGACCCGCAGACCTTGAAGAGGTCGTGACCCGCGGGTGTGAGCTCGTAGTGGCGCCCATGCCCGTCGGGCTTCGGTGCCGACTCGACGATGGCGAGCCGTTCTAGCTGCTTGAGCCGCTGCGAGAGCAGGGTGCGGGAGAGCCCGGGCGCGCCCTCCAGGATCTCACCGAAGCTTCCGCAGCCCAGGTACAGGTTGCGGATGATCAGTGGCGTCCAGCGCTCGGCGAAGATCTCGGCGCCACGTGCGATGGGGCAGTACTGGCCGTACGTCCGCACACACGCCAGTGTCGCGCGCCTGCCTTCGGCTGTGAAGTCCAGATTCTTGACTTCTCAGCCGCGGTCCACGGTGGTGTGATGAGGCCATCGAGCCAGGAGGGCCGATGACGAGCGCAGTCGATCTGGAGCGCACGTGATGGAGATCGACGGGTTCCGGGGCCAGCTGATCACAGCTGACCACATCGACTACGACACCGCCCGAGCCGTTTGGAACGGCGCCGTCGACCGGCGCCCACGGCTGATCGCCCGATGCAGCGGGAGCGCCGACGTGGCTGCGGCCGTGCGCTTCGCCCGCGACCACGACCTGGAGATCGCGGTACGGGGCGGCGGCCACAACGTGGCCGGCACCGCGGTGTGCGACGACGGGATCGTCATCGACCTCTCGGCGATGCGGGCCGTGTGGGTCGACCCCGCCGGCCGCACGGCCCAGGTGCAGGGTGGTGCTCTGTGGGGCGACGTCGACCACGAGACGCAGGCCCACGGTCTGGCCACCACCGGCGGCATCGTGAGCCACACCGGCGTCGCCGGGCTCACCCTCGGCGGCGGCCTCGGCTGGCTGATGCGCAAGCACGGGCTCACCGTCGACAATCTCCTGGCCGCCGAGGTGGTCACCGCCGAGGGAAGCATCGTCCGGGCGTCTGCCGACGAACACCCCGATCTGTTCTGGGCGCTGCGGGGCGGCGGCGGCAACTTCGGCGTCGTCACCTCGTTCCGGTTCGCTCTGCACCCCGTCGGCCCGACCGTGATGGCCGGACCTGTCTTCTGGGCGGCCGACGACACCATCGACGTGCTGCGCTTCTACCGGGACTTCGTTGCCGAAGCACCCGACGAGCTCGGCACTGTCGTCAGGCTCGGCACCGTCCCCCCACTGCCGGGCATCCCCGAGGACCTGCACTGGCGGCCGGCCATCGCCGTCGTCTGCTGCTACGCCGGCGCCGTCGAAGAGGGCGAGCGTGCTGTGCGTGAGCTCCGCCGGTTCGGGACGCCGCTGGTCGACCTGATCGCACCCAAGCCGTATGTGGCCCACCAGAGCGCCATCGACGAGACGGTTCCCCACGGGTGGCACTACTACTGGAAGGCCACGAACCTGACCGGGCTTTCCGACGACGTCATCTCGGTCGTCGCCGATCACGCCTACACCGCCAGTTCGCCTCGGTCGTACGCGGTGATGTTCCACATGGGTGGCGCCGTTGCCCGAGTCCCCCACGACGCCACCGCCTACGCCGGTCGCGACGTGGCCCACAACATCGTCATCGAGGGCGTGTGGCTCCCCGACGAGTCCGGCGAGCACGCCGCTGCCGAGACCGCTTGGGCACGTGGGTTCCTCGACGCTCTCGAGCCCCACCGCACGGGTGTCTACGTCAACTTCCTCGATTCCGACGACGACACCAGTCGTGTTCGAGAGGCCTACGGCGATCAGATCTACCGGCGACTCGCCGAGGTCAAGGCCAAGTACGACCCCGACAACGCCTTCCACCACAACAAGAACATCCCGCCCGGTTGAGCGAGGGCTTCAACCTTGCCGGATCGTGATCCAACCCGTCCGCCCGTCCGAGGAAAGCTCACTCCCAAGCAGCCCTAAACGTCAAGATGCTCGGCCCCATCGCTAAGTCTCCGTCAGGATCTGCAGACACCAACTCCGGCGCCCATAGCGTCCCTCTGATGACGAGCAGAGCCACGGATCAGACGAAATTGGCAGCCACGATGGGGTCGCTGGGGCTTCTCATCTTTTCGATGTTCTTGGTGCCCGCTGCGTGATTTCCTGGGTGCCGCCAACGTCGCGATCATCCTGCTCCTCGGTGTCCAGGTCGTCGCCATCGTCGGTGGTAGACAGGGCGGGATCCTCGGAGCCATCGTCGCTGCCCTTTCCTTCGACTTCTTCTTCACAGAGCCCTATCTGCAACTCGTGATCACCGACCGCTACGACATCATCACAGCCGTGCTCCTCCTTGTCGCCGGCATAGCCACCAGCGAGCTGGGCGCCCTGCGTGTCCGACGGGAGCTCGAACGGGGTCGTGATCGCGACCTGTGACAGCCTGTCCGAGTACGACTGCGGATAACGGTTCAGTCGCCCGAACCGCCGTTGGTCCGGAGATGGAAGGGGACACTGGTGACTGCGATGCCCGCTTCCGCGGCCAGGATGCCCTTGATGGCAAGACCGGTCTGATTGTGCAGAAGTTGGGTGACCCGCCCCGGGACGATGAACTCGGGGATCACGGCCGAGATCAGGGTTCCCGGGACTGGCGGCCCGTCGACGATCACGCAGATATCTGACCAGCGGGCTCACGATGCTTCGGTACGGACTGGAAATGACGACGAGCGGAAGCTCGTAGCCCGCTTCTACCCACTGTCGCTCCAGCCGATCTCGTTGTGCCTCGTCGACGTCGATGTGAATCGCTGTCACCGGAGGCCCAAGACTTTGGGCGTAGGTGAGCGCCTCCCTGATGGGACGGGTCATGTCGGAGACGAGCACCACTTGTTCGATCTTGCGGGTCGGAACGCGGGGCAACTTGCTGCGTCGTGAGCGAACGGGGACATTGAGGTCGGTCACCACCACGCCCGGCTCGAAGAGCAACCGGGACTTGATGGCGAGACTGTGGCGGTGGGCGAATGGGGCGAGGATCGACCGGGTGCGCACGCGGTCAGCGAGGATGACTGTGATGATCGCCTCGGGGTGGGCGTCTCGCTCCTGACGAACCCGGCGCACGGCCCGTCTCGAGATCGAGTCACGTCTCACCGGGGATGATCTCCAAAGCGTGGCCAGGGTGGGCCGCATCCCACGTGTAGACGAGGTCGTCGGATTCAGGCTCCTCGGCATGTACACAGGTGACGGCATCGGCGTTGACCAACTCTGCGTAACGCAGAGCCCGGTCGGTTCCTTCGTCGTGATGTGCCACGAGGACGATGATCCTCGTCGGGCGAGGCTCAGCCTCAACCGGCACCAGTTTGAGTTGGGCCGCAACTCCCAGATAGTGGCGGCGGGTGCTCAGCATCAGACCGACGAGGATCGGCATCATCAGGATCACGATCCACGCCCCATGGGTGAACTTGACCGTGGCCACGACGATCAGCACCACTCCGGTGGTCAGGGCGCCGACCGTGTTGATCACCACCGACCGTCTCCACCCATGCTCTCTCGTCCTCAACCAGTGGCGCACCATCCCGGTCTGACTGAGGGTGAACGCGGTGAAGACTCCGACGACATAGAGCTGAATCAGACGACTGACCTCCGCCTCGAACACGATCAGAAGCGCGGCGGCGACCACGGCGAGGGTGATGATCCCGTTGGAGAAGACCAGACGATCGCCTCGGTTCAGAAACTGACGGGGCACCAGCTTGTGCCGGGCCAGGATCGCCGACAACCGGGGGAAGTCCTGGTACGCGGTGTTGGCGGCCAGGATCAGGATCGCGGCCGTGAACACCTGCAGGATGTAGAAACCGACGCCGCCACCGAAGGCAGCTCGACCGATCTGTGAGATCACCGTCCCGTATTGGTCGATGGTGTCCTCTGAGATTCGCACATCGAACCAGAGGGCAAGTGTCGAGATGCCAAGAAACATCGTGATCGAGATGACGCCCATGACCCCGAGCGTGGCTGCGGCGTTCTGCGACTTGGGCTCTCGAAAAGCCTGCACGCCGTTGGCGACGGCCTCGACACCGGTCAGAGCCGTCGATCCGGAGGCGAATGCCCTGAGAATCAGGAAGAGTCCAAGTACGCCCGCCTCTGCCTCGAGGTCGGCCCCGGACGAGATCGCGGTCGGGCACACACCGTCGAAACACTTGGCGAAGCCGACCACGAGCATCGTCCCCACGGTGGCCACGAACAGATAGGTCGGGAGGGCAAACACGGTGGAAGCCTCCTTGACGCCCCGCAGGTTGGCGACGGTCAAGAGAACCACGAACCCGAGTGCGATCCCCACCCGCCAGGGGATCAGAGCCGGCGCCGCCGACGTGATGGCGGCGACACCCGCGGCCACCGAGACCGAGACCGTCAACACGTAGTCGATCAACAGGGCAGCTGCGGCCACCCCGCCGGTACGGATGCCGATGTTGTCGTTGGCGACGATGAACGCTCCGCCCCCGTCCGGATACGCCTTGATCGTCTGTCGGTAGGAGACGATGACGATCACGAGCAGGGCGGCGATTGCCAGGGAGATCGGCGTCAACAGGGCGAACGCTGCGGCGCCGGCGAGAGCCAACACCAGCATCGCCTCCTCGGTCGCGTACGCCACCGAAGACAGGGGGTCGGAGGCGAAGACCGGGAGAGCAAGCCGCTTGGGAAGAAGTTGGGCGTCCGCTTCGTGAGAGGCGAACGGTCTTCCGAACAGCCTCTGCTTGAGATTCACTTCCGACTGAGCCCTCACCTCTTACCCCGTCATTTCCGGGTCCAACTTGGCCGCGTAACAACACGCGCCACTCACCGATCGGCGCGCCACCTCCCTTGCTAGCGCCAACCGAGCCCCTAGGAGAGGGTTCCTAACACGTTATTAACGCGGCGAGATCCAGGCTCGATGGCTGCGAAGCCGGAACGACCATCCGAAGGAGCGACGCTCTCGGGCTTCGGTTCACGACTCAATCAGATGCGAATCGACCGGGCCAGGGTGTGCCAGGCACGGCCGGTACCGTGTCGAGTTCCGCCACTGCCGATGGCCGGAAGCCCTTCACCATGAGGTAGACGCCCAGCCCGAACTCCCAGTCGTCGCGATCGGGAGTACGGCTATCCCCGCCAGGACAGTCGCCGTCTCCCCGGTGAAACCGATGAGCGTGGCGGTGTGGTACGAAACCAGGGCGACACCTCCGATGAAACCGAGCACGGGAAGAACCCTCGGTACCAGACACGACTGGTACAGCAGGGTACCTAGCAGCAGAGCGTTCACGGCTGGAATGAAGCTCTGTCCGACGAGGAACGCTCGTTCGTAGAACGCCACAAGGGCCTCCCCCGTGAGCACTGCATCTGTTCCAACGCCGTCCTGCCGCAAGGTGACGATCGTCCACAGGCAGGCCACCCCGATGAAAATCGTCGCGGCTTCCAGGACTCGTGCGCCGACGAAGCCCATCGCGATCGCTTCGTTCTGACGCTTGACCACCGGGTACAGCGCGACGGCGGTGCCGATACAGGCGAGGCCCACGATCAGCTCCAGGATCCCACCGAAGAGGGCTCCAGTGTCTGGACCAGGACCGGATATGTAGCCCGACTCCTTGACCGGACCGTACAGAGCGAGCGTTGGGATCGAAACAAAGGTGAGGAGGTACAGAGCCCCCGGCCCATAAGGCAGCCTTCCTCATCGAATCCATCGGCGCGCCTTTCGCCGGAGCGCTGTCGGGCTCCGTCGTGCTTGATGCCATCCTTTTCTATCCTGTCGGCAAGGTCGAAAGAATCAAGTTCCTGGTGATCCCCGTCGTGAACGATCCTGGGTTGCTGAGGATCTCGCAGAGGATGGGTTTCTACACGCCCCCGGGACTGGGCGAGCTGCCCCAGCGGCTCATTCCTATGTTCACGAGCCTGTCAACCATGAGTGGGTCTGGGGCTCGGACGCCTGGGCCATCGAGAAACGCTACAACCCGCTCAGCGACACCGTCCAAAAGCTCGGCGCATGTGCGGAAATATTCATCGACAGTTCATTGGAAGTAGGCCCGACAGATACCGGGATGACAGATCCATGACGGAGACTTGTCTCAGCGGGCAAACATGGATCTCCAAACCAGTAGCCACTATCAGCTCATCATCCACCGGCCCGGATACTCCGAGCCAGAGCGCATCGAGGTGCGATACGAGAGACGTGAGCGGCACGACGATGACGAGGTCTACTACTTCGCTGGGCCGGATCAGTTCTATCTCGGAATACCTGACTATCTGATCGGATCCGATTTCGAGATCGAGCCGATCTAGGGCGCACCGAGCGGTGCTATCGTCCGGGGTGCGCGAGAACGCCTCCGACTGGGGGGTGCCGGAGGCGCTTGGGTTCTCGCCTCCCTTTGCTGAGGCAGGAAGTCTTTTAGTGACCCGGACCGGCTCGGTGGCTTCTGATCAGTTGGTCGAGAATGGTGAGCGACAGCTCATACGATTCGTGATCCGGTGGTGTTCGCACGATTGCCTCACTGAGCACCTGCGCCAGCCGACGTTGTTCAAGTGGGGGAAGGGTGGCGAACGGGTCAAGCGGAATCAGATCGGCCCCTGATCTCTCCATCGGACGGGGGACCCTAGGACCGCTCCATCCTCGCCGTCAAACGGTTCCCCAACGGCACGGGCTTCCTGCCTACGTTGCCGTCATGCCTCTGTCGGTCTTGTCTGCTGCCTCGTCGCGCCGTCCTGCCTCGTAGTGGTCGATCGCCCGCTTGATCTGCCGACGTTTGGTCTCGGGAAGGAGTTGGGTGAACGCGACGACCACGGCGCCGGTCCACAGCGCGTATCCGAGTGCATAGAGAAGGTCGGCGAGCAGCCCGAGGGGTTCCGTCGTCGTATTCGATTTGAGCAGGTATCCAGCGACGTGAGCGCCCAGGCCAATGATCAGCCCGAGCGCGAGGCTCCAATACAGGAGCCGCTGACTGGAGACGTTTCGCCGCAACTCCGGCAAATGCTCTGCGAACCAGGCCCGAACGAGAGGATCGTCCAGTCGCGGGTCGAGCTCCTCGTCAGAACGCGTGGGTGGATCGGCCTTCGCTCCCCGTTCTCCGGTCATCGTCGAACCTCCCAATTGCATCCGCGCTCGATCGTCCCTCGGGTTCGCTCAAGCGATGACGATACCGGTGGCGTCGATCGCTGTGGATTGGCCGGTTGGCAGCAGTCCGGTCCCTACCGAACGGCTTCAAGTCGCCAAGGGGTAGACGTTGATAAGGAGTCCACCGGTGCCGAGCCCATCGCATGGTCGGTCTCGACTCTCTATGAGGCGGGCGGAGTACCCTCACGACGATCACGCATTCGAACGACATCAACGGCGCTGAAGACACGGTCGACCTTTCGGCTGCAATACAACGTTCGGCCGAGATCCATGCGCCTCCCGAGAACGTCTGGGCGATCCTGACCCGGGCCGAGGGCATGACTGACTGGAACTCCACGTTGACGAGCCTCGAGGGAGACATCGAGCTGGGCGGGACTGTGAGAATGCAGGTCCCCGAAGCGCCCGGCAGAACCTTCACGGTCAAGGTCACGCGGTTCGTCCCCAACGAGGAGATGGTGTGGCGCGAGGGCAATCCGGTGATGTTTCTCGGCGTTCGAACCTATTCGCTGACGCCCGGTCCGGATGGAACCGCCACTCGATTTCAGATGACTGAAGAGTTCAGCGGGATCATGTTGCCGTTGATCGCCCGAAGCCTCCCGGACTTCGGGCCGATCTTCGAACGGTATGCAGCCGACTTGAAGGCTGAGTCGGAGAAGTAGCGCACAACCGGTCGGTTCTCAGACCTCTGGGCACTCGAGAGTGTGGGCTACTCGGGCGATTGAAGGCCCCTGAAGTTCACGGCCATAGGCTCGGGATCGTCGAACTCGACTTGAGGCCGGGCGGTCCTGTCCACGGTCAGCTGGAACACGTCGGGTCGGTTGTAATGGCCGGCGGGATCGAGGGTGTAGTGGGCGGCTTTGGACTCGGCAACGTCGATGTCGGCCGTGAGGATGCCGTGCTCGCCATGGAGGGGGCCGGCCACCACCCGACCCGCCGGGTCGATCACCACGGAGTCGCCTGAATTGAGCCACTCGTCCGGGTCGGGATAGAGACGGTCGCGATCGGGGAAATCGTCGGGTATCTCAGCGGCCTGGATGGCACATCCTGCTCCGAGCACCCAGCAGCGACCCTCCTTGGCGATGTGCCGCAGCGACGCCAACCAGGTGTCACCCTCGTCCCACGTTGGGGCGACGTAGATGTCGATCCCCTGCGCATACAGCGCGAACCGGGCCAGTGGCATGTAGTTCTCCCAGCAGATGAGGCCTCCGATCCGACCCACCGGAGTGCTGGTCACCCGCAGCCCGGTGCCGTCACCCTGGGCCCATACCATGCGCTCGGGGTTGGTGGGGACCAGCTTGCGGTGTCGGTTGAGCACGCTCCCGTCGGGGCCGATGGTGACCAGAGTGTTGTACAAGGTCGCTCGGCTGAAGCGGCCGTCGAGCTCGTGGACCCCCAGAATGACGACCATTCCCTGGCTCTCGGCTGCCTCCCTGACCGGAGCGAGATCGTCAGCGTCGAGATCTATCGCATTCTCCAGCAGACGAGCGTGGATCTGGCGGGAGAGTTGGTAGTCGTGCGGGTCCCCGGGACGTAACCGCCAGATGTACTCCGGGTAGCCCGGCAGGTAGGTCTCCGGGAACACGACGAGTCGTGCCCCATCCCCGGCCGCCTCGTCGATCCCCTCGAGGACGCGCTTCATCGTGGCGGTGCGGTCAAGGGTGACGGGCGGTCTTTGGACGATCGCCACACGGATCAAATGCGTCATGTCCACCTCCGAACGGCTCGATCGGCACTCTATGCCGTTGTTGCCCCTCGGGATCCGTCTTGGGCCTCGATGCGATACGCCTCTAGTCGATTGGCCAGCTCGGTCGGGTTGCTCAAAGCAACCATGTGTCCTCCGTCGATCTCGTCAACCTCGACGCCAAGCCGCTGGCGAGCAATCCGTCTTTGGAACTCGAGCGGGAACATCCGGTCATGGCGGCCAGCCAGCACGCGGGTCGGGACATTTGGCCATGCCTCCATCGGCCAAGGCTCATCGAGCGGGGTCGACGACTGGTCCTGCCACGTCCGAGCCAAGGCTTCAGTTCTGATATCGGCCGACACGTCGTGGTAGTAGATGGCTGCGTCGTCGGCATCATCGGGTGTCAGCCCGATTCTGGCGTGATACTCATGACGCGCCGGTTCGGAGCCTGTGTTCGACCACCACGCATTGAAGGTCTCGCCTGACATCGGGATCATGGCGTTCAGCAGGATGAGCACTTCGACTGTGCGCCGGGTAGCAAACGATCGGGGCGGTGAACCCGCCCATCGATGCCGCGACGACCGTGACCTCGCTGCGGTCACCCAGGGCTTTGACGACCATATCTGCATACTCGGACCAGCCGGCGGCCTCGTCCTCAGCCGGGAGGCGGACCGCGATGGCCTCGTGACCCCGAGCCTCGAGTTCGGGCACCAGCCGGTGCCATTCCCAAGGGTCGCCCCCACCGCCGGGGACGAGCGCATACGTCGCCATGGCTCCTCGCCTCGTGTTCAGGTACGAAGTTACAGACAAGGAAAGCGGGCGGGCCCCCCGAAGGGAGGCCCGCCCGGTATCAAGTCATCTCTTGTCGAAGAAACGTCTGTCGAGCCAGTCGGCAACGTCTTCGCCGAGCTCCGCTCCCTGCACGTCGGGGGTCCGGAAATGGATGCCCAGCCAGATCCGGGCATCGATGGTGTCCTCGATCACGTCGGTGAACCGCCCGTAGTCGCGGGTCACTTCCGGTTGGCCGGGTGTGATCTTGATCAGGCTGAAATCGACCTTCTTCTCGCCGAAGAAGTCCTGAGCGGTGTGCATGACGGCACCGGTGAAGCAGTTGTACCCCGAGGGGTGGTCGGGATAGGGAGGCGACGGCACCAGCGAGTTCCAGTCGGTGTCCCCGACCGTCCTGCGGTTGGTGTCGTTGTCTCCGTTTTGGATCGCGGTGATCGGGCGCCAGAAGGCGTAATGGGCCTTGTCGTCCCAACAGCCAATCAACGCGTCGGCACCGGCCAGGTTCAACATGGCGAAGAGCCGGGCCTGGTCGACCGGCTTCATGTTCCGATCCACGGCGAAGGTCCGGAACGCCCGGTTGTACATCTCGACCGGGTTGGCGGTGAAGAACATGGCTGTAGCCGTCTGTTCGGGACTGCGGAGGTTCGGCGTATTGATGCTGGTGCCGTCACCGCCGTATTTCTTGACCTCCTGGTACTCCCGGGCATAGGCGCGGCTGTCGAGGTCGAGCGGCCCGTCGGTCCGGAACTGCGAGGTCCGCCTCATCAGGAACGGATCGACGTTGGCGACCCATGCGAATGGGTCGTTGACCCCGCTGGTCGGGCGCCACTCCCCGGGACCGTCGCCGACGTCAAAGGTGAACGGGACGTAGCGGCCGTCACCGGTGCGCTCCGCGAGCATGGCCGCCGGCGGCGGCGGCTCCGGCTTCGATGCCGGCGGTCTTGGCCGCGGCCGTCGGGAATAGCCTGCCAGGGCATCGGCATACAGGGTCTCGAGACGTGTCGATCACCGGCGCCTGGCAAGGCCGGCACCGGGCGCGATCCCCAACCCGACCAGCACATGGTGGGCCGCAGTGGCCACTGCAGCAGGCTTGGAAGCTCTGCGTGATGCCCGGGGCAGGTCGTCCAGGTAGGACTCATAACGGCGGTCGATCATGTTGACCGCGTCGAAAACTGCGGTCTGCACCATCGCCATGTGCAGCACCGAAACGGGAGGGGTCTGCCCGGCTCCGGGGGTCCCTCCGTCCGGTGCGCCGATCAGCGCTTCGGAAGCGTGACGGTTCCAATCAAGGACTGTCGGTGTCCTGCGCTCCACTCGAACCCGAGCTGGCACCGGAAGTGCCGCTGGCGGCGAGCAACAGGAAGAGGCTCAGCCAGATAACTAACAGGCGTCGAGCCATGGTGTACTCCTTCGGTCTGGCCGCATGCGCCTGGACCGGCTCCCGGCTGGTCCGCATGCTCATGCGGCTCCTCCTCGCGGGAATCGATCCCGCTCCTTCCCTTATGTGTCCGATCGCTCCTTTCGTCTGACGCGTTTTTCGATCGGTTCGATTGTTGAAGGGCCCGATTGCGGAGTACACAAAGATCGCTTCGACCCGTGGACAACCCTAGGCCTCTCCCTTTCCCCCGAGCAGGCCGCTTCCCGCGGGATCGCCTCCAGCTCCGACACTTGAGTCACGGACCGGCGTCGATGACTCCACGAACTTCGTCTTCCCCAGACTGTGGCTCAAAGGCGGTGAGGACCCACGTGGCGCCGGCTGCCACCCATGGCTCTAGGTCAGCAGCCGGCGGGATTTCCACGATCAGATCGAACGGGTCGTCCTTCCCGGCACGCTCCTGTCGTGCTTCTTCGGCGAGGTGGGCAAACTCATCGGGGCCTGGTAGGTCGATCGGGAACAACCCGTCCCATCGGAGGGCACGCCGTATCGGCGGCCGGTGGGGCCAATTGGCGGCAACCCAGATCGGGATTCGTGGGTGTTGGATTGGAGGCGGCTGGAATCCTTCATCCCAGTACCCGGTGAGCCTTTCAAGCCCACGATCCAAGAGACGGGCGTGTACGCGAGGATCCACTTCGTCGCCAAAGGGTTGGAAGTCATCGACGTTCCCTAATCCGACGCCCATCGTCAGGCGTCCGCGGCTCAGGCGGTCGAGGGTGACGGTTTCTCGCGCCACCTTCTGGACACGTCTTCGCGGGAGGGGAGTAACCATGGGCCCGAGGCGAATCGACTGTGTGGCCACCGCTATTGCGCAGAGCATCACCCATACATCGGCTACGGGGCGATTTCGAGGTGGATAGTGGATGCGGTCCCAGAGGAAGATGGCATCCCAGCCTCGAGCTTCGGCGTTGACGGCGAGGTCTGTCATCACGTGAGGGTCGGCCAGTTCGTCGAATGGAGCGAGGTAAAGGCCTCGTCGAACGGTGGCTGATCCGGCACCTCGTGGAAGTGAGGTCGGTGTGGTCATGGGCGAGAGGTCATTTCGTTGGGTTGTGACGGGATCCGAAGCTGCGGCTCCGCAACGGCAGCTTGACCCATCAACCGGAGTTGGGCGCCAGGGGGTTCGTGACTGCGCGGAAGTTCGCGGCGCTGACAGCAATCGACCAGATCACGAGCGCCAGGATGCCAGGGAGAAAGCCGTAGCCGCCAAGGCTGTCTTCGCCTGTCCCCGCGAGGAGCGTCAAGAAAGTGATTAGAAATCGCGGGTACGGACCTTCCGTGGGACACGCGGGAACGGACTACGGATTCGCTTCTTGGGCGGGGTGCCTACCCGAACAGGGCGCCGTCGTCGTCGTCCTGACCAACCGCGAGGTCGACGACATCCGCAGCATGGCCCGCCCGCTGATCGGCGCCTTGCGCTCAGATTGACGGGCGGTCGATTCATCGTGGTCTCGGCCATGTCTGGAGACATAGGAGGTGAGGGGAAGGCCGGGGATCTGTGCCAAGATCCCCGGCCTCGGCATCGCCCTCAAAGTCCTGACCCTGTGCTCCCACTCAGCCGCCGCCTGGTCGTCAAACGCGACGACACGCTCTTTCTCGAGTAGGACCCTTCGGGGCTCCCTGAGCAGTTGGCGCTCTCGCGGTCGAGTTCGCGGTGTCAATGCTCACGTATTGTGCGATCGTGCCATCCACCCGAGGCTCGGGATTCGAGCCGATCGACGAGCCCATCCGGGCGGAGCTGTTCAGCGTCGAACGGCTGGAAGAGCACGCTCGCAGCATGGCCGAGACCCAGGACCTGAGCGGACGGCGAGGACGACTCCGACTCATCTCGCGGCGCCTGGCGGATAACGGCGAGATCCTTCTCTCGTCGTACCGGGAGTTGTCGAAGGCGATTCGCGAGGAGGCGCTGCTCACCCCGGCGGCCGAATGGCTGGTCGACAACTTCCATCTCGTGGAGAGCCAGCTGCGCGAGATACGAGAGAACCTCCCTCCCGGTTACTACCACGAGCTACCCAAGATCGAGGGCGGTCACCTGGCCGGTTACCCGCGGGTGTACGGGATCGCCTGGGCGTACGTCGCCCATCTCGACAGCCGCTTCGATCCCGAAGCGCTGCGCAGGTTCGTGGCTTCCTACCAGGAGGTCGAACCCCTCACCATCGGTGAGCTCTGGGCCATCCCCATCACCCTTCGCCTGATCCTCATCGAGAACCTGCGCAGGATGGCCGAGTCGATCGTATGGGCCAGGAGGCTTCGCCGAGAGGCCGACGAGATCGCCGACGGTCTCCTCGGAATTGGCAGCGGCCGCGCCGGCGAGGCTCGAGCGGCCCTCGACCGCTACGGCCGAACCGAGCTGCCCCAGCCTCTTGCTGTCCAGCTGCTTCTGCGTCTTCGCGACCACGATCCGGAGACGACTCCCGGTCTCACCTGGCTGCTCGATCACCTGGCCGCCGAGGGGACGCCACCCGACGAGGTGGTCGACGAAACCCATCGCCGCCAGGCGGCCACCAACGTCACCGTCCGCAACATCGTGACCAGCCTCCGTCACATCAATTCCTTCGACTGGGCCGACTTCGTCGAGGGGGTCAGCCTGGTCGATCAGGCCCTGGCTGCGGAGAGCTCTTACAGCGAGATGAGCTTCGCCACCCGGGACCGCTACCGCCACGCCATCGAGGAGTTGTCGAAGGGATCCGGCACCTCCGAGCTCGACGTCGCCAAATCCACACTTCGGCTGGCCAGCGCCCAGCTGACCGATCGTCGCCAGAGCGATCCTGGCTACTACCTGCTCGGAGAGGGCAGGGCCATGCTCGAGGATGCAGATCGGGTTCCGTCCCGGCGCCGGGCTCGTCCTTTCTCGATTCGTCCGACGACACGCCACGGCCGTGTACCTCGGTTCGATTGCCATGGTGACCGGTCTGGCCCTGACCGTTCCCCTGCTCACGATCGAGCGTGGGTCGCCCTGGCGATTGGTCATGGCATTGCTGGCCCTCATCCCGGCTACCGACATCGCGGTTGTGTTGGTCAACCGGGCGGTGGCGGCCCTCACCCACCCCGACGAGCTTCCTTCCCTGGCGTTGCGTCACGGACCGACCGCGGACCTTCGCACTCTGGTGGCAATCCCCGCGCTGTTGTCGCGACCCGACCAGGTCGACGAGCTGGTCGAGCGGCTCGAGGTCCACTACCTGGCCAACCCGGAAGGCGAGTTGCATTTCGCCTTGGTCAGCGACTGGCGGGATGCCGAGGGGCCCGAGCTGGCCGACGACGCCGAGTTGTTGGCGGCCGCGACCGCCGGAGTGGCTCGGCTCAACCAGCGACATGGGCCGGGACCGGGAGGGGCGGATCGGTTCCTCATCTTCCATCGGCGCCGACTGTTCAATCCGGGCGAGGACCGTGCACATGGGCTGGGAGCGCAAGCGTGGCAAGCTCCACGAGCTCAACCGCTTCCTCCGTGGAGCGACCGACACCACCTTCATCGACACCGACCGGAGCCCCCCGAACGAGTTCGTTATGTGATCGCCCTCGACGCCGACTCGCGGCTACCGCCCGGGGCGGCCACCCGGCTGGTGGCGACCATTGCCCATCCCCTCAACCGGGCCCGGGTCGATGAACCGCTCGGGTGGGTGGTGGAGGGGTACGGGGTCCTCCAGCCGCGAGTCACCGCGTTTCTGGGAGCGGGGGGCACCAGCTTCTTCCAGCGTGTCTTCTTCCCACCGACCGGGATCGACCCCTACGCCGCTGCGGTCAGCGACGTCTACCAGGACTTGTTCGGCGTCGGCTCCTATGCCGGCAAGGGGATCTACGAGATCGATTCCTTCGAGGCGGCACTGGAGGGCCGAATCCCGGAAAACGCGCTGCTCAGCCACGATCTCTTCGAGGGCAGCTTCGCCCGGGCCGGCCTGGTCAGCAATGTCGAAGTGTTCGAGGAGTTCCCGAGCCATTACGAGGTGGCGCTCTCCCGCCAGCACCGCTGGGTCCGGGGCGACTGGCAACTCCTGCCCTGGATCCTCGGCCGGCACGGACCGCTCCCTCCGGTCGCCCGTTTGAAGATGGTGGACAACCTCCGCCGCAGCCTCAGCGGACCCGCTGCCCTCTTCACCTTGATCGCATCATTCCTTCTGCCGGGGGTACCGGTCTGGCCCTGGACCGGGTTCATCCTCCTCGCGATGGCCCTCCCCGGTCTGCTGCCGCTGCTCGAGCGAATGATTCCCCGCCGGACCACCACACCCGGGGCGGTCCGTCTGCGGCGGTGGGGGACGGACGCCTGGCGGACGCTGGGACGAACCCTGTTGCAGGCGGCGTTCCTGGCCCATCAGGCCCTGAGAATGACCGATGCCATCGTCGTGACCCTGTGGCGCCTGGTGGTTTCGCGTCGCGGGATTGCTCAACTGGGTGACGGCCGAAGAGGCGGAGCGACAGTTCGGCCTTGACCGAGCCGGCTTCGTCCAGCGGATGGGCCCGTCGATGGTGATCGGCCTGGCAAGCGCCACCGCCGCCGCCTTGGTCAAGCCGGATGCATTGGTGGCCGCTCTGGCGTGGTTCGGAATGTGGGTGCTGGCTCCCTTCGTCGCCCACCAGGCCAGCATCCCCCGCCCGATCAAGGTGGCGGACCCGCCCACACTCGACGAACAGGAGTCTCTGCGGCTGACCGCCCGGCGGACCTGGCGATACTTCGAGAGGTTCGTGACCGGCGACGAGAACTGGCTGCCACCGGACAACTTCCAGGAGGATCCGGCGGAGGTCGCTCATCGCACCTCTCCCACCAACATCGGGCTCTACCTGTTGTCGGTGTTGTCGGCCCGGGAGTTCGGCTGGATCGGTATCGAAGAGACGGTCACGAGGCTCGAAAACACGGTCTCCACCTTGAGCCGGCTGGAACGATTCGAGGGTCACTTCCTCAATTGGTACGACACCATCTCTTGCGAGCCTCTAGCACCGCGATACGTGTCGACCGTGGACAGCGGCAATCTGGCCGGCCACCTGCTGGCGGTGTCCCAAGGCTGCGAACGCCTCCGCCAACTCGCACCGGGCCCTGAGGTGGCAGCCGGCATCAGGGACGGAGCACTGCTGATGCAGGAGGCGGTCGACCTCCTGGCTGTCGAGGATGACATCGAGGTGGTCGCACCCCGCGAACTCGACCGGGCCCTAGCTGAGTTCCTCACCTCGCTGCGGAGCGGGGAAACCGCCGGGTCGCCGCCCTTGGCCGAGATCCTCGCCGAAGCCGAGACCGTGGCCGACATCGCCCGTACCCTTGCCACCAGGGAGGTTGCTGAGGAACTGGCGATTGCGGCCGAAGCCCTGGTGGCGACGGTGCAAGGCCACGTCCACGACCTCCAGATATTCGACGAGGAGACGAGCCGGGAGCATCTCTCCGCCCGTCTTGCCGCCTTGACGGAGAGGACAGCCGGTCTGGCGGCGGAGATGGACTTCTCGTTTCTCATGGACCCCGACAACAAGCTGCTGGCCATCGGATATCGAGTCGCCGAGAACGCCCTCGATCGAAGCCACTACGACCTGCTCGCCTCCGAGGCCCGTCTCGCCAGCTTCGTCGGCATCGCCAAAGGTGACCTTCCCCCTAGCCACTGGTTCCGCCTCGGTCGGTCGATGACTCCGATGGGAGCCGAGGCCGCCCTGATCTCATGGTCGGGCTCGATGTTCGAGTACCTGATGCCGCTGCTGGTGATGCGCTCCCCACCCGAGAGCATCCTCGACACCACCTACCGGGCAGTCGTGCGACGCCAGATCGAGTACGGGAACGAGCGCCAGATCCCTTGGGGGATCTCCGAGGCGGCTTATGCGGCTCGCGACGTCCACCTCGTCTATCAGTACCAGGCCTTCGGCGTCCCCGGGCTCGGGTTCGAACGGGGTCTGAGCGAGGACCTGGTGGTGGCGCCATACGCAACCATGCTGGCGACGATGGTCGAGCCGCGGGATGCGGTGGCGAACCTGATCCGGCTCAACAGTCTGGGCGCGCTGGGCGACTACGGCTACTACGAGGCGCTCGACTTCACCCCGTCCCGCTTGCCCGAAGACGGAGAGACCGTGGTGGTGCGGGCCTACATGGCACATCACCAGGCGATGTCTTTGGTTTCTCTCACCAACGTCATCTTCGACGGGCTCTGCAGAGATCTGTTCCATGCCGACCCCTCGGTGCGGGCGGCCGAGCTGTTACTGCATGAAAGAGTTCCCCGCGATGTCGAAGTGGCGCGTCCCCGCGCCGAGGAAGTCGCCGAAGCGGCCCATCCTGCGGAAGAGGCCAAGGGTGTCGTCCGCCGCGTCTCGTCGCCGCATGGGCCGGTCCCGGTCACTCATGCTCTATCCAACGGACGCTTCAGCACCATCGTCACCGCCGCCGGTTCCGGTTACAGCCAATGGCACGGGTTGGCCGTCAACCGCTGGCGGGAAGACGCCACTCGCGACAACTTCGGCAGCTACTTCTTCATCAAGGACGGGTCCGGCCGAACCTGGTCGGCCGGCTACCAACCCACCCTGGCCGAGCCCGACTCGTATCAGGTGGCCTACAGCGAGGACAAGGTCGAGATCTTGCGTCGTGACGGCAGTCATCTCCACGAGGTTGACGGTGGTGGTGTCGGAGGAGGACGATGCCGAGGTTCGCCGGGTGAGTCTCACCAATCTGGGTGGAGCGGGTAGAGAAGTCGAGGTCACCTCCTACGCCGAGCTGGTCCTGGCATCCGCCCGGGCCGACAACGCTCACCCCGCCTTCTCCAATCTCTTCGTGCAGACCGAAGCGGTGCCCGGGCGCGACGCCCTGCTGGCCACCCGCCGACCACGCTCCGGCGAGGAGGAGACGGTGTGGGCGGGTCATGTACTCGCGGTCACCGGCGAGGTGGTGGGAGGGGTCCAATACGAGACGGATCGGGCCCGGTTCCTCGGACGAGGAAACCAGGTCCATCGTGCCGCCGCAGTCGATCGTCCGCTGTCGAACTCGGTGGGCCGGGTGCTCGATCCGGTCTTCAGCCTGCGAAGGAAGGTGCGGATCCAGCCCGGCGCCACCGCCCACCTCGACTTCACGACCGTGGTGGCCCGCACCCGGACCGAGGCCCTCGATCTGATCGACAAGTTCTCCGACCCGGCGGCCTTCGAGCGGAGCTTGACCCTGGCCTGGACCCAGGCCCAGGTCCGCCTCCATCATCTGCGGATCGACCCCGACCAGGCCCATGTGTTCCAGCAGCTCGCCGGATCGCTCATCTACTCCGACCCGGCGCAGCGAAGCACGCCGGCTCAGACGACTCTGTCCTCGGTCAGCCAGGACGGTTTGTGGAAACACGGCATCTCCGGGGACCTTCCGATCGTCCTGGTCCGGATCGACCAGCCCGAGGAACGCGGCCTGGTTCGCGACCTGCTCCGGGCTCAGGAGTACTGGCGGATGAAGGGCTTGCTCGCCGACCTCGTGATCATCAACGAGAGACCGAGCTCATATTTCGAGGATCTGCAGGTTGCCATCGAAGAGCTGATCAGGGAGAGTGGCCACCTGGTGGGCCAGGAGCCCGACGGAGGAGTCTTCGTTCTCAACGGACCTCTGCTCACCGCCGAGGATCGCACGACACTCCAGTCGGCGGCGCGGGCGGTCCTGCTCAGCCACCACGGGACCCTCGCCGACCAGATGGCCCGCCGGCCCCCGGAGGTGTTGGCCCATCCCACCCCTTCCAAGCCGATTGCTGCCGATCAGACGGGCGGGCCGCGACCGAGGCCGGACCGCGAGTTCCACAACGGTCTTGGAGGCTTCGCCGCCGACGGCACCGAATACGTGGTGGTGTTCGGAGAAGGTCAATCGACGCCGGCCCCGTGGATCAACGTCGTCGCCAACCCCCGCTTCGGATTCTGCGTCTCGGAATCGGGGTCCGGGTACAGCTGGGCGGAGAACAGCCGGGAGAACCAGCTGACGCCCTGGTCCAACGATCCTGTGACCGACCGTTCCGGCGAGGTGCTCTATGTCCGAGACGAGGAGAGCGGGGAGGTCTGGGGACCGACCGCCCTGCCGATCAGGGATGAGGCCGCTGCCTACCTGGCCCGCCACGGTCCCGGCTATTCCGAGTTCGAACACACCTCCCGGGGGATCGCCCTCCACCTTCATCAGACCGTCCCGCTCGAGGATCCGGTCAAGATCTCGCGTCTGCGGCTTCGCAACCTGACTGGTCGCCGCCGCAACCTGTCGGTAACCGCCTATGTCGAATGGGTGCTCGGCACTACCAGGTCCACGTCGCCCATGCAGATCGTGACCGAACGCGACGAGGAGACAGGCGCCCTGCTGGCCCGCAACCCATGGAACGTCGACTTCGGGGAACGAGTGGCCTTCGCCGACCTCGGAGCCGGCGAAGTCACGGTCACCTGCGATCGGGCCGAGTTCCTCGGAAGACACGGCAGCGTCGACGACCCGGCAGCTCTGAGACCCACCCGGAAACTGTCGGGGGCCGTCGGAGTGGGGCTCGACCCCTGCGCGGCCATCCAACGCTCCCTGGTCCTGGCTCCGAACGAAGAAGTCGAGGTGGTCTTCTTGCTCGGCCAGGGAGAGGACCTCGGAGAGGCCCGGACACTCGTCGAGCGCTATCGCCGGATCGACACGGGGGCGATACAGGCCGAAGTGGCGATCCGGTGGAACGACATCCTCGGCACTGTCCGGGTGAAGACCCCCGATCGATCCTTCGACCTGATGATCAACCAGTGGCTGCTCTACCAGACGCTCGCTTGCCGAGTGCTGGGCCGGACCGCGTTCTATCAGTCCGGAGGAGCCTTCGGTTTCCGCGACCAACTGCAGGACGTCATGGCGCTGGTGGTGCCGATGCGGGACATGACCAGAGAGCACCTGTTGCGAGCTGCCAGTCATCAGTTCGAAGAAGGCGATGTGCTCCATTGGTGGCACGCCCCCTCGGGGAAGGGGGTGCGGACCCGTATCTCCGATGACTACCTCTGGCTCCCCTATGCCGTGGCCCACTATGTGGAGGTGACCGGGGACCAGGACGTTCTCGAGCGAGGTGGTGCCCTATCTGCGTGGAGTGGAACTCGCTCCGGACCAAGACGAGGTCTACTTCACCCCGAGAAGTCCTCCACGGAAGGAACGATTTTCGACCACTGCCGACGTGCCCTCGACCGGGCGCTCTCCAGGCTGGGGAGTCGTGGCCTTCCCCTGATCGGGACCGGTGACTGGAACGATGGGTTCAACCGGGTGGGTCGGGAGGGACGAGGTGAGAGCGTATGGCTCGGATGGTTCCTGGAGGCGAACCTGAGACGATTCGCCGACATCGCCACCGGACTGGGGGAGCCCGAACTCGCCGCAACCTGGCGGCAGGGGGCGCTTGGTCTCCAGGAGAGCCTCGAAGCCGAGGCATGGGACGGTGACTGGTACCGGCGCGCCTTCTTCGATGACGGGACGCCGCTCGGTTCGTCGGTGAATCCCGAATGTCGAATCGACTCGATCGCACAATCCTGGTCGGTCATCCACGGCGGCGCCCGAAGCGGGCGGGGCCAGCGGGCGATGGACTCGGTGGAGGAATACCTGGTCCATCGAGGTGACGGTCTGGTGCTCCTCTTCACCCCACCATTCGACAACTGGGACGTCGACCCTGGATACATCAAGGGGTACCTGCCCGGTGTCCGCGAGAACGGCGGCCAGTACACCCACGCCGCCATCTGGTGCGTCATCGCCTTCGCCACCCTGGGCGACGGTGATCGGGCGGGCGAGCTGTTCGGTTTGCTCAACCCGATCAACCATGCCAGCACCAGAGCAGGGATCCACCGGTACCGGGTGGAGCCCTATGTGGCGGCGGCGGACGTGTACTCGGAGGCGCCCCACGTGGGCCGGGGAGGTTGGACCTGGTACACGGGCTCGGCGGGCTGGATGTACCGGGCGGGTGTGGAGTGGATCCTTGGCTTCCGCTTGCGGGGAGCGAGCCTCCTCATCGATCCGTGCATTCCGCGCGCCTGGAGAGGCTTCGAGATCGCCTTCCGCTATCACTCGTCCCACTACGAGATCGAGGTCAGCAATCCCAACGGCGTCAACAAGGGTGTCGTGAGTTTGACCATGGACGGCACGACTCTCCGCCCCGGCTCGGAGCTGAACCTGGTCGATGACGGCTCCACCCACCACGTGCGGGTGGTCTTGGGCTGAGTCCCACAGAGACCGAGTCAGGATCGATCCGAGTCCTGTTCCCGGTCAGCTCGAGGTCGGCGAGCGGACAGCGACCGGGCGGAGGACGGCTAGTTGCGAGTGCCATGTCGATCCGTGAGCCGGGCATGGGGAGGGGCTTCCGGCTGATACGAGCCGGCCTCGATGGCAGTGTCGATGGCAGCCATCTCCGCAAGGGATGTGGAAGCGAGCTCTCGGGTGAGGGCCGCTTGGGTGCGGGCCCAGGTGTCGTGAACGGGACAGGTTTGTTCCCAGTCGCAGGGACCATCGCGTAGAACGCAATGGTCGAACGTGGCGGGGCCTTCGGCGGCTTCAACGATATCGAGGAGGCTGATTTCGCTAGGGGGTCGAGCCAGGCGATAGCCACCGCGGGGCCCGTGAGCGGCTACCAACAGCCCCTCGGCGACCAGTCCGGCCAGGATCAGGGTCAAGGTCTTGTAGGGGATGTTCATCTCAGTGGAGATCTGACGGGCTTGCCGCAAACTGCTCTCATGGTGACGGCCGACCGAGATCATGGCCCTGACGGCGTAGTCGCCTTTTCGTTTGAGACTGAGTTGCATTTGGGATCCCGACCCAAGTTACCTCAAAACTACGCAACCGGACCAGAATTCCGCATTTGACTTAGAACTCCAAATCTGTGTTAGAGTATGTCTCACACAAGCAGCTATATGAGGAGGACTCATGATAAATACTGCAATCCGCCACTCCGTGACGGACTATGGCAAGTGGAAGAGCGTGTACGACACGTTCCTACCGACATCGGCAGGGGCGAAGTACGCGAGAGTGAATCGCTCGGTTGAGGATCCCAACACGGTGACCGTTGTCGCCGGTTTCGATACCCTCGAGTTGGCGAAGACATTCCTCGACAACCCGACCCTCAAGACCAAGATGACCGAAGCCGGCGTCGTTGGCTCCCCGAGGATCGAAATCAACGAAGAAGTCGAGTCGATCTAGTCCACATGCCCGGGTCCAGTCAAGGACCCGGGGAATGCTGACAGACGTCTGACACGACATCTGAAAAACCGAGGCTCCCTGGAGGACATTCCGACGGGGGGCCTTTGTCGTTCGATCGTGCTCAGGCCCTTATCCGCGTTGCACTGCGATGGCGGGTCGGAATGCAGGGGTGTCGCCGAGAGCTTGGAGGAGGGTGCGGAGCAGCTGGGCCAGGTCCGCCTGCTCTGAGGGTTGGAGCGTTCCAAGACTGGCCGCTTGAGTGTCGAGGAGCGTGGCCAGGGCGTCTTCGGCCAGTTCCTTTCCGATCGGCGTCAGACGCACCAGGACACCACGGCCGTCTCGAGGGTTGGGGAGCCGTTCGATGAGCCCGACTCTTTGGAGACGGTTGAGGCGGACGGTCATGCCTCCGGTGGTGAGGAGGAGGGTTTCGGCCAGTTCTGAGGGTGTTCGCTGATGGGGCGGGCCGGCCCGGTCGAGATCGGTGAGAACGTCGAGATCGCCGGTATGGCTCAGACCGTAAGCCTCGGCGATGCCGATCCAATCTGGCTTGAAGGAAGTGCGCGGCGCGTATCACTCGAGCCACGACTTCGAGAGGCGAGAAGTCGAGTTCGGGGCCGACGTTGGTGCCATTCCCTGATGATGCTGTCAACGCGATCGTCCATTCTCCTTGCGCTCCCTTCTGGACGTGCGTGTCGATGGTTGCCCCGCATCTTATTTGACATATAGTTAGATTGCAAGTAATCTCTCAAGTAGATCACCAACGAAGGAGCTTGTCGTGGTCAAGAACAGATTCGGATACGCCTTCCAAGCCCGTCTCGCCGAGATCGTCTATCAGCGACCCTGGCCGATCAGGCCCGATCGTCTCGTCCCTGTGCCGATAGCGGTGTCACCCACCCCTCCGCCACCAGTCCCGTCGCGGTCGACATGAGCCAGCCAAACACGATCTCCAGCGAAACCGGTGACCGGACTGTCCTGTCACCTGACGGCATGGCCGGACCCTCGACAACTACTCGAGCGGCAACCAAGGAACGGGTCTTTGTCGGCACGGGGCTCTTCTGGGGGCTCATCATCGGGGTGGTGTTGGCGATCGGTGTCCTGATCCTGGCCGCCCAGAACACGGCCAGCATCACTGTGACCTTCACGGCATGGGACTTCTCGACCCCGTTGATCGTCCTCATCCTTGGCGCAATTCTGATCGGCGTGGTGTTCGCCGAGTTGTTCGGCCTCTTCTATCGGACGAAGAGGCGGCGTACCCAGCGTGACCGCGACCATCTCGAGCGCCTTCAACAGTCCCAGAGCCTTTCCTGATGAAACGTCGAAACGATGTAAAGGCCCGTTGTGAGCATTGCGGACATCCACGCCGAGAGCACTATGAGAGCAGTTGCTCCGTTCCGAAATGCGTCTGCGAGGGTTATCTGCTGGTGGATCACGAGCTGAACAGTCCCAAGGTGATAGCGAGCTAATGGAACGGCGTTAGCAGTCGACGCCGACCTCTCCGTTTCACGACTAGCGACCGGATCGACGGCGAATTCGTTGGCCATCGAATTGTGTGAGTAGCTAGGACCCTTCGCTGAGTGGCTAGTTATGTGCTCAGTCCCGTTGCGTGTCGTTCGATCTAACAACGCCGAGTCCAAGAGCCAATGAATACAAGGGCAAACAAGGGATCGGCGCCCTCGGCAGGATTCGAACCTGCGACACCCGGTTTAGGAAACCTGCTCTGTATTCGAGCCTCTCAAAACCCGAAAACGCCAATAAACATAGGGTTTTCGCGTTCTCTAGGTTTGGCGCGTTCCGGTGCTCAGTTTCCTACGTGTTTGCGGACTTGACCGACGGCCTCGGCGCTGATGTGGCCATCGAGGCGGTGGGTGTGCCCCCTACCTTCGAGTTGGCAGCGTCGTTGATCCGACCTGGTGGTCGGGTGGCCAACATCGGCGTGCACGGCGAGCCGGCAACTCTTCACCTCGAAGAGCTCTGGATCAAGGATGTGACCATCACCACTGGGTTGGTCGAACACCTACTCGACCCCCACGCTCCTCTGCGACCATGAGAAATCCGAACCCCAAGACCAGCAGAAAACCGGCGGTGCGTCGCTCATTTGACACCGTCGGCCAACTGTATGAACCGGCAGGACCGAATGCATCTGACATACGTCTGTCACGAAGGACGCGACGGCCGCGAAGCTGGCCAAACCGAGGGTGGAATCGCCCCGCTCTAAGAATCCTTGACAAGGGTCAGCGCCAGAAAGTCAATGAATACAAGGAAAATGGAGCAGAGCGCCCTCGGCAGGATTCGAACCTGCGACACCCGGTTGAAACCTGCTCTTGTCCTCATGGATCACCTCTCGCCTAACAGCTTGGGTCAGCGCCCCCGGTCCTGTCGACCCCCCAGGTCCGCGCCCGCCGAACGTCGTGCGAGCCGGCGGTGCGTCTGCACCTCTTCGACGAACGACCGCCGAACCTCGGGGTCGGTGATGCGCGCCGAGGTCTTCTCGACATAGGCCTTTGCCAGGTCGATCAGCTCGGCGGCGGTGACTTCGTCGGCAGCACCGAGCGCCGTGTGGCAGGACAGCAAGGCTGCCACCGGCTCCTCGATGCCGTCGGCGCCGTGGCTACGAAAGTGGTCTAGGACCTCGTCGACCAGCTTGCGCGCCTCGTCGTCCCGGCCCTGCCCGGCCACTACTTCGGCGAGACCGGCACGGGCCTCGACCAGCCTTCCCCTGCTCCCCAGCTCCTCGTGCAACTCGAGAGCGCGGCGGTAGTTGCTCTCGGCTTCGGACAGGTTGCCGTCGCTGCCGTCGAGCCGGGCGAGCATGGTCAGCGAGGCGGCGAGTTCGTAGCTCAGGCCTGCCGCAGAAGCCATCGCAACGGCCTGTTCGGCGAACGCCCGAGCGGATGCGGTTTCGCCGTGCGCCGCCTCCACCTGAGCGAGCTGCTCGATGGTCTGCGACTCGCCCTGTCGGTCGCCCTCCTCGACGAACAGGCGTCGCGACTCGGTGAAATGTTCGGCCGCCAGCTCCACGCGTCCGGTGCGGAGGGCGATTTGGCCGAGGCCCTGGAACGAGGCGGCTTCGCCCTCGAGGTCGTCGATCTGGCGGGCGATCTCCATGGTGCCCTCGTAGGCCGCCCACCCGGCGTCGTAGTCGTGCTGGGCGAGGGCTACCAGCGCCAGGTTGTTGAGCACCCGGTTCTCGCCAACCCGATCTCCCATCGCCTTCTTTGCAGCCAGTGCCTGTTCCAGGGACGATCGTGCCACCTCGTACTCCTCACGGTCGTACGCCAGGATGCCCATGCTGTTGAGCACCCGACTCAAGCCGGCGCGGCCTCCGACTCGTCGCCAGGCTCGCGCGCTCTCTCGGTAATCGGCTTCGGCGTCGTCGTATCGGCCGAGGTAGTGCAGGGCGACGCCCCGGTTGTGCTGGACGTCAGCGGCGATGGAGTCGATCCCGGCGCGGCCGGCCAGGTCCAGCGCTTGGGTGAGGACAGGTACCGCCTCGGCGGGGCTGCCCTGGCCCCAGAGGGCGGTACCGAGTGCCAGGAGCGCATGGGCCGTCGCCTCGTCGTCGCCGATGCTAAGGGTCATCTCTACGGCTCTGCGGGCGTGGGCCTCGGCGTCACCCTGGCGGCCCATGTCGGTCGCCTGACGAACGCGACGCAGCTCGACATCCATCCGTTTCCGGGGGTCATCCAGCACGTCGGCCAGCTCGGCGAGCGTGTCCAGGTCGCCGGTCTCGGCGGCACGGTCACCGATGATGTGGTGGATCTCCTGGAGGGCGCCCACCACCTCGAATCGGAGCTCGACGTCGGAATCATCGGCTAGGTCGGCGGAGCGGTCGAGTTGTGCCAGGGCCTCGGCGTTGGCGTACCTCGAGGCCGCGGCCCGACCCGCCCGCAGGTACCAGACCGCGGCCGAGCCTCCATCCTCGGCGGCCTCGTAGTGGGCGGCGATCAAGGTGGCGAACTCCTCGGCGCGCTCGGTGGACTCGACCACTGAGGCAAGCCAGGTAGCCGCCCGTGCGTGGTAGTCCCTTCGGTAACGGCGCAGCACCGACTGGTAGGCGACGTCGCGGAGCACGGCATGCTTGAAGACGTATTCGGCGGCGTCTGCGATGCTCGACGCCTCCCGGCCGTACACCAGCTCTCGTACTCGCAACGCGTTCAGCGACTCCTCGATCTCGCCGCCGTCGGCGTTGTCTCCGAGTGCGACCACTGCCCGATCCCAGAAGCTTCGCCCGATCACGGCGGCGCGGTGAAGCACGGACTTCTCCTCGGGCGTTAGGGAGTCGATCCTCGCCTGGAGGACGCCGACCAGGGTCTCGGGCACCCGTACCGTGGGTAGGCGATCCTGGGCGACGGTCCAGGAGTGGGGGCTCTTCACGATCACGCCATCCTCGATGAGCATCTTGACCAGCTCCTCGACGTGGAAAGGGTTTCCCTCGGCAGCGCTCACCACCGTGTCGCGCAGATCGCGGGGGAGATCGGGGACCTTGGCCAGGATGTCGGTGACCAGCCGACGGCTTTCCAGAGTCCCGAGAGGGCGCAGGTCGATGCGCTTGTGTCGGGGCTCACCCGCCTGCCACTGCGGACGGCGGACGAGGAACGCTGGACGGGCGCCACACACGAGAAGCATCCGCCGGTTCCCCGGCTCAGCGACCAACCGGGCCGCGAGGTCGAGTGAGGGGTCGTCGGCCCAGTGGATGTCGTCGAGAACCACGACAACCGGGTCCTCGGAAGCCAGCCCGGAGGCCCACTCGAGGAATGCGGCGGTGCCCAGCTCGTGAACGGCCTGAGCCTCCAGGTCGGAGGGAAGGGACTTGGCGCCCACCTCGAACCCGAGTAGGTAGCCGATCAAGGCGGCGCGGTCCCCGTCGAGCCCGAGCGTGGCCGAGGCGGGAGCGACGACTCCGAGCCCGGCAGACAGCTTTTTTCCGACCACCCCCGGAGGATCGGTGTCGAGGATCTCGAACCGGCTGGCGACGGTGTCGCGGATCAGCGAGAAGGCGTCGTGTTCCGTGCCCTGGCGGGCCCGTCCCTGGATGAAGACGATCTCGTCAGGGAGCAGGTCGAGCCAGGTGGCGAACTCGTCGAGCAGGCGTGACTTCCCCATACCGGCCTCGCCGACGATCGTGACTAAGCAAGGGTGTCCCTCGGAGGCGGCCACGTAGGCGTCGCGGAGCCTCTCTAGCTCGGCCTCACGCCCCACCATCGGGTTTTCCACCCCCTCGACACCGCGGGCCGGGGCACGAAACGCTCGCGGCTTGGCCCGTTCCACCACATAGGCGCGGACGAGCTCCTTCTTCCCCTTCAGGGCGAGTGGCGCCACCTCGCGGACGTCGAAGACCCCGCGGACATGCCGAAAGGTGGAGTGGGCTATGAGGACACCGTTGACTGGAGCCTCCGCCTGCAGTCGGGACGCCACGTTGATCGGGTCGCCGACGGCGATCCACTCCTCATGGGGACGGTCGCCCACTGCGCCGATCACGACCTCACCAGTGTTGATTCCCACACGCATCTCAAGCGCCGGTCCTCCCTCGTCGGCGAGCGCGTCGTTGAGCACGTCCAACGATGCCACCATGTCGAGAGCAGCGAGGATGGCCCGCTCCGGGTCGTCCTCCTGTGCCTGCCTCATCCCGAACACGGCCATCACCGCGTCGCCGATGAACTTCTCGACGACACCGCCTCGTCCCTCGATGGTCGCCGTCCAGGCGGCGAAGTAGCGGTCGACGACGGTGCGGACGTCCTCGGGGTCCAACCGCTCTGACATGGCGGTGAAGCCGACGAGATCGGCGAAAAGCGTGGTCACAAGCTTGCGCTCCTCGGTCACGGGGGACTGGAGCTGGGCTATGCGCTCCACCAGCGGCCGCAGCCCGGCATCGACCACCTCGTCTCCCAGCTTCGCCCGCTGAGCCTCCAGCGCGGCGACGGCGGCGCGGAGGCGGTCGCGCTCCTCAGCGGACCCAGTCAAAGAGTGGGATCCACCATGTAGCGGATCATGGCGACGAGAAAACGGCGCGGCGCCGAGTTGGGTACACGGGCGAAAGATACTCGTGTGTCGAAACACGCAGCCCAGCGAATGTACGGGTCGAAAGTCTCTGCTAGCCAGACCGACTGGGACGTAGGCTGACTTTGGCTGGACAGACCGCCGTGTCTCGCTACGTCTCACGACGCTCGTTCCACAGCCGCGCCACAGGACTGCCAATCGGTGCCGTTTCCCCTGGTGACAGGGCTTTGACATTTTTCGCAACGAGAAGGTCGCGGGTTCGAATCCCGCCAGCTCCACTAAACGCCCTGGTCAAGGGTGTGAAACCCGGATCCCTCATTTCTCGCGCGAATTGCCTTGGAGTCGCCGCGTGCCACGGGGACTATCCGCAGCGGCCGCTGCGGTCAACGCGAACCGTCTGGTGAGTCTCTTATCCGACACCGCTGGGGCGTCTCGGGCATCCGACAGGCAGCCATAACGCTACAGCGAATCATCCGTCCCCCCCGTCTGGTCCGAAGTAGGGGTGACGGCACAAGTAGTGCCGGAAAGGATGACAAACCATGACCCGAAAGATCAGACTGTCCATGCTCATAGCGGTGCTGGCTCTGGTCGTAGCCGCGTGTGGCGATGACTCCGCGGAGGACACGACCACCACCCAAGCGGATGCAACCACCACCACCGAGGCCGAGATGACATCGACCACCGAGGCGGGGATGACGACGACCACCGAAGCCGACGTGACGTCGACCACCGAGGCCATGATGGAAGAGACTGTCCTCGACATCGCCGCAGGCAACGAGGACTTCTCGACGCTCGCGGCCGCGGTGGAAGCCGCCGGTCTCCAGGATGCGCTCAGCGACCCTGAGGCCACCCTGACCGTATTCGCCCCGACGAATGAAGCCTTCGAAGCCGCCCTGGCGTCGCTCGGGCTGACGGCCGAAGAGCTCCTGGCCGACACGGAGACCCTGACCGCGATCCTCACCTATCACGTCCTCGGCGACATCGTCACCTCCAGCGACATCGCCGCAGCAGGAACAGAGGAGATCCCGGTGGAAACGCTCTCCGGGGAAGAGTTGGTCGTCGTGGTCGGAGATGACGGGACGGTCGGCTTCGTCGATCAAACGGCGACAGTCACCATGGCAGACATCGAAGCGTCCAATGGCGTGATCCACGTCATCGATGCAGTTCTCCTCCCACCATCGATGTCAAGCTAAGCGACACGCCGTTCCGCAAGAACAACGGGCCGCGCTCTGAGCGCGGCCCGTTGTTCGCGTGGATGCAGACGACGGATTGCTGGCTCCCCGCGATGGACGCGCGATAGAAACTTCGGACGGGAGAGTGCCGAGAGGGTCACTGCCTTCTCGGGTTCGATGCCTTCGTCTACATCAACGTCATCTGGTTCGGCTGCTGGATCGGCTTCGGCATAGAGAACTACCCCTACGGTCTCTTGACCATGGTCGTCTCGCTCGAAGCGATCTTCCTCTCCACCTTTGTCCTGATCTCAAACGCGCGAAGTGCCTGCTCAGAAGCCATTCTCGGTTCCAGTCATTTCACGTTGTTGACCGTTGCATGCGGTCCGCGGTGATAGATCCGATGGCAGACGGGCCAGCCTGCAAGCTCCAATCGGTCTTTTGACTCCCCGGCATCGCGAACCGACAGCCTTCAAGTGACCTCCACGTCTCAGGAATCACGGTTCTCGAGCGATCCGATGCTCTCGACATCCGATCGGACCGGGCGCAACGAACAACGTGCATGACGACAACGACAGAGACCATCGTCACGCCCCGGGCCGGTGATCGTCTCCGTGCCTACAACGTCGGCATGGGCGCGCTCCACGCCATCCAGGCCTTCTTGGTCCTTTGGCTGGCCAACGGATTCACGCTCCCGGTGATCGCCACATACATGGCGGGGCCTCCTGGCTCCGCTCCGCCCGCGGTGACACCCCTCTTCGAGGTGAGCATTGCCTGGGGCGTGGCAATTTTCTTGTTCATGTCCGCCGTGGCCCACTTCCTCATCGCCTCGCCCGGCATCTACCAGTTGTATCGCCAGAACCTGAATCGCCAGCGCAACTATGCCCGTTGGATCGAGTACTCCCTCTCGTCATCGGTCATGGTGGTACTGATCGCCCTTCTGACCGGGATCGCCGACATCGCAGCCCTGCTTGCCATTGCCGGAGTCAATGCATCGATGATCCTGTTCGGCCTTCTCCAGGAGAAATATGAGACACCAGGCAAGGCGGTCGGCTGGCTGCCCTTCTGGTTCGGAGTTCTGGCCGGGGCTATTCCTTGGATCGCTATCGCCTGGTACCTGTTCAGCCCCGGCTTCGATTCGAACCCTCCCGGGTTCGTGTACGGGATCTTCTTCTCCCTCTTTGTCTTCTTCAACGTGTTCGCGGTCGTCATGGTCCTGCAGTACAAGCAGGTCGGTCGGTGGGCGGACTACAGCTTCGGGGAATCGACCTACATCCTGCTCAGCCTGGTGGCCAAGTCGGCCCTGGCGTGGCAGGTATTCGGAGGAACACTGGCGACATGAGACAAACCACAGGAACCGAAAGACCGGCAGATCACAAGGCGGTCCGCCTCATCGAGCAGAGATGGGTGGAGCGAGCCCAGGACGAAGCATTCATCTACACCGCCGATTTCTCCAACATCGAGGACTGGGATCCAGGTGTGGTCTCCTCTCGGGGGCTCGGCCATGGGCCCGTCGGTGTCGGCTCGCAATTCGAGCTGGAGGTCGAGTTCGGCAGTGGCACGATGCCGATGGTCTACGAGATCACGGAATACGAGCCCAGCGATCGGGTAGTCCTGGTCGGCCGGGGTGACAAGCTCGGCGCGGTCGACGAGATCCGCTTCTCACGGCACGACAACATGACCGTGATCGACTACACCGCCGACCTCACCTTCCTCAACTGGTACAGGCACATCACCCGCTTGATGGGACCAAGCCTGAAGAAGGTCGGGACCAAGGCTCTCGACGGCCTCGCGGCCGAGCTGGACAGATGAACAAGTTGGGCATCGCATCCTTCACGAACTTGGGCTACCGGCTCCACTCCCGCCGGTTCTCCCCGGTCGAGGCCGACATGACCGGCAAGACCGTCGTGGTGACGGGATCCACCGGAGGCCTCGGGCTCGAATCAGCCCGCTCCCTGTCGAGACTGGGAGCCCGGGTGGTGATCGTCGGCCGGAACGAGCAAAAGCTGGCTTCTGCGGCTGAGAGCATCGAGGGCGAGGTGATGGCGCAGCAGGCCGACCTCAGTCTGCTGGCGGAGGTCCGGCTGCTCTCCGACCGGCTCATCGAGTCAACCCCGAGGATCGACGTCCTGATCAACAACGTGGGCGTCCTCATGCCCGAGCGCACGGAGACGGACGAGGGCTTGGAGATGTCCTTCGCCACCAATCTCGCCGGCCACTTCCTACTTACCAACCTCCTGCTTCCCCGACTTGCCGAGTCGAGGCCGGCCAGGGTCATCAACGTGAGCTCCGGCGGCATGTACGCCGCCCGGATCGATCCCACCGACCTCCAGTTCATGCGGCGCCGCTACACGGGCAAGGCCGCCTATGCCAGCAGCAAGCGGGGGCAGGTCATCCTCACAGAGATGTGGGCCGAGCGCTTCCCGGGACGGAACGTGGTCTTCCATTCGATGCACCCGGGTTGGGCCAAGACCGCCGGGGTGGCCGAGTCCTTGCCCGCTTTCAACACAGTGATGCAGCCGCTGTTGCGCACCCCGGCCGAGGGGGCCGACACCATCATCTGGCTCGCTGTGGCAGAGGAGCCCCGACGTGGGTCTGGCGGGTTCTGGTTCGACCGAGAGGAGGCGCCGACTCATCTCACTGATTCCACCCAGGAAACAGCGGCGGACCGGGCAGAGCTGTGGACTGAGTTGGCCCGAGTGACCGGGTCCGATCTCCCGGTTGGCACCGCCCACCGGGACTAGGCCGGGTGCGTCGCGACCACATCAGCGAGAGAACTCAGTGGTTAGCGGCCTCCGAACCGGTCACCCAAGCATCGACATCGGCCCACAGGTCGAATAGCCATCGCAGCCTGGACTTGTTGTCATTGGGAATGGCGCTCCGCGGAACCCGCCAGAACCTCATCTCGACCGTGGTTCCGACCAGGCCGCCCGACCACATGTCCTTGACCCGGGCAAAGCCCTCCAAACCGCGATGGGCGAGGACGACCACGTCGGCCGCGCTCGCGTCGAGAAGAGCCAGCGTGCCACCCGGCTTCGGGGGAAGCACCCGCCGGAAGCCGGCAGCGATCTCCCCGATAGGCCCGCCCTCGTCCACCCAGCGGCGGCTGTACCTGACCCGCTTCTCCTCGCTGTATCGAGTGCCTTCCGGGTAGATGAGGACGCCCTCATCCGCTGCGAGATTGGTGGCGAGCTCCCTAAGGGCAGCCATCTCGGCCTGCGCCGATCCCCTTCGGTCGATGAAGTAGTTAGGGAGTCGGTTGCCACCGATGTCCAACGCGGGGTCGATCAAGAGTTCCTTCTTCAGGACGTAGCGCAGCTTGATCCCGTGAGGCTTGACCACGTAGCGACCGGGGAGCATCGTGTCGATCAGCGACGCGTGGCGGGATAGAAGGAGTATCGGCCCAGGCGGGATGGCGGACATCCCCTCGTCGATGAAGGTCAGGCCGAAGCTCATCCGCAAGGCGTCGAAGTTCCAGTCGAGCCAGACCTGTTGCGCCCGGTAAGTCCAGTCGATCACCCTGTGCCTGGGAAGCAACCCGACGATCGCCAGGGCGAGGATGGCCCAAGCCTCGCCAAGCAGGTAGTACCAGGCGAAAGCGCCCGTCCGCAGCGCCATCGCCGGCGTACGCGCATTCACCCATCGAGCAGCATCGACCAACGCCCCGAGGGGCAGAAGGATCGGGAGCAGGGTCGTGAACAACACGAGACCCGCATATACGGCCGAGATCGTGATCAGCCGCCTGGTTGTGTTGGCCAGCAATGATCCCATCCGCTGTCAATTCGGCGCCGAACAACTAACTGGATGGCTTCTTCGCTCAGCAGGCTCCGGAATCAAGTCGCTCCAGACGCTGTTTGAGTGCAGCTGATGCCGTCCACCATCTTCGTCATCTGGTTTGGAGCCGCCTTTGTTCTGACGGTCAACGCCCTGCGCCGCCCGGTGCAACCAGGGAAGGGGATCCCACCCCCGTGGCTGCCCGCCATGATCGTCTCTGAGCTGGCGCCGTGGCTCCTCCTCGTGAGGATGTTGGGAGTCGTGGCGTTCATCTGGATCGGGGTCCTGGAGTCGGCGGCAGGCCAGGTGGGGCTGGCGCTCTTCATCCTGTCCGAGCTGGGTTTGCTGATCTTGATCGGGCGAACGCTCGCCTCCGCCCGCGCCACCGGCCACAACCCCTCCTCGTGGTCACTGTTTCGGATCTGGGACCCCCTGCCCGAGGGAGTCATTGTGATTCCGGAAGTGCACTATTGGGATGGCCTGACCCTCGATATCTACCGGCGCGCGGAGTCGACTGCGGCGCCCGCCTTGATCTATGTCCACCCGGGCTCTTGGATGAGAGGGCGCCCTGGGCGCCAGGCCAGGGCGATGTTCCATC
Source organism: uncultured Acidobacteriota bacterium (assembly GCA_963843585.1). Taxonomy (GTDB): domain Bacteria; phylum Actinomycetota; class Acidimicrobiia; order Spongiisociales; family ZC4RG35; genus JARDZU01. The sequence continues at coordinate 66,325 of CAWJLJ010000014.1, forward strand.
TTCTTGCCGTCTCCGGATGGGTGGTCCTCGATATCCGCTACCCACTCTCACCCGCAGCGACGTTCCCGGAGCATCTCATCGGCGTGAAACGTGCCATTGCATGGGCCAGGACTGGAGGTGGCGAATACGGGATCGACCCCAATCTGGTCGGCATCTCGGGCGGCTCGTCGGGCGCCCATCTTGCTGCCCTCGCCGCGCTCACCTGGGACCGGACAGAGCTTCAGCCCGGCTTCGAGGACGCGGATACCAGCGTCATCGGATGCGTGCCCTTCTACGGGATCTACGACCTGCTGGTGAGGAACCCGACACGGTTCGACTGGCCCTTCATCGCGCGGTACGTTCTCAAGGCCGACAAGCAAGAGGCCCCAGACCTCTATCGACTGGGATCGCCCATCGATCAGGCCCGCGGTGACACGCCCCCCTTCCTCGTGATCCACGGAGAGTTCGACTCCGTCGTCCTACCGGAGGAATCACGCCACTTTGTGGCCGCCCTCGAGAGGGTCGGGGGGCGAGTCGAGTATCACGAGATCCTGGGAGCCCAGCATGGCTTCGATGCCGTGGCATCGCTGCGCTCCAGAGCCGTGGGGCGAATGGCCGCCGAGTGGCTCGGAGGGATCGTGTCGGAGATATCCAATAGAGGTCATCCGTCTCCAGAAGCGACTCTGAATGCAACGCCGGAGGCCCATCAGGCCTGAGTGGCCACCGCCACGACATCGCCTTCACTGATGACCACTCCGCCGGCAACCTCCCGGGTCAGGGCGAACCCCGAAACGTCACCGGTCCACGTGAAGGTCGAGGCGCGAGGCTCGTTGCCTAGTACGCCACCGGAAATCACCTGCTCGTCGGTGGTGATCACCCACAGCTGATAGGTGCGCTGAGGCATCAGGGGCTCGAGATCCTCGGTGGGAACGACGAAGCCGTGGCCATCCTCGGTGAGAATCACCTGCGCAACGGAGGAGCCGTCGACCAGGAAATCGCCGACGTAGGCACCGCTGCTGGAGGCCGCTTGCTCGGCCGCGGCGATCACTGCCGAGTCGCCCGTCAGATCGTGGAGTAACGACCTCTGAGCCAGGGCTATACCGGCGAAGACAAGGGCGGCCACGGCGGCGATTGCGGTCAGCAAGGTCACAGCTCTGGTTCTCCGTGGCTGCCCTTCTTCGAGATCGATGACCTCGGCGGCCCGGCCGAGTGGGATGTCCGCCCCGTTTCCGATAGCCGAGGCGATCCTGTCCCATCCATGGGTCGGCGTGGGTTCGTCCGGGACCAATTTCGACGTCACGGCCGAGTACCGGGCCAGTTCGCGAAGACAGGCGTCACATGAGTGGAGGTGAGTCATCACCGCCTGGAGCTCATTCCCCTCCAGGCTGTCGAGGGCATAGAGCGGGACCAGTTCGTGGAGGAGGCTGTGGTTCGTCATGCTGTCGCTCCCGACAGCGAGACCGCCAGCTTCTTCATGCCGCTGCGGATTCGGCTCTTCACAGTTCCCTCGGGCTCGCCCAGCCTCTTGGCCACCTCCACGTAGCTGAGCCCACCGAAATAGGCCAGAGAGATCGCCTCCCGTTCGCTTTCGGCGAGATCGTCGAGGGCCTTGCGCACCAACTCGGACAGGTTCCGGGTCCAGACCTCGTCAGCGACGTCGTAATGATCCGGATCTGGCGGCTTCTCTTCCCTACGGGCTCGGGCCACCTCGGATCTCACAATGTCCACTGCCCTGCGATGAGCGATGGTGAGCAGGAAGGTGCGCAATGAGCCGCGCCCGGGGTCGTACTTCTCCGGCGCGTTCCAGAAACCCACGAACGTGTCCTGCACGACATCATCTGCCAAAGCCTCGTCTCTCAACACCCGGAGAGCGATGGCCTTGACTGCGCCGCCGTACTGCTGGAAGAGAGCTTCGAGCGCGGATTGGTCGCGGCTGGCAACTCTCTCCGCAAGAAGGGCATCCGGGGTGTTCGAGTCGCTCATCGACCTGCCGGCGGACACATGAACCGGGGATGTTAGGTAGGCCCCATTCCGGTAACGCCCTGGCTGCAAGCGAGCTGACTCCATCTACAACACCTATTCGTCACCGCCCCGAGCCCTGGATGAGACAGCCGACCCATCCGGTCTGCTGTTCGGCGACGAATACGCGGCATGGGACAGAGAATCGCGATCGTCGGAACGGGCATCTCCGGTCTCGGCGCCGCCTGGGCCTTGCATCGGGACAATGACATCACGGTCTTCGAGGCGGACAATCGGATAGGCGGCCATTCGAATACCGTCGATGTCGAGACCCCCGATGGTCCTCTGGCGGTCGACACCGGATTCATCGTTTACAACGAGGTCACCTACCCCAACCTGACCCGCCTCTTCTCGTCGCTCGGCGTATCCACCGAAATGAGTGACATGTCGTTTGCCTTCTCCCTGGACCGCCAGTTCGAGTACGGGGCGAGCCTGAGTGGGGTTTTGGCCGAGCCGGGCAACCTCCTCAGCCCGAGGTTCCTCCGGATGCTTCGAGACATAAGTCGATTCCGCCGCATCGGGACCATGCTGGAGCCGGCGGGCGACGAGAACATCGGCGAACTCCTCGAACGGTACGGCTTCTCCCAAGGCTTCCTCGATGACTACCTCTACCCCATGACCGGTGCGATCTGGTCGGCTCAGCGATCGAATATCAGCATGTTCCCCGCTGCGTCGATTCTCCGCTTTCTGGCCAACCACGGATTGATCGAGATCGTGGGGCGGCCCAGGTGGCGGACTGTGACCGGTGGGAGCCGGAGCTATGTCAATCGACTTGTGAGGCCCTTTGCCGACCGAATCAGAACGAACTCGCCCGTGAATCGCATCGTCCGCCTCGGCGGTGAGGTGCTGGTCGAGTCCAATGGGCAGACGCAGTCGTTCGAACAGATCATCTTCGCCACCCACCCCGATCAGGCTCTGGCCATCCTCGGTGAGGACGCCACCGATACCGAGGGCGCCGTACTCGGTGCCATGCGGTATGAGTCGAACGTCGCCGTCCTCCATAGCGACTCGAGCCTGATGCCCCGGAACCGCAGGGTTTGGTCCAGCTGGAATGCGATGGCGGAGGAAGCCGGCCGCCGTCACCAGGTGGCCTCGGTGACCTACTGGATGAACCGCCTCCAGAACCTCAACCCCTCGTACCCCTTGTTCGTCTCCCTCAATCCGTTGCGGGAGCCGGATCCAGGCCAGGTTCACGCTCGTTTCGCATACGCCCACCCACAGTTCGATCTCGAATCGGTGGCGGCACAACAGGGTCTCGCCGCGATCCAGGGCCTGAGCAACACCTGGTTCGCCGGGGCCTACCTCGGCTACGGCTTCCACGAGGACGGGCTCCAGTCAGGTCTCAACGTGGCAGCGGCCCTCGGCTCCCCGGTGCCATGGCACGGCACTTTCGAACCAGTTAGCTCGGCCCCGTCCTTCACGGGGAGGGTGGTGGTCCCTTGAGGCCGTTACGGTCTGCCCTCTACCAGGGCCGGGTGCGCCACACCCGGCTCCAGCCCTTTCATCACGATTTCGAGTACCGGGTCTTCTACGGGCTATTCGATATCGACGAGCTCGACTACCTCGACCGGGGACTCAGGCTCTTCTCAGTCGGAAGACGCAACCTGGCGAGCTTCTACCCCCAGGACCATGGCCCCGTCGACGGGAGCTCTCTTCGAGCCTGGGCCGAAGACGTCCTCGCAGAGGCGGGTGTCGACATCGACGGCGGAAGGATCGAGCTGCTCGCCTTCCCCCGGATCCTCGGCTACGCCTTCAACCCGTTGAGCGTCTGGTACTGCTACGGGAGCGAAGGCAATCTCAAAGGAGTCCTCCACGAGGTGCGGAACACGTTCGGTGACCGCCACGTGTACGTGGTGCCCGTCAATGATGAGACGGCGTACCGACACAGCTTCGCCAAGGCGATGCACGTATCCCCTTTCAATCCGATGGAGCAGACCTACCACTTCACGGTCAACCGGCCCGGGAAGCGGCTTCAAGTGGCGATCGAGCAGACCGACGAAAGGGGCAAGGTGTTCCGGGCGGGGATGAGGCTCTCACGGATTCCCTTGACCGACCGCAATCTGCTCAGGGTCTTCTTCACTCACCCCCTGGTGACGATGAAGGTCATCGCAGGGATCCACTGGCAAGCCCTGCGGCTCTGGCTCAAGGGCGCCACCTATCGGAAACGCCCTCGGCCCCCCGCCGATAGCATCACGATCGTGGACCCGAGCATGGTCGGATGAAGGCCCGGGAGCGGCTAGGTCTCCGCGTCTTCTCCTGGCTGGCACGTGCAGGGAGCATCCAGGTGACGCTTCCCACCGGGGAGACGGTATCGATCGGCCACGGGTCGCCCGGCGCCGACGTCGAGATCACGGACTATTCGGCCGTGGCCGACATCCTCCGCACCGGCCTCACCGGATTCGCGGAGGCGCATATGGACGGGCGGATCGAGACCTCGGACCTTCCCGCCCTGCTCCGCTGGGGCGTAGCCAACCAAGCCGCCTGGTTCGAGCACCCCCTGGCCCGTCTGACGCTGCCCTTCCGGAGGCTGTGGCAGCGGATCCGTCCCGAGAGACGGCACCCGCGAGTGCGAAGCATGAACGATCATTACAACCTCGGAAACGACTTCTACGAGAAGTGGCTCGACGAAACGATGACCTACTCCTCCGCCCGTTTCCTCGACCCCGACCAACCGCTGTCGGGAGCCCAGATGAACAAGTACCGGCTGATCGCGGACAAGGCTGGCTTGGCGCCCGGGATGCGGGTACTCGAGATCGGATGCGGTTGGGGAGGATTCGCCGAATACGCAGCCTCGGAAAGAGGCTGTGAGGTCACCGCAATCACCTTATCCAAGGAGCAGGCGTCCTACGCCGAGAAGCGGATCGCCGAGCGCGGCCTGGCCGACAAGGTCGAGATCCGGCTCGCCGACTTCAGGGACATCACCGGCGAATTTGACGCAGTCGTCTCCATCGAGATGATCGAATCGGTCGACGAGACCCATTGGCCGGCCCTGTTCGAGATGATCGCCGACCGCCTCAAGCCAGAGGCGCGGGCTGCGATGCAGATCATCACGATCAGAGACGACGAGTGGGAGCGCTACCGATCCAGGGCCGACTTCATACAGCAGTACATCTTCCCCGGGGGACAGATCCCGGCGCCCAAGGTCCTCAAGGCGTTCGCCGGCAAGGCCCGTCTGGACGTGGAGCAAATCGAGACCTTCGGCCTCGACTACGCGCGAACCCTGGCGGCTTGGCGGGACCGCTTCCTGGAGGCGTGGCCGGTGCTCCAGGTTGAACACGACCTCGACGAGCGTTTCCGCCGCATGTGGGAGCTGTACCTCGCCCTTTGCGAGGCGGGGTTCCGCATGGGGCGGATCAACGTCGAGCAGTGGGTATTCGCCCGCTGATAGATCTCCTCCGGCTCCTTCGCCCAGGTTCCTGACCCGGATCTCATCTGAATCACTCGACCGCTCCGAAGCACGGGTGAAGCAAGCGACCACTCAAGACGGTCGTAAGACAGAAGGAGATCTAAATGCGCAAGCTGATGCTTCTCATGGCCGTGATGGTGGTGGCGATACTGCCGGCCACGGCCGCAATGGCCCAGTCGGACGAGGGTCAGGTCATCGTGGTTCACGGTGTTCCCGATCTGGACGTCGACGTGTACGTCAACGGTGAGCTCACCCTCGAGGGCTTTCAGTTCGGCGATGTAGCCGGTCCGCTGGACCTGCCCGCCGGCACCTACGAGATCGAGATATTCGCCGCCCTCTACCCGAAGGAAGAGCTGCCCCTGGACGCTATCTTCTCCAAGGAGGGGCCTCCGGTGCTGACACTCATTACGTGCGGCGGCGGCTTTGATCCAGGCGTCGCTCGCTACGACAGCAACGTCGTCGTCTACGCCACGCCAGCTGTCGACCTCCCGGCTTCTTTGATCGGGTGATGGTGTCCTTCTCACGCTCGACCACAGGTAGCCTCCACGCTTTCGTAACGGAGCGAAAAGTGGATGAAAGCAGCCTCAGATCTGCGCGGCTCGGAGTCACCGCGGCCGCCCTTTCGGGGGACTCCGGCGGGCTCTACAACATCGTTGCCCGCCTCATGGATGAGGGGGTTCCTCTCGACTCGCTGCTCTTCGACCTCCTCCTTCCCACTGAAAGAGATGTCGGATCGCGATGGCAAAGCGGGGATTACCTGGTCTCGGAGGAACACACCGCGACGGCCACAGTCGAGACCGTCGTCGCGCTCCTTGCGGGGTCGTTGGACCAACCAGAGGACGGCCTCCATGTCGTGGTTGCCTCAGCTGAAGGCGACTCTCACTCCTTGGCAGGCCGGGCCGTGGTCGCCTATCTACTCTTCAGCGGATTCCGGACCACCTTCCTCGGCGCCAACGTGCTCGCAACCGACCTGCGGGAGTTCCTCGCCAGCGAGCAGCCCGACGCGATGATCATCTCCTGCACGATGACCAACCATCTCATCGGAGCCAGGGCAGTGATCAGCCAGAGCCACTCCGCAGACGTGCCTGTACTCGCGGGAGGGCGGGCGTTCGGCGGGACCGGGGCGTGGGCGACCACGCTCGGAGCCGACGCCTGGGCGTCGCACCCGAGAGAGATCCCAGGCGTCCTACAGACCTGGGTGCCAGACGTAAGAGCGTCCGAGAGCCGGGCTCGTAACCCTTCGGACGACCTGCTGAAGCTGATCGAACGACGCACCTCGGTTCTCGCTCGAGCACAGGAGGATCTGGAGCGACGTCTCGGAGAAACGCCTGGCCCCCGCCTGCGAGACGAGCTCGCCCTGCTTCTCGGCGCTGTCGAAGCGTCTTTGCTGGTAGGCGACAACGAGGTGGTCGTCGAGGCTCTCAAGTGGCAAAGAGCGACCCTCCAGGCCCACGGGCACGGCGACTCGGGCCCACTGACGGAGGCCGTCATTGCAGGCTTGCAGCCGGTATCCCTCGAAGCCGCCGAGGCTCTTCGCTCCGCCCTGTCCAGTTAGACGCCGGTCGGAGCGGGGGGTGGGTCACGCCCCACTCCGCTCCGTGGCGAGCGAATCCCCAGCCCGACGGGCAACCTCTTAGATCGGTGGCTTCGGGCGTCGGCCGGCCACCTCGACAATGCGACGGGCCATCGGGCCGAAAACCATCGAATGGAACGGCCAGAGCAGATACCAGTAGAGGCGACCTGCCAGTCCGCGTGGGGCGAAGTGAGCGGTCTGGATCAGACTGGTATGGCCACTCTTGCTTTCGACTTCAAACTCGAGCCAGGCCTCGCCAGGCAATCTCATCTCGGCGACCAGCAGGAGGCGTCGGTTGTCTTCGAGGTCGGCCACCCGCCAGAAGTCGAGTGTGTCACCTCGCACCAAAGCAGTGCGGGGTCCCGCATTTCGCTGGAGGCCGACACCGCCCACCACACGGTCGATCAGACCTCGAAACCACCAGGCCCAACCGGCGGCGTAGTAGCCAACTTCGCCTCCTATCCGTGTCACTGCCCAGTAGACGTCCGCTGCCGGAGCTGCCGTTTCCACCACCTTGCGGTCCCGCAGCCAGCGGGCACCGGCCCAGGCCGGATCGGTTGGCAGGCTCACCGCCGGTTGCTCCACAGCCTCGTGCCATCGGGTTTCATCGGTGTTCCCCTCCACCCTTTCCAGGGCGTCAGAAACGGCCTCGCGATACGGGCTGAGGGGACGCTCGACAAACTCTGTTGCCGCGTTCTCGGTGACAACGACCTCGGTGATGAGGCTGTCTATGAGGGTGCGCGCGATTCGGGTGGGCACTGCGGTGACGAGACCCACCCATCGAGAGGAGAGCGAGGGGGAGAACATCGGCACTGGCAAGATCAGGCGGTGCCGAAGACCGGCCTCTTCGGCGTAGATCTGCATCATGTCCCTGTAGGTGAGAACGTCGGGACCGCCCACCTCCAGCATCTGATGATCGGCCAGGTCGTGATCGAGCAGTCCGACAAGAACTGCCAATACATCCCTGGCAGCGATGGGCTGGCATCGAGTCTGAACCCAACGAGGCGTGATCATCACTGGAAGCACCTCGGTCAGATGTCGAAGCATTTCGAACGAGACCGAGCCCGACCCGATGATCACTGCCGCCCTGACCTCACTGAGTGCGATCGGACCGGCGGCGAGAACCCGACCTACCTCTTGACGGCTGGCCAGATGGCCGGAGAGGTTGGTCGAGCCTCCCAGACCACCCATGTAGATGATCCTCTGCACGCCCTGACGTTCCGCCGCCCGACGGAAGTTCTCGGCGGCTTGACGGTCACGGGTGGCAAACCCCTCGCCGCCGTCCATCGAGTGAATCAGGTAGTAGGCGGTGTCAATCCCCTCCAGAGCGGCGTCCAACGATGCCCGCTCCAGAGCATCCGCCACCGCCACCTCCACCTGCTTATGCCAGGGGTGGCCGCTGAGACCCTCGGCGCTCCGCACCATGCAACGCACCTGATAGCCCGCCGCCAGGAGTTGGGGCACCAGGCGGCCCCCCAGGTAGCCACTGGCTCCGGTCACCAGCAATGTGGATCCGGAAGTGCGTGCGGGGTCAGCCGACGATGGCTCCGCTGATGCCCTCTCGTACTGTTGCAAAGCATCCTCGTTCGTCATCCACTAGTGATTCGGCGCCGAACCTTGTCGTGGATTGCATCTGGTCGACCGACAGGTTCGCTGTCTGGTACTGGCCGCGGACTATGCCTCTTCATCGGTCCGCCGAAGCGGGCCGAGATGGCGGTTGATCTCGCCTGGTTCCAGCGTGACCTGCGGTGGGCGGCAACCCGGCCTGGTCTTGAGGGTCGGCGCCCTCGGCAGGATTCGAACCTGCGACACCCGGTTTAGGAAACCTGCTCTGTATTTGGGCCTCCCAACACCCGAAAACGCCAATAAACATAGGGTTTTCGCGTTCTCTAAGGTTGGCGCGTTCCGGTGCTCAGTTTTAGGCGGGACACTGAATTTTTCAGCGAACTCAGCGGGGGAGATATCGACTCGACTGGCCTTGTCACCGGGCTGGAGCGGCCTGGGTTCGAGGCGGGATCGCGTTCGCGTCGACCGTCGTCCTCCGCCGCGGTGAGCGGTGGTGGCATTATGGCCATCGGCCAGAAGCCCGACAGGAGTGAGCCGATGGAGAGTCTCGCCTCGACCGTCCGTGGTCACGGCCCAGAGGTGGTGCTCATACATGGCGGGATGACCGACGGAGAGTTGGCGTGGGGCGCTCAGGAGCCATTGGCCGAACGGTGGCGCTTACGCGTTGTCGACCGGGCTGGGTATGGCAGCAGCGCACACCTCTCCACGGGCGAGGACATCCAGCTCGACGCGCGACTTCTCGTGGCCGCTCTTGACGAGCCTGTCCATCTCGTCGGCCACTCCTCTGGTGCGATCGTCGCTCTACTGGTGGCTGCCGCCTCGCCGCGCCGCGTGCGCTCGCTCACCGTTGTCGAGCCCCCGTCGTACCGGTTCGTCGAGGATCCGGGCATCGCGCACCTGGCTGATCTCGGCGACGATCTGTGGAACGATGTAGAGCTGTCAGACGGTGACTGGCTGCTCGAGTTCTTCGACGCCTTCGGAGAAGAGCCTCCTTCGCCGGAGCTCATCAACCTCCTCCAGCCGCATGTCCCGCCCTTTCGGCGTTTCGTCACACGTCCGTGGGAAATTCATCTACCGGTCGACATGATCAAGAACGCTGGCGTTCGGTCCCTCGTGGTCTCCGGTGGGCACCATCCGGCCTTCGAGCTACTGAACGACCGGATTGCAGAAGCGATTGGAGCGCGTCGAACGGTCGTTGAAGGAGCGGGTCACGAGGTGCAAATGACCGGAACGCCGTTCAACGAAGTGATCCAGGACTTCTTTCGCGACCCTGATCGACCACCGGTGAACGCTCGGGGCGGAAGTAGATGAGCCAGTGCCTTTCGCCATCCGGTCTAGGGGAAATGGAGGTTCGCGCCCTCCGGCAGGATTTGAACCTACGACACCCCGTCTTTAGGAAACCTGCTTGGGGGTTGCGGTCCAGCCAAGGCGGCCCTTGGTGAGTGCCGCGATCAGAATGGCGGGGATGACTGGGACTGCTACCAGGAGGAGGAACTCGATGTCCTCTCCCACAGGCAGGAAAGCTTCGTAGAACTGGCTCTGGGTGGTGGCGTTGTACGAAGCGTGAAAGAGTCCGACGATCAAGAGGCTGCGATAGGTGTTGTTGTAGAACCAGGCCACGATGACACGGCTCGCCAATTGAGGGATGAAAAGGACGCCAAGGATCACTAGGCCATCGACAAGAGACCCGGCTTCGACAATGAATCCGGGAATGTGGGCCAGGGCGAACGGGACTGAGACAAGGGCGGCGGCTCGGAGCGGCGTGAAGCGGTCTTGGAGTCTGTCGAACAGGAACCCGGTCCACCCCACCTCTTCGAAGAAATTCGAGAGCAGGAAGGCAAAGGCCAAGCTCGGCAGGATCGAAGTGAAGAATCTCGGCCAATTCTCTGCAATCGCAGTCGCCGGAGGCGTGCCTCCCAATCCGACTGCAAGCAACAGGGTGAGAAGGGTCGGACCCAGAAACGCAAGCAGATACCAGCCGATACCAACCCGCCAGCGCAGGCAGCGTTGGAGAAGGTCCCGTAGTCCGACCTTGCCATGCACAGCCGAGGTGACAATGAACGCTGGTACAGCACTACCAAAGAGGTGGGCGAGTAGGTCGTAGGGAGCCTGCCCATAGGGCAGCAGGTCTCTCCTGGTCAAGGCTGAGGACAGTGCGGTTGCGACGGTGACCGTGTAGGCCATGATCAGAAACGCGGCGACAGGGTGGCGTCGTATCCACCGCCAAGGCGGCGAGTACCAGGGGGCGCTTGGCTCAAGGGCGTCTTGGGACATCTCCGTCCTCAGGCTTTGAGCGAGGTCCGCGACGATACTCGCCTGAGCCTCTTGCCCTCGGAGTGCGGATCGGCGACGAGTCGTGCGAATCCGATCCGGAACGGTCGGTCCGAGTAACGAGGATTGGGTTCTGCGTTGGTGTTGCAGCCACGACGGCGTCTTCCCATTTCAGACACCGGATGCCTTCTTCTTCTCTCATCGTCGGGTCTAGGGGTTGATCAATTTGTGATACGGCCGGACAAATGGCGGCGAAACGGAGTGAAGTGGGAGGGGGTTAGACCGCCGGCTCTGCCGGCATCTCGGTCGACATGTCGATCACGGTTGTTGCAACTACTTCGTAGACCTGCTCTGGCTCGCTCACGTCCTTGAGCTGATGCCGGCCGAGATCGGCGAAACGCAATTCCGGGGAAAGCCCCTCCCGGGCGAGCTCTCGTGTGGCGGCTGAAATCAGGGTCTGGCCGCCCTTGGCCAGCGAGCGGAGACGTGCGCAACGGTTGACCGTCTGACCGAAGTAGTCGCGCTCTCGCAACTCGGCTTCCCCGGTGTGGAGGGCGGCGCGAATCGAGATTGGCCGGACAGTCCCCCAGTCATGGCCGCGGATCGCCTCCTGCAGAGTCGTCGCGGTCAGCACCGCCTGGCTCACGTTGGTGAACACCGAAAACGTGCTGTCACCCTCACCTCGCCACTTGACTAGCACCCCACCTCCGTCACCGACTATGCGGCGCGCCATCGCATCGTGGGTGCGAAGGGCCACAGCCATGGTTTCCGAATCATCCTCCCAGAGACTCGTTGACCCTTCGATGTCGGTCATAAGGAATGTGACGATCCCTGTGGGCAGGGGAGTGGACTCCAACACCCCGTGCACGGTGAGCGCGGCATGCGCTGCCAGGTCGGTCAAGAGCCGACGGTCGTCGGCGGGCAGGTCCTCACCAGGGCCGGTGACGATGGTGATGGCGCCCAGCAGACTCTCCTGGTGGGTGAGGGGAACAGTCTCGCCCAGATCCAGCGCGGCCGGGAGTCGACCGTCATCGAGTGCAATCGGTTCGGGTGGCGAGCCGTTCTGGGGGAAGATGGCAGCAGGCTGCAACTCCATGCCATCTGAGAGCCAGACAATGGCGGCGCGTGCTGCCGTCGACTCTGTGGCGAGTTGTGCGATCTGCGGCAACAGGTCGTCCAATTGTGCCCCCCCGACTCCGGCCAGGGCCTCATATGGTGTCCGGCGTCGTCCGAACACGATGCGGTCGGCCAACCTTATGGCTCTCAGCCGCACCGGATGGAAGGCGATCGCGACTAGGGCCGTAGCGAAGACGGGCACGGGCAGGTCGACGTTGGATGGGCTGAACTCGCTCACGACGGCGCCGACACCCGTAACGATCGCGACATAGGCGATGGTGAGGGTGGCCACCACCAGTCCATAGGCCACGGTACGACTGATGACCCGGTCGATGTCATAGAGGCCGTAGCGAAAGATGGCCAACCCGCACGACACCGGAAGCGAAAGCCAGGCCAGCCCGTCGATCACACCGATGATGGGGTCGGGGAGACGCCAATTGAGCAGATCTCCCAGGAGGATGTCCACGAAGAGGAGAAGACTGACAAAGACGCCGATGGACAGCATCAACCATTTGATCTGCTGGCGCTCCATCCCACCCGACCTGCGATACCGGATGATCAGCGATACAACCGAAGCCACGACCATCAGGATCAGCGCCGTCGAAAGGATCGTGCCGAGGGTTGAATACTCCGGGTTCTCGACGCCGGTTACTCCGATCGGGTTGTCGGCCCATTCCACGCAGGTCTCCCCCTCCGGTCCGGCCCAGCCGACACACACTTGCTCCTGCAGCAGGGCCAAGAGGGGGTACGAGATGATGAAGACCACCAGACCATTCAGGACCCAGCGCCACCGAGGAGCCAGCGGCTCGCCGGTGGGGAAGAGAAGCGGGAGCACGCCCACCGCCAAGGCGAGGAAAGGCAGCCAGGACCCGGTCCTCAGGGCCAACCCGACCGGATTGTCGATCTCAACCCCCACGACCACTCCGGCTAACCCGATGGCCGAGAACACCCAGCCCATCTTGTTGCCCGGCTTTCGCCATAGCACCAGCGCCCCGAGCAGCCCGAAACAAATGATCGAGGTCCCAACCAGGACCAGGGTCGTAACGTCATCGTCAAGATCGGACGAGGTGGCGAAACCGTATACCCCGGCCACCATCAACAACACCACCACTACGGCCGCCAAGGTCGACCAGGGACGTCTGGCCTGGTCTTCGGTCATCGCGACGAGTCTGAGGGCATCCGATTACCGCTCCGTTACGGCGGGAGCCTAGGCCACCACAGGTTGACCTGACCAAGGCACAACCACCCGAAACGCTCGTCCACTGAAACCCACAAGGGGCCCGTCCTGGTTGTTCGCATTAGTCCTTGGACTGCTCGCCCCATGAGCTGGATCCCCGTCCCAGTCAACGATTACAAGGGGAAATGGGCCAGCGCGCCCTCGGCAGGATTCGAACCTGCGACACCCGGTTTAGGAAACCTGCTCTCTATTTGGGCCTCGGAACACCCGAAAACGCCAATAAGCATAGGGTTTTCGCGTTCTCTAGGTTTGACGCGTTCCGGTGCTCAGTTTCTTAGGGGTATTGCGCGACGCGCTCGGATCTCCAGGCTCGTCAGGGTGACGATTCCCATGGTCGATTGGCCCAGTCTTCGCCGCTAGACCCCTTCCGTCTCTGCCAGTCTTCTCTGTAGGTGACGCCTTTCCACATCGTTGATTGGGAATGCGAGAGCCCTTCGAAAGCCATCGGCTGCTTCCCTGCGACGTCCTGCCCTGGCCAACAACTCGGCGCGGGCGGCGTGAAATGGTTGATAATCGGCGAGGACCTCGGCGAGCGGTTCCATCCGAACGAGCCCTGCAGATTCTCCCTCTGCCATCGCGACCGCGGCTGCTTGATTCAATGCTACGACCGGGGACGGTCTCACCTCGAGAAGCCGATCGTAAAGTGTGACGATCGATGGCCAGTCGGTCACCTCATGGGAAGCGGCCGTCGACTGAAGAGCAGCGATTCTGGCCTGGATCACGTAGGTAGTGTTCGAGTGCTGCCGCTGAGCTCGCCGAAGAAAGCTCAGACCCCGGTCGATTGCTTGCCGATTCCAGCGCGTCCGATCCTGATCGGCCAGCAGGACCAGCTCACCTTTCTCGTCGATGCGACTCGGCCGCCGGCCCTCCGTCAGCCAGCAAAGAGCGGCCAGTCCGAGGACATCTGGTTCGTCCGGCAAGAGCTCGGCCAGCGTCTCCGCAAGGTGGATGCCCTCCTGACAGAGATCCACCCGAGTCAGCTCCTGTCCGTGCATAGTCGAGTAACCCTCGTTGAAGATCAGGTAGACAACGGCCAGGACCGACTCAGTGCGTTCTGGAAGTTGTTCTGAAGATGGAACCTGATAGGGGATGCCAGCCAAACGGATCTTGTTCTTCGCCCGGGTGATCCGCTGAAACATCGTCGGCTCGGCGGTCAGGAACGCTTTGGCGATCTCAGCCGTGCTCAAGCCGCCGAGGGTTCGCAAGGTGAGGGCCACGCGACCTTCGGGTGACAGAGCGGGATGACAACAGGTAAAGATCAGTCGGAGGCGTTCGTCAGGAACACTCGACTCCTCTGGATCGACTGGCATTGAGGCTTCCTCCTCGGCAAGCAGTGGTATCCGTTCCTGCCACCGCTTACGCCGACGCAACCGGTCGATTCCCTTGTTGCGGGCGACGGTCATGAGCCAGGCTGCAGGATTGAGCGGCGTACCGTTCTTGGGCCACGTTTCGAGTGCACTGGCAAACGCATCTGCCAAGGCTTCCTCAGCGAGATCGAAGTCTCCAAAGCCTTTGATCAGCGCCGAGAGAACCAAGCCGTGCTCTCGTCGAAAAGTGTCCTCGATGGCCTGGTTCGGGTTCAATCTTGAGAGAGATCCAGTAGCGGTGGGCCGACCCTACGGCATGCCGGGAACGGCTGATCGGTCACCTCCTTGGATTTTTCTGACAGGAAGGTCGAATCGTCTCGGATTCGTTCGTTGACACCGAGTAACCGACAAAGGAGAACCATGACATTTCTGATGCTGACCTATGTGAGCGAGGCTGGCGCCGCCGCCTACGAAGAGACCGAGCCCGAACAGCAAGTGGCGGACCGAATCGCGGACGACAAGTGGTTCGAGGAGAACAGCGCAGCCCTGCGTGGCGGCTATGAGCTGGCGTGGCCACGACGGACCGGCCGGATCGCGGACGATCAGCAACTGGTGATTCTCGACGGTCCCTTCGCCGACACGAAGGAGGCTTTGGGTGGGGTGATCGTGTTGGAGGCGGATTCCCTAGAAGCTGCATGCGAGGTCGCCCGCACCTGGCCCTCGCTGAACATCTACCCCGGAGCCAAGGTCGAGGTCGTCCAAGTAAGCGTGGCATTGGGGGGATGACATGAGTGCAAGAGCCATCGAGATGGCCTACCTGGCCGCCAAGCTTGAACAGAGCCACAGCCGAAGCGCGCCGATTGAGACGGCGAGGATGGGTCGGAGCATGAGCTCGTGGATCGAGACCGCAAAGTCCCCGAGCAGAGTCAGCCGCGGCGAGATCGTCGCCTACCTCGAAGAAGAGCATGGCCTAACTCACGGTTACGCCAATCTCGTCGCTGACGCGGCTCGTGAACAGGTGGCCGGTGATCCAGTCACCAACCAGGGCCAGGTCGCCGCCCGAGCCGTCAGCAAGCAAAGACGTAGTCCCATCTATGAGGGCTTGACCACCTACGTCTTTGACCCACGCCTCCTGCCACCCAACGTCAGGAAAGCACCGTGAACACCGTCCTCTGGATCGTTCAAGGAATCCTCGCCGCCGTTTTCCTGGGCGCCGGCCTTACGAAGATCACACAGCCGAAAGGGAAGCTCGAAACCAAAATGGGCTGGGTCAACGACTTCGATTCTGGGCCCGTGAAGATCATCGGTTTTCTCGAGATACTCGCCGGGCTCGCGCTCATTGTCCCGTCTTTCCTCGATGTCGTTCCGCTGCTGACAGCCTGGGCTGCGGTCGGTCTGATGGTTCTGATGATCGGCGCTGCCGTCATCCACGCCCGGCGCAAAGAGCCCTTGATGATCGTTCCTGCTCTCATCCTCGGCGCCTTCGCCGCATTGGCCGCCTGGGGGCGATTCGGCCCCTACGCGCTCTGAGAATCCGGACGGATGATGTCATTCGCCCTCCAAACGCTTAGCCAATGATCGATACACTGACGTCGATCCCGGGCTGGCAGGTTTACATGTGGATCCTGGCCATCAGCCTGTCGACCGGGATTCACCTTCGACTGGCTCGGCACCGCGATCGCTCTCAGCGAGCCGAAATCGCCCTCATGTACGTCCTCGGTGTCTCCGGGGCCATCGGCATGTTCAACTTCGTCATGCACACCGTCTTCGCCAACGACGTTGCGGCGTCGATTGGTTGGCCGGCCGGCAACCCTTTCCAGACGGAGGTCGGGTTCGCCAACCTCGCGATTGGGATTGTTGGCTTTGTTTGCTTCTGGCGCTACGACTTCTGGCTACCGGCCATAATCGCGAAGTCTGTCTTCGCCTGGGGTGCCGGCACAACGCATGTGATGGACATCATTCGCACGGAAAACCTGGCGTCGAACAACGCTGGTCCGATTCTTGTCTGGGACTTTCTTATGCCGGTCGTGATGATCGCCCTGTTTGTCCTCGCCTCGCCGGCGCGCGACGGTGTCGTCATCACCCCCGCTTTGTACTGGTCGACGCACTGGCGACTGGGGGTCAAGTCGTGACCGTTTCGCGCCCTCGGCAGGATTCGAACCTGCGACACCCGGTTTAGGAAACCGGTGCTCTATCCCCTGAGCTACGAGGGCCGAAGCACACCCAAGCGTAGATCTGGGCTGCGATGAATCCTCAGGCTTCGCCGTCCGGGAGGCCCGGGCCGCACCCCTCTGTATCGTCGCCCCTCAGTGGCGTGCGAGGGTGCCCGGCGATCGCAGCCGTTCTCTCCTCGATGAACTTCGTGCTGAGCTCATAATGCGAGTGGCCGGTCCCGTCCGTCAGCTCTTGGTTTCCCGAGATGCAGGGCAGGGCAGCACCGCCGAGAGGGTCGGTCGGTCTCCACAGGTTCACCCAATGCGAGGTGTCACCCCACCGGCTCTCGACCTTGGAGATCAGCCGCCGAACTCCGGCGAATGGGAACAATTGGTCATAGAGGATCCCGAGCGGCGATCCGTATGTGACGAACGCGCGGGGCAGCGGGGCGCCTGGCTGTGAAAGCGCCACACAGGAGATGACCGATCCCTGTGAGTGGGCGGTGAGGATCTCGCAGCCTTCGCCGCCGAGGGCCTTGTTCAGGGTCTTCACCGCATGCGGCGAGTAGGAGGGTGGGGCCAGCGGGTGGAACCATCGGGGCCAGAAGGATCCGGTGTCCCAGAGCATGCCCACCTTCCGTCTCTTCTCAGGGTCACCAAAGCCGCCGACGATGCTGCGCAGGATGAAGAAGGTGATGCCAAACACGATGAGCACCACCGACAGATCCAAGAACTGGAATGGTCTCACCGGCAGGTCGAGGATCGGCACGTTCCATATCAGGGCGTCGTTGAGATCCTTGTCGAAGACGAGCCAAACGATCGCCAAGCCGAGGGGAGGAATCAGTAGAGAGATCGGCTTGCTGATCCGAAACACGGCTCCGGTGAGTGTGGCGATCATGAAGATGGCAATGAGGCCGGCTATCCGCGGCAGGATGGCTTCGATGGAGTCCGGGTGGAGCAAGGTCGGATCACAGCCCCTGCTCGTGCCGGTGAAGCAAGCGATGTAGACAGCCGGCAGGGCCAGGACGGCGGCGATCACCCCGGTGCCACCGAACACAAAGGCGGCTTTGCTCGTCGTGCAGCGCAGAAGCGCCCACTCTCGCCCCGGTTGCTTTGGTGGGGGCAACTCGCCGGTCCAGGCGGCGAGGGCGGCGAACCCGATCAGAGCCATGAAGAAGGTGAGCATCGACTCCACGGTCCATGCTCCGCCATTCACCATGACCCCGGTATTGGCGATATCGAACCCTTCCGGCGCATCCACTTGATAAGGGTTGAGGTCGCCGAGGAATTGATACGAGGCGAGCTCTGCGAACAAACTGGCAGCCACGCCGAGGGCTCCGCCGATGGATGCTGCGAGCGCCAATGCGCTGAGCGGGAGAAAGCTCTGCTGCCACCTCCCGGATCTGGTCAGCAGCTGTGTGACGAGTGTGCCCGCGGAAGCGGCACCGGCCAGGATCGCTATGTAGAGGATCATCTCGTGAATGTGAGGCCAAATTCCCTCGGGAAGATCCTCCGTGAACAGGCGGATGATGGCGATCGCCAAGAGCCCGAATGCGATGTGGACACTCGCACTCGACAAGCGCCGCACCGAGTTCCCCAGAGCGATTGGATGTGCCGATCAGGGCGGTGTCGAGTACGACCAAGCCAGCCATGACGAACGCGGCGCCCAACAACACCCAGCCCCCGAGCCCCAGCTCGAGTGCGATCGTGATCACCAGCATCCCCCCGGTCAGATGCTGGCGTCGCATTCTGTCCAGGATCGGCTGACGGATCCACATGCCCGGGTCGTCGAGGGTCGCTCCCGGGGCGGGGTCCCTGACCTGGAGCCGACGGGTCTCTTCGTCGGATCCGGGAGGCCCGAGGTCTTTCTCGCCGATCCCGAATAGGAGCCTGAACTTGTCGGCCGTCGTCATCGGCTCCAGCAGGGACTGGGCCGACAGCCGCCAGATGATCGCAAGGAAGAGGAGGGCGAGAGCGCCCGCACCGCCTGCAACTGCAGCGGCGTGGTAGCTCTGGCCGTTGAATATCTCGTTGACCTGACTGATCAAGACCACAGCCAATTGGGCCACCAGTAGAGACGTGATGAAAAGCCCGGTGACGCGGATGAGAGCCTGGACTCTTGGCTTCGTCGAGGCCATCCAGCCGGCGAGATTGGCCAGCATGAACGGGGTGAGCAGGAGCCAGAAGGCCGTGATCCGGCGGCCCGACGTGAGACTTCCCCAGTGGAACGCCTTGACTTCTCGGCCGTCGCGGTTGGCCTCATAGATTCGGGCGTATGGATCGGACCGGTCGTAGCTGACCGGGTCCGAATACAACAGATCGCGCGGTGGGGTCCCGGACATGCCGTGAACCCTCAGCTCGGAGAACGCCATCACCTGCCCCTCGGTTTCGAAGTTTTCGGAAGCTACGCCAAGAAGGGCGGTGAATTCACGATCAGATACCTCCTTGTTGCTCGCCTACGCTTGCTCGCATGGAAGAAGAGCGCATCGCCCTGTTCGTCGACTTCGAGAACCTGGCCATCGGCGTGCGGGAGGCGTTGGGGGGGATGGAGTTCGACTTCGAGCCGATCGGCAATGCCCTCGCCGAGCGGGGCCGCGTCGTCACCCGAAAGGCCTATGCCGACTGGGGGATGTTCTCCGATGCCCGTCAGAAGCTGACACGGAGTCACATCGAGCTGATCGAGATCCCGCAGCGGATGGGGGCCAGTCGCAAGAACGCCGCAGACATCAAGATGGTGGTCGATGCCATCGAGGTCGCCTTCGAGCGCGACTACATCACCACCTTCGTCATCTGCACCGGGGATTCCGACTTCACCCCGCTCGTCCACAAGCTGCGCGAGCTGAACAAGAAGGTGATCGGTGTCGGCGTCAAGGCGTCGACCTCGGCGTTGCTTCCGCCCGCCTGTGATGAGTTCCTCTTCTACGAGAACCTGGACGGGGTCGAGCCGAGCCGGGTCACCGCCCCGGCCGAAGAGGGCGAGCAGGTCGACGACACCACGCCGGAGTTGGCGTCGCTGATAACGACGACTCTTTCGGGTCTTCTGAGGAGCGGTGGCGGAGAGGTGCTCGCGTCGTCCTTGAAGCGTGCCCTGCTCCGCAAGGACTCCACCTTCAGCGAAGCCGACTACGGGTTCCGGGCCTTCGGAGAACTGCTCAACCATCTGGAGTCCCAGGGCGTGATCGAGACCTCGGAGGGCCCGGGGCGTGGAGATCCAATAGTCCAGTTCCCGTCTGAGGGATCTGGCGAAGGCGCGGCCTTCGACCAACTGGTCGAGGTGGTGACCGATCTGTCGAAGAAGAGCTCTCCGGTCTATCTGTCCGGTCTCAAGAACCAGCTCCGCAAGAAGGATCCGACGTTCTCGGAGAAGAAGTTCGGCTACTCGGGATTCCTCCAGTTCTGCAAGGCGGCCGCGACCAAGGGCCAGATCGAGCTGACCTGGGACGAGGAAACTGGCGACTACCGGGTCGTCGTTCCATGAAGCGCACGGCCGACGTGGTCGTGGTGGGGGCGGGCATCATCGGGTCCTCCATCGCCTACCAGCTGGCCCGTCACGGCGTGGGCAGTGTGGTCGCCCTCGACAAGGGGAAGGGCCCGGCCGAAGGCTCGACCGGGGCGTCATCATCGATCTGCCGTTGTCGGTACACACATCCAGAGGTGGTCCGGCTCGCCTTCCACGGGCAGGAGGCGTATGGCAACTGGGCCGAGTTCACCGGCCTGGACCAGCCGAGGTCGGGGCTGCAGCGGGTGGGCGTCCTGTGGATGATGGGAGAGAGCCAGGAGCGGGTCGGGTCGGACGCCGACAAGCTCATGGGTGAAGGGGTGAAAGCGGAGGCGATCGGCCCCGATGACGTGACCGAGTTGTTCCCATCCCTCTCCACCTGTGGTGTGCCCTTCGACCTCACCGGGGAGATCGAGCATCAGTGCGCCCCCGGCGAGGCATTCCTCTACGAGAGTCTCGGGGGCTACGCCGAGCCGGTCGGGGCCAACCAGGACCTGATCGAGGCCACCCGTCGTCTGGGTGGCACCGTCGAGTTCAACTCCAGGGTGACCGAAGTCTTGAAGGAGAACGGTCGCGTGACCGGGGTCCGTCTCGAGGACGGGACCGAGATCTCAGCGGAACTGGTGGTCAACGCCGCAGGGCCGTGGTGCAACCAGCTCAATGCGATGGCCGGCGCAGAGTTGCGCTGGACACTCACGCCGACGCGGATCCAGACCGTCTACCGGTCCTGGCCCCAGGACCTGGGCCCGGTCCCGGTCGGGGCGGACGCCTCGACCGGCATCTACTTCCGGCCCGAGACCGGCGGGCAGCAGGTCCTGGTCGGATCGGTACTGGCCGAGGACGAGGAGGAGGTGATCGAGGATCCCGACGACTACAAGCGGGTCCCCGATGCGGCCTTCACCGAGATCAAGCTGGCCGCCTTCCACCACCGCGTTCCGGGGCTGGAAGCGAGGGGTGGTGTCTCTGGTGTTGCCGGTCTCTACACCATCAACCGGGAGGACGTCCATCCCGTCGTCGGCCCTTCGGGTGTCGACGGCCTTTGGGTGGCCAACGGGTTCTCCGGACATGGATTCAAGCTCGCCCCCTCGATCGGGTCCCTCGTCGCCCAGGCCTACACCGGCGCCTCCATCGAGTTCGACACAGACGTCCCGATGAGCTTCCTCTCCGTCGATCGGGAGCCGATCGACGTGGCAGTCAAGAACGTCCTGGCCTGATGCGGTACCTGAATTCTGCCGAGACCCGGCAGGCGCTTCCTATGACCGATGCGATCCGGGCAATGGAGCACGCCTTCTCCGCCGAGGCAGAAACCCCGCTCCGGACCATTGTCGGCAGCTCGCTGGTCATGCCGGGAAGGCTCGACGACATCATCGCGGTCAAGGTGGTCTCGACCGTGCCCGGTGATCCCGCCGGCCTGGTGGTCGTGTTCGCACCCGATGGGACCCCTCTGGGCCTGGTCCACGGGCCGACTCTCACCGCGATCCGGACCGGCGCGGTGTGCGGGCTGGCCACGGCGTTGCTGGCGACCAACGACGCGAGCACGCTGGCCATGCTCGGGGCGGGGGCGATGGCCTTCGACCAGATCGAGGCGGTGCGGACGGTCCGGCCGATCGATCGGGTCATGGTCTGGTCCCGGAATCCGGTCAACGCAAGAATGGTCGCCGAGATGGTTGGCGGCGAGCACGTCGACGATGCCGCCGAAGCCGCCGCCCAGGCCGATGTGATCTCATGCGCCACCCCGGCGACATCGCCCATCTTGTCCGAGTCGAGCGTTCGGGAAGGCGCCCACGTCAATGCCATCGGCGCCTACACGCCGGAGATGGCCGAGCTGGCGCCGGACCTCCTCGAGCGGGCCTATGTGGTCGTCGACGACCTCTCGGCGGCGGCCGAAGAGGCCGGCGACCTGATCCAGGCCGGAAGGCTGCCCGACACCTCGTTGCGCGAGCTGCTGGACGGGACCAGCCCCGAGATCGCCGAGGACGTGACGGTGTTCAAGAGTGTCGGCGTCGCCGCCCAGGATGTGGCCGCCGCCCACCTCGCCCTCCTCAACGCAGAGCGGCTCGGAGTGGGCACCCTGCTTCTTGCGTAGCTATTCGACGCTGCGGCTGAGCCGTCCGAGACGCTGGTCCCAGTTGTCGCCGACCTTCTCGGCCCATTTGACGACGTGGCCCAAGGGCTCTGGATCGAAGGTGTAGCGCACCTCTCGTCCGGAGGGGTGTCGTTCGACAAGACCGGCGGCGTCCAGGGCGGCGAGATGCTTGGTCACCGCCTGACGGGAGACGGGCATGGCGGCGGACAGCTCGGTGGCAGTGGCCGGCCCCCCGTCGGCCAGACGGCTCAGCACCTCGAGACGGGTCGGGTCGGCCAGGGCGGCGAAGACCTCGTGGGGGATCATCAGGCCGCTACGGACAGAGAAGCCCTCGGAAAAGGGGACCCACCCCACTGGGGCGGAAGACCAGTGATCGTCCACGGGAGCAGGGTCTCGCGGACGGTGAGGGTGGTGCCCTCGTCCACCTGCTCCAGTTCGATCTCGACCTGGGTGGGTAGCCCATCGTCGGTCCGCCAACTCCACTGGAGGCGACGACCGGGGACGACTTCCTCGACGGTGCCCCAGACCGGCGCCCCCTCCTCCGGAGTCATCGTTATGGCGCCACCGGGGCGGGCGTCGATCGAGACATCACCCTCCATCCAGTCACCAACCAGGTTCTCGTCGGTGAGACGCTCCCAGACCGAGCCCGGGTCGGCGGGGAGGGTGACGGTCCGTTCGACGGTGATGTCACCGGCCAGCTCTTCGAAACGCTCTTCCTGCATACCTGCAACTTAGCAGTTGCGCGTGGTGGTATGGTTATCCGCAACCGACGGGTTGCACAAAGGAGCGATGATGCTGATACCGACCGTGATCGAGCAGACGAGCAGGGGAGAGCGGGCATACGACATCTACTCACGACTGCTGGGGCACCGTGTCATGTTCCTCGGCCGAGCGGTCGACGCCGACACGGCGAACCTGATCGTCGCCCAGTTGATCCATCTCGAGAGCGAGGACCCGGACAAGGACATCGCCCTCTACATCAACTCACCGGGAGGGGAGATGTCTTCGATGATGGCCATCTACGACACGATGCAGCACATCAAGCCAGAGGTGATGACCGCTTGCATCGGCATGGCCGCTTCAGCGGCGGCGGTGATCCTCGCCGCCGGGGCCCCGGGGAAGAGGTATGTCCTGCCTCACGCCCGAGTGCTGATCCATCAGCCTCATCTGATGGGGGGCGGGCTCGAAGGCCAGGCGTCAGATATCGAGATTCACGCCAGGGAGATCGTCCGGCAGAAAGAGGAGATGAACGTCATCCTCGCTCGTCACACCGGCCAGACGGTCGAGACGGTCACCCGAGACACCGATCGTGACCGCTGGCTGACCGCCGAGCAAGCGGTCGAATACGGCTTGGTCGACTCGATCATGGCGCCGAGCCGGGTGCCGGCAGGGTTGGACCAGACCTAGGAGGCCTTGGCTCCCCGGATCTCCAGCCCGTCGAGCAGGCGCATCGAGGCTTCGCTGATCTCGTGGACAGCCTGGTGGAAGACGTCCTCGTTGTGGCCGGCCGGTCGGCTGAATCCCGAGATCTTGCGGACGAACTGAAGTGCTGCCGCCTCGATCTCTTCGGTGGGAGCCGGGGTGGCGCCCTCCCTGAGTACTTTTATCGATCTGCACATGCGACCCACGCTACCCCGGGCGCCGGCTTGCTCGTTGTAGACGCTCCACCTCGGTAGAGGCGAGGGCAGAGGCGACAACCAGGGTCATCGGCACCACCGCCGGAGCAATCGCTCCCGAAACGAGCGCGCCGAGGAACACGAGGATCGCGGCGAGGGCACGGCCCGCCTGAAGGCGGTCTCGCCTCAGGAACTTCTTGGTCCGGCTGTCGACGAATGACACCGGTTCGAGCGGCTCCCGGAGCACAGCGATCAGGGCGAGCACACCCAACGCCGCCATGACGAGTGGATCGACCGTGGGGAGGGTCCGGGGAAAGGTACCGCTGAGGCTGGCCACGACCGATGAACCGATCGCCCCTGCCAACGCTGCGAAGAGGGCCGCGCGGTTGGGTTCCTCGGCCATCCGGGCGTCGATGTATATGGCCACGGCCAGCCCGAAGCCCATCACCCACCCCAATGGCGTGAAGGAGACGACCGTGGCGAGGACAGCCAGCCCGGCCAGGTCGGTGGGAAGAGGGCGCCGCCCGGTGGTCTCCACCACCACCCTCGCCGACATCAACAGGGCGGTGAAGGGCAGGATCGCCGTCTCGAATCCGAGCAGCGCCCAGGCCCCACCGACGACGGCCAGCACCAGAGCGGGGATCTGGCGATCCGGGTCGATCTCTCGGGCCAGCGCCCATGACAGGAAAGCCGTGCCTGCGGCCTCGATGGCCAGGAGTGGCTCGGCATCCTGAGCCAGCGTGAGGTAGGCACCGACGATCCCGGCGAGGGCAGACAGCGCGAGCACCGACCGGTTCCATGGGCTCTCCGGCTCGAGAGGTCGCAACACGTGAGATCGGAATCGCACAGGCCCATTCTGTGACGTGAGTCCGGGAAACGATGGGATGGGAATACTCTGACGTCACGTGACCAAGCCGTTGGAGAGCATCCGCCGTCTCCCTGCAGTTGGCGTCCTCGCCGAAAGACAGATGGGTGGATTCCTCGCCATATCCGCCCTGGTGGGTGTCGGAGTGGGTCTGGGGGCGGCAGCGCTCATCTATCTCGTCGACTGGTTGGAGGAGTTCTTCCTCCCTTTCGCCATCGACCAGGGACATCCCTGGATCTTTCTGACCGTCCCGACCGGCTTTCTGTTCGCCTGGTTCCTCGCCCGAAGATTTGCGCCAGAGGTCGCCGGCGACGGCGTGCCCGAGGCGGTGGCCGCCCTCGAAGTGCACAGCGGGAGGATGCGGGGCCGGGTCATCCCGCTGAAGATCCTGGCGACAGCCGCCACAGTCGGCACCGGTGGCTCGGCGGGCCGGGAGGGACCGATCGTCCAGATCGGGGCCGCCGTCGGATCGGTCATATCCCGTCGCTTCAACCTGGGAGAGGATCAGGTGAGGTCCCTGGTTGCGGCTGGAGCCGGTGCGGGGATCGGCGCCGCCTTCAACGCCCCGATCGCCGGCATGCTCTTCGCCCTCGAGGTCATCCTGTCCTCGTTCGCGGCCCGGCACATGTCGGCCATCGTCATCGCCTCGGTCACCGCCGCGGTCACCACGCGGACGATCGTCGGCGAGCAGCTGGAGCTGCAGACCGATGTGTACCGGCTGCAGGAATTCAGTGAGCTGATCCTCTACGCCGGTCTCGCCCTCGCCATCGTCCTGATCGGAGTGCTTTTCCTGAACGGACTGGGCCGTCTCGACAGCTTTCTCCGCCCCCGCGCTCGGGCACTGGGCTTTGTCCGCCCGCTCATCGCCGGTCTACTCGTCGCCGGGCTGATCTTCCTCGAGCCCAGGTTGTTCGGGACCGGTCAGTCCGTCATCAACGGTCTCCTTGCCGGTGATGTGGGCTCCTCGGTGTGGTGGACCCTGATCCTCCTTGCGATCGGCAAAGCCGTCGCCACCAGTCTCACCACCACCTCGGGCGCATCGGGTGGCGCCTTCATGCCGTCGCTGTTCATGGGCGCAGCAGTTGGCACCGGATTCGCCTTGCTCGTGGGCGAGATCTGGCCCTCTCCGATCGAGTCGGGTGCCTTCGCCGTCGTCGGGATGGCCGCCATGTTCGCCGTGGTGGGACGGGCGCCACTCACTGCCATCCTGATGGTTTTCGAAGTCACCGGGGCCAGGGATTATCAATTGATCCTGCCTCTGATGCTCACCGCGACGCTCGGCACGTTTCTGGCCGAGCGTTTCCATCCCGACTCGATCTACACGATGGTCCTCGACCACATGGGCATCAAGGTTCGGCAGACGGGCGAGGTCGATCTGCTCGACACGATCCAGGTCGGCTCGGTGATGGCGTCCGACCCGCACGTTTGCGCCACCGTCGACACACTGGCCGAGGTCGAGGAGAGGCTCCACCGGACCCGGTCCCACGGGCTTCCCGTCCTCGAGGCGGAACGCCTGGTTGGGATCATCACGCTCTCGGACATCGCCCGGGCCGGGTCCGGCCAGGACCGCGTGGGCGATGCCATGACCCACCGACCGGCGACGGTGGTGCCGAGCACCCCGGTCTCCACGGCCCTGGAGCGCATGGCCGTGCTCGGTGTCGGAAGGCTCCCGGTGGTGTCCGAGGACGACCCGGAGCGCCTGGTAGGAGTCTTCAGACGAGAGGACGCGGTCCGCGCCTATCACGAGGCGCTCACCTCGAGCACCGACGTGGAGTTGCAGCGTGCGCGTCTGGCCCAGCGCACCGACCCGGGCGCCGGGTATTACGAGTTCCGCATCCCGCCGGGATCGATGGCCGACGGTCGCTCGATCCGGGAGGTCGCCTGGCCCGAGGGATCGACCCTGGTGTCGATCCGGAGGGAGCGAGAGGTCCAGGTGCCCAGTGGCGACACCGTGCTCCAGAAAGGCGACGTGGTGACAGCCTTCGGCACCATCACCTCCAAGGACCGGATGATCGAGCGGCTCAACGCCGGCGCCGACGAGCCGACCGCCGAGATCTGGCTCGGGGATATGGAGGCTGTCGGGGATGACCCGGGTTCCGAGTCCGAGCCGGATCCGTAGAATCATGGCGGTCGTGAGAGAGAGGGAAACTCGATGGAGGGTATAGGCCTGGCGTTTCTCGCCTTGATCGTCCTGGTCGTGATCGGCTTCAGCCTCTATCGGCAGCGACAGAGGGCTGCGAGCATGGATCTGGAGGACAAGTCCTGGCTCCGCGCCCCGACCCCTGAGGTCGAGCCGACGATCCGCACGGCCCCGGTCCGGGACTTCCATGTCCATGGCAATGAGGCGCGGGTGTCCTTCGACGTCCCGTTGCCGGATGTGGAGGACCAGGTGCTGAACGAACTTCTCGTCGATGAGGCCGTCGAGGTGGTGAGGGAGAAGCGCCACACGCTCCCGATCTCCGACGTCACCGAGATCGTCGTGTTCGCCGGGAGAGACGAGGTCCGGGAGATAGGTCGCACCGCCCTTCCTTCACCCGGCCAGCTGCCGCCGCCGATGGAGAGCGAAGTCTTCAACCTGACCCACATAGCCCGGGACCCGTTTGCTTCCCAGTTCGAGGTCGACCACACCGTCAGCTACGACACCGCCATCCGCGTTCCTTCCGATGAGTTGGGCCCATTGCGAGACGAGCTCAAAGTGCCGCTCGGCCTCGATCGGGGCCTGCGCGCCCGCGGGGTCGATCCCGACGTCGTGAGCGGCCCCGAGTTCGTGCTTGGCCTGCTCGAGCTGTTCGGATACAAGGTGGCGGCGCAGGGTGAGCCCGATGTCTATATGGCGACCAAGGCCAACATCAACACGTTCATTCGCACCGAGAACTACCGCCCGGGCGAGCACCCCGAGCTGAGTGAGCAGACGGTGCGCAAATTCGTGGCCGAGTTCGCCACATCCGGGGCAGACCGGGGCATGCTCATCAGCGACAAATACGGGCCTTTCGTCACCCACGACATCGAGGACAAAGACCGGCGGATCCGCTTCATCACGAGAGAAAGAAGCCAGGCGTTCATCGATTCGATGGCCCTCGGATGAATCCATCCTGCCTCGAACCAGACCGTGGGTAAGATGCGAGGAAAGGAGGGCTAGATTTGTTCAGCGGATTGAGAGCCCAAGAACTTCTTATCGTCCTGCTCATCGTTCTACTGATCTTTGGAGCGAGGAAGCTGCCCGACCTGGCCAGGTCCCTGGGGGCCTCTGCCAAGGAGTTCCGCAAGGGCGTGTCGGAGGGCTCTGAGGACGCTGACGAGGCTCAGGCTTCGGAGGTACCGGCCGAGGACAAGCCCGCTCCTGAGACGACAGCCCCGGACGCGCAAAAACCGGACTAGGCGCTGGAACCCAAACACGCCGCCGCGGCGTTGTTGAGCTAGGTCTCCGAGATGGAGTCCGTCCCACTCACCTGGGAAGAGGTTGCGCGTGTCTATGGACGGAAGATCTACAACTTCGCTTACCGGCTCACCGGGAACAGCGACGACGCCGCAGATCTCGTTCAGGAAGTCCTGCTCAGGGTCCGCAAAGGACTGGCCGCCTACCAGCCGGGCAGCTTCGAGGGCTGGCTCTGGCGAATCACCAGGAACGCATTCCTCGACGAGGTTCGAAAGCGCAACCGGCGCCCCACCGCCCCATTGCCGGACGACATCGACAGGTGGGACATGGCCAGCAGCCCATCGGCCGATGTCGAGTATTCCCGGATCTCGATCGGAGACGATGTCCAGAAGGCTCTGCTCGAGCTGCCCTACGAGTTCCGGGAGGCGGTTGTCCTTTGTGACATCGTCGGCCTGTCCTACGAGGAGATCGCACGAGCCGTTGCGGTGCCGGTGGGGACGGTGCGGAGCAGAATCCACCGCGGCCGGAAACTCCTCAGGGAGTCGCTGACGTGAGCCACGCCGGTGAGCTCATCAGCGCCTATCTCGACGGAGAGCTGGCGAGGCACGAGATCGATCAGCTCCAGGCGCATCTCGCGACCTGTGGGAAGTGCGCCGCCGAGATGCAAGAGATGCAGTCGGTCCGCTCCGCCGTTCGGTCGCTCCCCCTGCTCGAGCTGCCACCAGGACTGATCCCCGAAGCCGATGCGGAAGTCGTGCCGCTGCGACGGAACAAGGGATTCTTGGTCGGCGCCGCTGCAGCGGCCGTCGCCCTGATCATCGCCATTGCCGCCATCGTCACCCCGTCGACCCCATCCGTCACCCTCGAGGAGTTGAACAGCCGCTACGGGGCTCGTGCTTCGCTCGATCCTGCATTCGGGCCGGCCAAGGTGGTCGTCCCGGATCTGGGGGACATCCTCGAGTGAGACGAGCGATCGCCCTTGCCGCCGCGCTGGTGCTCCTTCCGGCCTCGGCAGCGTTCGCTGCGGATCTCGACGAGTTGCTCGATGAGAGCAGGGAAGCCGCATACACGGCCGAGCAGGTGATCACCTGCTCGACGCCAGACGGTGCTCGCAACGCGGTCATCGAGTTGAGCCAGGCCAGTGGTGAGCTCCATATCGGCGCCCCGGTGGCGCCCGAAGTCGAAGTGGCCTCTGGCTTCGGTGGTTGGACCCTGCTCCGTGAGGGAGCCGTGGTCAGCAGCGCCAATGTCCAGGGCGCGGGCGAGGAACCGGAGCCCCGCTACACGGTGGATGAGGGTACCGAGACCGAGTACCTGGGCCGCGATGCGACCTTGTATCGGATGACCGGCGACGGGGTGGTCCGGGCCGAGCTGATATTCGACGTCGAAGCCGGGGCGCTGCTTCGAGTCGTGACTTTCAACGCCGATGGAAGCGTCTTCTGCGAGCGCCGCTTCGTCACGTTCGATCCAGGCATCCCACCGGCTACCGACACAGAGGCCGCCCCCAGCGTCGAGTCTGCCGAGGGAGGCGTCGAGTCGAATCTTCCGGAGACGCTGGGGAACTTCGAGCGACTCGACGTCTACCAGGACGAGGAAGGGTTCATCTTCGCCTACTACTCGGACGGGTTCTTCTCATTCGCCGTATTCCAGACGCCCGCCATCGTCGCCGCCGGGAGCGGCTCATTGGTCACGGTCGGCGAGCAGCCTTACATTCGCTCCTCTGGCGCCGGCGATGTCACCTACGCCTGGGAGACGAGCTCCGGAGGTATGGCGCTGGTGGGGGACCTGCCACCCGACATGCACGAGGAGGTGCTGTCCGGTCTTCCCGCACCTGAGGATCCCGGTCTGTTCCGTCGACTGTGGCGGAACCTGTTCGGCCAGGTCGGCTCGCCCCGGCCCCTCTAGCGGCTCAGATCAGTCAGCCGGCGGCTTGTGCTCGATCACCCAGGTCTCGGCTTGGTGATAGGCGGACAGACTCGACTCGCCCAGGTTCGGTGTGGCCTCCACCATCTCCACCGGGCCGGTGGCATGGACGTGCCCGGCGTGGGAGAACTGCTCCATGAGCGCCGGGTCGACGCCGCTCAGGTAGAGCTTGCCTTGGGCTGCCCGGAGTGATTCGGAGTAGTCGCTGAACACCTTGAACGCGGTCGCCCCCAGCATCGATACGACCGCGGAGGCGGAGCACGACGACGGGTGCGATGGCGGCGCCGATCTCGGGGAGGCGAGCCTGAAGGGTCCTTGCGCCGGCATAGAACAGGCTGCCGTACACGTCGAGGAGTGTCACAGTGTGGCTGGTCAGTTGTCGGGGAGCGGGCTTCTCAGCGAAAGATCCGGTCGGTTGCGGCACCAGCTCGACAACTCGCAGGTCGAGCGCCTCTTGATTCAGCTGCAACAGGAGTGAGATGATCACGCCCACCCCAACTGCCTGCGGGATCGACAGGATGAGCGTGGCGATGAAGGTGGCGATCATGGCGATCCTCGATGTCGGCCCGGTGCGGAGGATCGATTCGATCTGGCCGATCCGGAGCGAGCCGACGGCGGCCACGATGAGGATGGCCGCCAGCGTGGGCATGGCGACCACCCCGACGACGCCCGGAGAACAGCAACCAGGATCACCAACATCCAGACGCCTGAGAAGATGCTTGCCCAACGGCCCTGCGCTCCCGCGCTGATATTCAGGGCGGTCTGACCGACCGAGCCTCCGACCGGCATCCCTTTGAAGAACCCCGAGGCGATGTTGCCTGCTCCCTGGGCGATGAAATCCCGGTTCGGATCCGACATCGTGCCATCGCGGTTTGGCGCCGACTCGGCCACACCGGACCCTTGGACGAGGACGATGGCTGCGATTGCGAACGCCACGAGGATCAGGTCGCCGTTGATCACGCTGAGATCGGGCAGAGCCGGAAGGGGAATTCCGCTGGGAATATCACCTACGTCCTCGACCTTGGCCACGCTGTCGATGCCCAGAACCAGGACTGTGGGTATGGCGAGGGCGATGATCGAGGCGTAAGGGGCGACCTTCGTTCTCCCGAGGACAATGAGGAGCACCACGGTGCCCAACCCGGCGAGGAGCGACGGGAGGTCGATGCTTCCCGGGTGCAGGATCACGTCGATGCCCTTGGCCAGCGATGTCGATCCCTCTGCGTCGACCCCGGTCAAGTCGGGGAGCTGTCCGAAGACGATGTTGGCCGCAACTCCGGTGAGAAAGCCGATCATCACCGAATGGGAGACGAAGCGGGTGAACCGGCCCAGTCTCAGGACCCCGGCGAGCACCATCAGGGCGCCGGCCATGATTACCAGCAGGAACAGCGATCCGGGCCGGTCGGCGGGGTCCACTCCGCTCAGCGCCGAGCCCGCGGCCAACGCCGCCGCCGTTGTCGTGGTTATCACCATCAACCGGGTGCTGGCGGACAGGCCACCCGCTATCGGGCCGGCGAAGCTGGCGTAGAGACCGAATACCGGGCTCACCCCGGCCAGTACTGCCGATGCCATGCCGTCGGGCACGCTGCCGATGGCCCCGGGCAGACCGGCGACGGCCTCACGTCGCAGTTCACCCGGGCCGGGTCGAACGGATCGCCCACCAGGACTTGAAGGGCGCGGCGAGGCGGGCTGTCATCAGCTCGGAAGCGACGGCGAGGTGTCGGTCATGTCATGGTGAGTTCTACCCGACGACTGCTCCCATGCGGGCCATGATCCCGTTCTAGTCCAGCCCGAAGGAGGTGGCCTCACTCGTTGTGGGTGATCGGAGCTAGGAGATCGATTCCAGGGCGGGCAGATATGCGGAGAACGGGCGCGCCTCACCCAGCACGTCTGAGGCGATCACATCCCTGATCACGCCGTCCGAATCGAGGATGTAGGTCGTCCGCTTGGCGTAGCCAAACGTCTCATCGAAGGTGTCGTAAGCCCGGGACACCTCGCCGTGGGGCCAGTAGTCGGAGAGGATCGGGAAGCGGTAGTCGTTGTCCTCGGCCCAGTCTCGATTGGTTGCTCCGGCGTGCGTCGTGATCATGACCACGTTGGCGTCGATTCCCTCGAACGCCGCCCAGTTGTCCCTGATCTCGCAAGCCTCAGCCTCACAGGTCCGGGTGTGCGGGTAGGGCATGAAGACGATCATCGACTTCTTGCCCTTCAGGTCGTCCAGTGAGATCTTGTCGCGGTTCTGGCTGACCAGGGAGAAGTCGGGAGCGGGTGTGCCGACCGTCGAGCGGCATCGTCACGTCCACCCATCGAGGAGGACGCGGGCCGCCCAGGCCGTCGGGTCGCGTAACTCGGCGGCGCTCGGCATCCGGGTGGGATCGGACCAGAGAGTCTCCAGGGCGTCCTCCCCGTACCGTCGCTCGACCTCCTGATTGAACACGTCTCCGAGGCGCGTCGCCTCGGGCGGGACCGGACCGACACCGATCGTCGGTGCGGCCTCGGTCGTCTCCCGCGCCTGGTCACGCAGGTCGGTGATCTCGTCGAAGTTCGGTGAGAGCTCGGCGATGGCGCGTCGGGCGAGGAGACGGCCGCACCCGGTTATCGCCCCGAGGAAGGCCTCCAACTCGAGACGTGGCGCCTCGGCCTCCTCGCCACCCATGAGGCCCTCCAGCCCGCCGGCGTCCTGGATCGCCTGCTCGATCGCCTCGGGATCCGATCCGCCTGCCATCAGGCCGCTGAGCATGGTCGGATCGATCTTGACCGCATCGGCAAAGGCGGTGGAGAGCTGATGGACGTGGTCGTGGATCCACGGAAGTTGCGAGACAGCTCTGAATGACACCTCGTTGGCCACGATCCACAGCCGGATCTCCTTCTCGTCGATCCCTCCAGAGCGTGTCATGGCCTCGATGTTGGGCACCACGATGCTGAGGTTCCCCGGATGATCCTGGGGGAGGCCGGCGTCGAAGGATGCGACCACCCAGGTCGACAGCGAACCGACGAGCGATCCAACCTGGAGCCCGATGATCGCCGGAGCCAGTTGGGCCATCAGCGGGGCAGCCGGTCCATCGGAGCCCACCGAGGAGGCGAACGGCTCGACCAGTGAGCCATAGGACTCGAGGTTGCGCTCCGCCCACCCCCGGGCATCCAGGGGGAGCACATCTGGGGCGGGGACGACACGGAACGGGGCGATCTGCTCGATTCGGTACTCCGCGAGCCGGGCAAGCTCCCGGAACTCCTCGGCGGCCCAAGGCTCGACCGGCTCGGTCTCGCCGGACAGATGGCGGGCGACCTCGGCGGCCAGCTTCCAGTTGATCGGGCCGGGCTGATCGAAGAGATCGAACAGCTTTGAGAAAAGGTCGTCGCTCACGGGCGGCCATCCAGGGTCACGGCGAGCTCGACATCTGCATCGGCCCGGGTCACGGCCATGGTGACCAGCTCGCCGGCGCGCCTGGTGCGGAGCTCGGTGAGAAGTGTGTCCATCGACGTGATCGGGACCTCGTCGAGCGCGGTGATCACATCGTTGATGAGACCGCCTCCGACGTCGTAGGCGGAGTCCGAGGTCACGCTCGTCACCAGGACCCCGACCGGGTACTCCGCGCCGTCGGACTCGGCGAATGCGGTCTCGCCCTGGATTCCGAGTTGGGCATGGCTGACGACGCCGTCTTCGATGAGATCATTGGCGACATCCAGGGCTGTGTCGATCGGGATGGCGAACCCGAGCCCTTCGGCCCCTACATCGGAGACGGCGATCGCCGTCGTGATGCCCACCAGTCGGGCCGGCGCTGTCGAGCAGGGCACCGCCGGAAGAACCCCGGGTGATAGGCGCGTCGGTTTGGATCAGCCCGAACAGCGTCTCTCCTGACTCCACCTCCAACGATCGGTTGAGGGCGCTGACGATGCCGTAGGTGACCGATGGCCCGCCTTCGAGGGCCAGGGGGTTGCCCACGGCGACCGCTCGCTCCCCGATGACGAGCAAGCCCGAGGAGCCCACTTCGATGGGTGTCAGGTCAGGACGTGTCGACCCGGAGGACGGCGATGTCGGTGAGGTCGTCCATGCCGATGATCTCGGGGACCCAGCGTCCCCCGTCCGAGAACACGATGGCGAGCTGGTCCGCCTCGCTGACCACATGGTGGTTGGTGATGATGTAGCCGTCGTCTGAATAGACGACACCGCTACCGCCGCCCTCGCCCAGTGCGCTGGTCGTCTCGACCGCGATGATGCTGGGAATCGCCCGCAGGGCCACCTCGGTGGCGTTCCCTGTGTCGGCGATGACCGCCGGAGCCGTGGTAGGCGGGGGCACGGTCAGACTTGGCGGTGGCGGGTTGGTGGGCACCGGCGGCTCTTCGAATACGCCGGTGAAGCCGAGAATCGCCAGGGTCACCCCGGTCCCGAGGAGGGCGCCGCCGAAAACACCGAGCACGACGGTCCACATGTCCGGCCGGGCCCGGGTCGGTGCTGCCGTAGGCGGCGGCGGCGGCGGCGGCGGCGGGTAGTCCTCGTAGCCGTCGGGGCTCTCTTCGGGCTCCTCCCACAGCTGCGGCCCGGGTGGGCCGATGTCGGTCATAGTCTTGGGATTCTATGGACGCCGCCCGTCAACCGATCAGGGTCTCGGTCGGAGCCGACCCGATCGACACATCCTCGCTGGTCAATGAAGTCGGCCGGCCCGATTCCGGTGCCACCGTGCTCTTCCTGGGGACGGTGCGCGACCACTCATCGGCGAGGTCGGGTGTCACCCACCTCGAATACGAGGTCTACGCCGAGTTGGTGGAGCCAAAAATCCGCGAGATCGTGGAGGATGCTGCCGACCGATGGCCGATCCTGGGGGCCGTCGTCGAGCACCGCTCCGGCACCGTGAGTCTGGGGGAGGCCTCAGTGGCGGTGGCCGTATCCAGCGCCCACCGCGATGACGCCTTCGCCGCGGCCCGTTTCATCATCGACGAGCTCAAGACCCGGGCGCCGATCTGGAAGAAAGAGCACTGGCCCGGCGGGTCGGAGTGGAGCGCAGGCTCGTAGCGAATCAAATTTTGATCGAACCGGCAAAGTTCGGTTCCAGCCGATATTGTCCGGTCGTCTTTGAGGAGGACACCGGATGACGACCGTCCTGGAGCGAGCCGGCGCGCCGTCGGCTGACGTCGGTTTCAAGACACCGCCCGCCTATGTCAGGGAGTGGGCTCAGGACCATCCGGACCGCGTGGCGATGCGGGAGAAGGACTTCGGGATCTGGCAGGAGATCACCTGGTCCCGGTACTGGGAATCCGTTCTCGAAGCCGCTCACGGTCTTCTCGCTCTCGGGGTGTACGAGGGCGATCGGGTCTCGATCCATTCCGAGGACCGTCCCGAGTGGGTGATCCTCGACATGGCCACGGTGGCGGTCCGGGCCATCACGGTGGGCCTCTACCCGACCAACCCCGCCGCCGAGGTCGAATACCTCCTCTCCGACTCGGGAGCTGCGGTGCATCTGGCCGAGGACCAGGAGCAGGCGGACAAGGTGATGGCGGTCATCGACTCGCTGCCTGACCTGCGCAAGATCATCCACATCGAGCCACGTGGCTTCCGCAAGTGGCGTGACGACGAGCGCTTCATTTCCTGGGAGGACTTCCTCGATCTCGGCCGTGGCCATCGAGAAGCCAACCCGGGAATGGTCGAACAGATCATGGCCCAGGCGACCGGGGACGACGTGATCACCCTGGTCTACACCTCGGGCACCACCGGGCCGCCCAAGGGCGCGATGCTCACCAACTCCAACTTCGCCTTCAACGCCGACGTGTTGATCTCAGTGGAGAATCGCACCCCGGACGGCAAGCCGATCGGTCCTGATGACCTCATCCTCACCTATCTGCCACTGTGTCACGTGGCCGAGCGCATCTTCTCCACCTGGTCGTCGGTGTCCCGTGGCCCTTCCCTCAATTTCGCCGAGTCGATCGAGACCGTGCAGCAGAACCTGCGAGAGATACAGCCCACGATCTTCTTCGCGGTGCCGCGGATCTGGGAGCGGATCCACGCCTCGATCGCCATCAAGGGCCGGGACGGCACCCGGTTCAAGCGGTTGTGGTTCGGGATCGGGATGAAGCTCGCCAGACGCATCGGCGACCTCAGGGTGGGCAACGAAGGCGACCACACCGCACTCAGCCGGTTCCTCTATGCGATCGGATACCCGATCGTGTTCCGGGCGATCAAGGAGCGGATCGGACTGCGCCGGGTCCGCTACGCCGCCAGCGGGGCGGCGCCAATCGCACCCGAGGTCTTGCGCGACTTCCTCGGGATGGGAGTCCCGCTCTTCGAGCTCTACGGGATGACCGAGAACTCCGCCGTGGCGACGTGCAACTTCCCCGGGGCCAACAAGGTCGGGACAGTCGGGGTGCCCTATCCGGGGACGGAGCTGCGCATCGACGAGGTGACCGGCGAGATCCAGACCCGGCATCCTGGTGTGTTCAAGGGTTACTGGAACAAGCCGGAGAAGACGGCCGAGGCGTTCACCGAGGACGGCTGGCTGAGGACGGGCGACGTCGGCGAGTGGGTGGATGGCACCCACGTCAAGATCGTCGACCGGATCAAGGACATCATCATCACCTCGGGCGGGAAGAACGTCTCGCCGTCCGAGATCGAGAACTCCCTCAAGGTCTCACCCTTCGTCAAGGAGGCGATGGTGATCGGCGACGGTCGCAAGTATCTGTCCGCCCTGATCGCCATCGAGTCCGACGTGGTCGGTGACTGGGCAACCAGACGACAAATCCCTTACACGACCTACCGCGATCTGACCACCAAGCCACAGGTCGTCGAGCTGATCCAGGGTGTCGTCAATGAGGCGAACGAGAAGACCTCACATGTCGAGAGCATCCAGAAGTTCCGCTTGATCCCCAAAGAGCTCGACCACGAGGACGGGGAGCTGACCGCTACTCAGAAGCTGAAGCGGACCTCGATGACCTCGATGTTCGGTGGCTTGATCGAGGACATGTATCGGTCGTGATCACCGGTCTCGTCGTTCTGGCGCAGGCAACGGCGGATGGCAATGCCTTTGCACAGATGCTCGTCGGCGGGATCAGTTTCGGGGCCATCTACGCCCTTTTGGCCATGGGCTTCGTGATCATCTTCAAGGCGACATCGGTGATCAATTTCGCTCACGGCGCCCTCACCGGGCTTGGAGCCTTCCTCGTTGTCGCCTTCGCCACCGTCCTCGACTTCCCGGGTCGTTTTCTCACCTCCTTCCCCGAGTGGGCGCAATGGACCGCCAACGTCCTGACCGCCTTCGCGGTCGCCGCATTGTTCGGGGTCCTGATAGAGCGCGTCTTCCTCCGGCCGATGGTGGGGGAGGCCCTGTTCGCCGTCGCCATCGTGACCCTCGGTATCGACATCGTCGTGAGGACCATCACCAACGACTTCATCGGGACCCAGCCCCGTCCGGTCGGCGCCCCGTGGGGGCTGAATGTCATCGATCTGGGGTGGGTGATAATCGCCTGGTCGGAGGTCATCCAGATCGTGGTGACCGTCGTCTTGTTGGTTGCAATCGCAATGTTCTTGCGGACCCGGACCGGGGTTGCGATGCGGGCGACGGCCTTCGATCAGGAGACAGCCCGGGCCCAAGGAGTGAACGTGGGACGGGTGTTCTCGGTGGCCTGGGCGATCGGTGCGTTTCTCGCCGCCGTCGCTGGTCTGTTCTACTCGGTGTTTCCTCGCCGGGCCACGGGTGTCGACCAGGCCACGGCATTCATCGCCTTTCGCGCGTTCCCAGCCGTGATCATCGGCGGGCTCGACTCGATACCGGGGGCGGTGGTGGGTGGCTTCGCAGTTGGGATCGCCGAGTCGGCGGCCAACACCTATCTGGGCTTCGAGTTCCTCGGCAACGGCTTCCCCGGGATCGTCGGCTACCTGCTGATGATGGTGGTGTTGCTCATCCGCCCCTACGGCCTGTTCGGGACCCCGGAGATAAGGCGAGTATGAAAGGCAGGCCCCTCCTCTACACGAGCTACGAGGCGGACCAAGGTCTGCTCAACACCACGTCCAAGAAGGTGATGCTCGGTCTCTTCCTCCTCGTTCTGGTGTCGATTCCTTTCCAGATCATCCCCGGGCTGAAGTTCCTGGGCCAGAGCGACTGGCTCCGCCTGCTTTCCACCACCGCGATTTTCGCGATTGGGGCGCTCGGGCTGAACATCCTCACCGGTCTCGCCGGCCAGGTCTCACTCGGGCACGCCTTCTTCATGGGAGTTGGCGCCTACACAGCGGTGTGGCTCGGTGGCCCGGTGGACGGACCGCTCCTCGGGCTCGGGCTCCCGATATGGATCTGGCTCCCCGCGGCCGGGATCGTGGCCGCGCTGATCGGGGTGGCCGTGGGGCCAACCGCGGTGCGGGTGCGTGGCCTCTATCTGGCCATCGTGACCCTGGGGCTCGTCTTCATCGGGGACTATCTGTTCCGGAACTGGGCATCACTCACCGGGGGGGCACAGGTCGGCCGGGATTTCCCGCCGCTCGAGTTCCGGTGGTGGAAGGAGGAGCCGCCGGTGATCGACTTCACGACACCGAGCATCTGGTTCGGAGTCGAAGTGTCGGGCATCGCCAAGACCTTCTTCCTCCTCGCCCTCCTTGCCGGTGTCTACACCCTCCTGGCCAAGAACCTGCAGCGAACAAGGGTGGGCCGGGCGTTCATGTCCATCCGGGATCGCGACATCGCCGCCGAGATCATGGGGGTGAACGAGTTTGCATACAAGCTCCTCGCCTTTGGGATCTCGTCGTTCTATGCGGGGATCGCAGGCGCCTTGCTCGCCTCGTTCCTGACCCGCGTCATACCCGAGCAGTGGAACCTCTTCCTCTCGGTGCAGTTCATCGCGATCATCCTCATCGGCGGGCGCGGGCACCGTCACCGGCGCCCTGCTCGGATCGGCGTTCGTCGTCCTCCTGCCCCGGATCGTGCAGAACTTCACCCTGTGGCTGCAATCGCTCGCCCTCGAAGGCGAAGGGATTCTCGGCGCTATTGCCAATGTGTTCATGGCGACATCGCAGACGGACTTCGGGTTGATCAACACCATGGCCGGTGTCGGCCCCGGGCTCTCCGTCGCCCAGCTGAACCTCGTCCTATACGGTCTACTGATCATCGGGTTTCTCATCTTCGAGCCGCTCGGCTTGTTCGGGATCTGGCTCCGCATCCGCAACTATTGGAAGGGTTGGCCGTTCACCTATTGAGCGGTCACGAGAGGGCTCGTGCCCTCACAAGTAACAGAGGAGGAAGGAACGAATGAGAAGAAAGCCCCAGTGGCTGGCTCTGCTCTTGGTTCTCGGTCTGATTCTCGCCGCCTGTGGTGACGGCGGGGGTGGCGACACCACCACGACCGCGGCCGCAGAGGAGGAGCCCACGACCACCGCGGCCCCGGCAGAGGAGACCACCACGAGCGCGGCCGAGGCCGCGGGCGAAGTGGCAACCGACGTCGGAGTCGACCTCGAGGCGGGGACGATCACCATCGGGCTCCTGTCCGATCTGAGCGGCCCGTTCGCCCCGCTGGTCCAGGTCATCGTCGCGGGCCAGGAGATGTATTGGGC
Organism: uncultured Acidobacteriota bacterium; assembly: GCA_963843585.1. Classification (GTDB taxonomy): domain Bacteria; phylum Actinomycetota; class Acidimicrobiia; order Spongiisociales; family ZC4RG35; genus JARDZU01. The sequence continues at coordinate 105,840 of CAWJLJ010000014.1, forward strand.
CGACGTCAACGCCAACGGTGGGATAGGCGGTATGGAGGTGGTGATCGAGACCCGCGACACCGCGTATGACCCCGCCATGCATGTCCAGCTCTACGAGGAGCTCAAGACGCAGGTGGTGGCCTTCGGCCATTCGACTGGTTCGCCGCAGACCATGGCCATCAACCCCCAACTCCAGGCCGACGGGATCCTGGCGATCCCCCTCACCTGGTACTCGGGTTGGTCCGACCCTGCGATCAACTCCAATCTCGTGCCGCACGGTGTGCCCTACTGCATCGAGGCCATGAACATGATCGAGTACCTGACACTCCAGGCCCCCGATGCGACCACGATCGCCATCGCATCGAGTCCCGGCGACTACGGCGAGGACTCGAATGCAGGCGCTCGATTGGCCGCGGAGGCCCTCGGGCTGGAGATCGTGTACGACGGCACCGGGCTGATCAACCAGGCGGACGAGGCCACGCTGACCGAGGTCGCGGGCGGGATCGCATCGTCGGGAGCAGAGCTGGTGTGGGTGACCACATCGCCGACTCCGTTCGGGTCGATCTACGGTCAGGCCCTTGCTGCCGGATTCTCCGGAGCCCTGTGGTCCGGCGCCGGCCCGACGTGGAACCCGGCCCTGGTGGGCACCGGATTCCCCGATCTCCGAGCCGCTGTCGAACGACTTCTACATCTCGGCGTACTACGCACCGTGGGCCGCCGAGTCCGAAGGCAACGCAGGCAGTGCGCGACCTGGTGACCGCGGCCGGTGCGGATCCACTCGACTACTACGCCGAGGGCGTCATCGAGGCCACGATCCTGCATCAGGCGTTGCAGACCGCCTATGACGCCGGAGACTTGACCCAGGCCGGGGTGCTGGCCGCGGCCAAGAGCCTCGAGTCGGTCACGTTCGGCGGGCTCGCCCCCGACGAGACCTACGTCGGTGAGCCCAACGAGCGGGTGCAGCGGGCGCAGTTCATCTCGCGTCCCGATCCGGCGGGTCTGGCCGACGGCACGTCGACCGGGTCCACGCTGGTGGAGTCGAACTACACCTCGCCCACTGCCGAGGCGTTCGAGTTCAACGAGGCCTGTTTCAGCCTCGGCTGAGCAGGTCGTGATGGTGGCCCCGCTTCGGGGCCACCATCACCCCTTCGAGACCCATGTCATCGAATTGCTTGCCGTAGAGAATCTCGAAGTCGTCTACAACGACGTCGTCCTGGTTCTGCGCGGGATTTCCCTCGAGGTCCCCGACGGCAAGATCGTCGCCTTGCTTGGCACCAACGGCGCCGGCAAGACGACGACTCTTCGCGCCATCACAGGTCTTCTCGACATGCACGAGGGCGATGTGACCAAAGGTGAGATCACCTTCGACGGAGCGGACATCACCGAGGAGGACCCGGCCGCCAGGGTGCGGCGGGGGATCAGCCAGGTGATGGAGGGGAGACGGGTTTTCGCCGAGATGACGGTGGATGACAATCTCCGCGCCGGCGCGTACTCGAATCGCGATGCCAACCTCGTGAAGGAAGCGCGTGAGCGGGTCATGACTCTCTTCCCGAAGCTGGCCGACCGGCGCAACGCCACTGCCGGCTATCTGTCCGGGGGCGAGCAACAGATGCTGGCCATCGGCCGGGCGCTGATGCAGGACCCGAAGCTGCTGATCCTCGACGAGCCCTCTCTGGGGCTGGCGCCGCTCCTGGTCCAGGAGGTCCGGGACATCATCGTCGAGATCAACTCGCAGGGGACTGCGGTGCTTCTGATCGAGCAAAACGCCAACATGGCCCTCTCCATCGCCGACTACGGCTACATCATGGAGACCGGGAAGATGGTGATGGATGGCGACCCGGCCAAACTCCTCAAGGACGAGGATGTCAAGGAGTTCTACCTGGGGTTGCACACCACGGGGGAGCAGAAGTCGTTCCGCGACGTGAAGCACTACAAGCGGCGCAAGAGGTGGCTGTCGTGAGCGGCAAGCTGCTGGAGCGTCGGGCGGAGCGTTCAGGGCCGAAGGGTTATGACCATCTGCTCGATGTGACGGATATCCACCTGGCATTCAAGGGCGTCAAGGCGATCGACGGGGTGTCGTTCCACGTCGATGACGGCGAGCTGTTCGCCATCATCGGGCCCAACGGCGCTGGTAAGACGTCTCTCTTCAACGTGGTCAACCAGGTGTACAGCCCGCAGACGGGTGACGTCAGGTGGAAGGGCGAGAGCCTCATGGGCGTCAAGCCGAACGAGACGGCCGAACGCGGCATCGCCCGGACCTTTCAGAACATTGCTCTCTTCCCCCATATGACGGTTATCGAGAACCTGTTGACCGGACGCCATGTCCGGATGCGGAGCTCATGGCTGGCCGGGAGCGTCTGGCTGGGGAAGGCCAAGCGGGAGGAGATCGAGAACCGCGAAATCGTCGAGGACATCATCGACTTCCTCGAAATCGAGCAATGGCGGAAGTACCCGGTCGGCTTGTTGCCCTATGGGATCCAGAAGCGGGTCGAGCTGGGCCGGGCCCTGGCCATGGACCCCGAGCTGCTGATGCTCGACGAGCCCGTCGCCGGGATGAATCTGGAGGAGACCGAAGACATGGCGCGGTTCATCCTCGACGTTCAGGACGAGCTCGGCATCGCCATCATCCTCGTCGAGCACGACATGGGCCTGGTGATGGACATCGCCGACCGCATCCTCGTCGTCGACTTCGGCAAACCGATCGCCGAAGGCACGCCCTCCTCGGTCCAGAAAAACCCCAACGTGGTCAAGGCCTACCTGGGCGAAGAGGTGGAGACCGCATAACGCGGCTACGGCCTCGGGTACTCGCCTAACAACTTCCAGGCGCCGGGGAGGAGGAGGCCGGCGGCAGCGGCCTTGATGATGTCACCGAGGACAAAGGGGACGACGCCGGCGACGACGGCCTCCGAGAACGTCATGTCGAGGAGGATCATCAGCCCGGCCACGCCGAAGGCGTAGATGATGAACGACCCGGCGATGAATGCCGTGAACATCGTGGGAAAGGTCCGGTCTTGCCGACGCTCCGCCATGAAGCCGACGAAACCCGCGGCGAAGATGAAGCCGATCAGATACCCGGCGCTGCCCTGCGCGCTGGCCGTGTCCCAGCCGCCCTCCCCTCCCGCGTAGACAGGTAGCCCAAAGGCTCCGGCGACGACATACACGGCCTGCCCCGCAGCCCCGAGAGTCATGCCGAGCGCTGCGCCGGTGAGAAGGACGGCGAAGGTCTGACCCGTCACCGGGACGGGGGTGAATGGCAAGTGGATCTCCCACTGGGCGGCCAGTGCGGTCAATGCCGCGGCGCCGATGACGAGCAGCACCGAGTTGACTCGCGACCGGGGGACAACCCGTTGGACAATGACTGCCGATGTCATCTTTATCTCCTGCAAACCCGAGGTCTGCCACCTTAAAGGGCTAGGACCGCCCCTCGCGGCCCACCGTTACCCTTTCATGATGCAAGACCAGAGCCAACGTGGATCTATCTGGCCCCTCTACCTGGTCGGGGCTCTCTTCCTCGTGGGCGCTCTCGTCTTGGGCATCTGGAACCTGGAGCTGCCCTACCTGGCCTTTTCGTCCGGCCCGGTTTCCGATGCGGCCGATGCCATCGTCGCCAACGACGTCGACACTTTTCCTCCCGAGGGAGAGCTCCTGATGCTCACGGTGGTCAGCCAGGAGGTCAACCTGTTCGAGGCCATGATCGCCGGGTTCGACCCGACGATCGACCTCGTGCCCAAGGAAGCCTTCCGCCAGCCCGACGAGACCGATGAGGACTACCGCAAGCGGGTGCTCCAGCAGATGGACGACTCCCAGACGCGGGCCATCACGGTGGCGCTGGAACATCTCGGGTATGAGATGGTCCCCACCGATGTCCTGATCACCGACCTCGTCCCCGACATCCCGGCTGCCGAGGTGCTCGAGATCGGCGACTCCGTCGATTCGTTCAACGGCACCGAGATCGTGCGAAGCACCGATCTCACCGAGCTTCTCGAAGGGCTCGAGCCGGGTGACGTGATCGACGTCGGTGTCACCCGCGACGGGGACCCCCAGACCGTTCAGGTGGAGCTCGCCGAGCGGGACGATCCCGAAGGCGGGGCCATGATCGGGATAACGGTTGGCGAGCTGAGCGAGCCACCGTTTCCGCTGACGATCGAGGCTGGAGACGTGGGCGGACCGTCGGCTGGGATGATGCACGCCCTGGCCATCATCGACACGCTGACGCCCGGCGAGATGACGAACGGCCACATCGTGGCCGGTACGGGAACGATCGCCTACGACGGCGCCGTGGGGCCCATCGGCGGCATTCGGCAGAAGGTCGTGGGTGCGGAGGCAGCCGGCGCGGAGTACATCCTGGTCCCTGCGGACAACTACGAGTCGGCCCTGACCGCACCCCGCGAGTCCATCGAGATCGTGCCCATAGGCACATTGCAGGATGCCATCGACTTCTTCGAGGACCTGGACCAGGCCTGACCGACAGCCCAAACCCGGGCGAAATCCGGCCCGATCGGTATCTTCTAGAGCCGATGGCTTCTGACATCACCCCCGACGACATCCGGCGGGCGGAGTTCCGTACCGTCCGGCGCGGCCTCGACCCGGATGAGATTTCCGGCTTTCTCGAGCGCGTCGCCGCCGATCTGGACGAGCTCGAGGAAGAACGGGAGCGGCTCGCGACCAAGCTGGGCGAGTACGCCGACCGTGACCTGGAGACCGAGTTCGAGACCCTTGGTCGCGAGGTGGCGGCGGTGTTGCAGGCGGCCAAGGAGGCCGCTGACTCGATGAGGGAGCGGGCCACCATGGACGCCGCACGATGGCGGTCTGAGGCGATGACCGAAGTCGAGGCAATGCGGAAGGAAGCCAGGAGCGATGCCGAGGCGCTTCGAGGTGACGCCTGGGCCACGGGCACCGAGTTGCTCAATCAGAGCGCGGCGGAGGCGCGTCGCATTCGCGGCGAAGCCGAACAGGACGTGTTGTCCGTCATGGGGGAAGCGGAGCGCGAGGCTCATCGTCTGACCTCGACTGCTCGACGCGAGGCCGAGGACGTTGTCCGGGCCGCGATGATGGATTCGGAGAAGCTGGGCTCGGAGGCGAAGAAACGTCACGACGACTTGATCGAGCAGGCCTACCGCCAGGCCGAGAGCGCCCAGGAGCGGACCAGAGCCCTCGAGGAGCGGCGCGAAGAATTGATGCTCGAGCTGGAGACGGTGCGCTCGACCCTGAGCCGTCTCGAAGGGAGTCTCGAGGAGCGGCGTGAGGACCTCGATCTCTCAGCGGAATCGTCGAGTGTCAGGGTCGTTCCTGCCCGAACCGAGCCCGACGAGGAGATATGGCAGCTGGGGGAGACGGTGCGGGTCATCCCTCCGTCCGAGAGACCGGGGAGCAAACCAGCGAGTCCTGCCCCGGAGCGGCCTCGACCCCCGGCCAGAGAGGTGACCGACGAGCCTTCAGCCGATATCTTCGAGGAGCCGGAATTCGAGGAGGCACCACCGCCAGAGCCGGAGCCAACCCCGGAGGTGGTCGACGAGCCGGAGCCGGTCGAGGTGAGGCACGAGCCGGAACCCGAGCCCGAACCGCAGCCCGGCCCCGACGATGTGGGTGCACTCTTTGCCTCACTCCGGGGCTCACCGGGCGCGACGATCACGGTGCATACCGCCGCCAGTCCCGAAGTCGAACACGACGAGGCAGAGGCAGCCGAGCCAGTGATGACAGCACCACGCAACGAGGTCATCGAGGAACGGGACGCCCGGCTTCTACCAATCACCAACCGGGCACTGCGTGGGGTGAAGAAGGCGGTGACGGACGCCCAGAACGTCGCCCTCGACAGCTTGCGTCTCGACGACACATGGCACCCCGAGAGCCGGGTCCTGGCCGAGATGATGCAGGCCGACCTCAAGGGTCTCTGGGCGGAGAGCTATTCGGCCGGCCACGCGGCGGCCGAAGAGATGACGGGCTCCAAGCTGAAACGGAAAGAGACTCCTCCCTCCAGCGCCGCGGAGACCTTTGGTGACGATCTGGCCGGGGCTGTCTCCTCGGCGTTGATCGACGCCGGAGACGGGCAGCGCGAGAAGCAATCGGCGACATCGAGGGTGTTCCGGGGCTGGCGCACCGATGAGGCCGAGCGCAGAGTGCGCCAACTCGCCCTCGTCGGGTATCACCGTGGACTGGTCGACTCCGTGGAGGATGACAACGGTCTGGAGTGGGTGGCAAGCGGCACTCCGTGCAGCGCCTGTCGCGGGGCAGCCGCTGAGCCCGAATCGCACCTGCCGCCGGTCCATGCCGGGTGCGAATGCACGCTGGTGCTCGCCGGCGGATAGCCGGAACCGCCGAAGAAACAAGCACAGCCGAACCGTTACCCTCACCGCCAATGTTCACGAGGGTTCCATCCGACTACCGGTCGGACAGACGGCGGCCTATCACTCTGATCCTGATCGCCGTGGCGGCGCTCTATCTCGCCCTGACCGCACTGGGAACACTCTGGACCGACTACCTGTGGCTCGACTCGATTGGCTTCAATGAGGTGTGGCAGCGTCGATGGGGCCTTTCGATCCTTCTTGGCGCCCTCGGTATCGCAGTGGCCTTCCTGGTCCTCTGGGTGAGCCTCCGGCTGGTCGACCGAATGTCTCCTCGCTGGGCCCCCTTCGACCTGACCGAAGAAGAGGAGATGATCGAGCGATTCCGGGAGTGGGTCGAGCCGCGGATCCGACAGATCCGTTTCTGGCTGACCGGTGGTCTCGCCGTCCTCTTCGGCCTGACCGTCGCCTCCTGGCGGGACGACGTCTTTCTCTTCATCAACGCCCAGGATTTCGGGACCCTCGATCCGATCTTCAACCTCGACGTCGGTTTCTACATCTTCCGTCTGCCCCTGCTCGAGACGCTCACCGACTGGGTGTTCAACCTCCTCGTGCTGGCGACCGTGGTGACGGTCATCGGCCACTATTTCAACGGTGGTTTGCGTCTGAGCGGGCGGCGGCTGACAGCGACTCGGCGGGCCAAGACCCACATCTCGGTGATGCTGGCGCTCATCGCCCTGGTTCGGGCCGTCGTCTACCGCATCGACATGTACGAGCTCTTGCTCTCGGACCGGGTGTCGGACCAGTTCTTCGGCCCGGGGTTCACCGACATAACGGCCCGCTTGCCTGCCTATCGCCTGCTCATCCTCGTGGCCCTGTTGGCGGCGGTCCTCTTCATCGTCAACATCTTCCGACCCGGGTGGAGTCTCGCCCTGGTGGCTGTCGGATCCTGGCTGGTGGTTGCGATCGCCGCCGCCGTCATCTATCCGGCCATTATCCAGCGCATCCAGGTGAATCCCCAGCCTCAGGCCAGGGAAGGCCCATATATCGAGCACAGCATCCAGTTCACCCGCGAGGCGTGGGGACTGGACGAAGTCGAGGTACGGGGCTTCCCGGCGGCTGACGATCTCGAAGTGGCGGACATCGAGGCCAACCAACTCACGATCGACAATCTGCGCATCTGGGATCCGTCCGTGCTGCCTCGCACCTATCAGAGCTTTCAGGAGCTTCGGAACTACTACACGCTGTCGGTGGTCGACACGGATCGGTACCTCAACGACGGGATACCGACCCAGGTCATGCTGGCGGTGCGCGAGCTCGAGGAAGTGAATCTGCCCCGTGAAGACTGGCTGAACCAGCGCCTCCTCTACACCCATGGCTTCGGGGCAGTGGTCAACGTGGCCAACCAGGTGGCCGACGACGGTCAGCCGAACTTCCTGCTGAAAGATGTGCCGCCGCAAGCCGCAGTCGAGGGCCTCGAGCTCGACGAGCCCAGGGTCTATTTCGGGGAGACCTATCAGGAGGGCCGGCCGGTGATCGTCCGCACCGGTGACGAGCCGCAGGAAGTGGACTTCCCGCTGGCGGACGAGCAAGGGAGCGCCTACAACGAATACACGGGCGAGGCCGGAGTCACCCTCGACAGTATCTGGAAGCGGATTGCGTTTGCCTTCCGCTACCGCGACCTCAACCTCCTCATCTCGGGCGAGGTCCGCCCCGACAGCCGGGTGCTCGTCGAGCGAAATGTGAGCCACATCGTCGAGAGCGTTGCCCCCTTCCTCCATCTCGACGACGACCCCTATCCCGTGATCGAGAACGGCGAGATCCTGTGGGTGGTCGACCTCTACACGACTTCTTCCAAGTATCCGTACTCGCAGCCGCTGGAGCCCGATGCCATCGGCCGGCTGGCCCGATCCTCCGACCTCCGGCCCGGCATCAACTACATGCGCAATTCCGTGAAGGCGGTGGTCGACGCCTACGACGGCCATGTCACTCTCTATCTGGTCGATCCCGATGACCCCATAGCCCGCGCCTGGTCACAGGCCTATCCCGAGCTGTTCACGCCCGTTCAGCGAGATGCCGGAGAGCCTCGTCGAGCATCTCCGCTACCCGCAGGATCTGTTCCGGGTCCAGGGTCAGCTCTACCTCGAATATCACGTCACCGATCCCAACGAGCTCTTCAGCGGGAACGACGCCTGGTCGCTGCCCGAAGGACCCGGCCACGATCGATCGTGACCCGGCTTCCCTCGGGGCCGGGCTCCTGTTCGGCGACTCCCTCGACCAGACCACCGGCCAATATGCCTACAGGGCGGAGATCCTGCCCTACTACCTGCTGACCAAGCTGCCCGGCGAGGACGATCTCTCTTACCTGCTCCTCCAGCCATTCACCCCCGGCGACCGACGCAACATGTCGGCATTCCTGGTCGCCGACTCCACCCCGGGCCGATACGGGCGGCTGATCGACTACAGGATGCCCCAGGGTGAATTAGTCGACGGGACCGAGCAGGTCGGTCAGCGCATCGACCAGGATGCCGACATCTCATCGCAGTTCACCCTGTGGGACAACCAGGGCTCGATGGTCATCAAGGGCGATCTGCTGGTGGTCCCGATCGAGGACTCGATCCTCTACATCCAGCCGATCTTTCTCGAGGCGGAAGGGGGAGGCATCCCCGAGTTCCGACGGGTGATCGTGGTGTATCGCGACCAGGTCGAATGGTCGGAGACCCTCGACGGCGCGTTGGATCTGGTGTTCGGGGAAGGCGATGACCCGACCGAGCCATCCGAACCGACGGAGCCCACCCCGGACGGGGGCACGGTCGAGGAGTTGTTGGACCAGGCGGCGGCTGCGTTCGCGGCTGCCGACCAAGCCCTGACTGCCGGTGATCTCGCCGAATATCAGCGCTGGGTCGACGAGGCCGAGCGCCTGATCAGCGAGGCCCAGGCGATCATCGCCGATGCGGTCGAGGCAGGGAGACGGGTCCCGACCTCCTGAAGCATACACCTCTTGGTGTATGCTGGTGTAGATGAGCAGGACCAATATCGAGCTCGACGACACACTGGTCGAGATGGCGATGCGTCGTTACGGGCTGAAGACAAAACGCGAGGTGGTGCAGCTGGCTCTGGAGCGACTCGTCGGTGGAGTCATGACCAAACAGCAAGCGTTGGCGATGGAGGGGTCGGGCTGGGACGGAGACCTGGATGAAATCCGCGGCAAGGTGATCATCGAGGAGTGGGATTGACCACCCTGGTCGACACTTCGGCTTGGGTCGAGTTCCTGAGGAGCACTGGGTCTGACGTCAATGTCCGAGTGCGATCGATGATCGACGCGGATGAGAGGCTGGCCACTACAGACGTGGTGATCATGGAGCTCCTTTGCGGCGCCGGTATATCGGACCACAGGAGCCGGATCTGGGGTCTCATGAATCGCTGCTCGATGCTGCCGACACGGCCCCTATTCGACTACGAGATCGCCGCCGAGCTCTACACACGCTGCCGGAGGGATGGCTTCCATCCGGCCAACACCAACGACCTGGTCATTGCTGCCGTCGCCATCGGAAAGAAGGTTCCCCTTCTGACCGCCGACAAACACTTCGAACGGATCGCTGCTGTGTCCAGTCTTCGGCTCGCCGCGGTCTGACGCATTCCCGACAGGACCGGGCGCTCTCCTACACTGGCCTCCTCCTTCAGGAAGCACATGGCGAAAGACGAAGACGAATACATACGGATGAGGGGCACGGTGCTCAAGATGCTGCCCGACTCGACCTTCGAGGTGCAGTTGGAGGGCGGTCTCGAGCTCCTGGCCAAGCCTTCGGGGCGGATGCGTCGGGGGCGTGGCATCCGGGTCCTCCCCGGTGACACCGTCGACGTCGAAGTGTCTACCTACGACCCGACCCGGGGTCGCATCGTCTGGCGCTACCGCTAGCCCTGCCTGGCTGGCCTCAACAGGCCGCTCGCCTTATGGAATCTGTCAGGGTCGTCCGGCAAGATGCTGTCATGGAGCTGGCTATGAATTTGGTGGCGGGGGCTGCTGCGGTGTTGATGATCCTGGTCGGGGGCTACGCCATCGCCGCCATCTGGTGGGACGATCTCTGAGCTGAGGCCTGGCAATCGGGAGTAGCTTCCCGGCATGCGTCTCAGCAATGTCATTCTGCGGGTCTCAGATCTCGCGGGCTCGATTGTGTTCTGGCGTGACCTGGTCGGGCTCGACTTGCGCTGGTCGGGCGACGAGTTCGCCTTCTTCGCCATCGGCGAGAGCCAACTCACTCTCAATCAGCCCTTGGTGTTCGAAGATCAGACCTCCGACACCGAGATCGTGTTCGAAGTCGAGGACGTGCATTCGGTGATCGCGGAGATGCGGGAACGGGGTGTCCCCTTCGATGTCGAGCCGAGAGCGGTGACCTCCGACGGGGAGCGGACTTTGTTCGCCGCCCATTTCCGGGACCCGGATGGCCACGTGGCCAGTGTCACCGGGTGGGTCGAAGGGGCGGAGTAGGACCCAGACGCGCCGGAGGGCGCCACCGGGATGGCGCCCTCCAACAAGCTACCGGCGGCGTCAGCCGGCAGCAGTCGTGGTCTCGGCCGGCACCGTGGTCTCGGTGGCCGGGTCGGTCGGGTCGGCGGGGTCTCCGCTATCGCACGCAGCGACCGCCAACGCCAGGGTTAGTGCGGCTGCGATCGTCTTCGTCTTGCGCAGTCTCCGGTCCATATGTCCTCCATTCCAGGGACACGTGTCGCCCGGCCCACCGGACGCCCACGCGACAAGATTGCCTCCTACCCCTGCGCGCCAAGTCTTAAACCGGTTTCTGGTGTTTTCCGCCAACTCAGTTGGCGGTGTAGGCCCCGTCGACCAGGTAGTAGCCGCCCGTGCAGAACGAAGCCTCATCGGAACCGAGGAAGGCGACCAGGTCGGCTACTTCCTGAGCCTCACCCAAGCGCCCGATCGGGTGCATGCCGGCGATCACTTTCAAGCTCTCGTCGTCGAGGTTGTCCGCCAGCAGAGGCGTGTTGATGAAACCGGGGCCGACCGAATTGACCCTGATTCCCTGTGCCGAATACTCGATCGCAGCCGTCTTCGTCAGACCCGACAACGCCGTGTTTCGCCGCCACGTAGGCCGGCGAATTGGCGAATCCGACACTGCCCAGGATCGACGCCATGTTGATGATTGACCCGCCACCGGAATCCAGCATGGCCGGGATCTCATGTCTCATGCAATAGAAGACGCCGCTCAGGTTGACCTCGATCACCTGCTGCCAGCTGTCGATTGGATATTCGCCGGTGAGCGCCTGAGCGCCTCCGATCCCGGCGTTGTTGACTGCGACGTGTAGCCCGCCGTAGGTCTCGACCGTCGCTGCCACCATCGCCTCGATCTGGTCGGGCTTGGAGACATCGACCTTCAGGAAGGTTGCGTCCAGGCCCTCGGCTCGGATCGCCTCCGTCACCCGGTCCCCGCCGTCCTTGTCGAAGTCGGCAACGATCACCTTCGCGCCGGAGCGAGCAAAGGTCATGGCACAGGCCTCTCCGATCCCGGACCCGCCCCCGGTCACCAACGCCACCTTGTCCGTGTAGTCATGCTCCGCCATGTCGTTTCTCCAATCCTGTCGTGGTTTCCAATCCGATCATCTGGAGTGAGCAGACCGTTGCACAGGGCCGATGGTCCTTATGCACGCTCGCTCCCGAGCGACTTACCCGCCGGCAGTGAGGCGAGCAACAATCTGAATCGGTAGCTTCGGAGAATGACCGCAAGGTCGGCCTCGGAACGGGCTCTCTGGACCGCGCTTCTCCTCGGAGGCGCGGTAGCGATCGCCGTCGGGGTCTACGGATCAGTTCATGACCCGGCCGGCCAGCAGACGATCTCTCTGTTCTTCTCCAACACCCTCAGCTTCAAGGCGTGGACGACAACGCTGATCCTGTTCTTCGCCTTCGGGCAGGTGTACTCGGCTCTGCGGATGTGGGGCAAGGTGAAGATCCCAAGGACGATGCCGTCGTGGTGGGGTGATCTCCACCGCTTGTCCGGGACCATCGCTTTTGCGCTCAGCCTGCCGGTGGCGTTTCATTGTCTCTGGGCACTCGGATTCGAGCCCGACTTCACCGAGTTGCGTCGCTTCGCCCACTCGGTTCTCGGCTGTCTCTTCTACGGCGCCTTTGCCGCCAAGGTCACGTTGGTGCGCTCGCACGACACACCCTCTTGGTCGCTGCCCGTGGTCGGGGGAGTCGTGTTCACGACCCTCGTCGCGATCTGGCTGACTACATCGCTCTGGTTCTTCACCACAGTGGCTTTCCCGGGGATCTGATGTTCGAGCGTTTCGTCAACGGCTTTCAGGTTCTGGTGGGTATCGCCACCGTGGTCACCGTGGTGCTGCTGTTCACCGTCTCGCCCACGGTTGCCGAGCCAGCTGAATCAGCGGTCGTATCCGGCGCCGACCTGTTCGCTTCCAACTGCGCTGGATGTCACGGCTCCGGAGGCGAGGGGGGCGTCGGGCCTGCGTTGGCCGGCGGGCTGGCGCGATTCGGCTCGATGGAGGAAGTCGTGGCCTTTGTCTCCACTGGTGTCCCGGGGAGCATGCCCGGATTCGAGACCCGTCTCAGCCCCGAAGAGATCGAAGCCGTTGTCGACTACGTCTGGGTCGATCTGGCCGGCCGCTGACCTATTGGCACAAACCCGATGCAGTCGTACACTTGGTGGAACACCTCGACGCGGGGTGGAGCAGTCTGGTAGCTCGTCGGGCTCATAACCCGAAGGTCGCGGGTTCAAATCCCGCCCCCGCTACTGAGAAACCCCCAGGTCAATGACCCGGGGGTTTTCTTGATGGGCGAGCTCCCTCCGAGTCAGGCACATAATGTCTGACCGGGTATGTCACGCGGGAGAGGGCTCGACAGGCCGCCGCAAAGGGGCAGGCGGCGACGTTGGAGGTGTCGCAATGACTGAACATGCTGTGGTGATCGCAGGAGGCGGCCCGACCGGGCTGATGTTGGCGGCTGAGCTGAATTTGGCCGGGGTCGATGTCGTCGTGATCGAACGACGCACCAGTCAGGATCTCGACGGCAAGCGAGCCGGCGGTCTTCACTCGCGCACCATCGAGGTACTCGATCAGCGAGGCGTGGCGGAGCGCTTCCTCTCGGAGGGCCAAACGCATCCGTTCGTGGGCTACGCCGGGACCTTCCTGGACATCAGCGACTTCCCAACCCGCCACAACTACATCCTTGCGCTCTGGCAGAACCGGATCGAGCCCATCCTGGCCGACTGGGTCGAGGAGCTCGGCGTCCCAATCCTTCGTGGGCGCGAGGTGGTGGGGTTCGCCCAGGATGAGACCGGCGTCGAGGTCGAGTTGTCCGACGACACCACCATCCGAGCCGAGTACCTGGTCGGGTGCGACGGAGGACGCAGCCTGGTCCGCAAGACGGCCGGCATCGAGTTCGCTGGGTGGGATGCGTCGGCCAGCTTCATGATCGCCGAGGTCGAGATGGATGAGGAGCCGGAGATCGGCATGCGGCCCGAGGGTGGTGGCATCGGCCCGGTCAATCGGGAGGAGGGCGGAGGGCCGTACGGCGTGGTGCTGCTCGAGAAGGAGGTCGAACACATCAGCGAGCCCACAATGGAGGACCTCAGCGAGGCGCTCATCGGCGCCTACGGGACGGACTACGGGGTGCACCGCCCCACGTGGATCTCCCGATTCACCGACATGAGTCGGCAGGCGGCGTCTTACCGCGAACGGACGCGTGCTGCTCGCAGGCGATGCCGCACACGTCCATGGCCCGCAGGGCGGTCAGGGCCTCAACACCGGTGTGCAGGATGCGGTGAACCTGGGATGGAAGCTGGGCCAGGTCGTCAACAAAACCTCACCCGAGAGCCTCCTGGACACCTATCACGCCGAACGGCATCCGGTCGGTGCCCGGGTGTTGCAAAACACCATGGCGCAGGTCGCACTCGTCCGCACGATGAGCGCAGCCAGGCGCTCCGCGCGACCGTGCTCGACATGCTCGGCATGGACGAGCCGCGCCGGCGCATCGTCGGGATGATCTCCGGTCTCGACATCCACTACGACCTCGGTGATGCTCACCAGCTGCTCGGGTGGCGCATGCCCGATCTCGACTTGCACACCGCCGAAGGTCCCTCGCGGGTGTTCGCCCTGATGAACGATGCCCGGCCCGTGCTCCTCGACGTCGGTGGGCCTAGCGGCTTCGACATCGCTCCGTGGGCGGATCGGGTCCGGTTGATCGAGGCCGAGCACGCCGGTGCATGGGAACTGCCGGTCCTCGGCGAGATTGCTGCGCCCTCGGCCGTGTTGATCCGTCCGGACGGGCATGTCGCCTGGGCGGGAGACGTCACGGACCCGGAGCTACCTCGGGCGCTCGAGACCTGGTTCGGCGCAGCCAATCCGGCTTAGAACCCGACAGCCGCGCTGGTCAGAATGCCACCGCGGCCGATTCCCACTCCCGGAGTCGCAGCGCGATCAGCTCGGCCCGCTCCTCCTCGGTCCCGCCGTCCAACACCTCGAAGTCCGAGGGGTCGGCTCGAAGGTAAACGCCGGATGTCCGGGCATTCAGCCCGGTGTCGCGATCCGACCGCGTTGTGAAATAGCCGGTGGCATGGTCGGCGGTCTCGACCCTGATCTCCCCGGTGCCCTCGAGCTGCGGCGCATTCGGGTGCCGAGGGCGCTCGCCCTTCCAGAAGTAGAGGATGCCGGCAGGGTCCCTGCGCTCCTTCGATGCCTCGCTCCAGTAGCGGGCCGACAGGGTGCCGTCCTCCTGCCAGGCCCTCCCGGTCACGCTCAGGGCACCGTCGCGGTCCCGCGAAATGCGCAGGAGGCTCACCGCCGACGGTTCCTCCTCGGTGCGAACGGTGAGCGAGAGCTGCCACCACAGTCCTTCGATCAAGCCCCGTCGACCCTCGGTCTCGATTGCCTTGCGCAGCTTCTGATTGATCGCACGAACCTCCGATGGGTTGGCCGACGGGTCGTAGCGGATCGAGGTCAACCCGAGCAGATCGCTTGGCAGCTTCGACCCGTGTGCGTGCAGGATGAACGTGCGTCTGATGCCGAGCGCGCCGCCGAATAGACCCGCCTCGAACACAACGTTGTCACGTGGCGACGCCTCACCGGACTGGGAAACATCCGTCGTGGTCCAGTCGTCCTGGGCGAACACGAACGCGGCGAAATCGACCTGCCGGGTGAGCTCGACGAGCCGGTCGAGAGTGGATCGCCCCGGTTTGAACGTGGTCGTCCAGGGCTCCACTTCGGCAACGTCCTCGAGCCCGTGTGCTATCGCCTTGAGCAGTTTGGCCTGCTTGGCAGACGACCCGAGGAAGATTCGCGGCTTGTTCATTGGGTGACTCACATTGGTGGAGGCGGCACACACGCTACGCGTTGAAACCGAGCAGGATCCGAGAAGCCATCGGGCCTCTGGTTGCTTAGGTTGCGGCCATGAATTTCACTTGTCACGAACTGATTTAGGGTGAATCGCATGCATGACGCCGACAGCCACGACTTGATCCGGGTGACCGGGGCCAGGGAGAACAACCTCAAGGACGTCAGTATCGAGATCCCAAAGCGCCGGCTCACGGTGTTCACGGGGGTCTCCGGATCGGGGAAGAGCTCACTGGTCTTCGACACGATCGCCGCCGAATCACAGCGGCTGATCAATGAGACCTACAGCGCTTTCGTGCAGGGCCTGATGCCGACTCTGGCACGGCCGGAGGTCGACGTCCTCGACGGCCTGACGACAGCAATCATCGTCGACCAGCATCGTATGGGCGCCAATGTCCGCTCCACAGTTGGCACCGTCACCGACGCCAACGCAATGCTCCGCCTTCTGTTCAGCCGCCTCGGTGATCCGTACATCGGGCCCCCGCCCGCGTTTTCGTTCAACATCCCGACCCGCAAGGCGAGCGGGGCGATGACCGTCGACAAGGGCAAGGGGGAGCGCATCACGGTGCGCAACGTCGTCTACCACGGCGGCATGTGCCCGCGGTGTGAGGGAATGGGCTCGGTCAGCGACATCGACCTCACCCAGCTGTACGACGAGGACAAGTCACTCGCCGAGGGCGCGATCAGCGTGCCCGGCTACAAGGCGGGCGGATGGTCCGTGCGGTATTTCACCGAGTCCGGATTCCTCGATCCTGACAAGCCGATCAGCAAGTACACCAAGAAGGAGCTCGACGACTTTCTCTACAAGGAGCCGACCAAGGTCCGGATCAACGAAATCAACCTGACGTACGAGGGACTGGTCCCACAGATACAGAAGTCGTTCCTGTCCAAAGATGTCGACGCCATGCAGCCGCACATCCGGGAGTTCGTGGAGCGGGCGGTGGCGTTCACGGCGTGTCCTGACTGCGAAGGCACCAGGCTCAATGAGGCAGCCCGATCGTCGAAGATCGCCGGCAAGAGCATTGCCGACCTCTGCGCGATGCAGATCAGCGATCTCACCGAGTGGGTTCGGGAGCTCGACGAGCCATCGGCGAAGCCGTTGCTCGACGCAGTGCAGGAGACGCTCGATTCCTTCGTCGAGATCGGCCTCGGCTACCTCTCCCTGGACCGGCCGTCGGGGACGCTGTCGGGCGGTGAGGCACAGCGCACCAAGATGATCCGCCACCTCGGATCTCCGCTCACCGACGTCACCTACGTCTTCGACGAGCCCACGATCGGCCTGCATCCGCATGACGTGCAACGCATGAACGATTTGCTGGTCCAGCTGCGCGACAAGGGCAACACGGTGCTGGTTGTGGAGCACGAGCCGGAGACCATCGAGATCGCCGATCACGTCGTCGACCTGGGCCCGGGTGCAGGGACGGCTGGCGGCGAAGTGGTGTTCGAGGGCTCCGTCGAGGAGTTGCGTAGCAGCGACACGTTGACCGGCAAGCACCTCGACGACCGGTCAGCCGTCAAGTCAGAGTTCCGAGCCGCGACCGAGAGCCTCGAGATTCGAAAGGCAGATCGGAACAATCTCCAAGACGTCGACGTCGACATCCCGCTTGGGGTGCTCGTTGTCGTCACCGGTGTCGCCGGGTCGGGCAAGAGCTCGCTCGTCCAAGGCTCCATACAGGATGAAGCAGGGTGTTGTCTTGGTCGACCAGACCGAGATTCGAGGGTCGCGGCGCAGCAACCCGGCCACCTACACCGGGATGCTCGACTCGATTCGGAAGGCGTTCGCCAAGGCCAACGATGTGAAGCCGGGGCTGTTCAGCCCCAACTCCGACGGTGCCTGCCAGAACTGCAACGGCGCCGGAGTCATCTACACCGAGCTGGGTTTCATGGACACGGTCGCCACCACCTGCGAGGTATGTGATGGCAAGCGGTTCGAAGCTGCAGTTCTCGAGTACGAATTGGGCGGCAAGGACATCAGTCAGGTGTTCGAGATGTCCGTCACGGACGCGGAGGACTTCTTCTCCGAAGGTGAGTCCAGGGTGCCAGCCGCCCACGCCATCCTGGAACGGATGTCGGCCGTGGGGCTCGGCTATCTGAGCATCGGTCAGCCGTTGACGACACTGTCGGGTGGCGAGCGCCAGCGGTTGAAGCTGGCCATTCACATGGCGGAGAAGGGCGGGATCTACGTCCTCGATGAGCCGACCAGCGGGCTGCATCTCGCCGATGTCGAGCATCTGCTGGGTCTTCTCGACCAGCTCGTCGATGCGGGGAAGTCGGTCATCGTGATCGAGCACAACCAGGCGGTGATGGCCCACGCCGACTGGATCATCGACCTCGGCCCCGGAGCCGGACATGACGGTGGCCGGATCGTTTTCGAAGGAACCCCGGCCGACCTGGTGGCAGCACATTCGACCCTCACCGGACAGCATCTCGCCGAGTATGTGGGATCGACATAGGACGAGGCCGCCGGACCAAGCTGACATGACAGTTGTGATATCTAGGCTGGGCGTGTGAGCCTCGACCTGGACGAGCTGCGTCTCTTGCGTCAGGCCCGGGACCAGATGGACCGCGAGTACGCAGAGCCACTCGACGTCCCGGCGCTCGCCCGCACGGCAGCGATGTCGCCGGCGCATTTCAGCCGGCGTTTTCGCGAGGCTTACTCCGAGACGCCGTACTCATACCTGATGACCCGGCGGATCGAACGGGCTAAATGGCTCCTGCGTATCGGCGACCTATCGGTCACCGAGGTCTGCATGGCGGTCGGCTGTACGAGCCTCGGCTCCTTCTCTTCCAAGTTCACCGAGCTCGTCGGCGAGGCGCCGAGTGCGTACCGCGCCCGCGATCATGGCGAGTTGGTGGGCGTTCCTTCCTGCCAGACGATGGTGGCCAGCCGGCCACGCAAGGACCGGCGCCCGGAGACGGAAGCGAGCAGTTTTGGAGAAGCAACCGTCGCCACACCCTCGTAGGGTTCGTGCCATGAGCGTTTCACTGAGCACTGTGCACATCTACGTCGACGACCCTGACGCCGCCCTCGGCTTCTACCGAGACACCCTGGGGCTCACGGTGCAGGACGAGGTCGAGAACGAGGGTTTCCGCTGGATCACCCTTGCCACCGAGAGCCAGCCCGAGATCAAGATCGTGTTGTCGCAGCCCCACGCCGGCCGGTCTCAGGAGGATGGAGACACCCTCGCCGCCCTGCTCGCCAAGGGTGAGATGCCTGGCCCGTTCTTCCGCACGGATGATCTCGACACCACGTTCGACAAGACGGCATCGGCGCCAGGCGTCGAGGTCCTGTCAGAGCCGGCCGACCAGTTCTGGGGTGTCCGCGACGCCGCGTTGCGGGATCCGGCGGGCAACATGATCCGTATCGAGCAGGGCTAGAACCGGATCGCCTGCCAGGGATCGCGACATGTCGGACACGGAGTCGCCTCGGGTGATCAGCTGGGGTGAGTTCGCCAAACGTGAGCCCGACCTCGCGCGGTTCGGAGCGGAGCGACTGACCGCAGCACCGGCATATCTGGCGACGATTCGTCGGTCGGGGGCGCCTCGAGTCCACCCGGTGACGCCGATCTTCGCTGCCGACGGCTTGTTCCTATTCATGGAACCGACGTCACCCAAACGGCGAGACCTCCTGGAGCGGGGATGGTTCGCATTGCACAACGGTGTCCCGGACAATGCGGGCACAGGTGGCGAGTTCTGGGCCAGTGGTATTGGACTCGCCGAGGACGATCCCCAATTGTGGGCCCTTGTGGCTGACACCGCGGGCTACGGGCCGCCCGACCGCTACGTCCTGTTCGAGTTCCAACTGAGCGAGGCCCGCTGCCACGGGTACGGCGACGTGCTCTTGCCAACCACCGAGAGGTGGTCGCTGGATCGAGACGGTTAGCTCGCCCCGGTCACAAGAGACCGGCGGCGATCTTCTCCGCCACCGCCACCACGGGGAAGTGGATGTTCCCCCGCGGGCACGTCGGAAAGAGTGAGCTGTCCGCCACCACCAGGTTCTCCGCCCCGTAGACACGCCCGCTCTGATCGGTCACGGCGAGCGGGTCGGAGTCCGGGCCCATCTTTGCGGTCCCCGAGCAATGGTTGGTGGTCTGGGTTTGCTCCCGAACCAGGCCCTCGAATGCCTTCCGGCTGTCCCAGGTCCATTGATCTTGCCCTTCACCCTCGACGACGCCGGCTAGTGCCGACGACGAAATGATCTCCATCGCCAGCTCGATCCCGTCGCAAATCCTCCGGAGGTCTGCTTCCTCCGAGTAATGGCGGTGTTCGACGCGCGGCAATTGCGAGGGATCAGAGGATGAGAGCGAGACCGTCCCGGTCGAGCGGGAATTCACCATCGAGACAGCCAGACCGAAGACCCAGCGTCCCAGGTCGGTGTCGAAGTGCTGCCCCTGGTAGAGGTGGCAGTCGATCTCTCTATCGGAATCGTCGGAGCGACTTCTTGCCATCGCCTGCCCTTGGACTTTTTCGTAGTACTCCGCTTCCGGGACAAGGATCGCCGTGGCGACGTCGATGGCAAACGGGTGATCGAGCAGGTTCTGGCCTATACCCGGGAGATGCTGGCGGACCGTAATGCCCAATGATCTGAGATCATCCTCGTTGCCGTAGCCCGAGCGGTTCAAGATGCCCGGTGTGAAGTATGCGCCCGCCGCCAGGACCACGAGACCGGCGTCGATCTCGTCGCCTTGGCTGGTGACTGCCCCGTTTGCCCGCTCCCCGTCGAAACGCACTCGGTCGACCAGACGTGTCCGGCCTGATGGTGAGGTTTGGCCGATCGCGGACCGGCCTAGATAACTGAATGCGGCATTGAATCGGTTGCCGTTGGCGATGTTCTTGGGCACCGGCCCCACTGATGGGATCTGCACCCGGTCACCATTGATGTCGTCGACCTTGGCCAGGCCAAGAGCCTCGGCGGCCTCGATGAAGGCGAGGTCTGCGGCCGACCAGTTTTCGACTCGCCAGACCTGCACCGGGCCGTCGTCTCCGTGCAGTGGGCCCGCCCAATGGGTCGGATTCGGCACGTCGGAAGAACGGCAGCAGATCGTTGAACCCCCAGCCGGCGTTCCCTAAAGCCGCCCATTCGTCGTAGTCGGAGGCGGAGCCACGGATCCAATAGCAGGCGTTCACCGCCGACGACCCGCCGAGGACCCGGGCGCGGGGGAGGAAGTTCCCGTTCCCGGCGTCGTGGATGCCCCCATGAGTGCGATGTCGAGTGGCTGCTGTTGAGGGAAGAGGAGCTCAGCGGGCCAGTCGGCGAGATTGGAGCCGTAGTCGGGTCCGGCCTCGATCAGGAGCACCGATCGATTGGCGTCCGCCGTCAGCCGATTGGCGAGCACGGCTCCGGCCGGCCCGCCACCAACGATCACCACATCAAACCCATTGTCCTCTGGTCAACTCTCGGCTCTCCTCTCAGTACCTGAAGCGGAGGTGATTATGGCGGTGATCGAAGCGGGTCAACGCCCCAGGAAACGGTCGCGTCCGGCCACGAGGGCGCTGATCTTCCGGTCGGCCACCGAGCGATGGAGCATCCAGAACCCACAGTCCGGATGCACCCACCGCACGCGATCCGGGCCGAACGCCTTGACGGCCTTCTCGATTCGGGCGGCAACCTCGTCTGCCGTCTCGACGTGGTTCACCTTGATGTCGATCACACCAACGCCGATGGCGACGTGGTCGCCGACCTCCTGGAGAGCATCGAGGTCCGAGTCCGGGCGGTGGGCCAGCTCGAGAACCAGGTGATCGGCGCGGAGCCCGTTGAGGAATTCGATGAGAGACTTCCATTCACCTGTCTGGACCGTCTGGCCGCCGTAGTTGCCGAAGCAGAGGTGCACGGCGCTCTCGACTTCGATCGCGTCGAGGATCCGATTGATGCCGGCCAGGGCGATTGGCGCGTACTCCGGGCTTCCGGGCACGTTCGCCTCATCGACCTGGACGCAAACGGTAGGGAGGTCAGGCACCTGACGTGCAAGGCAGTCTGCGATCGCCATGGTCAGCTCCTCGACGTCGTTGTAGTGATTGTCGAGGAGCATGCGCGCCAGCATGAACGGGCTGGTGAGGGTGAACTTGAGTGGCCCATCCGCAACCGACGCCGACCTCAGGCAGGCACTTGGCAGGTCGAGAGTGCCTTCGGAGATCTCATCCTCGACCACGCCGGCGGGCTTGCGTCTGAAGCCCGTCTCCGACTTCGCCTGAAAGGCTGCGCTGTCGCTCCTCCCGATCTCGGTCCGAACGCCGCCCATGCGGGAAACGAAGTAGTCGATCATGCCGTTCGTCTCGGCATGGTTGGGGTCGAACCTGTAGAGCTCCCCATCTGTCGGCAGGTCGATCCCGGCGCGCTTCTGTGTGTGGATCACGGCGGAAGTGGCGTCTATCAGCGCTTGCTCGGAGGGTGAGGCGAGCAGCCAGTTGATGGGTGGGTACGAGCCCACCGTTGTCGTGAGGATCTCAGGCTCTGACGGCAGTTGCATCGGGTTCATGCGGCGGGACCGTACGCGGATGAAATTGCGGTGACCAACCTCGCACACCTTGATGTATCCATGCACCTTGTGCTTCTATGTATATGACCGGCGTGTAGGAGAGCGGTATGAACATCGACAAGGACCTGGTGGCGGCATCGGCGACGCCGCTGGTGTTGGCGATCCTGGCCGAGAGCGAGAGTTACGGGTACGCCATCCTGAAGCGCGTCCGGGAGATTTCGGACGGTGAGCTCGAGTGGACCGATGGCATGCTCTACCCGCTGCTGCATCGTCTGCACCGGCTGGGGTATGTGACCAGGGAGTGGCGGATCCCGTCCGAGGAGCGGCGCCGGAGGTATTACGCGATCACCGATGAGGGGCATGCGGCGCTCGCGGAGCACAAGCGGCAGTGGGTGACCGTGGCGAAAGCCCTGGGTGACGCCTGGGGCGGCGGCGATCTGCTGCCCTTGGCCTTCGGGAGGGCGTGAGCATGGACCAGCTGGAGCTGGAGATCGAGGAGTGGCGTGCCTTCGTCGAACAGAGCCCGGCGGTCGATGGCCGTGACGTGGAGGAGTTGGAGGACCATCTGCGCGATCAGATCGCTGATCTGACGGAGGCCGGTCTCACTGCCGACGAGGCGTTCCTCGTCGCGGTGAAGCGGATTGGAAGCAGTCGACGAGTTGTCCCGGGAGTTCGCCCGCGAGCACAGCGGGCGGCTCTGGAGACAGCTCGTCTGCTCCGACGGGGCGAGCGAACCGTCCGACAGCCGGGCTGGCTGGAGGCACTGTGTGTTCGCCGTTGCGGCGGCCGTCACGTTCCAGATCGCACTTCTGGCGGCGGGGTTCCCGACCGAGCAGTCATCGTGGCTGGTCCGGAACGCCAGCCTTTTCGTGCTGCCCTTCCTGGCCGGCTACTTCGCCGCTCGGAGGCGACTCTCCTGCGAATCAGGTCCTGGTCACGGCTGCTCCATTCGTGATCGCCGCTGTCGTGATCAACGTCTACCCATTCGTCGAGGGCGGATCGACCGAGGTGCTGGTCGCGACGCATTTGCCGGTCGTGCTTGTGGTTCGTCGTCGCCTATCCCTACATGAGCGGTGTCCTGCGATCGCACGAGCGGCGCATGGACTTCGTCCGCTTCACCGGCGAGTGGTTCATCTACTACGTGCTGATCGCGCTCGGTGGCGGCGTGCTCTTGGGCCTGACCCGTGCCATCCTCGAACCGACCGGCGTCGACTCCGAGCAGAGTCGTCGACTGGGTTCTGCCCTCGGGGAGTGCAGGGGCAGTCATCGTGGCGGCATGGCTCGTCGAGTCGAAGCAACGGGTCATCGAGAACATGGCACCCGTGCTCACCATGCGTGTTCACACCACTGTTCGCGCTGATGCTGGTCGCCGCCATCGGTCGTCTACGCGGTGACCGGGCTGGGCGACGCCTTCGATCGCGAGCTTCTCGGTGTGTTTCGACGCCCTGATGGTGGTGGTCCTCGGGCTCGTCCTGTACGGGATCTCTGCCCGGGACCCGTCAGCAGCGGCCGGGCTGGATGGACCGGATCCAACTGGTCGCGGTCGTGAGCGCCCTCGTGCTGGACGTGATAGTGCTCGGCGCGATGGTCGCCCGCATTGGCGAACTCGGGTTCACCCCGAACCGAACAGCTGCACTCGGCCTCAACGTCCTGCTCTTCGTGAGCCTGGCAGGCACCGCTTGGCTGTCCGCCAGGTTCCTCACCGGACACGGCACGTTCAACCGGCTCGAGCGCTGGCAGACCACGTATTTGCCCGTCTTTGGCGTCTGGGCCGCTGCTGTCGTCGTCGTTCTGCCTCCGCTCTTCTCGTTCAGCTGACCCGGGCCATCACATCTTGACGTGCTGGTTACCATGTGGTTCTATGTACCTAGAACTGCTATGTATCGTGATCGACGAAGCTGAGGTGTTGAGCCGATGGACGAGGAGTTGACCGCGGCCCCGGCGGCGCCGGTCGTATTGACGGTGCTGTCCGAAGGCGAGAGCTACGGGTACGAGATCCTCAAACGTGTGCGTGAATCGTCCGAGGGCGAGTTCGCCTGGACCGACGCCATGGTCTATCCGCTCTTCCACCGGCTCAGGCGGCTGGGGTACCTGACGACGGAGTGGCGAACGCTGCCGGAAGGACGCCGCCGCAACTATTACACGATAACCGACCACGGTCGGACAGCCCTCGCAAGGCGGCAAGGCCTCAAGGTGGTCGCCATGGACGCTATGGGCGAGTTGTGGCGAGGCATCTCATGGTTGCTGGTGGCATCCGGGCAGCGACTTTGATCGAACTCCGAGTAGCCATCGCTCCGTCGCCACAGTCTCGCTAGAGAAAGGACGATCATGAAAAGCACGACTGCCTACCGATCCGCCGTGGCTGTGGCCATTGGGGCGGCAATCTTCCTCGTGTGGGGGATGGGAGCCCTCGGCGTCGTCGGCGTCGAGGGGGATCCTGCAGACCTGATGTTCTTCGGGGTGCTCGCCATCGGCATCGGTGGCTCCATCGTGGCGCGCCTCGAACCGGACGGGATGGCGCGGGCGATGCTCGTCACCGCCGGCGCGACTGCGCTGGTCGGTGTGATCGCGCTCATGCTCGGCAAGCACCAAGCGGAATACAGCTCTGTGTTCGAGATCTTGGGTCTGACGGGGATGTTCGCTTCGCCTCTTCGCCGTGTCGGCGTGGTTGTTCCGCACTGCTGCGGGACAGCAGCAACCGCGCCGACTCAACATCCCGCCGCTGAACCTGCACCGCCGTCACATCGCTGACTCGGCAAGGCCTCAGTCAGACTCGGGTGCGAAGGTGGCAAACGACATCTCGGCAGCTGCCGCGATCTCGTCAGCGGTGGCGGTGCCCGAGGCTTCCACCGCCGTGATCCACGCGTGCACGGACTGCTCTGGAGAGCTCCAGTGCCTCGGGCGAGCTGGCCGCGGCGACAGGGTCGTCGGCTACGACACCATTGAGGTAGAGGTCGAGTGCCACGAAGGCACCATCCCAGCCCGGCCCGACGTAGAGCGATCCTGCACCGTTCATCGCCAGTCGATGGGAACGGTGTGCTCGAGCTCGAGCACCGTGCGATCCTCCCCGTCAGGAGAGAGGCGGAGCTCGACCAGGCTGGTCGGGCCACCAAAGGTGACCTTGAGCAGGCGCGGCGGCTCGCAGCTCTTGATCTCACCGCCTGCGTTGCCTTCGAGCTGAAAGGTCCCGCCAAGCTGGAGATCGCCGCTGACAGGGTAGAACCAGCGCTCGATGCGCTCCGGGTCGGTGAGGGCGTCCCAAACCTCCATGTTCGGGGCGTCATAGCTTCCGTCGGATCAGGACCGCTACCTCCTCGCCGTCGGGACCTTGTCTCCTGCTCACCTCGCGGCCGATGGCGTCGATCTCGCTCGCTATGTCGATCATGTTTCTTCCTCTCTCTCCGGTGGCCCTTCGTTGACCGTCGAACCTCGGGTGTTGCCTGCCCTGGCACGGCGCTCTCGCATGCCTCGTGCCAGCTCGGTCTCCAGGGCATCGAGGGGCTGGTCCCACAGATGCCGGAAACGCCTCAGCCACATGTCGACCTCCTGCAACGCTGTGGAGCTGACCGTGTAGAGACGCCGGGTGCCGTCGGCCCGGACGAAGGCGAAGCCCCCATCCCGGAGCACACGCAGATGTTGTGACACTGCCGGCTGAGAGATGCCGAACTCGTTCTGGATGACCGAGGTGATCCCGCCCGCTGTGTGCTCGCCTTCGGCCAGCATCTCCAAGATTCGGCGTCGCACCGGATCGCCGAGAATGTCGAAGGCGTGCATCGAGCGATTATTGCAGCACTGACTTATATAAGTCAACCCTGATATTAGCTCGACCTCGACCCGGCCACTGTCTTGTTTGCGCGGCAGCCCCAAAGTGCCAATAATACAAACGATTGCGTGAGGCGAGGTCGGACCTTCGTTCTGGCAGCGCGCAGAGGCGAGAGGAGTGCACCGACGATGGCTGACGACAAATATCCGCACCGGGTGGGCTGGATCGGCACCGGTCGGATGGGTGGCGCCCTGGTCGCACGTCTTCTCGACTCCAACGTGGACCTGTGGGTCTACAACCGAACCCGGGCCAAGGCCGAGCCATTGGCCGACAAGGGGGCAAAGATCGTCGACTCGCCCGCCGAGCTCGCCGAGCGTGACATCGTATTCACCATGGTGGCGGGGCCTGAGGATGTGCTCGAGGTGACGATCGGTGACGAGGGAGTCCTCTCACAGCCGAACAGTCGCCCGCAGATAATCGTCGATTCGACCACGATCGACGGGCCTACCTCCGAGACGCTCACCGAACGGGCCGGAGAGCTGGGCACTGCGGTGCTGGCGGCACCGGTTTCCGGCAATCCAAAAGTCGTCAAGGCCGGACGACTCACCTCCGTGGTGTCCGGCCCGATGCAGGCGTTCGAGACCGCGCTCCCGTACCTCGAGCTGTTCGGGCGCAAGGTCACCTACGTCGGAGAGGGAGACGAAGCCCGCCTGGTCAAGATCTGCCATAACCTCATGCTCGGTGTCGTGACGCAGTCGATGGCAGAGATCACTGTCCTGGCCGAGGCGGCGGGGGTATCCCGTGCCGACTTCCTCGACTTCCTCAACGACAGCGTGATGGGCTCCACGTTCACCCGCTACAAGACACCGGCTTTCGTGAATCTCGACTACACGCCGACGTTCACCTGGGAGTTGCTTCGCAAGGACTTCGAGCTCGGTCTCGAGGCCGGTCGACTACTCGATGTGCCTCTTCCGACGGCCGCCTTGGTGCACCAGATCGTCATGGATGGAGTGGGGCGTGGCTTCGGCGGCCAGGACTTCGCGTCCATGTTGTCCCGGCAGGCCGAAGGCACCAACGTCACCCTCGAGCCCGAGGACAAGGACGTCTCGGACGGTTTGAGCTGACCGGCGGCCTACGCCTGTAGGTGCCGGCCGAGGTAGGAGAGGACACCGGCGATCGCTTCCTCCTGGACCTCGTTGACCTCATAATCGCCGTCAGGCCCGCGCTGCGGATAGACGTATCCGTGCAGATCGTGGTCCCAGCTGACCCACTCGACAGGCTTGCCTGCCTCCGCCAGAAGGTCGTAGCTGGTGCGGAAGATCCCCTGGAGGTGATCATCTTCCCGGCCCATGACGAGGATCGGCGTGTCGATCGTGGCGATCCGCTCCGTCGCCTTCGCCATGTCGATACGTGATCGCACCTTCTCGGTCTCGACCATCTGCATCTCCTCGATGTTGCGAAGACCGGTTTCCGGGTCGACAAACGCCGTGTTGTCCGGGCTCAAGGCGAGGAACTCATGCGAGGCGGGCTCGGAGGCGACGGCTGCCGCGAGCCCCTGATACTCAGATGCGATCTTGAGGACCATCTCCCCACCATGACTCATCCCGATGAGCCCCACTCGGTCAGGGTCGATACGCGGGTCTTGCTTGAGCTGCTCGACGATGGCGATCTCGTCCTCGTACTCGAGGGGGGATCGGTTGAACATGTCGCGGCCCTGCCGTGTGTCCCGGACGAGATGACCACCGTTCTCGTAGCCGAGCTCCACCTCGGTGCGGTAACGGATCCAGGCGCATGCGTAGCCCTGCTCCAGCAATCGGTCCATGATGTAGCCCCGGTTGGCGACGGCGTCCCTGATCCAGGCCATGCCCCCTCCTCCATTGCCGGAGGCGAGTAGCACGAGGGGATGGGGCCCAGGTCCCGGGGGGAGTCGCAGTCCGATGGGGGCGTAGAGCCCGTCCCAGGTCTCGAGATACCTGAGCTCGACCGGGATGTCCGAGCCCGGTACTTCCTCGACGATGGCCACCTGCTCTGGATCGATTGCCATGATCACCCTTTCGACTTTGCACAAACGTTATGGCAGGACAGTAGATGCCGCGAGGGCGGCCCACACCGTTGCCGGTCGCAGCGGCATCTGAAGATCGGTGACGCCATACGGAGCGAGTGCGTCGAGCACGGCATTGACGATCGCAGGAGGTGCCCCGATGCAACCTGCCTCCCCGGTGCCCTTGACGCCAAGGGGGTTCGATGGCGCCGGATGGACCAGCCGCTCGGCTGTGATCGGCGGCGCGTCGCCGGCCCGAGGCAAGGCGTAGTCCATGAGAGTCGAGGTGAGAAGCTGGCCCTCATCCGAGTATTGGACTCCCTCGTACAAAGCCTGGCCCACCCCCTGCATGAGAGAGCCGTGGAGCTGGCCTTCCACGATCATCGGATTGAGCACGTTCCCGCAGTCGTCGACAGTGACGAGGCGATCGAGCCGCACCTCGCCGGTCTCCAGGGCGACCTCCACGACGGCGACATGGACCCCGTACGGGAATGTCTGAGCGCCGGGCACGAACCACTCCTCTTCGCTCAGGTCGATCCCGCGGTCATGTGCCGCGGCCGCGACCTCGGCCCACCCCATCTCGGTGCCGGGCACGCCGGCGATGGAAAACGTGCCATCGGCGAGCACCACGTCGGCCGGCGACGCCTCGAGGAGCTCGGCCGTCAGATCGATGGCCCGTTGTCGCACTACCTGAGCCGTGCGCCAGATGGCCGCCGCTCCTATCTGAGCCGATCTGCTGGCGAACGTCCCGGCGCCCCGGGCCACCTGGTCGGTGTCACCGGCGATGTACGTGACGGCGTCCGGGTCGAGGCCCAACGCCGCCGCCGCCACCTGTGCCCACGCCGTCTCGTGGCCCTGACCGGAGGAGGCCGAGCCGGTCCGGACCGTGACCCTTCCTTCTCTATCGACCTCGACCCGTCCGTACTCGCCGGCGTCGACTGCTCCGCCGGCCCGCTCGACGAAAGCACCGAACCCGATGCCGATCGGGTCGCGCCCTTCTGCCAGGCGCGCCTTCTGTTCTTCCCGGAGATCGTCCAACCCGACGAGTTCGACGGCGCGGCGCAACGCCGCCGCATAGTCACCCGAGTCATAGAGGGCGCCGGTGGCGGTGCGGTAGGGGAGCGATTCGGACGGTATGAAGTTGGACAGGCGGACCTCGACCGGGTCGAGACCGGCGGCATGGGCGAAGGCGTCGATCGCCCTCTCGATGGCATAGGCGGCTTCGGGACGCCCCGCACCGCGATACGAGCCCGTGGGAGCCGTATTGGTGACCACGGAGGTGGTTTTCAGCGCTGCACTCTCGATGTCGTACAGGCCAAAGGCGACCAACCGCGAGAACACGGGGATCGTGGCCCCGTTGTGCGGGTAGGCGCCGACGTCGGCGAGGACGTCGATCTCCGCTCGTTGGACACGGCCGGCCGATGTCCCCAAGAGCCGGACCTTGTGCACCGAGCCCCGCCCGTGGGTTCCGCCGCTCAGATGCTCGCGACGTCGCTCGACCCAGATGACCGGCCGTTCGAGTCGTAGGGCCACGGCTGCTGTCACCGTGTGCTCGGGATAGGTCATTCCTTTCATCCCGAAGGCTCCACCGACGTCGGGGACGACGACTCGCAGCTTGTCCGGGTCATACGGGAGCAGCTGGCAGAGACGGGCCTTCACACCGTGTGGTCGTTGATGGCTCACATACACCGTGAGGCGGCCCTCGTCTTCGGGCACGGCGAGGATGACGAGCGGTTCGATCGAGTTCGGCGCCAGCCGCTGATTGGTCACCTCGATCTCGGCTACCACCTCGTAGCTCTCTCTTCGGCTCACCTGCAGCCAGCTCCGAACGACTCACCACATTGGTCCCTGCACCTTCGTGCAGAATCACCTCGTCCTCGAGACTCGCCGCGGGATCGACGACCGCAGGGAGGATCTCGTAGTCGACCCATATCAAGTCGGCAGCGTCGGCTGCCGCGGCCGCTGTGGTGGCGGCGACCACCGCCAATGGTTCTCCTACATATCGCACCTTCTCCGACGCGAGGTGGGGACGGGGGAAGTCGGGCGCGGGGACGGCCGTGCTGTCACCCGGGATGTCCGCCAGGTCGAGGTCGGCTGCGGTGAACACCCCGAGCACGTCGGGGAGAGTCGACCGAATGCGTGTCGATGCCGGTGATGCGGGCGTGGGCCTCGGTGCTGCGAACGAAGGCGAGATGCACCGTCTCCGGGGGCGCCAGGTCGGCGACATAGCGTCCCGAGCCTGTGACCAGCCGATGGTCCTCCAGACGAAGATGGGACAGCGGCTCGAAATGGGGGATGTCGTCCACGCCCGCCCTTTATAGCCGTCCGAGACATTGGAGCAGAGACAATCGATTGCGCGACCGACCCTATACTCCCCGGCCGGTGGATTCACGTCGGCCCAAGGTGGCGATTCTCGGAACGCGGTTCGGCGATTTCGACGTCGAACGTGGAGTGCTCGGTGACGTCGAGCTGGTCTCCGGCCCGGGGCAGACGGCAGAAGACGTCATCGCTGTCGCCGCCGGCGCCGATGTGATCCTGGCTGGGGCCGCACCGCGATTCGATGCCGGGACGCTGGAGAAGCTGGATAGCCGGGCCATCGTCCGTCTCGGGGTGGGGGTAGACGGGGTCGACCTGGAGAGGGCGCGGTCGTTGGGGATGTGGGTGGTCAATGTGCCCGACTACGGCATGGACGCCGTCGCCCTTCATGCCACCACTTTGGTTCTGGCGTCGCTTCGCCGTCTGACCACCGCCGACCGGAAACTGAGGGAGGGGTCCTGGGGCGTCGCCGACCTCCGGCCACTCCGCCTTCCGTCGAGTCTGACGGCGGGTGTCATCGGATTCGGAAGAATCGGGCGACGGGTCGCCGTGCTTCTCGCCGGCCTCGGTTTCGAGGCCGTTCTCGTCTCTGACCCCGCGGTCGAGGCATCAGACGTGACCACGGCGCTCGGCGGCGCCCCGGGTCGTCTCGCAGGCGTGGACGAGCTGCTCGCCGGCTCCGACGTGGTCACACTTCATTCCCCGCCTCCGGCTCATGGGTACCTGCTCGGCGCGGCCGAGCTGCGGTCCATGAGGGAGGGCTCGGTTCTCGTGAACACCGCCCGTGGATCGCTCATCGACACGGGAGCCCTGGTCTCGGCACTCGGGGACAACCGGCCTGGCTTTGCCGCATTGGACGTGTTCGAGCACGAGCCACCCGATGTGTCTGTCTTCGAGCCTGTCGGGGAACGGGTGATACTGACGCCGCATATGTCCTGGTACACCGAGGAGAGCGAGCTCGCTCTCCGACGCCAGGCCGCGGCGGAAGCTCGCCGGATACTCGACTCGGAGCCGCCGGTGCACGCTGTGGTGAGTCCGGCGGCAGCGGAGATCGATTGAGCATGTCGGGCAGATCGATCTACGACCTCGCTTCACCGGACGTGGCCGAGTTGATCAGTCGCAAGGGCATGGTGGTGATGCCGTTCGGGAGCGTCGAGCAGCATGGGCCGCACCTGCCCTGTGGCACCGACACCATGGCCGCCGAGCTCGTCGCCGAAGAGCTCGCCGAACGCCTCGATGCCATCGTCGTGCCCGCCGGCCCATACGGCGTCACCCCGATCCATGCCGGGCATCCCGGCACGATCTCGCTGCGGAGGGATGTCTTCGAGGCGTACCTGGCCAACCTGTGCCAGGAGATGGTGGCGATGGGGGCCAGGATCTTCGTCTTCGTCAACTGGCACGAGGGAAACATCGCCTCGCTCGATGCCGTGGCCACCGACGTCCAGGACCGCGAGGATGTCCTGTTCGTCACGGCGCACGCCTGTTACACGGCACAGCGCATCTACTCGCCCGCAGGGGGAGAGCTCACCCATGGTGGCGGGATCGAGACCCTGGCGGTGCTCGCCCACGATCCGGATCTGTTCCATTCGGGTCGGGTGACGGAGCCGACCCGGCCGGAGGGCGCCGAGGAATTGGACGCCATGCGTCGCTCCCGGGAGGTGTACGGCTACATCACAGACGTGACCGAGATCGCTGATGACGGCTGGTACGGGAACCCGGCCTGGGCGGACGAAGAGCGCGCCGGGCAGTTCGCCGCCACCGTGGCTGACGAGATCGCCACCATGGTGGAGTCCATCCTGAAGCTGCGGAGACATGGGTCGTGACCGTCGTCGGTCCGGACGAGCTCGATTTTCGCGACTTTCCCGGGAGGTCCACCGCCGACCCGTTCAGGGTGGCGGGCCAGGGTGCTTCGACGGTGCGCCAGGTTGTCATCGAGCACGTGCCATCGAGGTCACCACATCTCCACCCGCAGAGCGAGGAGATCGTGTACGTGGTGGCGGGGCGCGGCCGGGTCTGGCTGGACGGTGTGGTGCACCCCGTGGGCCCGGGGTCCTGGTACCGCATTCCCGCAGGGACGCCACACGCAACCATGGCCGATCCGGACGAGCGGATGTCCCTCGTGTGCTTCTTCCCCCACGATGATTTCGCCAACAACATCGAGGAGCTCGACCTTCTCCTCGAGACCGACGAGGAGGGGACCGATGAGTGAGCGGGTCAAACTCGCCTCTATAGGGCTGGGCCGCTGGGCCAGGGTGCTGGCCAGAGGGGCACAACGAGGCACGGTGATCGAGCTGGCGAGCTGCTTCTCACGCTCACCCGAGAGTCGCACCGCCTTCCAGGAGGAGTTCGGGGTTCCCCGGGCGGCATCCTCCCTCGACGAGCTGCTCTCCGACCCGGAGATCGAGGGAGTGCTGGTCACCACCCCGAATGACACGCACAAGAGCGTCATCCTCGAGAGTCTCGACGCCGGCAAGGCCGTCTACACCGACAAGCCGATAGCCCACACCATGGAGGACGCCGGTGAGATTGCCAGAGCGGCGGCCACATCCGGCAAAGCATTCGCAGTCGGTCACAGCGCCCGGCGGCTCGGGGGGCATCGGGCCATGAAGCAGTGGATAGAGACCGGCAAGATCGGCCAGGTGTCGCTGGCTGAGGCCAACTTCTCGAACGAGCGCGGTCTGGAGCTGACCACCGACACCTGGCGTTGGTTCGCCGACAAGAGCCCGGGCGGGGCGATGATCCAGCTGGGTGTCCACCACGCCGACAATCTCCAATATCTCCTCGGCCCGGTCGCTTCAGTGTCGAGCCATGCGCGAAAGCTGTACACCAAGTCGGAGGTGCCGGACGCGATCATGTCGATCCTCGAGTTCGAGTCTGGCCCTCTCGGGTATCTGGGCACCGGCTGGGCCTCGCCGGGGGTCTATCAGCTGCGACTACAGGGCACGGAGGCGAACCTCTTCTACGATCTCGACTTCAACAACTGGGATGAGTCCCATCTCGTGGACTCGAAGAGCACCCTCGTCAGCCAGGCATACCGGGAGTCGACACGGCCTCCCGTCGACATGCCTCACACCGACATGTTCCGCGAGCAGTTAGACGAGTTCGCCCTCGCGATCAGAGGGGAAGCAGAGATCGAGGTGGGTGCCCTCGAGGCGATCAGAGCCCTCGCCGTGGTTCATGCCGCTCTCGACTCGTCGAAGCGGAACGGCGAGGCTGTGCCGGTGTCGCCGATGGTGGAGAGAGCAGGGGCCCTCCAGTGAGAGTCGATCCCGCCACGACCCGCACCATCCACCACCCGCGACCCGCTCGTCCAGGAAGTCCTCGACATCTGGGCCGCTCGCTTTCTCCACGGGATCGCCCTCGGCGACCTGACCGGCACGGTCGACAGAATCGGCACCTGGCCCGACTGGGGACCGGAATGGATGAAGACCGCCCGCGTGCACGAAGAGATGGGCGAGCAGGCGTGGGAAGAGGGGCGCCGCATCTCCGCGGTGTCATCGTTCCTGAACGCGGCGGGTTGTTATCACCTGTCGTACTTCCTCTCGGTCGACGACGAGGAGGCCCACGCTCACGGTCTGGCCAAGATGCTCGAGTGTCATGACCGTGTCCTTCCGTTCATGCAGCCCCCGGTCGAGAAGATCAGCATCCCGTTCCCGGAGGCCGACCTCGCCGGGCTCCTCTCTGTCCCGACGGGTGGCGGACCTGCCCCACTCGTGATCTTCCTTCCCGGTCTCGACTCGACGAAAGAGCAGCGTCATGGGGGTCGGGGCACGCTGCTCCGCCGGGGCATGGCCGTACTCAGCCTCGATGGGCCCGGTCAGGGCGAGATCAGCACCAAGCTGCCGATACGCCACGACTACGAGGTAGCGGTGTCCGCGGCCATCGATTACCTGGAGGGACGGGAAGAAATCGACGCGACGAGGGTCGGTCTGATCGGGGCCAGTCTCGGCGGCTACTACGCGTGCCGGGCGGCCGCCTTCGAGCCCCGGGTCACGGCGGCCGTTGCCAACTGCGGCCCGTACAACTGGATCGACTGCTGGGACGAGCTGCCCGGCGTCACCAGGGGTGCCTTCCGCAAGTACTCGTGGTCCGCCTCAGACGAGGAGGCCAGGGAGAAGGCGAAGGCCCTCGATCTCACCGGTGTCGCCGACAAGATCAAGCAGCCCTTGGTGGTGGTGCATGGGATGCTCGATCCCCTCATCGGAGTCGACCATGCCCGGCGGATCGCCGAGGAAGCTCCCAACGCCACCTTGATCACAGTCGACGACGCCACCCATGGTGTCAGCAACCTGAGCTACAAGTTCGCGCCGTGGGTGGACGATTGGATGGCGTCCCAGCTTGGCGGCACGATCGTCTGACGACCCAGGTCCGGCTCAGACCACGATCAGCTCGTGGGGGAACTTCGTCACCTTCTCGTGACCACCCTCGGTCAGCACAAAGGTGCGCCCGAAGAAGATCCCGAACAGCCCGTCGGGTGTGATGATGGTCGGCTCCAGCATGGCCACCGTCCCGGCCTCTAGATCGAGCTCGTCGTCCCCGGCGACCACATGGTCCACCATCACATGTGGTGGGTGGCTGACGAAGTCGATGCAGTGGAGATACAGCGATCTCGAGTCGTAACCCTTTTCGCGGAAGAAGGCGCCCGCCTTCATCACGTCGTCCCAGGTGTTGCCCCCGACCAGCTGCTGCGCCATGAGGTCGAATCCGGGGACGACGACTTCGTCGAAGAAGTCTCGGATCCAGGCTGGCGGCTCACCGATGCAGATGGGGGTGCCCAGCTGGACCGAGTACCCGTTGTATCCGCAGGCCAGCTCATTGATGATGATGTCGCCCTTCTCCAGCCGCCGGCTCGATGGCCACGGGTTGCCGAACACCATGCCGGGGTCGTTCATCGGCGTCGACCCGATGATGTTGAAGTCCGTCTGACCGCCGCCGTCCATCACGGCGTGGGTGGCCGCGGCCGCCAGCTGATACTCGGTGACGCCGGGACGGGCGATGGCGGACATGGCGTAGAAGGCCTGGTCCATCAGCTGGCCTGCCTTGCGGACACACTCGATCTCCTCAGGGCTTTTCTTGTGAACCAGCTCGTGGAAGAAATCCCCGACACGCTCCAGGGTGGCCTCGGGGAGCCCGTCACGCAGTCTCTCCCACTCGTCGACCGGAAGATGGTGCCCGTAGACGGGATCGACACAAGAGATCCCGATGGTGGCGTCGGCCAGGCCCCACTCCTCGATCAACTCGACGATCACGTCTCCGGAGTGGCCCCAGCGGGAGTGCCTCACGTCCTTCAGGGGTGTTGCCCTCCGGACCGCCTCACGATGGGCCCCTCCCGGGCCGCAGATGAGAACAGGCTCCCCCTCGGGAGGGACCACGGCGTACGCCGACATGCCGTGCCACTCCCAGTGGTTGCTGAGCCAGCGCATCCCACCTCCCCAGCTCCAATGATTGGGCCCGCCCGAGGCGATCAACACGTCGAGGCCGAGCCGCTTCATCTTCTCCTGGGTCGCATTGAACCGACGCTGGTATTCGGCATCGGAGAATCGCTCATAGACCGCGTCGGAGTACCAGGGGGTGTTCGTCAACCGGCCGAAGACCTCGGTGTGCATCTTCCCCACGGCGTCCTTGAAGTCGACATCACCAGGTGTCATGGAGTACCTCCTCTAGGAAGCAAGCGAGTCGAGCAAGCCGAGCCGGTCCAGGTCGGCACGCAGGGCTTCCAGGCGCTGGTCGCTGAGTGGGATCAGCGGCGGGCGGACCGGCCCTTGCGGCAGTCCCATCAGCCCCAGCCAGGCCTTGAGCTCGGCGATCGGGATCGCCCCGCCACCCTGTGCCAGCCACTGGTCGCGCATCCATCGCTCGAACGCATCGCGCTCTCGGTCCAGCGTTTTCTGCAACGCCCAGGCTCCCTCGATGTCCCCTGCGTCGGCGAGCCGTGTGTAGTCCAGGATGGGGCGGTGGTCAGGTGTCTGATACATGGCGAGAGCAGGTGTCGACATCAGTGCCGGGAAACCATGATCCAGGTGCAGCCCGAGCCAGTCCCCCTCATCGGCATCACAGACCACGATCCGATCTCCCACCAGGTCCTGAACCTCGAGCAAGTGCTCCATCGGCTTGGGATTCTTGATCCCGCACACGGTCTCGAGGTCACTGAGCTCGGCGATGAGTTGCGGGCTCAAGCGCATACCCCGAGTAGGAGGTGTTGAAGAGAAAGAAGGGCACCGCGGACTCCGAGGTGAGCCGCCGATACCAGTCACGCACGATGTCGTCAGTCGGCTTGATCGGGAAGTACGGGTTGATGGCGATCACGAAGTCTGCGCCGATCTCCTCGGCATGCCGGCTCAACCGGGCGGCCTCCGAGTACACGTGATGCCCGATGTGCGCCATGATCGGCACCCGCCCGGCCGCTGCACCCACCACCAGTTCGTGGACACGCGCTCGCTCCTCGATCGTCATCGACCAGAACTCGCCCATCACCCCACCGCAGAAGATGCCGTCCACTGCCAGGCCGTCGATGTAGTAGTCGACTGTCTTGCGAAGCGTTCCCTCGTCGATCTCCCCCGATGGCGTGAACGGGGTGGGAATCGCGATCCAAAGCCCGGTGACCTTTTCGAAGGCCGTCTCCTTGGCGGGACTCAGCGCAGTCATGTTCGGTGATCTCCTCTCTCCTCACGGATCAGAGCCGTGAGTTGCCGCAATGGATTGCACCAGATGAACCCGACGCTAGCAGCGCATACGTTTGTGCGAATACAGTCCGGGCCATGCCGAAGCAGCCTGAATACACCAGGGGAGAGGCCAAGGCCTGGGCGAGGGAGACGTTCCACGGGGCATGCAATGTGATCATCCCCTCATATACGTCGGATCTCAGGTCGCTGAACGAGGCCGCGATCCGCCACGATGTTCGACGCAACATCGAGCTCGGGTTCTGGGGCGCCCTTCTCGTCTCCGAGGCGGGCACCACTCTCGACGAGATGCGCGCATTCATGGAGATCGCCCTCGACGAGGCGTCCGGGGAGCATCGCTTCCTGCTTCAGGGGGTGTTCGACACGCCCGGCGACATCATCGACATGGCCAACGACGCTCGCGCCCTCGGTGTCGACGGGATGCTGCTCGGGCACCCGAACAGCTTCTATCCCTCATCGGCGCAGGAGGTCGAGGAGTACACCATCGACATCTGCCGGGCCACGGATCTCGCGGTCGTGCTCTTCATCGTCGAGCACTCCAACTTGCGGCGTCTCGATGTTCATGGGTTCCCTGCCGAGGTGCTCGACCGGTTGGCCGGGATCGACACCATCGTGGCTGTCAAGTACGAGCTGGGACGGCAGCAGACGATGAACACCTACGAGACCTTCAGACGCCTACAGGATGCCGACGTGCTCCTATCCGACCCGATGGAGTTCAACGCCCCGATGTGGGTGGACATCTTCGACATGCAGTGGATGGGGACGAGCAACTACGAGTACTACGGGTCCTACGTCCCACGACTCCTCGACATGCTCCGTGCCGGGAAGACGGAGGAGGCCATGAGCGAGTACTGGCGAATTCAACCGGCTCGAGACGCTCGCTCGGTGACCATGAGCTCGGGTGGTTCGAACTTCGTGCACCGTTACCTGTGGAAGTTCCAGGCCTGGCTCAACGGGTACAACGGCGGACCGATCCGCCAGCCGGCGATGAAGCTCTCCGAGAGTCAGATGAGAACCTCGGCGGAGGGCGCCCGGAAAGCAGGGATCGCACCGGGGGACGAGCCGTTCGCGGATTTCTTCGTCGGCCGCAACCCCGTCTGAGCATGAGGATCCTCGATGCGGCCGCCGTAGACCATCTCATCGATGACGAGATGGTCCTCGACGCCATGCGCCGCCTTTTCTCACTGCCGATGGGGTCGGAAGAAGTCGGCCTTGGCCGCATCGATCTGCCCCATCCCAAGGGATGGCTCCGCTCTCTCCCTGCGTTCATTGCCGGCGAGGACCTGCTCGGGTTCAAGGTCCTTCACCGGACAACCGGGGTGGGGATGAGATACACGATCTACGTTCATCGGCTCAGCACCGGAGAGTTGATCGGCGTCGTCGATGCCCTGGAGATCACCAACCTTCGCACCGGTGCCGTGTCCGCCGTCGCCACCGACCTTCTCACTCCCCGGGATGTGGGAGTGGCGGCCATCGTGGGCACCGGGCCGGTGGCCCGGGGCCAGCTTCGCGCCCTCGAGCTGGTGCGGCCTGCGGCCGAGGTCCGGGTGTTCGCCAGGACGCCGGAGAACCGACGAGCCTTCGTGGATGAGATGTCGCGATTCGTCTCCGGCCGTCTCGTCGACTCACCGACTTTGGAGGATGCTCTCCAGGGTGCCGAGATGATCACACTCGCCACCAAGGCGACGGTCCCCGTGCTCCGGGCCGAGCATCTCCGCCCCGGCATCCATGTGAATTCGGTGGGGCCGGCAAGCAGGGATCGTGTCGAGGTCGACCCGAGGATCTTCGACTCTTTCGATCGGGTCGTTTGCGACTCGGCCTCCTTGGTCGTCGACGAAGCCGGCGACGCATATCAGGCCGTGGCGAACCACGGCTTTCAGCCCGAGCACGCCGAGGACCTGGCCAGCCTCGTGGCCGGGAATGCACCAGGCAGGGGGCAGCCGGAGGAGATGACACTCTTCAAGTCGGTCGGCACCGGCGCCCAGGATCTCATCGTGGCGGCCGGCCTCCTCGAGCGGGCCGCTGCCGCTGGTGTCGGGACCGTCGTCGGCGATGTGAACTCGATCAAGGCGATCGCTCCCGGCGGATGAGCGGAGGGCGTCAGCCCGCCCTGATCAGCTCGAACGGGTAGGAGTGGAGCGAGCGTGCCCCATCGTCTGTGACCACGCAGAGCTCGCCGACCTGGACGCCGACTGTCTCGTCCGGTGAGATCACGTTGGGCTGGATGACGATCGTCTGGCCTGCTTCGAATACCCAATCGTCGTCGACCCCGTGGGTCGTTTCCCTGGTTCGGATCGACGGTGGGAGGAGGCCGATTCCGTAACCGTGCACCAGGCCATCTCTGATCGTGAATCCCCGTTCTGAGATGGCGTCCGAGGCCTCCCAGACCTCTTCGATTCCGGCGCCGGTGCGAATCGCATCCGCCACGCCGTGATACACGTCTTCGGCGGTGGCGTGAAGCTCGGAGATCTGGGGTGTGGGATCGGCCGCCACCGTGAATGTGCGAAGGCACTGACCGGCGTAGCCGGCATAGGCGATGGCGATCTCGCACGTGACGACGTCACCGGTCTCGATCACCCGGTTGGAGAGCACCTGTGCCGGGACGCAGCGTTCCGGTCGGCTCATCGGGGTGGAGGCCAGGTAGTAGAAGCCGGTCGTCCCCCCGTCGGCGAGATATGACGTCTCGATCGCCGCGGCCAGCTCGTACTCCCTGATGCCGGGCTTCAACGCGTCCCGCAGCCCGGCCAGAGCGGCGTCGGTGAACGAGGCCCCCCGCTGTAACCACTCGAGCTCCTCGGGGCTCTTCTTGAGCCGGATCTTGCGGAACCCGGCGGTGACGTCCTCGAACCTGCATTGGTCACCGGTCGTCCGCCGCATCGAGTCGTGCTGCTGATACGGCATCCACCCGACGACCCCGACATTGTGAAACCCACGTCGAACGAGCTCCTCGCCAACTGTCTCCCCGTTGTCCACCCCGCCCCATCTCACATCATCGAGAAAGGAGACCTCTGTTGCGTTCGGCACGTGGTTGTAGCTCTGGGCGAAGAGTGTCGTTGCACCGTCGGCGGATGCGACGACATAGTTGTCCCGCATCCCGAGATAGCCGGAGAGGTAATAGACGTCAGCCTGGGCGGTGCGGTTCTGTGCCGACCAGCCAAAGACGACCAGGCCGTCGAGCTCGCGCTCCTCGATGAACTCTGCGACCAGCGCCCGTCGCCTTTCGATCTCGACGTCGCTGAATCGGGGGTAGAGATCTGTGTTGGGAGACTCCACGACGTCACTCCATTCTCGGCTTTTTTGGCCGACGGACCATAGCCGTGGATCCCGCCCAGAAAGCATCCCGAATCGGTTGCAGTGCCTCGCGCTCCTGGTTAGCGTTGCAAACGATTGGGCAAATGATCTAGCCCGTTCGTGTGGGACAAAAATTCGAGGAGGAACCTCACATGGGACGTAAAACGCTTGCGTGGAGGATGCTGGCCCTGGTCGCCGTTCTCGCGCTGGTCACCGCGGCTTGTAGCAGCGGGGAGACGACCGACGACACCACCGCGGATTCGTCGGGCACTACCGCAGCCAGCGGGGAGGTCCCCAATCCCGATGTCCTCGTGGTGACCGTCAACGACGACGTCTTCAACCTCGACCCCGCCGCCGTGAACGAGAACGACGTCGGTCAGAACGCCATCCTGAACGTGTACGACCGACTCGTCGCCATCCCCCCGGACAGTGGCTCGCCCGTTCCCTCCCTCGCCACCGAGGTCCCCACGGTCGAGAACGGTCTGCTCTCCGAGGACGGGCTCACCTATACCTTCACCCTTCAAGAGGGTGTGACGTTCTCGGATGGGACCGATCTCACCGCCGAGGATGTCAAGTATTCCTGGGACCGCGTCGTTGAGATGAACCTCCCCGAGGGTCAGGCAACTCTGTTCGAGAATGTCGCCGAGACCCGGGTGGTGGACGACTTCACATTCGAGGTCACCCTCAACCAGGTCGACGCCGCCTTCCTCGGCCGCGTCGCCGCCGGTGTGGCGGCCAGTGTTGTGAGTCCCGATGCCGTTGACGCGAACGGTGGCGTCGTGGCCGACACGCCCAACGAGTACATGGCCCAGAACATGGTCGGCACCGGCCCTTACACCCTCGCCTCCTGGGAGCGTGGCGACCGCATGACATTCGACATCAACGCGGACTACTGGGGCGAGCCGGCCCATTTGCCGGTGCGTTGGGAGTTGATCGTCGACTCCCCCGCCACCGGTCTCCAGGCCAAGGAATACGACATCGTCGACATCAGCCCCACCGACGTGCCTTCCATCGAGCCCATCGAGCATGCCGTGGTCGACGACGCGAATCTCGACCTGCAGGTGCTCCAGATCGGCATGAACATGAACATCGCCGAAGGCGCCTTGCCCGAGGGTGACACCATCCCGCTCGATTTCTTCCAGGACGTGCGGGTCCGGCAGGCGTTCAACTATGCCTTCGACTATGAGGGCTACATAGCCGGGATCCTTGGCGGGCTGGGTGGCCGGAACAGCTTCGTCCTCCCCACCGGGATGTTCGGCTACGACCCGGACGCTCCCATATACGAGACAGATGCGGCGATGGCCGAACAGCTGTTCACCGAGGCCGGTTACTGGGACGAGGGCTTCACCATCTCGATCATCAGCGACCAGACCCATGAGGGATTCACTGGAGCGGCCCTGACCCTCAAGGACAGCATCGAGGCACTGAACCCCAACTTCCACGTGAACGTGCTGGCGGTGCCGGAGGCACAGTTCGACGAGGCACTGGCTACCGACCCACTGCCTGCGGCAATGTGGTCCTACACCAGCTCGCAGTACAGCACTCCCGACGCCTACTTCTTCGACAGCGCCCTGTCCGATGGCAGGTACGGGAGTGTCAACAGCTTCGTAGACGGCTACAGCGATGCTCAGGCCGTCGACGACCTGGTCAACGGCGGCCAGCACCGCACTGGATGAGGACGAGCGTCTGTCGATCATCTCCGAGCTCCAGACCGTCCTCTACGAGGAGGCGATGTGGATCATGCCCGCCAACGAGGCGGCGCCGTCGGCTCGTGGCGACTGGGTGACGGGGCACATCGAGAACCCGATGTGGCCGCGGCCCTCGCAGTACTGGGCGATTTACGACAAGTAAGACATCGAGCGAAGCGCCGGAAGGGCTCCCCGCCCTTCCGGCGCCCTCCATACTGATCTGGAGGTGCCGTAGACTCGCTCTTGGGAGTTGAAGGTTGCATAGATTCATCGGACGGAGGCTGCTGGCACTGCCATTCGTGATCCTGGCGGTGAGCATCCTGGTGTTCGGTCTCACCCGTCTCGGTGGGACCACGATTGGCCCCTATCTGACCCCCGGTATGACCGACGAGGAGATCGCCGCCCTCGAGGAGCGCTTCAACCTCGACGAGCCGGTGCCAATGCAATACCTCGCCTGGCTCGGTGGGGTAGTCCGGGGAGAGCTCGGCTGGTCGGCAGTGGCGGGGGCGCCGGTGGTCGACGTCTTCCGACAGAAGATCCCCGCATCATTCGAGCTGGGAGCGGCCGCCGCTCTCTGGGCGGTCACTCTGGGGATCGGGCTGGGCACTTTCGCGGCCAGACGTCGTAACCGTTCGCCGGATCAGCTGACGAGTGTCTTCGCTGTGGGTGGGGCGAGCATGCCCACCTTCTGGCTCGGGATCGTCCTCCTGATCATCTTCTGGTCCTATTTGGGCTGGTTTCCCCACGGGCGATCCGACCCAGACCTCTGGGCCAGCATCCCCCATCCCACCAACTTCTACGTGATCGACTCGATCCTCGCCGGGAACGCCCAGGCACTCCGGGACGCCCTGTGGCATCTGGTGCTGCCGGCCCTCACGCTGGGCTACGCCGCGGTCGGCATCGTCACCCGAATGATGCGCTCCTCGCTGCTGGAGGAGATGGGCAAGGACTACGTCGATGCCGCCCGAGCCCGTGGGCTCCCGGAAAACCTCGTCGTCCGCCGACATGCTCGTCGCAACG
This sequence comes from uncultured Acidobacteriota bacterium, assembly GCA_963843585.1. GTDB lineage: Bacteria > Actinomycetota > Acidimicrobiia > Spongiisociales > ZC4RG35 > JARDZU01. The sequence continues at coordinate 148,735 of CAWJLJ010000014.1, forward strand.
CCTTCATTCCCACCATCACGGTGGTCGGGCTTGCGATCGGGATCATGTTCGAAGGCACTGTGGTGGTGGAGACCATCTTCGGCTGGCCAGGCCTGGGCAGCTGGATGGCGGCATCCGTTCTGAGCGGTGATCAGGGGACCACGCTCGCCTTCGTCATCTTCACCAGCATCCTCTTCCTGATCGTCAACCTCGTGGTGGACGTCCTCTACGGATACCTCGACCGTCGTGTCGTCTTGAGGAAGACCTAGCCCATGTGGTTCTCAGCCGTCCGCGCCGAGCGAGCACCAGGGGTGCCGGTGCGAGAGTCGCCGCTCAGAGTCAAGGTGGGGCGATTGGCCTCGACCACGCGAGAGGTGTTCAGCAAGGGGAGCACGAGGTTTGGGGCGATCATGATCGTGCTCCTTTTGGGCATGGCCATCTTCGCTCCCCTCCTGGTCGACGCGAACCCGCGTGGCGCCTATCAGATGCCGCGGGACCTGAGTGCGGTCGCCGCGCCGCCGGGTTCACCGGGTCACCTGCTGGGCACCACCCGTCTCGGCGGCGACGTCCTCTACGGAATCGTCTGGGGCGCCCGCCTCTCGTTGCAGCTCTCGATCTACGTCGTCGCGGGCGCCATGCTCATAGGTCTCATCGTCGGCTGCACCGCCGGGATCGTTGGGGGCAAGGTCGACGCCGTCCTGATGCGGGTAGTGGACGTCTTCCTGGCTATCCCCACGCTGGTGTTCCCACTGGCGATTGCCGCAATTCTCGGGCCTTCGTTCGAGAACATCGTCGTGGCGCTGATAGTGATCATGTGGGCGCGCTACGCCCGGATCGTCCGAAGTCAGATACTCCAGGTGCGTGAAGAGGACTATGTCGACGCGGCGCGGGCCGTCGGGGACTCCAAGTTCGGAATCATCCGAAGGGACATCCTCCCCAACTCGTTCACGCCGGTGGCTGTTCAGGGGACCCTCGACATGGGTCACGCAGTGTTGTTGGGTGCGACTCTCGCCTTCATCGGGCTAGCCGTGGCCGGCCAGGCGGAATGGGGGACCCTGGTGAGTGAAGGCCAGGCCGACATCATCGCCGGACGCTGGTGGACCTCGACTTTCCCCGGTCTGATGGTGTTCCTGTGGGCGCTCTCGTTCAACCTCGTGGGTGACGGCTTGCGAGACGTCCTCGACCCGCGGACCGAGGGGCGCTGACGGACCTCAACGGTACTTGAGACCGGTCCCGGTGTTGAACACGAGCGTTCGTTCCTCGGGCCCGATCCAGCCACGGTCCCGCAGAGTCTCGAACGCGGCCCACGCCGCCCCTGCCTCGGGGCAGGCGTCGACACCCGTGGCGGCGGACATCGCGGCCGAAGCGGTCTCGATGTCGGATTCCGGGACGGCAATCGCCGTGCCCCCGGTCTCCCGGAGAGCGCGCAGGCAGATGAACCCTGCGATGGGGTTGGGGACCCGGAGCCCGTAGGCCGTGGTCCGGGGATCGGGCCAGGGCTCGGTGCGACGGCTTTTCGTCCTGAATCCCTCGACCACGGGGGCACACCCGTCTGATTGCACCGATACGAGTCGGGGCCGATTCGCCCCGATCCATCCCATGGCCTCCATCTCGTCGAAGGCCTTCCACATCCCGACCAGGCCAGTCCCACCTCCGGTCGGGTAGACGATCACGTCGGGCAGGTCGCCGTCGAACTGCTCCCACAACTCGTACCCCATCGTCTTCTTGCCCTCGACGCGGAATGGCTCCTTGAGCGTGGAAAGGTCGAAGTCGTGTGGCGACCGGTGCTCGGCCAACCACCTGCCCGAGTCGGCGATGGTGCCGGGGACCAGTTCCACCTGTGCCCCGTACTGCCGGCATTCCTCGACGAACTGCCGCGGGGTGTCCTCGGGCATCGCCACCAGCACCTCCACGCCGGCTGCAGCCCCATACGCCGATAGCGCGCCCGCAGCGTTCCCTGCCGATGGGGCGACGAGGCGTTGGACGCCGAGGGCGACGGCCGCGGATACCCCCATCGACATGCCGCGCGCCTTGAAGGACCCGGTCGGGTTCCGGGACTCATCCTTCACCCAGGTTCGTGCGTCGGCTCTCACGAGTGGTGTCCACCCCTCCGTGAGCGAGATGGCCGCTTCGGGGAGGACGGGTAGAACCGCCGAGTAGCGCCAAAGAGAGTGGATGGATGGGTCGATTACCGAAGCCGGGTCCGTGTCGGGCTTCAACCTCATATTGACCTGCAGGGGCAGACCGCAAGACTCGCAGACGGAGTGGAGTCGTCCGATTTCGTGATGCGCACCGCAGTCGAAGCAGGTCAGGGACTCGAACTCGGGGTTGAAGGACGCCACGGGCCCGCTCGCTGTCATTGGCGGTTGGTCCCCTGGAGCAGACGAGCGACGTTTCCTCCGAGGATGAGGTCTCTCTGCTCGTCCGAGAGACCGGGAATCGAAGCGACCGTGTCCACCGGCGTGGGGTCACCCATCGGGAACGGGTAGTCGGTCCCCATGAGAACGTGATCGGCGCCCACGTGGTCGACGAGAAACGCCAGCGGGGCAGGGTCGTGAAGGACGGTGTCGTAGTAGAGGCGACGTGCCAGCTCGGACGGCGGGGTCGAGATGTTGTTCGCCGTCAGCTTGGGCACGGCGTCGAACCCCCGTTGCATGCGGCCGAGCTGATAGGGGATGAAGCCGCCGCCGTGGACCACGCAGAGAACGAGACCGGGGAAGCGCTCCAGGGCTCCGCTGAACAGGAGATGAGCCACTGCGATGGTGCTCTCCGCAGGGCGCCCGACCATGTTGTCGAGGAAGTTGCGCGACAGATCGACCCCGGGGAGCGGGTCACAGGGGTGCAACACCACGGGACATCCGAGGTCCTCCGCCGCCTCCCAGAAGGGATCGAGCCCTGCCTGATCGAGGTCGGTGCCGTCGACCGTCGTAGCGATCTGCACGCCGGCCATGCCCAGGTCTCTCACTGCGAACGCCAGCTCCTCCGCCGCTCGAGCCGGGTCCTGCAACGGGACTGTCCCCAGAGGGAGAAGGCGATCGGGATGTCGGCCCGCCTCCGCGGCGATGATCTCGTTGAACCGGCGTGAGTACTCGCCCGCGACAGCAGGGCTCAGCGCATAAGCGGTCAAGTCGATCCAGCCCGAGATGAGCTGGACGTCGACTCCGGTGGCATCCATGGCGCGCAGGCGGGCGTCGAGGTCGGTCAGCACCGGGTTGAAGGGGGCCAGGCGCACCCTGCCGCCTATCACCGCGTATTCGCCCTTGCCGTCGTCTGCCAGCTCGATGCCCAGGCTTGGGCCCTCCTGGCGCAGGAGGTCCAGCAAGGCTGCCGGGATGCAATGGGCGTGGATGTCGTAGGTGGTCACGGTCGAATCGGGTCTCCTCGATTGCTCACGACGCCGCTTGCGTCATGCGGGTGGACAAGGTGGTGTCTGGCTCGAGGATGTAAACGCCGCCGTTGACTCTGTCGGTCACGTAGACGGTGTGGTCCTCGGATACGAAAACATCGTTGATCTGGGCCGCAGCCTGGTTCGGGGGGCATTCAGGGATCCAGTGCGCCACCTCCACCGGGTCGTCGGGGTCGGCGAGGTCGTAGACCCTGAGACCGGCGTTGAAGTAGGTGGCGAACACGAGCTCCTGGCTCCGATAGCTGTTGGGGCGGTTCTCGTGCAGGCAGTGTGACCCGAAGCGAAGCCCCCGTTGACAGAAATCGCCCTCGGGCACCGGACAGATCGAACGCACGAAGGGGGCCGTCTCATCGGAGACATCTACGACTCTGACCATGTGCCTGTCCCCGTCGCATCCTTCCGTCAACACCTCATCGGTGACGACCACGAGATCGCGATCGGGAAGCGGGAGGCAGGTATGGGTGTGTCCTCCTTCCTCCCATCCGAGACGGGAGATCGTCGTGGGGCTGGACGGGTCGGAGATGTCTATCACCACCATCCCACCATCCCAGAAACCCAGGTAGGCGCGGTCTTCGTGGACCATCGCGTGGTGGACGAGCCAATCCTCGCCCTCGGGTGTGTCCAACGTCTCGCCACCCGAGGTCCACATCCCCGGCCACCACCAGCGACCGACTTCGGACGGATTGGCCGGATCGGACACGTCGACGATCAGCCAGATCCGACCGGTGTAGCCGTCGGGGGTCGCCGAGACATAAGCCAAGCTTCCGCCTTCGTAGACGATTCGGTGGACACCGCGGCCGCCGGTGTCGAAGAAGCCGAGGCGTTGGGGGTCGTGCGGGTCATCGAGGTCGTAGATGGCCATCCCCACCGGGGCCGGTCCCTCGCTACGGAACAGCTCGTGGTTGGTCATCAGGAGGCCGTCGGCCACCTGGACCTTGTGGGTGTGGGACCCCTCAGGTGCGTCCCACTGCCGTACCACGAGAGGCGACGTCCGGTCCGAGATGTCGAGGATCGAGGTGCCCATGCCACTGGGCCCGAAGTGACCGACGTAGAGGGTGTCGCCGTGAGGCATGACCTGCATCCCGTCGCCGAAGCCGTTCAGATCGGACTGACCGACGAGTCGAAATCCAGCCGTGTCTTCGGGGTGCATGGGGTCCTCGCGCTTCCCACCTGGGGCCTGCACAAACGTTTGTAGCATGCCCTTTCGATCCATGCGAGATTACATCCGTCGTCTGCGCGCGACTACCGGGCTGCGGGAGCCGAGCCTCGTTTCGGCGGCCGTCCTCACCCTCACTGCGGTCGCCTTCTTCCGGGTTGCCCTGTTGCCCGAGTTCGGCCGTGAGCTGTCGATGTCGACGTTTCAGTTGGGGCTGGTCACCACCGTGTTCGCCCTGGGCAGACTCGTGGCCGACCTGCCGGGCGGCCATTTCGCCGACAGGGTGAGGGCAACCAACCTCATGGCGCTGTCAGCAGGAGGGGTGGCTCTGGGCAGCCTGCTCCTCGGGCTCTCCTGGGTCGCACTCGTGGTCTACGTTGCCTCTTTCCTGCTCGGGATCTGCTCGGCCACCACCAATGCCACGGGGATGACCTTCTTCTCGACAGTGTCCGGCGCCAGTCACCGGGGCACGTCCATGGCGATCTTCTCGGCTGCCTTGCTGGGCGGGCAGGCCATCGGGCCGGCGACGGCCGGTCTGATCGCATCGATCGGTGGTTGGCGGGTTGCGATGTTCGTGGGCGCCGGCGCCGCCGGGATCGTGGTTCTCGTCTTGCTGATGGCCCGATCGAACCGGCCCCCTCCACCGGCGGCCGTCCGGGCGGGCGATCCAGGTCTTGCTGACCCGGGGAGCCCGTCCTTCCTGCCGCTCCTGGTCTTGCAGAGCGTTTCTTTCGCCGTCTTCCTCACTCTGGGCTCTGTCTCTCAGACGATGGTGCCGATCATCGGAGCCGACGACCTCGGGCTGGGCACTGCAGCCATCGGGCTCGCCCTGGGCGTAGGGGGGCTGGCGCGGTTCGCGGGGACGCTCGTGGGCGGGCGATTGTCCGATCGACTCTCGAGAAAGTCCGTGCTCGTGCCGGGTCTGTTCATCCAGGCCTTCGGTGTCGCGCTTCTCACACTTCAACCCACTGTGGCCATGTGGATCGCCGCCATCGTCGTCATGTCGCTGGCCAGCTTCGCCGTCCCTGTTGCGGCCACGATCCTGGGGGATATCACCGACCCGGCTCGGGTCGGAACGCATTTGGGCCGTTTTCGATTCGTCGGGGATCTCGGCTTGATCACAGGACCGCTGGTTGTGACGGGCCTGTTCGCCGGATTCGGCAGAGTCGTGGCTTTTCTGTTCGTGGCGGGCGTCCTGGTAGCTGCGGCCCTGTTCTCCTGGAGGTTTCTTCCGGAGACGGGCGGCGTTCAGGCGTAGAAATTGCCACGGCATCGGTCGGCCTGAGGGGGTTTGGGTACCCTCGCCTTGTGAGCAATCCTGGTGGAAATGGCGAGGCGCGAGCGGGCAAGCCGCCCACGTTGCGTGACGTGGCCCGCGAGGCCGGGGTGCATGTGTCCACCGTTTCCCGCGTCCTCAACGACCAGGCCGCCGCAGGGCGGATCACCCAGGACACCGACGAGCGAATCCGCGAGGTGGCCCGAAGACTCGGTTATCGGCGCAACACCATCGCCCGCGCCCTACGCACCGGTCGAACCCTCGTGGTCGGGATGGTCGTTCCCGACGTGGCCAATCTCTATCAGGCGGGTATCACCCGTGGTGCCGGCGACGTCCTCTACGCCCACGGCTACTCGCTGATACTCGCCAGCACCGACGACGACCCGAAGCACGCCGAGTCACAGGTCTCTGCCATGCTCGGAGTTCAGGCAGATGGCCTTCTGTACGGGGTGGCCAGGGAGGACGACGCGGTTCTGGCCTGGCTCGTCGACGAAGGGATCCCGGTGGTTCTCTTCAATCGTGGGGCGGAGGGCCGCGAGATCAGCGCCGTGCTCCCCGATGACCGGACGGGGACCCGTCTGGCGGTGGAGCACCTGTTGTCGCTCGGCCATCGCAACATCGTGCACGTCGGGGGACCGGAGGACGTCTCGTCCACCGTCAATCGGCTCGGGACTTTCGAAGAGACGCTCCAGGAAGCGGGTCTGAGCGGGAGTCACGGCTTTGCCCACCGTCACACCGAGGAGGAGGGTTACCGGGTGACGAGCGATCTGCTCGAGGAGCGTCCCGACACCACTGCCGTGCTCGCCGCCAACGACCGGCTCGCGTTGGGTGCGATCGATGCCATCCGGGAAGTCGGGCGATCGTGTCCGGAAGACGTCTCGGTGGTCGGCTTCAACGACATGCCTTACGGCGACCGGTTCTCACCGCCGCTCACGACAGTCCACATCTCCCAGAACAACTTGGGCTCGATGGCGGCGAATCTCCTGCTGGAGACCATTGCGGATCCGGGACGACCCGCCGAGACCCATCTTGCGGCACCGGAGCTGGTGGTCCGGGGCTCGACGGCGCCTGCCCCGAACTGACAGCATCCGTCACAGGGCAAGTGGCCGGTCGGACCACTAATGTCTGAACAACCGTTTGTGCAAAGCCCCTGACGGTCACGATCGGAGACGGAAACTTGAATCGCGAGCACATGCTTCTCGCCAACATGACCCAGCCCGAGGCACAGGACGCGCTGGGTCGGGGGACGGCCGTGCTGGTGACGGGCAGCATCGAACAGCACGGGGGTCATCTCCCGCTGGGCACGGATGCCTGGGCCGCCCTCACCATCGCCCTACGCGTCGGTGAGCGTCTCGAAGCCCCGGTGGTGCCCATCTCCCCGGTGGGCGTGGCGTCCTATCACCTTCCCTGGCCGGGATCCTTGAGCATCAGTCCTGAAACTTTGGCGACGCTGCTGGTGGAGGTCTGTGAGGGTTTGGCCAGTGCCGGCGTGGTGAGGGTTCTCATCGTCAACTGGCACGAGGGCAACTCCACCGCGATCCGGCTGGGTGCCGACCGGGCCCAGCAGAAGCTCCCATTGCGTGTGATCGTCGCCGAGTCGCACGTGATCACCAACGCGCTTTTCCCCGACGAGATGGAGTTCACCCATGCCGGGTCGATGGAGACGGCTGCGATCCTGGCCCACGATCCCGCGCTGGTGAGGCTCGGCGGGATGGTGGACGGTGCAGCGATCGAGCGGGCCACAGATGGACACGCCCTCTTCAGGCGTCGCGACGTGTTTCCCGTCATGAAGGATTTCAGGGAGGTGGCGGCCGAGGGCTGGTACGGAACACCTGATTCGATCACCGAGGAGCGTGCTGGAGAGATCATCGACGCGGTCGCCGAGCACATCGTCAGTGCGGTGGATGAGGTGTGGAAGAGCTTGGCGGAGCGGGCCCCCGAGGCGGGGAGAAGCACGTGACCACCATGCGTGCCGCGGTGTTGAAGGGATGGAACGACCTCTCGGTGGAGGACGTCGACGTCCCCGAGCCGGAGGCGGGAGAAGTCCTGCTCAGGGTGAGAGCATGCGGTCTCTGTGGCACCGACCTGAAGATGGTCCACGGTGCCTTCGAGAAACGGGGTTGGCCCCCGTCATTGCCCTTCGTCATGGGCCATGAGTGGTCGGGGGAGGTGGTCGCTCTCGGCGAGGGTCTCGACGATCTGGAGTTGCAGCCTGGCGACAAGGTGGTGGCCGAGAACCACGTCGGTTGTGGTCGGTGTCCCATGTGCCGTCAGGGGAGATACAACCTATGCGAGAAATCGGGCACGCCGGGTTATCGGCTGTACGGACACACCGCCCCGGGCGCGCTGGCCGAATTCGCCGTCAGACCTGCCCAGATGCTGCACAAGCTGCCCGACTCGGTCAGTCCTCTGGAGGGGGCGCTGGTGAATCAGGGGTCGCTCACGGTGCATGCCCTGCGACGGGTCGAATTCCTGCCCGGGTCGAGTGTGGCCGTCTTCGGACCAGGTCTCCTCGGCCTTCTCACCGCGGCTGTGGCGTCGGCCTCCGGGGCTGCGCAGCTGATCATGGTCGGGCGGGGTAGCAGACTCGACCTTGCCGCCAAGATGGGCTGTGACGACGTGGTGGATTACGAGAAGGAAGACCCGGCGGCCGGCGTGCGTCGTCTCACCGGAGGGCGGGGGGTGGATTACGTCTTCGACTGCACGGGAAACCCGGACGTCCCCGCTCAGGCCATTGGCGCCGTTCGCCGCGGCGGGAGGATCGCTCTGCTCGGGCTCACCGGAGGCAAGCCGTCCGAGATCGATGTCGATCGTCTCACCCTCGACGAGGTAGATCTCATGGGGATTCGATCCAGCCCCAACGCCTATCCGGCAATGATCGCACTCATGCGCTCGGGCAAAGTGGACCTGAGCCCGCTGGTCACCCACGTGTATCCGCTCGAATCCGTCGGTGAGGCCCTCGCCGCGCTCGAGTCCCGTGAGGCGGTTCGACCCATCGTGGAGTTGTGATCGTGGCCCTCGTGGATCATCCGCACATCTCGATGTTCGGCTCTAGCGAGTGCACTTGCACCGAGGAGGAGGCAAAGGCCCTTGCGGTGGTGGCCGCCTACCGGGTGGCGAAGGTATCGGAGCGTGGCCCGTTCCTGGCTCCTGGCTTCAAGCGCCACCGCGCCGGATTCACCCACATCGGCGACCTCTGGGAGAGCGAGGGGCCAAAGGGGATGGACGACGAGTCGATGAGGGACCGTGAGAACGTCCTCCTCGACCTCACGGCCAAGAACGACAAGGTCTGGGGGATATTTCGCGTGGTCGGGACCCACACCGGGTCGCTGTATGGGATCCCAGCCACCGGTCAGCACATAGACGTGGTCGAGGTCGGCCTGTGGCGTGTCGAGGATGGGGTCATCGCCGAGGCCTGGTACTTCGGGGACGAGCTCGGGCTCCTGCGGGCGATTGGAGCGAACCCGCCCGACCTGACGAAGGCGCCGGGGTAGCCCTGTCGGCTGCACGTCAGCGGCGACCAGGGCCACGTTCGACCCGGTTCGACTGACCCGATGACCACCGAGGCCGTTCTCGTGATCCTGGTGATCTCGGCGGCCTATCTGATCAAAGGTGTTACCGGGATCGGCGGACCACTCCTGGCGGTGCCTTTCATCGCCGGAATCGCCAGTGTGGAACTGGCTGTCGTGGTCCTGTCCCTGGGGAACCTGGTGTCGAACGGCTGGTTGCTTTGGGAGCACCGCGCCGGAGGCCGCGGCACAGGATTCGTGATGAAGCCGTTCCTCGTCGTCGGTGTCCCGGCGACCATCGCGGGGACCTGGCTCCTCACCGTGGCGGATGATCGGATTCTCTCCGTGATCATCGCTGTCGTGATCCTCGGCTATATCTGGCGCTACCTGGCGGATCCCCATTTCGTGCTCGAGCGGGAGACCGCTCGCCGGATGGCCGCCCCAATGGGCCTCGTTGGAGGGGGCCTGCTGGGTGCCACCGGCACTGCTGGGCCTCTGATCGCCACCTACATGCACGCCATCAGACTCGGCCGCCCGTCGTTCATCTACATGATGAGCCTGACCTTCCAGATCTTCGGAGTGATCCAGCTGGTGACACTGGTCATCCTCGGAGCCTTCACCCCGGAGCGAACCGTTCAGGCGTTGTGGGCCATCGTCCCCGTGACCGTGATGACGGCGATCGGCATTCGCATCGGGCGCCGGCTGAATCAGCGGGTACTCGAGTTCCTCGTGCTCGCGCTGCTGGGGTTCGCTGCCGTTCGGCTGCTGCTATCGGCACTCGGCTGAGGGGGCCAGGTCTGATGTCGCCGCTCGGTGTGGAGCAGGCACGCGGTGAGATGGCCGTCATCGACGTCCTCGAGCTCGACCGGCTCGACCGGGAAGAACCTGATGTCCAGGCTGCTGCCATCGGTGGACACCGTCTCGAGCGCCGCCTTCATGGCCGGCGGCATGTCACCATCCTGAATTGCCCTGAACAACCGCGGACGCCGACTCCTCGTCGTGGAAGACCAAAGTGGCGTCGAAGTTCGATCTGCGTTGCACATCGGCGAGACCGGCTGCCAGTAACTCACGGGCCTGGAGCCACGCCACTGCGTCGTCGACCTCCCACCCGCAGGCCGGGGTGGCTACCGGGCACCGGGTGTGGAAGCGACAGCCTTCCGGCGGGTTGGCCGGATTGGGCACCGCCCCCTTGAGGCCCTTCATCACGGAAACCTCTGCGCGGATGTCGGGGTTGGCGGCGAGGAGAGCCTCGGTGTACGGGTGACGGGGGTCTTCGAAGAGCTCGCTGGCAGTGCCGTACTCGGCGACCTTGCCCAGGTACATGACGGCGATGCGATCGCTCATCAGCCTCACGACACCGAGGTCGTGACTGATGAACAGGTAAGTGAGACCACGATCCTTCTGCAGTTCGTGGAGCAGGTTGAGGATCTGGGCCTGCACCGAGACATCGAGAGCGCTCGTCGGCTCGTCGAGGACGATGAACTCGGGGTCGAGGGCGAGGGCCCGGGCGATGGAGATCCGTTGTCGCTGACCCCCGGAGAATTGATGGGGGTAGCGGTAGAGGTGCTGGCGACCGAGACCGACGCTCTCCAGCAGGGACACGACACGGTCGGTGAGCTCCTGGCCGGATGCCTCCTTGTGGACCTGGAGGGGCCGGCCCACGAGGTCCTTGACCAGCTGTCTCGGGTTGAGCGAGCTGAAGGAGTCCTGGAAGACGATCTGGCAGTTGCGCCGATACGTCCGCCATGCCTTTCCCGACATCACGTCGACGCGGTGATTCGCGTCGATCCGCTCGACCTGCTTGCGTTGCTCGACGGTGCGATCGGCCTCGGGGATGGGGTCGATCAAGTCGAGCGTGGCGGCGTCCTCGTCGGGGAGCCTGAAATAGATCTTGCCGCCGGTCGGCGGCGTCAGGCCGCTGATGCAGCGGCCGAGCGTGGTCTTGCCACATCCCGACTCACCGACAAGACCCATGGTCTCCCCGGGGCGAACCTCGAAGGAGACACCGTCGACTGCCCGCACATTGCCCACCACCCGCTGCAGGGTGCCTTCCTTGATCGGGAAGTACTTCTCGACCCCACGCACCGATATGACCGCCCGTTGGGCTGCCGCCGGCGGCTGTCCTCCCTGTTCGGCAGTCACGGATGTCATGAGACCCACCGGGTCAGCGTGGGCAAGACGACGGAGCCATCGCTCGTGTCGTAGGCGAAGCATGCAACCGTGTGCTCTGCCCCCACCATCACCAGCCCCGGGTCGGTGGTTCGGCATATCTCGACGGCAAATGGGCAGCGGGTGTTGAATCGGCATGCCGGGGGCGGGTCGACCAGTTCAGGGACCGTCCCCTCGATCGCTGCGAGCTCGCCCCTCTTGTGGAGGGCGGATGGGACGGCGGCCATGAGACCTCTCGTGTAGGGGTGCTTGGGATCGCTGAACACCTCCTCGGTCGTCCCCGTCTCGACGATGCGCCCGGCGTACATCACGGCCACTCGGTCACAGATCTCCTTGACGAGTGACAGGTCGTGGCTGATATAGAGGACCGACGTCTCCAGACGAGCCTGCAACTCGGCGATCAGCTCGAGGATCCTCGCCTGGATGGTCACGTCCAGGGCTGTCGTGGGCTCGTCGGCGATCAGCAGGTCGGGATTGCAGGCCAGGGCCTGGGCGATGAGGACACGCTGTTTCATCCCACCCGACAGCTCGTGGGGGTAGCTGTCCATGATCGTGCGCGGATTGGGGATCTGGGTCTCTTTGAGGGCGTCGGCGACGAGCACGTCGACTCGCTCTCTCAACTTTTCTGTCTTGGCCCGCCACGGAGGGAGCTTGAGCAGGAACCGCTCGAAGCTGTTCGTCTGCTGACGGGCGGCGCGGCGGATGAGACGGGGCGCGCTCTCACCACCCAAGGGCTCGAGGATGTCCTCGGAACGGTGCTGGTAGAAGACCTCTGCGACCTGGCTCCGTATCGAGAGGGCCGGGTTGAGCGCCTTGCCCGGGTCCTGGAAGATCATCGCGATCCGATCGCCGCGGATCTCCAGCATCTCCTCGTGAGGGATCTCGAGGAGATCGATCGGGCCCTGCCGTTCTTGCGTGCCTCGGTCGACCAGAAATCGATCTCACCGCCGGCGTAGATCCCCGGAGGGCTGGGAACGAGACGGATGAAGGAGCGAGCGGTCACACTCTTGCCACAGCCGGTCTCGCCGACCAGCCCGAGGGTCTCCCCATCGCGTATGTCGAAGGAGACGCCGTCGACGGCGTGCACCACCCCCGCCTTGGCCTGGAAATAGACCTTGAGATCCCGGACCGATGCCACCAGGGGCTGGGTGGCTCGGTCATGTGTGGTGTCGATGTCGACCTGACTCCTGGTCACGACCGCACCCCGTGCGGCCAATCCCTAGCGCCGATCGAGGTCACGCCGACCAGTATGTCATGCGACCACCGGCTAGCTGCCTTCACCTCTGTCCTCCCTGTGCCCTTCCTTTGCGCAATCGATTGCTGACCTGGAAACGCACGATATAGCTCGGGCGTCAGACACGCAATAGTGGGGCCGAATGGTCACAGCCGCTCCGATGAGACTCGCCACGTGAACCGTCTAAACCTTCGTCGGGACCTGGATTGGTCGATTACACCAGATCGAAGGAGATGAGCATGAGAGAGTTGTTGGTGCAGACCTTCCTGACGCTGGACGGTGTCATGCAGGCCCCCGGTGGGCCCGAGGAGGACGACAGCGACGGCTTCGCCTATGGGGGCTGGTCGGTGACCTACTGGGACGAGGACTTGGATCAAGCGATGGACGAGGTGGTGAGCAAGCCGTTCGCCATGGTCCTCGGGCGCCACACCTACGACATCATGGCGGCATTTTGGCCTCATGCCTCCGAAGAGGAAGGGGCGACTGTGTTCAACGAGGCGACCAAATATGTCGCCTCGCGGAGTCGACCCACGCTCGCCTGGAGCAACTCGCTCCTCATCGAGGGAGATGCTGCGGAGGGCCTCGCGGCCCTCAAGGCCGAGGATGGTCCGGAGCTGCAGGTGCATGGCAGCGGGAACCTGGCTCAGACGCTGATACGCCACAATCTGGTCGACCGATACCGCCTGTGGATCTTCCCGCTCGTGATCGGGTCGGGAAAGCGTCTGTTCGGCGAAGGCACCATCCCCTCCGGGCTGGAGCTGATCGAGGGCAGGACGTCGACGTCGGGGGTCTTCATGGGCACCTACCGCTCTGCCGGCGAGATCGTCACCGGGACGTTCGGGTCGGACTGACCACAGACGATCCAGGCTCCGCCACAATTGGGCCGTGCGCGTCGCCACCTGGAATGTCAACTCGCTGAAGGCTCGACTGGAGGCCGTCGAGAAGTGGTTGGACCGGGCTGCGCCCGACGTGTTCCTCATGCAAGAGACGAAGCTGGCTGACGATGACTTCCCGCACCTGATTCTCCAGGCGGCTGGATACGAGGTAGCTCACCACGGTGAAGGGCGATGGAACGGAGTGGCGATCGCCTCACGGGTCGGGATCTCGGAGGTGATCACCAATTTCGGCGACGGCCCGGTGCGGGACAGCCGCGGTCGGAGCCAGGCCGAGGAGGACTTCGATCCGTTCGACGAGGCCCGGATGCTGAGCGCGACATGTGCCGGGATCAGATTCGTCAGCCTGTATGCGCCCAACGGCCGCCAGGTGGGATCGCCGTTCTTCGAGGGCAAGCTGCGCTGGCTGGCCCGGGTCCATGACTGGGTGGCGGAGGAGCTCACGCCGGACGCGGCGGTGGTGCTCGGAGGCGACCTCAATGTGACCCCGGCCGACGAGGATGTGTGGGATCCGGAGAAGGCGCACGGCGGCACCCACGTCTCTGCCGAGGAGCGTGAAGCCCTGGCCCGTCTTCGGGAGTGGGGCCTGGTCGACGCTTTTCGGCTCAGACGTCCCGAAGCGGGCCGCTTCTCCTGGTGGGACTATCGAGCAGGGATGTTCCAACGCAACCAGGGAATGCGGATCGATCTGCTCTACGTCAGCCAGCCGGTGGCCGAGAGAGTGGTCTGGGCCGAGATCGATCGGGAAGCTCGCAAGGGAAAGCCCACCCCGTCCGACCATGCCCCGCTGGTTGTCGACCTCGACGAGCCGGGGAAGTCTTTCGATGCGGGTTGGGAGGGTGCGATGGCGAGGATCGCTGCCCGGAAGTAGCCGCGGGAAGCGTCGTCTTCATCCTGCCTTCACGGGACCTGAATAGTCTCAGAGTTGAACTGTCATCGAGGGAGGGGAATGGTCATGAGAATGGGCGTACGGAATGCGATGTCCGCACTCATCCCCGTGACCTTGTTGTTGGCCGCGTGCGCGGGCGGGGCAGGAGACACCGCCACCACCACCGGTTCCGACGCAGACGGGACCACGTCCACGTCCGTCGTCGAAGAGCCACCACCACCGTGGCAGAGACCACGACAACCGCCGCGGCGGAGACGACGACCACTGCCGCCGAGCAAGCGGCGGGCGTCGAGGACATCCCGCCCGAATGTGTCGCCGAGATCGCAGCGATCCTCCAGGTCTTCGAACCGGCGGTGGAGGGCATCGACTGGGAGACGGCCACCATCATGGATCACATCCAGGTCATGACGTCATTGTCCGGGACCTCGATTGGGGACACCACAGCGTGCGAGGAGAACGTGGACCTCGACGTGAGCGAAGAAGAGGGCGTCGCGCTGTTTCTCGAGGTCGCAGAGCAGGAGGCTCCGGGGGCGGTCGGCTACTTCGCTGCAATCCTGGCTATGAACGAGACACTCGGCGAGAGACAGTCGACCGGGGACTGCCAGACCGACATCGCAACCTTCGAGGATGTCGTCGCCGGGGGAGTGGCCTTCGTCGACCTTCCTCTCCCCGAGCAATGGCTCGTGTTGAACCTCATGGGCTCCATCGGATTCTGCAACCTGCAGACGCAAGGTGAGCTGATTTCTCGACCCGAGGTGGAGGAGTTCCTGGCCGGTTCGCCTTTCGGCGGAAGCTGACCGCAGGCGCCTGCCTACAGTCGATGGGCATGACTCCAACAGACACTTCGCCAGGCCACGATCGACTGGCTGCTCGACTCGGACCCCTCGATCCGCTGGCAGGTGATGAGAGACCTCACCGATGAGCCGGCGGACGTGGTCGCCGCCGAGCGCTCGCGGGTCGCCACCGAAGGATGGGGTGACCGGCTTCTCGCCCTCCAGGACTCGGACGGGAAGTGGGGCGGTGGCACCTATCAGCCCAAGTGGACCTCGACGACCAACACCCTGGCGCTGTTGCGAGTCATGGGACTCGACCCAGCCTCCGAGCAGGCCAGCAATGCTCTGAGCCAGGTGCGGGAGAAGGTCAGGTGGAACGACCATCCGGACGCACCGTGGGCCGAGCAATCCATATTTCGCCGGGGAGGTAGAGCCGTGTATCAACGCCAGGGTGGTAGCGATCGGCTCTTACTTCGGCCAGGACGTCCAGGGTCTGGTCGACAGGCTCCTCGGCGAGCAGTTACCCGATGGAGGTTGGAACTGCGAGGCGGAGAACGGCTCGACCCGGTCGTCGTTTCACACCACGATCAACGTCCTGGAAGGCTTTCTCGAGCACGAGCGCGCCACGGGTACCACCGACGACGACGGAGGCTCGCCTGACGGGGTCAGGAGTACCTCCTCGAGCGTCGCATGTTCCATCGCCTGTCCACCGGCGAGGTGGTGGATCCGGCGTGGACCTACTTCTTCTTCCCGACCTGGTGGCACTACGACGTGCTGAGAGGGCTCGACTACCTGCGGAGTGCCGGTGTCGTGCCCGATGAGCGATGCGCCGAGGCCATCGAGTTGGTCGAGGAGAGACGTGGCGAGGACGGGCGCTGGGCCATGCACTACTCGTACCCCGGTGAGGTTCATTTCGACATCGACGATGGGGAGGGTCAGCCCAGTCGCTGGATCACTCTTGGTGCGTTGCGCGTCCTCGATTGGTCGTCTGGGCATTCGACGGTGAAGTGACCACACTTCGGACGATGGAGCCGATCTCACTAACCGTCGACGACGTCACCTACGCCCAGCTGGCCGGGACCATCGACCATTCCCTGCTCAAACCGACGCTGACCAGCGACGACATCAGGGCCGGATGCAAGCTCGCCGCGGACTATCAGGTCGTCTCGGTTTGTGTTCGCCCCGCCGACGTGGCGCTGGCGGCGTCGGAGTTGACCGGCACCGGGGTCGCGGTCGGGACGGTCGTGTCCTTCCCTCACGGCGATTCGACCACCTCGATCAAGGTCGCCGAGGCCGAGAAGGCCTTGGAAGATGGCGCCGTCGAGCTCGACATGGTTCTCAACATCGGCTGGCTGCTCTCCGGGCAGGATGAGGACGTCCAGGCTGACATCGCCGCGGTCGTCGATGCCTCGGGAGATGCTCTGGTGAAGGTGATCTTCGAGAATGCCTACCTCACAGACGAGCAGAAGGTCAGGGCTTGCCACCTGACCGAAGCGGCAGGGGCCGATTACGTGAAGACCTCGACCGGTTACGCGCCGACCGGGGCCACCATCGAAGATCTGCGTCTCATGCGGGCGAACACGGGCCCACGGATGAAGGTCAAGGCTGCCCACGGCGTGCGGACTCTCGATGCCCTGCTGGCTGTGATCGAGGCCGGCGCCGACCGATGTGGGGCCACGGCCACTGCGACGATCCTCGACGACTTTCGGGACCGCACCAACCGCTGAAGCTCGACGACCAGAGCTTCGGACGCCGCCCGTCAGTCGGGGCTGGTGGGCTCGTCGATGTGGGCTCGCTGCAGAGTGCCGCTGAAGTCGAGGAAGACTGTCTTGATCTCGGTGAATTGCTCGATGGCCGCGGTTCCCGACTCCCGGTGCCCGTTGCCGGTGTCCTTCACGCCTCCGAACGGCAGGTGGATCTCCGAGCCGATCGTCGGGGCATTCAGGTAGACGAGTCCTGCCTCCAGTTCGCTGACCGCCCGCAACGCTCGTGCGGTGTCACGGGTATAGACCGCCGCCGAGAGGCCGTAACGCGTCCCGTTGGCGACCGATATCGCCTCTTCGTCCCCGTCGACCCGGATCACGGTGATGGTCGGGCCGAAGATCTCCTCTTGAGCGATCCGCATGTCCGGTGTGGCATGGTCGAAGAGCGTGGGCGCGTAGAAATACCCCCCGAGGGTTTCGTCCAGCTTCTCCCCACCCACGACGAGGTCGGCACCCTCCTCGACGCCGATGCCCGTGTAGGAATGGACGCGTTCGAGTTGCTTGGCGTTGATCAACGGGCCGACATTCGTTTCCGGGTCGAGGCCGTCGCCAACCACCAGGGAGCTCATGCCATCCACCAGCCTCTCGACCACCTCGTCGGCAACGCGGCTGTCGACAACCAGGCGACTGCTGGCCGTGCATCTCTGCCCGGTCGTGGAGAAGCCTCCCCAAAGTGCTCCGGTCACGGCCTCACCGAGATCGGCGTCGTCGAGGACGACGAGGGCGTTCTTCCCACCCATCTCCAGTGAGACGTGCTTGAGCTCGGCCCCGGCCAGAGCGGCGATCTGCTTGCCCACGGCCCGCGAGCCGGTGAACGAGATCATGTCGACATCGGGGTGCGTCGTGAGCGGCTGACCTGCCTCCGGCCCGAATCCGGTGATCAGGTTGGCGACCCCTGGGGGGACACCGGCCTCCTCGAGCACCTCGAAGAGCCGCACCGCGGACAATGGAGTGTCCTCGGCCGGTTTCACCACGGCGGTGTTGCCACAGACGAGGGCGGGGAACAGCTTCCAGGCCGGCATGAGCATGGGCAGATTCCACGGCGTGATGATGCCGACCACGCCCACAGGGCCACGGACGGTCATCGCCAGGCGGTTGGGGAGACCGGAGGGCACCGTGTCGCCGAACATGCGCCGACCCTCACCTGACATGTACTCCCCGGAAGTGATCGCCCCCTGGACGTCGTAGCCGGAGTCCACGAGCACCTTGCCCATCTCCCTGGTGATGGTCTCGGCGAGCTCGGGCTTGCGCTCGACCAGCATCCGGGTGGCCCGGGCGATGATCTCGCCTCGGAGCGGAGCCGGTGTGTGTCTCCATTCGTCTTGGGCGCGCGACGCCGCCGACACGGCCGCATCGACGTCCTCTGGGCCGCTCCGCTGGAACTCCCCGATCACCTCACCCGGCCGGGCCGGGTTGGTGTCGTGGTAGGTCTCCCCGCTCGCGGCGGGCACCCACTTGCCGTCGATGTAGTTGAGGAAGGCGTCGGGCACGGTCAGTGGCTCCCTTTACGACTGGCTGATCCCGGCCAGCTCGAGGACCAATCTCATGCGATGGGCAGCCAGATCAGGGTCCGGGAGGAGCCCGGCCTGGTCGGCGAGTGTCAGCTGACGGGAGAGATGGACGATCGACCGAGCGGATTCGAGACCGTTCACCATGCGGAAATGGTCCTGGTGACCGGACAGATAGGCCATGAAGACCACCCCGGTCTTGTAGTAGTACGTGGGGTGGGAGAAGACGTGTCGGCTCAGGGGAAGGGTCGGGGCGAGGATCTTGTCGAACTGCTCCATTTCCCCGTCGTCGAGAGCCTGGATCGCAGCCGAGGCGGCCGGGGCGATCAAGTCGAAAGCCCCGAGGAAGGCATCGCTGTGCCGGTCACCGTCGCCTCTGATGGTGGTCGGATAGTCGAAGTCGTCCCCGGTGTACATGCGGAGACCTTCAGGAAGACGTCGTCTGAGGTCGATCTCGCGGTCCCTGTCCAGAAGGGAGAGTTTGACTCCGTCGATCCTTGCCGCGTTCTCTTCGAGGACCGAGATGAAACAGTCCGAGGCCTCGTCGAGATCTCGTGATCCCCAATAGCCGGTCAGAGCCGGGTCGAACATATCCCCGAGCCAGTGCACGATCGCCTTACCGGATAACGTGCCCGAGGACCTCGGAGTAGACCTGGCGATAGTCATCGGGACCCGAGGCGGCGGCGGCGAGATGGCGGCTCGCCATCACCACCGGCTGTCCTCCGTTGCTCTCGATGAGATCGACCTGCTCGTGATAGGCGTCGACGATGCGCTCTCTCGACGCCGGTCCCTCGGGCAACTGGTCTGTGTTGGCCCCGCAGGCGATGTCCCCGCCTTCTGCTTTCGCTTCCTGCAACGAGCGGACTATCAGCTCGCTGGTGTTGGGCCAGTCGAGACCCATCCCGCGCTGGGCGGTGTCCATTGCATCGGCCACGGCCAGGCCCCAGGACCAGAGATGACGGCGAAAGGCCATGGTGGCGTCCCAATCGATGTTGGCACCCGACGCCGGGGTGTTCTCTGCCCGCGGATCAGCAACGACGTGCACGGCTGCGAAGGCGCGCCGACTTTGTAGTGGCCGGTCGGGACGTTCGAAGTGGGCAGGCTCGCCAAGGGAGTGGACGATCAGGGAACCATCTTCGAGCGGGATCGTCACCTTGGATGACATGAAGGTTCTCCTATCGAGGAAAGCGTTATCCGCGGATGCTACGCCCGAGGTAGGGCACCGACAAACAGGCGCTCAATAGCCGGGTAGGGGCGCCCCGGGTGCCGTCGTGATGTCGATCGTCGACTCCGGGCGGAGTGCGACCGGCAAGCCGCCCGAGACATAGACCCGGGTCAGTCTGGCGCCAAGTTGCTGGAGGACCTCCCAGGAGATGGTTCCCCGGACATCGGCGACATCATCGGCGGTGATCTCGTCGTTGTCCGTGCTCCCGAGAAGGGTGAACTCCGAGTCCGGCTCGACGCCCTCGATCTCGGTGACGTCGACCGTGAGAGAGTCCGAAGACACCCGGCCGACCACCGGTGCACGCTGCCCTTCCACGAGAACCGACGTGCCCGGGGAGGAGGACCGGGACCACCCGTCCGCATACCCGATGGGGAGGGTGGCGATGGTCGACAGCCGTTCGGCGATCCAGGTCCCGGCGTAACCAACCGCGGTGCCCGGCGGCACCTCGGCGATGCGCACCGGATGCGCCCTGATGGAGAGAGCGGGCCTGACGGACGGTGGCAGCGGCTGCCCGGCGCCCGGATGCAAGCCGTAGAGAGCCAGACCGAGCCTCACCAGGGCATGTCCTTCCATGACGGCGGCGAGCAGCCCGCCCGAAGCCAGGGCATGAACCGCACCGGGGTCGATCCCGGCCCCTGCGATCCGGTCCACAACCGAATCGAGCAGAGTCAGCTGCCGGTCGGTCGCCGGGGTGTTCTCCGGTGCTGCGAGATGGGTCCACACCCCGGCGAGCGTGGTCGACGGGGAGTTCGTGATCGATGTGGCCGCGGCAAGGGCGTCCTCTGGAGCTCACGCCTCCTCGGGTCATCCCGGTCTCGATCTCCAGATGCACCCCAAGGGTCGGGTCGTCGGGAGTCAGGTGATCGGCGATGTCTCGTGCCTCACTCGTGCTCCCAACGGTCACGTCGACGGCGAGGCCGGCCATCTTCGAGGCCATCCCCGGCGGCACCGGGTAGAGGACGAAGATGCGACCCGGGTAGCCATCACGACGGAGGCGGCCCGCTTCGGCGGCATCGGCGACGCAAAGCCATTCGGCCCCGCCGGCGACCGCACACCGACCGGCCATCTCGAGCCCATGGCCATAACCGTCGGCCTTCACCACCGCACCCAATGCTGCGGGTTGCGCCAGCGATCGCAATGCCACGGCATTGGCGGTGAGCACGTCGATGTCTACCTCGACCCACACCGAGCGCTCCAGAACCGGTAGACCTGCCTGCTCCAGCGCACGATCGATGCGGCGGGTCAACTCAGCGCTCGGTATCCGACTCCGGGATCCAGGACTCGAGGGCGCTTCGCATGATGTCGGCTGTCGAACCGATGCCGGTCCACCGCTCGAACGCGACCTCACCCTGGCGCACCAGCATCTCCAGCCCGTTGCACACGGCGAGCCCTCGGGCCGCCGCGGCACGGACCAGCGGAGTCTCCGGTGGGACATAGACCAGATCGAAGACGAGGGCTGTCTCGGGCAACGCGGCCACGTCGAAAGCCACGGTGTCGGTGGTCATCCCCATCGTGGTGGCGTTCACGGCGATGGCGGCAGAGCCGAGTGCTTGGGCCAACGCCCGGCTCTCGAGCGGAGTCGGCTCGACCATTCCATATTTGGAGAGGTGCTCGGCGAGGTCCGTGGCTCGCTCCGGAGTCCGGTTGGCCACGAGCACCTTCTCGACTCCTGCGTCGAGAAGGGCCCAGACCACCGCCCGGGCTGCGCCGCCCGCTCCCACCACCACCGCCGGGTGACCGGCGACCGATGCGCCTGTCGCCGCTACGGCGGCGATGAACCCCGATGCGTCCGTGTTGAACCCGACGAGGGCACCGTCATCACGTCGCACCCCGTTGTTCACCGCGCCGATTGCGGTGGCACCCGCCTCGATCTCATCGAGATGGTCCATCGCGGCTTGCTTGTATGGCGCCGTCACCCCGAAACCGAGCCAATCTTCTCCGCGCGCTTCGGCGAAGAAAGAGTCGAGGTCCTCCGGGCCGATCGGCCGTAGTTCGAAGGAAGCGTCGATCCCGTGGGCGGCGAAGGCGGCGTTGTGCATCACCGCCGAATGCCGGCGCTTCAGCGGGTTGCCGATGAGTGCGACTCTCTGCGTCACCCGACTGCTGTGGGAAAGCGAACGTGGGGGATGATGTGGGTTGCCCACTGCTCGAGCTGAGCGGGGTCCGGTGTCATGGTGTGGAGCATGAAGGACTGGACACCGGCATCGACCCGGGCCTGCAGTGACTCCACCACTTCGTCGGGGGTCCCGAAGAGGTAGACCCGCTCCAGGTAGGCGGGACCCCGGGCCTCACTCATCACTTTGGTCATGGCCTCGTGCTGCTCCTGACGGGCTCGAATCGGGTCCTGGGTGCTGACGAAGTGAAAGAAGTTCTCATGCGCGATGGTGAGGTCGGCGGGATCGCGGCCATTTTCCTTGAAATAGACCTGCAACTCCTCCCAATCTCGTGCGATGTCCTCGGGCGGGCACGTCGGCCGTGGCACCCAACCCTCGGCGCGCCAGAATCCGCTTTTTCACGGCCTCCACGAGGCGGGGGAGATCGGGCGAGCCGGGGTCGGCGAGCTGGGAGCCACCTCCGATCCACACCTCCGGCCGCTGACTGGACCGGGGCTCGATGAGGACGTCTTCGATCGAGTAGAACCGGCCCTGGTAGGTGACGGTCTTGCCCTTCGAGCAAGGGCACGATGATGTCGAGGATCTCGTCGGTGCGAGGACCACGCTCCGACTTCTTGACTCCGGTGGCGGCGTACTCGGGCGGGTACCACCCGATCCCGGCTCCGAGCACGACCCGGTTGTTGGAGAGGAACTGCAACGTGGCCAGTTGCTTGGCCAGCAACACCGGCTCGCGTATCGGCATGACCATCACCGAGGTGCCCAGTTTGACGCGCTCGGTCACTCCCGCCACCAAAGACAAGGCGGTCAGAGGCTCGAGGAAGGAGACCGAGTAGAACTGCTTGGCGGCGAACAGATGGTCGGTGATGAATATGGAGTCGAAGCCGGCATTCTCGACCTCACGTGCGAAATCGAGGATCCCCCGTGCCCGCTCCGGGCCATCGGAGGGCCACACGAAGGAGGGGAGGAACACCCCGAACCGCTCGATGTTGGTTGTCTGTCGACCTGTCATTTCATGATCCACCTCTCGTGAGACGCGACCGGTCACTCACCGGTGAACCGGGGTGGTCGCTTCTCGAAGAATGCCTGTGCCCCCTCCAACATGTCCCGGGAGGCGAAGATCCGCTCGGAGGCATCGAGCTCGCGAGCCATCCCCTCGTCGAGCGGCATGTCACCGGCGAGGTCGAGGGCTTGCTTCGCCTCGCGCACCGCCAGCGGCCCACGCTCGGCGATGGTCCCCGCCATCTTCATCGCCTCATCGACTGCTCGGCCGGCGGCGGCGACCCGGTTCACCAATCCGATCTCTAGGGCATCGGATGCACTGATGATCTCTCCCATGAGGATGAGCTCCTTGGCCTTGGCGATCCCGACGATCCGGGGGAGCCGTTGGGTGCCGCCCGAACCGGGCATCACCCCGAGGCGAACTTCCGGGAGGCCGAGCTTCGCCCGCTCGTCGGCCACCCTCAGATCGCAGCACAGTGCCAGCTCGAGACCTCCACCGAGGGCGTCGGCCTGGATGGCAGCGATGGTGGGCACGGGGAGCCGGGCAATGCGTCGGTAGACGGCCTTCTCCAGAAGCAGCTTGCCTTCACCCACCCGACCTTGGAGCGACTCGAACTCTTTGACATCCGACCCCGCGCAGAAGGCGCGATCGCCGGTGCCCGTGAGCACCACACAACGGACGTCGGGGTCGCCTTCGATGGTGGCCAGGGCACGGTCGAGGCTCCTGGTGAGCTCGACAGTGACGAGATTCAGCGGCGGGTTCTGCAGTCGAATCGTCGTTATCTGCCCGATCTCGACCACGATCTGGTCGGGCCCGGTCATCGACTCACCCCGAACTCGTCGGCAAGACCCATCGGCCCTTCCGCGAACACCCTGCTGTCGATGGTGGCCAGGTCGTCGGACACCTCGGGGACGAATCCCATGTGGGCGATGACGTCGGCCTCCGGGTCGAGACCTTCGGCGACCTCGATGAGGGTCACCCGCCCGTCCCGGAGCTCGAACACCGCCCGCTCGGTGATGTACCGGACCTGTTGGCCCCGACGGCTAGCGGTTGCCCCGCTGAAGCTCACCTCGTCGACAGATTCGACGAACTTGGGGAGGGTCCCCTCAGACTCGATGCGAAGACGCCCGTCGGCCACGCCCACGCTCAGACCGGATGTGGTCAGCGTGCCGACGAAACAGATGCGCCCCGTTCGAGAGCTGATGTTGGGGAAGCCGCCCGGTCCTCGCAGACGACCGGGGAACTTGTGGACGTTGACATTGCCGGCCGCGTCGATCTGGGCGAACGAGAGGCTGGCAATGTCGAGACCTCCGCCGTCGTAGAAATCGAACATGTACGGCTGGTCGATCATCGCCTGAAAGTTGAAGCCCGCTCCTCCTTCGTTGCCGGCTACCGGGACACCACCGAACATTCCCTGCTCGACGGTCAGGACGAGCCGATCAGCGATTCCCTCCTCCCAGGAAACGGCGCCGATCATCTGGCTGATCCCGAATCCGAGGTTGCAGATGTCCCCGGGCCGGAACTCGAGCAGTGACCTGCGTGCGATCACCTTGCGGACATCGAGCGGTGGCGGGTCACCTGCGTCGGTGCTCGGTCGTCGCAGGGCGCCGGAGTAGTAGGGGGAATGGACCGTGGCGTAGGTCTGGGTCTGCTCGGGATCGAGATACGCGAGGTCGACGAGGGCACCGGGGACCACGACCGAACGCGACGGGAGGGACCTGGCGGCGGCGAGGCGCTTCGCCTGAGCGATCACGATGCCACCCGAGTTCCGGGCCGCCATCGCCATGGCCAGCATCTCGCCTCTGACCGCCTCGTCGTCCATGGTCAGGTTCCCATCCTCGTCGATGGTCGAACCGCGGATCACGGCGACATCGATCGGGAACGCCCGGAAGAAGAGCCATTCCTCGCCGGCGAGCTCGACCACCTCCACGAGGTCCTCGGTGGCGGTCCCTTGTTTGCCCCCCGTTTGCCGGGGATCGACGTAGGTGTCGAGCCCCACTGCCGTGATCAATCCTGGCCTACCCGCCGCGATCTCCCGACAGAGTTGAGAAAGAACACCCTGGGGGAAGGAATAAGCCTCGACAAGGCCCTGCTCGACGAGCTCACCGAGACGCGGCTCGTTTCCGATGTTCGATCCGATGGTCCTCCGCATGAGGCCCGGAAGGGCCAATTGGGAGAATCCGCGGTCGGCGAAGTCACCGATGCCGACAACCCGCACCGTTGTCAGGTCCTTGGGCGCCCCCTCAGACCGATACACGTCGGCCAGGGTGTCGATGAAGAGCTGGGGCAGGGAATGACCGGCCCCCGACCCGCCGATGATCACAGTTGCCCCGTCGGGCGTGGCGCGAACCGCCTCTTCCGCGGTGACCAGTCTCATGGCGCTTGTCTACTCGTCGCGCTCATGGCATGTGGCCCCCACCGTTCGGACACAGGGTCTGCCCGTGATAGAGGGCGGCGGCGTCCGTGAGCAGAAAAACCACGCTGGCTGCCACCTCATCTGCGGTGGCGAAACGGCCCGAAGGGAGCTCGGCGAGCCGCTTCTGTCCCACGTCGCCTGTTGTGATGTCGGATGTCATCTCGGTGATGGTGACGCCAGGAGCGACGGTGTTCACCCTGACCCCCTGCGGCCCGACCTCCTTGGCGAGGGACTTGGCCAGGGCGATCAATCCGGCCTTGGCTGCGGCGTAGTGGGCCACACCCGCAAAGCCGATCTGGCCCAGCCGCGAAGAGATCATGACGATCGAGCCCGAGCCACGATCCAGCATGTGGGGGAGAGCGGCCTGGCTGCACAGGAAGGCACCGGTCAGATCGACGTCGATCACGTCCCGCCACTCGTCCAATGTCATCTCGGATACCGGGCTCTCCGGCATCACGCCGGCGTTGTTGACGAGCCCGTCGATTCTCCCGAATCGATCGACGACGGCAGCGACCATGGCTTCGACCTGGTCCGGATCGCGAACGTCGGCAGCAAAGGCGTCGGCATCCCGATCACGGGCGCGGACCTCCGCCACCGTTGCCTCGGCGCCCTTTGTCCCCTCGAGATAGCCGACCGCCACGTCGGCCCCCGCATCTGCGCAGGCCTTGGCGATGGCGGCGCCGATGCCACGACTGGCACCGGTGACGAGGACCACCCGGCCGGCCAGGGCATCGGGCTTGAACACGGACAGGGTCACTGAGTCTGCTTTCTCTGGGGCCTGCCTTCTCCAGGGAGGGATGGCAAACGATTACCGAGACTGGCCGGCACCGTACCGAGCGGCCCGACGGCAGTCAACACAGACGCTCATCCCGGCGTCTCGACGGTGGCGACCGACTCCCGCTCGATGATCTCGCCGCTGAGAACGACATCATCGGGTGTGTCACCGGCCAGTGCCTCGAGCAGAATTGATGCCCCGTGTCGGCCGATCTCGTAGGTCGGAACCCGCATGGTGGTGAGGGGGACGGGGCCGTACTCTGCGATCGGGATGTCATCGAGGCCGGCGACCGACATCCCCTCGGGGACGGCGACACCTGAGGCCAGCAGCTGACGCATTGCCCCGATCGCCATGAGGTCGCTGGCGGCTATGACTGCCGTCACGTCGACATCCTCGAGGAGCTGGCCCATCGCCGCTCCACCCCCGGTCACCGTGAATCCCCCGTTGGCGATGTACTCCGGCCCGGTGGCGAGCCCGAATTCTGCAACGGCGGTCGTGAAGCCGGCCAGTCTGACTCCCGACACGAGGAGCTCCGGAGGACCGCTGATATAGCCGACGCGACGATGGCCCCGCCCGACGAGGTAGCCGATCATGTCGGCGACCGCCCGTCGGTTGTCGAACCTGACCCGAGGCCCCTCGAGAAGGTGGTCGGATAGCACGACGACGACACCTCCCCGAGCCCGAAATCGTGCCGAGAGTGTTTCGAGGGTCTCGGCGTAAGAGGGGTCGGTGAGTGAGCTCGCCGCAAAGACGATGGCGTCGACCTGATGGGCGTGGAAAGCCCGGACGTAGTCGAGCTCCTTCACCGGATCACGGTCGGAGCTCGCAACGAAGAGCCTGTAGTCCTCTGAATGGAGGCCGTCTTCGAGGCCCTTGACGATCTCCCCGAAGTAAGGATCCGAGATGTCGTGCACGATGACGCCGACAGTCTGTGATTTGGCGGTGACGAGTGCGCGCGCCAGTCGGTTGGGCTCGAATGAGAGCCTGTCGGCGGCGGACAGCACGAGCTCGCGGGTCTTCGTGCTCACCGGATGACTCGATCCAGACATCACCCGTGATGCCGTGGCGACGGAAACCCCCGCCAATTGTGCGACATGGCGGAGTGAGTGGGCCGCTTCGCCCTCGTCGTGTGATGAGATCGGTGTCTTCGACGACACCGAGGCAGGGTACCGCTTGGCCGCTTGCCCTTGAAAACGTTTGCCACTCCATTCGATAGAGTCGCCGCCTCTGAATCCGACTCCGCGACTGGGGAATCATGGGTGCTGATGTGGCCTACCGCTCGGCGGTGGAGCTCGCCGATGACATCGCCGGCCACCACGTGTCGCCGGTCGAGATCATGGAAGAGACCTTGCGTCGGGTCGAGGAGCGCGAGCCGAGTCTCAACGCCATCGTCTACCGGGGTTTCGACGAGGCCATGGAATCGGCACGGTCGGCCGAGGAGGCTCTGGCGCAAGGTCGGACGGTCGGTCCTCTCCTGGGCGTGCCGGTCCTGATGAAGGACCTCTTCGACTTCAAGCCGGGGTGGCCGGCGACCTTCGGGGGCATCCCGGCGATGTCCGACTTCTCGATCGACGGCTATTGCGTGTGGGCGGAGCGGATGGAAGCCGCCGGCGCCATCATCATCGGGAAGGGCAACAGCCCGGCGATGGGGTTCAGGGGAGCCTGTGACAACTACCTGTTCGGACCGACCCGGAACCCGTTCGACACGACGCGGAATAGTGGCGGTTCCTCTGGAGGGTCGGCGGCCGCCGTCGCTGACGGGCTTGTCCCGATTGCCGAGGGCACCGACGGTGGGGGGTCGATCCGCATCCCGGCATCGTGGTGCGGCGTGGTTGGCTATCAGCCATCCGCCGGTCGTGTTCCCTCGATCCTGAGACCGAACGCATTCTCGGGCGTCTCTCCTTTCATCTACGAGGGCCCGATCACGAGAACCGTGGCGGATGCCGCCCTGGCGATGAGCGTGCTCGCTGGCCCACATCCGGGAGATCCCTACTGCGCCCTCGACACCGTCGATTTCATGGCCGGTCTCGACAGGGGAGTCGAAGGGTGGAACATCGCCTATTCGCCCGACCTCGGCGTCTACCCGGTGCAGCGGGATGTGGCGGCCGTGGTGGAGGAGGCAGTCCGGGCTTTCGAGGATGCCGGCGCCCGGGTCGTCGAGGTCGACATCGAGATCGACATCGACCAACGCGAGCTGGCCGACCTGTGGTGCCGTCTGATCATGCCGCTCAGTCTCGATTCGTTCGCCAATCTGGCCGCAGGGGGGATCGACCTCCTGGGCGAGCATCGCTCGGATCTACCGCCTGAGTTCTTGCGTTGGGCTGATCACGTGGCATCGATGACGGCGATGGAGTACTTCGACGACAACTCGATGCGCACCCGCGTCTACGACGCCATGCAGGCAGTCCTGGGCGAATACGACGTTCTGGTTTCGCCGACGTTGGCGTGCTTGCCTGTCGAGAACCTCGCCAATGGTGAGACTCGAGGCCCGGTCGTCATCGAGGGGGTGGAGGTCGACCCCCTCATCGGGTGGTGCATGACCTACTTCACCAATTTCACCGGCCACCCGGCGATATCGCTCCCCGCCGGGCTGGCGTACGGGCTACCGGTGGGGATGCAGGTCATCGGAAGACGCGGCGCAGATCTCGACGTGTCTCGCCGCCGGCGCGGCCTTCGAACGGGTGAGACCTTGGGAGCAGATCTACCAGATCCCGGCCAGCCGACCGCTCACGGTCTGAACGGTCGGTCTCGGGCCGGTCAAGGCTCTGTGACACGGGTGTACGCCGCCGCCACGAAGATGATGAGCGCACCGAAGAGGATCTGACGGACCGCTTCCGGGTATCCCAATGAGGAGAGGATCGAGGAGATAACGGTGAGGATCAGGGCGCCGATCATCGTCCCGCCGTACCCACCGCGCCCACCCATGATGGAGGTTCCACCGATCACCGCGGCCGCAACCGACGGGAGCAGCGCCGTATCGGCCAGAGTGACGCTTGCCACGTTCGTCAGGCCCGAATAGAGAAAGCCGGCGACGCCGGCGAGGACTGCCGAGATCACATAGAGCACTATCAACACCTGCCAGGAACGGGCGCCCGACAGCCTCGATGCGATTGGGTTGTCACCGATTGCATACAGGAGCCGCCCGTAGCCGGTCCGGTTGAGACCGAGGATGATGAGGATGGCCAGGGGCACGAACAGGAGCAGGCTCCTGGGCACGAACCCGAGGAATATCCCGGCGCCCAGATCTCTGAACTGATCCGGGACGCCCGACCCGGTCTGCACCATCTGTATCTGCCAGACATTGGCAAAGCCGAGGACCACCAGGCTCATGCCCAGCGTCATGATCAGAGGGTGGACCCGGAAGATGCCGACTCCGATGCCGCTGATGAGACCGACGATCGCTGCCACCGCGAGGGCCACGAGGATGCCTGTGGCGAGTCCCGGCCCGCCGACCAGTGTCGCTACGACGAACCCCGACATGGACGCCACCGCACCGACCGAGAGATCGATGCCGCCGGTCAGCATCGTCATCGTCTGACAGCCCGCCAGAATCGCCAGCGGGACGGCGGCACGAACCATCACACCTGCCCAGTTCAGGTTGACGATCCCGGGGCGGATCAATTCGCTCACCACGACGAGAATGGCGAGAAGGCCGATCAAGGGGATGATCGGCCGCTCCCGGAACAGGGCACGCAAGCCGGCGGTCGTCAGCCACTTGGGCCTGGAGTCGGTCGTGGTCACGGTGTCGGTCATGGCTCCCGCTTCCGCAGTTGGAGCAGACTCCCGACCATGACCACTCCCACCAGGATGAGCCCCTGGGCCACGGTCGCCAGGTTGGTGTTGACGTTCAGGAACGTCATGTCGGTACGGAGCAGGGACAGGATCACAACGGCGACGATCGGCCCGAAGACCCCGCCGCGGCCTCCCGCCAGGCTCACCCCGCCGAGCACGACGGCTGCGACGCTCAGGAGGGTGTAGGGCCCGGGAACCGGGGTGCCGATACCCGTCGTGGCCGTGAGGGTGAGACCGGCGAAGGCGGAGAACAGACCGGTCAAGGTGTAGGCGAAGATCTTGGTGCGCGCCACCGACACGCCGCTCCGATATGCCGCCAGTGGATCGCTGCCGATCGCGTACAGCGAGAGGCCGAGGCGCGATCGTCTGATCGGGATCCAGATCGCCGCGACGATCACCAGCAGCAGCAATGCTGCCCTCGGGATCCATGCATTGAGGATCGATCCACCGGTCAGGCTCCGAAGCCACTCGGCCGATCCACCGCCTGGCGTGCCCAGCACGAGAAGGGCGCAGCCCGCCCATACGAAGAGCATGGCCAGGGTGACAACGATGTCGGGAACGCGGGTCAGGACTATGAGGCTGCCATTCACCGCCCCGAGGACACACCCGAGCAGGAGCACGCCGATGACGACCAGGACGGCGAACCCCTCGCTCCGCTCGTCCATGAGGGACGCCGAGATGACACTGGTCAGAGCCATCATCGACCCGACGGACAGATCGATCCCACGGGCGATCACTGCAATCGCCTGTGCGACTGCGGCGAACGCAAGCGGCAGCACGGAGATGGCAAGCCCCTGCACCCCGGCGGCGCCGTAGGTCGGTTGGATGAGCCTCGTGACGACGAGGAGCACCAACAGGATGCCGACCAGGCCCAGGGTCCAGCCGTGACGGCGAATCATCGACCCAAACGCCGAAGTCGGGCGAGCGGTCGCCTGGTCGGCCGTGTCGACGGTCGTGCTCACAGATCGCCTGCCTCGGCCGGCCCGGGCTCTTCGCCCGGATTCTTGGATGGGCGGGCTCTTCGCCCGCGGCTGTCGGCCTCCTCCTCGGCGGCCACGGCCGCAGCGACCACTTCTTCGGGGAGCGGTGCATCCGAGCGAAGGTTGTGGGCCGCCCGGAGCAGCGTTGCCTCGTCGGCATCCGATACGTCTATCTCCGCCACGACTTCGCCACCGAAGATCACGATGGCTCGGTCGCAGGCGAGCTGGATCTCACTGAGCTCCGAGGTGTAGAGCAGGACGGCTGCTCCTGCTTCCGCCAGGTCCCGCAGCAACAGATACACCTGATGCTTGGTGCGGATATCGATCCCACGTGTTGGGTCGAAGCACAGCATCGTCTGCACCCCGCCGGCGACCCAGCGTGCGATCGTGACCTTCTGCTGGTTGCCGCCGGAGAGGAGACGGACCTCCTTCTGTGCCCGGGTGTCGATTTGGAGCGTGTCGATGGCCTTGTCGACCTTGGGTTTCTCCTTGCTTCTCCGGATCGGCCCCCACCCGGATATCGGCGCACTGAAGGGCAATGCGATGTTCTCCCGCACCGAGCGTTGCATCAGCAGGGCCTCGGCCCGATCGGCGGGCACGAAGACAATTCCTGCTCGGATTGCGTCCGCAGGGTGCCGGAAAGAGACGGGGCTTCCGTCGACGAGGACCTCTCCCGTGCTGGCGTGCTCTGATCCGGCCAGGATGTCGAATAGCTCATCCTGGCCTTGGCCCTCGAGAGCCACGAGCCCCACGACCTCTCCGGCGCGGACGTCGAACGAGACATCGCGAAGACGGCCAGACGACCCGAGACTGCGGACTTCGAGCCGCGGGACCTCGTTCTGTTGCGACGCCAGCGCCGGCCGCTCCGTCCGCTCCGGCATCTCTCCGACGGCCTCGCCGAGCATCAGCTCGACGATCCGGTCCGCGGAGTCGGCGGAGATGTCGACCACCCCCACCGTCACACCCTCCCGCAGGACGGTGGCCCGGTCGCAGACTGATGCGATCTCGGTCATCCGGTGCGAGATGAAGATGATGCTGCTTTCGCCGCCGCGCTGGCTGGCAACCACCTCGAGCACGCTCTCGGTGAGGTTGGCCGGGAGCGCTGCGGTGATCTCATCGAGCATGAGCACGTCTGGACGTATGGCCAGGGCTCGGGCGAGATCGATGATCCTCAGGGTGGCGAGCGGCAGGTCTCGCGCCATCCTCGACAGGTCGAGCTTTCCCAGGCCGAGCTGGCGCACCCAGTCGCGAAACGGCTCGAGCGGTGTCTCGGTGAGCCGCAGGTTCGAGGAGATGTCGAGGTCGGGGATCAGAGCCGGCTCCTGGTAGACGGAGACCAGGCCGCCCCGGCGAGCCTCGGCCGGGGAATGTGCCATGCGCTCCTTGCCCCTCACCGTGATCGTGCCCTCGTCCGGGCGGACCGCACCTGTCAGGACCTTGACCAGGGTGCTCTTGCCGGCACCGTTGGCCCCCATCAATGCGTGGGCCTCGCCGGGGCGCACACGGAGCGAGGCAGACTTCAGTGCGACGACGGCGCCGTATCGCTTCGAGACATCGGATGCCTCGAGCAGGTACTCCTTGGTGCTGGCCGTCATCGTTTCGATTGCAGAGTCCTCATAAGCAGATGCGCCGGGCAAGGCCGGCGCATCTGCTCGTCTATGGCTAGTTGATGGTTACTCGCCAGGTCCGAGGCAGGCCACGGCCTGCTCCGGGGTGTACGTGGTCCAGCCCTCGATCGTCAGACCGAGTGGCCACAACGGGTCGAGTCCGTCGACCTGCCATGACTCGAGCGTGGAACGTCCATCATCGGAGACGTTGTCTGCCAGCACCGGGTCGAGCAGCACCGTGTTGGGCTGAGCAGCGTCCGCCGCTGTCTCCACGGTCTCCCCGTTGAGCAGCTTCAGTGCCAGGTTGACACCGGCTCCGCCAACCGCCGCGGTGTTGGTCACCGCCGAGCCTTCGAGGCCGGCAAACCCCTCGGAGTCGAGGAGCTGGGTGACGTACGCGCCGAGGTCGGCACCGACGATCGGGACGAACTCGAGGTTGGCCTGCTGGATGGCGTCGACGACCTGCGAGTCCATGCCCGAGGTCCAGATGCCGTTGGTGTCGCCGTACTGACCACTGGCGATCCAGTCGTTGATCAGCTGGGTCGTGGTGGCCGGGTCCCAACCAGTGTGCTCACCGTCGATGCTCGGGATCACCGTGATACCCGGGTAGTTCTCCAGCGCCTGCTGGAACCCGGTGTGACGGTCGGTATCAGCTGGGTGACCGGCGAAGCCACGCATGTAATACACGTTGCCCTCCCCACCCATCTGCTCGAACAACCACTCCGCACCGAGACGTGCGTACTCGATCTGGTTGTTGTAGAGGTTGTAGGTGCCCTCGTGCGTGACGAACGCGTCGACCGAGACCGTCGGGATCCCGGCTGCTGCTGCTTCGTCGAGTGCTGGGTTGAGCGCCTCGGGGTCGTTCGGGTTGAACACGATCGCGTCGACGTCGGCGGCGATCAGGTCGCGGATGTCCGCGAGCTGGCCGGCGGCGTCCGTGTTGCGATGGATCTGGTTCAGCTCGGTGACCTGACCGGATGCCAGGGCCTCTGCCTTCGCCGTGCACACCTGCTCCTCACGGAAGCCGTTGCCCACGCCTCCACCGTTCGAATACCCGATGACGAAGCCCTCGCCCGCCGCTGCGGTGGTCTCGGTGCTTCCTGCCGTAGTAGTTGGCTCCGCTGCGGCCGTCGTATCCGGGGCGGCGGTGGTGTCTGAACCCTCGGCCAGGGTCGTGTCAGAACCCGAGCCATCTCCACAGGCGACGGCGATCATGGCAATCGCCATCACCGCCACCAACCTCTTGAACCATTGGTTTTTGGTCATATATGAACTCCTCCTAAGTGGCGCCCGAAGGCGTGCGGGAGTGTCTCATACGCATTGGCGGATGTCCACTCACCCGATGCGGCGAATCGTACCGATCAGCCCGGGGATGGCAAACGTTCTCATTACCCGTACACACGGCGAATCGCCTGGGGTCACTGCTTATCCTTCCCGCTCGGATTCGCGTCGAGTGGAGGTTCATGAGCCCGAGCGAGATCAAGGCCGGAGTGGTGGGGATCGGCTTCATCGGGGTGGCACACGTCGAGGCGTTGCGTCGTCTTGGCGTCGAGGTGGCCGGCGTGGTCGGCTCGTCGCCGGAGCGCGCCCGGCCCAAGGCCGAGGCCATCGGCGTGGAACGGGTGTACGACAGCATCGAGGAGATGGCCTCCGATCCGTCGATCGACGTAATTCACATCGCCAGCCCCAATTACGCCCACGCCGAACAGGCACGCGCCGTCCTTGCCGCCGGCAAACACGTTGTCTGTGAGAAACCGCTTGCGATCACGTCGGAGGACACTGCCGATCTCGTGGCTCTTGCCGCCGATTCCGGGTTGGTCAACGCGGTCTGCTTCAACATTCGCTTCTATCCGGCCAATCACCAGGCAATGGCGATGGTGGCCAATGGTGATATCGGTGAGCCTCGCTTCATCACGGGCTCGTATCACCAGGATTGGCTGTTGCGCGACACCGACTGGAACTGGCGGCTCCAGCCTGAGGAGGCGGGAGGGCTCCGGGCGGTGGCCGACATCGGCTCGCACTGGCTCGACCTCAGCCGTTTCGTGTCCGGTCGGCGCATCGTGGAGGTCATGGCCGACCTCCACACTCTCGTGCCCGTTCGCCGGCATCCCCCAGGACCGGTCGAGACCTTCGCTGCGGTTGCAGATGCCGAGGATCTCGTTTCAGAGGAGATGAGCAGCGACGATGCCGCCGCCGTCCTTCTCCGTTACGAGGACGGCGCCCGTGGGGCGGTCACGATCTCTCAGGTCTCGGCGGGTCAGAAGAACTCGGTCCGCTATGAGATCGCAGGGTCCGAGTCGGCGATCCGCTGGCTCTCCGCCAACCCGGACGACCTCTTCATCGGTCACCGGGGCCGACCGAACGAGGTGCTCAGCCGCGATCCCGGTCTCTATTCACCCGTGGCCGCCGGCCTGGTGGCATACCCCGGTGGTCATGTGGAGGGATTTCCCGATACGTTTCGAGCCCTCTTTGCCCAGGTCTATGCAGATGTCGCCAATGGATCGCCAGCCGCAGCGCCGACCTATCCGACGTTTGCCGATGGCCACGACGCGGTCCTGGTGACCGACGCCATCACCCACAGTCACGAGACCCAACAATGGAGATCTGTTCGACGATGAGGAGGAAGACATGAAGCTGGGACTGCTCACCGCACCGTTTCCGGAGACGCCACTCGACGAGGTAGTGGACTGGACCGTCGACAACGGGTTCACGACGATCGAGATCGCCTGCTGGCCGGCATCGAGTGGTGACACCCGCCGCTACGCGGGGACGAGTCACATCGATGTCGACGGCATCTCCGATGCCCGCGCCGGCGAGATCGCCGACAGCGTCACGGGGCGTGGTCTCGAGATCTCGGGCCTTGGCTACTACCCGAACCCGCTGAGCCCGGACGCCGAGCACCAGCGGATGGTGATCGACCACCTGAAGAAGGTGATCGTCGCCGCCGGCAAGATGAACGTCCCCGTCGTCAACACCTTCATCGGCGCCGATCACACCAAGACGCAGGACGAGAACTGGGAGGACGCCACCAGGGTTTGGCCCGAGATCATCTCCTCGGCGGACGAGAACGGCGTCAGGATCGCCATCGAGAACTGCCCGATGATCTTCTCCAAGGACGAGTGGCCGTCGGGGCACAACCTCGCTTACAACCCCCGGATCTGGCGTCGGATGTTCGAGGAGTTCGGCGAGACGATCGGTCTCAACTTCGACCCGTCGCACTTGATCTGGCTGATGATCGACATCGAACAGGCCATCGAAGAGTTCGGCTCCCGCTTCTATCACTTCCAGGCCAAGGACGTGATGATCGACTACGACGGTCTCTACGAGAACGGCAGCCTGTCATCTGGCATCGGATGGCAGATTCCCCGTCTTCCCGGTCTCGGGCACGTCGATTGGGGTGTCGTCTTCTCGGCGCTCTACCGCGTCGGCTACGACGGCCCGATAATCATCGAGCACGAGGATCGTGGGTTCGAGGCCACCGACGAGTTGGTCAAGCGGGGCTTCCTCCTGGCCAGGGACGTACTCAGCCCGTACGTCCACTGACTCACTCGCTGGTTACGAGGTCGAAGATCTCGCCGGTCTCCTTGTTGGACAGCATGAGCTTCACCCGGCCGTCGGGAAGGATCTCTCGCTTGACGATCGAATGGCCGTCGTGCGTGCCGGCTTTCTTCTCGATTCGACCCGTGGTCCCGCCCCGCCACTCGATGTCGACCGGCTCCCACTGTCGTGATCGCGCCGAGCGATAGGCCGCGTCCATGACAGCATTCACGATGTAGCCGTCGTAGAAGGTCTCCCGTGGCTCGCGACCCTGGTCCATCGCGTCGAACATGTCGGTGAACATGTTGGCGTACCCGAACTCACTGACCTCATCGCCAACAGCGAAGATCCACCCTTCGGTGGATTCGATCTTCTCCGCCACGTAGCGGTCACCGCTGCCGGAGGTGTACATCTCGTATCCGGTTCGGAGGAAGTGATTGAGCCAGATGGTGCCCTCGGTGCCGGCGATCTCGTCTCGCAGGTCCAGACCACCCCGGAAAGTCCACGAGACCTCGAATTGGCCGAGGGCCCCCGACTCGAATCTGATGAGAGCGACCGCATTGTCCTCTGCCTCGATCGGGTGGACCAGTGTGTCGCTCCATGCCATGACCTCGACGGGGCGGTTTCCCTTGCCCACGTACATGCGAATGACCTCGATGCAGTGGCATCCCGAGATCGACGATCGCCCCGCCGCCTGCCTTCTCCTTGTCCCAGAACCATGCACTGTGAGGACCCGGGTGGGTCTCGCGGGATCGAGCCCAGGTCACGTCGCCGATCCCTCCTGATTCGATCGTCTCAACGGCCTTCATGGCCTTCGGCGTGTAGCAGAGGTCCTCGAGGTAGCCGGCGAACACGCCGGCGGACTCCACCTTGTCCAGGATGCGCCGGGCCTCCTCGGCGTTGCGGGCGAGGGGCTTGGTGCAGAGCACGGCCTTCCCGGCGTCGGCCGCGGCGACGATGACCTCCTCGTGGAGGAAGTTGGGCAGGCCAACGACCACCGTGTCGGTCTCATCGTGGTTGATCGCCTCTTCGATGGAAGTCGTATAGGCGGGGATGTCCCAGCGATCGCTGAAGACCCGGGCCCGCTCGTCGGATTGTGAGTAGACAATGCCCACCCGGTCGCGGCTTCGCTGGCTGTGGAGCGTCATCGTGTAGAAGTCCCCGATGAGACCGGTGCCGAGCATTGCGACGTTGTGAGATTTCATTGGCCCTGGTCCTCCGGTTCGAATGTCTCTGCAACGTATCAGGGACTGCCGGAGCGAAATACAGTGCTTGAGTGGCTGTGCAATCGATGGCGGCTCCGCCTCACGAGGAAAGGACGGGCTCATGGGCGAAGACAGCAAGATCCTGAAGCAGTTCCTGGGCGACACCGACTTCCCGATCGATTGGGCCAGCGAGGAGGAGAAGGGGCTGTTCTGGTTCTTCGACGACCTGCACTGCCCACAGCCTCTCTCTCCCATGTACTTCGACATCGGGGGATGGTGGCTGACCTGCGATCACATGTTCCGGAGGTTCGGCACTCCCTTCGCCTCTGACTGGATCGCCAAGAACATCAACGGATACCTCTATACCGCCGCCATCCCCGCCAATCCGGGGACCACCGTGGAGGGGGTCGAGTTGGGCAACCGGTACGCCCCGAGGACGCCGGTCGACGACCCTGCCTACCCGGAGCAGATCGGCGCGTATCTCAACGCGGTGCTTCCGACATACGGGGCTCATTTCGCCGACTGGTGGGCCAGTCGCCTCGTCCCCGAGATGATCAGGAACTTCGAGTACCTCGAGGAGAAGATCGAGCGCTGGGAGGAGATCCCCCTGATGGAGTGGGCGACGATCCTCGAGGATGCCATCGACATCCACGACCGCCACTGGAAGATCCATTGGATGCTCAACTTCTCACAGCTGTCGGCGACTCTCGCCCTGCAGGCTGCTGTCGAGGAGCTGAAGGAGGGTGTCGACCCGACGCTGCTGGGCCGGCTGCAGAACTCGGCGAGCGACCGGAACTGGGACTCGATCGAGGCCCTGTGGCGGATGAAGGGCCAGGTCATGGAGGATGAGGAGCTTTCCGGGCTCTTCTCCCGTGAGACAGGTGTCGACATCCTCGCCGCGCTGAACGGAAGCGAGAGGGGCAGGAGATTTCTCGAAGAGAGGCTTCGGCCTTACCAGAAGGAGTTCGGCTGGCATGCCGTATGGAGCCACGAGTTCGTGTTCCCGACCCGCTACGAGACACCGGAGCCCATCCTGGAGGTGATCAAGGGCTATGTCGACACCGACTACGACTACCCGGCGGCCATTGGCGAGCTGAAGAAGGATCTCGAGGCGGCCGCCGACGAGCTGTTGGATGGGCTCGAGGGTGAGGCACTGGAGCGCATGAAGCAGGCACACGACACGAATGCCCGAATGGCCCCGCTGACACCCGACCACCATTTCTACATCGACCAGGGCACCAACGCCCACGTTCGTCTGGTCCTCATCTGCATCGGCCGTCACCTGGCGGCCCAAGGCGCCATTGGCGATCCCAACGACGTCATGTTCCTGAAGTACAACGAGCTCCGCTATCTGATGGCTGATCCGGAAGGCTCGGACGTCCGGGAGCTGATCTCCGACCGCCGGGATGAGCGGGAGGACGCCTATGAGATTCGGCCTCGTGACTGGGTGGGGACTGCCACCGAAGCGGCGCTGGCCTTCCCATATCTGCCTCTCTGGGGATTTCCCGAGCGTCTCGACCGGGACTATGCCGTGGCGGAAGATCGGGTCGAAGGGCTGGCCGCTTCAGCGGGTGTCATCGAAGGCGTGGCCAGGGTGGTGCTGAGCCCGGAGCAGTTCGACGAGGTGAAAAAGGGGGAGATCCTGGTCTGTCAGATGACCAACCCAGCCTGGGTGACGCTGTTCACGAGGATCAGCGGGTTGGTCTCCGACGCCGGCGGAGCCGCCTCACATCCTGCGGTCCTGTCGCGTGAGTTTGGCATTCCGGCCGTGATCGGGACATCGGTCGCCACCCAGAAGATCAAGACCGGCGACCTGGTTCGGGTCAACGGCTCGACGGGCGTCGTCGAGATCCTCCCCGACGATTACGTTGCGCGGGAGGCACCGACATCCGATCTATTGACCTCATGAGCGTGACCGAGGATGTCATCTGGCTGGATGACATCGAGTGTCATCGAGCGGAGCTGGCCGGTGGCAAGGGGGCGAGTCTCGGCCGGATGACGGGTACCGGCATGCCGGTGCCACCCGGCTTCGTGGTTACGGCCGGCGCCTTGAGTGACTCTCTCGCCACTGACGAGGCGTCTTGGAGAAAGTGAGAGATCTCGCCCGATCCTTCGAACCAGGCGCCGAAGGAGGTCGCATCGCCGGTGAGATCCAAGCGATCGTGCTCAGCTCGCCGCCATCGGAGGAGCTGGCCGAGCACATCTCGAGCGCCTATCAGAGCCTCGGGCCGGATGTCCCGGTTGCCGTCAGGTCGAGCGCTTGTGCCGAAGATGGTGAGTCGGCCAGTTTCGCCGGCCAACAGGAGACCTTCCTGAACGTGATCGGCTCGGAGAATGTGCTCGACGGAGTCGTTCGGTGCTGGGCATCGTTCTTCACGGAGACGAGCCCTCTTCTATCGGCGCAGCAAGGGGTCGCTCACCGACCTCCAAATGGCGGTCGTGGTGCAACAACAGATCGCCTCGGACAAGTCAGGGGTCATCTTCACGACGGACCCAATCCGACAGCGCTCCGATCAAATGGTGATCGAGGCGGGGTACGGGCTGGGAGAGGCCCTGGTCTCCGGTCTGATCACACCTGACAACTACGTGGCCGAAGAGACGGCAAGCTGAAGAAGGCCCGTCTCGGACAACAGGATCAGATGACGGTCCGCGTCGCCGGTGGGGGGACGACGACCGTGAGACTCGATGATGAGATCGCCGGCTCTCAGGTTCTCGACGAGGACGAGATCTCGCAGCTCGTGGCTGTGGGCCTCGAACTCGAGGCGGCTTTCGGGTCGCCGCAGGACATCGAGTGGGCGTTCGAGGCCGACCGGCTATATGTCCTTCAATCGCGTCCGATCACGACCTGACCGGAGTGTGATCATCAGGTGACTTGGTTCGAATATCACCGACCGCAGAGCCTGGGCGAGGCATCCGATCTGCTCGGCAAGGATGATGCGGTGGCGCTCGCCGGAGGCACCGACCTGCTGGTGGCGCTTCGTCATCGGGCGGTGCGTCCGGCCCTGGTGGTGGACCTGAAGTCGGTGACCGACATCGCTGACGGGATCGAGGTCGAAGGTGACCGGCTCCGGATCGGGGGTCGTGTGGTGATGAACCGGCTGACCAGGAACGAAGACGTGAACAGGCATTTTCCGGCGCTGGCGCAGGCTGCCGCGGTCGTCGGTTCCGTCCAGATCCGCAACCGGGCCACATTGGCCGGGAATCTCTGCAACGCCTCGCCCGCTGCGGACACTGCCCCGGCCCTTCTCGCCTATGGGGCCACCGTGATCGCATCCGGCTCCGACACCACCAGGTCGATCCCGGTGGAGGAGTTCTTCACCGGGCCGGGCACGACTGTCCTGGGGCGGGGAGAGATCGTCACCGCGGTCGAGCTCCCGATTCCGCCTACGGCCCTCGGCTCGGCGTTCGCCCGGGTGACGCGCCGACGCGGCGTCGATCTGGCGTCGGTGAGCCTCGCCTGCACCCTGGACTCTTCGGGCCGGACGCGCTTCGGGTTCGGAGCGGTCGGGCCGACGCCGCTCCTGGCTGAGTCGACGTTCGACGAGCTCGCCACCGACGACGGCTGGTCTCGCTTGCTCGCCGTCACCAGCCCGATCACCGACGTGCGTGCCGGTGCCGAATACCGGCGAGCCATGCTCCATGTGCACTCGAGGAGAGCCCTTCAGGCAGCATCCGAGGAGCTGAGGGCGGCGACATGAGCCCCATCGAGTCGGCGATCACATTGACGGTGAATGGCTCCAGGAGAACCGTCAGGGTCAGCCCGTCCACGACACTTCTCGAGATGGTCCGGACACGGCTGGAGCTGACCGGGGCCAAGGAATGCTGTGCCGAGGGAGAGTGTGGTGCCTGCACGATGATCCTCGATGGCGAACCGGTGAACTCCTGCCTGGTCCTCGCCGTTGAGACCGACGGGTCGGAGATCACGACTATCGAGGGAATCGGCGCCGGCGGCATGACCCCGCTCCAGGAGAGCTTTCTCGCGACCGGCGCGATCCAATGCGGCTTCTGCATCCCCGGGATGGTCGTGGCGGCCACCGCCCTGTTGGAGCGGATCCCCCGGCCCACCGAGCCCGAGGTCCGGGAGGGTTTGTCGGGCAACCTTTGCCGGTGTGGCGGGTACACACGGATCTGCGCGGCGGTGATGGCCGCCGCCGGTCGGGATGGTGCGACATGAGCGAGGCGGGCTTGGGGATCTCCGCCCCGAGGGTGGGCGGGTCTGACCGGGTGACCGGTGCCCAGCGTTTCGCCGCCGACATCGCCATCGAGGACGTCCTGCACGTCGCCCTCGTCCATCTCGATTGTGGCCATGCCGCCATCGAGGAGATCGATACGTCAGCGGCCGCCGGGATCGAAGGGGTCGTTCGGGTGTTCACCGCCGAGGACTCTCCCCCACCCCGTCCCACGGTTCGGGCCACGCTTCGCCGATCGGCCTGTCATTGCGACAGGTGAGACGAAGTACCACGGAGAGCCGCTGGCGGCCGTCGTAGCTGTCAGCAAGGAGGCGGCTGCAGAGGGAGCGGCGGCGGTTCGGGTGGAGTACAAGGAGCTCCCCGGCGTCTACTCGATCGACGATGCCCTCGATCCGGCGTCTCCGTTGGTCGTGGACCCCGGGCTCCGCTCCGCTGACGACCCGTTGGCCGACAGCAACGTCAGGCAGCGCTGGGACTGGGGCTGGGGCGACGTCGAGTCGACCGAGGCCGATGTGGTGATCGAGGAGACGTACACCTTCCCCATGGTGACTCACTTCTCCATCGAGCCGCACGCTTTCGCCGCGGCTCCGGAGGGCGGGGGAGTAGCGGTATGGAGCTCGATCCAGCATCCCTATTTCCTTCAGGGGACGTTGGCGAGCCTGCTCGATCTCCCCATCTCAAAGGTCCGGGTCCACGCCCCGGACCCGGGTGGCGGGTTCGGGGGAAAGGGATTCCCAAAATACGAGCCGCTCGTCGCCATGATCGCCCTCGAGTTGGGACGCCCGGTAAGGCTCGTCCTCACACTCGAGGAGACTTTCCAGGCGGTCCGCCGCACCAATGCCCGGCTCCAGCTACGCACCGGCTTCACTCGAGACGGCCGGCTCGTCTTCATCGATGCCATCGAGGACTTCATGATGGGCGCGTATGCCGACATCGCCCCACGGGTGATCAGCAAGAGCAGCTACTTCGCCGCCGGGCCCTACAAGGTCGGGGCAGTGAGGGCCGTCGTTCGTGGCCTCATGTCGCACACCACTCCGAGCACCGCATTCCGTGGCTTCGGCGCCCCGCAGATGACCTGGGCCATCGAGTCGCAGATGGATGCCGCGGCCCGGGCTCTGGAGATCGACCCGGTCGATATCAGGCTTCTGAACCTGGCCGGGCCCGGGGAGGAGATCGTGCCCGGCGATCGACCCGCCGACGGGGACTGGCGCCAGGCGCTGAACATCGCCGCAGAGAAGGTGGGCTGGGGAGAGCCCTTGTTGCCGGGTCATGGCCGAGGCATCTCCGTTGGGTTGAAGGCGTCTGCCACTGCCGGAGCGTCGTATTGCATCCTGCGCATCCTCCAAGACGGGAGCGTCTCGCTGATCGCCGGCACCTCGGACATGGGTCAGGGTGCCAGGACCATCCTCACCCAATTGGTGTCCGAGAATCTCGGTGTGCCCATGGAACGGGTGACCCTCGTGATGGGGGACACCGCGGTCGTGCCCTTCGACTACTCGACATCGGCGAGCCGGTCGACCGTGTTCATGGGTAGTGCCGTGGTCGACGCCTGCCAAAAGGCGATTGCGGATCTGAGGGCCAAGGCGGCCGACCAACACAAGGTGTCGGTCGAGGATGTCGTCTTCACCCCCGGCCAGGTGTCCGTCGATGGGGCCGTCTACACGCTCGCCGAGGTGTTGAACGATGTGTTTGGCGCGGTCCCCGGTGAGATCATCGTCACTGGCTCACAGAGGGGTGAGGGAGACGCAGATCACCCACTGGGCGGCCCGGCCTCGTTCTACGAGGTGTCCTGCACGGCGTCCGAGGTGTCGGTCGACCTCGAGACCGGTGATTTCGAACTGGTCAAGCACATCACGGTCGCCGATGTCGGAAAGGCGATCAACCCTCAGCACGTCGAGATGCAGGACGAGGGTGCTGCCGTGATGGGTCTCGGTCATACCCTCATGGAGCATCTGATCCTCGACGAGCGTGGGCGGATCGTGAACCTGGGAGCGCTCGACTACCGAATCCCCACGTTCAAGGACATGCCGTCCACCATGGAGTCGGTGCTGGTCGAGAATGGAGACGGTCCCGGGCCCGGTGGAGCCAAGGGAAGCGGCGAGGGCGGGCTACTGGCGACATCGCCTGCCATTGCGGCGGCCCTGAGTCAGGCGACTGGGGTAGTGATCAAGGACCTGCCGCTCACTCCGGAACGGGTGTGGGAGGCGATGCACGGCGGAGACGAAGGGCGTGAGCAGTGATTGAGATGTTCGACCTCAGCGGACGGGTTGCGATCATCCCCGGCGGGGGAGGCGCCATCGGATCGGCGCTGGCGCAGGGCCTGGCCGATGCCGGAGCGGCCATCGCCTTGGTGGGACGATCGAAGGAGCGTGTCGATCAGGCCGCGGCCCGGGTCACCGCGTCAGGTGGGCGGGCCCTGGCGATCTCGGCCGACGCCACCGACCCCGGAGAGGTGCAACGGGCGATCGACGAGACAGTGGCCGAGTTCGGGAGGGTCGACATCATCGTCAATGCCATCGGCGGCGGCGCCGGAGACGTGTTGCACGATGCCCAGGAGTATCCAGGGGACGACTGGGACTGGATCATGGAGCTCAACGTCCGCAGCACGCTCCTGCCGACCCAAGCCGCGGTCCGCCAGATGGTGGCGCAGGGCGATGGTGGGCGCGTCCTCAACATCTCGTCGGTTCGCGGGCAGTTGGGCATCAACGCCGGCTACTCGGCCTATGTGGCCGCCAAGGGAGCCATCGATTCCCTCACCAGGCAGTGGGCCACCGAATGGGCCAAGCACGGGGTCACCGTCAATGCCATCTCTCCCACCTTCGTCGATACGCCCCAGGTGGCGTCGCTTCTCGGCGATCCGGACTTCAAAGCCAGGATCGTGTCGCGGATCCCGCTCGGGCGGGTAGGGACCACGGACGATCTGTTGGGTGCCGTCCTCCTGTTCTGCAGCGGAGCCTCGTCATTCATCACCGGTCAGATCCTCACCATCGATGGCGGGCTCACCGCCACCCAGTGATCTTTGAGACAGGGAGTCGACCATGGAGCAAGCCACCGAGAACGTCTTCGTCGAGACCGGCCTCCGCGGCTGCAATCCGGGGTACGTGGTCACCAGCGACGGTGTGGTGGTCGTCGATACGCCGCAGCTACCTACCAAGGCCGTCGAGATGCGTCGCCAGGCAGAGACCCATGGTGAGATCCGCTATCTGATCAACACGGAGCACCACGTCGACCATATCTTCGGCAACTACTACTTCAAGGGCTCCGGGACCGTCGTCAACCACCGTGGCCTATACGAGAACTTCATGGTGGTGACCCCTGACCTCGACCCTTTCGCCTACGCGGCGGAGGCGATCCCGACTGACGACCCGGAGGGTGAGGCGATATTCCCGGATCGCGACGAGTACTACGCCGATCCGAACAAGGGCACCATCGTCTTCGATGGGAACCTGACGCTTCGTGTTGGCGACCACA
This sequence comes from uncultured Acidobacteriota bacterium, assembly GCA_963843585.1. Taxonomy (GTDB): domain Bacteria; phylum Actinomycetota; class Acidimicrobiia; order Spongiisociales; family ZC4RG35; genus JARDZU01. The sequence goes on from CAWJLJ010000014.1 coordinate 193,602, forward strand.
CGTTCGAGCTGATCCATACCCCAGGGCACACTCCAGGACAGTTGGCTGTCTATGTGCCGGAGGAAAGGGTGGTGTTCACCGGGGACACCATCTTCAGCGAATGCCAGACATGGCTCATGACCTCCGACATCGACCAGTGGCTCGAAGCCCTGGAGACGATCAGGCAGTTGGACGTGGAGCACATCCTTCCCGGGCACGGCCCCGTCACCACCAAGAGCTATCTCGACACTCAGAGATCGAACCTCCTCGACTGGAAGTCTGCGGTTGCGTCTGCGGTCGCCAAGGGATGGACTCGTGAAGAGACCGTCGAACGTGTCAACTTCGCCGACCGATACCCGGTCGATATCGGCCAGGGCTACATGATGGACCACATCCAGACGCTCAACGCGGCGTCGTTATACGACAAGATGACCGGCAAGGCCTAGTGGCCCACTAGTGCGGCTCTACCTCCTGCGACACGGCGAGATCACTTCCCATCGTGGGGATGTGCCGATTACGGCCGCCGCCGAAGAGCAAGCCTTCACGGTGGGACGAGGCTTCGGTCTCCGAGAGCCCGGACCGATCACCGTGCTGAGCGGGGAGACACGGAGAGCCATTGACACGGCGGCACATCTGGCTCGAGGCATCATCGACGCGGGTGGCGTCGTGATGGGGCCGAAGGTGGCGTTTGCACTTCGCAACCCCGACCTCTACCTGGCGGGAGTGAGAGTCAACATGGTGAGCAGCGCCGATGCGCTCGCCGAACAGGTGGAAGGCCTGTCGGCCGAGGATGTGGCGTCGCTGGGGTTCTTTCCGACCTTCTTCGACTCGCCTGACCGCATCGGGTGGTGGCTCGCCCACCCTTCACCTCCAGGAGAGGACGCCAGATCGGTCGCGGCCCGCGTCGAGTCATTTGCCGGGAGCCTCGTCGATCAAATTCCCAACAGGCCCGAAGTCGTCGTCGCTGTGACCCATTCGCCCTTGCTCCGCGCCGTCGCCAGTGACTCCCTCGGACATGACATCGGCGAGCCCCCCTGGGTGTCGGGTCTGCTGATGGTCGTCGACGACGACCGCAACACGACGGTCGAGGTGTTCGACCCGGGAGCGGGATGACCTTCGAAGTGATCTCCATGGGTCGACTGGGGATCGACCTCTACCCGCTGCAGTCCGGCGTTCGCCTGGGATCGGTCACCAGCTTCGGGAGATTTCTCGGAGGGAGTGCCGCCAATGTGGCGGTGGCGGCGGCTCGGCATGGTCGGCGCACGGCTCTGATCTCGCGGACCGGCGCTGACGACTTCGGGCGGTTCCTTCGTGAAGAGCTCGAGCGGCTGGGGGTGAGCAGTGAGTTCGTGTCGACGGTCGAGGGACTACCGACACCCATCACTTTCTGTGAGATCCATCCGCCCGACCACTTCCCGATCACCTTCTATCGGTATCCCAAAGCGCCCGACATGGAGATTCGACCCGAGGACCTCGATGAGGAGAGCATTGGCGGTGCCCGATTGTTCTGGATCACGACCACCGGTCTTTCCCAGGAGCCCAGTCGTTCCGCCCACCACGAGGCACTCCGGATGAGGGAAGGTGCCGGCCTCACAGTCCTCGACCTCGACTATCGAGAGCAGTTCTGGAGCGATGACGGAGACGCCAGAGAAGAGATCGCTGCCGTCCTGCCGCACGTGGACATCGTCGTGGGGAATCTCGCAGAGTGTGAGGTCGCCGTCGGTGAAACCGACCCGCATCGAGCCGGCAAAGCCCTCCTCGAGCGAGGACCCACCACGGCCATCGTCAAGCTTGGCGCCGAGGGAGTGCTGGGCTTCGAGTCGATCGGCCAGGTATCGGTCCCACCTGTCGAAGTCGAGGTGGTGAACGGCTTGGGCGCGGGAGACGCGTTCGGCGGAGCGCTGTGCCACGGAATCTTGCAGGGTTGGCCACTGCAACGAGTGCTGGAGTTCGCCAACACGGCGGGTGCGATCGTGGCATCGCGATTGGAATGCTCGACGGCGATGCCGGACACTGAGGAAGTAATGGACCTTCTGCCGCGGAGGTGAGCGTGAATCTCGACATCGAACAGATCAGGGCCCTGCGCGTCGAGGATCCCGGTGCGATCGAACGCGCTGCTGCGGCGCCGGTCCCGCAGTGCTCTCACCGGGCGAATGGTCTTGATTGCCGCCGACCATCCGGCTCGCGGAGCGCTCGCCGCTCGGGGCAGACCGCAGGCGATGGCCAATCGCCAGGACCTCTTGGAGCGGCTCGTTACGGCACTCGAGCGCCCCGGGGTCGATGGCGTGCTGGGGACCCCGGACATCGTCGAGGATCTGCTTCTGCTCGGCGCCCTGGAGGACAAGATCGTCATCGGGTCGATGAATCGAGGTGGTTTGGCAGGATCCGTGTTCGAGCTCGATGACCGATACACCGCCTACGACGCACGATGGCTGGCCGAGATGGGTCTCGATGGGGGGAAGATGCTCATCCGAATCGCACTCGAAGATCCGGGAACGGTGCGCACGCTCGAGCACACGGCGCGAGCCGTGTCCGAGCTCGCCGCGTCAGGGCTGATGGCATTGGTCGAGCCCTTCATGTCCAATTGGGAAGACGGGAAGCTGGTCAACGACCTTTCAGCGGATGCCGTGATCAAGTCCGTGGGGATTGCGTCCGGGCTCGGGTCGACGAGCCGCCACACCTGGCTCAAGCTCCCGGTCGTCGATGACATGGAGAGGGTCATGCAGTCGACCACGTTGCCGACTCTGTTGCTGGGCGGAGACCCGAAGGGATCCGACGACGAGGTGTTCGCCAGCTGGGAAAAGGCCCTGGGGCTGCCCGGGGTTCGGGGTCTCGTGGTCGGGCGGTCTCTCCTCTACCCGCAGAACGACGACGTCGCCGCCGCGGTCGATATCGCTACCGGTCTCGTCGCCAGAGGCTGAATCGGGGCGTTCTGTCGATCAGTCCAGGAAGTTGTTGTCGTGAGCGAGGAAGAAGTCGGCCCGCTCCTCCGGTGACATCTCGTCCAGATGGTTGAGACCTTCGAAGTACTGCTCGCGTGGCGCGCCGGGAGCGAAGTGGATGAGCATCGACGCCGGCGCTCCAGACTCGTTGCTGAAGCCGTGGATCCCGCCGGGTGGGACGTGGGCGAAGTCGCCGACGCCGGCATCGACCCATTCCTCGCCGTCATAGATCCGCACTGTGCCGGAGAGGATGTAGAAGGACTCGGCCATCGTTCGGTGGAAGTGGGGATCCGCCCCGCCCCGGCCCGGGCCCATCGACCACCGATAGAGCCCGAATAGGCCGCCAGTCGTGTCACCGGTGGCGAGGTAGTGCACCTCGGTCCCGCTGGTGCGCACCAGGTCGGGTTCGCCGCCGGCTCTCCTGATGGTGGCGCTGACGGCAGCTTCCGCTCCCGTGTAGAGGGGGTCTGGATAACTCATCGGTGACCTTCGCTACGTTACGCGTGACTTGAAAGGAGAACGGATGACGGCGGAGTCTCCGACCCTGGCCGATCAAGTCAGCAAGCTCTACGAACTGATCGCCGGGTACCACGCCACCCACATGATCGAAATCGGGCACCAGCTCGGTGCATGGGCCGCGCTCACCGAGGATCCGGGTCTCACCTCCGAAGCTCGCCGCCCGCCTTGGCACCGACGACTTCTACACCGATGTCCTGTGTCGCACCGCGTTCGCCTTCGAGATCCTCGACCGGGACGCGGCCGGTTGGCGAATGGGCCTCATTTCGATCAGATCCTCGGAGATCCAGAATCGAGCTTCTATCTCGCCACTGCGGCCGGGGTTCACATGGAAGTCGGAAAGGACTACCCGGACTACCCGCGTCATTTCCGAGAAGGCACAGTTCGTCCATATCAGGAGCACGATGAGGCGTTCATGCGTGAGGTCGCCGAGGCACTAAAGGCACTGCCCCGCATCTTCCTCGATCTGGTGCTGCCTCAGCTCCCGGTCTTCAGCAGCGTCTCGAGCAGGGTGGCCGGGTGCTCGACGTGGGCTGCGGTGGGGGATGGGCCGTCGTGCAGATCGCCGAGCGCTTTCGGGCGTCACTTGTCTCGGGATCGATGTCGAGCCGTATCTCGGTCGGACTGGCACATCAGCTGATTCAGATCGAGGTCTCGCCGACCGCTGCGAGGCTCGTGCGATCAGCGTCGACCAGCTGGACGAAGCAGGCACCTTCGACGTCGCGACGAGCTTCCTGGTGGTCCACGAGATCGCGCCGGAACTGAAACCGGGAGCTTTCGAGTCGGTGGCCAAGGCCCTCAAACCAGGCGGTTTCTTCCTCATCTTCGACGAGGTCTACCCGGTCACCGACGATGCCCTTCGCACCATGCCGACACGCTTCGCAGCCCTTGGCCCAGTGGTACGAGCTGACTTGGGGAAACGTGGTCGATACCCGAGCCGGTCTCGAGGACCTATGCAATCAGGCCGGTCTCACCGTCACCGACGAGACGAGCTTCTCCCGGTTCCACATAGTGGTCGCAGAGAAGCCCGCCTAGTCGATCCCGCGGTGAATCACATGTCGAGTGTCTCGGCGACCTCGATGGTCCCGCCCGACGCCAGCTGCGGCGAGCCCTTGGCGAAGACCAGGGCCTGCTCGAGGCTGTCTGCGCTGATGATCGAATAGCCGGTCACCGGGTTGGCGCCGCCGCCCTGCGTGGTCGACCCATCAGACCCGACGGTGGCCGATGCCCCGGTCGGGTGCCCTTGATCGACGACCGCCGTGCCCAGACCGTCGAGCCATTCATTCCACGCCTGCATCACTGCCGCCCCCTCCTCTTCCGACTCCGGGGCACTGCCGCCGTGATAGACGAACAAGAACTTGGCCATTGCGTCTCCTTTCGCACGGCCACCTGGTGTGGCCTGTCCATCTAGAGACGAACGGGGCTGACGCTTTTCGACAACCGATGTCCAGGCAATTTCGTCGTAGTAGCCGGGCGATAACTACCGTCCCGTCGCCGATGAAATTCAGGATCGTCCCCACCAGTCGGGAATTCTTCGACGATTTCTCCTTGGCAGCGCAGAACCTCGCCACCTGTGTCGACCAGTTCAAGGACGTGCTCGCCGACACAGCCCAGGCCGCAGAGCTCCATGTCGCCGTGAAAGAGGTCGAACGGGCCGGGGACGAATACACCTCGCGAATCCTCACCCGGCTCGACTCGACTTTCGTGACCCCGTTCGACCCGGAGGACATCCAGCGACTGGCGCAGGGCATCGACGATGTCGTCGACGACATCTACCACGTGTCAGAGATGGTGGTGCTCACCAACGTCACCGATCTGATACCCGAGGTCATCGAGCAGGTGGAAGTCCTCACGCAGATGGCCTCGAAGGTCGTCGAGCTGTTCGATCGATTCGAGGACATGCGAGGCCTCCTGAGATCATCGCCGAGGTAGAAGGACTCGAGAGCGAGGGAAATCGCATTTACCGAAGAGCCGTAGCCCGACTCTTCTCCGGGGAGATGGAACCGGTCGATGTGATCCGCTGGAAGGACATCGTCGAGTCATTGGAGGCGGTGTTCGACCGTATCGAGGACATGACGAACATCGTCACCACGATCGTCGTCAAGCAGGCCTGAGGGAGCATCGATCGTGGAGATCGGCGCGATCATCGTCATCCTCGTCGCGCTGGCATTCGACTTCACCAACGGATTCCACGACGCGGCCAACTCGATCGCGACGGTGGTGTCGACCAGAGTGCTCTCGCCACGGTATGCGGTGATCTGGGCGGCGTTCTTCAACTTCGTCGCGTTTCTCATCTTCAGCACAGATGTGGCCAACACCATCGCAAAGGACGTGGTGGTGCAGGACGCCCTCACCGTAGGGGTGATCTTCGCCGGCCTCCTCGGTGCGATCGCCTGGAACCTGTTGACCTTTTGGCTTGGCCTCCCCACCAGCTCGTCGCACGCCCTCGTCGGTGGCATGGCAGGTGCGGCGGTGGTGCGCGGCGGCTTCGATGTCCTGATCTCCGAAGGCCTGGCGACTATCGGCGCCTTCATAGTCTTCTCTCCATTGGTCGGACTCGCTCTCGGCCTGTTGTTGACCGTGATCATCCAGTGGGTGTTTCACCGCGAGAAGAACCTGCAGAGATTGAACAAAGGCTTCCGTCGTGGCCAGCTCTTTTCGGCGGCCGCGTTCAGCCTGGGACATGGCGGCAATGACGCTCAAAAGACGATGGGGATCATCCTGGCGGTCCTCATCGCGGTGGGGAACCTCCCGGCGGACGCCGAAGTGCCGTTGTGGGTCGTCCTCTCCGCACATACCGCGATCGCGCTAGGAACTCTCTTCGGCGGATGGCGGATCGTGAAGACGATGGGGTTCAAGCTCACCAAGCTGCAGCCTTCGGGAGGTGTCGCCGCAGAGAGCGCCGCCGCCGCAACGCTCTTCTTTGCCTCGGCACAGGGCATCCCGGTCTCGACGACGCACACCATCACCGGGGCGATCGTCGGAGTGGGCGCCTCCCGTCGTATGTCGGCGGTGCGTTGGCGGGTTGCCGGCAGGGTGCTGTGGGCGTGGATCTTCACGATCCCCGGCGCTGCCATCGTTGCCGGGATATTCTCGCTGATTGTGGAAGCGCTGGCATGAACGACCGGAGGGCCTACTTCTTCCTGGCAGCGGCCGTCGCGGTCCTCGCGGTCCAGGGCCTCGTGCCCCAATACCGCTGGTTGACCCTTTCCGTGGCGGTCCTTTACCTGGTCTTCGCCCTGGCCTTTGCTACCGCAAACCTCTCGGCCAGGCGAGCTTCGATCAAAAAACGTCAGTCGCTGGACGGCTGACTCAGTCTGCCCAGCGCATCCGCGTCGAGACCCGGTCCTTTTCCTCTTGCCCTGAGAACACCCACGCCGAGGCCGATCAGGGCGACGGCGATAAGCACCGCCCCGATCCGCGTAAGGAGCGTCCCGGTCGAGGCCGCGTCGTCTGCCCCAACGACCATGTGGAGGAAAAAACCTCCCGACTGGAGGAGGATTCCCGTCAAAAGGGTCAGCCCGAGCAGTCGCTGGCGCGGGGCATCGAAGTCGGTCCGGTCCATGAGCACGAAGTAGATCAGCGCCAAGGTGAGCAGCACGCCGGCATGGGCGTGCCCGGCCCGGAAGAACTGCTCTTCGAACTCAGTGAGGGCTCCTTGGCTGGTCAACATGCCCAGTAGTGACCAGCCACCGAACTCGACCGTCACGATGGCAAAAAGCGTGAAGGCGATCATTCGCGAGTTGGGTCTCATCGGGTTCCTCCTTGGTGATAAGTGGAGCCGATGCCGACACGCGTTCTGATCGGCTTCAGACTCCAGACCGTTGCCGTGCCGCTTCGAGCCCGTCGAGGATCAGATCGAGCCCGAACTCGAATTCGAACTGGTCATCGCACCAGCCCAATGTCGAATCGGGATCGTCGTGGGCTACTTCCATCATCATTCCCGTCAGATGCGGGAACTGATCGGCCATCTCGGCCATCGCCTCCGTCAGGTCCTCGTCGTCTTCGTCGGCGTTCTCTGGCTCGAACAGTTCCTGGGTGAAACCCAAGCCGCGGCTGCCCAGAGCGTGCATGGCGTGATGGGCAAGGTCGTATGAGAAGCCGCCGGCGTGCAACACCCCGAGCAGTTCGTCGAAATAGCGCATCGTGGTCGGGCTTATCGTGGTTCGCGTCTCGATCAGTCGCGAGGCCCAACGGTGGCGGAGCAGCACCTCCCTGGCGGCGAGGATCCTCGAGCGCATCACTGTCTTCCAGTCCTGGGTCGCCGGAGGAGCCTCCACCGCACTGACGGCCCGGTTGATCTCCTCCATGATCACGTCTACGACACCATCGAGGACGGCCTCCTTGTTGGCCACGTGGTAATAGAGCGACATCGCCTCGGCCCCCAGGTCTCGGGCAAGGTTGCGCATGGTGAGGGCGTCGATGCCTTCCCGGTCGGCCAGGTCGACGGCGGCGCAGCACGCGGTCCCGGGTGAGCGGGTCGCGGGCTCTGGGTCTCGGCGCCAGCTCGGTTGCCATCGTTCTCCAATCTAATCGTACGAGGTAAGTCTGAAAGGGACTTGACACCCTTACGTCGTACGAGTTACCTTACAGCATACGACTTACAACGTACGAGTAGCAGAGGAGGACATCATGAAGGCAATCGTGCAGGACGTATACGGCTCGGCGGATGTGCTCGAGCTCAGGGACATCGATCCGCCGGTCATCGGCGACGACGAGGTCTTATTGCAGATTCATGCGGCCGGAGTCGAACCTGGCGTATGGCACATCATGACCGGTCTGCCCTATCTGGTGCGGATCATGGGCTACGGCCTGACCAAACCCAAGTACCCGGTGCGGGGGCGGGATGTCGCCGGCCGGGTGGAAGCGGTCGGAGCCGCAGTGACCCGATTCCAACCCGGGGACGAGGTCTTCGGAACGTGCGAAGGCTCCTTTGCCGAGTATGTCGCGGCCCGGGAGGACAAGCTGGCACTGAAGCCGGCCGATCTCAGCTTCGAACAGGCGGCGGTGATTCCGATCTCGGGGGTGACCACGCCTCCAGGCGCTCCGCGACAAAGGTCGAGTGCAACCCGGTCACAAAGTCCTGATCATCGGCGCGGGTGGCGGCGTGGGCACCTTCGCGGTCCAGCTGGCCAAGGCCTATGGCGCCGAGGTCACCGGTGTGTGCAGCACGTCCAAAGTGAATCTGGTGGAATCGATCGGCGCCGATCATGTCATCGACTACACCCGCGAGGATTTTGCTCACGGCCCTGCCCGGTATGACCTGATCATCGATACCGCCGGCAATCGCTCGCTTTCTCAGCTCCGAGGCGCCCTTGCGCTGGATGGGACGCTCGTGATTGTCGGAGGCGAGGGAGGCGGTGCCTGGGTCGGTCCTGCCGACCGGATCGTCCCGGTTGCGCTGCTCTCGCCGTTTGTGAAGCACAGGTTGCTTTCGTTGATGGCGAGGGAGCGTCGGGAAGACCTCGAGGTCCTGGCCGAGATGGCAGAGGCCGGTAAGTTCACCCCCGCTCTGGACAGGACCTACCCGCTGGTGGAAGCACCCGACGCCGTCCGTTATGTGGGCGAGGGCCACGCCCGCGGCAAGGTCGTGGTGACGATCTGAGAATCCTGATTCGATGAAGGCGATTGTCCGTGACGTCTACGGGCCACCTGAGGTTCTGCAGCTACGGGACGTCGAAAGACCAGTGCCAGGCCCGGGTGAGGTGTTGGTGCGGGTCGAAGCCACATCCGTGAACACCGCAGACCTGGAACATCTGAGGGGTGAGCCACGGATAACCCGCGTGGCATCGGGATGGCGCCGGCCTCGAAGCAAACGTGTCGGGTTCGACCTCGCCGGTCGGGTCGATGCCATCGGTGACGACGTTGGGTCATTGCAGCCGGGCGATGCCGTATGGGCTGATCTGTTTGATTCCGGCGGCGGCGCTTTCGCCGAGTATGTGTCAGTTCCCCAGGAGAAGTTGGCGCCGATACCACCCGGCTTGCCGGCCGTAGTAGCAGCAACGGTCCCGCATTCGGGTCTCCTCGCTCTTCAGGGCCTGACAGCGAGGGGTTCTATCGAACCTGGGCAGACGGTTCTCGTCATCGGCGCCGGAGGCTGTGTCGGGCCATTTGCGGTGCAGCTCGCCAAGGCATTCGGTGCGGAGGTGACCGGCGTTGATCACACGGGAAAACTCGAGTTGATGCGCTCGGTCGGGGCGGATCACGTCATCGACTACACCCAGGAGGACTTCGCAGACAACGGGCTGCGTTACGACCTGATCCTTGACATTGCGGCTCAGCGTTCTGTTCTCGATTGCAGCGGCTCACTCGCTCCACGTGGCCGGCATGTCCTCATCGCCCGTTCGCTGGGTGGGTTCTTCCGGGCAGCTGTTGTCGGGGCGGGCATCTCCATCGCCGGGAGCAAGAGGATGGGTGTGTTCATGTGGAGGCCGAACAACAGGGAAGATCTCGACAGCATGGGGCGGCTTCTCACGACCGGTCGGATCGCACCGCTCATCGATCGGAGTTACCTGCTGAGTGAAGCCCCAGCCGCGCTGCAGTATGTGGCTGAAGGCAATGCCCGGGGCAAAGTAATCATCACCGTCTAGCCGCTGGTGATCGGCTGTCCCAAGGCAATGCTGAGTCCGACGACGAGACCGATGCCGGCGATGACCAAGAGGGAAACCTGGGCACCGAGGTATTCGAATCGCTCGGCCATGGCGGCAAAGAAGAGCACGGCAGCGAACAGAAGCGTGGTGAGCGTGTACACGTCGGAGATGGTGTTGGCGTCTTCGCCCACGGCGAAGAGCTCGTCGGCCCGGGCCTCGAGGCGGTCGCCCTCTGCCTCCTGGGACAGCTGATACTCGGGCATGGCGAACGGGCTCGGTGGCGCGTCGGGATTGTTGAGCGGGTCCAGAGCCATCCATGCGTCAAAGGCCGGCCTGAACTCGTCCCGAAATCGTTGGAGATAGAAATCTGCAGACCTCAGGTCGTTCCAGGATGACGGCGTCGATGTAGTTCTCGAACACGCTGAGGTCGGCCAGACGAAATTGGTTGGCTGCGGTGCGCTGCTGGGCTGCATTGGTGCGGGCGCCGCCCGCCTGGCTGTAGTAGCTCGACTGAATGCCGTCCCAGAGCGACGCCTGGTAACCGCTCCACGCAGTGGATAGCGCGGCGAGCCCGAGGATCACCACCGTGATGATCTCGAGGCGTTTTTCCCGCCGGGACACGAACGGGCGGGCGCCCTCCTCGGGTGTCACGGCGTTTGGTTCGGGTCCTGTCATTTCCCTTCCTCAGTCGAACAGAGCATTATTGGCTGTGGGGCTGCCCGCATCATGCAATGTGGGCGAAAGCCTGGCATGACCTTCACCCAATCTGGTGGATGGGAGATGCAAGGGATGCAAGAGATGTTGGCACGTGAATCGCCGACCGAAAGGATGCAAATGAGCGGCAGCGAAGAAATGTTGGGACCGATCGACTATCTCATTGTCGAGTGGCCGGCGGGGTCGCCTCCGAATGGTGAGGCTTTCCCCCATCTGGTCGACCTGGTCGACCGGGGTGTGATTCGAATCCTGGATTTCTCGTTCGTGGAGAAGGACGACGCGGGGAACGTGGTGGGGGTCGACATCGCAGACTTCGACGGAGACGGCACGAACGACCTGTTGGTCTTTGCCGAAGCTTCGTCTGGCTTGCTCGATGAGGAGGACTATGCGGAAGCCGGCGCGGCCCTGGAACCCGGAGTTGCCGCTGCGATTCTCGTCTACGAGAACACTTGGGCGGCGCCGTTCGCCACGGCGTTGCGGAAAAGCGGGGCTCAGTTGGTCGCCTCCGGGCGTATCCCGGTCAACGCATTGATCGCCACCCTCGACGAGCTCGAAGCCGCCGAGGCCTGAACCCGAAAGGAAACGACAACATGGGATTGATTCGAGGAGTAGCCCGCACCGCTGCCATCGCCGGGACCGCCACTGCGGTGTCCAACCGGGTGTCGCGCCGTCAGGGGGAGCGTTGGGCGAACGAGCAAGATGCCGCGGCTTATCAGGAACAGCAGGCCTACCAGCAGGCGCCACCGCCGCCACCACCTGCCGCCCCTGCCCCAGGCACCGACGACATGCTGGCCCAGCTCAAGCAGCTTGGAGACCTCCACGCCGCCGGTGTCCTCACCGACGAGGAGTTTGCAGTCCAAAAATACAAGGTGATGAATCCGTAGAAGTGGGATAGCTGCAGGTCACCGCACCCGGCGAGCCCACAGGGTGACCAGGCGGGCGACGAGAACGATCAGGAACACCTGGCCGACAAAAGCCTCGACGACTGCCAGTCGCTTGGCCAGCTCGGTGGCCGGGGTGATATCCCCATAGCCGACGGTGGTCAGCGTCACGAACGAGAAATAGACGTAGTCACCGGTGGCGACCACGTCGTTCAGGGCTTCCGTGCCGGTCAGGAACCCGAGGCTGTGGAAGACCGCTGCCATGACAAACGCGATCAAGGCGTAAGCAGCGACTCCGCCCATCACAGTCTGAAACGTCACCTGCTCATGGCGGCTGATCCGATTGAGGATGGCCAGCAGGGCAGAGAATTGCGCCACGCCCACGAGCAACAGTCTCCAGCCGTTTGCGGCCTCGGAAGCGACCAGACCGAGGGAAAGAGTGGTCAACAGGACGACGAGCGTCGCCACGAGCCCGACTCTCCGAAGTCTTTTCGGAACGCCAGGAGACCACAGAGCAGTCAGCAGCAACGTGACCCAGAGGATGGAATCGAGAGAAAGAACGAATCGGCTCGTGTCGACCCCCGAGAGGACGTACCCCACCAGGATCAACAGCAACATGAGGCCGTAGCGCTCGCGGATCGGCACGCCGGCCGACACCTGCTCGATGTCCTCGACCAAAGACTCCTCGTCGGCACCGGCCTGCTGGCTGCTCATCCGGCCCTGATGCGTCTTTCGATCATTACCGGCCCTCTGCTCCTCGGCTGCGGACCGGTGTCGATCCGCGCTGGCCCATTCTGCACGTGTCCTCCCATGTCCATCACATAGAGTGCGTTCGCCGCATCCACGCGAAGCCGAGGGCAGCAGCCGAATGGCGACGACCAAGTGAGTCTCTTCAACTCCATGTTGCCTTACGCATTGGGCGCTGCGGCGGCTGCCCCGATCGTCCTGGTGGTTAGCGCCGTGATCGTGACCAAGGCGAAGCGTCCCATCGCTGCAGGACTCGCCTTCGTCGCTGGTGCAGTGGCCCTAGATGTGGTGTTTGCGATCATCATCCTGTGGATCGCCGAGGCGACCGGGACCGATTCATCGAGTGGGGAGCTGGGGGCAGTCGTGGACACCATGCTCGGGGCGATTTTCGTGATCCTCGGAATCGTCGCGGTGTTTTCCAAGCCGTCCCCCGAGAAGGAGGAAGCCAACCGCCGCCGTGTGGAGGGATTCGCCTCGTCGGGATTCGGGTCGCTGCTCAAACTCGGCGTGGCGGTGCAGGTGATCAACTCCGATGCCCTCGTCGTCTACGCCGCCGGTCTCAAAGAGATCCCCTTGGCCGACCCCCAGCCGGCTGTGGCCACCGTCGTCATCGTCCTCATCGTCTTCCTCTTCATCATGCTCCTCCCCTATCACCTCCCCATAGTCCTTCAGCTGGTCGCCCCCCGAAGCTCGCAGAGGATCCTGGGTGGGATGTCTGAGTGGCTCCTGGCCCGCACCCGTCTCATCGAGATCGTCGTCGGACTCGGGCTGGGTGGCATCTTCCTGTTCAAGGGGCTCTCCGCCCTGCTCTGACCCCACTCAGGTCGCCGCATCCTCGGCGGCATAGCCTGCGAGAAGAGCTTGTTCTTCGTCCTTCTTGGGGAAGCGCGTGAAGACGATCGCCGCTCCCAAGAGGACGGCGATGATGCCGGCCATGTACGCCCACTGGTCGCCCTGGAGGAAAGACTCCTTGGCCGCGGCGGTGATCTCGCTGGCGTATTGCGGGTACTGGGCGGCCACTGCCTCCGCCCCTGCGAACGACTTGGTGAGCTGACTTTGAACGCTGGCGGTCACCTGTGCCTGTTCGGGCGACGAGCCGATCGCCACCGCTGCCGCCGCGGCATAGCCGGCGGTGAGGAGGGCGCCGAAGATCGACTGCATGATCGCGCCGCCGAGGTCGCGCTGGAGATCCGCCGTCCCCGAGGCCATCCCGGCTCGCTTCACCGGCACGGAGCTGGTCAAGGAATGTGAGGCGGGGGTTCCGGCGAGCCCGACTCCGATCCCCATCAGGGCATAGCCCAAGCCCACCTGCCAGTAGGAGCTCCCCTCGCCCCAGAGCATCAGCATCGTGAGGAAACCAAGAAGGCAGAAGAAGTAGCCGAACAGCAATGTTGCCCTTGCGCCGTTGCGCTCGACCAACTTCGCCGAGCGTGGGAGCGACGAGGACCATGAGGAAAGCCGCGGGGAGGATGGCTGCACCCGCCTCGAGTGTCGAATAGCCGAGAACGTTCTGCAGGAATTGCTGGCCGATGAACATGGCACCCATCAGCGATCCGAAGACGATTATCCCGGCAACAGCTGCGACCCAGAAGATGCGACGCCTGGCGATGTCGAGGTCGTAGAGAGGGCTGTTGGTCCGCCGCTGCCGGATGATGAAGGCAGCTCCCGAGGCGAGGGCGACAACGGCCAGTGAGAACACGACTGTCGCTTCGCCTTGCACCGGTGCGAAGTTGATGGCGAGGATCAGGCTCGACACCAGCACGATCGAGAGGACCCCACCCAGATTGTCTACCGGCTCGGTGGTCTCATTCACGTGGCTCGGGACGAAGCGATATGCCATGAAGAGAGCGACCGCGGCTAGCGGCAATGTGATGAGGAACACCGAGCCCCACCAGAAGCTGAGGAGCAAGGCGCCCGCGATCAGCGGACCGAGGGAGGCGATTGCGCCTCCACTCCCGGACCAGAGCGCGATCGATTTGGTCCGGGCTTGGCCCGACCAGAGGGCGGTGATCAGGGCGAGCGTGGTCGGATAGGCCATTCCAGCAGAGACGCCCCCGATCAGACGGGCCAGGAAGAGGATCTCGTCGCTGGGCGCATAAGCGGCGAGCAGGCTGGCCGGTATCGCCAGCGATACCCCAAGGAGCAGCATCATCTTGCGTCCATGTCGGTCGCCGACCGCGCCGAGGTAGAGGACTGATGCAGCGAGTCCCAACGAGTAGCCGACTGCGATCAGGTTCAGGACCGTCTGCGACGAGTCGAAGGCGGCACCGATCGACGGGAGGGCCACGTTCGCGACGGATAGGTTCAGGTTGGCGACTGCCGCCACCAGGATCAGCGTCACCAGGATCCGACCGCCACCGGCTGGTGACCCCGAGCCTGTGTTCATGACCTGTGTCAAACCGTAGCGACCGGGGGCGGCGTGGACTGGTCCTCCACGAGGAGGCCCAAGTCCCGCAGTTCCTGCTGTGACTTGCCGGCGAGCTTGCGACCTAGCAGCGGCCTCTTTTCGGCGTGGATGAGAACCCCGCCAGGTTCGACCGGCAGCGGCTCTTCCCAACCCCGGTACAGGGCGAGGACCCGGAAGGTGAAGCCGACGATGAAGGCGCCACCCATGGCCCACCAGGTGCTGGCGCCCGCCCAATAGATCACGATCCACACCGCACCGGTGAGATCGCGGTGGCGACGAACCATTCGCCGCGGATGAAATGCTTTGGGGTGACACCGCTGGTCACGTCGATCAGATAGCGCCCTGCGGTGGGGCCGACCACGGCCAGGAACAAGCAACCGAGCACCGGGAGGCCGACATTCACTCCTTTCTGGGCGCCGACGATGGCGTACCAGGGCAGGGAGAAGGCGGTCATGAACTGGAAGATCCCCTCCCTGAAGAGCTGGCCACCGGCGTAAGCGAGCTTGTATCCGATGAAGCCGAAGGTGACTGCGAGCAGGATGTAGGCCGGATTGGTGATGGCTGCTGGCACCTCGCCCACCAGCACGTCGCGGGTGATGCCACCACCGAGTCCACCGAGGATCGCCATGAGGATGATCCCGACGATCGTGAACTGCTTGTAGTGGTCCGGACGCCTCGCCAGCAGAGCGCCGTTGAGGGCGTTGGTGCTGGCCGCGATCAGGTCGACGGTGGTGAAGTCCCCCGTCCATTCGAAACCGCCAACCGTGACGCTGCTGGCGAAGTGGAGTCCGTCGATCAAGGTGTCACCTCGGTGTTGGGAGTTGCGCATCCGCGCCGGACGGCGAGCCTACGCCGGTGAATTTCGGCGGCGGCGAGCCGCGTATGGTTCGTCGCGGGCAACGACATGGAGCGTCGTTGCGCCCGAACTCGAGGGCACAGGGCGAAAGGAAGCCAACAGTGAGCAAGACGTTCAAAGGTGTCATCAACATCGACGATCGGGACTCGACTCCCGATTGGGAGCCGTATCTGCAGCCAGTGGCGCCGCCGGGATCGCCCAGTGTCCTCTACATCGTCCTCGATGATGTCGGCTTCTCCGCGATGGAGCCTTGGGGTGGGCTGATCGAGACCCCGAACATCAACCGGCTGGCGGCGAACGGGCTCACGTACACCAATTGGCACACCACCGCCCTGTGCTCGCCGACCCGATCATCGCTCCTGACCGGTCGCAACCACACCACCAACGGGATGGCCTGTATCGCCGAGGCGACGACCGGGTTCCCCAACGCCAACGGCCACATCCCCTTCGAGTGCGCCACCATCGCCGAGGTCCTCGGCGACCAGGGCTGGAACACCTACATGCTCGGCAAGTGGCACCTGGTAGCCGCCGACGAGATGAACATGGCCTCGACCAAGCGGAACTGGCCGGTGGGCCGCGGTTTCGAGCGCTACTACGGGTTCCTCGGAGGCGAGACCAACCAGTGGTACCCGGACCTGATCTACGACAACCACCCGGTGGATCAGCCATCGCTCCCCGAGGACGGCTATCACCTCACCGTCGACCTGACCGACAAGGCGATCGAGTTCATCAAGGACGCCAAGACCATCGCCCCGGACAAGCCGTTCTTCATGTACTTCTGTCCCGGGGCCACCCACGCCCCTCACCACGCCCCCAAGGAGTGGATCGAGAAGTACAAGGGCAAGTTCGACATGGGCTACGAGGCCTACCGGGAGATCGTCTTCGAGAATCAGAAGAAGATGGGGGTCATGCCCCAGGACGCGGTCCTCTCTCCGCTCAATCCCTACGCCGAGGAGACGAGCGTCGACGGCAAGCCCTGGCCCCCCCTCGATGTGGTCCGCCCCTGGGACTCACTCTCCGAGGACGAGAAGGCGTTGTTCTGCCGCATGGCCGAGGTCTATGCCGGCTTCCTCAGTCACACCGACCACGAGATCGGGCGTCTGCTCGACTATCTCGAGGAGTCGGGTCAGTTGGAGAACACGATCGTGGTGCTGGTCTCCGACAACGGCGCCAGCGGCGAGGGTGGCCCCAACGGGTCGGTGAACGAGAACAAGTTCTTCAACGGGATCCCCGACACCATGGAGGAGAACCTCCAGTATCTGGACCAGCTGGGATCGACCGCGACCTACAACCACTACCCGGTGGGCTGGGCGTGGGCGTTCAACACCCCGTTCAAGATGTGGAAGCGGTACAACTTCGAGGGTGGCGTCGCCGATGCGATGGTGATCTCCTGGCCGAAGGGGATCAAGGCCCGCGGCGAGGTCCGAGACCAGTTCTGTCACGCCACCGACATCGTGCCCACCATGTACGACTGTTTGGGGATCGAACTGCCGCGAGGAGGTCAAGGGCTTCAATCAGATCCCGCTCGAGGGCGTCAGCATCCGCTCGACCTTCGAGAGTGCCGATGTGCCGACTCCCAAGGAGACCGGGTTCTTCTCGATGCTCGGGTCGCGGGCGATCTGGCACAAGGGTTGGAAGGCGGTGTCGGTCCACCCGACGATCGCCGGATGGGGCCACTTCGACGAGGACCGCTGGGAGCTCTACGACACCGAGAACGACCGCACCGAGATGAACGACCTCGCCGGCAGAGAATCCGGCCAAGGTCCAGGAGATGATCAATCTCTGGTTCCATGCCGCCGGCCTGTACAACGGCCTCCCGCTGCTGGACAAGACGGCGGTGGAGGTCCTCGCCGACCCGACCCGGCCCCAGGTGGCGCCGCCCAGAGACAAGTACATCTACTACCCGGGCACGGCCGAGGTGCCGGAGACGGCAGCAGTCAACATCCGGAACCGGAGCTACTCGATCATGGTCGAGGCCACGATCGACACCAAGGAGGCCTCCGGGGTGCTCTTCAGCCACGGGGCCCGCTTCGGCGGTCACTCGTTGTACGTCAAGGACGGCAAGCTCAAGTACGTCTACAACTTCGTCGGCTCCAAGGAGCAGATCGTCGAGTCGACCAAGGCGATCCCAACCGGGAATGTGATCCTCGGCGCTCCTTCGACAAGGAAGGCGACGCCATGCCCACCACCGGGACGCTGTCGCTGTTCATCGACGACGAGAAGGTCGGCGAAGGCGAGATCATGACCCAGCCCGGGAACTTCTCATTGGTCGGTGAGGGGCTCAACGTGGGCAAGGACGGCGGCGAGCCGGTCACCTCCGACTACTCAGGGTCACACCCCTACGCGTTCATCGGCGGCACGATCAAGGAGGCGGTCGTCGACGTCTCCGGAGATCAATACGTCGACCTGGAGATGGAAGCCCTCGCCATGATGAAGCGGGAGTGACGATTCGGGCAACGCACGATCCAGACATTTGCCTGATTGCTTTCCGGTCCTCGCCGGGGAGAATGTCATCACTTAGAGCGAGGAGATCGGGTGGGTTGTCTGTTTCTGATACTTCTTGGTGTCAGTCCACGTCTCGCGGTGGCTGCTCTGTGGCTGTTGACCGATTGGGTGGAACGGGCCTTTGGCGACAGTTGGATCCTCCCGCTGGCCGGGTTGATCCTGCTGCCCTGGACCACCGCCCTCTACGTGGTCGGGTATGTCGCCGGTGATGCGGCCGCGCCCTGGGGGATACTCGGCGCCATCATCGGTCTGTTCCTCGACATCGCCCTCCATGCCGGGTCGGCGACGATGACCCGGAAGCGGTACGCCACCTAGACCTAGCGCTCTTCCGCAGAATGGGCGGGCCCAAGTCCTGGGGGATTTCGATCCTCCTCGTCCCGCGGGCGCCCTTCTCGGGTGGGTCATATTCACCGTGGGCGTGGGGATCGGTGACACCGACATCTTCGACTTCGGCGGGCTCATCGGCGCGGTGATCGGGACGATCATCGTCCTCGCCTTTGCCAACTGGTACCGCCAGGCCGCCAGACCGCCGCGCCGCCGCTCCCAGCCACCGGCTGCGCAGCCGCCAACTCGCCAACTCCCCGTGCGGTCTCAATCCGGAGGAGCCACGACCGTTCTGAG
>CAWJLJ010000015.1:0-35330 GCA_963843585.1 uncultured Acidobacteriota bacterium
GTCTCGGCAACCGCGGGGCTCACGACCCGCCTTGGGATGGCTGGTGGTGGGTCTGATCCTGGGTGCCGGCCTGACCGTGTTGGTGTTGCGGCCGGGCCCGTCGGGCGAAGCCGTCACGAACACGACGGCTGCCGGGGCGGGTGTGGAGCAGGGCGGGATCGGCGATGTGATCGACGGATTTCCCGATGGCCTGATCACTGTCACTCGCAGCGACGGCCAGAGCCTCGAGTTGTTGGTCTGGCCCATCCGTGGCGAGCCCATCGTCCGGACCATCCCGGTCGGAGTCTCCCGACCCCCAGGTCCGGTCGAATTCGACCTGTCGGGACGCAGCATCGCCACTTTGCTCCCCGTCCCCGACCAGGCTTCCGGAGTCCTCTATGGCGGGATCCCTCAAGACGCGGCGATCATCGCCACCGACGTCACCGGGTATGCCTGGCATGACACCGGTCCCTCACAACTCGCCTACACCACCTTTGTCGACGATGAGCTCCAGATTTGGGCGGTGCACCAGGGGAACGGCGTGCCCGAGCTAGTCACACGGGCCGTTGGCATCGATGGGCATGTCGAGGCATGGGGGGATTGGGGTTTTGCCGTACAGGATGATGCCCGCGCCAGCATTGTCCTCTTCACAGCCGCTGGGGAGATCAAAGACACCAAGATCGGGCGGATCCTCGACTCCGTCGGCACCGGCTGGCTGGCTGTCGACAACCAGGGAGTTGGTCTGCTCAGTGCCGGTGGCGGAGTCCGGATGCTTCCGGCCGTTACCCCATCAGAGGATGTGCTCGCCGGTCGATTCTCGGATGACGGGCAACGGCTCGCTCTCCTCACCGCCGAGGGCATCCACGTGATGCCTGTCGAGGGCAGCGGTCCATCTCTCCAATCGGACGGTCGTCCTGGTGTGCCTCAGCTCGCCTGGAGCTCGGACGGGCGCTTTGTCGCCTACCCGGGATCGCGGGGCATCTGGGTCGTCGACACCCGCAACTCGGAGACGATGGAGGTTCTCGCCAACAGGACCTTCACCGGCTTGGAGATGCTGCCAATCGGCGAGTCGTAGGACAATGCCGGCCTTTCATCTCCTCAACGTCGGCTACGGCGGGGATCGCGTCGCCTCGACCATCTCGTTGATCGAAGCGGGCTCGGCGCTCATCGTCATCGACCCCGGGATGGTGTCGTCGACGTCGGTGATCCTCGATCCGATCGCCGGGCTGGGTCGCTCGCCGGAGGAGGTGACCGACGTGATCCTGTCCCATCATCATCCTGACCACACCATCAACGTCGCCCTCTTCCCCAACGCCAACATCCACGACCACTGGGCGATCTACAAGGATGACGTCTGGACATCCAGACCGGCCGAGGGATTCGAGGTGGCCGAAGGCGTCGAGTTGTGGGAAACGCCAGGTCACACTGCTCAGGACGTCACGACGATGGTCAGTGATGGCGCGGAGAAGATCGCTTTCAGCCACCTCTGGTGGTACCGGGACGCTCCCTTTCACGACCCGCTGTGTACCGACCCCGAGGGCCTGCACATACACCGTGAGCGGGTGCTGGAAGTGGCCACATTGATCGTTCCAGGGCACGGAGCGCCTTTCGTACCCGACGATTCCACATCCCGCTAGTGATCAGTAGCGCCAAACCGGGTAGATTGATGTCAACGAACGACGGGAACCCTGATGGCAGCTGGATATTTTCAATGGAAAGGGCGCCTTGGGCCGCTCGACCTCATTCTTGGGGAGCACACGTTTGCTCCGACCACGATCTCGACCCTGGTGGCGGACACCATGGACGTCAAGGAAGGTGACGTGGTCATCGATGTCGGGACCGGTACCGGGGTCCTCGCCATCATCGCTGCCAAATTGGGCGCATCGCGGGTGCTCGCTATCGACAACAGCCCCGAGGTAGAGGAGGTGGGCCGGGCGAACGCCGAGGCGCATGGCGTCGCCGACCGGATCGAGTTCCACCAGGGAGATCTGTTCGATCCTCTCGACGAGGACGTCGACGCCGATGTGATCATTGGCGACGTCTCCGGAGTTCCCGACTCCCTGGCCAAGGTGAGCGGCTGGTTCCCCGACGGCAAGGGTGGCGGACCAAGGGGGAGTGAGTTGCCGATACGGATGTTGCGAGAGGCCGTCCGTCGGTTGCGACCCGGGGGAAGGGTCTTCCTGCCCACCGGGAGTCTTCAGGATGAGACAGCAATCCTCGATGCGGCCCGGGCCCTCTACGACAAGGTGGCCGCCCGCGCCGAGAAGATGATCCCCCTGCCGTCCTTGATTGCCGACAGTGAGACGCTGAAGAACCTGATCGCCGATGGCATCGTCCATCTCGTGCCCAAGGGCTCCAGGTTGCTGTGGGAGTCGAGGGTCTGGCGGCTCTCCGGTTTCACCTCGGGCGAGACCTCCTGAGGAAGACCGGCTTCAGACCGGTCTAGGCTCGCCGCCGATGGCTGGGTCGGGACCCACCGAAGAGCTAGCGTCGACGGACGCCTATCGCGCCGAGGCCGAGGGATCGGTCTTGAGCGCCACCGACGAGGGTCTCGTTCTCGACCGCACCGTCTTCTACGCGCGGGGCGGCGGTCAGCCCGGGGACATCGGGGTCATACGCTGGGACGGTGGTCAGATAGAGGTGACCGATACCGTCCGCAAGGACGGCATGCCGTTCCATGTCGTCGCCACTGGCGCCTTGCTCCCCGATCCAGGAACGCCGGTTCAAGGCATCATCGATTGGGAGCGCCGCTACCGGACGATGAGGACCCATACCGCCCTGCACGCCCTGTCCGGGGTCATATTTCGGGACTTTGGCGCCAAGGTGACCGGGGGCAACATGGAGCCCGGCGTCGCCCGGATGGACTTCGAGTTGGAGGGCATCTCAGTCGAGTTCGGTCAGGATGTCGAACGAAGGCTCAACGAAGAGCTGGTCCGTGGCTATCCGACCGAGGTGGTCTTCATGGCGCGCCAGGAGGCCATGAAGGACCCGGACCTGATCCGGACCAAGGTCAATCTCATCCCGGAGTGGGTGGAGGAGATCAGGGTGATCGACATCGTCGGTCTCGACAGACAGGCCGACGGAGGCACCCACGTCGCATCGACGCTGGAGGTGGGTCAGGTGCGAGTGGTCAAGACCGAGTCGAAGGGAAAATCCAACAAGAGGATGCGGATCGAGCTGTCCGGCGGGCTAATTTCCGCTCACCAGGAGGCGAAAGGCAACCCATGAGCGTGATCGTCGGGTACATGTCCGCAGACCGCGGCCGGGCGGCATTGGAACTGGGCATCACCGAGGCGAAGTTGCGTGGTACCGATCTGGTCGTGGTTCATTCGCTGCACGGCGCCGGAGTGGATGACGACGAGGACGTGGTCGCCAGCGATCGCGATCTGGCGATCATCGACGAGGAGTTGTCGAAGGAGGGCATCACCTACTCGATCCACAACTTCGTGCGGGGAAACGCGCCAGCGGAGGACATCGTCCAGGCCGCGAATGACCTCGGCGGCGAGGTGATCGTCATCGGTCTCCGGCAACGGACCTCTGCGGGCAAGTTCCTCCTCGGCTCGAACGCCCACGACATCCTGATGAGTGCTCCCTGCCCGGTCCTGACCATCCGGGTGTAACCGGCAATACCGCGATACGCATCGCTTAGAACGTACAACGTAGGACGCAATGGTCGACTTCGTCCTCGGGCTGTTCATCGCCGGGTTGCTGGTGCGGGGTTGGCTTCGTGGGTTTGTCAGAGAGGCGCTCGACCTGGTGGCCCTCTTCATCGGCCTCTGGATCGCGTTTCGCCTGAGCGGCCCGTTGGGCGAGTTCCTCACCGATCGTTTCTCGGTGTCGCCGGAGGTGGCCACCATCGGGGCGGGTGTGGTCCTCTTCCTGCTCTTTGGCGTGGCGATGAGCATCGCCGCCCACTACTTGTCGCGGGTGATGTCGCTTCCCGGTTTGAATCTGATCAACCGCCTTGGTGGTGCCGCCGTCGCCGCGTTGTGGGGGATCGCCATCATCCTCGTGGTGATCAATCTGGCCCGGGTGGTCCCCGGCGGCTGGGATGCGCGTTTCGAGGACTCGTCGGTCGCTCAGGCCATTGCCGGCCCGACTGCGGCGCCTCAGCAGGTCTTCGAGACGATGGCGCCCGACGGGGTGCTTGGCTCGTTGGCCGCGATCCAGGGCTTGTTTGGTGTGAACCGGATCGTCCCGGAAGGAAACGAGGTCCTGACCATCCCTCCGGCCGCGCCCGACGAGGTTCGCCAGGTGCGGGATGAGACCGCCGGTGTCTTGGAGCAGGTCAACGAGCATCGGACCGGACTCGGTCTTTCTGCGTTGGGGCGCAGCGCCGGGCTGGACGCCGTCGCCGAATCGAGGGCGGTGGGGATGTACACCAGCGGTCGGCTCTCTCGCCACTATCCCCCTGGCGGCAGCGTGGCAACCGATGTCGCTGCGGCAGGGATCCGCCTCGCCGTGGTCGGCGAGAACCTGGCCCTGGCCAGCAGCGCACGGGCTGCAGTCGACGCGATGTTTGGATCGCCGACGGCCCTGTCTCAATTCGCCGTCTCCGCCTACGACCGCACCGGCATCTCCGTCGTTGACGGCCCCACTGGACGTCTGGTGGTGATAGTGATGGGTGGCTGAAACCGCGTACCTGAGGTTCCTGGGGCCAAATGTGACCCTACGGAGACAAAGAATGAACCGACTCGCGTTCTATGTCGGCCCGAAGCCATATATGGCCGTACGTACCTCAGGTACACGGCCACTCCAGTCACGGTTGGGCCGGCGCGATTTCGGGAGTGCGGCGGGCGCGGGCGACGGCGACGAAGCCGACGCCGGACAAGACGAGGGCGGCGCCGACCCATTGGATGGCCGAAGGGCTCTCCGAGAATATGAGGACAGCCCAGATCATGGTCAGGACCGGCTGGAGGAGGATGATCGTGGCGGTCTCGACGGCGGGGAGCCTGGGCAATGCGTATCCGATCAGCAGCCACCCGGCCACCTGAGAGGTCAACGCGAGGATCAGCAGCCAGCCATGGGCCGGCCAGGTCGGAGTGAACTCGACACCGCCGGTCAGGGTCCCCGCCAAGAGGATGGCAAGGGCGGCGCCGGCGGTTGATTCGAGGAGGGGTCCAGCCGACGGAGCCTGGATGTCGTTGGACATTCGGAAGCCGAGGATGAACCCTGCATACAGGAGAGCCGACGCCAGGGCCAGGATGGTGCCGAGTAGCGGGTTGGAGCCGAATGCGTCCCCCCGGCCGAGCCCGCTCACCAGGCTCACGCCGATCAAGACGATCGGCACGGCGATGGCAACCTGGCGACTGGGGCGCTCATCGAGAAAGATCCAGGCGATCACCGCTACGACGATCACCTGTGAGTTGGCGATGAGCGTCGACAGGCCGGCGCCGATGTATCCGATAGAGATGTGCCAGACCAGGATGTCGAGGCCGAGGAAGATCCCCGCAGCCACTGCTATCCACCGCTTGTTGCGGGTTCGGTGATCTTCCCGGCGCCGCACCCACCACAGAACGAACAGGATCGGGAGTGCGTAGAACACACGGAAAAAGGCTCCCGTGATCGGTGACACCTCGGCCAGGGCGTAGAGGATGGCCGAGAAGGAAATGGCCACGGCGCCGGCCAGCGCGGCGAGCAACGTCACGGAAGCGGGATCAGATCCGGATCAACCCAGGATGTCTTCGACTCTTCGCTTTCGAGATTCGACCAATGTCTTTCGGGCAGTGAAGGATCGCCGAGCGGCGGGTACACATCGAGCATTTGCCCGACCGACGTTACGTCGGGATGGGCTTCTCGCAAATGCGCGAGCAGCCGGATCCAGAACATGGTGACGGTGGCGTGGTACTTGTCGGGGTTACCGCCGATGTCGGCCGCATGGCGAATCGTCAGACAGGCGACCCGCTCGGCATCCTCCACGTCGTCAGTTTCTTCGAGCACGGTCCAGGCGAATCGGAGATGGGCCTCATGCCCGAAGTATCCACCCTCTCCCGCCTGCTGCATTATCCGCAGCCCGTCGGCGAGATCGAGATTGCTCACGACGGCAGGTTCTGAAGCTCCCGGAACGATTCCTGGATAGCGGCAAGGAAGCGGTCGGAGTCGGGCAGGGTGTCGTAATCGGCGTGAATGCCCCAAAGCAGACGCCCGTTGTAAGAGAAGAGGGCGATCCCGAGCCCATGCTGCGCCCACAACGGAACCATCGCGTAGTTGGCGATCATCTCCGACTCCAACAGATACATGGGGAACTGCGGGCCGGGGATGTTGGTCACCGTCATGTTGAAGGGCCTGATCTTTTGCCCCACAACGCGATTTGCCAGCGAGAGCAAGGTGATCGGCGTCCCCGAACTGATTTCGACGAGGGTCGCCGCTCCCAGTGCCTGGTTCGTCTTCTTCAGGTTGCCCGTTGCTTCTTTGACCTTTTCGAACCGGACCCGTGGGTCGGGCTCCTGAATGGGCAGGTCGAGGAGCCACATGGCGATTTGATTGCCGAGGGCGCCTCGCT
This sequence comes from uncultured Acidobacteriota bacterium, assembly GCA_963843585.1. Classification (GTDB taxonomy): domain Bacteria; phylum Actinomycetota; class Acidimicrobiia; order Spongiisociales; family ZC4RG35; genus JARDZU01. The sequence continues at coordinate 6,482 of CAWJLJ010000015.1, forward strand.
GGGCGGCACTGCGGGTCGAGACCGGATTCATGACCCTGAACTCAGCCCCGCTCACGTCGTAGCCACGCTCCTCGATGAGGAACTGTCGCACCGCGCCTGCAGTGATGGCGAGCACGACGTCGTTGACCGAGCCACCGAGCTTGTTCTTGAGATCCTTGATGGCCTCGAGAGGCGTATCCGTCCAGTCGAACCGCCGGTTGGGACCGATGTCAGGGTTGAGCGGCGTGCGGTCGGCGGCTCGAAGCCAGCCTGAGCGGAGCGATGAGAAGGCGGCCGCCGATTTGTCGAGCGTCCGATCGGTGAGCATGACACCGTCCCGCACCGACTCCGACAGGTGGGTGAGTCGGTCGACCAGGCGACCGGTGAGACGAGCGACCTCGGCCACCGAGAGCTGGGTGGGGGTGGGGGCGGGACGCGGCACCCAAACTTCTGGTTCTTCGACCTCGGAGCTGGGAACGACGTTGAGCAGGATCGTCGTCAGGTCCACTCCGGAGAGGCCGTCGATCATGCAGTGGTGGATCTTGGCGATCAAGGCGAACCGATCGTCGTCGAGCCCTTCGACGACCCAGAGCTCCCACAGTGGCTTGCTTCTGTCGAGGGGGGTGGAGACGATTCGCCCGGCGAGCTGTTTGAGCTGCGACTCGGTACCCGGGCGGGGGAGTGAGCTGTGGCGGAGGTGGTAGTCGATGGAAAAATGCTCGTCGTCCACCCAGACCGGTCGCCGGTCGAATGGAACCCAGTCGAGACGTTGTCGGTAGCGCGGTATATACCGCAATTTCGAATCGACGTGGGCACGGATACGGGCGATGTCGATGCCGCCGTCGTCGCCTTTCAGCGGGGCAGCATCGAGGAGCGCCACCCCGGCGACATGCATGTGGCTCGTCTTGGTCTCGAGCGCCAGGAATGACGCATCGAGATACGACAGCGGCTCGTAGTGAAACTCGGTCATCGGCATGGTTGTGAACCTCCAACCTAATGCGCATGCATATTTTGAGAGCCGGCGAGGAGGGCATGAGGCCGCCCTGCATAGAGTCGCTCGATGACGTCGAGGAGCGAAGAGGCCGTCCTCACAGCGCTCCGCGAGGTCGTGGGCGAGGCCCATGTCCTGAACGAGCCCGACATGGTGGCCGGCTATGTGCGTGATTGGACCGGTCGATGGACGGGCCATACCGCCGCAGTGATCAGGCCAGGTTCCGTTGAGGATGTCGAGGAGGTGCTTCGGATCTGTCACAGCGCCCGGATGGCGGTGGTGCCCCAGGGCGGGAATACCGGTCTGGTCGGGGGATCGGTGCCCCACCACGGCGAGATCGTGGTCTCGTTGCGACGCCTCGACCAGATCGGGCCCATTGACGCCGGGGAGCTCTCGGTGACGGTCGGGGCCGGAGTCACGATCGGATCCGCCCAGGAGCACTCTCGTCGGGCCGGGCTCCGTTACGGGGTCGATCTCGCCTCCCGTGCCTCGGCCACGATCGGAGGGACGATCGCCACCAACGCCGGGGGCACACATGTCGTATCCAACGGGGACACCCGTCGTCAGGTGCTGGGCCTGGAAGTGGTCTTGGCCGATGGGACTCGTCTGTCCAGCATCGACGGGATGCCCAAAGCGAGCCTCGGCCCGGATCCTCTACAGCTGATGGTCGGCAGTGAGGGAACCCTCGGTGTCATCACGGCGGCGAGGCTGAGACTTCTGCCGGGTGAGGCCCGGGCGCCGATGGTGATGCTCGTGGCCGTGAAGACGCTCAGCGAAGGTCTCGGCTTCCTTGGTCCTGAGGTCCGTGCGATCGAGTTCTTCGACAGGGCCTGTCTGGAGGCAGTGATCGAACATCGTGGCCTCCCCAAACCCTTCCCTTCCGAGTCTCCTTTCTACGTTCTCATCGAATCCGGAGACACTCCTCGTGTTCCCGAGGATGCGGTCGCGGTCGTGGATCGCTCACTGTGGGCATATCGGGAGTCGATCACCGAGACGATCAATGGTCTGGGGGTTCCGGTCAAGCTCGACGTGGCGGTCCCGGTCGATCGGGTCGACTACTTCGCCGGTGCGGTGAAGGACTTGGACCTGGGAGGGGAGATCTACCTCTTCGGGCACCTGGCGGAAGGGAACTTCCACGTCAACGTCGTCAACAGTCATGATCCCGGGGTGGTGGTGGACCGTGTGCTGGAGCTCGTCGTCGCCTTCGATGGCGTCATTGCCAGCGAACATGGGATCGGGGTCGCCAAGGCCGCCTGGTGGCGGCGAACGGCAAAGCCTGCAGTATTGGAGTTCCAACGCCGTGTCAAGGAAGCGCTCGATCCGGATCGAACCATGAATCCGTCGGTGTTTTGGGGCGATTGAGAGTCGTTAGTCGCAGCCGCCGGTAGCGTTGGCGCCGATGCGGTTGGTGTTCCTTTTCACTGTCGTGGCCCTTGCCGAGATGGCGGCATTCATCTGGGTCGGATCGATGATCGGGTTCGGCTGGGCCCTCGGCATTGCCCTGGTCACCGCGGTGCTGGGTTCAGTCCTGGTCCGTCGCGCCGGGGTCTCGGTGTGGGGTCGATTCCGGGGCAAGGTGAACCAGGGGGTGCTCCCGGGGCGTGAGCTGAGTGACGGGGCCGCCATCCTCGTGTCCGGCGCCTTTCTGATCTCGCCGGGATTCATCACCGACACTCTGGGCTTCCTTCTCCTGATCCCGGCTGTGAGGGACATGATTTACCGCACCATCACCAGACGGCTCTCGGGTCGGGTCAATGTGCTCACGGGCAACCGTCGCATCCGCGCGGATTGGCCTGGTGGCACGCAGGAAGTCCTGCAGTACGAGATCGTCGACTCAGAGACCGACGACCGGTCGTAGTCGTCCTCATGCTCGTTCCGGACGACTTCCCTGTGCCGACGGAATTCGAAGGGCCCGGTTTTCGGCTCGAGCCATTGGGTCCTGTCCACAACGAACGTGACCACAGGGCGTGGATGTCGAGTATCGAGCATATCCGCGCCACGCCCGGCATGGAGGGTGGCTGGCCATCACCCATGACGATCGAGGAGAACATGTCAGATCTGGAGGGACACGCCCGCGAGTTCACCGACCGGGAGGCGTTCGCTTACTCGGTTCTCGACGGGGACGACGTGATCGGGTGTCTTTACATAGATCCTGCTGGGGACGAGGGGCACGACGCTGAGGTGAGCTCGTGGGTCACATCGAGCCGAGCCGAAATGGACCCGGTCGTCTGGAATGCCGTCAGCGAGTGGCTGTCGGAAAAGTGGCCTTTCGAGAAGTTCGCGTACGCAAGCCGCATCTGACGCTCAAGCGTGGGCTCCCACCGTCACGGCGCCAATCGTGAGGGTCGGCTTCGCCTCCATGACCTGGCCGAGGAGGTCGACTTCGTCATCGAGCTGACGACGTTGGGTTGTCGTCAGATTGCTCAGCGGTTCGACGGTGACGGCGAGGTTTCGCCCGGATCGCTTCTGGTGCCAGACGCCACCGACCACACCATCGATAAGTAGTACCGGGTAGTTGCCGGCCTGGCCCGACGGGGTGAGGGCACGGATCGCCGCCGCGCCCGGATAAAGGAGATTCCGAGGTTGACCGGCAACGACGAAAGCATCGAAGTAGGGCAGCAGAGTCATCCCCTGGTGCGGCTGGTCCGGCATCCCGACATCGCCAGCATTCACCCAGGCGGCCTCGCCTTCCACCTCGACGTCGTCCAGGTCGGAGACGAGCTCGTGGAAGAGATCGACTGCTCTCCGCGGCGGAATGTTGAGCCATCGGGCGAAATGCTGGGGCGTGGCTGGGCCGTAGGCGTGCAGGTATCGCCTGACGAGGATGCGAATCGCCATTGCATCATCATCGGGTTCGAAGCCTGGCAGCCAGCGGTGGGGGTTGGTGTAGGTCACGTTTCGACCCCGGTTCGGCCCGAAGCAGAGCACGCCGCGATGCGCGGCCGTGCTGGTCAACTGGCGCCAGCGTGGCCACTTGTCCTGAAACGCGTCCATTGTTCTTTCACCGGCCCACGCCCCTGCCCGGTCCACAATCGCCTCGGTCAGCTCGTCCACGGTGAGCTCGGCCTCCGCCAGGGAGTCGCCGATGGCCGCGATGACCTCGTCGGCCTGCTCGGGGGTGAATCGGACCGGTTCGGGATGCATCGGGACCGAGGACGGCAGGGCCGATAGCGCCCCGGTCCACATCGGTAGGTCGGCGGTGGGCAACAGGTGCACCGTGCCGCGCGGACCGAAGGTCTTGACCAGGGTGCGTTCGTCCCAAAGGGCTCGCTGCACGTCGGTGCGCGTCGCCCCGGCAATGCGTCGTCCGATCGAGAACTCAGCGGCGCTGAGAACCTGGGCGTGGGCACCGGAAATCACGCTGGCGATGTCCGCTGGTCTGAGGTCGCTTGCCGGCTCGGTCAAGGCATGACGGGCCATCCGCCGTGCCGTGACACCGCTCCAGGTCACAGACTTCTGGCTCGTATCGATCGATCCTTACGGCGTGCGGTCATCTGACCAGAGGTCGGCCAGCTCCTGTGCGATGACATCCGGCTCGACTTGATCTGTCATCAGTTGAGTAAAGCGGGCGTAGTCGGGGCCGCGTTCGTCGAGTAGCTCGATGATCCTCTGCTTGGGATCTTCCACATCGAGTAGCGGACGGTTGACTCGGGACGAATCGCCGGCCACACGGTGGTAGATCTCCTCCGGTGTGGCCACAAGACAGAAGATTCGCCCATTCTCACTCAGCACCTTGAAGTTCTCCGGATCGAGGAGCATTCGGCCGCCGGTCGCTATCACGATTCCCTTTCGCCGGCCAAGTTCCGCCGCCAGAGCCCGTTCGATGTCACGGAAGCCTGACTCTCCTTGACGATCGAAGATCTCTTGGATCGGGCCATGACGTTCCTCGATGACGAGATCGGTGTCGACGAATTCACGCCCGAGTTTCTCTGCCACCAGCCGACCGACGGTCGTCTTACCGGTTCCCATGAACCCGGTGAGAATGAGGTTGTTGTCAGGCGACATGTTGCTCCGAGGCTATCGGCGCTCGTAATTGTCTCCATTCCGGCCCTCACTCACACCAGACGGGATCGGTCGTGTCAGGTGGGCATCGCGTTCTGATCGAGTGCCTCGAGGATGAGATCGAGGCCAAACTCGAACTCCTTGTCGACGCTGTATTCGGATTTCAGTGCGTGCTCTCCGACCTCGACGAGATGCGGGTAATCGTCCGCCGTGCCCTGCTCGAGGGTGGATCCAGTCGACTCGGTCATCTCCGTCGACGTGCTCATCGGCAAGCTGGTTTCCTGGATCACCTGTCCGTAGACGAAGCTGTCGAGTAGCCAGAAGGCGTGGACGGCGTTCTCGATCGAGAAGCCTGCCGAGCGCAGGTTCCCGAGGATCGAATCCACATATCGCAGGGCCTTGGGCCCGGTCGAGCCTCGGGCTTCAAGCAGACCGATCGCCCAGGAGTGGCGGCTGAGCACATCGCGAGCCGAGAGCGCCCGTCGTCGCATTGCCTCTTTCCAGTTGGCCCCGTCTCGAGGAGTCTCTATCTCGCCGATGACGACCTCGACGACGCCGTCGAGGATCTCTTCCTTGTTGGCGACGTGTTTGTAGAGAGACATCGCCTCGACCCCGAGCTCAGCCCCCAAACGACGCATCGTCAGGGCGCCGAGCCCGTCTCGATCGGCCAAGTCGACGGCAGCCTGAAAGACTCGTTCTCTGGTCAAGGGCGGACGAGGTGAGGGGTCTTTGGCGAGCGTCACGGCTTGACAGCTTACTAAGTAACCCATAGGATTACTTAGTAAGCCAGTCAGCGACGAACGGAGAGGCGCATGGCCACCCAGACCCAGATGACATCAAATACCGCAGACACGGAATTCGAACCGTTCAAAGTGAACGTGAGGGTGAAGATCTCGGCGCTGTGGACGGCGATGCTGTTCGTCTTCGCCTATGTCGACATCTTCGGCTTCTTCCGATCCGACGTCCGAGCCGACGTCGAGGCAGGGGTGGTGGGCGGATTCACCGTCAACCAGACGTTCCTGCTGGTGACAACTATCTACATCTTGATCCCCAGCCTCATGGTGTTCGGCGCCCTCGTCCTGCGACCAAGGATCAACCGAATCGTCAACATCACGCTGAGCATCCTCTATGCGCTCACGATCATCGCCGGTGCGGTCGGCGAGTGGACCTACTACATCGTCGGCAGTGCCATCGAGGTCGCTCTCCTCGCGGCCATCTTCCACTACGCGAGGACCTGGCCGAAAACCGGCGCCGGCAACCTCCCTAGGAGTCCTCGGACCGCGGCCGACGGAAGAGCGGGATGTGAACCTCGCCATCCTCGGGGCTGTGAGACCTGGCGGCGTAAGTTCCGGGTGTGTCGTCATTGGCGTTGCTGGAGCAGATCGCGGATCCCGAAGGTGTTTTCGAGGCCGGTCTCGAGGCCGGGCGTGCTCACCGGCGTCCTGATGTTCGCGTCTTCGCTGCAGCCATCTCTGTTGCCGAAGCTCGCCGTCACTCAAGGAATCGTTTCCGGGATCTCGTTCATGGTGGGGTATGCGTTGGGCGCCGGTTGGCAATGGGTCTGGAACTTCCTGGGCATGCCGAAGCCTCGTGGGAAGTGGTGGACCGCGCTCACGCTGGCTGGCGCTCGCCATCGTCGCAATTGTTCTCCTGACGGGGATATGGGGTTTCGTCGGCTGGCAGAACGATGTGCGGCAAACCTTCGGTATGGAGCCGATCTCCCCGGTGTTCTGGCTGACGCTTACGCCGGTCGCCTTTGTTGTCGCGGCCCTGATCCTGATCATCACCAGATCCCTGTGGAGGCTCTTTCTGGCCCTGATCAGATGGCTCGACAAGGTCTTCCCCCTACGCCTTGCAGTGTTGCTCAGTGGAATCGGTCTCTTGCTCACGATCTGGGGCGGCTGGAGCGGTGTCCTGGTCAACTCGTTCTTCGCCGTGGCCAATCAGGTGTTCGCGCCGCGTGACGCATCAACCGCCGAAGGGATCACCCAGCCCGCATCCGAGCTCCGATCGGGCAGTCCTTCGTCGCTTGTCGCTTGGGAGACACTCGGCGAGAAGGGACGAACGTTCGTTGCTACCGGCCCATCAGTCGATGAACTGAATGCGTTCCACGGTCATGGGGCTATGGAGCCGATTCGGGTCTATGTCGGCCTCAAGTCGGCTGATACTCCAGAGGCGCGGGCCCAACTCGTCCTCGACGAGCTGATCAGGACCGACGCGTTCGATAGGGAGGTCCTGGTCGTCGCCAGCACCACCGGGACGGGCTTCCTCGAACCGAACGCCATGACAGCTTTGGAGTACGTCCACAACGGAAACGTCGCCGTGGCCGGGGCCCAATACTCCTATCTGCCCAGTTGGATCTCGCTGCTCGCCGACCAAGACGAGGTAACGGAGACATCGCAGGAGGTGTTCGCCACCATCCATGCCTACTTGTCGACACTTCCAGAGGACGACCGGCCCGAGGTCTACTTGTACGGCCTATCGCTCGGTGCGTACGGCGTCGAAGCGATTCTTACTTCGATCAACATCGTCAACGAACCAATCGACGGTGCGCTCATGGTCGGCCCCCCGTTCGTAAATGAGCTGTGGAACGAGCTCGTGGCGAATCGAGATGCGGGCAGCTCTCCGCCGACACCCATCTACCAAGGAGGGCGGACGGTTCGGTTCACCAACGAAGAGAGTGCGCTCGACCAACCTGGAGACGAATGGGGAGACACGAGGGTCGTCTACCTCCAACACGCCTCCGACCCCGTGGTCTTCTTCTCGCCATCGCTGTTCCTCAACCAGCCCGATTGGCTGCTCGATGGCCAGCGCGGCGTGGAGATCAGTGAACGATTCGAGTACGCCCGACTGATCACCGGATGGCAGGTGATGATGGATCTCCCCGCCGCCGGGTCCATCCCGGAGGGCTATGGGCATCTCTACACAAAGCAGGCCAATGCCGAGGCATGGATCGCGGTGACGCGTCCCGAAGGTTGGGCTGCTGCCGACACGGAGCGATTGAAGGAGTTTCTCGTCGATCTCGGCCCGGCGGGCTAGGCCCGTTCACCGACTGAGACCGGCCACGGGGTCAAGGGCTTCTTTGGGGTGACGGCATCTCTCACACGAGAGTTGCCATCACCACCAATGCGATAGTCGCATCTGCCGCCATATGAGCGACGACCGGCAGACGCAGACCGCCGGTCAAATGACGCAGAATTCCGAGCATCAGCCCATATCCGAAAGCGAGACCAACCCCGACCGTCCCAGCAGGGAAACCTGCGACGTGAAGGGTCCCAAATGCGACGGCCTGAGCTGTCACGGCGGCAATCGGCGGGAAGATGGCAGCGGCTTCGAAGGCGATTCCCCGATATGCGACCTCTTCGGTGACGGCATTCACAATGACGAACAAGACCACGGCGAAAACGAGCGTCCCGAAGGGGAGACGTCGAGCGGTGGCGACCGTTTCCAACGTCGATTGCCCGAACTCATCGGTCCAACGCGTCCAGAGCACGAGGCCGATACCCGCGGCGGCCGCGGTCATCCCGGCCAGCAACCAAGTCAGCGATGTGGATTGCCCCCGAGGCAGCCATCCCGCGTTTGGTTCGAGTACAGGCACCCACCGGCTCGCCAACCACAGAACAGCGACGACGATCCAGATGCCAAAGGGAACGCCCAAGAGCCCTATGGCGGCCAGCAGAAGGGTCATCGATGCCACCCTCACTGTGGGCCCATCACCTCTCTGGATCCCGATTACGACGGCGATCGTCGCCAGGATGGTGCCCAGCACTCCGAACCCCAGCTGTGCCTGACCAAGAGGTACCAGGGCCAATCCGAAGAGGGCCAACCCCCTCGCGGAGCGGAGATCGAGGCGAGCCGTTGACTTTCGTCCGCTCTCTGGTGCCTCGGACGCCTGGGCCATTTAGAGAAAAGCTACAACTTGCTCAGCCACAGCGTCCCAACCCTGGTGGATGGGCCGGCAATATTCATCGACAGTTCATTGGACGTAAGCCCGAGAGATACCGGGATGACAGGTCCATGACGGATACTTGTCTAGCGGGCAAACATGGACCTCCAAACCAGTAGCCACTATCAACTCACCATCCACCGGCCCGGATACTCCGAGCCAGAGCGCATCGAGGTGCGATACGAGAGGCGTGAGCGGTACGACAATGACGAGGTCTACTACTTCGCCGGGCCGGATCAGTTCTATCTCGGAATACCTGACTATCTGATCGGATCCGATTTCGAGATCGAGCCGATCTAGGCGGAGTGCGCGCCGAGCCTGGTGCGCGAGAACGCCTCCGACTGGGGGGTGCCGGAGGCGCTTGGATTCTCGCCTCCCTTTGCTGAGGCAGGAAGTCTTTTAGAGGCCTGGATCGGCTCGGTGGCTTCTGATCAGCTGGCCGAGAATGGTGAGCGACAGCTCATACGACTCGTGATTCGGTGGTGTTCGCACGATTGCCTCACTGAGCACTTGCGCCAGCCGACGTTGCTCACGTCGGGCAAGGGTGGCGAAAGGGTCAAGCGGAATCAGATCGGCCCCTGATCTCTCCATCGGACGGGAGACCCTAGGACCTCTCCATCCGCGTCGTCAAACGGTTCCCCAACGGCATTGACATCCTGTCTACGTTGCCGTCATGGCTCTGGCGGTGATATAGATGACCGCCGGGGCCACGAGCCCGTCGTCTTTGTTTGTCTCGATTCTCATTGGTCGAGCGGCGTATCCTCCCGGCCATCCCGGATCGAACGACATCACCGCGCTCAAGACACGGTCGACCTTGGATGCCCAAACAACCTGAAACAGGAAGTCATTGATGACCAAGTCGAAATCGCCGGCGGAGATATCCGCAAGGTCGGGAGGCGAAGGGTGGTGTGGCATCACGAGATTGGCGATCTCGTTGTCCTTGTCGATCAATACACGGAATCCACCCTGGAACCCTCCACCGAGCGCGAAAGCAACCGAGGGGTCCTCGAGCTTCTGCGCCAAGGTTCCGGCGGCGAGTGCAACGATGTCGAAATCGAGTGCGTCCTCGAACAGGACCTGGCGAACCGGCAGGTCCTGACTGGCCCGTGATTTTTCAGGCTCAGCCACGAAGGACCGATCTCGCGGATCCAGTCGTCGGAGTCATGGATGATCAACGGATCTCGGACCAGGAGGATCAGGTCCATGTCAGCCCATTCGTCGGCCAGGGTGGTGGAAGTCCAGGACCCGATCACCGCGAGACCCCTACGTCGTCGCGTGCGGTCGCCCAAGGGATTATCCGATCGTCAAGCAGGCTGATGTTTCTCGGCGTTCGAATCTATTCGCTGACGCCCAGTCCGGATGGAGCCGCCACTCGCTTTCACATGGCGGAAGAGTTCAGCGGGATCATGCTGCCGTTGATCGCTCGAAGACTCCCGGACTTCGGGCCGATCTTCGAACGGTATGCGGCCGACCTGAAGGCTGAGTCGGAGACGTAACCGGCCGATCCTCGGTGGTTTGCCAATGCCAGACGTCTGGAGCGGCATTGAGGAGTTCTCAGGCTCTCCTAGTGCTCAGAAGAAGCATGAGGGAACCCTCGATCGGTTCTATTCGTTGCTGACGAGCGGGTCGTCACCCTCAGAGGTCCTGGCTGAGAAGGTAACAATCCAGTTTCCCCAAACCTCCGAAATCGTCGAGGGTCGCTCCGACGTCGCCGACCTTTACACATCTTCACCTATGGGGGGTTCCGCCGTCCATCAACGATGGGTGCTCGGAGGTTTGGCCTTCGTGGAGCTTCCGGACGGAGGATCCACGGCGGGCACGGTGCTCCACTTGCTGCATTTCGACGGTGACCTGATCTCGAGAATCAGCGACTACTGGGCGCCGACGTTGGACCCCCCCTCATGGCGGGCGGGCTGGGTCGAGCGATCTGATCGGACTGAGTTAGATCAGATCGTCAGGCGCTCGAAAGTCTTGCCTACTCAGGCGACCCGGGACCTCTCGAGTTCACCGCCATAGGTTCGGGATCGTCGAACTCGACTTGAGGCCGGGCGGTCCTGTCGACGGTCAGGTGGAACACGTCGGGCCGGTTGTAATGGCCGGCGGGATCGAGGGTGTAGTGGGCGGCTTTGGCCTCGGCAACGTCGATGTCGGCCGTGAGGATGCCGTTCTCCCCATGGAGGGGGCCGGCCACCACCCGACCCGCCGGGTCGATCACCACCGAGTCGCCTGAATTGAGCCACTCGTCTGGATCGGGATAAAGACGGTCGCGGTCGGGAAAATCGTCGGGTATCTCAGCGGCTTGGACGGCGCATCCTGCCCCGAGCACCCAGCAGCGACCCTCCTTGGCGATGTGCCGCAATGACGCCAACCAGGTGTCACCCTCATCCCAGGTGGGGGCGACGTAGATGTCGATCCCCTGCGCATACAGCGAGAACCGGGCCAGCGGCATGTAGTTCTCCCAGCAGATCAGGCCTCCGATCCGACCCACCGGAGTGCTGGTCACCTGCAGCCCGGTGCCATCACCTTGGGCCCAGACCATCCGCTCGGGGTTGGTGGGGACCAGCTTGCGGTGTCGGTTGAGCACGCTTCCGTCGGGGCCAATGGTGACCAGAGTGTTGTACAAGGTCGCTCGGCTGAAGCGGCCGTCGAGTTCGTGGATCCCCAGCATCACGACCATCCCGTGGCTCTCGGCTGCCTCCCTGACCGGAGCTAGATCGTCAGCGTCGAGATCTATTGCATTCTCCAGCAGACGAGCGTGGATCTGGCGGGATAGGTGGTAGTCGTGCGAGTCCCCGGGACGTAACCGCCAGATGTACTCGGGGTAGCCCGGCAGATAGGTCTCCGGGAACACCACTAGCCGTGCCCCATCCCCAGCCGCCTCGTCGATCCCCTCGAGGACACGCTTCATGGTGGCGGTGCGGTCAAGTGTGACTGGCGGCCGTTGCACGATCGCCACACGGATCGAATGTGTCATGTCCACCTCGGAACGGCTCGACCGGCACTCTATGCCGTTGTTGCCCCTTGCCGTCCGTCTTGGGCCTCGATGCGATACGCCTCTAGTCGGTTGGCCAGCTCGGCCGGGTTACTCAAAGCAACCATATGACCGCCGTCGATCTCGTCAATCTTCATACCAAGCCGCTGGTGAGCGATCCGTCTTTGGAACTCCAGCGGGAACATCCGGTCATGGCGGCCAGCCAGCAAGCGGGTTGGGACATCTGGCCATGCCTCCAACGGCCAAGGCTCGTCGAGCGGCGTCGACGACTGGTCCTGCCACGTCCGTGCCATCGCCTCGGTTCTGACCTCGGCCGACACGTCGTGGTAGTAGATGGCGGCATCGTCGTCGGCATCGCCGGGTGCCAGCCCGATTCTGGCGTGATACTCATGGCGCGCAGGTTGGAAGCCCGTATTCGACCACCACGCATTGAAGGTCTCTCCTGGCATTCGGGATCATGGCGTTCAGCAGGACGAGCAAATCGACCGTGCGCCGGGAGCAGACGATCGGGGCGGTGAAACCCCCCATCGATGCTGCAACGACAGTCACCTCGCTGCGGTGACCCAGAACTTTGATGACCGCTTCGGCGTACTCGGACCAGCCGGCTGCCTCGTCCTCAGCTGGGAGGCGGACTGCGATCGCCTCGTGACCACGAGCCTCGAGTTGGGGCACCAGCAAGTGCCATTCCCAAGGGTCGCCCCCGCCGCCGGGGACGAGCGCATACGTCGCCATGACTCCTCGCCTTGCGTTCAGATACGAAGTTACAGACGAGGAAGGCGGGCGGGCCCCGAAGGGGGCCCGCCGGTATCAAGTCGGTAGATGACGTTGAACTCGAGGGCGGAGTCGGCTCGATCTCCGATGTCAAACCGCGCTCTCCTGAAGGATTGGTGAGTCGCGCCGGAAGCCCCAGATCGTGCAGTAGATGCCGAGGAAGGCCTCCCATATGAACTCCGGGGCCACAAGCAGAGCTGCAAGGGCACTGCTCCCTCCCCATCCGTCTACGAGGGTGACGATGCTCCCAATCAAGAGGATGGGCCCCCCGATCAGTCCGAACCAGGTCATGGGCCGCGGTACGAGGCCGGACTTGTACATCAGATAGCCGAGTATCAGCCCATTCCCGAAGGGGACGATGAATCCAGGGCCGAACAGGGCCGTCCACTCCTTGAGCGACCCAAGCGACACGGCAAGGTCTGCTGCATCCGGAGAGGTCTGGCGCAGGCTCACCACCCCGAGCACAAAGATGATTCCGGCGGCAATGAAGACGCATTCCATGATTCGAGCGGCGACGTAGCCAAGTGCGAGAGCTTTGTTCTGTCGCCGTGCGATCGGGTAGAGGACGACGGCCGTTCCGACGTTCGTGAGGATCAGGGCAAACTCCAAGAGGACTGCCAGGTAGATCGCGTTGTCACTCCCGCTACCAGCGATGTAGCCGGCCGGGTCGTCGGTAATTGACTGGAAGAGAAGGGCGGCCGGGATCGAGGTGAGAAACGTGAGAATGAACAGCACCCCGAAGATCCGGGCATCCCTCTGATCGGTTTCCATCCAGCCTCCTTGGCGGACGCGCGGCTCCGCAGCCATCCACGCGATAACGCAGGTCCGCTCCTACCCCGTACCCATAGCCTTTAACCATGGCCGAGTCGCGGTGTGACGAGGACACCGGCTAGGTCTGCTGCCGCTCTTCCCGCCGGCGAATGAGCTCCTCGACCGGGGTCGGCAGGGTCTCGTCGAAGTCGATCAGCTTCGCCCACGTCGGCTTGACGACGATCCGCACCATCGAGTCGTACAGCGACCGGACCTCGGTCTCCCACTCGACTCGCTGCTCCGCCGTCATCTCGTAGGTGCCGTTCATCTGGAGGTACTCGTCGGGGATGCCCTCGACCTCGTCGAGCACCGCTTCGCCTCGGAGCAGCAGGATCTTCGGTGGGTGCACCTCGGTGTCGATGGTGAGGGCCACCGCCGGGTTCCGGCGCAGCGACGCCAGCTTCGGGGCGTTCGTCGTCGTGCACATGACGACCTCGGTGCCGTTCCAGGTGAACCCGATCGGGACGACCCTCGGGGTGCCGTCCTTGGCCACGTACGCCAAACGGGCGAGGTCCCGGTTGAGCATCTCTTGGCTGATCGGCTTCTTCAGGATCTCGGCGACGTCGCTCGTCTGCATCTCTGACTTGTTTCCCGTCACCCCGCTCGACGAAACACGCCTTCAGCCTCAGCTCTTCGGCTCGACCAATTCGACCAGGTTGCCCGAAGGATCCTCAAGCAGGATCGCCCTCGGCAGCATTCGAACCCTGTCCGACGTCTCTACCTTTGTCCGCGTTGCACTGCGAGGGCGGGTCGAAATGCAGGGGTGTCACCGAGAGCTACGAGGAGGGTGCGGAGCAGATCGGCCAGGTCGACCTGCTCTGAGGGTTGGAGCGTCCCAAGGCTGGCCGCTTGGGTGTCGAGAAGCGTGGTCAGGGCATCTTCGGCCAGTTCCTTTCCGATCGGGGTCAGACGCACCAGGACACCACGGCCGTCGCGGGGGTTGGGGAGCCGTTCGACGAGCCCGGCTTTTTGCAGACGGTTGAGACGGACGGTCATGCCTCCCGTGGTGAGGAGGAGGGTCTCGGCCAGCTCTGACGGTGTTCGCTGATGGGGCGGGCCGGCCCGGTCGAGATCGGTGAGAACGTCGAGATCGCCGGTATGGCTCAGACCATAAGCCTCGGCGATCCGGTCCAATCTGTCTTGGAGGAGGTGCGAGGCGCGAATCACTCGAGCCACCACTTCGAGAGGCGAGAAGTCGAGTTTGGGTCGACGTTCCTGCCACTCCCGGATGATGCTGTCAATGCGATCGTCCATTCCCACCTGCGCGCTCCCTTCTGGTCGTCTGCATCAGTCGTCGGTTGGCTGGCATCTTATTTGACATATAGCTAGATTGCAAGTAATCTCTCAAGTAGACCGCAAAACGAAGGAGCTTGTTGTGGCCCTTACCAAGAAAAGTTTCGAGTTGACATTCAAACCCCGTCTCGCCGAAATCATCTATCGACGACCGTGGCCGATCAGGGTTGATCGTCTCGTCCCTGTGCCGATAACGGTGTCACCCACCCCTCCGCCACCTGTCGCGTCGCGGTCGACATGAGCCAGCCGAACACGATCTCAAGCGAAGTGAGTGATCGGACTGTCTTGGTACCTGACGCAACGGCCGAACCCTCGACAACCGCTCAACCGGCAACCAAAGAGCGGGTCTTTGTCGGCACGGGGCTCTTCTGGGGGCTCATCATCGGGGTGGTGTTGGCGATCGGTGTCCTGATCCTGGCCGCACAGAACACGGCCAGCATCACTGTGACCTTCACGGGATGGGACTTCTCGACCCCGTTGATCGTCCTCATCCTTGGCGCAATTCTCATCGGCGTCGTGTTCGCCGAGTTGTTCGGCCTTTTCTATCGGTCGAGAAGGCGGCGGACGCAACGTGACCGTGACCATCTCGAGCGCCTACAACAGTCCGAGACCCTCTCATAGTGGAACGCCGAAACCCTTCACGAAACCCTTCAAAGGCGCGTTGTGACCACTGCGGGCATCCCCGCCGAGAGCACATTGAAGGCATCTCGTGCTCTGTTCCCAAATGCGTCTGTGACCGATATCTGTGGTGGAGCTGAAAGGTCCCAAGGTGAGAGTGAGCTAACGGAATGGCGTTAGCAGTCGACATCGACCTCTCCGCGTATCACCTGGGAGTGCTGCGTGTCATCGCGTAGGTGTCGCTGAATCGGAGCCTTGGCTTAGCGGCTCGGAAATTGGAAGGACGACCCATCCAAAGTCAATGAATACAAGGGAAAACTGGAGCGGCGCCCTCGGCAGGATTCGAACCTGCGACACCCGGTTTAGGAAACCTGCTCTGTATTTGGGCCTCTTAACACCCGAAAACGCCAATGAACATAGGGTTTTCGCGTTCTCTAGGTTTGGCGCGTTCCGGTGCTCAGTTTCGGTTGCGCTCATCCGCCACGACCAGCCGGATTCGTCAGGCGGCATGGCGGCGCTTTAGCAGTTACCTTGCGCGGTCTGCGTCTGCGAATGCGGGTGTCGGACTCGGGATCAGTCCTGGGCGGGTGAAGGGAGGACATCTTGGTGGGGAGTAATCAGACGATCCGTGGTCGGATTGGGGCGACTTGAGTGCGTCAGGCATCGATCGACGCAGAACGGCGACGCAGAACGGCGCTCGGCCTCGCAGGCCTCGCGCTTCTGGTGTCCCTCGGCTGTTCAGCCGACGAGGGCACAGATTCGTCTTTGTCGGAAGAGCCCGTCTCGACCCCGGACATCACCGCCGCTGCGTCTACCACGATGTCGACTGCATCCACCGCTGGGGAGATCGACCAAGTGGTCGACATCGGCGGGCGGGGCCTTTATCTCCGCTGCAGGGGGTCGGGCAGTCCGACCGTGATCATGGAGGGCGGAGACGAGGACACCAGTCAGTCATATTCCTTCGCCGGGCCCGCTATCACAGCCGTAACCAGAACCTGCGTATACGACCGGGCCAATCTGGGCCGGAGCGATCCTGCTGACGGCCCACGCGGCCTGTCGGACCTAGTCGGGGATCTCGAAGCTCTCCTCGATTCGGCCGAAGTGGAAGGGCCATACGTGTTGGTGGGTACTTCTGGGGGCGGTTACATCACCGCTGGATTTGCGTTCGCCCACCCCGACGAGGTGGCGGGCATGGTCTTCGTCGAGACGCCATCCCCGTTCGTTGACCCGCCGCAGGAGATCGTCGAGCTGACAGCCTGGGACAGCCCGTCCAACATCGAGAAGCGGGACTACCTCCAGGTGGAGAAAGACGCATGGGCGGGGCGCACGGAGATCGGTGACATCCCGGTGACGGTCATCTCCAATGACTACGGACCCAATGCCGAGTTTCCGGGCGAGCAGACCAATGTCGAGGACCAGAAGGGTTGGCTGGTGTTGAGTCCCAGTGCGAAGCAGATCGTGGTGACCACAGGGCACGCGGTCGAAGAGGCAGACCCCCAGCTCGTCATCGAGGCGATTCTCGATGTGGTAGCTGCCGCTAGCTGACATCGCCACCCCGGATCGTGCGCCCTCGGCAGGATTCGAACCTGCGACACCCGGTTTAGGAAACCTGCTCTGTATTTGGGGGCCTCAGAGGCCCGAAGACCCCAATAAACAAGGGGTTTTCGCGTTCTCTATGGTTGGCGGGTTCCGCTGGTCAGTTTTCTGGCCACGCCGGCTTGACCGTGGGAACCTTGGGAAGCCCTAGGGCGATGGTTCGGTTCCGGGGTTCCTCTCGATCAGCCGCCGGTCGGTACGACAGGCGGCCCCGGGGACGGGAGGTGATGGATGGCCGCCACCCCAGCCACCACCAACTTGCAATCGTTGATCACAAACCAGCCGGTCCCAGCCGTGGTTAGACCGCGGGCTCTGCCGGCATCTCGGTCGACAGGTCGGGCGCAGTTGTGGCGACTACTTCGTAGACCTGTTCTGGCTCGCTTACGTCCTTGAGCTGATGCTGGCCGAGGTCAGCGAAACGCAATTCCGTGGAAAGCCCCTCCCGGGCGAGCTCTCGCGTGGCGGCTGAAACCAGGGTCTGGCCGCCTTTGGCCAGCGAGCGGAGACGTGCGCAACGGTTGACCGTCTGACCGAAGTAGTCGCGCTCTCGCAACTCGGCTTCCCCGGTGTGGAGGGCAGCGCGAATCGAGATTGGTCGGACAGTCCCCCAGTCTTGGACGCGGATCGCCTTCTGCAGAGTCATGGCGGTCAGCACCGCCTGGCCCGCGTTGGTGAACACCGAAAACGTGCTGTCACCCTCACCCCGCCACTTGACCAGGACCCCACCTCCGTCACCGACTACGCGGCGCGCCATCGCGTCGTGGGTGCGAAGGGCCACAGCCATGGTTTCCGCGTCATCCTCCCAGAGACTCGTTGACCCTTCGATGTCGGTCATAAGGAATGTGACGATCCCTGTGGGCAGGGGAGTGGATTCCAACACCCCGTGCAGAGTGAGCGCGGCATGCGCGGCCAGGTCGGTCAAGAGCCGGCGGTCATCGGCGGGCAGGTCCTCACCAGGGCCGGTGACGATGGTGATGGCGCCCAGCAGACTCTCCTGGTGGGTGAGAGGGAGGGTCTCGCCCAGATCGAGCGCGGCGGGAAGTCGACCGTCATCGAGCGCAATTGGTTCGGGTGGCGAGCCGTTCTGGGGAAAGATGGCGGCAGGCTGCAACTCCGTGCCGTCTGAGAGCCAGACAATGGCGGCGCGTGCCGCCGTCGACTCAGTGGCGAGTTGTGCGATCTGCGGGAGCAGGTCGTCCAATCGTGCACCCCCGACTCCGGCGAGGGCCTCATATGGTGTCCGGCGTCTTCCGAACACCATGCGGTCGGCCAACCTGATGGCTCTCTGCCGCACCGGATGGAAGGCGATCGCGACTAGAGCCGTGGCGAGGACGGGCATGGGCAGGTCGATACTGGATGGGCTGAACTCACTCACGACGGCGCCGACACCAGTAACCATCGCCACATAGGCGATGGTGAGGGTGCCCACCACCAGTCCATAGGCCACGGTACGACTGATGACCCGGTCGATGTCGTAGAGGCCGTAGCGGAAGATGGCCAGCCCTGCTGTCGTGGGCAGACCGAGCCACAAGACGGCGATAATCGCTTTGTACAGCGTGTCGGGCAACTGGAATCCGAACCAATCGGGCAGGAAGATGTCGAACAGGAACACGAAGCTCATCAGGGCGGCGAGGGAGAGCACCAACCAT
The DNA here is from genome assembly GCA_963843585.1 of uncultured Acidobacteriota bacterium. Lineage (GTDB taxonomy): Bacteria > Actinomycetota > Acidimicrobiia > Spongiisociales > ZC4RG35 > JARDZU01. Next base: position 25,129 of record CAWJLJ010000015.1, read on the forward strand.
TTCAGCTGCTGCCGTTCGACCCCTCGGGCCCGGCGATAGCGAATCGCCAGCGACACCAGGCCGAGCACACCGGCGATGACGAACGAGAGGAGCAGGATCGAGCCCGGCCCCGAGTTTTCTGGGTTTTCGACCCCCTCGATTCCGATCGGATTCGGGATCGATTCGGTGCAGACCTCCTCCCCATCGCTCGCGTCGATCTCCAGACACAGGGTCTCTTGGAAGATCCAAAGGAAGGCGAAACCGGCAAAGGCGATCATGGAGGCGAGCAGAACCCAACGCCACCACCGCCCCAAGGTCTCTCCAGTGGGATACAGCATGGGGAGGACGGCGAACGTGAGAAAGAAAAATGTGAACCAACCCAGGCCACCCAGAGCCACACCTGCGCCGGTTTGGGGAACTGCTGCCAGCGTGCCGCTCAGACCCATGGCTGAAAAGACCCAGCCCATGGCGTTACCCGGGCGACGCCAGAGGACCAGTGCGCCGAGGAGACCGAAGGCGAGGATGGCCAGCAGGATGGGGCTCTCCTCCCAACGGAACTCGTTGTTGACCACCACGATCAGGGCTCCGACGACCATCAGGACGAGAACGATCACGGCGGAGATCGCATAAATGCCTCTCCTCGCGGTTAGCCCAGGGGCCACAGCCAAAACTTACCCTTGCCCCTCTCAGTCGGTGATCTGGACTGACCACGGCGACTTCTAGAAAGTCAATGAATACAAGGAGACCCGGAGTTCGGCGCCCTCGGCAGGATTCGAACCTGCGACACCCGGTTTAGGAAACCGGTGCTCTATCCCCTGAGCTACGAGGGCGAGACCGAGGAAATGGTAGGAGGGGCCACGCCGCTTTCTCTTCGCCTCGCGTCCTTGTACTCATCCGTGGGTTCGTATCGAGAGTGACCGGTCCACATGCGGACAGGCAGGTTCTGCGTATCGAGTCTCTGGACGAAGTGGCCTCCTATCGGATCCGTTTCCCTGTAGAGGTTGATCCACTCTGTGCCGTAGTTGGCATGAACCATCTCGACCAGTCCGCCCTCGTCGTCGATGCCTGCGCCGGGAAACATTCCCGGATAGAGAACCCCGAGTTGCGACCCGTAGGTGATGAACCGATGTGGCTTCTTGGCGCCGTCGGTATAGATCAGGGCAACGGCACTGATCAACGAGCCCTGTGAATGCGCTCCCAGCACATCTCTCTGATGGGATTCGAGTTCCTTCCGCAATTGCGTCACTGCTTTCGGCCCGTACGCAGGAGGTGCCAATGGGTGATACCAGCGGGGCCAGAACGATCCCATGTCCCACAGGATCCCCACGTTCCTCCTCTTTTTCTGGCCCTCCTCGCTGCTTCCCGCTCCGGTCCAGATGCTCCGCAGCATGAAGGCGCCGGGAACGATGATTGCGATCGCCACCGCGATGTCGACGAGATTGCCCTTGAGTGCGATCTGGACCTTGAAGAACTCCACCACGAAGAAATCCCGATACGCAGCAAAGGCAACCAGGGCGGCGACGAGCACAACGAGCGGAACGAACTTCAAGCCAAAGTACCGCCATACGCGCAGGGCGAGAAAGGCGACGAGGAAAACTCCGGCAAAGATGGCGATGTCATAGATCGGGCTATTCGGCGACGGCGACGCGAGTGCTCCGGGCTCCCAAACCTCGTTCTGCCAGCCGAGGAAAACAGCGACGACCCCGGCCAAGAGACCATAAACGGCGGCTGCCTTGAATAGTTTTGGGGCTTGGAGGACGATTCGTCGAACCAGGCCCAAAATCCCCTCATGGGCCGTGTGTTCGGTCTCCTGCCAGCTGAGCCAGATCGCGAATATGGCCAGCCAGACGAGCAAACCAAGCATCGCTATCGCCACCCAAGCCGCCCCGTTCTCCTCGAGGATCCCTGGTCTGTCAGGGGGGTTCAGCCCGAGAATGGATTCGATCACGATCCCGACAGCGAGACCCAACACGCCGCCAAAGAAGATCCCGAGGACGAACGCGCCAACGGAGACCAACCCAGCGGATAGCGACAGGGCGACGAAACCACCCATGACGAGTGCCGTGATGAAGGTGATGATGTGCGGCGTGGTGATGTCCTGGTCAGCCACGCTCCCTGTGAAGATCGTCGCCAACCCGGCGAACCAGACAAGAACAGCGATTAGGGGGAGGATGGCGGTTGCTCTCAGCACCGCGTTGCTGGTGGGCATGAACGTGGTGAGCAGCACCACCAAGGCGACCATGGCGAGAAGTACGCCAGAAAGGGTCGCGGCCCAGGTGGTCTGCGTCCAGATGGCCACCTCGAGGGCAATGATTCCGTAGCCCACAGCGAGATGAAGGCGGCGCAGCCGATGCAGGATCGTGCTCGGCCTCCACATCCTCGGATCGGTGATGCGGGCTCCCACCGGATCCTCCCATCGATCTGGTGGATAGTCGAGCGGGATGAGGTCGGCATCCGTTGTCGGAGGATCCATGGAGTCGACAGTGGGCCACGCCAGCAATAGCGATTGATCAGCGGTCTTGCCGGGCTCGAAATGCGATTGTGTCGATGCCTTTAGCAACAGCACCAGAAAGGCGCCGGTTAGAAGCACGACGAGGACGAGGAACGCCGATCTCAGCAAGCCATCGCCGATTTCGAACGTCCGGCCGAGGATCTCAAACTCGCTTCGCCCGAGAAGCCACAGGTACGGCAAGAGAACCGTGGCTGTGAACACTTGCGTGACGAACAAAGCGGTCAAGCCGAGCCCGGCCAAACGAATCATGGCATGACCGAATCTGTTGGTCCGATCCTTGCTCATCCACCCCGCGACGTTGGCGAAGGCGAACGGTGCCAGAAAGGATCCAGAAAGCGGTCAACCGGCTTCCGGCGGTTAGCCCGCCCCAGTGGAATGCCTGGGTCGTCGAACTCTTCCTCGGCTCGAGCGATCTCGAGCACCTCGGTATAGCTGCGGGGCTGATCTGGAAGGGCACTGTCCCGGAGAACCGGATCGGTATAGAGCATGTCTCTCGGCTGAGTGCCGGAGACACCGTGAACACGCAACTCGCTCTTCATGGCCCATCCCCTCTAAGTCCTTCGGAAGCTACCCCTGGCTGGGCGGGCATGCCGGGGAGAATCGCCCCTATGGCCCGCCTACTCTTGACCCTATGGAAGAAGAGCGCATTGCCCTGTTCGTCGACTTCGAGAACCTGGCCATCGGCGTGCGGGAGGCGTTGGGGGGGATGGAGTTCGACTTCGAGCCGATCGGCAATGCCCTCGCCGAGCGGGGCCGTGTCGTCACCCGAAAGGCCTACGCCGACTGGGGGATGTTCTCCGATGCCCGTCAGAAGCTGACACGGAGTCATATCGAGCTGATCGAGATCCCCCAGCGGATGGGGGCCAGTCGCAAGAACGCCGCAGATATCAAGATGGTGGTCGACGCCATCGAGGTCGCGTTCGAGCGCGACTACATCACCACCTTCGTCATCTGCACCGGGGATTCCGACTTCACCCCTCTCGTCCACAAGTTGCCGCGAGCTGAACAAGAAGGTGATCGGTGTCGGCGTCAAGGCGTCGACCTCGGCCTTGCTTCCGCCCGCCTGTGATGAGTTCCTCTTCTATGAGAACCTGGATGGAGTCGAGCCGAGCCGGGTCACCGCCCCGGCCGAAGAGGGCGAGCAGGTCGACGACACCACTCCGGAGCTGGCGTCATTGATCACTACGACGCTCGCTGGTCTCCTCAGAAGCGGTGGCGGAGAGGTACTCGCCTCGTCGTTGAAGCGAGCCCTCCTCCGCAAGGACTCCACCTTCAGCGAAGCCGACTATGGGTTCCGCGCCTTCGGAGAACTGCTCAACCACCTGGAGTCCCAGGGCGTGATCGAGACGTCGGAAGGGCCGGGACGTGGAGATCCAATAGTCCAGTTCCCGTCTGAGGGATCTGGCGAAGGCGCCGCCTTCGACCAATTGGTCGAGGTGGTGACCGATCTGTCGAAGAAGAGCTCTCCGGTCTATCTTTCCGGTCTCAAGAACCAGCTTCGCAAGAAGGATCCGACGTTCTCGGAGAAGAAGTTCGGCTACTCGGGATTCCTCCAGTTCTGCAAGGCAGCAGCGACCAAGGGTCAGATCGAGCTGACCTGGGACGAGGAAACTGGCGACTACCGGGTCGCCGTTCCATGAAGCGCACGGCCGACGTGGTCGTAGTGGGGGCCGGCATCATTGGGTCCTCCATTGCCTACCAGCTGGCTCGTCACGGCGTGGGCAGTGTGGTCGCCCTCGACAAGGGGAAGGGCCCAGCCGAAGGCTCGACCGGGGCGTCATCATCGATCTGCCGCTGTCGGTACACACATCCAGAGGTGGTCCGGCTCGCCTTCCATGGGCAGGAGGCGTATGGCAACTGGGCCGAGTTCACCGGCCTGGATCAACCGAGATCGGGGCTGCAGCGGGTGGGCGTCCTTTGGATGATGGGAGAGAGCAAGGAGCGGGTCGGGTCGGACGCCGACAAGCTCATGGGTGAGGGCGTAAAAGCGGAGGCCATCGGCCCCGATGACGTGACAGAGTTGTTCCCATCCCTCTCCACCTGTGGTGTGCCCTTCGACCTCACCGGGGAGATCGAGCATCAGTGCGCCCCCGGCGAGGCATTCCTCTACGAGAGTCTCGGGGGCTACGCCGAGCCGGTCGGGGCCAATCAGGACCTGATCGATGCCACCCGTCGGCTGGGCGGCACCGTTGAGTTCAATTCCAGGGTCACCGACGTCTTGAAGGAGAACGGTCGCGTGACCGGGGTCCGTCTCGAGGATGGGACCGAGATCTCAGCGGAACTGGTCGTCAACGCCGCAGGGCCGTGGTGCAATCAGCTCAATGCGATGGCCGGCGCAGAGTTGCGCTGGACACTCACTCCGACGCGGATCCAGACCGTCTATCGGTCGTGGCCCCAGGACCTGGGCCCGGTCCCGGTCGGGGCCGACGCCTCGACTGGCATCTACTTCCGCCCAGAGACCGGTGGGCAGCAGGTACTCGTCGGATCGGTGCTGGCCGAGGACGAGGAGGAGGTGATCGAGGATCCTGACGACTTCAAGCGGGTCCCCGATGCGGCCTTCACCGAGATCAAGCTGGCCGCCTTCCACCACCGCGTTCCGGGGCTGGAAGCGAGAGGCGGTGTCTCTGGCGTTGCCGGTCTTTACACGATCAATCGGGAGGACGTCCATCCCGTAGTCGGCCCTTCGGGTGTCGATGGCCTTTGGGTTGCCAACGGGTTCTCCGGACACGGATTCAAGCTCGCCCCGTCGATCGGGTCCCTCGTCGCCCAGGCCTACACCGGTTCCTCCATCGAGTTCGACACAGACGTCCCGATGAGCTTCCTCTCCGTCGATCGGGAGCCGATCGACGTGGCAGTCAAGAACGTCCTGGCCTGATGCGGTACCTGAATTCTGCCGAGACCCGGCAGGCGCTTCCTATGACAGATGCGATCCGGGCGATGGAGCACGCATTCTCGGCCGAGGCAGAAACCCCGCTCCGGACCATTGTCGGCAGCTCGCTCGTCATGCCGGGAAGGCTCGACGACATCATCGCGGTCAAGGTGGTCTCGACCGTGCCAGGTGATCCGGCCGGCCTAGTGGTCGTGTTCGCACCGGATGGCACCCCTCTGGGCCTGGTCCATGGGCCGACTCTCACCGCGATCCGGACCGGCGCAGTGTGCGGGCTGGCCACGGCCTTGCTGGCGACGAACGACGCGAGAACGCTGGCCATGCTCGGGGCTGGGGCGATGGCCTTCGACCAGATCGAGGCGGTGCGGACGGTCCGGCCGATCGATCGGGTCCTGGTCTGGTCCCGGAATCCGGTCAATGCGAGAATGGTCGCGGAGATGGTTGGCGGCGAGCACGTCGACGATGTCGCAGAAGCCGCCTCCCAGGCGGATGTGATCTCGTGCGCAACCCCGGCGACATCGCCCATCTTGGCCGGATCGAGCGTTCGGGAAGGCACCCACATCAATGCCATAGGCGCCTACACGCCGGAGATGGCCGAGCTGGCGCCGGACCTCCTCGAGCGCGCCTATGTGGTCGTGGACGACCTCTCGGCGGCGGCCGAAGAGGCCGGTGACCTGATCCAGGCTGGAAGGCTGCCCGACACCTCGTTGCGCGAGCTGTTGGACGGGACCAGCCCCGAGATCGCCGAGGACGTGACAGTGTTCAAGAGTGTCGGCGTGGCCGCCCAAGACGTGGCCGCCGCCCACCTCGCACTCCTCAACGCGGAGCGGCTCGGAGTAGGCACCCTGCTACTGGCGTAGCTACTCGACGCTGCGGCTGAGCCGTCCAAGACGCTGGTCCCAGGTGTCGCCGACCTTCTCCGCCCATTTGACGACATCTCCCAGGGGCTCGGGGTCGAACGTGTAGCGCACCTCTCGTCCGGAGGGATGTCGTTCGACAAGACCGGCGGCATCCAGGGCGGCGAGATGCTTGGTCACCGCCTGACGGGAGATGGGCATGGCGGCGGACAACTCGGTGGCAGTGGCTGGGCCGCCGTCGGCGAGACGGCTCAGCACCTCGAGTCTGGTCGGATCGGCCAGGGCGGCAAAGACCTCGTGGGGGATCATCAGGCCGCTACGGACAGAGAAGCCCTCGGAAAAGGGGACCCACCCCACTGGGGGGGAAGACCAGTGATCGTCCACGGGAGCAGGGTCTCGCGGACGGTGAAAATGGTCCCCTCCTCCACCTGCTCCAACTCGATCTCGACCTGCGTGGGTAGCCCATCATCGGTCCGCCAGCTCCATTGAAGGCGACGACCGGGGACGACTTCCTCAACGGTGCCCCAGACCGGAGGCCCCTCCTCCGGAGTCATCGTTATGCCCCCACCGGGGCGGGCGTCGATCGTGACGTCACCCTCCATCCAGTCACCAACCAGGTTCTCGTCGGTTAGACGCTCCCAGACAGTGCCCGGGTCGGCGGGGAGGGTGACGGTCCGTTCGACGGTGATGTCACCGGCCAGCTCTTCGAAACGCTCTTCCTGCATACCTGCAACTTAGCAGTTGCGCGTCGTGTATGGTGATCCGCAACCGATGGGTTGCACAAAGGAGCCATGATGCTGATACCGACCGTGATCGAGCAGACGAGCAGGGGAGAGCGGGCATACGACATCTACTCACGATTGCTGGGACACCGTGTCATGTTCCTCGGCCGGGCGGTCGACGCAGACACGGCAAACCTGATCGTCGCCCAACTGATCCATCTCGAAAGCGAGGACCCGGACAAGGACATCGCCCTCTACATCAACTCCCCGGGCGGAGAGATGTCCTCGATGATGGCTATCTACGACACGATGCAGCACATCAAGCCAGAGGTGATGACCGCTTGCATCGGTATGGCCGCCTCAGCGGCGGCGGTGATCCTCGCCGCCGGGGCCCCGGGCAAGAGGTATGTCCTGCCGCACGCCCGAGTGCTAATCCATCAGCCTCATCTGATGGGGGGCGGGCTCGAAGGCCAGGCGTCAGATATCGAGATTCACGCCAGGGAGATCGTCCGGCAGAAAGAGGAGATGAACGTCATCCTCGCTCGTCACACCGGCCAGACGGTCGAGACGGTCACCCGAGACACCGATCGTGACCGCTGGCTGACCGCCGAGCAAGCGGTCGAATACGGCCTGGTCGACTCGATCATGGCGCCGAGCCGGGTGCCGGCAGGGTTGGACCAGACCTAGGAGGCCTTGGCTCCCCGGATCTCCAGCCCGTCGAGAAGGCGCATCGAGGCCTCGCTGATCTCGTGGACCGCCTGGTGGAAGACGTCCTCGTTGTGGCCGGCGGGTCGGCTGAATCCCGAGATCTTGCGGACGAACTGAAGTGCTGCCGCCTCGATCTCTTCGGTGGGAGCCGGGGTGGCGCCCTCCCTGAGTACTTTTATCGATCTGCACATGCGACCCACGCTACCCGGGGCGGCGGCTTGCTCGTTGAAGGCGCTCCACCTCGGTAGAGGCGAGGGCGGAGGCAACAACCAGCGCCATCGGCACCACCGCAGGAGCGATCGCACCCGAAACGAGCGCGCCGAGGAACACAAGGATCGCGGCGAGGGCGCGGCCCGCCTGAAGCCGGTCTCGCCTCAGGAACTTCTTGGTCCGGCTGTCGACGAATGACACCGGTTCGAGGGGCTCCCGGAGCACGGCGATCAGGGCGAGCACACCCAACCCCGCCATGACGAGTGGATCGACGGTGGGGAGGGTCCGCGGAAAGGTACCGCTGAGGCTGGCCACGACCGACGAGCCGATCGCCCCCGCCAACGCTGCAAACAGGGCCGAGCGGTTGGGTTGCTCAGCCATCCGGGCGTCGACATATATCGCCACGGCCAGCCCGAAGCCCATCACCCACCCCAATGGTGTGTATGAGACGACCGTGGCGAGGACGGCCAACCCGGCCAGGTCGGTGGGGAGAGGGCGCCGTCCGGTGGTCTCCACCACCACCCTCGCCGACATCAACAGGGCGGTGAAAGGCAGGATGGCCGTCTCGAATCCGAGCAGTGCCCAGGCCCCACCGACGACGGCGAGCACGAGAGCGGGGACCTGGCGGTCCGGATCGATCTCCCGGGCCAGCGCCCAGGACAGGAAAGCCGTGCCTGCGGCCTCGATGGCCAGGAGTGGCTCGGCATCCTGAGCCAGCGTGAGGTAGGCACCGACGATCCCGGCGAGGGCAGACAGGGCGAGCACCGACCGGTTCCAGGGGCTCTCCGGCTCGAGAGGTCGCAACACGTGAGATCGGAATCGCACAGGCCCATTCTGTGACGTGAGTCCAGGAAACGATGGGATGGGAATACTCTGACGTCACGTGACCAAGCCGTTGGAGAGCATCCGCCGTCTCCCTGCAGTTGGCGTCCTCGCCGAACGACAGATGGGTGGATTCCTCGCCATATCCGCTCTGGTGGGTGTAGGAGTGGGTCTCGGGGCGGCAGCACTCATCTATCTCGTCGACTGGTTGGAGGAGTTCTTCCTCCCTTTCGCCATCGACCAGGGACATCCCTGGATCTTTCTGACCGTCCCGACCGGATTTCTGTTCGCCTGGTTCCTCGCCCGAAGATTTGCGCCAGAGGTCGCCGGAGATGGCGTGCCCGAGGCGGTGGCCGCCCTCGAAGTGCATAGCGGGAGGATGCGGGGCCGGGTCATCCCGCTGAAGATCCTGGCGACAGCCGCCACAGTCGGCACGGGTGGCTCGGCGGGCCGCGAGGGACCGATCGTCCAGATCGGGGCTGCCGTCGGATCGGTCATATCCCGTCGCTTCAACCTGGGGGAGGATCAGGTGAGGTCCCTGGTTGCAGCCGGGGCCGGTGCGGGGATCGGCGCCGCCTTCAACGCCCCGATCGCCGGCATGCTCTTCGCCCTCGAGGTCATCCTCTCTTCGTTCGCGGCCCGTCACATGTCCGCCATCGTCATCGCTTCGATCACCGCAGCGGTCACCACTCGGACCATCGTCGGCGAGCAGCTGGAGCTCCAGACCGACGCCTACCGGCTGCAGGGATTCAGCGAGCTGATCCTCTACGCCGGTCTCGCCCTCGCCATCGTCCTGATCGGAGTGCTTTTCCTCAACGGACTGGGCCGTCTCGACAGCTTTCTTCGCCCCCGCGAGGGCGCTGGGCTTTGTGCGCCCGCTCGTCGCCGGTCTACTCGTCGCCGGGCTGATCTTCCTCGAGCCCAGGTCGTTCGGGACCGGTCAGTCCGTCATCAACAGACTTCTTGCCGGTGATGTGGGCTCCTCGGTGTGGTGGACCCTGATCCTCCTTGCGATCGGCAAAGCCGTCGCCACCAGTCTCACCACCACCTCGGGCGCATCGGGTGGCGCCTTCATGCCGTCGCTCTTCATGGGCGCAGCAGTTGGTACCGGATTCGCCTTGCTCGTAGGCGAGATTGGCCCTTTCTGATCGAGTCGGTGCCTTCGCTGTCGTCGGGATGGCCGCAATGGTCGCCGTGGTGGGACGGGCGCCATTAACTGCCATCGACGGTTTCGAGTTATCGGGGCCAGGGACTATCAATTGATCCTGCCCTCTGATGCTCACCGCAACGCTCGGCACGTTTCTCGGCCGAGCGATTCTATCTCGGATTCGATCTACACGATGGTCCTCAGCCACATGGGCATCAAGGTTCGAAGGACTGGCGAGGTCGACCTGCTCGACACGATCCAGGTTGGCTCGGTGATGGCGTCACACCCTCATGTTTGCGCCACCGTCGACACACTGGCCGAGGTCGAGGAGAGGCTCCACCGGACCCGATCCCACGGG
>CAWJLJ010000016.1:0-13298 GCA_963843585.1 uncultured Acidobacteriota bacterium
TCATCGCCGAGTCTCCCAGAGGAGAGGGCGGGTTCGGGGTACGACCCCGTGTTCGAGGTCGACGATCGGACGTTGTCAGAGATGGGAGTGGCCCAGAAGAACACACTGTCCCATCGGGCCCGGGCCCTGCGGGCGTTGGCGGAGGCGCTCGGGATCGAGCGGTGACGGAGGGGCCTCTCCGCGTCGTCATTGTCGGTGCTGGTTTCGCCGGTCTCAGTGCCGCCAAGGCGCTGCGCCAGGAACCGGTTCACATCACGATCGTCGATCGGCGGAACTTCCATCTCTTCCAGCCGCTCCTCTATCAGGTGGCGGCGGCGGCGCTGAATCCGAGCGATATCGCCTATCCGATTCGCTCGATCTTCCGCCGACAGGAGAACGTGAGGAGCGTGCTTCTGGCCGAGGTCACGGGGATCGATCTCTCGGACAGGACCGTGAGCCTGGACGATGGCTCGGTCCTGCCCTATGACTATCTGATCCTCGCTACCGGGGCGACCCATTCCTACTTCGGTCACGACGACTGGGAACAGATGGCACCCGGGCTGAAGACCCTCGAGGACGCGTCTGCTGCTTCGGCAGAGGATCCTGGCCGCTTTCGAAGAGGCAGAACGCAACCCGGACGATGCCGATCGCCTGCTCACATTCGTCGTGGTCGGAGGCGGGCCGACCGGGGTGGAGTTGGCCGGGGCACTGATCGAGATCGCAGTTCACTCACTGGGGAAGGAATTCGACGTGATCGACCCGACCCGGGCGCGCGTTCTTCTGGTGGAGGGAGCCCCGCACGTGCTCCCCGTCTATCCGGAGGACCTGTCGGACAGCGCCCGACGTCAGTTGGAGACCCTCGGCGTGGAGGTGCTGACAGGGACGATGGTCAGCGAGATCGACGAAGGGGGAGTCACCCTCAGTGACGGCCGACGGATCGAGTCCGGGCTGGTGCTGTGGGCGGCCGGTGTTCAGGCGTCGAAGCTTGGGGACATGCTCGGGGTAGAGACCGACAGAACCGGTCGGGTGCCGGTCGAGGGCGATATGTCGGTCCCGGGGCATAGAGAGGTGTTCGTCGTAGGTGACCTCGCCACGGTCCCCGGTGTCCCCGGTGTGGCCCCGGCGGCGATGCAGATGGGCCGGCACGCCGGTCGGATGATCGAGGCCGACCTCCGGACGCGATCGAGATTCCCATTCCACTATCGGAACAAAGGTGCCCTCGCCACCATCGGGCGGGCGAGGGCCGTGGCGGATTTCGGTCAGGTCAGGTTTGGTGGGTTCCTGGCCTGGGTGGCGTGGCTGGCGATCCACATCTTCTTTCTGATCGGCTTCCGGAACCGGGTCCTGGTATTGATCTCCTGGGCGTGGAGCTATCTGACGTTCCGACGTGGGGCGAGGATCATCACCGGGGTGCCACGACTACCGGAGAAAGGCGAGTCGTGAGTCAGTGCGGGTGAGAGGATTTGAACCTCCACGAGCGCTTTCGGTCACAGGGACCTAAACCCTGCGCGTCTGCCAAGTTTCGCCACACCCGTGTGTGGCGGGACTCATTGTCCCATGCAAGCAAGCCCTCGAACGGTGCGAGGGCTTGGTGGTAGGCCGCGTGGGACTCGAACCCACAACCTTAGGATTAAGAGTCCTCTGCTCTGCCAATTGAGCTAGCGGCCCGACCGAAGTTTACATTCGGGAGATCTCTCTTTGCACGAAGTCGACCCAAACCAGGGTCGTGACAAACGGCGTTAGCGCTCTTCCTCATGGAGACACGACAGACCCCATAGGGGAGGTGGTTCTTCCGGTGGCCTGTTCCCTCGGGCTTGATGAAAGTCTTGGTGGAAATTCGTCGAGATCGATTCCGAGTTCGGCCGACCAGTACTCCCTGGCTCGTGGTTCGTCGTTGTCGAAATGGAGGTTGAGTGAGGCAGCGAAGGTCGCACGTCGGGTCATGAAAGCGACGGATCCATTCCACGAACAGCCGGAGCGCTTCCGGTTCGGAGTGGGCCATCTCCAGGCGCCTATTCGTCTTCGCACCCCTCAGCCCAGTACAGAGCCACTCCCATTGCCCAGAACGGATCGTCCTGAAGATGAAGCGCCTCGAGATCATGGCTTGCGCCTCGATCATGTCGATCTCGCGATGACGCTTTCCGTTGGGTGTCCCTCGGAATTCCCAAGCGCGACCCATAGGTCCGCTCCTTGATCGGCCTTGTACTGCTCCTCGGTCAACCTGACATCGCGACACCACGTGGCCAGCGTGGACTTCTTGACCGGAATCAGACCCATGATCTCGCCGTACGACAGCCCGAGACGGCGCAGGTCCTTTCCCAGCTCCGATCGCTCCCATCGGGACAGTCCGTCCCACCCCTCGATCCGGGACCGAAATTCGCTCCCCAGCTCCATGGTTCGACCATATGAGTGAGGTGGGACAGGAATCGGGACGCAAGTACGCTGACCCGATCACGGGCTGTGGCGCAGCTTGGTAGCGCGCTTGCTTTGGGAGCAAGAGGCCGTCGGTTCGAATCCGACCAGCCCGACCGGGGCTTTACAATGACGTGTCCCGCGGGTGTAGCTCAATGGTAGAGCTCCAGCCTTCCAAGCTGGCGGTGAGGGTTCGATTCCCTTCACCCGCTCGAATGGGTCGCCTTGGGGACAGACCTAAGCCCTCGCCCCTGTAGCTCAATTGGATAGAGCGGCGGACTTCTAATCCGCAGGTTGGGGGTTCGAGTCCTCCCGGGGGCGCGAAGGTAAGACCCATTCGAGACATGGTGGCCGTAGTTCAGTCCGGTTAGAGCACCTGGTTGTGGTCCAGGAAGTCGCGGGTTCGAATCCCGTCGGTCACCCCAGGGGAAGGGCGCAGGGATGCGCCCTTCTTCATGACAACCAGGAAGACAAATGACAACAACAGTCACAGAGACGGGCCCGTTCGAGCGTCTGGTCACATTTCAACTAACCGACGACCAGATCACGGCCGGCAAGGCTGCGACCGCTCGGAAGCTGTCCCAGGACATGAAGTTGAAAGGCTTCCGGCCGGGCAAGGCGCCGTTACCCGTGATCGAAGCCGCGGTGGGCCCGGCCCGATTGCGGAGTGAGGTCATCGATGACCTCGTTCCACCGGCGCTGAGCGAGATCCTCAACGACGAGGAGTTGCGCCCGGCTGTCACCCCCCAACTCGAAGCACTGAACGATGTCGACGGCGGGGTCGAGGTCGAGATCAAGGTGACCCTGTGGCCCGAAATCGACCTACCCAACTATCGGGACCGCGAGGTCGAAGTGACCTCACCCGTGGTCACACCCGAAGAGCTCGACCAGCAGGTCGAGCGCATGCTCGAGCAGTTCGCCACCGTGGAGGAGGCAAACCGGCCGGCGGCGTCCGGCGATTTCGTCTCCGTAGACGTCAAGGCAACCAAGGATGGCGAACCGGTGGAAGGGGCTAACGCCGCAGATCTCCTCTATGAGGTCGGGTCGGGCCTTTTCGTCGAGGGAATCGATGAGCTCCTCGAAGGAGCCGAGCCGGGGACCGTCCTCAACTTCGAGGCACCGTTGCCGGTCGGTTTCGGCGACCGCGCCGGCGAGCAGGTCGGATTCGAGGTGATCGTCAACGAGGTGAAGGAGCGGATCCTCCCCGAGCTCGACGACGCATGGATCGACGAGAACACAGAATTCGAGACGGTCGAGAGAACTGAAGGCAGAGTTGGAGGAGCGCCTCGCCGAGGCAAAGTTGCAGTCTGTCTCACGTCAATACGCCGAGAGGGCGCTGAGCACTCTCGTCGATCAGGTGGAGATCCAGCTGCCGGAGGGATTGGTCCGGTCGGAGATGGACGACCACCTCCATCGGTTCGTCCATCGTCTAGAGGACAGCGAGCTGACCCTCGACGACTACTTCCAGGCTTCGGGAATCGATCAGGAGCAGTTCCTCGACGACCTCCGCCAACAGGCTGAGATTTCCATACGGAACCAGCTGGTTCTCGAGGCCGTAGCCAAGGATGCGGGGATCGATGTCACTCCTGAGGATGTCTCGGCGGTGATCCAGAACGCGGCGGCTCGTTCCGGCGACCCGGTCGCCTATCTGCAGGCCTTCCGCCAAAGCGGCCGGGAATTGGCGGTGGCCGGTGATATTCTCAGAAACAGGGCGTTGGACGCCATCCTCTCGGCAGCGAATCCGGTCGACGAAGACGGCAACCCGATCGATTTGAAAATGAATGTGACGGAAGTCGAGGCCGAGATCGTCGAGGCTGAGATCGTCGAGGCCGAGCCGGTCGGGGACATCCCCGTGGGCGAGGTTCCGATCGGCGAAGTGGTTGCGACAGCGGCGGAGGAAGAAGAATGAACGACCAGTTCCAGAACTATGTGATCCCCACAGTCTTCGAACAGACGAGTCGGGGAGAGCGCTACTTCGACATCTACAGCCGGCTCCTCAAGGACCGGATCATCTTCCTTGGTACGCCGATCGACGACACCATCGCCAATCTGATCATGGCTCAGCTCCTTCACCTCGAGTCGGAGGACCCGGACAAGGACATCTTCCTCTACATCAACTCCCCGGGTGGTTCGATCACCTCGCTGTTCGCCATCTACGACACGATGCAGTACATCAAGCCAGAGGTGAACACGGTGTGCATGGGCATGGCCGCCTCGGCGGCTGCGGTCATCCTCGCCGGGGGGGCAGGAGGCAAGCGCTATGCCCTGCCCCATGCCCGGGTCATGCTTCATCAGCCACACGGTGGCGCCCAGGGCCAGGCCTCGGACATCGAGATCCAGGCCCGGCTCATCGTGCAGATGCGAGAGTCGTTGAACCAGATCCTCGCCGAGCACACCGGCCAACCGTTGGAAAAGATCTCGACGGACACAGAGCGTGACTACTGGATGCTGGCTGCCGAGGCCAAGGACTACGGGGTCATCGACGGAATTCTCACCCGTCGGGAGCTTGCGGCGGTAGCCTCCACCTGAGGAGGTTCAAAACTCTATGGCACGACTCGGTGACGGCGGTGAGCTGCTCAAGTGCAGCTTCTGCGGGAAGTCTCAGAAGCAAGTCAAGAAACTGATCGCCGGGCCTGGCGTCTACATCTGCGACGAGTGCATCGATCTCTGCAACGAGATCATCGAGGAAGAGTTCTCCGCCACCGAGGAGATCACCTTCACCGAGCTGCCCAAGCCGGTCGAGATCAACTCGTATCTCGACGACTACGTGGTCGGCCAGGAGGACGCCAAGAAGAAGCTCTCCGTCGCCGTCTACAACCACTACAAGCGGATCCGTGGCGGCGAGGTCCAGCGCGATGTCGAGCTGCAGAAGTCGAACATCCTCCTCATCGGCCCTACCGGATCGGGCAAGACCCTTCTCGCCCAGACTCTCGCCCGCCAGCTCAACGTCCCCTTCGCCATCGCCGACGCCACCAGTCTCACCGAGGCCGGGTACGTCGGGGAGGACGTGGAGAACATCCTCCTCAAGTTGCTCCAGGCCGCCGACTACGACGTCAACCGGGCCCAACAGGGGATCATCTACATCGACGAGATCGACAAGGTCTCTCGCAAGGCTGAGAACCCGTCCATCACCAGGGACGTCTCGGGAGAAGGGGTGCAGCAAGCTCTCCTCAAGATCCTGGAGGGGACGGTGGCGTCAGTGCCGCCCCAGGGTGGTCGCAAGCACCCGCATCAAGAGTTCATCCAGCTCGACACCACCAACATCCTCTTCATCTGCGCCGGCGCGTTCGGCGGTCTCGAGGACATCATCGCCAACCGGGTGGGACGTCGTGGCGTCGGCTTCGGCGCCGAGGTCCGCGGCAAGGCCGATGGGCGGCCATCCGACTTGCTCAACCAGGTCATGCCCGAGGACCTGATGAAGTACGGCCTGATCCCCGAGTTCATCGGGCGTCTCCCGGTGATGGCCACGGTCGAGGACCTCGACATGGAGGCCCTGATCCGGATCCTGACCGAGCCGAAGAACGCCCTGATCCGTCAGTACGCCCGAATGTTCGAGATGGACGAAGTCGAGCTCGTCTTCACGACCCGACTCGCTCGATGCCATCGCCGCCCAGGCCATCAAGCGAGGGACCGGGGCCCGCGGCCTCCGGGCGATTCTCGAAGAAGTCCTTCTCAACACGATGTACGACCTGCCTTCCCGCACGGATGTGGAGAGAGTCGTCATCGACCGCGACGTGGTCGCAGAGAAGGTCAACCCCACTCTGGTGCCGGCGAGGGTCGAGGAAGGTCCAGCCGAGAAATCGGCCTGATCGCTCGACCGCTACCACAGGGACTAGCGCACTCGGAGAAGTTCGTCTCGATGACACTGGCCGGTAACCCGCGCCCGTTATGGTGGCGGCGACCCGCCTCGGGCGGCGGTCATAAGGGGAAAAGGGAGGCCTTGATCCCGCGACCTGTAAGTGCGGTCACCTGGGTCGTGGGGTAGCCAATGGTGAGACCGGCTCGTCCCAACGCGCAATGAAGGGATGGGATTCATGCGGGTTAGCGTGCGACGGGTTCGCTTCGTCGTCGCATTGATGATGGCTCTGATGCTGGTTTCGTCGTTGTCGATCGTTCTCTCCGGAACGGCCTCAGCGACCACCGGGCAGCAAACGAACAGCGATCACCAAGGCGAGGACTGTACGGATCTCGATGTCCAGAGTGCTGGAAAGGGATCACCAAGATTGTGAGCCCGACGAGTGTGATGATCTTGCCGTTCAGACGCTTTGGTGGGGGAGATCACGAGGATTGTGAGCCTGCCGAGGAGTGTCCGGATCTAGCGGTTCAGAGCTCTGGTGGGGGACGATCACGAGGATTGTGAGCCTTCCGAGGAGTGTCCGGATCTCGCCGTTCAGAGCTCGGTGGGGGCGATCACGAGGATTGTGAGCCTGCCGAGGAGTGTCCGGATCTAGCGGTTCAGAGCTTTGGTGGGGGCGATCACGAGGATTGTGAGCCTGCCGAGGAGTGTCCGGAGCTAGCGGTTCAGAGCGGGGCGGCGATGATCCCAAGGATTGTGAGCCTTCCGAGGAGTGCCCGGAGCTAACGGCGCAGAGTCGGGTGGCGATGATCCCAAGGATTGTGAGCCCTCCGAGGAGTGCCCGGAGCTAGCGGTTCAGACTGGTGGCGGGAGATCACGAGGATTGTGAGCCTTCCGAGGAGTGCCCGGAGCTAGCGGTTCAGACTGGTGGCGGGAGATCACGAGGATTGTGAGCCTTCCGAGGAGTGTCCGGAGCTAGCGGTTCAGACTGGTGGCGGAGACCATCAGGATGATGAGGATTGTGATTCCGAGGAGTGTCCGGAGCTAGCGGTTCAGACTGGTGGCGGAGACCATCAGGATGATGAGGATTGTGATTCCGAGGAGTGCCCGGAGCTAGCCGTTCAGAATGGTGGCGGCGATGATCACGATGATGACGACGATGACTGTGCAGGCACGACCACCACGACCTCGACCACCATGCCCACGGTCGTTCCACCAACCATCCCCGAAGAGCTCGATCTGGCGGCGATCGGAGCCGAGTGCTTCAACGACATCCCGTACCTCAAGTACACGATCGACTACCCGGCAGGGCAGTCGGCGACTATCACGTTCCTCAATCCCACCGGCGCCGACATCGTCTATGAGGACGTGCCGCTGAGCGGAGCGGTGCTGTGGCCAGGGGCGAGCGAAACCCCTCCCGACTGGCCCGGCTGGATCCTCCAGGATGGAGTCTGGGTGGCGGCCGATGACGGGTTCCTCTGGGCGCGGGGTGAAATCAGCGTTCTCTTCGAGGTGAACCCGAGCACGGTGCTCACGGTTTCGTATCCGCAGTCGAGCGAAGCCTGCGCCGATCCGGAGAACATCCCGGACGAAGTCGAAGGAACGGTGGTCACGCCACCCACGACGCCGGACCAGGTCGATGGCGTGGACGTCCTTCCGTTCACCGGTGTCCACGGTGGCGCGCTGGCAGCGGTTGCCTTTGGGGCCCTCGCCCTCGGTGGCCTGATGCTGCTCAGCGCCAGGCGGGATGAGGCCGAGGACAGCTGAACCCGACCGTAAGTCGATGACAAAGCCCCGGGATTAACCTCCCGGGGCTTTTCATGAACTATTCCGACGCCCTTGCCTATCTCGATGGGCACATCGCACACGGCATCAAGCCAGGCTTGGAGCGCATCAATCGGCTGCTCGATGACATGGGCCGGCCCCACGAGGGATACCCGATAATCCATGTGGCCGGGACCAACGGGAAGACGTCTACTGCGCGGTTCGCCACCCTGCTCCTGGTCGCCCACGGCCTGAGCACAGGCACCTACACGTCACCCCACCTCGAGAAGGTGGAAGAGCGGCTTGCGATCAACGGTCGGATGGCGACGGAGGAGGAGTTCGCCCTCGCCGTCTCGGACGTGGCCGCCTTCGCCGACTTGCGGGCCAAGGCCGGCGAGGAGCCAAACACCTACTTCGAGCTCACCACGGCTGCCGCCTTCGCTTTCTTCGCCGATCAGGCAGTCAATGCAGCGGTGCTCGAAGTGGGCTTGGGTGGACGCCTCGATGCGACCAACGTCGTGGATGCCGAGGTATGCGTCCTGACCAGCATCGGGATCGAGCACACTGAGTACCTCGGCGAGGACGTGGCCACGATCGCCGGGGAGAAACTCGCAATCGCCGGGGCCAACGCGACTCTGGTCAGTGGACCGCTGCCAGACCCGGCACTGGAAGTCGCCGATTCCCGCGCCCGTGATCTCGGCATCCATCACCGTCACTACGGCAAGGACTTCTCCGTGCTCGACGCCGAGCGTGGAGTCAGGGGCTGGCTGGTGACCATCGGAGGCGCCGAGGACACGTACGAGGACCTGTTCCTTCCCCTTCACGGAAGGTATCAACTGGTGAACCTGGCGAACGCGGTGGCCGCCACCGAGGCACTGCTGGGACGGAAGCTCGACGAGGAAGCGGTTCGAGATGCGTTGGCGGTCGCCACGGTGCCGGGTCGAATGGAGGTGCTGGGCACTCATCCTCTCGTGATGGTCGATGGAGCCCACAACGCGGATGGCGTGGACGCCCTCGCCGAATCGCTCGACGAGGAGTACCCGACGACCCGATGGCAATTGGTCCTGGGCGTCATGGGCGACAAGAACGTGGAGGCAATGGTCGAAAGCCTCGAACCGCTGCTGGCCGGGATAATCGCCACCGCCCCCAAGGCGGAGCGGGCCGTCCCACCCTCAGTGCTCGCTGAGAGGATCAGTGACCTGACCGACGTCAACGTGATCGAGGCCGAGGACGTGGAGATCGCCCTCGACATGGCTCGCGCCGAGGCCGGGCCCGAAGGGGCGGTTCTCGTGGCCGGGTCGCTCTACCTGGTCGGCGAGGCTCGTGCGCTGCTGATCTGACTGCTGTCCGGCCTGAAGTACGCTCCGCCGACATGGCAATCGAAAGCACTTTCATCATGGTCAAGCCCGATGGTGTCGCACGCGGCCTGGTGGGGGAGATCATCGGCCGATTCGAGCGAAAGGGCCTGACCCTGGAGAAGATCCGGAAAGTCGACATCGACGAGGATCTGGCGCGCCGTCACTACGAGGAGCACGTGGAGAAGCCCTTCTTCCCCGAGTTGCTCGACTTCATCACCTCCGGGCCGGTCATCGCCATGGAGTGGTCGGGGGAGTCGGCGAT
The DNA here is from genome assembly GCA_963843585.1 of uncultured Acidobacteriota bacterium. GTDB lineage: Bacteria > Actinomycetota > Acidimicrobiia > Spongiisociales > ZC4RG35 > JARDZU01. The sequence goes on from CAWJLJ010000016.1 coordinate 9,572, forward strand.
CACGGTCTGCCGGGACCTGATGGGGGCGACCGACCCCAAGAAGGCGGCTCCCGGAACCATCAGAGGAGACCTGGGCCTGATCGTCACCCACAACCTCGTCCATGGCTCCGATGGGCCGGAGAGCGCGTCCCGCGAGCTGGAGATCTTCTTCGGCTGATGTGTCTGGGGCTGAGGCCGCCCCCGCCGGCGTCCTGCGGCGGTGCCCTCCTCGACGCCACGTGGGCAAGGAAAAGGGTGGCGCTCTGGCACAAGATCTGGTCGACACCTACACTCCCCGAGTCGTCGCGGGAGTCATCATCAGCCATGGCTGAAACCCTTTTTTCATTCGCTGGTCAGGACATGGCCATCGATCTCGGAACCGCCAACACGCTGGTCTACGTGCGGGGCGGTGGCATCGTGCTCAACGAGCCTTCGGTGGTCGCCATCAACTCCCAGAACGGCCGCGCTCTGGCCGTCGGCATGGAGGCGAAAAGGATGATCGGGCGCACTCCGGCCCACATCACAGCCATCAGACCGCTCCGGGATGGGGTCATCGCCGACTTCGACGTCACTGAGAAGATGCTGCGCTACTTCATCCAGAAGGTCCACCGCAGGAAGTGGGCCCGTCCCCGGATCGTGGTCTGCGTGCCGTCCGGGATCACGCCGGTAGAGCGAAGGGCTGTCGAGGAGGCGGCCTATCACGCCGGCGCACGGCGGGCATACACCATCGAAGAGCCAATGGCCGCTGCCATCGGGTCAGGGCTCCCCATCGCCGAGCCGGCCGGGTCGATGGTCGTGGACATCGGCGGTGGCACGACCGAAGTGGCGGTCATCTCACTCGGTGGCATCGTCGTGTCCCGCTCGATCAGGGTCGGCGGCGACGAACTGGACACCGCAATCATCGACTGGGTCAAGAAGGAGTACAACGTCCTCATCGGCGAGCGAACGGCGGAGCAGCTCAAGCTCGCGGTCGGATCGGCATGGCCATACGCCGACGAGCCGTCTGCCGAGGTGCGCGGGCGTGACCTGGTCACCGGTCTTGCCCAAGACGATCCTTCTCTCCAGCCCCGAGATCAGGGAGGCCATCGAGGAGCCGACTCAAGCGGTCGTCGATGCCGTCAAATTCACCTTGGACAAGACGCCGCCGGAGCTGGCGGCCGACATCGTCGAGCGTGGGATCGTGCTCACCGGGGGAGGAGCGCTGCTGGTGGGGCTGGACCATCGTCTGGCCCATGAGACGGGGATGCCCATCGTCACTGCGGCCAATCCGCTGCAGTCGGTGGTGCTCGGCTCGGGGAAGTGTCTGGAGGAGTTCGACACATTGCAAGAAGTGCTCGTGTCGTCATCCCGGCCATGACTTCCTCGACCCGTCTTGACTCATGCTGACTTCGAAACAATCCGACCGAGCCCTCCCCACCTTCATCAGCCTCCTGGTCATCGGTGTGCTCCTGATGACCTTCGATGTCCGTCTGGAGGGCGGGGGAGTGGTCGGTGTGTTGCGAAGCGGCACCCAGGCCATCGTGTCGCCGATGCAGCGCATCGCCGCTTTCGCGGTCACACCCATCGCCAATGCGCTCGACAGCCTTTCCAACGTCGCCTCGCTCAGAGAGCAGAACGCAGCCCTTTCGGCTCAGCTCGCCGAGTCGCAGGCCGCGCTCGTCGCCGTCCAGGACGATCTTGCGAAGCTGGATCTCCTCGAGCAGATCTATGACCTGGAAACCGACGGAGCGGAGTTGGGTCAGACCGTCGCCAATGTCATTGGATCGGTCGATGCTGCCCTCATCATCGACAAGGGCATCAGCAACGGCGTGCTGGTCGGCCAACCAGTCATCGACACCAATGGCTACGTGATAGGGACCGTCAAGAGCGCGAGCTCCGGCAGCGCGACAGTCCTTCCGATCACCGCGAGCCGGGACGGTCTGACCGTGCTCGTCGGCTCGCAGACCGGGACGCTGGTCACGAGGCCCTTCTCGTCGGATCTAGGGCTGGAGATGGATCTCGACGTCTTCGATGCCCGTGAGCCTGTGCTGGCAGGCGACCGGGTCCTCACCTCGGCGGCGAGCACGGATTACCCGGCCGGTCTCCCCGTCGGCGAGGTGATCGAGGATGCCTCCCCGGAGTCCACCTCGCTGACAACGACGCGTGCGGCCGTTCGTGGATCCCGAGGCCCTTCGCTTCGTGGTCGTACTGGCATGGCCACCCGACCCCGTGTCGGCGGCCACCGACGACACGATTCCCGAGACCACCGAAACGACCATCGCCGAAGACGCGACCACCACCACTACCACCCCCGAGGACGATGGTTGATGAGAGGCCGCACCGCGCTGGTTATCGGCCTAACGGTCGTGATCGCCGTCGTGGTCCAGACCACCCTGTTCGGGAGATTGAGGGTCGTCACTCCCGACCTGGTGATGCTGATCGGGATCCTGCTCGCCTTGACGAGAGTCCGGACAGAGGCCGTTCTCGGCGTCGCATTCGTGTCCGGCCTGATCATGGACCTGCTGGGGGCGTCGCTCATCGGTCTCCGCGCAGTCGTCTACACCACGGTGGCCTTCATCGCCATCCGAACCAAGGAACGAGCCGAGCTGGGGCGGGTGACGGTCGCCTTGTGGGCCGGATTGCTCACTCTTCTCGGGGTCGTCCTCATTCTCCTCATCGGGACGCTGTTCGGGCAGGCGGCCCTGATCGGAGAGGGTGCGGTTAGCGTCATGATCCTCGTTCCACTGGCCAATGTGGCCGTTGCCGCCCTTCTGGCACCCACCTTCGTACGATTGGTCGACCGCGACCGGACCGCCCTTCGATACCCATGAAGTTCGCACTGAGACTCACGACGTTGGGGGTCATCTTCACCGCGATGTTCTCGGTGGTCGGCCTCAGGCTGTGGTTCATCCAGGTGGCCGAAGGGCCCCAGATCGCTCGAGCTGCTGAGGAGGCGACCTGGGTGGGCAAGACCACGTACGCCGCACGTGGTGACATCTACGACCGAAACGGGACCCTCCTTGCCACCAGCCGAATGGTGCCGGCAATCATGATCGACCGGACGTTTGTCCAGCCCGAGCAGAAAGAGGCCCTGATTCAGGAACTGGCCTCGATCGTCGGAGTCGACCCGGTCGAACTCGACGCCATGTACGAGGAAGCCGGGATAAATGGCCGGATCCAGGTGAGCACTGTCTCGAACGAGACCGCCTATGCGATCAACGAGTCGCTCGACGAGCTTCCCGGGGTCGAGGTGGTGAAGGTCCCGGAACGGGTGTACTTGACCGGGCCCACGATGGCGCATGTCATCGGTCACCTCGGTCTGCCCGAACAAGCCGACTTGGACGAACGCGAGGACCTGGATCGGGACGTCCGCATCGGCAAACTCGGGGTGGAGCGGGTCTACGACGAGGTGCTCCAGGGCACCGGAGGCTCGGTCGAATACCGGGTGAGGCGGGGCGAGATTATCGAGCAACGTGCACCGGTCGACCCGGTGACGGGCAGCTCGATAGTGCTCAATCTGGACCTCGCACTTCAGGAGCAGGTCGAACTCGCCCTCGAGAGCGGCGTGGCTCTGTCCAACGAGGTAAAGGAGGAGGAGAGAGCCGACGGGGAGGAGGTCTTCAACGAGACTCAGAGGGCCGCTGCGGTCGTCCTCGACGTCGACAACTTCGATGTGCTTGCCCTCGCCTCGTTCCCCGACTTCGACCCTCAGCTATTCGTCGCCGGCATCGACGAGTCGACCTTCAGCGGATTGAACGAGACCAAGGCG
>CAWJLJ010000017.1:0-67237 GCA_963843585.1 uncultured Acidobacteriota bacterium
GACCGGGGCGTCCCGGGGGTGGTGAACCGCGTACCTGAGGTACGTGGCGCCATATGTGGCCCTACGACGACAAGGAAGGGGGCTCAGCCGGCCGGCACCAACCTCAGCGTTCCCTCCGCCCCATCATCCACCTGCTCCCGGGTCCAACGCATCGTGTGGTGGGCGCCGTCGGTCCACGAGTCGAGCATGTCGTCGTAGTGGGTGTGGAAGGCGTGCCCGGACTGCCCGGTGGTGTTGATCGATGTCGATTCAGCCAGATCAGACAGGTCGACCACCATCCGCATCGACGGTATCCAGTCGACCACATACCCGGCGGGCGGGTAGAACCCAACCGCATTGACGAGGTCGGCGCTGCCCCCAACCCGGTCGGGGGCGGTGCGATTGAAGAGCCACTCGATGGGCGCGATGTCGGACTGGCCAAAGGTCAGGTTCTCGAATGACGCAGTGTGCAGGTCGGCCCATCTCCACGTGGTCACATCCTCGCCGAGGAGCCCTACCAGTTCCTCGTGGGCATCGATCATCGCTTGCTCCAGAATGACATCACGGTCTTCCACCGCGTCGGTCCGGGTGTCGTCCCAGAACGGGTCTTCGGGGTTCTCGAGCAAGCCGCGAACCACCTCGAACCAACGGCTCCCGCCCTCGGGCCAATAGTCCTCCGGGATCTCGTCGTGGAACGCGAGCCGAAGAAGATGGGTCCAGACCGCCTGATAGGCGGCGCATCCGGCTGAGTCAGGCCCGGCCTGAAAGGCGCTCGGGCCGGTGGACCACGGTTCGATCACTCCCTGCATCGCTGTCACCGCGCTGTCCTCCGACTCGATGGCGAGGAGATGCGGGATGAGGTTGGGTGCCCCGCCGTCCTCGCCGTCGATCTGGATCGCCTGTGCCGAGCCGACCGAAAACCCTGATGGTGTGCCCTCGATCATCCTCTCGATTCGGGCCGCCCGATATCCATAGTCCGAATCGATCGACAGGAATGGCGCACTCCCGGGCGTGAGCACCGGGTTGTTGGCGGTTGCGATGTAATCCTGAGGCGGATTGAAGAGGCGAGGCAGGTCGTCGAAGGGGACGACACCGGTCCACTCGTTCTCCCCCGTCCATCCCTCGACCGGCCAGGCTCCATCCCCGCCGGCCCGGATCGGCGCCTCGCCGGTGGCCTGGTAGGCGATGTTTCCCTCCGTGTCGGCGTACACGACGTTCTGGGCGGCTACGTCCCACTTCGACAGGGCCGTCCGGAACTCCTCGTAACCGGTGGCCCGATTCAGGCCGATGATCGCCTCCACCAGAGTCGAGGGCTGGAGGGTCTGCCACGCCAGCGACACGACGTAGTCGTCGGGCAGTTCGAGTTCGGATCCCGCGAATGGCGGCTCGTCGAAATAGGTGTCGGAGATGACCGGGCCGTGCCGCGTGAGCATCACGTCGTACTCGATGGCGTCCCCGCCGGCCACCACGATGGTCTCCGGCCGGACCTCCATGTCGACCCACTCGCCCTGGTACTCGTATTGAGCGGGATTGTCCGGGTTGACCTTCTCGATGAAGAGATCCTGCGTGTCCACCGACTGGTTGGTGACGCCCCAGGCGATCTGCTCGTTGTGCCCGATGACCACGCCGGGAGTGCCAGGGAAGGAGAACCCCATGAGTTGGTACGGGCAATCGTCTGTCGTCTCCGCGCAATGGAGCCCGTTCTGATACCAGATCGAGGGCATCTGGATGGCCAGGTGAGGGTCATTGGCCAGCACCGGGAGGCCCGATTCGGTGTGGGAGCCACCGACCACCCAGTTGTTGGACCCGATGCCCGAGAACCCACCCCCGGTGAGGTCCCACACTTCCTTGGCCCGCCCCCCGGAGTCGACCAGCGCCGACAATGCCGCCGCGGGGATGGTGGTCGTCGGGTCGAGGGCGGCGGCCGCTTGGCCCGTCGAGACGATCACGGGGTGATCTTCGGGGTAGTCGGGATACAACTGGTTAACGCGCTCCAACGGGAGCCCGGCGCTCAGGACGGCACGATCGATCTCCTGCAGCATGTTCCAACTCAGGTCCCACGACATCACCTTGGCCCAGGTCAGGGTGTTGACCGGGGTCCAGGGCTGGATCTCGTACCCCGAGGCCTGGAGGGGGAGGATGGCGTACTCCAGGCTGATCTGCGACGGGGACCTGTCCTGGATGTAGGCGTTCACCCCTTCGGCATATGCGTCGAGGATGGCGCGCTGGTCGGAATCGAGCATCTCGAGCTCCTCCTCGGCAATACCGGTGAAGTCGAGGGTCCGGAGGAACAGATCGGTGTCCACCTGACTGTCGCCAAACATCTCGGAGAGGCGTCCGGCGCCGATGTGACGCCAGAAGTCCATCTGCCAGAACCGATCCTGGGCATGTACATAGCCCTGGGCGAAGAAGAGGTCGTGCTCGTTACCCGCATAGATATGAGGAACGCCGTCGTCATCTCTAACGATCTCGACATCACCGGTGAGACCGGCAGCCGTGATCTCACCTTCGACCTGGGGAAAGGAGCGTCGGACCAGGAAGAAACCGACGATTGCGATAGCGGCGGCCAGCACGAGCAAGACCACGAATATCCGCCGGATCCATCGCATGCCCGGAGCCTATGTCCGGAATCCTCGATTGGGCGGGCAGCGATCTAGCGTTCCGGCGATGCGCACCAGGATGGCGATTCTGACGGGAATCGTGCTGCTGGTCGTCGCCTGTGGTGGGGGCGACGCCTCGACCACGACGACCTCGACCACAACCACGATCACAACCACGACCACCGAGCCGACAACCACCACCACCACGATGGCGACCACGACCTCGACGGTCGCCGAGACCACCACCACCGCCCAGGCGATCGACATCACGGTCGTGGCCGGCGAGGTCGCGGGCCCGGGCACGGTGTCTGTTGCCGTCGGGGATCAGGTGTCGGTGTGGGTCGTCAGCGACGTAGACGCCGAGATCCACGTCCACGGCTACGACGTCTTCTTCGAGGCCGCGGCCGGAGTTCCCACCGAGATCGCGTTGATCGCCGACGTGCCAGGGATCTTCGAGGTGGAATTGGAAGAGACCCACACTCCTCTGTTTGCGCTCGAGGTCACTCCTTGACGAAACGGCTCGGCGTCGTCTCGACGCTGATTGCCGGGGTGGTCCTCGGCTTCCCTTCGGTGGCGATGGCGCACGGGATCGGGGGGAGGCTCGATCTACCGGTGCCTCTCAGCTATTTCATCGTGGGGGCGGGTGTTGTCCTGATCATCACGTTCATCGGTCTCGCCGTCCTCTGGCCCGAGCCCCGCCTCCAGGAAGGCCCCCGTGACGAGGCTGCCCGGCTCACCGTGCGCCGAGGCTGGGTCCTGCCCACCCTCGGGGTGATCGGCCTCGTCCTCGTCATCGGGCAGTTGATCCCGCCCCTATTCGGCCTGGAAACCGATCCCACCCGCCCGACCATCGCCCCGGTCCTGGTGTGGGTCGTGTTCTGGCTTGTGGTCCCGTTTGCAGGCGCCGTCATCGGCGACTGGTACACCGACATCAACCCGTGGCGATCGCTTGCCCGGGTGCTCAGGGTGGGACGCGGGGAGCGGACGGGGCTCCTCGACACTCTCGGCGTGTGGCCCGCCGCCATCGTGCTCGTTGCTTTCACCTGGCTGGAGTTGGTCAGCCCGGATTCGGGCGATCCGGTCACTCTGGGCACGGCCGCGCTCGTCTACACGCTCGCGATGCTTGCCGCGATGGGCTATGCCGGTCGGGAGACTGGTCTGGCCGTGTTCGATGGCTTTACCCCATACAACCGGCTCCTTTCCGCCATCTCGCCCGTAGGGAGACGTGGCGATGGCCGTCTGGTCTGGCGGGGCTGGCTGCGGGCTCTGACCGTCCTTCCCGCCTGGAGGGGGTTACCAGCCTTCGTAGTGGTGGCCATCGGGACCGTCACCTACGACGGCGCCTCGGCGACGGAGTCGTTCCGCAGCTTCATGGGGGATTTCGGGCAGACCATGTTCGGAGAGACCGTGCTGCTGATCGGATGTGTCCTCGCCATCGGCGCCGCCTACTGGATCGCCTCGTGGGCGGCGGCCCGCATGGTCGGCGGCGCGTGGACGACCTCCAGAGTGGCGATGCGCTTCGCCCACACCCTGGTGCCGATCGCCCTCGCCTACGCCCTGGCCCACTACATGACACTCATTCTCTTCGAGGGGCAGCAGCTGATCGCCGCCGTGTCGGACCCGTTCGCACTCGGCTGGGATCTCTTCGGCACCGCCGACCGCAAGGTGGATTTCTTCATCACCGCCGCCGAGCCGGTGTGGTACGCACAGGTGGCGGTGATCGTCACCGGTCACGTGCTCGGGGTGATCCTGGCCCACGATCGGGCCCTCGGAGACTTCGGGACGGAGGCCGTTCGCTCTCAGTATGCGATGCTTCTACTTATGGTTGCCCTGACCACACTCGGCCTGCTCATCCTCGCGGGGTGAACGTGATATTTGCGCACTATGGGGGCATCGACGAGATCGGCATCTTCGTGGTGCCGGCGGTGCTGGCCATCCTTGCCCTGCGGTGGGCGGAGCGAAGGGCAAAACGGGCCGCGGCCGAGAAACAGACCGAACCGGAGATGGAAGCGGTGTCGACAGAAGAGAGCAGCGATGGCGACTGACGGGCATGAGATCGCCATCCCGTTGATCACAGACCCCGCCGCTGCGGGCGTGTCGGCCAGATCCAAGGCCGCCTCCTATTTCGCACTGACCAAGCCGCGGATCATCGAGCTGCTGCTCATCACGACGGTTCCGTCGATGGTGCTGGCTGCCGGTCGCTGGCCGGGGGTGTGGCCGGTCCTGGCGACATTGATCGGAGGGTCACTCTCGGCCGGCGGGGCCAACGCGCTCAACAACTACGTCGACCGGGACATCGACCAGATCATGAAGAGGACTCGTACGAGGCCACTTGCCCGGCACGAAGTGCCCCCGTCGAGCGCTCTCGTGTTCGGGATCGCCCTCGGCGTCGCCGGGTTCGCCTGGCTCTGGGCCACCACCAACCTGCTCGCCGCCTCCATCGCCACCGCTGCTCTTCTCTTCTATGTGTTCGTCTACACCCTGAGGCTGAAGCGAACCAGCACGCAGAACATCGTTATCGGCGGGGCGGCCGGGGCGGCTCCGGCCCTGGTCGGTTGGGCGGCTGTGACCGGCTCGCTCGACCTCTCTGCCTGGGTCCTATTCCTCATCGTCTTCTACTGGACGCCACCCCATTTCTGGGCCCTCGCCATCAGGTACCGGGACGACTACGAGAAGGCGGGGGTGCCGATGCTCCCGGTGGTGGCCGGGGTCGAGGCCACCACCCGCAAGATGCTGCTCTACACCGGCCTCATGGTGGCGATCAGCCTGCTCCTGGTCCCGGTGGCCGGGATGCGCTGGATCTATCTCGGCGCGGCCATCGCCCTCGGTGCCTGGTTCCTCTGGGATACCTGGCGTGTCTTTCGCCGCCCGGAGGATGCGATGCGTCTCTTCACCACGTCGACGGTGTATCTCGCCGCTCTCTTTGGAGCGGTCATGCTCGACGTGCTGGTGCGATGAGACGGATTCTCCCGGGTCTGCTCGGGCTGGCGATGCTGTGCGCCGCCTGTGGCTCCGATGAGGTGGAGCCTTTCGCTCTTGTGGCCTCGAGCAACGGGAGCATCGGGCTTGGCGAGCAACGGGTGCTGTTCGGGCTGGTCGACCCGGAGACGGACGAATTCCTGGCTTCCCCTGACCGGGAGGCGACGGTGACCATCCGTGACGAGAACGGCTCGCCACTCGACACCTACCCGATGGAGTTCATCTGGACCATCCCCGACGTGCGTGGCCTGTACGTCGCCCATGTGAACATCCCGGAAGCCGCCACCTACCAGGCCACCATCGACGCCGAGGGCCTGGCCACTGCCGGGCCGGCCGGATTCGTCGCCTACGACGACCCGCCGGTCGTCGAGCCCGGTGACGAAGCCCCCGCCTCGGAGACCAGGACCTCGGCCGAATTCCCCGACCTGTCTGTGATCAGCTCCGACCCCGAGCCCGACCCGGCGATGTACGAATCCAGCGTCGCTTCGGCCGTCACTTCTGGCGCCCCGTCCGTGATCGTCTTCGCCACACCTGCCTTCTGCACATCCCAGGCCTGTGGGCCCCTCCTCGACCAGGTCAAGACTCTGCGACCGGACTACCCGGGAGTGGAATTCGTCCATGTCGAGATCTACGAGGATCTCCAGGTCGCCACACCGGACGACCTGACGGTTGTCCCGGCCACGAGTGAGTGGGGACTGCCGTCCGAGCCTTGGGTATTCGTGGTGGATGACTCCGGTGTGGTCTCCTCGGCGTTCGAGGGCGCGGCGTCCGACGACGAGCTGACGACCGCGATCGACGCTGTCAGCCCATAGTTGGTCGGGGGTTTGGCGAGTCCGTATGATGCCAAGCCGATGGTCCGGTCCCGTCACCGCCTGATTCGCCTTGGCGTCCTTATCGGCGCCGTCCTCTTCCTAGGGGCTTGCTCCTTCATCGGGAGCGAGGATCAGCCGTTGACCACCTTCGAGCCGGCCGGACCTTTCGCTGAGCAGATCGACAACCTGTTCTGGCCGGTCTTCTGGATCGCCGTCGGTGTGTTCATCCTGGTGCAGGGGGCGATCCTGGTGGCCGTCTTCCTGTTCCGCGATCGCGACGGGTCCAAGGAGGCCAAGCAGCTCCATGGCAGCCCGAAGCTGGAGATCGCGTGGACGATCATCCCCGCCCTCATCCTGGCCGGCATCGCAGTGCCCACGACGGCCGCCGTTTTCGAGCTGACCGAGTGCGATCCGGACGCGATCGAGATCCAGGTGATCGGGCATCAGTGGTGGTTCGAGTACCACTACCCCGACGCCGAGATCGACACCGCCAACATCATGGTGATCCCCGCCGGGCAGGAGGTCTGTGCCGTGATGACCTCCGACGACGTCCTGCACAACTTCTGGATCCCGGCCCTCAACGGCAAGCGGTACCTGGTGCCGGGCCAGACCACGCTGCTTCGGCTACAGGCCGACGAGCCGGGCGACGTACTGGGGTCATTGCGCCGAGTTCTGCGGTCTCTCCCACTCCCTGATGCGGGCCCGTGTCCAGGCCGTCGAGCCGGCGGAATACGAGGCGTGGCTGGCCGAGCAACAGACCGCCGCCGCCATACCTGCCGAGGGGACGGATGAGTTCGAGGGGTTCGCATTGTTCGAGGCCAAGGGCTGCATCCAATGCCACACCGTCCGTTTCGAGGACGACTCGGCATCGAACATCATCGAACGCGCCTCGTTCAACGGGCCCGACCTGACCCATTTCGCCTCGCGGCCCGTCTTCGCCGGGGCCGATCCTCCCTGCCGAGGGCCAGAGCCGGGACGAGGCCCTCAAGGATTGGCTGGCCGACCCGCCGTACATCAAGCCCGGGAGCTTCATGCCCGACCTCGCCTTGACCGAGGCCGAGATCGATGCTCTCATCGTCTGGCTGGACAGCATGGAATGACCGCCACCGCCGAACGCCCCACCACCACGATCTTCCGGCGCCCGAGCTCCACGAAGGGGCTCTGGTCGTGGATCACCACCGTGGACCACAAGCGCATCGGGATCATGTACGGCTACGCGGCGTTCACGTTCTTCATCATCGGTGGCATGGAGGCTCTGCTCCTCCGCATCCAGCTCTCCCAGGCCAACGGCGAGTTCCTGACCGCCGGCGCCTACAACGCACTGTTCACGATGCACGGGACGACGATGATCTTCCTCTTCGTCATGCCGGCGTCGGCGGCGCTGATGAACTACATGCTCCCGCTGTTGATCGGGGCGAGAGACGTTGCCTTCCCCCGGCTCAACGCCCTGTCATGGTGGATCTTCTTCTTCGGCGGGATCTTCCTCTACTCGACATTCATCTTCGGCACGTCGGCGCCGCCGGTCGGGGTCGACGGGCTCGGAGGTATCGATGGGAACCTGGCCCCGGGAGGTGGGCCCGGCAGTTTCAACTTCCTCGCCGATTCCCCGGATGGCGGCTGGTTCGGCTATCAGCCCAACGCCGGGCCGCTCTACTCGCCGGGGACGGCGATGGACTATTGGGCCCTAGGGCTGCAGATCATCGGTCTCGCTTCGCTCGTGTCCTCGGTCAACTTCCTGGTGACGGTGCTCAACCTGCGGGCCAAGGGGATGCGTCTCCTCCGCATGCCGGTGTTCGCCTGGATGACGACGATCACCTCGTTCCTGCTCCTGTTCTCGCTCCCGATCATCGCCGTGGCCTTGTTCATGGTGACCTTCGACCGCCAATTCGGGTCCCTGTTCTTCGCCGCACAGGCGGGTGGCGATGTGATCCTTTGGCAGCACTTGTTCTGGCTATTCGGTCATCCCGAGGTCTACATCCTGATCCTCCCCGCAATGGGGATCGTCTCCGAGATCCTGCCCACCTTCTCCCGGAAGCCGCTGTTCGGATACTCGGCCGTGGTGTTCGCCGGCGCCGCCATCGCCTTCCTCGGTTTCGGCGTGTGGGCGCATCACATGTTCGCCTCCGGCATCACACCGGTCGCCCAGGCCGCATTCGGCCTGGCCACGATGACCATCGCCATCCCCACCGGGATCAAGATCTTCAACTGGCTGGGCACGATGTGGATGGGAAGGATCCGGCTATCGACGCCGATGCTGTTCGCCATCGGCTTCGTCGCCATGTTCACCATCGGCGGGCTCTCCGGGGTCACCCATGCCGTCGTCCCCTCGGACTGGCAGCAGACCGACACCTACTACATCGTCGCCCACTTCCACTATGTGATCTTTGGCGGCGCCGTGTTCGGGCTGTTCGGTGGGCTCTACTACTGGTTCCCGAAGCTGACCGGCCGCCTCATGAACGAGCGCTTGGGGAAGGTCCACTTCTGGCTGATGCTCCTCGGCTTCAACCTCACCTTCGGCCCGATGCACTGGCTCGGCCTCCAGGGGATGGTTCGACGCACCTGGAAGTACGCACCGGAGACGAATCTGGAGCCGTGGAACATCGCCGTCACCGTGGGCGCTTTCATCATCGCCTTCTCGATATTCATCTTCATGATCAACTGGTTCACCAGCCGTCGCCGGGGCGCTGCCTCGGGGCTGGACCCGTGGGACGCTCGCACGATCGAATGGATGTCGCCCAACCCATCACCTGAGTACAACTTCGCTGTTCCGCCGGTGGTGACCAGCCTGGACCACTTCTGGCATCTCAAGTACGACGAAGACGCCGAGGGTCGTGCGGTCCGCAAGGAGGATGGCGACGAGATCGTGGCCACTATCGACCACGAGCAGCTCAACCCGGCGTCACCGATCCATCTCCCCAACCCTTCGTATTTCCCCTTCTTCTTCGCCCTGGGGCTCCCGCTCATGTTCTACGGCGTCATCTATCACAGGCAGCTGTGGGGAAAGGGCCTGATCGTGGTCGGTCTCATCATCGCCCTCGCCGCCGTCATCGGCTGGGCCATCGAGCCGCTGGAAGAGCCGCACGATGATCATGACGAGGATCACGATGGGGGCGACGAAGGCGACGGAGAGGGCAGCTCGGAACATGAGATTCCCCCCTCCCCGGCTTCGGCGGTACTCCCCGCTTCGGGGGGAGAGATGGAGTCGAAGGATGACTGAGCTCATCCACGAAGCCGACCTGGATCAAGCCCATCCCGAGCACGAGGGAACCGGTGTCGAGGACCGCAAGCTGGGGATGTGGCTCTTCCTCAGCTCCGAGTTCCTCTTCTTCGGGGCCCTGATCTCGAACTACCTGCTCTACTCGCAGCGGCCCGGCTTCGAGGGCGTCTACCCGGCCGAGATCTACGACATCCCCTTCACCTCGGTGAGCTCGTTCGTCCTGCTGATGAGCTCGTTGACCATGGTCCTCGCCCACAACGCCCAAACCCGAGAAGACGCCAACGGGGCCAGGACCTGGCTCTTCGCCACGGCCGCCCTGGGCTCGGTGTTCCTGGCCGGCCAGGTGTTCGAGTTCACCGAGTTCATCGTCGAATTCGACATGAAGCTCAGCACCAACCCGGCGGCGTCCGCCTTCTACCTCCTCACCGGATTCCACGGGACCCATGTCGCCATCGGGGTGATCATGCTGCTGTCCCTGTGGGGGATCTCACGACGCCGGGGCGGGCTCAGCGACCGCCAGGGTCTGAATCTCGAGCTCGTCGGTCTGTACTGGCACTTCGTCGACATCATCTGGATCATCATCTTCACCGTCGTCTACTTGCTCTCGGAGCCACCGGTGTGACCAGCCCCGAGCACATCCATCACCCGACTCCGGCTCAGTACTGGAAGATCGCCGTGGTGCTCGCCGTGCTCACCGCCGTCGAGGTCGCCATCTACTACATCCACAGGGACTTCGACCTCGGCAACTTCAACACCGTGCTTCTGATCGCCCTGGCCGCGCTCAAGTTCGTGATCGTCATCGGGTGGTACATGCATCTGCGCTTCGAGAATCGCATGCTGAGCCGGTTCTTCACGGCCGGTTTCATCCTGGCGTGCGCCCTGTACACGATCATCCTGTCCGCACTCGGGGCGATAGCCCTCACGAGATGATCCCCCCGTTTCATCCCCATTACGACGTGTGGGCGCTGGCCTTCGCCCTCGCCTTCGGCTACTGGTACGCAGACCGCAGGCTGCGCCCGGTGCTTGCTCCCGAGGCGCCGCCGGCGACCACCGGGCAGAAATGGCAGTGGTATCTGGCGATCTTGTTCCTGTGGCTGGTCTCGGGCTGGCCGGTCCACGACATCGGCGAGACATCGTTGTTCACGGTGCACATGGTGGAGCACATGGTGATCGCACTGGTGATACCGCCATTGATGCTCCGGGGGACTCCGAGATGGCTGGCCGACGCGACCATCGGTCACCCCAAGGTCGCCCGGTTCATCAGGCCGCTGGCCAAACCCGTGCCCGCCTTCGTCCTGTTCAACACCACGTTCATCGCGATCCACTGGCCCGACCTGGTGGCCCTCATGGTGCAGGGTGGCCCGCCTCACCTCCTGGTTCACGCCTGGCTGTTCGGCGTTTCCGTCCTCATGTGGATGCCCGTTCTCTCACCGACGACGGCCATCCCCAGGCTCCCGCCGCCTGGCCAGATGGGCTACCTCTTCGCCCAGTCGCTGCTGCCCACCATCCCGGCATCGTTCCTGACCTTCTCGACGGTTCCGCTCTACCCGGTGTATGGCGATGCCGCCCTGGCGTTCGGGCTCACTGCGGTGGCCGACCAGACCATCGCCGGGGTCATCATGAAGCTGGGTGGCGGGCTGCTCCTCTGGACGACGATCGCAGTGATCTGGTTTCGCTGGACGAAGCAGGAGCGCGAGTGGGAGCGTCTCGAGTCCACGCTTCGGGCATCCTGAAGGCGATCACCGTTCGTCGTGATGACCCTCGGATTGGTCGCCTGCAATCAGACGGAGGGCACAGCGCGCGGCGTGGTCACCTCGGTGGACGGCAGTCTCGAGGACGTGGCTTCGTTCGTGGTCCTGGTCGAGGGTTCTGAGCTCGAGTTCGTTCCTACCGCCGACGGCGACTACGACTTCCCCCTCTCCCACCTCAGGGAGCACCAACGGACGGGCGAGCCGGTTCTCGTTGGGTGGGAGATCGTGGGTAGCGTGCGGTACGCACTGAGCCTGGCTGACGGGTAGAGGGCGCCCAACCGAGTACGAGGAGCACATGCCGATCGACCTACCGCCAGGTCATTTCTTCCTACCCGGTCCTACCGAGGTCCATCCCGACGTGCTCGCCGCCCAGGCTCGTCCGATGATCGGTCACCGGGGCCGGGCCATCGAGGCGTTGCTCGCCCGTCTCCAGGACGGGCTGAAGCATGTCTTTCTCACCGAGCAGCCGGTGATCGTGTCCACCTCGTCGGCCACGGGTCTCATGGAGGCTTCGGTGCGAAATGGAGTGGCCGGCGGCAGGGTCTTGAGCCTGGTGAACGGCGCCTTCTCCTCGAGGTTCGCCGAGATCGCCATGGCTTGTGGCCACGACACCGAGGTCTGGTCGGTGGATTGGGGCCTGGTTCACGATCCCGCCGAGCTAGACGCCAGATTGGGGCAGGGAGGATTCGATGCGGTCACGATGTCCCACTCCGAGACCTCGACCGGAGCCCTCCAGGATCTCGAGGCGATCGCCTCGGTAACCCGGCGGCATGAGGGTGTGATGTTGCTCATCGACTCGGTTACCGGAGTGGCCGGAGCCGAGGTCCGCACCGACGATTGGGCCCTGGACTTCGTCCTCACCGGCTCGCAGAAGGCGCTCGCCCTGCCTCCGGGCCTGGCCTTCGCCGTCGCCTCGCCGGCGATGCTGGATCGCTCCGCCCAGGCCACGAACAAGGGCTACTACTTCGACCTGTTGCCGCTCATGAAGTCTTTGGAGGCATTTCAAACCCCCTCGACACCGGCCATCTCGCTGCTCTATGCCCTCGAAGTCCAACTGGAGAGGATCATGGCCGAGGGCATCGAGCAACGCTGGGAACGGCACGCGGCGATGCGTTTGGCCACGATCGAGTGGGTCGAGGCAATGCGGTCCGAAGGTTCCGAGATCGCTGTGCTCGCACCAGAGGGTCACCGCTCACCAACGATCACCTGCATCAGCCTGCCGGAGGGCCGATCCGGCCCTGAGGTGGTCGCAGCGATGAGAGAGCGGGGATGGGTGATCGGCGGCGGCTACTCGAGGCTCAAAGGAGTCGACTATCCGAATCGGGCACATGGGCGATCACGACCCCCAGGTGCTCGGCGAGCTGCTCGACACCCTCGGCGAGGTCTTGCGTTGACCATGCCATATCGGGTGGTGGCCACCGATCGGGTGTCGAAGAAGGGCCTCGCACCGCTTCGCGAAGACGATCGCTTCGACGTGGTCCTGATCAAGGACTCCTCCGACCCGGAGTTCGTTGCCGGGTTGAAGACCGCTGCGGGTCTGATCGTGCGCAGCGCTACCCGGGTCGATGCCTCGTCTGCTGAACGGGGCGCCTGGCCTCAAGGTGGTGGGCCGGGCAGGCGTCGGCGTGGACAACATCGACGTAGCCGCCGCTTCCGAGCGAGGCGTGGCGGTGATGAATGCCCCGGGCGGCAACACAATCTCGGCCGCCGAGCTGACCATGGCGCTATTGCTGGCGGTGGCGCGCAGAGTGACCGTGGCCGATCGGTCGATTCGCCAGGGGCGATGGGAGCGCTCCAGCCTGCAGGGTGTCGAGCTGCGTGGGAAGACCCTGGGTGTCATCGGGGCAGGTCGCATCGGATGGGAGGTGGCGAAGCGTTGCCGGGCATTCGGGATGGACGTGGTCGTGTACGACCCGTATCTGCCCGCTGACAGAGTCGACGAGCTGCACCCGCATCTCGTGTCGCTGGACAGCCTGATCGAGAATTCGGACGTCATCACTCTCCATGTCCCCCTCAACGCAGAGACGAGGGGTCTCATCGGCGAAAGCACGTTGGGCCGGATGAAAAAGGGCGCGTTCGTGCTCAATGTCTCTCGTGGTGGTGTCGTCGACGAGACGGCCCTGGCCAAAGCACTCAACAATGGACGGATCGCAGGTGCGGGTCTCGATGTCTACGAGCACGAGCCGCTGTCGCCGGACAGCCCGTTGCTCGACGCCCCCAACCTCGTGCTCACCCCGCACCTCGGCGCATCGACGAAAGAGGCTCAGATCCAGGTGGCTCTCGAGGTGGCCCGAAGTATGCGTACCGCCCTCGCCCAGGGGGATCTCTCCGCCGCCATCAACGCGTCGGACCTGGCCAACGCTGCCGGTCTGAGCTGATCCCCCAGGGCGAAGAGTCAACCGATAACGAGTGTGATCGCTGCCTCGGGCTCGGCCGCAGGCTCCTCCGATTCCTCGTCCGGGCTGCGGGCAAACATGACGGCCAGGATGAAGACCAGGATGGTGCCGATCCCGATCACTGCCACCATCACCTCGCCAAAGGACAGCTTGATGTTGGGCTTGGTTCCGGCAAGTGAGGCGAATCCGAGGATGCCGGCGGCGACGAGGATCCCGACGATCGCGGCCCCACCTTCCGCCAGGTGGTTGGACTCGATGAGGACCCAGGCGAAGGGAAGGACGAGCAGCCCGAGCAGCAGCAGGCCGGTGAGGGGGATGCCGAAAGCGAAGCCGAGTCGTTGCCTGACACTGTCGATCTCCTCGCCCGAGCCGTCGGGCACCGCAACCGGGACGCCGATCGCTTGTGTGACAGTCGCGGTCAGCCCACCGAGGATGGCGCCTCCGATCGCCATCACGCCGATAGTGGCGAGGACCGGTAGCTGAACCACCCCTTCCGCCCCTTCCACCGGCGTCCCCAGGCCGGTGAGGACGGCCCCAGCGACCACACCGAGCAGGATGCCTATCAGGGCGCCGACCCAGGCAGTCGAGCTAGGCGAGTTGCTGAGCTGCATGCCGGGATTGGCCCACGAAGCGGCCGCCCGCGAAAGGGAGGCGATCACAGCTCCAAAGACGATGCTGATCAGCGCAGCACCGATGATCACGCCGTTCGAATCGACCTGGATCACCGGGATAAAGGACTCCTCACCGGTGACGGTGGAAGTGGACGCCCACCAGTTGCTCGCAACGACGAAGCCAATCAGTCCGAGCCCGGCACCGGTCCATGCCCCCACCCTCACGGCGGTGCGCACACGACGTCGCAACGGCACCGGCTCCAGGATGATTTCCGGCTCCGGCTCGACCACTACTGCCGCCGCTACCGGCGCTACGTCGGGTTGAGTGGCCGGCTCCGGCTCGGGCTCTGCATCAGGGGAGGGGGCGGGCTCCGTCGATTCGTCGGCCGCGGGCACTGGCTCCTCGGTAGGGGTCGCCGCAGGTGCCGGCGCCGATCCGGCGGCCGGGGCCCCTCCTGCCCACGCGTTCAACACGTCGTCCACGGATGTGCCGTTGGCCGTGGCCCTGGCCGCCGCCGACCGTTGCACCAGTGTCTCGGGCACATTCAGCGCGTCGGCGGCTGCGGTCAGCAGTTCACTCACGGGGCGCGATAGTAATTGGATCCACCCGAGACGACCTCCGCCCCATCCACGGCTCGCACCACCCACGCGTCCGTCACTGCTCCCGGCTCCGCCAAGGCGATGACGCAGCCGCCGAAGCCGGCGCCGGTGAGACGGGCGCCGTAGACGCCGGGTGTGGAGAGCAGAGTCTCGACCGCGGAGTCGAGATCAGGGGTGGACACCTCGTAGTCGTCGCGCAGGCTGATGTGGCTGGCGGTCATCAGTCGGCCGGCGGTCTTCAAATCCCCAGACCGAAACGCTTCGACGCAGTGTGCGCACTCGCTCGTTCTCGGAGACCACGTGGCGGGCCCGTGCGAGCAGGACAGGATCACTGAGCGATGAGAGATCCTCCATCCCGGCCAAGCGAAGCGGTCCGATCACCTCTTCGGCGGCGAGGCAGGCCGCCACCCGGTCCGAATACGGGACTCCCGGCCACTGTGCGGTGGGAGATGTACTTGACCACCACCTCGGCGTCCTCGGGCAAAGGGACCGGTTCGATGGTCAGTTCGTGGCAGTCGAGAAGCAGTGCATGGCCGTCGACCCCGTGGAGGGATGCCATCTCGTCGAGGACTGCCGGCGGGCACACCCGTTGCGGCTTGCTGGGCACGCTGGCAGAGAAGGGCGACCTCGAGCCGTGACTGGTCGGCATCGGCGCCCAGAGCGAGGGCAAGGGCGACGCCGAGGGCACCCGACGAGGAGAGCCCGGCGCCGATCGGCACCGTCGATTCGACCGACCCAGCGAACCCATGCTCCCGCCCCAGCTCGGCGGCGATGGCCGCGACCCGTCTCGCCCACGATGGCTCGGTGTCTGCGACCCGCGCCGGCAGCGGGATGGTCGCCGGTGTCGCGTCCTGGTCGGAGGTGAGGGTGATGACAGGCTCAGCGCTGTCGACGCCCCGGACCACGATCTGACGATCGATGGCTAAAGGCAGGGCGAGACCTCCGGTGTAGTCGGTGTGATCGCCGATGAGATTGACCCGACCCGGAGCGCCGGACCTGGACCTGGTTTGGCACGATGGCAGGCTAGAAGCTCAGATTCTGGGTCCAGGTACTCTGCTGATCAGCATGCTCGCCTTCATCAGCTATCCGCCGATCCCCATCTGGGATATCGGGCCTTTTCAGTTCTCCCTGCACGGGCTGTTCGCCGCCCTTGGCTTCGTTGCCGGGGCCTGGTTGGCCAACAGGGAGATGGGTAAGCGCGGCTTCGACACCGCCAAATACCAGTCCGTCCTCACCTGGGGGCTGATCGGCGCCCTGATCGGCGCTCGCTACCTCACCACGCCTGCCCAGTTGATGGCTGGGGTGCCCCTGGTGGACGCCTTGAATCCGATCTCGGGCAATTTCTCGATCATGGGAGGTTTCGCCGGCGGAATCATCGCCGGTTGGATACGGATGAGACAGGTCGGCCTCCCGGTCCTGCCCACCCTCGACATGTCTTCTTTCGGTCTGGCACTGGGGACGGTGGTCGGCCGCATCGGCGACCTCGCCATTGTCGAGCATCTGGGCAAGAGCACCACCGCTTGGTGGGGTTACGGCATCCGACCGGGCTACGACGTTGCTCCCCAACATGACGCGCTGGAGTGCGTGGCGGCCGACGTCGGGGAGGTCTTTTGTGGTGTGTATCACCACGTGGCCTTCTACGACATGATCGGCGCGGCCGTGCTGCTCGGTCTGCTCTATTTGCTCTATGACCGCATCGAGCTTCGCTACGGCCAGCTCTTCTTCGCCTGGGTCACCTGGTACGGGTTCCAGCGGTTCCTGCTCGACTCGCTGCGGTTCGGGAGCGGCGACGCCGAGATCGGCGCACTCACCTGGAATCAGCTGAGCGGCCTCCTCGCCGGAATCGCCGGGCTGATCGCGCTGTGGTGGCTGGGAAAGAATCAGCGAATCGTCTCTGAAGAGGCTGATCGGGCCTTGATCGACGCCTGACGTCGCCGTCGCTTCCCATCGTCCAAATCCCGAAATCATCTGTGACGCCGTGACACCATGTCGACCATGCGCTTGGTGCTCGCTGTCGACGCCGGGGATCTGGCCGAAACCTCGATAGACCCGTGGAGCGCAGTGCTTGCGGTGGTTGTCCTGATCGTCGCCTGGATTCTGTCGCGAATCACCCGAAAATCCACCGCCAGGGTCCTGACCAGGCTCGAGGGCATCTCCGACGAGATGCGCGCCTTCATCGCCCGCATCGCCGGCTACGTGGTGATCTTCCTTGGGGTCGGCGTCGCCCTTTCCCTTCTCGGTGCCGCGATCCAGCCGCTCATCACAGTCGCCATCGTCTTTGGCGTGATTCTGGCCCTCGCCCTGCGCGGCATCGCCGACAACTTCGCCTCGGGCATCGTTCTCCAGACCCGCCGCCCCATCCACATCGGTGACGAGGTCGAGTCCTTGGGCTATGTAGGCAACGTCCTCGATATGGATAGCCGGGCGGTGGTCATCGAGACCTTCGATGGCCGAACCGTCCACCTGCCAAATTCCGAGGTCCTGGGTGATCCTCTGATCAATCATTCGACGAAGGGGGCGCGCCGTTCGGAGGTGGAGGTGCGGGTCCGGTCGAAGGATGTCGAGGGCACCGGTCAAAGACTCATCGAAACAGTCGCAGATGTCTCAGGGGTGCTCCCCGAACCAAAGCCAGCGGTCTTCCTGACCGCGATCGACCCGGTGCGGGTGACGGCACTCGTCCACTTCTGGCATCAACCGGCCGACGGACTGACGGTTCGGACGGATGTGATTCGGGCACTAGCCGCAGCGGGGCGGGAGCGCACGGAGATGGCAACGATCGTCGCCCCTCAACCAGCGGCGCCCCTCACACCGTCGCCCTGGATCTGATTCCGACATACACCCCACAGATCAGGTCTCGAGCACGCCCGAGCGGGCTATCGCCCAGATCACGAACACATCCACGGCGATGATGAAGACGGCCCAAAACGGGTAGTACGGGATGAAACCGAAGTTGGCGATGGCACTCAGCACTGCCAGGACCAAGGCGAAGATCGCCGCCGCCCTGTTCCCCGAGAAGAGGGTCATGCCGGCGATCACCACGAGAATGCCGAAGACGAGGTGGATCCAACCCCAAGTCGACACGTCGAGGGTCACGACGTAGTTGGGGAGCGTCACGAAGAACTCGTCATTGGCAATGGCGGAAATTGCCTGGAATGCCTGCATGATCCCGCCCACGATCATCAGGGTGGCGGCGAACATGACGCCGATCCCGGCTGCCAACTCTGTACCCGGAGATGGGCGGTGGCTCTTCTTCCCTGTGTGCCATGCCTTCCTCCTCAGGTCCAGCGGATTCGACGTTCGAAGCTACACCTGACACTCGAGGGCGAGGAGGTCTGACCGACCTACTGTCGGGCCATGGCGATCCGGTAGCGCTCCTCCGGTGAGATCAAGTGGTCGGCATCTTCCGCGTCCTCACCGAGGTCGATCTGAACCCATTTCACCCGGCCGGTGAAGTGGACCTCCTTGGGAGTGAGGTCATCGGTGACCGGGGTGGCGGTGTCGGTGCCGACGTCCGTGGTCTCGTCGGCGGAGAACGCCATGGGCACCGTGGCGTCGACCCGCCCCTCACCGACATGGCTCCCGTCGACGAACAGCGCGGCCGTCCCACCCTTGCCCAATCCCCCACCGTCATAGGTGAACTCGACCCGGACTTGATGCTCCCCTGCGGACATGGGCTCGCTTCCGTAGACCTTGAACTGCTGCAGCCCGAACAGGTTGTAGCAATAGGCCGGCTTGCCGTCCTTCGTGTAAATGCTCCAGCCGCCAAAGGCGCCGCCCATCGAGACGATGGTGCCGTTGGCACCTTCTTCGGGTACAACGATCTCGCAGGTGATGGCATGCGACTTGTTCTTCGTCACCAGGATCGAGTTCTCACTGAGTCGGCCCATCCCTCCGAACAGGATCTGAGTGTTGCCCCTGATCAGCTGCGGCCGACCGGCGAGGTCCGCGTTGAAACGCTCCACCCTGCGGTCGTCGAGCGGGAGCACGTCGCATTTACCGGCCTCGATGAGGAAAAGACGTTGAAGATGGGCCAGCATCTCGGGGTGATCAGCAGCCAGGTCATGGGCCTGGGTCCAGTCGTCAGGCCCGTAGAGCTCCCAGACATCGTCGTCGATTGCGGGTGGCTCCGACATCACCCACGGAGTCGAGTGCCGGGTGACCGCGGTCCACCCGTTGTGATAGATCCCCCGGTTGACGAACATCTCGAAGTACTGGGTGGTGTGGGTGTCGGCTGCTCCAGCGTCGTCGAACGAGTAGTTCATCGCGAACCCCTCGAGCGGGGCCTGTTGGATCCCGTTGACGAACAGTCGGTGCAGGGATCCCCGCCGCTTCCAGAATGGTGGGAGCAACATCGATGACGTGGTGGAACTGATTGCGGATCTCACCCCTGGCCTTGATGCCGTTCGGCCAATGGACGATGGTCCCGTTCCGGGTCCCGCCCCAGTGCGAGGCGACCTGCTTGGTCCACTGGTAGGGGGTGTCCATGGCGTGGGCCCAACCCACTGCGTAGTGGTTGAAAGCCTCCGGAGTGCCCCATTTGTCGATCTTGGAGACCATGAATTCGGTCGTCTCCAGGGCGGAGGCGCCGTTCAGAACCAGCAACTCGTTGAAGGTTCCCCGAGGCGTGCCCTCGGCCGACGCTCCGTTGTCCCCGATGATCACGTAGATCAGCGTGTCGTCGAGGATCTCGAGCTCCTCGAGGGCGTCGAGGAGCCGGCCGATATGGTGGTCGGTGTGCTCCAGGAAGCCGGCATACACCTCCATCTGACGGGCCAGCACCGGCTTCAGGTCATCCGGCATGTCGTCCCACGCCGGGATCTCCTCGGGCCGAGCGGTTAGCTCGGCGTCGGCCGGGACCACGCCCAGCTCCTTCTGCTTGGCGAGGGTTCGCTCGCGTTGGGCGTCCCAACCGTCGTCGAACTTGCCCTTGTATTTGTCGCTCCACTCCTTGGGAACGTGATGCGGGGCATGAGTGGCCCCGGGGGCGTAGTACACGAAGAAGGGCTTGTCCGGCATCAGGGCCTTCTGCTGGCGGATCCAATCGATGGAGTGGTCGGTCATGTCCTCGGTGAAGTGGTAACCCTCCTCCGGGGTGCGGTCGGGCTCGACCGGCACGGTGTCCTGATAGATGGCGGGGGAGTACTGGTTGGTCTCCCCGCCGATGAACCCGTAGAAGTGCTCGAAGCCGTTTCCCGGGCTCGGCCAACGGTCGAAGGGGCCCATCGGGCTGGTCTCCCAGACCGGGACCTCGTGGCATTTGCCGAAGTGGGCAGTGGAATAGCCGTTGAGCTTCAGTATCTCGGCAATCGGGGCCTTGTTCCTCGGTCGCATCGAGTTGTAGCCGGGAGCGGAGGTTGCGATCTCGGTGATCCCGCCCATGCCCACCGAATGGTGGTTGCGACCGGCCGAGCAGAGCGGCCCGGGTCGGGGAACAGAGGGCGGTGGTGTGGAACCGGGTGTACTTCAAGCCCATTGCTCGGCAAGGCGTTCGAAGTTCGGGGTGTTGCAAGGCCCGCCGAAGGCCGAGCTCGCTCCGAACCCGACGTCGTCGAGGAGGACGATGAGGACATTGGGCGCACCATCTGGGGGCCTCACCGGTTCGATCGGCGGGAATCTGGTATCCGGGTCCTTGGCGTCGTAAGTGGTGACGCCGATCCAGTGCGGGTCGGGGATCGGGAGATTCTGCCGGCCGAGGTCGTTGGGATCAGTCATATCGCCGAACCTACTCGGGGCCCCAGGGCGAGATCCTCACACTATGGGGGTGATCGCCACCGCGCCCGAACTGCGAGAAGGAAGCTGCGCACGTCCAGGCCAGGGGTCAGTCGGCAAACACTTGCGACCAGTCGTTCTTGATGCTGATGACGGTCCAACCCTTCTCTGCCGCTCGGGCCAGGGCATCCTCCGCCCCGGCCGTGTAGTCGAACTCCCGCTCGGCATCGTCGTGGAGAAGCAGCGTCCTCAGTGCTGGGTGCCTCGGGTGGTTGGCGAAGCGCAGCATCTGGATGTCCCCGTTGGAGTTGCCTCCGGCCACGACTGGACGTCTCCCGATCCGGCTCCAGATCCGGACCGGCTTGGTCGGCCCGTCGTCGAAGAACTCCATCTCCGACTTGTACAGCACGTCGTTGCCATCCTCACGCTCCTGGAAATCGAGGGCCTGTGAGCTTCCGATGATCCGCTCGGGTGGGATCCCGTAGATGTGGCCGGCGATCGGTCGCATGAAATCCCGATCACCCCCCGACGCGATGTACGGGGTGAACCCGTTTTCCTCCAGGTAGCGGAGCAGCTCGACCATCGGGGCGTAACC
The DNA here is from genome assembly GCA_963843585.1 of uncultured Acidobacteriota bacterium. Classification (GTDB taxonomy): domain Bacteria; phylum Actinomycetota; class Acidimicrobiia; order Spongiisociales; family ZC4RG35; genus JARDZU01. The sequence goes on from CAWJLJ010000017.1 coordinate 21,250, forward strand.
GCAGGTCGCGGTAAGGCCGTCTTCAGGACCGGGTGCTCAGACTGCTCGAAGAACGTCGTCACCTCTCGGTCGTAGTCGTCGATGCTGAGGTCGGCGATGGTCCGAGGCACCGCTCCCATCAAGCAGCTTCAGGTCCCCGTCGTCTCCGTGATAGTGCTTCACCATCGCTTCGCCGAGCCATTTCATGTCCTTCTCAACGGCCGCCTTCCACGGTTGCTGGTCCTCGAAGCGACGCGTCGGCGTCCGCCATCTTCGCCATGCGGTAGAGGGCGAAGTCGAGCTGGATCGGGATCGGCTTCTCGGTCCACAACGTCCCGTCGTTGTCGAAGACGGCGATGCGTTCCTCGGGCGGCACGAAGTCGGGGCCGTCGGTGGTGACCGACGACACAAATGCCTCGATCGCCGCACGGGTCGGGGTGTCGTTCCAGGAATTCAGGTCCGGCCCCATGCCGGCGGCTATCTCCCGCCGAGGAAGGCGTGCAGTCTTTCTACGGCCTGATCGATTGTGAAGGAGGCGGCGGCCTGACGGGGCTGAAACTCCTTGAACGTCTCCAGGAACTGGGTGGCGATGAATCCACCGTAGAACACCAGATAGTCGCGGTCGATGAACCAGTCGTAATAGGTGTTGGAGGTGACGTCGGCCCGCTCGTAGGGGTCGGTGCGGAGGTTGTACAGCTTGGGTACACGCAGCGGCGTGAAGGGCTCCGCCCACAGGCCCAAGGTTCCCGGCGAGCGCTGCTCCATGAAGACGACCTTCCAGTTGTCGTACCTGATCCCAAGGACATCACAATCGTCGGAGAAATAGATGAAACCCTGGCGCGGGCTCTTTTCCACCTCCCTCGTGAGATATGGGAGCAAGTTGAACCCATCGATGTGGACCTTGTAAGTCTTGTCGCCGATGGCGTGGCCCTGCTTCAGCTTGTCGACTATGTCGGGGTCTCCCGCAGCGGCGACGAAGGTGGGCAGCCAGTCGTGGTGCTGGATGATCTCGTTGGAAACGGTGCCCGCCTCGATCTTGCCCGGCCACCGGATCAGCTCGGGAATCCGGAATGCACCTTCCCAGTTGGTGTTCTTTTCACTCCGGAACGGCGTCATGCCGGCGTCGGGCCAGGTGTTCATGTGAGGGCCGTTGTCGGTGGAGTAGATGACAATCGTGTTCTCGGCGAGGTCCAGCTCGTCGAGCAGGTCGAGCAGCTGACCCACATGCTTGTCGTGGTCGATCATGGTGTCGTGGTAGGGGGACTGCCATCGTCCTGCCTGACCGAGACTTTCCGGCTTGGTGTGAGTACGCAGGTGCATGTGGGTGGTATTCATCCACACGAAAAACGGTGTGTCGGACTCGTGCTGGCGCTTGATGAAGTCGATGCAGGCGCCCACCGTCTCGTCGTCGATCGTTTCCATCCGCTTCTTCGTAAGGGGCCCGGTGTCTTCGATGCGTTGCTTGCCAACGCGCCCGTACTTGGGATCCTCGGTGGCGTCGTCCTCTTCGGTCGCCCAGGAGTGAATGACACCGCGTGGAAGCTGCAGCTCGTAAAGCCGTGGGAACTCCTCCTTCTTCGGGTAATCGGGCGTCTCGGGCTCCTCTTCGGCGTTGAGGTGGTAGAGGTTGCCGAAGAACTCGTCGAACCCGTGGGCGGTGGGAAGGTACTTGTTGAGGTCGCCGAGGTGGTTCTTGCCGAACTGCCCCGTGGCGTAGCCCAGCGGCTTCAGCAGTTCGGCGATGGTCACATCCTCGGCCTGCAGGCCTATGTCCATGCCGGGAAAGCCGACCTTGCTCAAGCCGGTCCGGTAGACGCTCTGACCGGTGATGAAGGAGGAGCGCCCGGCGGTGCAGCTCTGCTCACCGTAGGAGTCGGTGAACAGCATCCCCTCTGCGGCAAGGCGATCGATGTTGGGGGTTCGGTAGCCCATCAGACCCTGGCTGTAACAGCTCAGGTTGCTGATCCCGATGTCGTCTCCCCAGATGACGAGGATGTTTGGTTTGTCAGCCATGAGCGGTATCTCCTTCTTCGTTCGAGCGCCTTGTCGCGGACCACGCACCGGAAGCCGAGATGCGACATCGAGGTGTCGATCATCTGCGGCTGTCGGGCCGCCGGCCGGTAGCGCAGGCAGTAGTTGGGGGCGCAGAGATGCGACCCGCCTTTGATCACCCGACGAGGGATGTGCTCGCCGGGTTGGCCCGGGTTGTAGCTCTGCTCCGGTGAGGTGACCCGGGGGTTGGTGGGGACACAGCAGGCATGCTCCGCCTGGTCCGGGTGGCTACGGGTGTACCAGTCGCTGGTCCATTCCCAGACGTTCCCCGTCATGTCATAGAGCCCGTAGCCATTGGCGGGGAAGCTGCCCACGGGCGAGGTCCCCTCGAACCCGTCGACCTTCAGGTTCTCCCAGGGAAACTCGCCCTGCCAGCTGTTGGCCATGGCCTTGCCATCGGGGAAGTGCTCGTCGCCCCAGGCGAAGGTCGCTCCGTCGAGCCCGCCCCGACAGGCGAACTCCCACTCCGCCTCGGTGGGCAGGTCCTTGCCCACCCATCGGGCATAGGCCTCGGCGTCCTCCCAGGCGATGTGGACTACCGGGTGGTCGCCCCGGCCGTGGAACGTGGTACCCGGCCCCCCCGGGCGCCGCCAATGGGCGCTGGGAACGTAGGCCCACCAGTTGCGATAGTCGTTCAGGTCGACCGGGCCCGTGGTCTTCTGGAACACCAGGGAGCCGGGCACGAGCAGATCCGGGTCGGCGTCGGGGTAGTCGGCCGGGTCGAGCGGTCGCTCGGCGACGGTGACGTAGCCGGTCTCCTTGACGAATTTGCGGAACTCGGCGTTGGTCACCGGGTGCTCGTCCATCCAGAAGCCGTCCACCACGACCTCATGCACCGGCCGCTCGTCGGGGTAGAAGTCCTCCGAGCCCATGCGGAAACGACCCCCAGGGATCCGGCGCATGCCCTCGCGGTCTCTCCGGCCCGGGGAGATGTCGATTCGAGTCTCGCTGCCCTGGCCAGTCACTGGGCCAGGATCTTCGCTTTCTCGGCGGCGAACTCCTCTTCGGTGAGGATTCCCTGGGCCTTCAGCTCAGCGAGCTCCTTCAGTTGGGCCACCGGGTCGACGGCAGCCGGCGCTGCGGCTGGCGCGGCTTGAGCTGGGGCCTGCTGCCCGCCGCGTTCATCGCCGCCTGCTGTTGTTGCTGCTGGTAGGCGGCGGCGTCCGCTTGGGTCTGCGCCTTCTCCTGTTGGTTATGGCTCATGCCACCGACGACCGCGGTTGCGGTCCCGGCGACGACCGCGGTCCTTGCCGCAGTCCCCAGCAGGCTTGGCCGGCCAACCCGGCCCACTGCTCTTCTTCTCATGTGTCAGCTCTCCTCACTCATCGCCATGACCGCATTCACGGTCTCGGCATCCAGTCTGTCGTGGGCCAGCAGCTCGCCTCCGGCGTCGCGAATCGCACTAATGAGCTTGCGGGCCCACGTGTTCTCCCAGACGATCAGGGCCGCGGTATTGCCCGGCTCCAGCAGCTGACCGGCCGTCTCGATGTCCTCGGCGCTGAGCAGTCCCATCACGTCACCATCGAGCTCGTCGAACATGCCGCCGTCTTCCATCTCGCCGATCTCGAGCGAGACGACGTCTCCGTTCTCGGATTTGCTGATGATCAGCAGATCGAGGATGGCAACCACCCCCGAGTCGACCAGATCGGCTAGCGCTGGGATGATCTCTCCTTTGAACTTGCTCCCCGGGAAGGCGATCGCCGCCAACTCCACCGAGCCCCTTGCTTCCTCAGCCATGTCGGTCTCCTTTCGTAGACATCAAGCGAAGACCACCTTCATTCCACTCCCGATCAACTTTGCCCCGATCACGACCATCAGCACCGCCATGATCGTGGCGTTGTTGAGCGCCAGCCAATGCCGGAGCCCGGCAAGGGTTTCTGCGGCCGTGTCCCCGCCGAGGAAGTAGACCCCGATCGGTATCCCCAGCCCGATGGTCCCTATGACGACGAAAACGGCGAGCACGATGTATGAGTCGGAGCTGGACAGCCCGGCGGCAGCGATGGAGGCGGCGGCGGCGAGGGTCAGGGTCAGGTTCTTGGGATTGAGGGCAGCGAGCAGGAAGCCCAGGCCAAGTGATCTGCCCGGTGTGAACTGATCGATCGCTGACATCCACTTCGGCATCGGGGGCTCCTCGTCGCCCCGAGGGCGCCTGCGCCACGATCTGATCCCGATGAGGACTGCGATCAGACCGAGGATGAGGAGGAACCAGCCCACCCAGGTGGCCGGACCACCGTCCTCGCTGGCGCCGGCCGGATCGGCCAGGAGCAGCACGATCACTCCAACCAAACCGAGCCCGATCAGCCAGCCGAGCAAGAAGGCAAGACCGTTGCCCTTGCCCTTCGGGGTCGACAGCATGAGAACGACTGCGATGATCGGGATCGGGCTGATCGCCACCCCGACGGCCAAGGGGAGGATCTCACCTATCGCAGAACCCATAGGTCGGCGAACCTAGCGCGGGCGATGTAGCGTGTTTTCGCGCCGACGGAGGTAGGTCTTGGAAGAAATCTTGGTGGGGATCTTCGCCTTGATCGTTGGCCTCGTCTTCTGCTTTTCCGGGTACTTCGCGCTGCGTGTCGTCATCCCGATCTGGGGCGCATTTGCCGGCTTCATGCTCGGGGCCGGCCTGGTGGACAATTTCACCGACGAGGGCTTCCTGGCATCGGCGCTGGGATGGGTGGTCGGGCTTGGCCGTCGCCCTGGTATTCGGGGTGCTGGCCTACGTGTTCTACGAGATCTCCGTGATCATCGCCATGGGCGCGATCGGATTCGCCCTGGGGTCGACCCTCATGGTGGCGCTGGGGATCACATGGTCGTGGGTGATCGTCCTGGTCGGCTTGGCGGTCGGCGTGCTGCTCGCGATCCTCGCCGTGGTCGGGGACATGCCCATGATCGTGCTCACCGTGCTCTCCGCTCTGGCGGGAGCGAGCGCGGCGACGACCGGGATCATGTTGATATTCGGCGCCATCTCGCTCAGTGACTTCGACTCGGCGGCCACCACCGACCGGCTCAACGAGGACTGGTGGTGGTTCGCCATCTACGCGGTGCTAGCGGTCGCCGGCCTGATCGTCCAGATTCGAAACACCACACGTCTGCGCGCCTCGATGCGGGAGGCTTGGGCCGAATCGGGCGGCGGTCAGCTCAAGGACCGCCGCTACCTGACCTGATTCCGCTCGTCTCGCCAGGCGATCCATTCGCCAAGTGGCGCCAGGTCGTAGTCGTCCCGGCCGTCGAACGAGAGCGTGAGCAGGGTGGCCCCGGCCTCGAGGTAGCCGTCACCGGATTCGGGCTTGGCCGGGTTGGCGCCAGAGGAGCGCTCGATCTCATCCGGGTCGCGGCCCTCACGGGCGCACCAGTCGTCCAGCACCTGGTTTTTGTGACGGATCACATCGGGGCGCCCGAAACCGTGCCAGATGTCGGCATGACGGGCGGTGTAGCGCAACGTCCGGCGTTCGCCACCACCACCGATCAGTATCGGGATCTCCCGCACGGGAGGGGGATTGAGTTGCGCCCAGCGGTTCTCGATCCGGGGCAGTGCATCTCGTAGCGCGCTGAGCCGGGTTCCCGGCGTCCCGAAGTCGTAGCCGTATTCGTCGTAGTCGCGCTCGAACCACCCAGCGCCGATCCCCAGGATCAGGCGGCCATCTGAGATGTGGTCCACCGTCCGGGCCATGTCGGCGAGGAGATCGGGATTGCGATACCCCACAGCCGAGACGAGAGGGCCGATCTCGACCCTTTCTGTGACCTCGGCGAAGGAAGCGAGCATCGTCCAGCACTCGAAATGCTTTCCGTCGGGGTCGCCGCTCAGGGGAAAGAAATGGTCCCAGTTGAAGAGGATGTCCACCCCCATCTCCTCTGCCCGCACCGCGGCAGCGCGGATCTGGGCGTAGTCGGCGTGTTGCTGCTGGAGGTCGACTGCGATCCGTACCGGTCTGCTCACCGGCCGGAACCTAACCCCTCCGGGCGAACACGATGGCGAGCAGCCGCAGAATCTCGATGTAGAGCCAGATGATGGTGACCATCAGCCCGAAGGCGGCGAACCAGGAGAACGCCCTCGGCGCCCCGGTGGCGATGCCGTGCTCGATCACCGAGAAGTCGAGGAGGAGGTTGAGGGCGGCCACGATCACCACGAAGATGCTGAACACGAGGGCGCCGGTGCCGACCCCGGTGACCAGTGGCACGTTGACGCCGAAGATCGACAGGAGCAAGGTGGCGAGATAGAAGAGACCGATCCCGACTGTGGCGATGATGATCACCGATCGGGTCTTCTGGGTCACCTTGATGATCCGGAAGACATAGAGGAGCAGGGCCCCGACGAACACCGCAACGGTGGCCGTCAGGGCGAGGAACACGATGCCCTCGTAGAAGGTCTCGTAGATCTTCGAGATCGACCCGACCAGAGCGCCCTGTCCCAGCGAGTAGACGATGCCGGTGATCGGAGCCAGCCGGGGACGGGCCACCGTGGCGAAGACCAGCACCAGCAGGCCGATGATGAACAGCCAGTACCAACGTTGCACTGCCACCGCGTTGGCCCATCCATAGGCCGCCCCCGCCACGACCAGCAGCAACAGGAAGAAGGTGGCGGCGGCCACCGAGCCGATGGTCATCCTCTTCTCGCCGGTGGCGGTGGTCGCAGGAGGCGGCGCGGTCTGGAGGGCGGCGTCGGACGCGGCCGGCTCCCCGAATTGCTTGGTCAGTACTGGATTGGCCATGGCGACAGACTATGGCTCACGGCCATGCTTCGACGGCGGCGCCGTCAGCCTTGCCCTCCCAATGTCTGCAAGGTCAGGGCCTGCGCAATGATCAAGCGTTCGATCTCGTTCAGATCCACGCTCTCGTTCGAGGCATGAATCTTCGCCTGGGCGACGTCCTCGGCTCCCCAGAGGATGACCTCGGCGTTCGGGCTGATTCCCTGCAGTCGGGCTACCAGCGGGATCGAACCGCCGCTCCCCATGAAGCCGGCATCGGTCTCGTAGGCCGCGGCCATTGCCTCCATCGCCGCCTTGACAGCAGGACCGTCCATCTTCGCTGCGAACGGGTAGCCGACCCGTATCTTCTCCACCTCGACGTGCACACCCCACGGCGCCACGTTCTTCAAGTGCTCGATGAGCAGACCTACTTCATTTTCGGAATCGGCGCCGGGCGGGATCCGCATCGAGATCTTGGCGGCGGCCTCCGGGATCACGACGTTGGCGGCATCCTTGACCGTGGGTGCGTCGATCCCGATGACCGAGGCGGCCGGGCGGGACCAAAGCCGGGCACCGACGGTGCCCGAGCCGATCAGCTGCGCTCCGTCGACCATCCCCGCCGCCTCACGGAACGCATCGGGATCCATCTCACTGCCCGACCACTCGAACTTGGCCAGGCCGGGGACGATGGTGTCGCCGGCGTCGTCGTGGAGTGATGACAGGATCTTGATCAAGGCGAGAAGGGCGTCCGGTGCCGCCCCGCCGAAGAGACCGGAGTGCGCCGGGTGGTGGAGGGCACTCACCTTGACCACCACGACCACATTGCCGCGAAGGGTGGTGGTCACCGCCGGCACACCTGCCGCCGGGTTGCCCATGTCGGCGATCACATACGTATCCGCTTGAAAGAGCTCGGGATGGGCGTCGACATAGGGCCCGATGTGGCTGACCGTCTCCTCCTCGCCCTCGATGAGGATGCGGAGATTGACGGGGAGGTCCCCTTGGAAGACCCCGAGGGTCCCGGCATGGATGATCACGCCGCTCTTGTCGTCCGCCGCCCCGCGTCCGTAGAGGCGACCGTCCTTGAGCTCGGCTTTCCAGGGATCGGTGTCCCATCCGGCCTCGACCGGTGCGGGCTGCACGTCGTAGTGGGCGTACAAGAGGACGGTGGGGGCGCCCTCAGGCCCCGGCATGTCGCCGTAGATGGCGGGCTTTCCCTCGCCGAGGTCGAGCTCACGAACCTCGGCCCCATGCTTCTCGAGTAGCTCCATCGATGCTCGGCGCATGTCGTGAACCGGTTCCTCCGGATAACCCGGGAACGAGCACGAGGCGTGGCTCACCAGATCCTTGAGATCTTCGGTGAGACCGGGCATCAGGGCCTTCGCCCGGGATCGAACTTCTTCAGTGGTCAGCATCTTCGTCTCCTGTAGGTCGTCTTTCGTACCGGTCGATACCGGATTTCTACTCCGTTGCAGGAGTGGTCTGCCGGCGACGAAACACCGCGCTCCAGACGAGCTCGAGCACGACGGCGAGACCGAGGACCACGATCATGGCGACGAACGTCTCCGGTGCGGTTTGCCAGGTCTGGATCCCGAACACCAGGAGGACGACGGCCGTGGACAGGATGCCGAGGACGATGATCACGATGTTGGAGCCGGTCTCAGCCCTGAGCCGCATCCCGGCGAGGGCCACCATGAGGAAGATGACCAGTGCCACGACGCTACCCAGCGAGGCGATCGCGGTCAGATCTACGAGCAGGGCGAGGAGGAGGACGAGAATCGAGGAGACACCCATGCCCATGGTGCTCCCGAATCGTCCCGGGTGGGCGAACTTCGGAGGGAACTGGCCGCTGCGGGCGAGGGCAGAGGTGAGGCCGACCACCCCGTAGACATTGGCATTCACCGAGGTGAACGTGGCGAGGAGGGCGGCGATCGCCATCATGGCGAACCCGGCGTCTCCGAGCACCGGTCGCGCCGCCTCGGCCAGGGCGGTCTCCCCGTAGCCGATCACCTGATCGACGGTGAGGGTCCCGAACACTCCTAGCGAGATCAGGATGTACAGGGCGGTGGTGATCCCGAGGGCGATGTAGGTGGCTTTGGGGAGGTTGCGGGCTGGGTCGGGCAGATCCTCTCCGGCATAGCTGATGACAGCGAACCCCAGGTAGGCGAAGAAGGTGAGAGCGATGCTGGAGACGATGTCGAACGCCGGGGGGTAGAGGGAGGGGGAGAGCAGCTCGGTGTCCATCTCTCCGAGCGTGACTGCGATGAAGACCGCGAACACAGCCAGCAGGATCACCACGACCAACGACTGGATCTTGCTGATCGCATCGGCACCCAGGATCTGGACCGCGGCAACCACCACGATCACACCTGCGGTGAAGAGATTCGCCGCGGTGGCGCTCGCACTTTCGCCGATGAACAGGGCAACGGCATAGCTGCCGAACGACACCGCCACCATCGCGGTGATGATGATCGCGGCGAAATAGAGGAGCCAGGCAAAGGTCCCGACGAGATGCCCGACTCCGAATCCCTGGGTTAGGAAGGTGACCAGCCCGCCCGAGGACGGATAGCGAGCCCCGAGCTTGGCAACCACGTAGCCAAGAAGGGTCGCGATCACCCCACCCAGAAGAAGGAGAGCCAGGTGGCGGCGCCTGCAACCGCCCCCGCCTCGCCGAGCAGGGCGAAGATGCCGGCGCCAACCATGGCGCCGATGCCGAGAGACGCCGCCCCGCGAACGGTCATGCCACCGGGCGGGCTTCTCAGATTCGGTCATCACGACTTCGGGATCAGTAGAAGATCACCCCGATCAGGGCACCGACCACGACAGATACCACCGTCATGATCAGCATCGGGACGAAGAAGCTGTGGTCCAACAACTTCGTTCCCAACTTCGTCGACCCGGTGAGGTCGAAGTTGGCGGCCGCGATCTGGGTGCCGTTGGCGGGCAGGGTGTAGACGCCACCCAAGGCACCACCCCACATACCGGTGACCAGACCAGGGGCCAATCCCGCGGCCAGACCGATCGGAACGATGGTTCGGGTTGCTGTCGACTGGCTCGTAGTCAGTGCTGCGACCAGGAACACGGCGAGGGCGAAGATCCACACCGCCTGATTGACCCAACCACCGATGGTGGTGACGATGAACTCCTCATGAGCTGCGATGAAGGTCGCCGTGAGCCAGGCGATGCCGAACAGGGCGATGGCCGAGACCATTCCCGCCTTGAACACCGAGGCCCCGGGGACCTCGCTCACGTCTGGCTTCGATATCAGGATGATGAGGACACCGACCGTGAACATGACCAGCTCGATCGTCGTGGTCATGTCGATGGTGACCAGTTCCCCTTCGATCTCGAAAGCGGGCCGCAGATCGGGGAACAGGCCAAGGATGACGATGGCGAGCACGCCGAGGAGGAAGATGATCCCCGCGTTGCGCCCTTCCTTGGTGGAAGTCAACTCGATCTTCTCGCCGGAGCGTCTCGGGTCGGGCCAGCTCGCCAGAGGCGATCTTGGCCTGAATCTCCGGATCGTCATCGATGTCCTTGCCCATCCGCCCCACGACCAGGGCGGTGACGATGATTCCGATCACTCCCGCCGGGAATGTGATCGACAGGATCTGCGCCAGGTCGAAGTTGTATGGCTCGACCGCGGTCAGGGTCACCATCGCCGCCATCGCCGCCGAGACAGGCGACGCGGCCAGGGACATCCCGGACTGCACGACCGTCACCGTCAGTGGACGTGAGGGCCGGATGCCGTTCTGATAGGAGACGTCGTAGATCACCGGCAGGAGCGGGATAGAGGATGTTGCTCGTCCCCGCCCCCACCGTGAAGAGAAACGCGGTCAGCGGGGCGATCAGCGTGATCTGCTTGGGGTGACGCTGGATGACACCGGCGGCGATCTTGACCATCCAGTCGACCCCGCCGGCCACCTGCATCAGCGCTGCCGCGGTCACCACGGCGAGGATGATCAGCAGGGCCGAGATCGGCGGCTCTCCCGGCGCCTCTCCGAAGACGAAGACCAGGACGGCTACACCAAGGCCGCCCCAAACGCCGATCCCCACTCCTCCGGCACGGGTGCCCATGACGATGGCGCCGAGGACCACCACCGCCTCGAGGATGAATGTGATGTCCAATTTGCTTTCCTTTCGGGTCAGTCCGTGCCGCAGACGACGTCGAGTCGTTCTTGGAGGGCGTTGTACGCCGTGACCGAAGCGTCCAGTGAATCCTGCATGAGTGGCTGGGCCACTTCGAGGCCTTCGTCACCGAGATCGAAGGTCACCTGTCTCAACTCGGTCAGGGCGAAATTCAGGTTCGAGACCGCCTGGTCGTAGAGGCCATCCGCCGCAGCCTGGAACTGATCCAACTGGACCATGACGTTCTCGACGAGCTCCAGGGCGTCAGCCGCCGTGGCTGTCTCCGGGTCCAGTGTCTCCACCTCGGCCACCGCTGCCTGCAGGTCCTCGTACTGCCGGCAGAGATTCCGCTCCTGGGCGTTGCCGCATGCTGCGAGCGTCAGGGCGAGCGCGGTCGCGGCGACCACCCATGCTCGTCGGCGGAGTCCGGTCATCGTGCCGCTCCCTTCATTCCGGTTCCTGGGTGACGATGGTCACGAGGATTTTGCACGCCATGACCATGTCATCGATGGCAATGTGCTCGCTGGCGGCGTGCTCATCGACCATGCCGGTGGCCATGGCGACACAGGCTATTCCGTGGGCGTTGAAGAAGTTGCCATCTGTCCCGCCGCCGCTCTTTCGTGGAATCACCTCGAGCCCCAGTGACCTGATCGCCCGGGCCGCCTCGCGGTAGGGGCGCTCGGATTCGTGCGATGTGGTAGGTCCGGTAGATCTCCTCGGCCTCGAAGTCCAGGGTCGCCCCGTGACGGTCGGCAGCCTCGGTCAGCGCGGAACGCATGGCGTCCAGCTGCGCGTCGAGCTTTTCCTGGTCGTGGCTTCGTGCCATGCCCTGGAGGGTGACCTCGCCGGGCACGATGTTGCGCGCCTCGCCACCCGTGATGGTCCCGATGTTGGCCACTGTCTCCTCGTCGATGCGACCGAGTGGCATCGCGGCGATCGCCTCGGCGGCCACCTTCACCGCGTTGATGCCCTTCTCGGGCTCGACGCCGGCGTGGGCCTTCTTCCCGTGAACCGTTGCTGTGATGTACACGGAGGTCGGCGTCCAATAGGTGATGGCACCGATATCGCCTGCGGTGTCGAACACGAACCCATAGGTCGAGTTCAGACGGCTCAGGTCCATTTGGCGGGATCCGAGCAGCCCACTCTCCTCGCCAACGGAGATGACGAACTCGAGAGTCGGATGCTCCACCTCGGGATTGGATTCGAGGATCGTCAGCAGCTCGAGACATCCAGCAATGCCGGACTTGTCATCTGCGCCGAGGATGGTCGTCCCATCGGTCTTGATGATCCCGTCTTCGATGATCGGGCGGATCCCGGTGTCGGTCCCGGCCGTGTCCATGTGCGTCGAGAGCAGCACGGTGTCTGGCCGGGTGCCGGGGAGGACGGCGACCAGGTTCCCGATGTCGTCCATGGATACGGTGCAACCGAGGGCGGTGAATCTCGCCGACAGCTCCTTGCCGATCTCCTCTTCGTGCCCGGTGGGGCTGTCGATCGCGACGAGATCGAGGAATGTTGCGATCAATCGGTCGCTGTCGACCTCGTCTGCGAGCATGACTTGTCTGTCGCCAACAGCTCCCACATCACGATTTATAGCAGCGATCTAATCGACTTTTCCTCGAACGTGACCGAGGTGCGGCGGGGAGCATCCGTACAGTGTGGACCTGTGGAGGACTGTCCTACGAACCGATTCGCCGATTCACGCGGCACCTACGTTGGGCACGTCGATTAGATGACGGACAGGACCAAGAGCGCGGCCGGGATCGTCCTCCTGACGCTGGCGTCGGGTCAGTTCCTCATGACCCTCGACAGCTCGGTGATGAACGTCTCCATTGCCCAGGTGGCCGAGGATCTAGGCACCACGGTTACCGGGATCCAGACCGCGATAACTCTCTACACCCTGGTGATGGCGACCCTCATGATCACGGGCGGGAAGATCGGCAGTCTGATCGGTCGGAGGCGGGCGTTCATGATCGGCTGCGTCATCTACGGCGCGGGCTCGCTGACGACTTCGCTGGCTCCCACCCTCACCGTCCTCATCATCGGCTGGTCGTTCCTGGAGGGCATCGGGGCGGCGCTGATCATGCCGGCGATCGTGGCGCTGGTGGCATCGAATTTCCCTCCTGAGGGGCGGCCCCGTGCCTATGGCCTCGTGGCCTCGGCCGGCGCCATCGCAGTTGCCGCGGGACCCCTGATCGGCGGCTTCGTCACGACAAATTGGACCTGGAGATATGTGTTCGCAGGCGAGGTCGTGGTGGTGGCCGCGATCCTCATGCTCACCCGAAGGATCCAGGACGCGCCACCCGAGGCCAAGCACCGGTTGGACCTGGTCGGTGCCGCCCTCACTGCGGCCGGGCTCGGTCTGGCTGTCTACGGCGTGCTTCGCTCCGGCGAGTGGGGCTGGATCCAGCCGAAAGCCGGTGGCCCGGAATGGCTCGGGATTTCGCCGACCGTGTGGTTCATCCTGGCCGGGGCCCTCATCATCAGGATCTTCTTTGCCTGGGAGGCGAGGGTCGTGGCCAGCGGGCGGGAACCACTGGTGAAGGATCGAGATGCTCCGAAACGCCCAGCTCAATGGGGGCCTGACGATGTTCTTCTTCCAGTTCATGATTCAGGCCGGCATCTTCTTCACAGTCCCGCTCTTCCTCTCGGTCGCGCTCGGCCTGACTGCCCTGGAGACGGGAGTGCGATTGCTGCCTCTCTCGGTGGCGCTCTTGCTCACTGCGGTCGCCATCCCCAAGTACCGGCCACAGGCGGCGCCGCGCACCGTCGTGCGGTGGGGATTGATCGCACTTCTCGCCGGGGTCGTATCCCTCATCGCCGCCCTCGAGGTGGGCGTCGGGCCGGAGATCGTCGCGGTGCCCATGCTCCTCACCGGACTGGGTGTCGGTGCGTTGGCCTCACAGCTGGGGGCGGTGACTGTGTCGGCTGTCCCCGACAAAGAGACAGGCGAAGTCGGTGGTCTCCAGAACACCATGACCAATCTGGGAGCATCTCTGGGCACGGCGCTCGCCGGCTCGATCTTGATTGCCGCCCTGACCACGGCGTTCGTTCAGGGGATACAGGACAACCCGGATGTTCCCCCCGAGGTGTCATCTGGAGCCGAGGTCGAGCTCGCCGCAGGAATCCCATTTGTCTCCGATGCTCAGCTCGAGTCGGCGCTCGACTGATGCCGGTGTTTCGTCGAGCGTGGCCGAGGCCATCGTCGCAGAGAACGAGCAGGCGCGGATCAACGGCCTCCGAGCGAGTCTCTCCGTGCTGGCCGTTGTTCGTCGTGCTGGCCCTGTACTTCACCCGCTTGATCCCGATGGAGCCTGTAGGCACGCCTTCGGGGATCCCCGCCGAAGTCTGACCCGGGCGGTCAGCTCAAACCCGGGTGCGGCTCCCCGGTCGGCTCCCACGCCGGTGCCGACACTTCGGTGATGTGAGGGCGCTCGGCGGCAGTCACCCAGAACCCGATCAGCGCGGCCGCGATGTCGGGATGGGGATTGTGGGCTCGGTGCACGACTCCGATCGGCTCGGTGTAGACGTCTCCCGCCGAATAGTGCTCGGTTCGTCCCTCGTACTGCAGGGACACGATTCCCCGGAGCAACACGAAGTAGACGATCCCGTTGTGGACATGCCACGACGCGGTGCGGCCGGGATTCAGCTCGGACAGCTGGATGTTGATCCGTGCCTCGGGATCGCGTGGCAGCCGGGTCTCGATCTCGTCGAAGAGGACTTGACGAATATGTGAGCCGTCTTCGGGGAGGAGACCTGATATGCGGAGAGCGAGTGTCGCCGGGTCGACCTGATATTCCGTCATAGACCGTGCATCGTGTCGTCGATGAGATGGTCGACCACCGCCTCCAAGGCCTCCTGCTCACCCGCTCCGGCATCCACGGCGGCCCTATGGACGGCGAGCTGGCGATGGGCACTGGTTCCCTCGCTGATGATCGTGCGCATGTGTCGCAACTCTTCGATGACGTCGAATTCGAGGGCGTCTTGGGCCAGCATCTCGATGATCTCTTCGACGAGGTCGGCGATCGGGACAAGCTCGCCGCGACCGAAGTCGATCAGGGAACCGTCCGTCCCGTAGCGCTGCGCCCGCCACATGTTCTCCGAGATGAGGAAGGGCGAATAGACACGCCATCTCTGGTTGCGCCGTCGAAGCCGGAACAGAAACCCGAGCAGGCACAGGTAGAAGGCCGCCACGGTCATGGCGTCGTCGAGCCGGGTGCAGACGTCGCTGACCCTCATCTCCAGGGTCGGGTAGCGGGCGGAGGGCCGGATGTCCCACCACAGCTTGGTGGCGTCCTCGATGATCCCGGCTTCCACCAGGATGTTGACGGTTCGCTCGTACTCACCCCAGGACTCGAACTCCTCGGGCACCCCGGTCCGGGGCATGTTCTTGAAGATGATGGGGCGGTAGGCGAGGAGCCCGGTGTCGGTCCCGGCCCAGAATGGAGAAGAGGTGCTCAGGGCGAAGATGTGGGGGAGCATGTAGCGGATCTGATTCATCAGGTCGATGCGCAGGTGCTCGTCCTCGATCCCCACATGCACGTGCATCCCGCAGATGACCATCTGGCGAGCGACGACCTGGTAGTCGGCGGCGATGCGCTGATATCTGGGCTGCTCGGTCGGTTCCTGTTCCATCCAGTTGGCGAACGGGTGGGTCGAGGCGGCGATGATCGCAGCCCCATATTCCGTCGACCACGCCTGAGAGGTCACGGCGGAGGCCGGAGAGATCGTCGCGGGCCTCGGACAGCTTGGCGCAGACCTTCGTGCCCACCTCGATCTGAGCTTTGAGGAACTCAGGGGCCACCTGTGGCCCGAGCACTTCCCGCAGTGAATCCCACAACTCAGGAGGCGGGTCTTTGACCAGATCCCTGGTCTGGCGGTCCACGACCAGGTATTCCTCTTCGATGCCGATCGTGAATGCGGGCCGGTCGATCACATGCGAAACCTAGAGGGCGGTGCTGATGACATGACGCCTGGCGCGGGAGCATTCCTCGCGGACGTGACACCCGTCGAGATGATCGTTGACCAGACCCATCGCCTGCATGAATGCATAAACGGTTGTCGGGCCGACGAAGGACCACCCCCGCTTCTTCAGGTCCTTGGACAAGAGCGGTCGAGACCTCGGTCGTTGGCACAGGATCTCGACCGGTGGAGGCGGCTCGGGGCCGGCCCAGGACCAGAAGTAGGCAGCCAGAGAGCCCCGCTCCTCGATTAGCTCGAGGGCGCGGCCCGCATTGTTGATCGTCGAGCGGATCTTCCCCTGGTGGCGGACGATCCCGGCGTCTGCCAGGAGTCGTGCCACGTCCTCCTCCCCGAACCCGGCGACAGTGGCAGGGTCGAATCCGGCGAACCCGGCCCTGAAGCTCTCCCGCTTGCGCAGGATCGTGAGCCAGGAGAGACCTGCCTGAAAGCCCTCGAGACAGATCTTCTCGAAGAGCCGGTTGTCGTCCGTGACCGCCCGGCCCCACTCGTCGTCGTGGTAATCCCGATAGATCTCAGGCTCGGCTCCCCACCAGCAGCGGGGCACTCCGTCGTCGCCGATGACCAGGTCCATGGGCAGACACTATTTGATGGTTTGTTTCTCGCCGCTTTAGGTTGCTTTGTCCGGGTCGGACCTAAGTTGTCTCTCGTGAGATCGAAGACGGTCCGGGATGCGTTGTCCGGCGCTGTGGCCGCCGCCGTCGCTCTCGGGGTCTCCGAGTTGGCCGCCGGATTGCTCGGTCTGCCCTCGCTGATCGAGGGCATGGGCAACTGGGTGATCGACGTGGTCCCGACCGCGCTGAAGGAATGGGCCATCGCCACCTTCGGCACCAATGACAAGCTGGTCCTTCTCATCGGGATCGTCGTGGTGACGCTTCTCCTCGGGGCGTTGGTGGGTGTCCTCGCCCGTGATCGCTTCGGGATCGCGACCGCGGTGTTCATCGGGTTCGCCGCCGTGGCCTCCCTTGCTGCGCTCAATGACCCAAGTGTGTCCCTGGGCGTCGCGGTGATCCCGGCCGGATTGGCGGCGATCACCGGTCTGGTGACACTGCAGTGGTTGTACAGGCAGAGTGCCGAGCCCTCCGTGCCGCCGGCTGAAAGCGATGACCCGCTGGACGTCTCACGACGCGGCTTCGTCATTGGCTTGGTCTCTCTGTTCGGAGTAGCGGCGCTCTCCGCCGGCATCGGGCGGGCCTGGTGAATCGCGCGACACGTTCGGCCGCGGGACGTGGCGATGTCGCCCTTCCCGCAGCCGCCGAGGCGCTCCCGGCGGTCCCCGAAGCAGCCGAGCTCGGGGTCGAGGGGCTGAGCTCGGTGATCACGCCCAATGAGACTTTCTATCGGATCGATACCGCATTTCTCGGGGTCCCCCGAGTCGACATCCAGGAGTGGTCCCTCTCCATCGAAGGGAGGGTCGACAGCCCCTATTCGATCTCGTACTTCGATCTTCTCGACATGCCAATGGTGGAGAAAGACGTGACTTTGTCCTGTGTCTCCAACGAGGTCGGTGGTGACCTGGTCGGAAATGCTCGTTGGCTCGGTGTGCCCCTGACCGAGGTCCTCGATCGGGCGGGAGTCCGTGATGACGCAGAGCAGCTGGTCGGCCGCTCGGTGGACGATTTCACGGTCGGTTTCCCGGTCGAAGCCGTCTACGACGGCCGGGACGCCCTGCTCGCCGTGGGAATGAACGGCGAGCCACTGCCGATGGAGCACGGTTTCCCGGCTCGTCTGGTCGTGGCGGGTCTCTACGGCTACGTCTCTGCGACCAAATGGCTCTCGTCGATCGAACTGACCGGATGGGACGAGTTCGACGCCTATTGGATTCCCCGGGGCTGGGCCAAGGAAGCACCGATCAAGACTCAGAGCCGGATCGATACTCCGACTCAGGGTGCGTCGGTGGCGCCGGGGATGCGACAGGTCGCCGGTGTGGCTTGGGCGCCGCATCGGGGCATCTCCAAAGTGGAAGTGAAATTGGGGGAGGAGGCCGAGTGGGTGGAAGCTCGGCTCGCCGAGCCCTTGTCTGACAATTGCTGGCGGCAATGGGTGGTCGACTGGGAAGCCCCGGCCGGGACCCACCAAATCCAGGTGCGGGCCACCGATGGTGAGGGCGACGTCCAGACCGACGAGCTCCGTCCGCCTGCGCCCGACGGCGCCACCGGCTGGCACACCGTTCGGGTCAGCGTGGGGTAGTCAAACTTGATCGGTGGCGGCGATGGCCCAGGAGAGACCGAGGTCGTCGCTGGACAAGACAAGACGGAGCAGCCACCCCGTCTCCGGGCTGCCGTCGTCGAACCAATACCAGCCGAGCCCAGCGACTGCGTTGCCCATGGATTCAGGGTCTGCCGGCCAGTCCAGGTCGGTGAGCATCGCGACCGCCCACCAGGCCAGATAGCGACCGGCGGCGGCGCCCCGGCGGCGACCGTGTGCCACCGCCGGACGACGGCGGCCCAGGCCATCCACGCCAGACCATCGCCAGGGTCGATCGTGGCGACCCGTGCTCGTGTCATGCCCAGGGCCGCGATCGCAGCCAGGTGGTCTCCCTCCACCGCTGCCGTCTGCGATCGTCCGTTCGACTGATCGGTCCACGGCTCGACGAGGTCACCGAGGGCGGCGAGGGAATCGGTGTCGTCGATCGTGCCAGCCTCATCGGGCAGGGTGACCTCGGCGGTGTCGGGTATCGGTGGGGCGGGCGTCTCGACCTTGTCCTTCTTGTAGGTGGCCGACGGATACGCCGGTTCCCAGGCCAGGAGGGTCGCGGGCAGGTCGGGGATCGGGACATCCACCAGTTCCCCACGGACCACCCTCTCCGCGGCGACGGTGTCGCGCTCGGGGCCGGGAGGAAGGTGCGGGGCCAAGCTCGACCCAGGTCTTGGTGCTGGCCGCAACCTCAGGTAGGGGGCCGAGGGCGAAACGCGACTGGCCTTCGGCCACCACCGGTCCGGCGATCGGAGCCGGGGCCTCGAAGACGAGGCGATATCGAATGTGCTCCTCGACGCCCCACACCTGTTTTCCCCTAGCCTACCGCCTCGGCGCATCGATGCCGGAGCTCGATGAGGTCGTCCCAGCTCCGGCTGGAGCAGAGCCCGTCGACGATCCGGAGCAACTCGTCGGTGTCCGACGACTCGATTGCTTCGATGGCCCGTGGGGAGATCACGGCTTGGGCCCGGTGGAGACCGGCAGATCACGTCTCGACCAATCCGAGAACGACCCGATGTAGACATCCGGCATGGGCCGACCGGCGATGACCAGCGCCAGGGCACCATGGCAGGCGTTCACCCCGCTGCCACACGAAACGACCCCATCCTTGGGGAAGTCCCGATATGCCTCGGCCAGTTCTCTGCTCGCCCTGAATCGTCCGTCGTGGAGATTGCCCGAGAGTGGATAGTTCACCGCGCCAGGGATGTGCCCCGCCTTGGGGTCGATCGGCTCGGTCTCTCCCCGGTACCGCTCCGGTGACCTGAGATCGGCGACGAATCGTCCGTCCAGGTCGTCGTATCGAACCACCCCGGTGTACCCGGCCACCTCAGGGTATGCAGCCGGCTCCGGCGTGACCGAGCCGGTGTCGATGGGGAAGCCGTGGCCGACCCAGTCCTGAAGACCGCCGTCGAGGACCCTGACTCCGCCTGGATGACCGATCGACTCCAGCATCCACCACATGCGTGCCGCCACCGCTCCGCTCTGGTCGTCGTACACCACGACGGCGTCATCTGGAGACAGGCCGAGACGACCCAGGGTGGCGACGAAATCTGAGATATGGGGGAGTGGATGCCGCCCATCTCCTTCGCTTCCGGCCAGATCGCGGTCGAGATCGACGAAGACGGCACCCGGTATGTGCCCTTGCTCATAGGACTCCCGACCGGGGGTGGGCGCGGTCAGCGACCAGCGAAGATCGAACAGCCTCACCTCGCCGAGGAGCCGGCTCAGCTCAGTCGCCGAGATCAGCGGGTGGTGCTTTGGGCTCATCCCTGCCTCTGATCTCATCGCCGAGACCGGAGACGGTGGTACCGAGGGCGGCGGCGAACGATCCAGCTGCCCGTTTCAGGCTCGCCCGGGTGTCGGGGTCGCTGAGGGCGGCCGAAAAGGATGCCGCGACCTGATCCCAGGCGCCGGCCAGGGTGGACAGCGCCTTCTTGACCTCTTCTTCTGTGGGGCCGGCGTCGGTTGCGGCTTGCCGGTAGGCGCTCCACAGACGGTCCTTCAGGGATGACCATGCGACGGAGGCGGCGTCCCAGGGGTCTGTCTCCCCGTTCGACGTAGGATCGGGCTGGTGCGTGTCCACCTTCTCGATGGTACCTACGAGCTGTTTCGCTCCCACTACGGGCGCAGGGACACGGTCATCGGGCCCGACGGGGCCGATCTCAAGGCGACTCTCGGGATCGTGGAATCGACACTCGCCCTGCTCCGTGAGCCGGGTGTCACACATCTGGGAGCGAGTTTCGACACTGTGATCGAGTCATTTCGCAACGTCATGTTTCCGGCCTACAAGTCGTCTGCGGGCATGGATCCCGACCTGCTCGCCCAGTTCCCCATCGCCGAGATCGCCCTGGAGGCAATCGGAGTCGTCGGTGTGGCGAAACATCGAGTTCGAGGCAGACGATGCCATCGCCACCGCGGCAATCCGATGGGTCGAGGACGTAGAGCAGGTGGTCATCGCCACGCCGGACAAGGACCTGAACCAGTTGGTGATAGGGGAGCGGATCGTCACTTACAACCGGCGGGAGCAGAAGATCCTCGACGAGGCGGCGGTGGTGGAGAAATTCGGGATCCATCCTGAGTCGATACCCGACTATCTGGCCCTGGTCGGTGACACCGCCGACGGGGTGCCGGGTCTGCCGGGATGGGGGGCGAAGTCGGCGGCGACTGTGCTCTCCCGCTATCCCCGTCTGGAGTTGATCCCCGAATCGGCTGCCGACTGGGAGGTCACGGTGCGCAGCGGCGACAAGCTCGCAGCCGTGCTCCGGGAAAATCAGGAGGCGGTGCATCTCTTCCGCGAGCTGACCACCCTTCGCCTGGACGTGCCGATCGAGGAGTCGCTGGCCGATCTCGAGTGGATGGGGGTGCCCCGTGCCCAATTCGAAGACTTCTGTGCCATCGGTCGGCTTCGACCCCGACTCGATCCGGGTTCACCGCTGGGCGGATTGATACCGCGTACCTGAGGTCAGGGCCATATGTGGCCCTTTCGAATTGGAATGAGCTGGATTTGCTTCTATGTCCCGGAACGGCCATGGGCCGTACCTCCTCAGGTAAGCTCCGCCGCCTCGGGCTCCTCGTCGGCCCCGGTGAACTGGGAGTTGTAGAGGGCGGCGTAGGCGCCGTCGAGAGCAATCAGCTCGTCGTGGTTGCCTTGCTCGACGATGCGCCCATCCTCCATCACCAGGATGAGATCCGCGTCGCGGATGGTCGACAGTCGGTGGGCGATGACGAAGCTGGTGCGGTCGGTGCGCAAGGCGGCCATGGCGTGCTGGAGCAGGGCCTCGGTGCGGGTGTCGACCGAGCTCGTGGCCTCGTCCAGGATCAGGAGCGCTGGGTCGGCGAGGAAGGCACGGGCAATGGTGATGAGCTGCTTCTCGCCGGCACTCACATTGCTCCCCTCGTCGTCGATCATCGTGTCGTAGCCATCGGGAAGGCTGTGAACGAAGCGATCGACGAAGGTGGCACGCGCCGCCTCGAGGATCTCTTCCTCGGTGGCATCGGGGCGCCCGTAGGCGATGTTCTCTCGGATCGTCCCCCGGAACAGCCACGTGTCCTGCAACACCATTCCGATCTCGGAACGGAGGTCCGCCCGGCGCATGTCTGCGATGTCGATGTCATCGAGGGTGATCCGCCCCGAGTCCAACTCGTAGAACCGCATGATCAGATTGACGAGGGTGGTCTTGCCGGCGCCGGTCGGCCCGACGATCGCCACCGTCTGCCCGGGCTCGACCTTCAAGGAGAGATCCTCGATCAGCGGCCGGTCCTCGTCGTAGCGGAACGACACTTGCTCGAAGGCGACCCGCCCATGCGGGTCCTCGACCATGACCGGCTGATGGTCGTCGGGGATCTCCTCATCGGCATCGAGCAGCTCGAACACTCGCTCCGCCGACGCCACCCCCGACTGGAGGAGGTTGATCATCGATGCGATCTGGGTGATGGGCTGGGCGAACTGGCGCGAATACTGGATGAATGCCTGGACGTCACCAAGGGTCATCGTTCCGCTGGCCACCCGTAAGCCGCCGACCACGGCGACGATCACGTAGTTCAGGTTCCCGATGAACATCATGATCGGCATGATCAAACCCGAGAGGAACTGGGCAGAGAAGCTGGACTCGTACAGAGCCTCGTTCTCCTCCTCGAAGCTCGCCTGAACCTCGCGCTGGCGGCCGAACACCTTGACCAGGCTGTGACCGGTGAAGGTCTCCTCGATCTCGGAGTTGAGCGTTCCGGTGCGACGCCATTGAGCGACAAAGTGCTTCTGCGATCGCTTCATCACCGTCCCGGCAACGATCATGGTGAGCGGGATCGTCACCAGGGCGATCAGCGCCAGTGTCGGCGAGATGTAGAACATCATCCCGACCACGAAGATGACGGTGAGGACCGAGTTCAACATCTGGCTCATCGTCTGTTGCAGGCTCTGGGACACGTTGTCGATGTCATTGGTGACCCGGCTCAACAACTCACCGCGGGGTTGGCGGTCGAAATAACGGAGCGGAAGCCGGTTGATCTTGTCCTCGACCTCTGACCGCATCCTGAAGATGGTGTGCTGGACCACGTCGTTGAGCAGATAGCCCTGGAGGTAGCCGAGCAAGGCCGAGCCGACATAGATGGCGAGAACGACCAGGAGCACAGTCCCCAAAGCGCGAAAGTCGATGCCCTGGCCCGGGACCACGTCTACCGCAGACAGCAAGTCGGCCGCCTGACCCTGGCCGGCGGCGCGTGCCGCGTCGATCGCCTCGGCCTTGGTCATCCCCGCTGGGAGCCGCCTGCCGATGGCACCGGCAAAGATGATGTCGGTGGCACGGCCCAACACCTTGGGCCCGATCGCGGACAGACCGACGCTGAGCACTGCGGCGACGAGCACGGCGATGACCTTGGGACGCTCCGGTCGAAGCCGGCCGAGCAGTCTCTTCGCCGACGGACCGAAATCCATCGACTTCTGACCGATCATCCCGCCCCCGAACGGCCCACGGCCAGGCCCGGGCCCCGCCACGACACGTTCGGTGGTCTTCATCGTCCGATCGCTCATGAGGCCACCTCGGCTCTCAACTGCGATTCGACGATCTCGACGTATGTCGGGCACGTCGCCAGGAGCGACTCGTGGGTCCCGAGACCGACCACAGCTCCATCCTCCAGAACGAGGATCTGGTCGGCGTTGGCGATCGTGGACACGCGTTGGGCGACGATCACCACCGTGGAGTCAGCGGTGTAGGGCTTGAGCGCCCGACGGAGCCGGGCATCCGTGGCCAGGTCGAGGGCGGAGAACGAGTCGTCGAAGAGATAGATCTCGGGACGGCGGATCAAGGCTCGTGCGATGGCGAGCCGCTGACGCTGGCCTCCGGAGACATTGGTGCCCCCCTGTGCAATCGGCGCCTCGAGCCCGCCCTCCATCGCCGCCACGAAATCCCGGGCCTGGGCGATCTCGAGGGCGGTCCACATCTCCTCGTCAGTGGCATCGGGCTTTCCGTATCTCAGGTTGCTGGCAACAGTCCCTGAGAAGAGATATGCCTGCTGGGGGACGAGACCGATCTTCGACCACAACGTGTCGGCGTCCAGATCACGAACGTCCACGCCGTCGACGAGCACCGTTCCCTCGGTGGTGTCGATCAGACGCGGGATGAGAGTCAGCAGAGTCGTCTTGCCGGCACCGGTCGACCCGATGATGGCCGTGGTCTGGCCGGGCCGGGTCACGAAGCTGACGTCTTCGAGGACGGGATGGGTGGCGCCCGGATACGTGAGCCCGACTCCGCGCAGCTCGAGCTCTCCGTGACGGTCGACCTCAGTCACACCGGACTCGGGAAGCACGACCGACGAGTCGGTGTCGAGCACCTCGGCGATGCGGTCCGAGCTGACCGCCGCCCGGGGGATCATCACCAGCATGAAGGTGGCCATCATCACCGACCACAGGATCTGGATCAGATAGGAGAGGAAGGCGGTGAGGGCTCCGATCTCCATGGCGCCGGATTCGATCCTCATGGCGCCGAACCAGAGCACGGCCACGCTGGACACGTTCATGACCAGCATCAACACCGGGAACATGGCCGCCATCCAGCGTCCGACCTCCAACGAGACGTCGGTGAGCTCGGTGTTGGCCCGGCCGAACTTCTCGGTTTCGAACGGCTCACGGACGAAGGCGCGGAGCACCCTGATACCGGAGGTCTGCTCACGGAGGACCCGGTTCACCGTGTCGATGCGGGCCTGCATCAAGCGGTATCCGGGCACCATGTGGGAGACGATGAAGCCGATCGCCGCACCCAGGACCGGCACTGCGACCGCCACGAGCCACGACAGGCCGACATCCTCGCGCAGCGCCATGACGATCCCGCCCACCATCATGATCGGGGCCATCAACATCATGGTCAGGCTCATGAAGACGAGGGTCTGCACCTGCATGACGTCGTTGGTGTTGCGGGTGATGAGCGAAGGCGCGCCGAACTTGGCCATCTCGCGGGCTCGAGAACTCACCGACCCGGTGGAAGATCTTCGAGCGGAGGTCCCGTCCGAAGCCCATCGCGGTCCTCGCCCCGAAGTAGACGGCGACGATGGTGCAGACGATCTGGAGGAGGGAGATGCCGAGCATCACGCCTCCAACCCGAAGGATGTAGTCGGTGTCCCCGGTCACCACACCCTGGTCGATGATGTCCGCGTTGAGGCTGGGCAGATACAGGGTCGCGATGGTGGCGACCAGTTGCATCACGACGATGATCCCCAGCCATTTCTTGTACGGGCGCAGGTACTCCTTGACGATTCGAATCAGCATCAGGTCACCTTCTCCAGGGACGGAGTGACGATGCCGGTGAGCAGGACGCTGACGATCTCATCGATCGTCAGACGTTCGGTGAGCTCCATCGTCGGGTGGGCATTGGCCAGCAGGAGGCCCCGAAAGGCGGAAGCGGCCCGCGCCGGGTCGATCCTCAGCTGATCCCGGTGTCGATCGAAGATCTGGGCGAGCGACTGATTGATGGCGCCGTTGGCGACGGTTACGAAGGCAGGTGGCCCTGGCGCCTTGCCCTCGATACCGAAATGGGGGAGGGTGCGAAGGACACCGAGCAGCGTGATGACGATGTCGAATCGTTCGAGGAGGATCCGGGCCGCCTCGGCCAACTGGGTCTCGAGCGGAGCATCGGCGTAGATCTCGGACAGGCTCTTCTGGACCGGACCGGGGTCGATGCTCACCCGGACCGCCTCGTGGATCAGAGCGGACTTGTCGGGGAAGACGCGGAAGATGGTGCCCTCGGCGATGCCGGCGGCTTCGGCCATCTGACGGGTGGTCACCGTCGCCCCGCGCTCGACGAGGAGGGGGATGACCGCCTCGACGATGGCCCTGCGACGGTCGTCGGGGGCAAGGGGCTCGGCCCGAAGTCTGTGACTCACGTCCCGGATTCTAAATGAGTGAGCGCTCACTCACAAATCGATTTACGGCGAACCTCAGGTTCCCCGGCCCGGATACGGGTCAAATCGTCTCGGGTTCGTCCTCGAAGTCCTCTTCCCAGACCACGTCGAAACGCTCCATGCAGTCGGCGCACCGGTAGGCCAGTGACGACCCGGGCTCTGGATCGGTGTCCTCAGGGAGAAAGGAGATGAGATGTGCCATCCCGCCACAATCCACACAAGTGAAGGACTCCGGGGGCCGGCTCACTCTTGCTCCACCGGCCGGGCCCGGATGAGCACAGCGGAGCCGATCGCTCCAGCCAGGAGAGAGCCGGCGAAGATCCCCACCTTGGCCAGGTCGTTGAGCACGACGTCGTTGAAAGCGAGACCCGCGATGAAGAGGGCGACCGTGAACCCGATCCCGCTGACCGCGGCGAGACCGACGATGTGCAGCCAACTGGTTCCCTCGGGGAGCCGTCCCAACCCGGTCTTGACCGTGACGAAGCTGAGGAGGCTGATCCCGATCGTCTTGCCAAGCACCAGACCGGCGGTGACACCCAGAGCGACTAGTCGAGGTCAGGGCGTCGACGATGTCGATGCCGCGGAAGTCGACACCGGCATTGGCCAGGGCAAACAGCGGGATCACCACGAACGAGCTCCACACCGCGAGTCGGTACTCGAGCCGGCTGAGGGGTGCGACGGCTTCCGACGAGATATCGCTCAGGAGAAGGGCCTCGTGATCGGCATGCTCCTGATCCTCTGGTGTGTCGGGCTCGTTCGGGAAGGAGTCGAGGATGGCCCGGGCACGCCGGTCGAACTCGTCTGACGGGTACATCGGCCGGGCCGGAGTGAGGAAGCCCAGGGCGACGCCGGCGAGCGTGGCGTGAACCCCGGACTCGAACGTGAAGAACCACACGATCACCCCGAGAGGGACGTAGAAGGCGAGCGATCGAATGCCCACCCGGGTGGCCACGCACGGCCAAGAAGAGTCCGCCGACGGCCAGGGCGAGGTAGCCGAGGTCCAGATCCTCGGTGTAGAAGATGGCGATGACAGTTATGGCCCCGATGTCGTCGGCGATCGCCAACGTGAGCAGGAACAACCGCGCCCCGCTCGGGATCCTGGATCCGAGGAGGGCCAACACACCAACCGCGAAGGCGATGTCGGTCGCCATGGGGACACCCCAGCCCCGGATCGCCGCCTCACCGGCATCGAGATTGATCCATATGTAGATGAGAGCCGGGAAGATCATGCCGCCGAGGGCGGCCATGACGGGGAGGGCAGCTGTCTTGGGGTCGCTCAAGTCACCGTGGACCACCTGACGCTTGATCTCGAGCCCGACGACGAAGAAGAAGATCGCCATCAGGCCGTCGTTGATCACGTGCTGGACGTCCTCGTCGAAATGAATCGGCCCGAAGTCGATGATCAGCGGGGTCTCGAGGATCTGGAAATAGGTGGCCGACCAGCGGGAGTTGGCCCAGACCATTGCGACGATCGCAGCGGCCAGAAGGACCAGGCCGGATGCCGCCTCGATCCTGGTGAAACGGACGAAGGGACCGACGAATCGCTGCGGGACGAACCTATCGGATGTGGCCCAGGTTTCGTGCCTGCGATCCATCAACCTATCGATTTGCCTGCCGAGAGGAGCTGCTCGGCCGCTTCGACCACACGGGCCGCCATGCCGACCTCTGCCTTCTTCATGTAGGAGCGCGGGTCGTAGGTCTTCTTGTCCCCGACCTCACCATCGACTTTGAGGACCCCGTCGTAGTTCTTCAGCATGTGGTCGGCGATGGGCCGGGTGTATGCGAACTGGCAGTCGGTGTCGATGTTCATCTTGATCACGCCGTATCCGAGCGTCTCGTGGATCTCGTCGACGCTCGAGCCTGACCCGCCGTGGAATACCAGATAGTGCCGGGCGCCGTCGCCGAATCGGCCCGCCACCGCCGCCTGGCCCTCGCGAAGGATGGTGGGATCGAGTTTCACCGACCCCGGCTTGTATACCCCATGCACGTTGCCGAAGACGGCCGCAAGCAGGTACATGCCCTTGTCGAACGTCCCCAGTACTTCCGAGACCCGGACCATGTCGTCGGGAGAGGTGTACAGCTTGGCCCGATCGATGTCCTCGTTATCGGTGGCGTCTTCGACTCCGCCCACGATCCCGATCTCCAGCTCGAGGATGACGTCGAGCTCGGCACAGAGATCGAGGAGCTCCCTGGCCAGCGTCAGATTCTCTTCCATCGGCAACTCGGACGCGTCGAGCATGTGTGACTGAAACACCGGGTCTCGGCCCTGGTCCTTTCGCCGCCGACTTTCCTCGAGCAATGGCCGGATGTAGCCGTCGACGCGGTCCGGAGGGCAGTGGTCGGTGTGGAGGGCGACGTTCACCGGGTACTGCTGGGCAACGACGCCGGCGAACTCGGCGAGGGCGATGGCCCCCACCGCCATGCTCTTGTTCGACTGCCCGGAGGCGAACTCGCCGCCGCCGTAGGAGACCTGGAGGATCCCGTCGGAGCCGGCCTGGCTCAGACCTTCGAGGGCGGCCACGATCGTGGTCGAGGATGTGACGTTGATGGCGGGAAGCGCGAATCCCCCGTTGCGGGCGGCATCGAGCATCTCCCGGTACTTCTCAGGCGTGGCGATGGGCATGTTGAGTGTGGTCTGAGTGGTAGGTCTAGTGTCCGGCGCAGTAGCTACCCACCACTCACCACCCACCACCCATGACCCGTTACCGACTCGCCGTCAGAAACCCTCCGCAATATGTTGACGGGGTGACACAGAGTGTCGACCGGTCGGTCGCGCCCAGGAAACCGCGCAGCCGTCTGTTGCGCGGGGTCTACTTCGTGCTCGGCGTCATCTGTCTCGGATTCGTCTACCTGAGCGTGTTGCCCGGCATCCCCACGTTCGACTTCGTGATCCTCGCCGCCTTCTTCTTCTCGATGTCATCGGAGAAGGTTCACGATTGGCTCGTCAACCATCCGGTCTACGGGAAGATCATCAAGGGCTATAGAAGCGGTGGTCTCACCATGAGGATGAAATGGGTGGCGGCCATCGCCATCACCGCCAGTCTCTCCTTCTCGGCGTTCGTCCTCATCGACAACATGGTCCTGAGGATCATCCTCGTTGCAGTCGGGGTGTTTGCCCTCTGGTTCGTCTTCAGCCGACCCACAAGGCGAGATCAGCCACCGGATCAGCCTCCACTGACCGCCTGAAGCACCTGAATCTCCGAGGTCGGCCCAACGGGGGTGTCCAGATCGGCGCGGGCGGCGTCGACGAATATCAGGACGTGGGGCCTGATCCTCCCGTCCTCGTCGAGCAGGTGGTTCTCCAACCCCGGTTCCCGGGAGAACAGGTTCTCGAGCACCGCGGCCAGGTGTCTCGCCCTCGGCCTGGTGGCGCACCCCGCTGGTCACCGCCTGGGACAGGACGCGAGGGATCCGGACGGTGACACTCATGCGACGATGCTGACCGCCGCGATCCGGGGGAAGGATGCGTTCAATTCCTGCCAGGTGTCTCCGAGGTCACGGGTGAGCCACAGCTTCCCTCCCGACGTCCCGAAGCAGAATCCACCATTGCCGTCGCCGTCGAAAGCCCGTCGCAGCACACCGGTGAACTGAGGGGCGTCCGACCAGCCACTGCCGGCGACCCGCCACGAGGAACCGTCGTCATCCGAGGCGTAGACGCTGAGCTTCCCATCCACGGGGACCCTGTTCTCCGATGACTCGAGAGGGATGGTCAGGAGACGCCCCGTGTCGGGATGCCGCCACATGACGAACCCGAACCCGGCCGGCAGCCCGTCCTCGATCCGCTCCCAGTTGTCCCCGCCGTCGGTGGAACGGAACACCCCCTGATGGTCCTGGCGCCACATGTGGTCCGGCTCGTCCGGATCGTGGGCCAGACCATGGACGCAATAGCCCACCTCCGGTCGCTCTCCGCCCTCGGCGGTGTCGACCGAGGGAATCCCGTCGTTCTTCGGCACCCAGGTGGCGCCCTCGTCGTCTGACCTGAAGACGCCGACGGCGGAGATGCCGACCCACATGCTTCCGTTGCCGGAGAGGATGCGATGGGCACAGAGACCACCCGCCCCTGGAGACCACTGGTCCCGGGTGCGGTGCTCGTTGAGGCTCGTCACCGGGTCCCAGCTCATGCCCCCGTCGTCGGATGAGAAGAGACCCGCTTGAGCGACGCCGGCGAGGAGGCGGTCGCCCTCGTTGTGAAAGGTCCAGATCTGCTCCATCTTTCGGTCCGACCCCTCGGGCCAGGTCGGAGGCGAGTCGCTCGGCTTCCAATCGAGCAGGTTCTCGCTGTGGTGCACCCCGACGCCGAACCAGTTGCTGCCAGTGGCGGCGACACGAGCGCCACCGGTGGTCTGGCCGAAGGCGGTCACCTTCCACCCGGGGAACATCGGGCCATCGACGTGCCAGTCTGAGCCCGACTCGGTGAGCAGATAGGCGCCCTTCTCGGTCCCCACCAGGATTCGCATCATGAGCATCCTCCAATCGACAATCGGACACTAATTGTCGATCACCAAGCCCTCGACTCGACCCTTCAGCAGGTTCTCCCTGGCCGCTGTGACCGCCACGGCGATGGGTGTGGCCACGTTTGGTCAGAGCGCGTTCGGTGTTCTCGCCTCCAACCTGATCGACGAATTCGGCGTGGACAGATGGCAGATCGGGATCCTGGTCTCGGCGAGTGGGTTCACAGGAGCCCTGCTCTCTCCGATCTTCGGCCGCTTCACCGACCGCGATCGGCAGCGTCAGGTCCGTGATCGGGGTGCTGATCCTGGGGATGATCGCCATGGTCCTGGTCGCCGTCGCCCCCAACTACTTCGTCCTCGTCTGCGGTGCGCTGCTGAGCGGCGTTCCCAACGGATGGACCAACCCCGCCACCAACGCCCTCATCGTCGACAACATCGTTGCCGGTGCCCGAGGCGTGATCACCGGCATCAAGCAATCCGGGGTGCAGATGGCCGCGTTTCTGGGGGGCCTTCTGCTTCCGGCCCTCTCCGCCGCCACCAACTGGCGGCTGGCCTTTGCCTCTTTCCTGGTCTTCCCGGCGGTCGGGCTGGTGGGGATGTGGCGACGCCCCGAGGTCGAGAGGGCACCCAGGATCGAGGGGGCTCCCGTTTCACCCATCCCCACGGCGGTCAAGTGGATTGCGGTCTATGGCACGCTCATCGGCTTGGGAGTCTCGGCCACGACGACGTTCCTCCCGCTGTTCGCTGAGGAGAGTCAGGGTTGGACCGTGGCTCAAGCGGGCCTCCTCATCGCCGGTGTCGGCTTGGTCGGCGTCATCGCCCGGATCACCTGGGGGTCGGCCTCGGAGCGATGGCTGGGACACGGTCGGACGCTCCGCCTGTTGGCGGCGCAGTCGGCCGTCGCCGCGCTGCTTCTCGCCTTGGCTTCGGCGGGGACCTTGCCCTCGTGGGTTCTGATACCGGCGGCCTTGCTGATTGGATCTGGAGCCGTCGCCTGGAACGCGGTCGGGATGCTGGCAGTGATGGACTACTCGTTGCCTGAGTTGGTGGGTCGCGGCACGGGTCTGGCGATGCTCGGCTTCCTGACCGGAATCGGTATTGGCGCCCCGCTGATGGGTCTGTCCGTCGATCGGCTCGGGAGCTACACCCCGGGCTGGGTGGTCCTGGCGAGCCTCTTCTTCGTGTGCGCGGTCGTCGCCGGCAGGATCCATCGCACCGGTACCCTCGCCCACGTTTGAGACTGGTCATCGCCCGCTGCACGGTCGACTACTCCGGCCGGGTCACCGCCCATCTCCCGGAGGCGGTGCGGCTGATCATGATCAAGGCAGATGGAACCCTCGCCATCCACTCTGACGGGAACGCCTCCAAACCGCTCAACTGGATGGTCTCTCCCAACGTCGTCGAGACCTACGAGGACCGATGGGAGGTGACAAACGGCAAGGGGGAGAAGCTGGTGATCGCCATCTCCGAAGTGCTGGAGGACGTGACCCACGCCCTGGGTGACGATCCCGGCTTGCAGAAAGACGGCGTCGAGGCCCATCTCCAGGAGCTGCTCGCCGCTCGGCCCTGGGTGCTGGGAGATGGGCTCAGCCTGATCCGTCGCGAGTACCCCACCGACATCGGACCGGTCGATCTCCTCTGCGCCGACGACGAAGGGCGCGTGGTGGCCGTCGAGGTGAAGCGGAGAGGCGAGATCGATGGGGTGGAGCAACTCACCCGCTACCTGGAGCGATTGGGTCAGGACCCGCGGCTGGGGCCGGTGCGCGGGATGTTCGTCGCCCAGCTGATCACCCCGCAGGCTCGGGTGCTGGCCGAGTCACGGGGGATCGTCGCGCTCGAGGTCGACTACGACGGTCTGCGCGACATCGAAGACACCGAGCTGCGCCTCTTCGATCTGCGCTGACGTGTTCGACCCAAAATGTTTGACATAGTCTTCTACCGGCCGGAGATACCTCCCAACACGGGCAACGCCATGCGTCTCGCCGCCGTC
This sequence comes from uncultured Acidobacteriota bacterium, assembly GCA_963843585.1. GTDB lineage: Bacteria > Actinomycetota > Acidimicrobiia > Spongiisociales > ZC4RG35 > JARDZU01. The sequence goes on from CAWJLJ010000017.1 coordinate 53,094, forward strand.
ACCGGATGCCATCTCCATCTCATCTCCCCACTCGGCTTCGACATGGACGACGCCAAGCTGCGCCGGGCCGGCATGGACTATCGGGAGAAGGCGAGTGTCAGCGTCCACGACGACCTGGAGAGCTGGCGCGCCGCCCGCCGGCCGGACCGGGTGTTTGCCTACACCGTCGATGCCGACGTGCTCTTCACCGAAGTCGACTACCGCCCGGGTGATTGCCTCATGTTTGGCCCGGAGTCGGTCGGCCTTCCCGACGAGGTCAAGGAGCTGGAGTGGGTGACGGAGCGTCTGCGTCTCCCGATGCTGCCCGGCGTCCGCTCGCTCAACCTCTCCAACTCGACGGCGGTGGTGGTGTACGAGGCATGGCGGCAGAACGGATTCGCCGGGTCACGTTGATGCTTGGGCAATCAACCTGAAGGCGATCGCCTCGGCGAGCACCGCCTTACCCAGATCGGCCAGATCCTGGCTCTCGTTGGGGGCGTGATAGGCGCTGGTGGGGTCACTGGTCCCGATCACCAGGATCGGGACGCCCGGGTAGATCTCGGAGAAGGTGGAGATGAATGGGATGGAGCCTCCGGCCCCCATGTGGACCGGCTCGTTCCCGAAGGCCTCTTTGAAGGCAGCAGACCAGGCCTCGACCGCGAAGGTGTCCATGTCGAGGCTCGTGGCGTCGCCCACCTCCTCGTGGAAGAATTCCACCTTGGTCCCCCACGGGGCGTGCTCCTCGAGATGCTTCTTCAGCGCTTCGAGTGCGGCATTGGTGTCCTGACCGGGAGCTGTTCGCAGACTGACCTTTGCCCTTGCCACGGGGACCAGCTGGTTGATGGCCTCCGACACCGGGGGCGCATCGAGGGCGAGGACCGACACGGCGGGCCGGGTCCAAATGCGGGAAGGGATCGTCCCGGTGCCGATCTGCTCCAGGCCGTCCACAGTCCCTGCGAGCTCACGGGCCATCTGCTCGGGCACGTCGATGCCTCCGACCTCCTCGCTGACGAGACCGGGGATCGCCACATTGCCCTTGTCGTCGTGGAGAGTTGCCAGCAGACGGATCATGGCGGTCAGCGCATCGGGGAACACGCCGCCGAACGATCCCGAATGGACCGCCTTCTTCAGGGTGCGCAACTCGAACGAGACGCCGGCGATCCCTCGCAACGACGTGACGAATGCGGGCACCCCGACCGACCAGTTCCCGCCGTCGCCGATGACGATTATGTCCGGGGTGAGAAGACTCGAGTAGCGCTCGAGGATGCCCGGCGAGGCTTGATGACCCGGCCTCTTCCTCTCCCTCGAAGAAGATCTGGACGCCAACCGGCGGCCGGCCGTCGTGGGCCGCGACCGCCCCGAGATGCATCACTATCCCACCCTTGTCGTCGGCGGCGCCCCTTCCGTAGAGCCGGCCCTCGCGCTCGACGGGCTCGAACGGATCGGTGGACCACTCGTCGGATGGCCCTGGAGGTTGGACGTCGTAGTGGGCGTAGAGAAGAAGTGTGGGAGCACCTGCCGGCGCGGGGATCTGGGCGAACACCGCCGGGTTGCCTCCGTCCGCCTCCAGTAGTTGGGCGTCCTCGAACCCGGCCCGATCGAGCATCCCGACGATCGTTTCCGCCGCCTCGTGCACCTTGGTCTGGTCGTACCCGAGGGCGCTGACCGAGGGAAGTCTGACCAGGTCGCCGAGTAGCCCGGTGAGTCGGGGGAGGTCGGCGGCCACCTTGGCTCGTAGATCGTCGTTCATCAGCCGAGCGTAACCACGCTCTTTGTCCCGAAGACTCGCAAGGTGGGCCATCATGGGGCCATGCCCACCTTTCGGCTGTTCGGGATCCCGGTGACGATTCGCCCCTCCTTTCTCGTCATCGCAGCCTTGATCGGGTTCACCAGCAGGAGCCCGATCATCTACCTGGTCGCCTGGGTGGCGATCGTGTTCGTCTCGATCCTCATCCACGAGCTCGGCCACGCGCTCACTGCACGCTCCTACGGCGCCGAAGTCGAGATCGAGCTCAATGGCATCGGCGGGCTCACCAGTTGGTCGGTGCCCGACAAGGAGCTGGGCCCGGGGCAGCGGGCCCTGGTGGCGGCGGCCGGGTCGGGAGTCGGGGTCGTCTTCGGCGGCCTTGTGTGGTTGTTCGACCGCTTCACCGGGCCTTACTTCGAGGTGACCGGATTCGTCGTCCGCAACTTGATCGTCGTCAACGTCCTCTGGGGATTGCTCAACTGGCTCCCCATCCGACCCCTCGACGGCGGCCATCTCTTCACCTCTCTCCTCCAGAAGGTGATTCCCTCCAGGGCGGAGCTCATAGCCAACGTCGTGTTCTTCATCACGGCTGTGGGCGCACTCGCATGGGCGCTCTGGAACCAGCGGATCTTCCTCGCTCTCCTCGCAGGATGGCTGCTGATGGGGGAGCTGACCCGGGGCAGAGGTGGTCAGAGGCGGCCTCCCGCTCCGATCCCGCAGATGACCTTCGATCACCCGCCCGGCGACGCCGATGCTCCGCCCGACCAGGCACCGGTGCCCGACGCCGATCTCGAGCCGCAGCCAAAGCCGGGGCCTGAGCCACAGGCCGAGCCCGAGCACTAGCGGGCAAGTAGCTTCCCGCCACGATGGAGTTCGCCTACAGCCAGCGGGTCGAGGAGCTGCGGACGCGTCTGCTGACATTCATGGAGGAGGCGGTCTACCCGGCTGAGGACGTGTACCAGCGGGAGATGGAGGAGTCGGGCAACCCCCATCATCACCCGGCTGTGATCGAGGAGCTGAAGGCCGAGGCCCGCAGCCGCGGGCTGTGGAATCTCTTCCTCCCCGATTCCGAGCTCGGAGCCGGTCTCAGTGTTCTCGAGTACGCCCCGCTCGCCGAGATCACAGGTCGGAGCCCCGAGATCGCACCCGAGGCCATCAACTGCTCGGCACCCGACACCGGGAACATGGAGATCCTCCACCTGTTCGGCACCCCTGAGCAGAAGGAGACCTGGCTCGCGCCGTTGCTCGATGGCGAGTTCCGGTCCTGCTTCTCGATGACCGAGCCCGATGTCGCCAGCTCGGACGCCACCAACATCCGCACCCGGATCGTCCGCGAGGGAGACGTGTACCGGATCACCGGTCGGAAGTGGTTCAGCTCGGGCGCCGCCTCGACCCGGTGCAAGGTGTCGATCGTGATGGGAGTCACCGACCCCGATGCCGAGCCGCACCGTCGTCAGTCGATGGTGCTCGTCCCGATGGACAGTCCCGGCGTGGAGGTGGAGCGCGAGCCGACGGTCTTCGGCTATCAGGATCGGGGAGGGCACCCGCAGATCCGATTCGACGACGTGAGAGTCCCGGTCGCCAACCTCCTCGGCGAGCAGGGTGGCGGGTTCGCTATCGCCCAGGCCAGGCTCGGCCCGGGACGGATCCACCACTGCATGCGGGCCATCGGCGCCGCTGAGCGGTGCCTCGACCTGATGGTGCAGCGGTCCCAGGCTCGCACCGCCTTCGGGCGCCCCCTGTCCGAGCAGGGGGTGATCCAGGAGTGGATCGCCGACGCCCGGATCCGGATCGAGCAGGCCCGTCTGCTCGTCCTCAAGACGGCGTGGATGATCGACGAAGTGGGAGCCAAGGCGGCGCGCACCGAGATCGCCGCGATCAAGGTGGTGACGCCGGCCCTTCTCACCGAAATCGCCGATCGTGCCATCCAGCTCTTCGGGGCCGCCGGCTTCACCGGAGACTTCCCGCTGGCACGGTTCTATTCGATGGGACGCTGGCTCCAGATCGCCGATGGGCCAGACGAGGTCCACCGCAGGTCGGTTGCCCGGGCTGAATTGGGGCGCCTCGGTCCGGGCGCGGTCCCCGAGCCCTATCCGTTCGACTGAATCCGCCCCAATCCGCCACCGGTCCGGCTCCGAACCCTGTTTGGCATCGCGGTCCCAACGGGAACGAAAAGCCTTGATGTTGCGTTTACGGGAGTTCAGAGATGGTTAGCCCTGTGACCTTCGATGTGAGGTTCTCGACATGGCGGGAGGATGCGGCATGTCTCGACGTCATCGATGAGGTGTCGTTCTTCCCCGATGCCGAGGACCTGTCCGCCATCGCCCGGGCCAAGGCGGTCTGTGCCACCTGCCCGGTCGCGTCTGAGTGCCTGACCTGGGCCATCGAGACCAATCAGAGCGAAGGCGTGTGGGGAGGTCACACCCCCAAGGAGCGCCGCTCGATCCGCCGCCGCTGGATCGAAGAGATCGAACAAGCCTCCTAGGGCGTATTACTTCCTACGCCTCTCCGCGGGCTCGTCGACGTCAGGCCCGTGCTCAGCGGCGACATGGAGCAGCGGGTCGCCCGGGTTGACCAGTGGGTTGAGGTTGCGGGCGATCACCCAACCCGAAGTCGTCGTCTTGACCCGAGTCGGTCTGACGCCGAATGCGTCCGAGATCCGGGCGACCTCATCACCCGCTTCGACACGGTCACCGAGCTTCGGCGAGATCTCGACGAGCCCGCCACGCCGTGCCCTCATCCATCGAGTCCTCCGCACCAATGTGGTCGCGCCGGGCCTGGGAAGTCTCATGTCGACCATCCCCATCGAGCGAAGTGTGCGCATGACTCCCTCGAAGCCCATCGAGATCGAATCCTCGTCGGTTCGATCCGCCTGGCCCGCTTCGTAGAGGAGCATCTTGATTCCCTGTTCGGCGGCTGCCTGCCGGAGTGAGCCATCACGCACCCGGGCCTTGATCGTGAACGGGGCGCCGAATGCCCGCGCCAGCTCGAGGGTCTCCGGATCATCGATGTCTGCTCGAAGCTGGGGAAGATTGGTCCGATGGTTCGAGGCCGTATGGCAATCGATCCCGACCGAACAATGCGCCACGACTTCCGTCATGAAGAGATGGGCCAGACGCGACGCGGTCGAGCCGCGGGCGGAGCCGGGGAAGACGCGATTGAGGTCGCGGCGATCGGGGACATATCGGGAGCGGACCATGAATCCGAGCGGGTTCACGATCGGCACCGCGATGACGGCGCCGCGCAAGGTTCTTGGCGTCGAGGGCCCTCATCACCTTGCGGACGACTTCGACTCCATTGATCTCGTCGCCGTGTATGCCACCCGACACCCAAACGTTGGGCCCGGACGTGCGCCCGTTGATCACCGCGATTGGGAGCGAGGCCTCCGTGCCGGCGGGAAGGTGGGCGAAGGGGAGCTCGACCCTCATCTTCCGCCCCGGAGGGACTGTGACCTTGCCGATCGTTATCGGATCGTTGCGGGGGTCAACCACGGCCGGTTCGGGCCGCCGGCTCGTGGTCGGCATGGTCCTCGATGAATTCGATGATCGCATCGGCGATGTCGATGCCGCTCGCCGTCTCGATCCCTTCCAGGCCGGGCGAGGAATTGACCTCGAGCACCATCGGCCCGGCGTCCGACTGGAGCAGGTCGACCCCGGCGACGTTCAACCCCATCGTCTTCGCCGCCCGCACCGCGGTGGCCCGCTCTGCCGGCGACAGCTTGATCGATTCGGCGTGGCCCCCCCGATGGAGGTTCGACCTGAATTCACCGGGAGGCCCCTGTCGTTTCATGGCGGCGACGACCTTGCCTCCGACGACGAACGCCCTGATGTCGGCGCCACCCGCCTCCTTGACGTACTCCTGGACCAGGATGTTGGCGTCGAGTTGACGGAAGGCCGAGATCACCGAGTCGGCAGCCTTCCTCGTCTCGGCCAGGACCACACCCAATCCCTGTGTGCCCTCCAGCAACTTGACAACCACCGGTGGGCCGCCCACGACCTCGAGCAGTCCGTCGATGTCCTGGGTGGAATGGGCAAAGCTCGTCGTGGGGAGCCCGACACCGGCACGTGAGAGGAGTTGGAGCGAGCGCAGCTTGTCCCGGGACCGGCTGATCGCCTGCGAGTCGTTCAGGGTGAATACGCCCGCCATTTCGAACTGGAGCACCACCGCCGCCCCATAGAAGGTGTAGGTGGCGCCGATCCGGGGGACCACCGCGTCGGGCCGGACCTCCTCCCCCCGAAACAGGATCTTCGGCTTCCTCGCCGAGATCTCCATGTAGCACCTCAGGTAGTCGACTATCGCCACCTCGTGGCCCCGGAGCAGTGCGGCTTCTCGGAGCCTCTGGGTCGAGTACAGACCCGAATTGCGGGAGAGGATGGCGAGCTTCATGCGTTCTCCGGCTCCCGCCCCGGTCGGGCTCCGAGGTAACTGCGCCCGGGGTCGATCACGAAGTTGGATCGCACTGCCCGCCGGCCCAGGAGCATGCGAAAGCCCATCTCGTCCCTGCTGGTCAGATTGACCAACGCGTTCAATTCCACCCCGGCCACCAGCACTCTGGTGCGTATGACCGGGCGCAGCTCGCTTCGACCGCCGGGGTTCTTCACCTTCTTCTCCATTGCCAGGGGAGCCTCGCATTGGATGGAAGGCTTCCTCGATCTCTGCTTGGGATGGATCTCGAAGCGAACGTACTCGGTGCCGTCGCGTTCGAACCGTTCGAGATTGAATGCGTGGAGCGATGAGTTGTCGGCTCCGGTGTCGACCTTGACCTTCATCTCGGCGACACCGAGATCGGGCAGTTGGACCCACTCCCGCCAACCGATGATCGCCTTGTGCTCGTCGGCCCGCCTACTCATACCGGCACGACCGTTGACGGTCCTCCCCGGGATGGCATGACACCTGGATCACCGGTGGCATCGTAGAGATCGGAGAACCGGCTTCGGCGGGGCACAATGATCGTGATGAAGACCGGTCGACGAGAGAACCCGAAGAAGAAGGTGCCGGCCTGGCTGATGGGTCTCTTCTTCGCGGTGATCGTCTTCATCATCGTCCTGCTCGTGGTCAACGCTCTGGGCTACGGGGACGACCCCGCGGTCGGCGCTCTGGCAGATGGGCGACTCTGGCCGATCCGATAGCCGCGCCCGCGTGGGCTATGTCGGCGGTGGGGGGATGGGATTGCCGCTGCAGTCGATGCCCTCTGCCGGCCTGTAGTCGGCGAGGAAGGTGTCGACGACGACCCTCCCGTCGGGGTAAGTCCGCTGCCGGTCGGTCTCGACATGGGTGCATGCCCCGCGACTGGAGGTGCGCTGGTCGAGCTCTTCGATCTCTATGTGCTTGGTCGAATACATGCTGACGGTGATCGACTCGTCCGTGTAGGACGTCCAGATCAGGATCGGGTGGTTGGTGGTATTGGTCATCACCAGGTCCGGGGCCGGGTTTGAGATCGTCGCCTCGCGTCCGTAGGGGTATCGGGAGAAGTAGAGGCTGTGGCTCCTGTACTCGACGAAGTCCATCCCGGCGAAGTAGGCAGCGTTGAAGATCGTCGTGGCGAACTGGGACACGCCGCCTCCGACCTCTTCGATCAGATGGCCCTGACGAATGGCGCCGGCGGAGAAGAATCCGTTCTCGACGGTGCGGGGACCGACGTACTCGTTGAGCGAGATTGTCTCCCCGGGCACCAGATAGACGCCGCGCACGATGTCGGCGATCCGCTGGATGTTCCTCACCCGCGTCTCACAGCAGTTGTGTGGGGTGGTGAACTCGCCCACCTTCTCCACTATCAGGCTGCCATCGGCCCAGGCGGCCAGGGCGGGGTCGACAGTCGGCCGCGACTGGAGCCCGAACGGGCCGCTCGAGCCGGAAAGGATCTGCTGGCCGAGCCACTTGCCCACTCCGGCCTCGCAGCAGACCGGGGGTGGCTCGCCCGGGGTGAGGACGGCGGGGACATCGTCGGTCACGGTGAACGTTGGCTCGACGAAGCTGCCCACCGGTCCGACGATGGTGTTCTCGAGCGTGGCATGAAGCGCGTCGCTGTCGAAGGCGACGCCGATCTCGCCACCGCCGATATCGAAGCGGAGATGAGACTGCAGGACGGCAGGGCTCAGTGTCGCGGTCTTGCCGTCCACCGAGATGTCGACCCCCTCACCGGTCAGGCCATTGAGCCGCTCGACGGTCTCCCCGGCGATCTCGTCAGACACGGTGGGGTGGATCTCCTCCACATCGATGTCGAGGCGGTCTGGAGGAGCGATGAGGTCCACTTCACCGAGCTGATCGACTATCGAGTCGATGTTGGCCTCGGTCCCGATGACCCCGGGGATCAAGACGAGTTGGCCACCGCCGTCGGGCTCGACCTTCGGCTCGGTGACCACGACCGGAGTGAGCCCGGGGTGATCGTCGAGCGCCTCTCGTGCCTGATCCGGGTCGAAGGCCCACTGCTCCTCGATTTCGTCGGTCGCTACCCCGCCAACGGCCCATGACGAGAACTGCCGCCACACCGAGCCCTCGTGTCGGGCGGCAAGAACGGCGGCTGCTGTGGCCTGCTGGTCGTAGGAGAAGCCGATGGTCCCGAGGGGGACGGCGAGCTCACCCTCCCCGTAATCGATCATGACCTGCCGGTCGAGGATCTCAGAGGAGCGATCGGCCACCGCCGACTCGACGCCGGCCGGGGTGACGCCTTCCATTGGCTCGCCGGCGTAGCTCACGTTGTTCGCCACGACCACACCATCATTGGACACGTGTTGGGACCATCCCACGCCGGCCAGGGCGAACATGATCAAACCGAGCGCCAGGAACGCCCAGGAGAAGATGGAGAGCGGAGCAGCATGCTTGGCCAAGGTGCCCGGTCATGGTACGAGGCCATCAGGACTTGGAAAGTGGACCCACGACCCACCATTCACCACCCACCACTCATACCCTTGACGGTCTTCTCGGCGCCGCTGTATGCTGACCACCGACCTACGGGTCCGGGATGGCCGCAACAGAATCTGGATGCGGTCGGTTTCGACAACTTAAGATTTCAATTGGAGGCATGCTGACGCGTCTGTTAGCATGCCTTGTCTGCGTTACTTAGACCTGATCCGGATCCCTCAGGAGGCCCCCCTTGGTTTCGCGCGTTGCTGAGCGCTTCTCATTTGGAAAAATCCCCGAAGTACTACCTCTTCCCGACCTCCTCGCAGTCCAACACGAATCCTTCAAGTGGTTCCTCGACGAGGGTTTCCGCGAGATCTTCGAAGAGATCAGCCCCATCGAGGACTTCACCGGCTCACTCGCCCTCGAGCTGACCGACCATCGCTTCGGCGAGCCTCAGATGAGTCTCGAGGAGGCCAAGGAGCGGGATTCCAACTACGCAATGCCCTTGTTCGTCACCGCCCGGTTCATGAACCGGCAGACCGGTGAGATCAAGGAGCAGCAGGTCTTCCTCGGAGACTTTCCGATCATGACCGACAAGGGCGTGTTCATCATCAACGGGACGGAGCGAGTCATCGTCTCCCAGTTGGTGCGCTCCCCGGGCATCTACTTCGACAAGACCCCGGACAAGACCTCCGACAGGGAGATCTTCTCGGGCAAGATCATCCCGGGTCGCGGTGCGTGGCTCGAGTTCGACACGGACAAGAAGGACACCATCGGTGTCCGGGTCGACCGCAAACGCCGGCAGTACATCACGGCCTTCCTCAAGGCGCTCGGCATCGCCGAGACGGACGAGGAGATCCTGGCGATGTTCGACGGCGCCGAGTCGATCAAGAACACCATCGAGAAGGACACCGCCCATTCCAAGGAAGAGGCGTTGCTCGATCTCTACCGGAAGTTGCGTCCTGGTGAGCCGACCACGGTCGAGTCGGCCCGCGGTCTCATCCAGACCCTGTTCCGCAACCCGAAGCGGTATGACCTGACCAGGGTCGGTCGCTACAAGATCAGCCAGAAGTACCGGGAGGACTCCCCGACCGATTACCGGGCCGAGGGCCTCCAGCTGTTGCGCGACGAGGACATCATCGACGCCATCAAGTACCTGGTGGCGCTGCATGCCGGCCAGACCACGATGACGACGCACACCGGAACCGAGGTCGCGGTCAACACCGACGACATCGACCACTTCGGCAACCGGCGCATCCGCACAGTCGGCGAGCTGGTCCAGAACCAGGTTCGGGTCGGGCTCACCCGTCTCGAGCGAGTGGTCCGGGAGCGCATGACGACCCAGGACCCGGATGCGATCACCCCGCAGAGCCTGATCAACATCCGTCCGGTCACCGCCGCGATCAAGGAGTTCTTCGGGACCTCACAGCTGTCGCAGTTCATGGACCAGCCCAACCCGCTGGCCGGGCTCACCCACCGTCGCCGTCTCTCGGCGCTCGGGCCTGGTGGGCTCTCACGTGAGCGGGCCGGGTTCGAGGTCAGGGACGTCCACCCCTCCCACTACGGGCGGATGTGCCCAATCGAGACGCCAGAGGGCCCGAACATCGGTCTGATCGGCTCCCTCGCCTCCTACGCCAGGGTCAACGAGTTCGGCTTCATCGAGACTCCGTACCGCAAGGTCGAGTCGGGCAAGGTCACCACCAAAGTGGAGTACCTGACCGCCATCGAGGAGGAGCGATTCGTCATCGCCCAGGCCAACGCCCCACTCAAGGAGGACAGCACGTTCCAGAACCCGAAGGTGCTGGTGCGCCGCGCCGGCGGCGGTGGGGACGTCGAGTACATCCCGGCCAAGGACGTCGACTACATGGATGTCTCCCCGAAGCAGATCGTTTCGGTCTCGACTTCTCTCATCCCGTTCCTCGAGCACGACGATGCCAACCGCGCCCTGATGGGCTCGAACATGCAGCGTCAGGCGGTGCCTCTCCTCAAAGCCGATGCCCCGCTGGTCGGGACCGGAGTCGAGCAGCGAGCCGCCCAGGACTCGGGCGACATGGTCATTTCCCCCGTCGATGGCGAAGTGGTCGAGGTCACCGGTGACGAGATCGTCGTCAAGGAGAAGGAGACCAACAAGAAGCACACCTTCGTCCTCGACAAGTTTCGCCGTTCCAACCAGGGCACCTGCATGAACCACAAGCCGCTCGTTCGCGAGGGCGACACGGTGAAGGTGGGCGATGTCCTCGCGGACGGGCCTTCGACGGAGACCGGTGAGCTCGCTCTCGGCCGGAACCTGCTGGTTGCGTTCATGCCGTGGCAGGGTCACAACTTCGAAGACGCCATCATCATCTCCGAGCGTCTCGTCAAGGACGACGTCCTCACCTCGATCCACATCGAGGAGCACGAGATCGATGCCCGGGACACCAAGCTCGGTGCGGAGGAGATCACCAGGGACATCCCCAACGTCCCCGAGGAGGTCCTGGCCAACCTCGACGAGGAGGGGATCATCCGCGTCGGCGCCGAGGTGGGCCCCGGCGACTATCTGGTGGGCAAGGTCACCCCCAAGGGCGAGACCGAGCTGACCCCCGAGGAGCGCCTGCTGCGCGCCATCTTCGGTGAGAAGGCACGCGAAGTCCGTGACACGTCGCTCAAGGTCCCCCATGGCGAGACCGGCAAGGTGATCGCAGTGAAGGTCTTCAAGCGGGCCGAGGGATACGACCTCCCGCCCGGGGTCAACGAGCTGGTTCGCATCTATGTCGCCCAGCAGAGGAAGATCTCCGAGGGCGACAAACTGGCTGGCCGTCATGGCAACAAGGGAGTCATCTCCAAGGTCCTCCCCGAGGAGGAGATGCCCTTCCTGGCCGACGGAACCCCTGTCGACATCATTCTCTCCCCGCTTGGTGTGCCCTCCCGGATGAATCTCGGACAGGTCCTCGAGACCCATCTCGGCTGGGCTGCCGCCCAGGGCTGGGAGCCCTTCGACGGGAAGAGCCCGGCGGTCGGCGGCGTCAAGCCGTGGACCAAGGTGGCGACGCCGGTGTTCGACGGCGCCCGCGAGGACGAGATCATGCAGGTGATCCAGAGTGCCCGGCCCAACCGGGACGGCGATCGCCTGGTCGGTGACGACGGGAAGGCCTACCTCATCGATGGCCGCACTGGCGAGCCCTTCGACAGCCCGGTCACGGTCGGATACATCTACATGTTGAAGCTGGTCCATCTCGTGGACGAGAAGATCCACGCCAGGTCGACTGGCCCCTACAGCATGATCACCCAGCAGCCGCTCGGTGGTAAGGCCCAGTTCGGTGGTCAGCGGTTCGGCGAGATGGAGGTGTGGGCCCTCGAGGCCTATGGCGCCGCCTACGCCCTTCAGGAGCTACTCACCATCAAGTCCGACGATGTCCAGGGCCGGGTCAAGGTCTACGAGGCGATCGTCAAGGGCGACAACATCCCGGAGCCCGGCATCCCGGAGTCGTTCCGGGTGTTGGTCAAGGAGATGCAGAGCCTCTGCCTCAACGTGGAGATGCTCTCCGCCGGTGAGGAGATCGAGCTGAGAGAGCTCGAGGAGGAGTCTTACCGCTCTGTGGAGACCCTCGGCATCGACCTGAGCCGACCCGAGCGCCCAGATGTGAGTAATGAGTTTCGGGTTATGGTTTTCGACCACGACCCATAACGCACCAACTACCACGAACGGAGCGAGTGACATAATGGCGCAGCAACTTTTCGATGAGATAAAGATCGGCCTCGCCTCCAGCGACCAGATCAGGGCCTGGTCATACGGCGAGGTCAAGAAGCCGGAGACGATCAACTACCGCACCCTCCGCCCCGAGAAGGAGGGTCTGTTCGACGAGCGCATCTTCGGTCCCCAGCGGGACTGGGAGTGCTACTGCGGCAAGTACAAGAGGATCCGCTACAAGGGGATCATCTGCGAGCGCTGCGGTGTCGAGGTGACACGCTCCAAGGTGCGGCGTGAGCGCATGGGCCACATCGAGCTGGCCGCCCCGGTCACCCACATCTGGTTCTTCAAGGGTGTCCCCAGCCGTCTCGGCTATCTGCTCGACATGTCGCCCAAGGAGCTGGAGAAGGTCATCTACTTCGCCAGCTACATCATCACCTCCGTCGACGACGAGAAGCGGCAGAAGGACCTGCCCGAGCTCGAGGCGGCGATGCGCGACGAGATCGAAGTCGTTCGCTCCGAGTTCACCGAATGGCACCAGGTGCGTCTCGAGGCTCTCGAGGACGAGCTGGAGCGCATGGAAGAAGGCGGGGCCAAGAGCCAGGAGATCAACGCCCGGAAGAAGGAAGTCGAGCGGGAGATCAAGGATCGCCAGGAGCGGTCCGATCGCGAGATCGAGCTGATCGAGGACGCGTACGACACATTCCGGAAGTTCAAGCCCAAGGATCTCGTCGAGTCCGAGCAGCTGTGGCGTGAGATCTACTTCCGCTACGCCGACTATTTCGAGGGAGGCATGGGCGCGGAGGCCGTCAAGGCCCTGCTCACCCATCTCGACCTCGACACCGAGATGGCGACGCTCGAGACGAACCTCGATGCCGGCTCGGCACAGAAACGTCAGCGGGCCACCCAGCGGATGAAGGTGGTCAAGCCCTTCTGGGAGGGCGAGAACCGGCCCGAGGACATGATCCTCGAGACCGTTCCCGTCATCCCGCCCGACCTCCGGCCGATGGTCCAACTCGATGGTGGCCGTTTCGCCACGTCCGACCTGAACGATCTATATCGCCGGGTCATCAACCGGAACAACCGGCTCAAGAGGCTGCTCGACCTCGGCGCCCCGGAGATCATCGTGAACAACGAGAAGCGCATGCTCCAGGAGGCCGTCGACGCCCTGTTCGACAACGGCCGCCGGGGCCGTGCGGTGACCGGCCCGGGCAACCGCCCGCTCAAATCACTCTCCGACATGCTCAAGGGCAAGCAGGGACGGTTCCGTCAGAACCTGCTGGGCAAGCGCGTCGACTACTCGGGCCGCTCGGTCATCGTGGTCGGGCCTCAGCTCAAGCTGCATCAGTGCGGTCTTCCCAAGATCATGGCTCTCGAGCTGTTCAAGCCTTTCGTGATGAAGCGACTGGTCGATCTCGACCTGGCCCAGAACATCAAGGCAGCGAAGCGGATGGTCGAGCGGCAGCGCCCACAGGTCTGGGATGTGTTGTCCGACGTGATCCAGGAGCACCCGGTGCTGCTGAACCGGGCGCCCACCCTGCACCGTCTCGGCATCCAGGCATTCGAGCCGGTGCTGGTCGAGGGCAAGGCGATCCAGATCCACCCGTTGGTCTGCGAGGCCTTCAACGCCGACTTCGACGGCGATCAGATGGCCGTCCATCTCCCGCTGTCGGCGGAGGCGCAGGCCGAGGCCCGAGTCCTCATGCTCAGCTCGAACAACGTGTTGTCGCCCGCGTCCGGGCGCCCGATCGTCACGCCGTCCCAGGACATGGTCATCGGGATCTACTACCTGTCCGAGCTGATCGAAGAGGCCAAGGGCGCCGGCCGGTCGTTTGCCGACTTCGACGAGGCCTTGATGGCCAACGAGATCGGCGAGCTCTCGGTTCATGCCCCGATCAAGATCCGTCT
>CAWJLJ010000018.1:0-15487 GCA_963843585.1 uncultured Acidobacteriota bacterium
GCGGCCTGCAAGCTCAGGACCGCCGCTCTCCGACCCGGCCGTCCATGAAGATATGGACCCGGTCAGGAGTCACGTAGTCGAGCAGACGCTGATAGTGGGTGATGATCAGAAACCCGCGGTCAGGGCCGGTGAGCTTGTTGACCCCGTCGGCGACGGTTCGAAGGGCGTCGATGTCGAGCCCGGAGTCGGTCTCGTCCATGATGGCGAGGTCGGGCTTGAGCACCGCCATCTGGAGAACTTCGTTTCGCTTTCGCTCCCTCCGGAGAATCCCTCGTTGAGGTAGCGATCGGCGAACGATGTCTCCATGCCGAGCTCCTTCATGGCGTCCATCACCTTCAGACGCAGTTCGAGGACCGTCAGGTCGACACCTGTGCGATTCGAGAGGGCTTGGCGGAGGAACTGGATCACCGACACGCCCGGAATCGCCTCCGGGTGCTGGAAGGCGAGGAACATCCCGGCGGCGCCCCTCCGACTGGCGCTGACCGTGGTCATGTCCTCGCCCTTGTAGAGAATGCGGCCCGCCGTCACCTTGTAGATGGGGTGACCCATGAGGACATTGGCGAGAGTCGACTTCCCCGACCCGTTGGGGCCCATGAGGGCGTGAATCTCGCCCTCATCGACGGTTAGGTCCACCCCTTTGAGGATCTCGATGTCGCCTACACCGGCGCGAAGTCCCTCGATCTGAAGGAGGGGAGTGGTCTCGCTCACACCCACAATGGTATTTGCACTATTCCCATAGGGGAAATGCAATTGGTCACTCGCTCAGATCCTCCCAGACCGGCTTGGCGAGACGGTCGAGGTCGGTGATCGAGATGGGGAACACGGTGGTCGGCGTGCCGGCGGCCGCCCACACCGGGTCGTTGCGGCGGAGTCGGTTGTCGGCGAACACTCGGAGGGGGGTGACATGGCCGAAGGGTGGTGTCCCGCCCGCGGCGTAGCCGGTCGCTGCCGCGAGCCTCGTCGAGTGTTGCTCGTCTCGAGCCGGTGACGCCGGCCGCATCCGCCAGTTTCACGGTGTCCAGTCGTAGGTCACCGGGGATCAGGGCAACGACGGGCTCCTCGGAGGCATCGGGACCGATCAGGACGAACACCAGGGACTTGACGATGGCCGACGACCGGGCACCCGATGGCTCTCGCCGCATCCTCGGCGGTTTTCGTACCCTCCGGGAAGACGCGGGTTCTCCATTTCGAAATCGTCCAAGGATGAGGCCAGGCGTCGACTCGCCTCAGGGAGGTCGCTCATGCCGCGCACCAGCTCGACCATGCGGGCCAGACCGTCGTAGTCGGTGAGATCCAGCCACTGGAGATACAACCGCTCGACTCCGGCCTCCTCGAGGCGCTGCGATCTTCTCCCTCAACTGGGGTGGGGTGCCGAACAGCACTCCCGACTTCTCCCATCGAGAGGTCAACTCGTCGCTCGTGATGTTGCGGCGCCCGGCCGCCGCCGAGATCAGGTCGGCCAGCTCGGCGTCGGTCGCGGCGACGCAGTCACCGGTCCCATCATCGTGACCTCGACCTTGCGGTCGCCGGCCGCCTCTCGCATGACCTGGATCTTCTCCCTCGCCTCGTCGACCGGGCACATGAAGACGTTGTACTCGTCGGCCCTGGTCGCCGGCCAGGGTCGGGGTGCGTCTGGGGCCGCTACCACCAACGATCAGACGGATGCCCGTTGGCTTCGGACGCACGTCGAGATCGAGGCTGTAGAACTGGCCGCTGTGTGTGCCGTGCCCTTCGCCGAACGCTGCCTCCAGATAGCCGAGGGCATCCTCGAAGCGGGCCCATCTCTCCGTGTCCTCGGGGAATGGAGATCCCCAGGGCGTCGTGCTCGAAGTCGTTCCAGCCGGTCCCGACGCCGAGATCGAACCGACCGCCCGACATCTGATCGATGGTCACCGCGTTCTTGGCGATGATGGCCGGGTGACGGAACGTGATCGGTGTGACGAGGACGGCAGAGCCGCACCGTGTCTGTGTCCCGGGCGAGACCGCCCATGGTGGCGAAGGCGTCGGTCGCGTCCGGAGCCGGCTCGCGGCTCCCAGGCGAGATGATCGGAACGGGCGAACGAAGTAGAGGCCCTCGGATTCGGCGAGGCGCGCCGCCCGCAACAACTCGTCGTAGGTGCCACCCATCTGGGGCTCGGTCATGATGGAGAAGAGCACCGCTAATCCTCGACCTCGATGGTGAATCCCTCCTTGACCAGGGCCGCCTTCAGCGTCTCGGCCTCCCCGGGCCGGACCGAGAGGCTGAGGACGCCGCCACCACCGTGGACGGCGTGTCTGAGCTGGAGGTCCCGCACATCGACCTTGCTGGTCTGAAGGGCGTGGCCGACAGCTGCGATCTCACCCGGTCGGTCTTGCAGGATCACCTGGACCATCGCCACCGGTGGAGCCATCGCTCCGCGTCGTGCTCGGGCATCCTCCAGCTGCTCGGCCAGACCATCCATGTCGCCGGAGACGACCCGTGACCTGAGGTCCTCGAGGCTGGCCACGAGATCGTCGATGGCCGAGGTCACCGATTCGGAGTTCGAGGTGAGGACCTCCGGCCACCACGACGATTCGGCCGATGCCACCCGGGTCAGGTCGCGAAAGCTGCCCGACACCAGATCGACGGCATCGGGCTTGCGCGAGATCGTGTTGACCAGCGTCACCGCCAGCAGATAGGGGAGGTGTGAGACCGAGGCGACGACCTCGTCGTGCCGTCGCGCCGACATCACGATCGGATTGGCTCCGGTAGATCCAACGATCGTGGTCATCCGTTCGACGTCCTCAACGGAAGCGCCGTCGTCACAGATCACCCACGGTGCGCCGCGGAACGAGAGCCGCGGACGCCGCCTCGGGCCCGGCATGCTCGCGTCCCGCCATGGGATGACTTCCTACGAAACGAACCCCGTTACGGGCAGCACCCAGCATGGGCACCTTGACACTGGTGACATCGGTGACCAGCGCTCCGGTCTCGAGGCGGGCGAGGGTCTCGAGGTTGGCGTGGAGTGGTCCGGCGAGGACGACCAGGTCGGCTCCGTCGACGGCGTCGGCGACCGAGCCTGCGATGTCTGTGGCGTGCCGCGCCGACGACAGTTCCAGGGCCACCGGCGAGGGATCCCAGCCGACCGATCCCCAACCCTGCTCCCGGAGGGCGAGTCCGACCGATGCACCGATGAGCCCGGTCCCAAGGATGGCGACGTTGGGCACGATCAGGGCCGGTAGGCGTCGAGGATGATGTCGAAATCCTCAGGATTTCGAAGGAACATTTGGGGGTAGAAGCGCTGGCAGCC
Organism: uncultured Acidobacteriota bacterium; assembly: GCA_963843585.1. GTDB lineage: Bacteria > Actinomycetota > Acidimicrobiia > Spongiisociales > ZC4RG35 > JARDZU01. Next base: position 3,270 of record CAWJLJ010000018.1, read on the forward strand.
GGCCTCCTCGAGGCCGTCCAGCATCTCGGCCGCCTTCGAGCCCGAGCCGTGGGGGTAGCCCCGCTCCTCGTAGACCTGCTCGATGTGCTCCGGCGTCGACCTCGTCCGCTCGGCGAGCATCGCCAACAGCCGCCGATAGTCGGATTCCTTCCGGGCAGCCACCGCGGGACATGCCGTCGAGAACAAGATCGAGCCGGGATCACGCCCCGCCTCGGCTGCCGTCTTCTCGGCTAGGTCGCGTCTGCCGGCGTATTGCTCTGGGGTGCAGGCATAGATGTTGAACTCGTCGGCATACCGCCCGGCCAGGGTCGGCGTCGTCTTGCTCCCACCACCTCCGACCAGAAGCCTCAGGTTTCGGGGACGAGGCTGCGGGTCGAACGGAGACAACTGGTAGTGCTCACCGTCGAAGCCTGCAACGCCCGGGGAGAGCGCGGCCGTGAGGTAGGCCAGACATTCGTCGAGCATCTCGAAACGGGTGCCTCGGTCCGGGTAGGGGAGTCCGAACAATGTGAACTCCTCGTCGAGCCAGCCTGTCCCGATACCCATGGTGAAACGGCCCGCCGAGACTTCATCCAGCGTCACGCCCATCTTGTAATACACCGCCGGATGACGGAACGTGACGGGGGAGAGGAGTGAGACCAGTTCGATCTTGGTGGTCTCCCGGGCCAGGGCAGCCAGGTGGACCAGGTGGTCGTAGGCGGGCCGCTCGGTCTCATCGCCCCGCTCCAGATAGTGATCGGGCAAGGCGATGGCGACGAGACCACGGTCCTCCGCCCAGCGCGCCGCATCCAGGATCAGCTCCCAGTCGCCACGGGTTTGAACGGCGAGGTCCATCTTCTGAGCCTATCGACGCCGCCCGCAGGTCAGGAAACCGCCGCCGCGTCCTCGAGTAGTGCCCTGGCATGCCAGGCGACGTCGAAGTCCGGGTCGATGATCCGATGGAGAGCGATGCCATTGAGGGCTAGCACCAGGGTCTCGGAGCGTCTCTCGGCCAAAGTCTCGGACAGTTCGGGGCTCTGACGTTTCATGGCTGCGGCGAAGCGGGCGACTCGTGCCTCGTGGTGGCGCACCATCCGGCCGCTCAACTCGGGGTTGGACCCGGCTCCGGAGACGCCGATGCGGATGTAGACCCGGGAAAGCTCCGGCGATTCCTCGAGAAACCGGACATACGCGCTGACCAAATCGTCCAGTGTGTCGGTGCCCTGATGCGCGGGATCAGGGTCGACGGCGTCGATTGCCTCGCGGACCACCGTGACGATGGCCTGCTCCTTCGAGGCGAAGAGGTTGTAGAAGGAGCCGGGGAGGACGCCGGCCTGTTCACAGATGGCCTTGATGGTGGTCCCGTCCAGCCCGTTCTCCGCAACCAGCGATCGGGTGGCGTCGAGGATCCTCTCCCGCGTCTCCAACCCTGCCTTGTACCGCATCCGGGAAACGGTAGACCGACGATTCGGGATGCGACCTCCTTGTCCCTCGACATCGCTTCAGGCATGCTCGGGGCATGGCCGTCTCGGAGGCCCGTCACCGCGATCTCTCCTCTAGCCCTCTGACCGAGGCTGCCTGGGGGAACATGCCCCTTTATTTGAGCGTTGATTCAAATTAGAGTCATCACTCAAAGATCAGGAAGGGGAAATGGCGAGCCACTACAGGTCGAATCTCCGGGACCTCGAGTTCAATCTCTTCGAGGTCAACCGGATACAGGACTACCTGGGAAGCGGGCCATGGCCCGACATCGACGAGGCAACGGCACGTGACATCCTCGTCGAGATCGAACGGCTCGCCCGGGAGGATTTCGCCGCCTCGTACGTTGACCAGGACCGCATCCCACTCGTACTCGAGAACGGCGAGGTGCACCTGCCCGATTCTGTCAAGGCCGGAGTGCGTGCCTACAAGGAGGGCGGTTGGGATCGTTTCGCCGTCCCCGCCGACATGGGCGGCATGCCGGTCCCGCCCAGTCTCGCCTGGGCCACCCAAGAGATGCAGCTGGCCGCCAACACGACCGTGTCCTGGTACTCCGGTGGCGCCCTATTCGCCACTGTTCTCTTCGAGGAGGGCAACGACGAGCAGAAGGACCTGGCCCGTCTCTGGCTCGACAAGCAGTGGTCCGGGTCGATGATCCTCACCGAGCCGGACGCCGGATCCGACGTGGGCTCGGCCTCCACCAAGGCCATCGACATGGGCGACGGCACCTGGCATATCGAGGGTGTGAAGAGGTTCATCACCGGCGGTGAGCACGATGCCTCCGAAAACATCATCCATCTCGTCCTCGCCCGCCCCGAAGGATCGGTGCCGGGGACCAAGGGCCTCTCGCTTTTCGTGGTGCCGAAGTTCTTGGTCAACGAGGACGGATCGCTCGGTCCACGCAATGGCGTCGTCGCCACCAACATCGAGAAGAAGATGGGTCTGAAGGGGTCGACCACCTGCGAGATGACCTTCGGGGCCGACGAGCCGGCGATCGGCTGGTTGGTCGGTGACAAGCACGATGGGATCCGGCAGATGTTCCGGGTCATCGAGGGTGCCCGGATGATGATCGGCACCAAGTCGATGGGGACGTTGAGCACTGGTTATCTCAATGCCCTGGAGTACGCCAAGGAGCGCCGTCAAGGCGCGGACCTGACTCTTGCCACCGACAAGACAGCGCCACGGGTCCCGATCATCGATCACCCCGACGTGAGACGCATGCTGATGAACCTGAAGACCTACTCCGAGGGCCTGCGCGCCCTGGTCATGTACACGGCTTGGGTCCAGGATCAGGCGCGACTGCACCCTGACGACGACCACTGGGAGCGCCGGTCCGACTTGCTGCTGCCGCTCGTCAAGGGCTACTCATCGGAGAAGGCCTACGAGCAGCTCGCCGACGCCTTGCAGGTTTTCGGCGGCTCCGGGTTCACCCAGGACTACCCCTTGGAGCAATACATCCGGGACACCAAGATCGACACGATCTACGAGGGGACCACCGGGATCCAGTCACTCGATTTCTTCTTCCGCAAGATCGCGCGGGATCAGGGCGCAACGATCGCCGGACTCGTCGCAGAGATCACCGAGTTCGTCAAGGGCGGGGCCGATGGCGATCCGTTCGCTCGCGAGCGGGAGCGTCTCGGCACGATGCTCGACGACCTCCAGGGTCATCTTGGGGCGATGGTCGAGCACCTCATGGCTTCGCTCGCCGGCAGGTCGGATGAGATCTACAAGGTGGGTCTGCACACCAACGCGCTGCTTGCCTCTACGGCCGAGCTGGTCATCGCCTGGCAATTGCTGCGCCATGCCGAGATCGCCTACCCCAAGGTCGAGGCCGATCCCTTCTACCGAGGCAAGGTCGCTTCGGCTCGATGGTTCCTCGATCTAGCGGCACCGGAGATCGCGGCACGGCGCTCCGCTGCCGAGACCGAGGACGGGTCCGTGATGAGCCTTCCGGTGGAGGCCTTCTAACCCGACCGGGGTACCTTCCTCACCGTGTCAGCATCGGTGTTGGCCCTCGTGGCCCTTCTCGCAGGTGTATTCCTCGTGATCTTGGCACTCGTCGTCTGGCAGGAGGCGCGCCGACGACCCAGTTACGAGCCGCTGGAGTATGTCGTCGAGGACGCCGTGAAGCATGTCGAGGCCGGCCTCCAGTCAGAAGGCAACGACCGGCTGAATCGGGGTGATGTTCGGAGGATCCTGGAATGGGAGGTGTTCTACCTCCAGGGCCTCGCTCAGGATGATCGGAAGAACCCGGTGGAGACGATCGCCGGCGGCCACGAGGCGTCGATCGAGTACATATCCGAGCAGATCGCCACCAAGCACGGTGTGTCCTACTCTCACGACGACGTTGAAGATGTCCTCCGTCTCGAAGCCGATTACCTGTATCGCATTGGCGCCGTAGGCGAGATGGTCGACCCCGATGGAGGTGAGGACGAATGATGGTGCGTTGCGGTTCCTGCCGGACCCAGTTCGAGGTCCCGGGACCAGGGCGTTTTGCCTGCCCAAATTGCGGGTCGGTGAATGTTGTGCGCGAAGCGGCCGGCGGCGCCCCGTCGGAGATGGGTGGTTATCCCACGGCCCCCGGTGCCGGCACCGGCCAGCCGCCTCCACCTCCACCGCCCCCGGCGCCCCTTCCCCGCATCCAGTGCCCCGAATGCGACTTCACTTTCATCGTCGGTGACATCGTCGTCGCCACCTGCCCCAATTGTGGGGCCGAGGTGAGGACGGGCGCAGGAGGCACGGAGGAGGAGGAATAGTGAGCCGTCTCTCCCGTTTCGACTCCTACCGATTTGTCGGAGTCAGGGACACGATGCGGTTCTACGACTGCGACGACGAGAACCAGTTCGCCGAGCTCTCCCGTCGGGTCGACGAGGAGGGCCTGGTCGGGAAGGACATGGTTCAGGTTTTCGCTCCTGATACACCGGTGGAGGCGATGAACCGGGGGTACCGGCCGGTAGCAGTCTCAGACCGGGTTTGAGGGAGGTTCGAATCCCTGCGCCACCAGGTCCCCGATCTTCTTCCCCCGACCATGGAAGAAGTGGTCGCCGGGGGTCAGGACCAGGTCGATGGAAAGTCGCTCGGCGTAGGCCCGGATCTCTTCGACGTCCACCACCTGATCGCGTGTCCCCACCACGATCCGCTTTGGCCCTGGGGGCAGGTCATCGGGAAGATCCTCCGGCGATGGGGCGATCCCGGCATACGGGATCGGGTCCTGCTGGCCGCCGAGCCAGCGCAGCGCCGTGCCCGCCCCGAAGGACCATCCGGAGAGATGGATGGCCAGCCCGGTCTCGTTGGGCGGATCTTGACCGCGGCGGCGACATCGAGCACTTCCGCCTTTCCGTGGTCATGTGTCCCGGTCGATGCACCGATCCCCCGGAAGTTGAAACGCAACACCGAGAAGCCCCGTTCCACCAGTCTCGTGGTCACGGCGACCATCAACGGCGCCATCATCGTCCCACCCTGCTGAGGGTGGGGATGGCAGAACACCACGGCTCCAGCCGGGCTCTCGGGGCGGTCCCAACGTGCTTCGAGGGTCTCCCCGTCCGTCGTGCTCAGCTCGATGCGATCGATCATGTGAAGGTCACCAGCAGCCAGATCGCCGCAGCTCCAACGATCACGAAGCCGAGAACAGCCGTCGCGATGAGGAGCCAACGGGTCTGCATGGGTTCAGGGAGGGTAACCACGGGTACAACTAGTCTCGGATCAGCAGTTCCACCGAAAGGCACAGGTTGCACGACATCGTCATAGTCGGCGGCGGGCCGGGCGGCTACGCCGCCGCCCTGTATGCAGAGAACTTCGGATTGTCCGTAGCGCTCATCGACGAAGAGCGTCCCGGAGGCACCTGTCTCATCCGTGGCTGCATACCCGCGAAGCAGTGGCTCTACATCGCCGAGGTCTTCTCCACCGTGTCACACGCCGCCGAGTTCGGGGTCGTGACCGAGCAGCCCACGTTGGATTGGGAGGCCGCCCTTGCCCGCAAGACCCAGACCGTCGAAGGCCTCGTGCGAGGGCTCGGTGGGCTCTTGAAGAAAAAGGGTGTTGAAGTCGTAACCGGCTACGGACGTCTCGCCGGGCCGGGCAAAGTCGAGGTCGAGACGGACGAAGGAAAGAGCACGATCGAAGGCGGGGCAGTCATCCTCGCCAGCGGCTCCTATTCACGCACGATCCCCGGCTACGACTTCGATGGCGAGAAGATCGTCAGCTCCGACCATGCCCTCGATTGGCCGCAGCGCCCGAATCGTGTTGCCATCGTCGGTGGAGGAGTGATCGGGTGCGAGTTCGCCTCGTTTCTCGTCGACGTTGGGACCGAGGTCCATGTCTTCGAGGTCATGGATCAGATCATCCCGGGCTCTGACGCCGAGGCGTCCAAGCAGCTCCAGCGTCAGTTGCAGAAGCGCGGCGTGAAGTTCCACATTGGTGTGGGCGTCGATGCGCCGAAGGTCGGTGAGACCGTCGTTGTGCCGTTCGGCGATGACAGCGTCGAGGTGGATGTCGTTCTCGTGTCGGTGGGTCGGGGGCCCAGGACCGACGACGTCGGTCTCGACACCGTGTCCGCAAAGCTGGATCGGGGCTTCGTCGAGGTGGACCTCGCCACGATGCAGACGGCGCAGCCCGGGCTGTACGCGGTGGGTGACATCGTGGCCGGTACCCCACAGCTGGCCCATGTGGGGTTCGCAGAGGGAATCGCCGCAGTCACTCATATCGGCACCGGTAAGACCCGAGCGGTGAACTATCAGGCCATCCCCAGGGTCACCTACACCCATCCCGAGGTGGCCGAGGTCGGTCTGACCGAGGCCCAAGCCGCCGAGCGCGGGTTGGAGGTGGTGTCGGCGAAGCACGCATTCAACGGAGTGGGTCGGGCGATCATCATCGGCGACAACCAGGGTTTCGCCAAGGTCATCTCGGAGAAGGACGGCCCCATCGTGGGGGCTGCGGTGGTGGGCCCGCAGGCGGGCGAGTTGATTCACGAACTCATGTATTCAGTGGGTTGGGAGGCTCTGCCCGACGAGGCAGCCGCCTTCATCCATGCCCACCCGAGCTTGTCAGAAGTGGTTGGCGAGACACTCATGTCCGCCGCCGGCCGCAGTCTTCACTGAGAGGAGCAACCTTGGCTACGACGGTATCGATGCCGCAACTGGGTGAGACGGTCACCGAGGGAACCATTCTGCGCTGGGCCAAGCAGGTAGGCGACACGATCGCCGAGGACGAGGTTCTCGTCGAGATATCCACCGACAAGGTCGACACCGAAGTCCCGTCGCCCGCAGCGGGCACCATCCTCGAGATCCTCGTGAACGAAGGTGACACGGTATCGGTGGGCACGCCAATGGTCGTGATCGGAGCCGAAGGTGAGGCGGCGGCGACTGCGGAGGAGAAGCCGGCCGAGCCGGAAACCTCCGAAGAGGCATCGGCAGCGGAGGAGAAGCCCGCCGAGCCGGCCGCGGCAGAGGCAAGCTCCGGCAGAGAGAAGCCGCCGAGCCGCCCGGCAGAGGAAGCTCCGGCCGAGGAAGAGAAGGCTGCCGAGCCGGCCCCAGCCGAGGCGGAGAAGCAGTCAGAGCCTTCTGAGCCCGACGTCGATGCCTTCTTCGCCGAGCCCGACGAGACCGAGGCGAAGCCCAATCTTCTCTCGCCCGTCGTGCGCAAGCTCATCAGGGAGAACGAAGTCGACGTCTCCCAACTGACCGGCACCGGCGATGGGGGAAGGATCACGCGAAAGGACGTCGAGGCGTATCTGGCCTCGGGGCCGCCTGCCGCCGAAGAGGCACCAGCCGAGCCGGCTCCAGCCCCGGAACCGGCTCCCACCCCCGCGGCTCCAGCCGCCCCCCAGCCGGCGGCCGCAGCGCCGAGCGACCAGGGAGCGGAGGAGGTCGAGCTCGACCGGATCAGGGTGCGCACCGCCGAGAACATGATCAAGGCCCGCCAGACCGCTGCCCACGTGTGGACTTCGGTGGAGGTCGATTTCGAGCGGGTGGAACGGGTTCGTCAGGGTCACAAAGAGCAGTTCAAGGCGGCAGAGGGCTTCTCGCTCACGTATCTGCCCTTCATCGCCCGTTCCACGATCGATGCACTCAGGGCGTTCCCTGTCGTGAACAGCTCGTTCCACCTCGAGGAGAAGAAATCGGTCTTCCATCGGAATGTCGACCTCGGCATCGCTGTCGACCTCGATCAGTCGGGTCTCGTCGTGGCCCGAGTCCGCAACGCCGATGGCTTGCGCCTGGTGGGGATCGCACGGTCGATCAGAGAGCTGGCGGATCGAGCCCGGGCCGGGAAGCTCGGTGTCGATGACCTGACCGGCTCGACCTTCACGATCACCAATCCCGGCCCATTTGGCTCCTTCATGTCGGCGCCCATCATCAACGTTCCAAACGTCGCCATCCTCTCCACCGACACGGTCGCCAAGCGCCCGACGGTGGTGACCGACGCAGAGGGCCAGGACATGATCGCCATCCGGCACATCGGGTATCTCGGGCTCAGCTGGGACCATCGTGCCTTCGACGGCTCGACGGCCGTGCTCTTCCTCCAAAGGATCAAGCAGAACCTCGAGACCTGGGACTGGGAGCAGGAGCTGGCTTGACCCTTCGAACCCGCTGGCTGGGTCGGCTGCCCTACACCGAAGGGTGGGACCTGCAGCGCGCCATACACGAGGGCAAGGTCGTCGGCCGGACCAGAGACGACTATCTGCTCCTCATGGAGCACCCGCCGGTGTTCACGATCGGCCGCAACGGCGACGGCTCGAACCTCCTCGTCGACCGGGTTGGCCTCGGGGTCGAGGTGCATCACGTGGATCGCGGTGGTGACATCACCTTCCACGGTCCCGGTCAGCTCGTGGGCTACCCGATCCTGACTCTCGACGACCCCAAGCAGATCGTCCCTTACGTCCGCCGGCTGGAACAGACCTTGATCGAGACCCTGGCCGAGTTCGGCGTGGAGGCCTGGGCCGAGCCGGGCTACACCGGCGTGTGGACGGGGAAGGGGAAGGTTGCCGCCATCGGCGTCAGGGTGGCTCGTCGGGTGACGATGCACGGGTTCGCCCTCAACCTCCACCCCGACCTCGCCTATTTCGGGATGATGAACCCGTGTGGCATATCGGATCGTCCGGTCACGACGCTGTCGGAGTTGGTGGGGCGAAAGGTCACGCTCGAGGAGGCCACCGAGGTTCTGATTCCTCGCTTCGAGCGGGTATTCGGTTATGAGGAATCGGAGACCCAACTGGGTGCTTTCGCCCGGGGTCAGGGCCGGCGCTCTGAGTTCGAGGTCGATCGGCTGGTCGAGGCGGGCACCTTCAGCCAGGAGAAGCGGACAGCCGAGCCGATCCTCATCAACGGGCGGCTGCCCGGGGAGCCACCGAGGCCGGATTGGATGAAGGTGACGGCGCGCCTCGACGGCGACTACCTGGAGCTGAAGAAGATGATGCGCGGGCTCCAGCTCAACACCGTGTGTGAGGAGGCCAACTGCCCCAACATCTACGAGTGCTGGGGGATGGGGACAGCGACCCTGATGATCCTCGGGGACAAGTGCACTCGTGCCTGTGGGTTCTGCAACGTGACCACCGGCAAGCCGACCGAGTTCGACATCTTCGAGCCGTTTCGAGCCGCAGAGGCGATCCACCAGATGAATCTCAAGCACGCCGTCATCACTTCGGTCAATCGAGATGACCTCGACGATGGCGGGGCCGGGATCTTTGCCCAGACCATCCATCGAGAGCCGGCGGCGCTCGCCCGGAACAGAGATCGAGGTTTTGATCCCAGACTTCAAGGGCGACCGTGAGGCGTTGCAGACGGTCATGGATGCCGTGCCCGAGGTGCTGAACCACAACACCGAGACGGTGCTCCGACTGCAGCGCGACATCAGGACGTCGGCCAGCTACGGGCGCTCGCTGTCTTTGCTCTGGAGGGCCAAGCAGATGAACCCCGACGGGCTCACCAAGTCAGGGCTGATCGTGGGGATGGGGGAGACACGTGAGGAGGTCTTGGGTGCCTTGGCCGACATGCGTGCGGTGGGCATCGACATCATCACCATCGGCCAATACCTCCGGCCCACCTCCCGGCATCGCCCGATCCACCGCTACGTCCACCCCGACGAGTTCGCCGAGTACAAGGCGCATCGGCGAGGGCCTGGGTATCCCCCATGTCGAATCCGGCCCCCTCGTTCGCTCCAGCTATCACGCCAAGGAGAGCCGGGAGGCGGTCCCGGTGAGCATCGGCTGCTGAAACGCGGTCAGCATCTCATGGCCAGATGAGATCGACACCACCTGAGTCGATCAGTCGCTGAACCTCATCGGCCAGTTGGCCGGAATGGATGAGGGTCTCCAGATGTCGTCCCGGGCACAACGTGGCGGCGTGGTCGCCATGGCCGGAGATCGTGTTCGGGGTCACGTCGTATCGCTCCGACGCCCAGGCCAGTACCAACTTCAACGACGCCAACTGCGCAGCCGTCGGTTGCTCCACCTCGAAATTGCCCTCCACGACGACGAGGAGGTGACCCGTCGTGTCATATGGGGTGCCCGTGTCTCCTCGAAATGCAGGATCACGACCTTCGTAGATTCGCCCATCGACGCCGACGACGATGTGATAGGCGAGATCCGGCCATCCTTGACCCTTCATGTGCCAGTCCTGCCAACCCCGTATCTGGCCCGGCCCGGTGACGCCTGTCTGGGTCCCGGCGTGATGGATGGTCAGACGATCGATGGTGTGAGGCGTCATTTCGGCCAGACGCGGCACTACGGCGCCCCAACCCTCACGCGAGACGACTGTCAGAGCCGGGTCGGGTCGCGCTGGCGGGCGGGTTGGGAGCAAGACCCAGGGCACGGGTGAGAAAGGTGGCCATCTGACCCCTGGTGATCAGGGCGCTCGGGCAGAAGCGATCGTTCGCCGGAGGGTTGCAGCCGACGGTGATGCCGGCCAGGGCGACGCGGTCGATGGCGTTTTCGAAAACACTCCCGTCGTCATCGACGAAGTGATCGCCGCCTGAGGCGGGGAGAGCAAATGCCCGCATCATCATCGCTGCCATCTCCCCCCTGGTCATCGGCCTATCGGGACAGAAATGATTGTTCACTGGTGGGTTGCATCCCACCGTGATCCCAGCCGCGGCGATGCTGTTGATAGAGCGCTCGAACACGTCACCCGAGTCGTCGGTGAAGAAGTCTTCTCGGCTAGCGGCCAGCTGCCGGGCGCGGGCGATGAATGCAGCCATCTGCCCTCTGGTGACCGAAGAGTCGGGGCAGAACCGGTCGTTGGCAGGTGGATTGCAGCCGGTGGTGATCCCGACGGCGGCGATGGCTTCGATGCCGCCTTCGTGAGTATCCCCGTCATCATCTGTGAAGGTCCCGCCTGGCGGGAGGATGAGGAGCATCACCGAAAGAGCCATCACAGGGAGGCGCATTCCAGCGGTGCTCAGTCCTGCTCCTCGGGCGGTTTCACCGGCGGGTCACCCGGCGGCGGGTAGGACGGAGGCGTTGGCGCTGATGCCTGGCCGAGAGGTTGCATGTAGATCGTCGACACGGACGAAGAAGGCGGATGCCTCGCCTCGTGTCAGCTCGACGATTCGGGCAGAAACTGTCGGGCGCGCAACCACGCGTGATCCCCGCTGCGTCGAAAGCGTCTATCGCCGACTCCGCCCAATGGCCGTTGTCGTCGGCGAATGCATCGGGCACGTTCCTGGGCAGCCCCAGCGCCCTGACTGTCATCGCAGCGAACTCGGCCCGGGTCAGAAGCCTGTCCGGGCAGAAAGCCCTTGGGGCGCAGCCCCTGACGATGCCTTCGGCAGCGAGTCGGTTGATCGCATTCTGGAACCTGCTGTTCCCATCGTCTCTGAAGAAGTCCTTCGTGGTGGCAGGAAGGCCCATCACACGATGGAAGAAGGCGGCCGCCTCACCTCTCGTGATGGTTCGGTCAGGGCAGGCCAGGCGGTACCCGCATCCGAAGAGGAGCCCTCGGGCATGCAATTCGGTGAGGGCGGGCCTGAAGAGGCTCGAGTTGTCGTCCTTGAACGGGTCCATGCAACCGACGCGGCCATGCGTCGACACGGCGACCTGATCGATGATGAGGTCGAGACGATTGGGCGTCGGCCAGTCGCCGCCGAAGTAGACGTTGTGCCACATGTGGCGGATCCTGATGTTCGCTTCGCCCGGGGATCGGTATGCGATGCCCCCAGTGCTGAATCGGAGCTTCCCGTCGAGCCAACCCTGGAAGGCGCCGTTGTGGGCTGACGGATCGTTAGCCGAACATGGCCCTCGACACAGTGCCATCGCCCGGTCGGAGAGCAGCCCCCGGCCACCAGAGGTCGTCGCCACACGTGCCCGCCTGGTCGACGTGATAGAGGTAAGTGCCGATCGGGATCTGACCGGCCGGAGCACCCTCGGTGCCAGGTGGGCCGAAGAGGCCGCGTGCTGACCATCCGGGCCTGCTTTCGGTTAGTGGTATGCAGCCACGACCCGATGATGAGTAGAGCCCGGCCAACCCGGGAGCTTGCCCTTGAACGCCGCGTTCCAATGGAGCAACCTGACGTGATAGCGATACCAGGCCTCCCGGGGAGCCGGCTCCAGCCTGTTCATGGCCCCAAGCCTGGCGGAATCCACCTTCCGGAATCACAACCTCGAGGCCGTTGCCCACGAATCCGCCGCCGTTGACCGCCGTTCGGGACAGATCCAGCGAGCGGACATCGATCATTCCCTCGGTCCACGTCTCGTCCTCGAAGCCCTCCTGGACCACGATCTTCGCCGAGACGGACAGGGGAGCGAGGAGGCTCCCTGCCAGGACCATCGC
>CAWJLJ010000019.1:0-833001 GCA_963843585.1 uncultured Acidobacteriota bacterium
CGCCGGCCCAGCCCGAATCCGCCCGTCCGCGTAGCCTCGCCGGCATGAGCTACGGCTGGTGGAAGTTCATCCATCTCGCCGGAGTCGTGGGCTTCGTTGCCGCTCACGGCACCTCGATGGCGGCCACCGTCTTGATGAGGCGGATCCGTGAGCCGCAGCAGGTGGCGGGAGTCCTCCAGCTCAGCGCGGCCACGGTCAGCGCTTTCTATGTCTCGACCTTGATTCTGCTGGTCGGAGGGATCGGCGCCGGGGTGGTCGGTCAATGGTTCGATCAGGGGTGGATCTGGTTGTCACTGGGTCTGCTGATCGGGGTCGGGGTGCTCATGTTCCCCATGGCCCGTCGCCACTTCCGCCGGATCCGGATGATCCTCGAGCTGATGGAAACCGGGACTGCCGTTTCCCAAGACGATTTCGCTCGGGTCGTCAACTCGGGTAACCCGGTCCTCACCGCAGGCACCGGGTTCGTGGCGCTCCTGTTCATCCTCTATCTGATGGTCCTGAAACCGTTTTGAGCGCCTACAGCAGGATCATCGTCGGGGCACATGGCTCACCTACCTCGGCAGTGGCCGAGGAGGTCGCGGCCCGGCTCGCCAACGAACTCGGAGCGGAGCTGGTCCTGATCAATGTCGACGAAACGGGGAGCGGCGAGGACGTTCTCCGGGCCGCGGCCGACCGGGCCCGCACCCTCGGCGTCGAGGCGCAGACCCTGCATCGCGAAGGTGAGGTCGCCGAGTCGATAGTCGCCGCCGCGGCCGAGCTCCGTGCCGATCTGTTGGTCATCGGGGACCACGGGATGGGACCGGACAGCCGGTTCAGCATCGGTGGCATCCCAAGCCAGGTGGCACATCACTCACCAGTCGACATCCTGGTGGTGAGAACCTCCGACCCCACCCGGGAGCACACCTACCGCCGAGCCCTGCTCGCCACCGACGGTTCCCTCACCGCCCACCAGGCGACCCGTCACGGTGACGCCCTGGCTCAGGCACTCGGTGCCGAGGTCGCCCTGATCTACGTCGGTGACGAGCTGATCGGTGACATCGTGCTCCGGGACACCGCCGCCCGACTCGATCGTGACGGAATCGAGCGGATCGTGATCAAAGGCAACCCGGCGGTGCAGATCTCGAAACACGCCGTCGACTATGACCTGGTGGTGGTGGGGAACAAGGGGATGACCGGCTCCCGGCGATACATCCAGCGGGCGGTGCCCAGCAGGGTGGCGCACGAAGCCGGGTCAGATGTCCTTATCGTGCGGACCGTGAGTAGGTCGTTCTTCGATCTACGCCCCGGGGAGGGCGCCGTGGTCGAGGTCGACGGCGAGAAGGTGGCGGCATACCTCCACGATGACGGGACGACCTTCACCCTCTCCGCTCGGTGCCAACACATGGGTTGCATCGTCGACTGGAACAGCCGGGCCCGGACCTGGGATTGTCCCTGCCACGGCTCCCGCTACGAGTACAGCGGGGCGATCATCAACGGGCCAACCACCAAACCGCTGCCCCCGGTCGAGACCTGAGAGACTCCTGCCCCGAAATCCCTACGCTTCGGGTGACGGCCAGTCAGGCCGGAGTGACGGGGTGACGAGATGGAGCACCCGACGACGTTGGGTCGCAGCAGTCTGAGGGTTCCGCGTCTTGGAGTCGGCGCCATGACCTGGGGCGAGCCTCGAGGGCTGGCGCGATTCCATCCGGCGAAGCTGGCCTACGGCGGCGCCCACGGATACGAGGAGGAGAAACGCGCCATCGAGGCGAGTCTGGAGGCGGGTGTCGACTTGGTCGATACCGCTGCCTTCTACAGCGGGGGAGCCTCGGAACTGCGCGTGGGCGAGCTGGCGCAGGGCAAAGACGTCCTGATCGCCAGCAAGTTCCCGTCCGGGCTCCGGTTTCAGGCCGACGATTTCCCGGGCGAGCTGGAGGCGAGCCTGAACAGGCTGGGACGCTCCAACATCGACCTCTACCAGCATCATTTCCCGGGACGGGTGTCGATCCCGGACTTGATGAACCACATGGCGGACGCCGTCGAAGCAGGGAAGGTGACGGCCGTAGGAGTCAGCAACTACTCGGCGGAACAGATGCGCCAGGCCCACGCCGCGCTCGCCGACCGCGGAGTACCGCTTGCATCCAATCAGGTCGAGTACTCGCTTCTGCACCGACAACCGGAGACCAACGGTGTTCTCGACGCCTGCCGTGAGCTCGGTGTCACTCTCATCGCCTACACCCCGCTCGCCGGGGGAATGCTGACCGGGAAGTACTCGGCCGAGAATCGCCCCACCGGGTTCTACCGACGGGTCCTGCCCCGGTATCGCCGCAAAGCCCTGGACGCCATGCAACCCGTGGTCGGGCTCCTCCGCGAGATCGGCGATCGATATTCGAAGACGCCGAGTCAGGTGGCCATGCGGTGGCTCATCGAGAACCCGATCGTGCTGCCCATCCCTGGCGCCAAGAACGGCAAGCAGGCAACGAACAACGCAGCCGCCCTCAGCTTCTCGTTGGCAGCCGAAGAAGTCGCCGCCTTGAGCGATGCAACTCGAGCTTGGAGGACTTAGCCCGGGCCGAAATTCCCACGTAGGGTCGTGGGATGGCGGATACCGCCATCCCAAACTCGAGTGGGGTTCGCACCGCAGAGATCATCGCTGCGATCTCGATGGCGACCGACCTGGCCGTGGGCTTTCCGCTGGAGCATGGTTTACGAAGCTGTGTGATCGCCGCCCGCCTGTGCGATCGTCTCGACGTCGACCCGGAGACCGCGTCGCAGGCGTACTTCCTGAGCCTTCTCTTCTACGTTGGCTGCAATGCCCCAGCCGAGGTGGGCTGGGACGTGTTCGGCGACGACGACTCGCTGACGACCTACGCCACTCCCTTCCGGTTTGGCACCCGGGCGGAGATGGCCAGGGGAATGATGCGGGCGGTGGCACCGCCAACCGCACCGCCTCATCTCCGTGCCTGGCGTGTCAGCTCGCCACCTGCCAGAGCTGGCGATCGGGTTTGCCGGGGTGGTCGATGCCACCTGCGAGGTGGCCCGGATGCTGACCGACGAGCTGGGTCTGGGCCCACCTGTCTCCAACCTCGTTGCTTTCGAGTCGGCACGTTGGGATGGCAAGGGGTTTCCGGGTGGGGTCGCCGGAGAAGAGATCCCATTTGCGGTACGGATAGCCCATGTCGCCCGGGACGCCGCATTTCAGCTCACGCTGGGTGACGTCGAGTTCGTGGCGGATGTGATCGGGCAGCGAGCCGCCCATGGCGTTCGACCCGATAGTCGCCAGGACTTTCACCACAGGACGCGGCCGAGATCCTCGACATCGAATCAGAGCTCCCACTCTGGGACCTGACGCTCGGCTGCGAACCCAAACCCTGGTCGATGCTCGACGGAGAGGCGATCGACCGAGCGCTGGCCGCGATGGGTCACTTCACCGACATGGCCATTCCCGAATTCGTCGGGCACTCCTCTGGGGTGGCGACGACGTGCCTGGCCGCGGCCCAGGTGCTCTCGTTCGACTCAGCGGACACTCATGACCGTTCATCGGGCGGCGTTGGTGCACGACCTGGGACGGGCCACGGTTCCGGTCCGCATCTGGAGCAAGAGAGGATCGTTGACACTGGACGACTGGGAGCGAATCAGGCTGCACGCCTACCACACCGAGCGGATCCTGACCCAGTCCCCGTTCCTCTCAGACACTGGTCCCCGCCGCCGGGTTTCATCATGAGCGTGTCGACGGGACGGGTTATCACCGGGGTGTCGGGGCGTCGTCCCTGGAGCCGACCGGCCCGTCTCCTTGCCGCTGCCGACGCCTATCACGCCATGACCGAGCCACGACCGCACCGCCCCGCCCTTTCCCGAGAGGCGGCGGCCGACGTGCTCGCTGAAGAGGCCAAAGCCGGGACGCCTCGATCCGGAAGCGGTCGCTGCGGTGTTGGAGGGCGGCGGGCATCGCACTGCTTCGGTGCCCTGGCCTGCGGGACTTGACCGAGCGCGAGATCCAGGTGGTGAGGCACCTCGCACGCGGTCTGCAGACCAAGCAGATCGCCCGGGCCCTCGAGATCTCGCCCAAGACCGTCGACTTTCACATCCAAAGCGCCTATCGCAAGATGGGCGTATCGACCCGGGCCGGGGCCACCTTGTTCGCCATGCAGCACGGTCTCACCACCTGGGAGAACTCCCGATAGGCGACGATCGCCGGTTCTCATACCTTGGTCTCGAGACCGAGATGAGCGAGCACATCGAAACAATCGTCATCGGTGGCGGGCAGGCGGGTCTGGCCGTCGGCTATCACCTCCAGCGCAATGACCTGCCCTTTCTGATCCTGGATGAGAACCCCCGGATAGGGGACGTCTGGCGGAACAGGTGGGACTCCCTCCGGCTGTTCACCCCCGCCGTCCTACAGCGGGCTGCCGGGCATGCCCTTTCCCGGGCCCCCGATCTGCCTACCCCACCAAGGATGAGACCGCCGACTACTTCGAGGCCTACGCCGAGAGGTTCGGGCTCCCGGTTCGAACCGGGGTCAAGGTCGACCGGCTGTCTGACACCGGAGATGGCTTTGTCGTGACCGCGGGCGATGATCAGCTCTTTGCCGACAACGTCGTGGTGGCGACCGGCGCCTATCAGCACCCGCTCATCCCGTCCTTCTCGACCCAGCTCGACAGCACCATCGTCCAGCTCCATTCGACCGAGTACCGCAATCCCGACCAGCTGCGTGAAGGTGGAGTCCTCGTCGTCGGCGCCGGCAACTCGGGCTGCCGAGATCGCCCTCGATATTGCCGGTCGACCACCGGGTTTGGCTCTCCGGCCCGGACACCGGACAGGAGCCCACCCGCGCCGGGAGCATCCCCGACCGGCTGTTGACACCGATCCTGTGGTTGGCCGCGACCCGGCTGACGGTGAGGACCGCACCTGGACGAAAGCTCCGTGACCACTTCATCGATCCTCCCCGTGGCATCCCGCTCGGACGGGTGCGACGTAAGGACATCGTTGCCGCCGGGATCGAACGGGTGCCCCGGACCGTACGGAGTGAGCAATGGGCACCCGATGCTCGAGGATGGAAGGGTGCTCGACGTGTCGAACGTCATCTGGTGCACCGGATTCACCCATGACTACGACTGGATCGACCCCCCGATCGCGACCGACAAGGGCCTCCCGGTCCACGATCGGGGAATCGTCGAGTCCCGTCCCGGTCTCTACTTCATCGGGCTTCGCTTCCTCTACTCGTTGAGCTCGGCGCTCTTGGGCGGTGTGGGACGGGACGCCGAATACATCGTCGATCACATCGTTCCACGAGGCAGGTGAGGACGGAGGTGATGAATGACAACAGAGCGCAGAGCTGAAGACGTTCTGTCATCGGCCGAAACGGCCAAGGCGAACGAGCGAGTGGTGGCGGTCACGAGGTAGTCCGTTGCGGCTCGTGCGACTTGCGCGCGAATAGCCTGCACACGTGGCCGACCCTCCTTCCCAGGCTCTGGTGTTTCCCCAGTGGCTTCGAGAGTACGAGCGTCCCTGGTTCAGATATGACCTGATCGCCGGGGCATCGGTGGCTGCGCTCGTCGTCCCCAAGGCTCTCGGGTATGCCGGGATCGTGGGGGTTCCCATCGAGTACGGGCTCTACGCCGCGGCGGCAGGCGCCTTGATCTATGCGCTGTTCGGCTCCTCCCGACAGATCTCGACCGGGCCCAGCTCGGCGCTGGCTGCGGTGGCCGGTGGTGCCGCCGTGCTCCTGGGCTTGACAGACAGCGCTGCTTTACCGCTCGTGAGCTGGGTGACTTTGCTCGCCGGGCTGCTCTTCGTGCTGCTGGCGGTGCTGAGGATGGGTTGGATGTCCCAGTTCCTCTCCAGGGCGGTCGTCAAGGGCTTCTTGTTCGGGGCGGCCTTGGAAGTGACCGTGGGGGAGTTGCCCAAATTGACCGGGACCACGGCCGAGGGCACCAACACATGGCGCGAGTTCGGGAGCTGGATCAGATCCCTGGGTGACACCGACCTGACGACACTCGTGGTGGGCGTGCTTTCGCTCGGGGTGATCCTGGGTCTTCGTTTCTGGGCTCGCCGAGTACCCGGAGCCCTGGTGCTCGTGGTATTGGGGATCCTGGCGACACGTCTGCTCGGCCTCGAAATCGCGCTGGTCGGCGATGTGCCGAGTGGCCTGCCATCCGTCGTCCTGCCTGACATCGCCTATCTCACGGCAAATCTCTCGGTCATCCTCCCGGCCGCGGTCGGCGTTGTGCTCATCGGATTCTCCCAGTCGGCCGGAGACGCCCGTGAGTTCGCCTCGAAACACGGCTATCGGGTCGACATCAATCGGGAGTCCGTCGCTCAGGGGCTGGCCAACATCGGATCCGGGATGGTCCAGGGAATACCGGTTGCCACCAGCCTCTCGGCCAGCTCGCTCAATGACCAGTCCGGTGCCAAGACTCAGATGTCCTCGTTGGTCACGGGGCTCTTCGTCGTCCTGACGATGCTGTTCCTTGCTCCGCTGTTCTCCGACTTGCCCAAGGCGGTGTTGGCGGCGGTGATCATCGACGCCGTTGTGTTCGGGATGATCGACTTGCCGGCCATCCGTCGTCTGTTTCGTGTGCAACGATTCGACTTCTGGATCGCAATGGCCGCCATCGCCGGTGTGCTGACGTTTGGAGTGTTGGCGGGAGTGGTCATCGGAATAGTGCTCTCGCTGGTCTGGCTCGTGTACGTCTCGACTCGTCCCAACATCGTCGAGCTGGGGAATCAGCCCGGCACCCAGGTATTCGGAGATCTGGCCAGCTATCCGGAGGGCATCACCTTCCCGGGTCTGCTGGTAGTTCGCTTCGATGGCGGACTCTTCTTCGCCAGTGCGGACGCTCTGCAAGACCAGCTGAGGGAGATCTTGCTCGACCGGGAACCTCCGATCCGCACTGTCATCATCGATTGCGGCAGCGTGAACTTCATCGACTCCCAGGGCGCGGAGAAGCTCCGGGAGCTCCACGAGATCGCCGCCCAGCAGGGTGTGGCCCTTCACCTGTCAAATCTCAAGGCCGACGTGAGGGAGGTCTTGGCTACCGACGGCTTGTTGGAGCTCTACGGAACCGGGCGGGTGCACGCCAAGACCTACCTGGCCGTCCAGGCCCACCTCGATGACGAAGCCCCGGCTGAGGCCGCGGAGCCGGATGCCTAGGCGCCGAATCGCTCCCGGAGCAGACCGTGGCGCAGCCCTCGATCGCTCACCGTGAGAGTCTCCTGACCGAGCTTTTCCATCACGGTGCGGACGATGCAGCATCCGGCCAGGATCACGTCGGCGCGTTTGGGTTGGAGACCGACGATCGAACGACGGGCCTCGGCGTCCTGTGTCCGGTACATCTCGATCTGGCGGTCGATCTCGTCCCGGTCCAGGATCGTCCCCTGGACCACGTCGGGGTCATAGGTGGCCAACCGGTGATAGACCGCAGTGATGTTGGTCACCGCGCCTCCCATCGCCACCAGTGCTTCGGGCGGGGGACGGCCGTCGATAGCGGAGAGATCATTGGCGATCGCCTCCAGTGCCGAGGCGAGCACATCCGGCTCCACGACATCGTCGAGACCGAAGGTCTCGGTGTACCGAACCGCGCCGACCGGGACGCTGAAGCGCTCTACCACCTCGTCACCTTCGCCGAAGGTGAACTGAGAGCTTCCACCTCCGGTGTCGAACACCACCAACGAGCCACGATCCAGACCAAGCTCGGCCTTGACCGCCACATAGGCGAGGCGGGCCTCCTCCTCACCGGAGATGGCCTCGACGGTGAACCCGGTTCGTTTCCGGATGTGGTCGATCACCTCGTCACGATTGGAGGCGGTGCGCAGTGCCGCGGTCCCCACCATGACGATGGCCCTGGCCCGGTTCTGTCTCGCCTCGTCCACCATCTCAGCGATCGCTTGTCCGGTGCGCTCCATCGCCTCGTCGGATATCGGGCCGTTCGGCACCTGGCCCTCGCCGAGGCGGGTCAGCTCGGCCCGGTCGACGACCGCTCTCCATTTCCCATCGGCGGATTGCTCGGCCACGTGGAACTTGACCGAGTTGGTGCCGACGTCGATGACCGCGTACCGCGCTGCCTGGTCGCCGAGGATGGTGGTCATGGCCCGGACGAAGTTGTGGTTGACCAGGGTCTGCATCCCTGCGGCGTTGACGGCCGCGATCACCTTGTCGGGGTCCTCTGACTCGATGGCGATCGTCCTCATCGGGACGCCGTCGACCAGCAGGTCGGTCACCTCGGCCATGCAGCCGTCCAACGTGTAACGCACCCGTCTCTTGTGGATCGGCACCGCGCTCACCTCAGGATGTGACGCCAAGACCTCGGAGAGGAATTGATCGAGGGTGTATGAGTCGCGGTTCAGTGTCGGTGGGGCGATCTCCAGCATCGCAAACACCTTCGACACATCCGTTGCCGACAGGGGGAAGCCCTCCTTCATGACCGGGACCCACTGTTCGAGACCCTCGGGGCTCACGGCCTGGAGGACCTTCACGTCCATCAGCTCGTCGCGGATCTTGACGATCGGGCCCGATCCCGTGCGCAGGTAGACCTCGTCGGACTCCTGGATCGCCGTTGGTTCGAGGGCGGCGAACACCTCTTCGGCAGCCCCGAAATCGGTGCCGAAGGTGCGCCACTCCCAGCGAGGGACGATCGTTGTCATACGCGGGTCAGTCCGATCTGGTTGGATGCAGGCTCAGCCGACCCTAACGACGCCGAGGGAGACGATGACCGCACAAGTGAGTGAGCGCGCCGATTGGTACGCCATGGAAGCGACCGAGATGGCCCTCACCCTCGAGGTGGACCCGCAGCGCGGTCTCAATGGCTCCGAGGTCGAAGAACGTGTGGCGAAGTACGGGATGAATCGTCTCGCCGAGGGGGAGAAGGAGTCGGGGTTCCGGGCCTTTCTCCGCCAGTACGAGGACTTCATGCAGATCGTGCTGCTGGTGGCGGCGGTGGTCAACCAGTTGGTGACCGGTGACACTCCCACCACGGTCCTTCTCGCCGGGCTCACGGTCTTCAACGCGGTGATCGGTCTTCGGCAGGAGGCAAAGGCCGAGGAGAGCGTCGCTGCCCTTGCCTCGATGATGAAGACCATCGCCCGGGTCCGCCGGGATGGCCAGGTGCTCGAGATCGACGCGGCCGAATTGGTGCCGGGCGATGTAGTGCTGGTGGAGGCGGGGAACCTGGTGCCTGCCGATGGCCGGATCACCGTCGCGGCGACGCTGGAGATCGAGGAAGCCGCCCTGACCGGGGAGAGTCTTCCGGTCAGCAAAGACACTGCTCCGGTAACCGGTGCGGACGTGCCTCTGGGGGACCGCACCTCCATGGCCTACATGAACACTTCTGTCACCCGGGGGCGCGGCGAGATGGTGATCACTGCCACCGGGATGCAGACCGAGATCGGCCACATCGCCGGGATGCTGGCCGCCACCGAGTCGGAGAAGACCCCGCTACAGAAGCAACTGGACGCCCTCTCCAAGATCATCGCCTCCATCGCTGCGGTGGCCCTGGTCATCGTGGTGTTGCTGGGGCTGGCCCAGGGCGAGACTTTCGACACGCTGTTCATCACCGGGGTGGCCTTGGCGGTTGCCGCCATCCCGACCGGGCTTCCCGCAGTGGTGACCGCGCTGCTGTCGATCGGAACCCGGGAGATCGCCCGGCGCAATGCCATCGTGAAACGTCTTCCCGCGGTGGAGACCCTCGGCTCGACTTCGGCGATCTGCTCCGACAAGACCGGGACCCTGACCCTGAACAAGATGACCGCCCGGGAGATGGTCATTCCCGGCCAGAATCTCTTCCAGGTCTCCGGCGAGGGCTATTCGACGGCCGGTGAGATCAAGCACGTTGGCGGGGCCAGCTTCGATCTCGACCATTGTCTGCTTCCGATGGTCCTCTGCGCCGACGCGGTCCTCGACGGGGAGAGCCTCATCGGTGATCCCACCGAAGGCGCCCTGATCGTGCTCGGCGCCAAGGGTGGGCTGGACATCGAACGCACCCGATCGACCTATCCCAGGGTCGCCGAGGTCCCCTTCGACTCGGACTACAAGTTCATGGCCACCTTCCATGAGATGAAGGACCGTGACGGCGCTCCGGTCATCCGTTGTTATGTGAAGGGCGCTCCCGACGTGCTCATCGCCAGAGGCGGCTCCTATCTCGGGCCCGACGGGGAGAAGGTCCCGGTCACCGAGGAGAACAAGGATCTCGCGATCGAGGCCAACGACCGTATGGCGGCATCGGGTGAGCGTGTGATGGTCGTGGCGGAGAGGGACTTCGATCCGGGTTCTTTCGATCCGAACGGGAACCTGATCGATCTCGTCCACGACCTGACGTTGCTCGCCATGGTGGGGATCGTCGATCCACCCCGGGCTGAGGCCAAGGCGGCCATCGCCAAGTGTCACGACGCAGGGATCCGGGTGCGGATGATCACCGGTGACCATGCCACCACCGCCGCCGCCATCGCCGGGGAGCTCGGCATCGAAGGCAGGGCGATCACCGGCGCCCAGTTCGCGGCGATGAGCGACGACGAGCTGATCGATCAGCTGCCGGAGATCGGGGTGATCGCCCGGGTCGCCCCTGAAGACAAGGTGCGTCTCGTCCGGATGCTGCAGCAGTCCGAAAACGTCGTGGCGATGACCGGGGACGGGGTCAACGACGCCCCGGCGCTGAAGGCCGCCGACATCGGGGTGGCCATGGGGATCACCGGCACCGAGGTCTCCAAGGAGGCCGCGGTGATGATCCTCACCGACGACAACTTCGCCACCATCGTGGGAGCGGTCGAGTACGGGCGTGCCCTCTACGACAACCTCCTCAAGTACCTCCGCTTCCAGATGTCGACCCTTGTCGCCTATATCGCGGTGTTCATCGGCGCCGGCATCTTCGCCATCGCCGGGGGCATCCCGCTCAACCCGCTCCAGATCCTGTGGCTGAACATGGTGATCGACATTCCCATCGCCATCGCCCTCGGCTTCGACCTGCCCACCCCAGGTCTGATGGAACGTGCACCACGGCCGGTGGGCGCGCCGGTCCTCTCCTCCCGAGATTGGGTTCGGCTTTGCGTGCAGGGATTTGTGATGACCGTCGGCACCCTCGCCGTCTATCTGCTCGCCGAGCCGGAGTACGGAGCCGCGGTGGCCTCGACGATGCTGTTGACCACGCTGTCGTTGTTCCACCTGGTCGCCGGTTACATGGCACGGGACCCGGAGAGCACCGTCTTCGACCGGGCCGCCCTGCCCGGCTCCACCCAGCTGAAGCGCTATGGGCTCGCCCTACTGGCCATCATCCTGGTGACCACACTCGGGATCCTCCAGCGCATCTTCTCGACGGTCGAGCTGGGCTTCAACCAATGGGCGATCTGTGCCGGGATCGCGTTGAGCCTTCTCGTGGTCGAGGAGCTGATCAAATTGTTCCTGCGCCGAGGGAAGTCCGCGCCGGCGAAGACCCCGGCGCAGCCGGCGATGGCGGTGTGAACCTGCGCTAGCTGCTGGCAGGATGACCGGTCTCTCAACAGCCGCGGCTGCATACGCTGAGGTTGATGGCGGTCGACCGAAGTCGCAAGGCCAGGAGCGCCCGGAGACGCAAGCGCCGAATGGGCCGCGTCGAACACGACCTCAGCGAAGAGCAGTGGGCGACGCTCAAGACGGCCTGGGGTGGCTGCGCCTACTGCGGCGCCGTCGACAAGCCACTTCAGCGCGATTGCGTGCTGGCCATCTCTCGGGGCGGGCGTTACACCCTCGACAACATCGCTCCCGCCTGCGGGTCCTGCAACGCCAGCAAAGGCAATCACGAGGTCACCGGCTGGCTGCGGCGCAAGCGGCTCGACGAAGGCGCATTCTTGCTGCGTCATCACGAGATCAACGCCGAGCTGGCACTGCGGTTTCCTGGCGAATTGGCCGCCGAGCTCGAGCTCTCCCACCCACGCACCAATGATGGGTGGCGTGGTAGCTTCGAGCCCCTTAGGGACTCTCTGGCTGACACGGCTGATCGGCCCCATCCGTGTCACATCCGCCGTTCGGACCGATCTCAACTGGAGGGGTTATCCATGGCTCGGATCTTCATCTGCTATCGGAGAGAGGACAGCTCGGGTCATGCGGGTCGCCTTTACGATCGGCTTGGCGCCCGGTTCGGCGAGGACGTGTTCATGGACATCGATGCGATCGGGCCAGGCGTCGATTTCGCCCGGTTGATCGATGAGACGATTGACACAATCGAGGCGGTGATCGTCGTCATAGGTCAGGAATGGCTCTCCTCAGCCGACGCCGACGGCAGCCGTCGACTCGATGACCCCGAGGATCTGGTGCGCCAAGAGATTTCGGTTGCGCTGGCTCGCGATGTCCTGGTGATTCCCGTCCTGGTACAGGGTGCCGTTCTCCCCAAACCCGAGGACCTGCCACCTGAGCTCGTCGGCCTGACCCGCCACAACGCGTTCGAAGTGAGCGACGCGCGATGGAATTACGACGCCGACCGCCTTGTCCACGCCCTCGAGGAGTCGCTCGCCCCAACGCCACCAGCGGCGGCGCTGCCTGTGATCGATCCGGGCGTCGACCGAAGAACGATCGGTGCCGTCGGAAGCACTCCCAGGGTCGACGCCGATGGTTCTCGCTGTCACGGGTGCCGTGCTGGTGTTGTTGTTCGGCCTTTTCGTGACGCCGACCTGGCATGACGAGCAGATTTGGCTTCGCATCGTCGTTGCGCTGGCCGTGGTTGCACTCACGGCAGCGGGTCTGAGCAACAGGAGATGGAGTTGGGTCATGATCGCCGGCAGCGTTGGGCTGGGGGGTTTCGTGATCTGGGTGTTGATGCTCATCGGAGGTCACGAACTTTCGGAACTGACGTCGTTCGAGACGGACGGTGTCACCAACCTCTTCTTCCTGGTCGGATCGGCGCTCGTTTTCACGGGAGGCTGGCTGGGCGCCAGGTCGCCTTCGGGACAACCACCAGCGCAACGGGCCACCACTGCACCAGACTCGGTCTGACGGGTCCGTCCGGATCATCGATGTAGCCCTCCTCCGGTCGTGCGCTCCCACAATCGGGCACCTGCCGACGCCGCCGGCGGTGGCGGCGATGAAGGGCAGGGAGAGGACCAAGCCATTCAATCCCTGGTCGTCGACCACTCCGGCGGCGGCGACGAAACCGAGGCCGGTGCAGAACAGCGCAACAGCCACCACCGGTCTCCAGGCTCGGGGCGCCGGGCGGCGGTCTTCCCGTGGGCGTTCGAAGCGGCCGAAGGCCGAGATGAACGGCCAGGTGACCACGGCCAGCGCTGCCAGCCACAACGGCCGGGTCAGCCACCACATCGATGTGTCGACCTCGACGCCGAGACCGATGCCGCCGGCGAGCATCAGGCCACCGATCATGACCACCAAGGCCGTCATGTGCCACAGGTAGATGGTCATGATCCGAGCGTTGATCATCACCACCGGTGCCCACACCCTGTCCCGGGCCAGCCAACGCCGGACCGGTCCCTCGAGGGCCAGGGCCAAGCCGGTCTGGAACAGGGCCAGTGCGATCAGGGTCACCTTCGGCGGCTGGCTGTTGGTGACGGTCTCCGTGTCGAGACCGACCATGGCCACCGGATACGGCCCGACGACCACCAGGGCGGCAGCGGTGAGGAATCCAGCCGCAGACAGGATCAGGCGGTGGGTGACGCCACCCAGCCGGGAGTCGGCCCATGCGTAGCCAACGCCGTGCACCGTCCCCCAGACGAACAGATAGTTGAGATAGCCGGCGGCGGCGAAGCCGAAGCCGAGTGAGAGAAGGTCCATGAGCCCGGCCAGTGCGGCCGTCACGAACAGGGACTTGTATCCGAATCGATCCCAGGCCCGGAGCGTCACCGGAGTCAGCGCAACGACCGCCAGATAGGTGGCGAGGAACCAGAGCGGGACCAGCGCCGCTTGCGAGCCCAACCTGATCAGATCGGGGTCGAGACCGGACTGGAACAGGACGTAGGCGCCGATCCCCCACACCGCGAGGAGGGGGAGCACGGGGAGGACGAGACGTCGCAATCTGGCTCGCAGCCAGGCCCCGTATGGCTCTCCCCGAAGCCTCGCCGAACGCCAGCTCGCCGCGTTGGCGTACCCGCCAACCAGGAAGAAGAGAGGCATCACCTGAAGGATCCAGGTCAGGTAGTGAGTCCAGTCGGTTGTCGACAGCAGGTGGTTGAAGGCAATGTCGTCACCCACCACCTGCGGCGCCGCCATCAGCCAATGCCCGACCACCACGACGAGGATGGAGACCGCTCGCAAGAAGTCGACGTAGCGGTTCCGGGTGTCCGGGGTCTCCCGTGCCATTTCCAATGCGTTTGCGTATGCACTCATGGGGACAGGATCGGTCCGGGAGCGATATCGGGGTATCGGGATATACCCCGATGCGGGTCAGTCGAAGTCGCCGGGTCGGAGGAACCCGGTCTCGAACGCCATCCTGGTCATCTCGTGACGGCTGGCCACGCCGAGCTTGTCGAAGACGTGCCGCATGTGGGTCTCCAGCGTCTTCTGGCTGATCCCCAGCTCGTCGGCCGCCTCCCGGTAGCGAAAGCCTCGGGCGATCAGGGTGACAACCTCACGCTCTTTCGGGGTGAGTCTTTCGATCTCACTCTGCGTGGACACCACCTCGTCGATGCTGAGCAAATGTCCGGCCACGTACCGGGAGACCGGACGTCCCCCGCTCAGAGCCAGCTCGATCTGCTCCTCCAGGGCGACGCCGTCGGTGGTCTTGACCACGTAACCGTCGACCCCGGCCTTGAACAACCTGACCACGTCCTCGGCCGAGGTGGAGACGGTGAAGGCGAGGAACTTGATCTCGTTGTCCGTCTTCTTCACCGCCTCGATGACCGCCGGCCCGCCCCCACCGGGAAAATGGACATCGAGCAGGACCAGCTCGGGGCGACGCTCGAGGATCATTTCGATGGCGGCCGCCGCCTCCGTGGCCGAGCCGACCACCTCGTAACGCTCCTCCAGGTAGCGCTGCAGACCGAACAGGGTCAGCGGATGGTCCTCCACCAGGAAGACCCGTGGCTTCGACTGACGCCTTCATGACAGCGGGACCCGGATCTCGATTTCGGTGCCCTTGCCCGGCGCCGATCGCACCTCGGCGGTCCCACCGGCCGTTTCCACCCGGTTGACGATCGAATCCACCAACCCTCCCCGAGCGACCGTTTCCGGGTCGAAGCCGATCCCCCGATCGCGGACATTCACCTGGGCCACGCCGTCGCGTATCTCGGAGAACAGGTCGATCTGCTGCGTCCCCGAGTGTCGGGCTGCGTTGTTCAACGCCTCAGAGGTGGCGGCCACCACGGCTCGCAGCGCGTCGTTCATTTCGGCATCGTCCCGAATCACCTGTTCGATCTCGACCCGGAAGCGGTCTTCCACCGTGGCCCGAACGTCGAGCAGGCGGGCCCGGAAGCTGTCCTCGTGCTGCGATTGGTACTCATTGATCGTCTGTCGCAGATCCCTCTCCTGGACTCGGGCCAGGTAGCGAACCTCGGCGGGATCTTCCGATGTGTCGCTGATCAGCTTCAACGTCTGCAGCACCGAGTCGTGGAGCCGGCGAGCGATCTGAGACCTCTCTTCGAGGCGCATCGACCGTTCCCTCTCCCGCGCCAGGTCCGCCTCGGCCTGCGCCCGCTCCTCCTCGGCATGGATGCGCAGCCGGTCCCTTTCCCGCAGTGCCTCGAAGGCCCAACCGACCACCACGGCCACCACCAGGAACTGAACACTCCCGAACAGCCTCGTCTGGTCGAGATCCATCACCAGGTGGAGAAGGGCGAAGACGATGGCGGCGATGGCGCCGATCACGATCGTGCTTCGAAAGTTGGTGGCGAAGGCGACGATGAACACCCACGACGCCGGGTAGCCGCCGGAGATGAAATCGGTCCCGGCGAGCCAGCCGGCCGAGACCAGGAGCAGGGCGATGGCACCGTCGAGGGCGACGTACCAGATCTCACCTAGAAATCCCCGCTGGGCTGCAACGAGCGTCAGACGCGGTACCGGCCGTGCCGAGGAGCATGGCCCCGACCAGGATGGGAATATCCGGCTGCGGCTCGGCGGTGAACATCGCCACGAGGATCAGGATGATCATCCACGCCCATCCGAGCAGCCTCATGAGGATGACCACCCTGGTCAGGGTGCGGTCGACGGGTAAGAGGTGAGGATCCGCCTTGCTGGCTATGGCCACGGGGAGAGGGTATCGGCCGCACTGTCCCGATCCGCTGCTCTCAGATCGAGGTCAGCACACGTTCCAGGACCGGACAGACTCCGTTGTCACCGCATCGCCGGGCGTGGTCGCGGAGCCGGGCGTGGATGTACTCGTGGATCACTGCATGGGCGAACAGATCGCGGGGGACATCCCGATTGGTGCGGACCATGGGTATGTAACCGGCCGGCTTCCAGCTGCGGAACACCTCGTCGCCGGTGAGCTCGGCCAGGATCGCCAGCACCGACTCGTCGAGCTGAAGGGAGTGCACCGCCCTGCGGTACTCGTCGCTGGTGGTGAGCAGGGAGAACATGACGTTCATCAGGCACATACCCGTCTCCAGATCGAGACGGAGCCACTTTCGGGTGGTCGAATGCTGGATCGGTCCCACTTCGAGCATGGAGTAGTCGAGAGGGGCCGATCCGCATCTCAGGTCGGGGCAGGGGCCGGCCGCCGAGATCGGCCAGCACCTGATAGAGGTTGAGGTCGTGGACGATGACTGCGTTGTCATCGAGCTGGTCGAGACGGGTCGGGCGCAGCGTCGGCTCGTCGAGACCACTGTTGCGCGCGATGAATGCCAGCACGTTGGTCTCGATCACGAAGTGGCGGAGGAGCAGCTCCCCACCCTCCTCGGAGACGAAACGGGTCATGAACCAGATTCCGAGACGGTCGAGGAGGCGGTGGGAGGAGAACTCGAAGGGGAGCACCCGCTTCACCAGCACGATCACGGCCACCATGATCACGGCACAGCACCCGCGCCGGCGGCCGCACCCAGCGGTGGGACCACCTGGACTGGTCCCTGCGAAGCAGCTCGAGGGCGTGACGGTCGAAATGGAAGGTGGGGTCTCCGGCCAGCGCCTCCCAGATCCCGGGCCCTCCGGAGTCGAGCATCTGGCTGGTTCGAAGCTCAACCATTGTCCACCTCCTCCAATTGCAGGGCGTAGAGACGGGCCACGACCCGGGCGGTGTGGACGATGGAACGGGCGATCTCCGGCGTGATCAGGTCGGAGCGGAGGATCTCGAACATCTTCTCGGTGTGCTCCTCGTCGGCCCCACCGTGATAGGTGAGGAACCTGACCTGTTCCGGGGTCAGATCGAGCTGGTCCCGGAGCAGCTCCATCCAGCGGGTTGCCTTGTTCGCCCCCAGACCTTCGATGATGTACATCGCCCCCAACAGATCGAAGGGGTTCTCCCGACTCGCCTGGTTGAACATGTAGGCCGAGAGCGCCTCCGAACCCGGGTTCTTCACCCCGGTCTCGATGACGGCTCGGTTCCCACCCACGTTGACGTAGTCGTCTTCGAGCATGTGGAAGTCGCGCTGTTCCTCTGCGGCGTGCTCGATGAACTCGGCCCGCAGCTCGGTGTGCTCCGAGGTGAGGCTGGAGGCGGCCCGTGTGATCCAGCGGGCGCCCTCCTTGACCTGCTGTCGCAGGTTGTAGAGCAGGTTGCGGTAGTCGTCGAGACTGGCCTGGCCGGTCTCGATCCGGGCCACGAGGGGAACCCGGGACAGCTGGATCTCGAACCGGGCCCAGACCAGAGCCAGCTCTTCGAGCAGCCATTCGGAGGCGGGCGCGGTGAGTGAACCTTCGAACAAGTCTTTGGCGGTCTCGGTCGCGGGCCGACACAGGTGAGGTGGACGAACGACACCGAGAACCTTCCCGATTCGGGGACCATCAACAGGATGCGATCGCCGGGGGAGAAGCGTCCTCCGTTGAACGCCTCCTCCAGCATGATGTAGATGCTGGCGGCACCCGTGTTGCCCTTGGTGCGCAGGTTGGTGAACCAACGATCCTCAGGGATCATCAGCCCCGCTTCGCTCATCAGCCTGACGATGTCGGAGCGGAAGTACTCGGAGCTGTAATGGACCAGGAGATGGTCGACGTCCTGGGGGACGATCCGGCCGTCGCGCACCAGACCGATGTACTCCTCGACCCCCAGGGCCACGATATTGCCCAGCACCGCGGTGTCCTGTCTCAGATTGAGCATCCCGGCGGAATGGGCATCGGCCGGAGTGGGCTGGTCCTGCCAGGTGGCACCTGCCTCGACGGAGTCAGGGGTTGCCGAGCCGGCGTACATGCAAACCGGGAAGCGATGAGCATGGGACACCAGATGGGACCAGTCGATCCGGAGCGATGGCCCGTCGCTGCGAGGCCGGTCCTCGATGACCACGGCACCGGCTCCGTCGGAGAGCATGAAGCGGAGGAACTCGGCGTCGAAGGATCCTTTGTCGGGGAAGCGACTGGCCCGGAGAGTGCGGCTGACCATCTCCGAGCCCACGGCCACCGCCACCCGATGCCGATCGAGAAGGACCGACGCTTCGGCGGCCCGCATCGCAGCGATGCCGGAGCAGCAGACACCCCCGGCGGAGAGCACCTCCATCGGCCCGCCGCCGAGTCGCCCGTGCACCATCGACGCAAATCCGGGGACAGGCAGATCCCCTTGAGTGGTGCCGGTGGCCAGCATCCCGATATCGCCGGGAGCAATCCCTCTCGACTGGAGGGCGGCGCGGACTGCGGCCTCGGCGAGTTCCTCGTTGAGCATCTGGGTCCGGCCGTCACGATCGATGGCGTAGTGACGCTTCTCGATCCCGTTGGCGTCGAGCATCCGTCGCCGCAGGCGGTCCGATCCGCTGCTCTTGCCCAGATATGTCTCGATCTCGTCGTTGCCGATCGGCTCGCCCGGCAGATAGCTGCCGACA
Source organism: uncultured Acidobacteriota bacterium (assembly GCA_963843585.1). Lineage (GTDB taxonomy): Bacteria > Actinomycetota > Acidimicrobiia > Spongiisociales > ZC4RG35 > JARDZU01. The sequence continues at coordinate 18,844 of CAWJLJ010000019.1, forward strand.
CCGGTGATGTATGCGCTCATGACCCTCCATTGCTCTTGGTGAGCTCAGGATCGGTCACGGGGGAGCGAGCCGGTATCGGGATTCACCCCGATGGGTCGTGATGTACGGCCCAATAGATGTCGCCCCGCTCGATCGAGCGGGGCGACTGTCTAGTGCCGGAGGCGCCGGTGTCTAGCGGTCGGTGCTGAAGGCGTAGATCGTGGTGGTCTCGTACACCTCGCCGGGGGAGAGCACCGTCGACGGGAAGTTGTCGTGATTGGGTGAGTCCGGGAAGTGCTGGGTCTCCAGTGCGAAGCCATAGCTCTGCCGGTACATCTTCCCGCTGGTCCCGATCAGGGTCCCGTCGAGGAAGTTGCCGGCATAGAACTGGATCCCGGGCTCGGTGGTCAGCACCTTCAGCGTGCGGCCACTCTCCGGATCCGTGGCCTTGGCGGCCAACTCGAGCCGATCGTCGGTCTTGCGGTCGAGCACCCAGTTGTGGTCATAACCACGACCGATCACCAGCTGCTCGAAGGTGCCGTCATCGATCCGGTCCCCGATCGCGGTGGGCTTGTTGAAGTCCATCGGCGTTCCCTCCACCGGATCGATCGCCCCGGTGGGGATCAGGGTGGGATCGACCGGCGTGTACTCGTCGGCGTTGATGTAGAGCTTGTGGTCGTAGATGTCGCCGTTGCCCTCACCCGCCAGGTTGAAGTAGGCATGGTTGGTGAGGTTGACGATCGTGTCCAGACCCTCGCCCGGCTCCAGTTCTGCCCGGTAGTCCATCCTGATCTCGTTCTTGGGGGTGAGCAGATAGGTGACGGTGACGTGCAAGGTCCCCGGATAGTTCTCCTCGCCGTCCGGGCTCGTGTAGGTGAGCCGGAGACCGACGTTCTTCCCATCGTCGATCGGCTCGGCAGCCCAGATCCTCTTGTCGAACCCGAAGTCGCCACCATGGAGATGGTTGGGGTCGTTGTTGGTGGCCAGCTGGTAGGTCTGCGCCGTTCAGCGTCGAACTGTCCGAGGGCGATCCGGTTGGCATAGCGCCCGGTGATGTTGCCGAAGTACGGGTTCTCGTTGACGTACTGGTCGAGGTTGTTGAAGCCCAGGGTGACGTTGGTGAGACGTCCCCTGCGCCCCGGGATCTCGATCGACTGGAGGATCCCCCCATAGGTGAGGATGTTCACCCTCATCCCCCTGCGGTTGGTGAGGGTCCATATCTCGACCGGGTTGCCCTGTTCCGGGTGATCCGGGTCGGTCGAGTTGACCTCACCGAATGGCTGGCTGGTGATACTCGCTCCTTGCGTGGTGGCGGCCTGATTGGCGGCCGCGGCGGGCACAACCGCGAGGGCTGTGAGCAGGAGAACGAGAGTCGTGGCGAAGACTCTGCTTCGCTTGATTGCTCTCCGCATGACCTTCTCCTTTGGTCGCGGATGAGCAACCCTAGGCCTGAATTGCTAACGCCGCAAGCGTATGCCTGCATACGTAATTCAGGACGTAGTCGACCAGCACCTCCCTGCGCCGCGACCAGGTCGTGCTCCTCGAGGCCTTCGGTGAACGTGGCGTAGAGCGACTCCAGCTCCTCGCTGCCGTCGGGCGACTTCCCGGTCTCTCGATGGAGACCGACCAGCCGGGTCAGCGCCTGCAACTCGACGAGGTGGAACCCTCCCGCCCCTGCTCCTAGAGCCGCGATCAGATAGGCCTGTTCGGCGGCCTCCAGATCGGGATCGGGGAATGTCCTCAGAATGTCACCTCTGACGATGAGGAACTCGGGGTTGGTCAAGATCGTCGGGCCCACCGATCGTGATCGCCTCATCGATCAGCTCCAGGGCTCGCTCGGGTAGGCCGGCGATGTTGTGCACCAAAGCGCGCAGACGGAGCAGATCGGGCCAGAACACCGGCGGCGCGGTCAGCCCGTGGTACAGCTCGATTCCCTTCTCGGTCATTGTGAGACCGGTCTCGGGATCGCCGAGATGCGACATGGCGACTCCGTCGAGCACCGTGGCCAAGGTTCGCCACACCGAGTAGTCGTTCGCCCCGGACACCTCGGCAAGCTCCCTGGCCCGATCCCGCGCCTCCTCGAACCGCCCGCGGTAGAGGGCGAGGAGACCGTTGTGATGGAGGCCATAGGCGATGCTGTAGGGGTGGCCAATCTGCCGTGCCACCTCGAGGGCGTCCTCGACGCGGCCGATGGCCTGCTCCAACTTCCCGCACTGCCAGAGGAGGATTCCCGAGGCGGTTCGGGCCACCACGCCGGTGTTGGGGCCGAGCCGAAATCGTCCTGAGTCATGGACCTGAGGGTCGTGAAGCTCGATGGCCCGGTCGAGGTGCGGGAGCCCGACCTCGAGGTTCCCGGTGAAGGCGGTTGCTGCCCCGTAGACATAGTGGCCCTCGATCAGCATCGAGTCGTCGCCGGCCTGTTCACCGAGCTCGAGCAGCTGCTGGCCGAGCTCGGCGACCGCGGCGAATTCGGCGATACCCATGTAGTAGGTAGCCAGGGCACGGAGCACCGGAAACCGCTGCGTCGGGGTCCCCACGGTCTCCGAGGCCTCCATGGCCTTCTTGTACGCCGCCTCGGTTTCTGGCCCGTAGCCGCGGACGGCCATCATCGCCCGGGCCAGACTCATCCGGAGTGCCAGCTGCTCGGCGGCGACCTTCGGTGACGGCTCGACCCCATCCAGCATCTCGATCCCGTCGTTGGCCAATTCGATTGCGGCCCGGTACCAGCCCCTCGACTCGTGGAGAGCCCACATCCCCTCGATCATCCCGAATATCTGCTCGACTCCACCTTGGGCGATCCAGTAGTCCCATGCGGTCCTCAGGTTGCCCAGCTCCCGTTCCAGATCGTCGAGCGCTGCCTGCCGGTCCGCACTGTGCAGGCGCTCGCCAATGCCGTCGACCAATCTGCAGAAGTAGTCGGCGTGGGAGCGCCTGGCCGCGGCTTCCCGGTCCGGTGATTCGGCCAGCTTCGACTCGGCGAATTCCTTGATCATGAGCAGCATCGAGAACCGCTGGGTCAGCCCCGTGTCTGCACGTCGCACAAGGCTCTTGTCCACCAGCGAGCCGAGAGTGTCGAGGGCGTCGACCCCACCGAGCACGTCGGCGGCCACGGCTTCGAGCGAGCGGAGGTCGGTGGACGAGAAAACTGAAAGCAGTTCGAATACGTCGCGCTCGTTCGGGTCGAGTAGCTCGTAGCTCCATCCGATCGCTCCCCAGAGGGTGCGCTGGCGGTCGGGTAGGTCCCGTCCGCCGGCGCCGAGGATGTCGAGCCGCTCCCGGAGCCGTTCCAAGAGGTCCGACGGGGTGAACACGTTGAGCCGGGCTGCGGCAAGCTCGATGGCGAGCGGTAGACCGTCGAGTCGGAGACAGATCTCGGCGATCGTCGAGGCGTTCTGATCCGTCACCGCGAAGTCGGGGCGCACTGCCCGGGCTCGGTCGGCAAACAGAGCCACCGCCTCCGACTCGGCGATGACCGAGGCAGGCATCCTCAGGATGGGGGAGGCTGAGCGGGGGCACCGGGAACACCTTCTCCGCCCGGACCCGAAGCGTCTCCCGGCTGGTGACGAGGACCTTGACCCCTGGTGCGTGTTGGAGGAGCTCAGACAGCCCCACGGCGGCGGCGGCCACCTGCTCGAAGTTGTCGAGGACCAGGAGCATCCGGGAATCGCGCAGTCGGGTCTTCAGCACTTCGAGAGCATCGCTACCACCCGACACAGGGATGGCGAGCGTCGCTGCGACGGCATCGAACACGTTGTCCGGGTCTCGTTCGGAGGAGAGATCGACGAAGAAGACACCGTCCGAGGTAGTGGTCCAACTCATCGGCGGCGACCTGGAGACCGATCCGTGTCTTGCCCGCACCGCCTGGGCCGGTGACGGTGAGCAGCCTGGTGGTAGGGGACTCCAGCATCAGGTGGATCGCAGCCAGTTCGTCTTCACGACCCAGGAACTCGGTGGCCTGCTGAGGGAGGTTGTTCGGTCTTCCGTCCAGGGTCCGTGGCGCCGGGAAATCGGAACGGAGGGCATCGTGGATCACCTGATAGAGATGCTCGGGCTCGGTGAGATCCTTGAGCCGGTGCATCCCGAGATCTCGCAGCTCTACACCTGGCGGCAGATACCCGGACGCGGAAGACGTGCCGGAAACCAACACCTGGCCCCCGTGCCCGGCGGCCATGATCCGGGCGGCGCGGTTCATCGCCGGCCCGAAGTAGTCGCCCTCACGGCTCTCGGTGTCTCCGCTGTGGATCCCCATCCGCACCCGGAGAGGGCCCGTCGGTCCCCACTGCTCCTCATCCAGGGCGCGTTGGCTGTCGACGGCTGCGGAGAGGCTGTCGGAGACCGAGTCGAATACGGCGATCATTCCATCACCCGTGGTCTTCAACACCGAGCCCCCGGCTTGGGCTACCGCCTGGTTGAGTATCTCGTCGTGACGGGCGAGGGCGGCTGCCATCGCGTCGCCGTGCTCCTCCCAGAGACGGGTGCTTCCTTCGATGTCGGTGAAGAGGAACGTCTGCATCGACGGGGGAATATACGAAATGGCGGGACCACCGCCCCGTCTCAGCTCTCGTTCGAGCACCTTTCGCAAGGCGGCTGCGAAAGCCTCCGGGTCGCCGGTCTGGCCATACTCACCGCCGAGGAAGCCGCCGTGGTCGCTGGGGAAGGTGACGGCCTTGGTCCCGAGTCGTTCCGCCAGCGCCTCTGCGCCGCGATGCGACAGCTCGCCCTCCGATTCGGCCCCGGCGACAACAACGATGCGTGTCGAGGCATCCCGCAGGGCATCGATGTCGGGCTGGTAATGGAGGTTCGTCACCAGGTTCTGCCCGAGCAGCACGTCGTCCCGGGAACCGTCGTCCTCCGTGGGCAGTCCGAACATCGCCGGATCCGGCCGGTTGGTCGGCGAAGTCGGCCGGTACGGGTCCCTTGTTCATCACGATGGCGATGAACTTCGCCATCCCCGGGCCGAACCCGTCCCGCTGGTAGGTCTCGTCGATGTCCCGGATTGCGGCGAGCGCCTCTTCACGATCGGGAAGCAGTTGGGCCAGTGGCGGCTCGTGGGCAACGAGGGTTCGCACCTGCTCAGGATGCTTGGCCACCAGGGCCAGCGCGTTGATGGCGCCACCGCTGAACTGGCGAACAGGTCGACCGGTCCGGCGTCGAGCGTGGCGATCAGCCGGTGCAGGTCGTCGGCATGCACGTCCGGGCGTGGACTGGGGAGCATCGTCGGTGAGTGTGCTGCGTTCTGCTCCACGGGGGTCATAGGTGACGACGGTGCGGTCGGTGAAGTATCCCGACAGGGTCTCGAATCCGGCGGCACCCATCGGCGATGCGATCATGAGCAGGACCGGCTCGGTGCTCGAGTCGTTGCTGCGGACGTCGTAGGTCAGCACGGCGCCCGGCACCTCCAAGCGTGTCCGTCTTCGGCTCGGTCATGAACTCTCCTTCGGCTCTTTGCATGTGAATTACCGACTCTGAGCGAAGCTCAAACTCATCGGTCAGTCATGCGTAGCCTCAGATCATGGATGTTGCCGACAAAGTCGTCGTGGTCACCGGTGGAGGGAATGGGATCGGGCAGCAGGTAGTCCTCGAGCTTCTCCGTCGTCAGGCCCGAGTTGCCGCGGTCGACATCCGTGAGGAAAGCCTGAACGAGACGACGAGCCTGGCCGGTGCTGGTGATCGACTGGCCACTTTCGTGGTGGACATCACCGACCGTGACGCAACCGAGGCGCTCCCAGGTCAGGTGATCGCCGCCCACGGCGCGGTCGATGGGCTGATCAACGTCGCCGGCATCATCCAGCCGTTCGTGAAGCTCAATGAGCTCGACTACGAGGTCATCCAGCGGGTGATCAACGTCAACCTCTACGGGACGATCCACATGGTCAAGGCCTTCCTGCCCCATCTCCTCGAGCGGCCGGTAGCTCACATCGCCAACGTTTCGAGCATGGGCGGGTTTCTCCCGGTCCCGGGGCAGACCATCTACGGGGCGTCCAAGGCGGCGGTCAAGCTCATGACCGAGGGGCTGTACGCCGAGCTGCTCGACACCAACGTCGGGGTGTCGGTGGTCTTCCCCGGGGCCGTGGCCACCGAGATCACCTCCAACTCGGGGGTCGAGATGCCCGATGGAGATCCCCAACGAAGAAGAGATGCGAGCCCGGACCACGTCGCCCGAGGACGCGGCCAGGATCATCCTCGACGGGATAGAGGAGGACGAGCTCCAGATCTTCGTTGGCCGCGACTCGCGGATGATGAATCTGTTCAACCGGGTCTCGCCGAAGCGGTCGACCCATCTCATCTACAAGCAGATGAAGAGCCTGCTCTCCTCCTGAGGCAAGCAGCACCTGCATGGGCGGCACCTAGATGACTAGGCTCCGAAGCGAGCGGGGGACCTGGAGGTACGAGATCTTTAGGGGAAAAGGCCGCTACGTGTCTGAGACGGCCGACTTCGACCGCGTTCTCGCGGCTTCTCACACAGAGAAGGCTCATATCGACGAGCTTCTCTATATGGCCGGGCATCTCGACAGGATGTACAAACAGGTCGAGCACCTGGCGGTTGGTGTGGACTTCAAGACGGACGAGCACCCGCTTCTGGTGCTCCAAGGTTCCGGCGTTGTCGAACTCAGAGCGGGCGGAAGGGCCACGCAAAGTGGTTCTCGGGTCATCAAGTATCGGACCCCAAACGCTTCGTCCTACCCCGATCGCACCAACCACGCCAGCTTCGTTTCGGAACCCGGAATGCAGAAAGTCATCGAGTCCGACGGCACGACGATCATCACCACGCAACGCGTCCTCTACAGCACGCCGAACTGGAACCGTTCCTGGGAGTACGCCAAGACGACCGAGATCTTCCACTCTGACTCTGCTGGTCAGGGTTGGGGAGCTTCCTATATCGGTGTATCCAACCGGGTGAGGACTTCGGGATTCATGTATCGCAGTGGCTTTGCCGGCTCGGTGAGGGATCGCCTCATTCTGGCCCTAGCCGTCGCCGACGGCACCATCGAGGACATGGTCGTGGCGCTCAAGGCGGAGAGATCCGAACTCGATCGGTCATAACGGCATCATGAAGATCGTCGACCTGTCCGTCCCAATCGGGACGGACACCTACAGCCCGCCATCAGTGAACCAGCCGATCCGGATCGAGGAGTACCACAAAGAACCGGGGTTTTGGATGGTCTCCGAGATCACGATGATGCTTCACGCCGGCTCGCACGTGGACTTCACCAAGCACTACACCTCCGACGGGGAGACGGCGGACCGAGTGCTCCTCGATCGCACCTGTGGCGAGGCGGTGCTGATCGACCTCACCCCGATCGAACCGGACCATGACATCACCCCCGCGGACCTCATCGCCGCGGCCCCAGAGGTCCGACCCGGAGACATCGTGCTGGTCAGGACCGCATGGTCGGACGAGGCGTGGGGCGATTTCCCCCGCTACTACGTAGGCTCCCCGGCTTGTACTCCGGAAGCAGCCCGGTGGTTGGTCGCCACAGGGGCGAAGGCGATTGCGTTCGACTGTTTCCCGGAGCGGGCGGCCAAGAAGCAGAGCTATCTTCCCAGCGAGTTCGTCGTGCACGAGATCATTGGCGACTCGGGTGCCATCCTCATGCAGACACTCACCAACCTCGGCTCATTGCCCGCCGATCGACGGTTCATGTTCTACGCCGCTTTTCTCAAGGTCAGCGGTGGGGAAGGTGCTCCGGCCCGTTTCTTCGCCGTCCTCGATTGATGTTCCGTCGGGCACCTACGCCGACCGACCGACCCCTCGGCTAGACGGTCGCCGGCGCCGGCTCGGGCATCAGCTCGAGCAGGTGGGTGTTCAACTGATAGAACAGGGAGGTCGGCAGCGAGCCCTCGCCGAGACGCCGGTTGATCTCCTTGAGCAACCTCAGCCACCGGGCGAATACGTCCGCGGGCGGCACCGCATCCGCGGCCAGGTCCCGGGCGAAATCGGATATCCGACGTCGAAGGTCTTCGAGCTCTGGGTCCTTCGGTTGAACAAAAGCGGTTGGACGGAGCGACGTGCTCGATTGACCCACATCGGCGGTGACCGGGCGGACCGGTGAGGCCTCGATGCCCAGCGCGGCGGCGAAGGCCTTCGAGTCGGTGACGTTGAGGACCATCTCCTCGCCGTCGACCCTGATGTGAAAACCGTCTGCACGGACAACGATGTCCAACTGCTCGAGCGGCCAGTTCGCAACGGTTCGTTCGCCGGCGGTCAAGGTCATCCGCTCGTTGAGTATGTCGACCTCGACACCGAGCGGAAGACGGGTATGGCCCGGCAGGCGAAGCCTGGCGTTGAACGACGACAAATTATCCCTCCATATCGTCTCGGAGGGGCGGAGGCCCCTGATCAGCTTGCCTCAAGTAATCGCCTGGAGCGGTTACGGTGGATACTCGCTTCGAGGGATCTGTCCAGGATTTCGACTCCAGCCGTAATCACACCGTTGAATACACTCGTCGAGTGATGCCACCCACTCGATCGCCGGAGATCGAGTCCGTCACTCGCAGGGTGCTGCTCGCCTTCGAGACGGGCGACATGGCTGCGATGGCCAACCTTGTTTCCGCGGATCCCAGCCTGCGTGTTCTCGGTTTCGCTCTCGACGAATGGTGGGCCGGTCCCGAGGAGTTCCTCACCATCCGGGAGACCCAGATCTCCGAGATCCCCGCCCTGCACATCCAGATCGAGCGGGTCGATGCCTTCGAAGATGGTGCCTTCGGGTGGGCGGCGATCGCCACGACGGTGGTCACGCCGGAGACCAAGACACCGATGAAGCACGCCGCCGTTCTCAGACTCGAGGCCGGGGCCTGGAAGGTGATCCTCTGGACCAACTCAGTTCCGGTGCCAAACAGTCAGATCTTTGGCGTCGAGTTGACCACCACGCTGGACGACCTGGTGACCTCGGTCCTCAACGAAGCGAGCCCGCTCACGTCCTCATCCCTCGAGGGGACGATGACCCTGGTGTTCACCGACATCGTCGACTCGACAGTCCTCGCCGAAGCCCTGGGAGACAGCGCCTGGGCCGACCTGATCAGCCGGCACGAATCCACGATTCGGCAGGTGACGGCATCACAGGGGGGCACGGTGGTCAAGCTGCTTGGTGACGGCTCGATGCTGGCCTTCGAGTCGGCCCGGGCAGCAGTCAGGGCGGCGGTGGACATTCAGCGGGCATCGGATCACGCCGCCTTCGGGATCCGAATCGGCGTCCACACCGGAGAGGTGATTCGCACTGCGGACGACCTGTTCGGCGTGACCGTCAACAAGGCCGCACGGGTCGCATCGGCCGCAGATTCCGGGACCATCATGATCTCGTCGACGACGAGGGACCTGGTCGGCTCGCTCGATGGGATCCGAATGGGCGAGCCGAAGATCGTGGCGCTGAAGGGGCTCTCGGACACACACCAAATCGTCCCCATCGAGTGGGAATGACGGCCGGAGATCTTCTCGAACCCGATGTCGACCCGCTGACCGCACCGGTCGGCACCGAGTTCGTCATCCAGCAGCATCACGCCACCCGACTCCATCACGACGTCCGGCTTGGAGATGATGAGTGGTGACGGCCCGGTCCTGGTCTCGTGGGCCGTTCCCAAGGGTCTGCCCCGACGTCGCGGCGATCGTCATCTCGCCATCCGCACCCCGGACCATGAGATGGAATGGGGCAGCTTCTCCGGGTCGATCGGGGAAGGGGAGTACGGGGGCGGGGAGGTGCGAATCTTCGACCACGGCGAGTACGAGCTCGTTGGCCGGACCGAGGACCGTCTCACGTTCCAGCTGAACGGGGAGCGGCTCGCCGGTGTCTGGCATCTGGTACACACCGGGCCCAAGGATGGAAAGGATCAGTGGCTGGCGTTGATGTCCAAGGACCTGCGACGACAAGCGGAAGGGCGACCGCCGGCGAAGCCCATGCTGGCCACTCTCACGGCCGAGGCGTTCGACGACCCGCAATGGGGCTTCGAGCCGAAATGGGACGGGATCCGGGCCATCGCCCTCTGCGACGAGGAGACCCATCTCGTCACCCGCAACGACAAAGACGTCACGGTTGCCTACCCGGAGCTTCGTCGACTGCACGAGCAGGTGGTCGCCCTCGAGGCGATGCTCGACGGTGAGATCGTCGCTTTCGAAGCCGGCGTGCCCTCGTTCCAGCGGCTTCAGCAGCGGATGCATCTCCGAGACGAACGGAAGATCGAGGAGATGGCCCGTCAGATGCCCGTGGTCTACATCGTCTTCGACATGCTCTACATCGACGGTGAGGACCTGACTGACCGGCCGCTGGAGGAGCGTCGCCGATTACTCGACGAAGCGATCGTCCCCTCCGACCAGATCCAGGTATCACCGGTCACCGAAGGCCAAGGTACGGCGCTATTCGCGGCCGCGGCGGAGCAGGGCCTGGAGGGGATCATGGCCAAACGCCTCTCCTCGGTCTATCAGCCGGGGGAGCGATCCAAGGATTGGCTCAAGGTGAAGGTCACCTTCGACGCCGACGTGGTGATCGTCGGATGGACCGAAGGGGAGGGGAGCCGCGTCGGAAGTCTTGGCTCGCTGATGATGGCGGTGTACGACGACGGCGTGTTGCGTTATGTGGGCAATGTCGGGACCGGCTTCAAGACTCGTTCCCTCCCGGACATCTTCGATCAGCTCAAAGCCCTCACGGAGACAAAGCCACCGTTTCCCTCCCGTCCCGAGCTGCGCCGTGCCCATTGGGTCAAACCTTCGCTGGTGGCCGTGGTCGAGCATCGTGGTGTGACGTCGGCGGGGCGTCTCCGGTCGCCGTCGTTCCAGAGGTTCCGCGACGACAAGAAACCCAAGGAGTGCACCTTCGACCAGTTGTCTCCGGGCTGACCACTACTGGCATACTCGGGCGATGTCGGGCGATCACCACGACGCCGGCGACCGTTGGACGAATCTCCTGGGCGATTTCACTCTCGGTCGGCTTCCGGCGACAGTCGGCACCGGGCTGGTGCTGGCAATGGTCAATTCTCTGCTGAGCATCGCCCTCATGTCGCTGATCTTCGACGGGCCGCTCGACGACGCGCTTCCGATCGGGATTGGATTGGGATTGGTTGCGTCGGCATTGGTCGCCGTGATAGCCGCCCTCGGCAGCAGCTTCCCCGGCATGTACGCAGGCGTTCAGGACGCGAGCGCGGCGATCCTCGGGCTCAGCGCTGCGTCGATCGCAGCCACGCTCGTGGGGCCTGCTGCCATCGACACGGTGCTGGTCATGTTGGCGGTGACGTCTCTGGCCACCGGGCTGGTGTTCTTGCTCATGGGCTACTTCGCCCTCGGTGACGTCGCCAGATTCGTGCCCTTTCCTGTGATCGGAGGCCTGCTCGCCGGCACCGGCTACCTGATCCTGGTCGGGGGGATCGAGATCATGGGAGTGGAGTCGGTGAGCGACCTGATGGCGGGAAACGCCCTGGGTCTGTTCTGGCCCGGCGTCGCCCTGGCTGTCCTGTTCTTCATCGCCTCCCGTCGGAGGTGGCCATCATGGGCTTACCTGGCGTTCCTCGCGGGTGGTGTCACCGCCTTTCATGTCATCACCCGAGTCCTGGGGATCGACAAGGCCGAATCCCTGCAGCGGGGATGGCTGCTCGGCCCATTCCCGGAAGGCAGCTTTGTGGCCAGGGCTTGCCTTCGACGCCCTCGGCGGCGCCGACTGGGGGGCGCTCGCCGGCGAGGCAGCCAGCATCGTCACCATCCTGCTCATCGTTCCGATAACTCTCCTTCTCTACATCGGTGCGCTCGAGATCGAGACCAAGTCCGATGTCGACATGAACGCCGAGCTGCGGGCGACCGGCTGGGCCAATGTCGCCGCCGGCGCGGTGGGCGGTCCGCCCGGCTACATGTACCTGGCCGACACATTGATCACCCAGCGACTAGTGGGCAGACGACGGGGTCCTGCGGTTGTCGCCGCCGTGGGGATCCTGAGCGTGTTGGTGGTCGGGGGCGTCGTCCTGGAGTTCGTGCCCGAGTTCGTCATCGGCGGCCTGCTCTTGTTCGTCGGAGCCGACTTCGTGGTGGAGTGGTTGTGGTCTTCCCGCCGACGGATGACACGCCTGGACTACGCCCTCATGTGGGGAATTGTGCTGGTGATCGCCACTGTCGGGTTCCTTCCCGGTGTCGCCGCCGGTCTGGTGGCGGCAATCGCCCTTTTCGTCGTCAGATACAGCCGAATCGATGTCGTCAAGCACTCCCTGACGGCCAGAGACCACCGAAGCAACATGGAGCGTTCCGAGATGGACGCCGATTATCTCCAAGAAGTGGGGGATTCGGTTCTGATCCTCCAGCTCCAGGGATTCATCTTCTTTGGCACGGCAAGCCGGATCACCCGGCATGTCCGGTCCCGCCGGGATAGCACCGAGACGCTGCGGTTCGTCATCTTCGACTTTCGCCAGGTGACCGGAGTCGACTCCTCGGCGGTGGTGCTGTTCGAGAGGATCGCCCTTCTCGCCCGAGAACACGGATTGATCCTGGTGTTCACCGGGCTCAGCCCGACCCACCGGGCCCAGTTCTCCGAGCTCATGAGTGATTATGAAGACGTGATCAGGGACGAGACCGACCTCGATCACGGGATGGCCTGGGCCGAAGACCGTCTCCTCGCCGCCGCCGGAGTGGGTGACGGGCAGCAACGGGCCCTTCCGGCTCGGCTAGCCGATGAGCTCGCCCCCTACCTCGCCAGGCGCACGATCCCTGCCGGGAGTCAGCTAATGCGGCAAGGCGAGCCCACATCTGGCATCTTTCTCATCGTGTCGGGGCGCGTGACTGTTCTCCTCGAAGGGCGCGATGGAGAGCAGGTTCGGCTTCGTACCCTTCTCGAGGGGACCGTGTTGGGCGAGATCAGCCTGTATAGAGACGAGCCGCACACCGCCACGGCGGTCACCGACACCGAGTGTGAGGTGCTGCACCTCACGCCTGAGCGATTCAATGATCTCTGTCGGGACGCGCCGGCGGTCGCTGCCGACTTCCATGTCTTCGTGGCTCGCACCCTCGCGGGCCGGGTGAGCCATGCCAACCGAGCCATCAGGGCCCTTCAGGGTTGAGGACATGAGTCGCCGACCGAGGATCCGCCTGCCTTGACCACCATCCGCGGGACCGAGGAGCAGGGTGCGACCTTCGTCGAGCTCTTCTTCGATCTCGTCTTCGTATTCGCCGTCACCCAGGTGACCGCAGTCCTCGCTCATGACCTCACCGGGGCGGGTGTGACCCGCGCCCTGATCCTCTTCTGGCTGGTGTGGTGGGCTTGGACCCAATACACCTGGTCGCTCAACGAGGCCGACACGGAGCATGTCTCGATCCGGTTCATCACCCTCGTGGCGACGGCAGTCGCCTTTCTGATGGCGGTGACAATCCCTTTGATCACGAGCCCGTTTGGCTGGTTGTTCCCTCTCTCCTATCTGGTGCTCCGCACAGTGGGTATCTCCCTGCAGTGGAGACTGGCCGCAGGCGACCCGGTGTGGGTTCGATCGGTGAAGACGTGGACCGTCCTGTCGAGTCTTGGCCTGCTGGCGATCATCGCTGCTGTCTTCCTCCCGCCGGATCGCCGGTTTCTCGCCTTGGGTATCGCCGCTCTCCTCGATGTGGTCGCAGCTCTAGGAGCCGGTCGAGGCGAGTGGAGGCTGTTCCCGGGTCATTTCGCCGAACGGCACGGTCTGTTTGTCATCATCGTGCTCGGCGAATCCCTGATTGCGGCCGGTTTGACGCTCGCCGATCAATCGCTGAGCGTTGGGCTCCTATCGGTGGCGGTCACCGCCGTTGCCGGAAGCTGCGCCCTTTGGTGGACGTACTTCGGATGGGCGAGGGAGGCGCTCGAAGACAGGATGAAGGCACAGCCTCCGAAGAGGCTGGGGAGGTATGCCCGTGACGTCTACTCCTTTGCCCACTTCCCCCTCATCTTCGGAGTCATTGGCTTCGCAGTCGGCATCGAGGAGGCCATCGCCCATCCCAAGGACCCATTTTCGTTTCCCGGTGCCCTGGCGTTGTGCCTCGGAGTCGCACTTGATCCTGGGCGGGACGGGACTGGCTCTGACACTGGCTCGCGTTCGCGTGCCTCCGATCCGCTGGTGGGCGGTCGTCGTGCTGATCGTCGCTGTCCCGTTGGTGCGGCTCATGCCGGCTTGGGTCGCAATGACCTTCGTGTCGGTGCTGGTGGCGGGTCTGGCCGTGGCCGAGGAGTCTTCGCAACACGATCGCGGGACATCGGAGGCATCTGTCTAAAGAACCAGCTGGGTTTCTGCCGATCATCTCTGTGTGAACTGAGGAGAGCCCAGATGGACATGGCACCGGCAGTCAGGACCAAGCGAGTGCGTCTCCCCGACGTCGTCGGGCGGTGGTCGACGCGAGAGACTGCGCTCCTCAGGGTCGACGCCGGCGCGGACAGCCACGGGGACGGGTTCATAGCGGTCAGGGTGACGAGCGAACCCACCGGACACGGGCTGGTTGGCGCCCTGCACAGGCTGTTGTATACCCGATAGACGGCTGGGAATGACCCTCGCTCTGGTCAGCTCGCTGTGCTCGTGATAGCCGTCTGAAATACGGGGAGACCTCGCTCGATCATCGCCATGGTGCCGGTGAGCGAAATCCGAAAGTGTCCTGGCGAGGCGCATGTGGAGCCCGGCAAGACCAGGACTCCGTGCTCAGCGAGCCTCGCCACGAAGGCCCCGTCATCCGGGTCTGGCGAGCGGACCCAGAGGTAGAAGGTTCCCTCGGGCGACTGGAGCTCATAGCCGGCTTGTTGGAGCTCGGTGACGAGGAGGTCACGCTTGCGCTCCAGCTCGACCAGATCGATGGAGAGCTTGTCCAGCTCGTCCATCGAGTACTGCATGATGGCGCTGGGGAACAACCAGCCGCCCGCTATCTGGGCCATGAAGATGGCGGAACGCAGTGACTCCCGGTCGGGCATCTTTGGCGTCCAGGCGAGCCACCCGACCCGCTGACCGGGTGTGAGCAGGATCTTGCCGTAGCTGTATGAGATGAGGGTGTGCGGGTAGTACTCCGCAGGGCTGGTGAACTTTGCGTCGCTGAACACCAGCTTCGAGTAGGGCTCGTCGGAGAGCAGGTAGATCGGTCTTCCGAATTTCTCCGAGGCGTCGGTCAAGACATCGGCAAGACCCTCCAGAGTGGAAGGCGGGTAGATGCGACCCGTGGGGTTGTGTGGCGTGTTCACGATCAGCAAGCGTGTCTTCTCGGTGATTGCCATGGCCAGGCGTTCCAGGTCGAGGTCGTAGTCATCGCTCCGGACCGGCACATTGACCGGGATAGCTCCGGACGCAAGGATCATCGATCGGTAGAAGAACCACGGGGGATCGAAGTAGACGACCTCGTCACCGACATCCACTAGTGCCCCGAGGGCGATGGCGATGGCGCCGAAGGCGCCCGGTGTCATCGCGATGTCCTCGGGGTCGAAGGTCTGACCACGCCACTCGAGGAGGTGATTCGCCACAGTGCGCTGCGACTCCACCTCGGAGAACTTGTAGGCGTAATGGTTCTTGCTTCGCGGAGTGGTGGCCGAAGTTAGGGCGGAGGCGAATCCTTCCACGACCATCTCCTGAGGATTTCCGAAGGCGAAATCGGCGATGTCGGGTTTGTGCCGGTGCTCCTCCCAGATCGGCAGGAAGGAGAGCAGCGCCTCATTGGCTTCCGTGATTGTTGGATCCGCTCGGTCACCATGCAGATAGCTGACGATAATCGCGACTACGGGCTCCACCATGGGGGGTTCGCCCCAGCTGCCCCGGTCTCCGCCATATCCTTCCGCGGACAAATCATGTTGATCCGTCCGGTCGAACCACGCGATCTCGATGCCCTCTACGAGGTCTGTCTTCGCACCGGTGACGCCGGGGACGACGCCAGCGCCCGGTTCGTAGACGGCCGTCTCCTCGGTGAGGTCTACGTCGGGCCTTACTTGATGATGCCGAGCGGGATCGGTTTCACCGCCGTCGAGGAAGGCATCCCGTCCGGGTATGTCCTGGCCGCTGTCGATACCCGGCAATTCGAGGCCGAATGCGAGGCGGAGTGGTGGCCTCCGTTGCGCGATCGATACCCCCAGCCGGTGGTCGACGATCCGTCGACCGACGACGCCGAGATCATCGCCTTGATCCACGACCCGGAGAGCCCACCCGACGAGATCGTGGCCCGATATCCGGCCCATCTCCACATCGATTTGCTCCCCGAGATACAGGGGAGAGGCGTGGGGCGAGAGATGATGGGCCGTCTCCTCGACGAGCTGCGGGCCAGGGGAGTGCCCGGTGTCCATCTCGGAGTCGACGCACGCAACCAGCGGGCCGTCGGCTTCTACGAGCACCTCGGTTTCGAGCATCTCGATGACAGCGATGATGTGGTGATGGGGGTGCGGCTCGACGAGGGCTGATAACGACTCGTCTAGGACCGAAAGCGACTCAGCCACCGCATACACTCGCATTGTGAGGTCATGAGCTCGCAAGTGCCGACTGACCGGGTTGTCGGGCCATCGTTCGAGGTTTACCTGCCTATGGATCGTCGGCGTGAGCTGGCGGGCATGGGCACGTTGCCTGCGACGTCCACGGGCGCCGCCCTGTTCGCCGATATCAGCGGTTTCACAAACTTGACCGAGATCCTGAGTCGGAACCTCGGCCCTCGTCGGGGAGCGGAAGAGCTGACCCGTTTGCTCAACCAGGTGTTTGGGCCGATCACGAGAGCGATCCACGAGCACGGTGGCAGTGTCATCTCTTTCGGTGGCGACTCCGTGACCAGTTGGTTCGACGACGACGATGGATACCAGGCCACGGCCGCCGCTCTCAGCCTGCGCTCCTTCATCCAGGTTTTCCGATCTCAGGAAGCCGGCGGGCCGGCCGGTGACATCGACATCAAGGTCGCCGTCGTTTCCGGCCGAGCGCGCCGGGTCCGCGTCGGCCGTCCCGAGTACTCGTACATGGACCTTCTGGCTGGTCAGGTGGTCGAGGCCCTCTCCTCCGAGGCCGAGCTGCTGCAAAGGGGCGAGGTGGCCGTGAGCCGGGAAGTGGCCGAGGCACTCGGGTTCCGCGCGGAGCTCAGGACCGTCTCGAGTGATGGACGCGTTCGCTATCTCGTCGACTCGCTGACCTCCGCACCGGACCGGGTGATCTCGATCGATGAATACGCCATCGCCGAGCCCAGAGCCCGGGAATGGCTGCTCCCCAACGTTCATGAGCAGATCGAACAACGGCTTCAGGGGCTCATGGCCGAGCTGCGGGACGTGGTCGTCGTGTTCGTTGGCTTCGACGGCATCGACCATGTCCACGACGACGACGCGGGAACGTCGCTCGATGCCTGTGTCTCCTGGGCTCAGGATGTGCTTGGAAAATATGAAGGCGTGGTTCTCCAGGTCCTGATCGACGACAAGGGCTGTCATCTCTACGCCGTCTTCGGCGCCTCGATATCCCATGAAGATGAAGCGAGACGCGCAGTGATCGCGGCCCTGGAGCTGACCGAGCACTCAGCCGATTCCGGTGTCGCCTCCAAGGTCAGGGTCGGAATCGCCAGTGGAGTGGCCTATGTCGGCTCCTACGGGGGGCCGAACCGGATGACCTATGGCGCCCACGGCCCGGTGGTGAGTCTCGCCGCCCGGATCATGCAGCAAACACCACCCGGTGAAGTCCACGTCACCGCGGAGATTGCTGCTGAACCGAGCGCCCGCGTCGATTTCGTCGTTGTCGGGCCCAGGGAGTTCAAGGGCATCGACCGGATCAGTGACGATCCATCGCGCTAGTGCCGTAAATGGCCATGGCCCGGCGGAGACTTCCCGCCGGCTGAGCGATGGGGGATTAGTCGGCCGTGATCGGGAACGAGGCGTCGTCGCCTCGCGCCTCGCCCAGCTGCATGCCGGTGAGGGGGGAACGATCCTCATCGAGGGCCCTGCCGGCATCGGCAAATCCCGGCTACTCAAGGACTTCATCGAGCAGGCTGGGTTGCTCGGCACCACCATCATCACGAGCACGGGCGAGGAGATCGAAAGCGCGACAGCGTTCTACGCATGGAGGCCGGTGCTGCGTCAGTTGTTCGGGGGGGAGGGTACGGAGGCCGAGCGAGAGTTGCTGGCGTTCGTCGCAAGCGACCCGTGGTTGGACGAGCGCAAAGGCCTGCTCGCCCCGATGGTCTCCGTAGCTGTCGAAGACTCGGACCTGATCGCCGGGATGGAGTCAGAGCTCCGTGGCGAGAACACGTTGCGCCTCCTCACTGCGATCGTCCGTGGCGCTCCCCGGGCCTCAGGTCCGTTCGTCATCGTCATCGACGACGCCCATTGGGTCGACTCGGCCTCGTGGGCCATGGCGGAGAGAGCGGTGCGTGAGATCCCGGCGTTGCTGCTCGTCATCGCCACCCGTCCGTTCGGCGAGGGATCCGGGCGGAACGCGCCCGTGGAATACGAGCGTCTGGTCGCGGACGAGCGCACCGAACATGTCGTCCTCACCGAGTTGGAGCCGGCCGAGGTGATGCAGTTGGTCGAGCAGTGTCTGGGTGTGACGAGTGTTCCCGGGCCCGTGGTCGAGATGATCATCGAGCAGGCCGAGGGCCATCCCTACTTCAGCGAGGAGATCGCTTTCGCCCTCCGTGACGCCGGGCTGCTGGTCATCGAGAACGGAGAGAGCCGGCTTGCATCCAACGTCCGGGATCTGCGTGACGTCGACTTTCCCAACACCGTCCAGGACATCATCATCGGCCGATTCGACCGGTTGTCTGCCCGCCAGCAGTCGATCCTGAAGGTCGCCAGCGTGATCGGCAGAGAGTTCTCGATCGACACCCTGGTCGAGATCTACCCGGTGGAGATGGACGCCGCCGAGGCGGTCGAGAGCCTGCAGAGCCTCGCGGTCCTCGATCTGATGCAGGAGGTCGTGCACGACCGGTCGCGCTATCGATTTCGCCACGCCATCACCCGGGACATCGCCTATGGCTTGCTCCTCCATTCCCAAAAGACAGGGCTTCATCGTGCCGTGGCGATCTCACTGGAAGCGGCGCACGCCGATGATCTCGACGCCGTTGCGACGACGCTCGCTTACCACTGGCGCAACAGCCTGAGTGCGGAGTCGGAGAGCGTCGACGTCGACAAGGCTCTCGACTACCTGGGCCGGGCGGGCCGAACTTCGCTTCGCAACTTCGCCCACCGTGAGGCAATCGGATTCCTGACCGACGCCATCGACCTGGCTACGCCCGGGGCCGACGGGGTCGGGCCGAGCCAGGAGGTTCCAGCGGAGACCTTGGCCCGGATGGAACAGGACCTGGCTGAGGCCTATCTGGGCATGGGTCGGGTCGATCGCAGCGCAGACCACTTCGAACGTTCACTCCAGCTGCACGGCTACCCGGTCGGTCATGGCAAGTTCGGTGTCGGAGCGAAGCTCCTCACCGCCTCAGCCATGCAGGCGCGCCATCGGCTGTCCCGATCCGATGTCTCGGCCGCCCATGCCGGGTCGAGGGAGGATTTGATCGA
This sequence comes from uncultured Acidobacteriota bacterium, assembly GCA_963843585.1. Taxonomy (GTDB): domain Bacteria; phylum Actinomycetota; class Acidimicrobiia; order Spongiisociales; family ZC4RG35; genus JARDZU01. The sequence continues at coordinate 38,241 of CAWJLJ010000019.1, forward strand.
GGCGGCGACTGCCTATGAGCGGCTGATGAAGATCTACTACTACGCCAACGATCCGGGTGCTCTAATCACCGCTGCCGTCTCGGGTCTCAATCTGGCAGAGAAAGCCGGCACCTCGCCGGTGTTGGCCCGCATCTACGCCAACATGAGCATCGTTGCCGGGATCTTGCCCATTCATCGGCTGGCCCGGCTCTATGCCGCGGAAGAGCAGGGAGGTAGCCGACGAGGTAGATCGTCCTCCCGAACACGCCTGGGTCCGTCTCGCCACCAGCGTCTACGGAGTGGGGGTGGGTGACTGGGAGACCACCGAACAGGACCTGCGCGACTCCCTGGATCTCTACAAGCGTCTGGGCGACACGCGACAGATGGAGGAGAACCTTGGCACCACCGGTCAGATGCTGACCGCTCAGGGCAGGTTTGCCGAGGTCTACGCGATCGGAGAGCAGCTGAAGGAGTCGGGCGCCGGCCGCGACGATGCGCAGGGGGAGCTCTGGGGCTGGCTCTTCCAGGGGACCAGCCTCCTTCGGCAGGGCGACTATCGAACCGCCCGGGCCAGGTTCCGCAACGCCGAGGCCCTTCTCGACGCAGGGGTCGGGGCGACCAACGTGGGTTGGCTCTACGGCTTGATGGCGGAGACTTACTGGCGTCTCGATGACCAGGATCGGGCGCGGGCCGCTGCAGCCTCGGCGTCGCAGGCCTTATATGCCGAGCGGCCGGGCGTGGTCTTCGCTCTCGACGGCTTCACCGGCGTGGCAGATGTCTATCTCGGCCAGTGGGCTACCGGTCGGGCTCGCGAGGCTGCCTCCGCCAAGTCGGCCTCGGAGCTTGCGGTGAAGAAACTGGGAGCCTTCAGCAAGGTCTTCCCCATCGGCCAGTTCCCGCTTTTCATCGATATGCCGGTGGGGTCAAGGAGCAAACGGGAGACGTAGGGGCCGCTCGGAAGGAGTGGGAGCAGGGCGTCGAGACGGCCGTTCAACTGCAGATGCCCTACGAGGAGGGACGTTTGCGGCTGAGCCTGGGACGTTTGGCCAAGGACCGCGCTCATCTCGAGGCAGCTCGGGATCTGTTCGAGGCCACAGGGGCCGCCCCGTTCGCCGAGGCGGCGCGGGCCGCGCTGCGTGACGTCTGACCGTTAGGACTTCGTAACCACCCGTCGCAGGCTCTTGGCGACGGGACTGGCCGACGTGATCGCCTTGGTGGCGCCCTTGACGAAGAACGGTGGCTCCTTCCAGGGCAGGCCACGGTCGTAACGGCGCTGGTCGGCAAGCCGGAAGATGAAGGCGAACGGTGGCTCGGTCACATTCCACAGCCGGCACAAGCTGGCTCGATGTCCGGAGTGCTCGATGATGGCGTTGACAGCCCGGCGGGCTGCCTCGTTGGCCGCCTCCATCGTCGCCACCGAGGTGAAGGTCCGCACGTAGTCCGAGGCGAGCATGAGGTTCGACACGGCGGTGAATGCCTGCGGTCGCAAACGCCAGGTGTTGACATAGGCCACGAAGAGAGGCTCCGCGTCCTCGTCCATGGGGACGAGGCCTGTGACATCGGCCGTCAATCCTTCGGGGAGGGAGTCGAGCCATTTCTCCCTCTGGATGTCAGGGTCGAGGAACCAGCAAACGCAACATCTCGTCGGTCAGTGGCTTCTCGTCCATCGTGTGTGATTTCTTCAGCTCCTCCCAGACCTCGGTCTTTATCTCCTCGGCGGTGCAGTACATGGCCGGCTTCGCTGATCGTGTTGCCGTCGGCGTGCCAGTTGGAGATGTCGGCCGAGATGATCCCGCGCACCTTCCCGTCGCCATATTTCTCGAGAGGGTGGTCGGGCCAGAACTGCTGCTGGGAGATGGAGGTGATCGCCCAGGGCGAGTCGATGTAGATGGTGTGCCCGTTGGAGAGGGGCATGTCCTCGGTGAGATAGAACTGGATGCCGTTCATCCACTCGACATATTTGGTGCCGATCTCCTTGATGCCTTCCAGAGACGAGTCGGCATCGAGGATCCCGTCGTCGAGCAGCTTCGCCATCACCTCGGCGGGCATGGCGGCTATGTAGTAGTCGGCGTCGTCGAGGGTGTAGCTGTTTCCCGCCGAGTCGGACATGACGACCGATTCGATCTTCCCGCCGGTGCTGCCCTGGTTCGGCTCGCAGACGATCTTTTCGATCTTCCTATCGAACTGGTAGTCCACGCCTTTCTCGGTCAGATAGGCGAGCCAGGGATGGAGCCAGACCTCATTGGTTGGCCCGTTGAGGACCCGATCGGTGCTCGGGCCTGGTATCAGCATGTCCAGGATCAGGGCAAGCCCTACGTCACCCTCGACGTGGGCATTTGCCAATCGAGCGTTGGCAGCAACGAGCGAGCGGGTCAGACCCTCGGCGAGGAACTTCTGATACCCCTCCGACTTGTTGCTGGCGTCGACGAAATCCCACCAGCCCATCGTCTCGTAGATCTCCTGGCGGCGGGCATCGCAGCTGGTCAGCACCTGCCAGAGCTTGCCGACGAAGAACTCGATCTCGTCGTTCTTCAGCCCCATCTCCGCAGGGACGTTTTCGGCCAGGTCCCGGATGATGAGGGCCCAGTCCTCTCTCGTGCTCGGGAACCTCGACGGCATCTCGATCGACTTCTTGTCGTAGAGGGACATCTCGACCCGGGAGGTGTCGGTGAGGTTGTCGACCACATGTGCGCCCTTGTCGCCGAACGGAATGCGGCTCATGGTGTCGGTCACGTGCCGGTAGAACCGGGGAAAGAAGCGAAAGCCATGCTCACCGGGCAGGAAGCCGGCGGGGCCCTCCACATCTCCGCAGATCGAGTTGTCGCCCCCAACCGGAACCGGGATGCTCCTCGCCTTGCCGCCGCACAATTCGGTCTGGCGCTCGAAGACGGCCACCCGGAATCCACGTTCGATCAATTCGTGGGCGGCACTCATCCCGGCCACGCCACCACCTAGCACCGCGACCTTCGGGCCTTTTCCGGCGTCCTCGAACGTGCTGACTCGTTCCGTTGTCATCTGCCCCATCCTTCGAAGAGGGACGAAGCTAGTTGTCGGGCCAGGGCGATGGTCCATCAGGCGGATCGGTGTTTCCCGCGCCCATCGGTTCAGGGGGCGAGGCGGGGCACGTGGCGGACGGCGGGGCCGGGAGGAACCCGATTGACCATCCGCCACGCGACCTCTGATCTGTCCTGGTGACAGAGCCGATGCCGTGAGCCCAGTCGGCCGCACGAGCCAGAGCCAGGCCGTTTCGGCTGAAGGGCTCACAGCATCAGTCATCGCCGCGTATCATCCGGACACGGCGACCCCAAGGGCGAGGTTGGCCCGCCCGATGGTCAGCCGACCGCCTCCTGTCCTTCGTTTGGCGGGAGGGAGAGCAGGGTCGGTGGCCCGGTCGGTGTGTACGAGGCGATGATGACACCGGTCTCGGTGGCAACACTCGAGCCGTACTTCATCGTCATCGGGATCGTGCCCGAGCCGAAGAGCCGCTTTCCGTCACCCAGCACAACCGGGTAGGTGAACAGGTTGAACTCGTCGACGAGTCCTGCTCCGATCAGCGTTTGCAGGAGGCCGTGACTCCCATGGACCTGAAGTTCTCCCCCGGGACGCTCCTTCAGCTGACGAACTGCTTCGATGACGTCGCCATTGATCGGGTGAGAGTTGGTCCACTCGAGGGTGTCCGGTCGGCTGGTGGCGACATGCTTGGGCAGGTTGTTGAGTCCGGCGGCGACGACATCGTCCTGGTCGGGGAACGTCGACCAGTAGGGATACATCATGTCGTACGTGGTGCGACCGAGCAGGATCTGCTCAGCCCTGGCGAAGATGTCAGTGATCGCTCGGCCCATGCCTTCGTCGGCAAAGGGAACGAGCCAGCCCCCCAACTCGAAGCCGTTGCTGCGGTCCTCATCGGGTCCACCGGGACCCTGCATGACGCCGTCCAGGGTGACGAATGTGGTGACTGTCAGTTTCATGACTCTTCTCCTTCCTGACCGGCTTTTCGGCCTTCATGACTACTACGAATGGGTCCGGCCCGGATCGACAAGTCTGAGAAGTTCAATGCCAGGATGCCGACCACGCCCTGGTTAACGTTTTTCGCATGGGAGCGAAGGTGGCGGGTCGAAACAGGGCTGAGCCCGCGTCCAGGCAATGGAGCATCCCCTCCAAGCTGACCCTGGCCACTGTGCCGATCGTGGTGGTTGCTCTGCTTCTCGGGGTTTTCCTGGTGTGGTGGCTGGCGACTTCGGGAGATGTCTGGCTTGCGGTGACCGTCGGGATCGTCGTCGGTCTGGTGGCCCTCGGATCGCTTCTCGTCGCCTACCGGATGGGCCGAGCGATCGGCACCCGCATCGGTGCAGTCACCAGCGCGGCGAGACGTGTCGCCCACAAGGATCTGGTCGATCTGCTCGATGCGCTGCGCACATCCGATCCAGGCTCCGACGCCATTCCACCTCTGGGTCTCGACATCGACTCGGGGGATGAGATCGGTGATCTGTCGCGATCATTCGAAAACATGCACCGGGCGTTGATCGATACGTCGACCCGACAGATGGAATCGTTGCGGGTAGGGGTGTCGGGCATCCTGGTCACTCTCGCCCGCCGCAACAGCTCGCTGGTCGATCGACAGCTGGCATTGCTCGACGAACTCGAATCCCGCGAGGAGGATCCTGAGACCCTCGGCGGGTATTACCAGGTCGATCATCTGGCGGCACGGATGCGCCGGAATGCCGAAAGCCTCCTCGTGCTGGCCGGGTCCGAGTCACCTCGGGTATGGGCCAAGGCCACCGACATCTCCGATGTGGTTCGAGCTGCCCTGAGCGAGGTGGATGAGTACCAGCGGGTCGAATTGCTCGCCTTGGAGCCGGCCCGTCTGTCTGCCGGAGCCGTTACCGATGTCGCCCATCTCCTCGCCGAGCTCTTCGAGAACTCCTTGCAGTTCTCGCCCCCCACCGAGCCCGTGCGCGTCACCGGGCTCTTCGAGGTCGATGGCTATGAGCTCTCGATCTCGGACCACGGGGTCGGGCTGTCCGACCCGAGGCTGGCCGAGATGAACCGGATCCTGGAGCGCCCGCCCGCCCTCGGCCTATCGGTCGAGCCGACGATGGGGATATATGTCGTGGCCAAGCTGGCCCATCGGCACGGGCTCGATGTCCAGCTGATCCCCAGTGTTCCGGGCATCACTGTCAAGGTGACCATCCCCCGCGATCGTCTGGAGATGGCGAGGGTGGAGCCGGACTACGACGTCATCGATCTGACGCAGCCAGAGATGATCGAAACCTGCCGACCCCGACCCCGAGCCGCAGTGGCTGTGGCGCCGGTGCCTGTCGCAGAGGTGGAAGCGGGAGACCTGCCGGTGCGCATCCCGGGCCGAGCCTTCCGCGAGGAGGAGCCGGCAACGAGCATCGCTGCCGGAGAGGGCGGCGGCACCCTCAGGTCGGCGCTGGTCGATTACAACCGGGGCCGGGCCGAGGCCGAGGCACAGGGGGAGAGCGATGACTGACGCTGCCACCAATCTCAACTGGATGCTCGAGCGTCTCTGCGCGACAGTGCCCGCCATCAAACAGGCGGTCGTGGTCTCATCCGATGGACTCGCCATGGCCAAGTCGCAGGACGTCGACCGGGAGACGGCGGAGAGATTGGCTGCCGTGTCATCAGGCATGATCGGCCTGGCCTACGGGTCCGCCGGCCGGTTTGGCGCCGGCGCGGTGTCGAACATCATCGTCGAGATGCAGCAGGGTTGGCTCTTCGTCACCGGCATCCGTCACGGCTCCCTCCTCTGCTGTCTCACCAGCAAGGAGATCGACCTGGGGGCGGTGGCCTTCGAAATGTCCATCTTCGTGCAGCGGGTCGGCGACAGTCTCACCCCCGACGTTCGGGAAGAGCTCAAGGCTCGGCTGGTCGAACCCGAGCCGGCATGACCGACGAGCCCGGAATCCCTCTCGGCGGCCGGATCGTCCGCCCATACACCATGACCGGCGGGCGGAGTGGTGTGGGGCTCCCCAATATCGCCCTCGAAGCCCTGGTCGCCGTGACACCTGCCGGCATGCGAATGCGGGGTCGTTTCCGCTGGGAAGCCGCCGAGATCATCGCTCAGAGCCGCAAGGAGATCGCCATCGTCGAGCTGGCGGCGAATCTCGAGGTCCCGGTTGGTGTGATCCGCGTTCTCGCCGCTGACCTGCGCGACCAGGGAGCGATCACCATCACCGAGCCGCTGTCCGAAGCCACGGTCGATTCAGGCGACACCGAATATGCCGAACTCCTCCACAAGGTGCTCGATGGGATCCGGGCTCTCTGAGCGCACCGGGCTGACCCCGGTCAAGATCGTCGTCGCCGGCGGCTTCGGCGTGGGCAAAACGACCTTCGTTGGCGCCATCTCCGAAATCGAGCCATTGCGAAGCGAGGCGATCATCACCGACGCCAGCGCGGGGATCGATGAGCTCTACCCCGACGGCACCAAGACCGAGACGACGGTGGCCATGGATTTCGGCCGGATCAGCCTCAAGCATCGTCTCGTCCTCTATCTGTTCGGCACCCCCGGTCAGGACCGCTTCCATTTCATGTGGGACGAGCTTGCTCGGGGCGCCATTGGGGCGGTGGTCCTGGTCGACACCCGCCGAATCGAGGCGTGCTTCGCCGCCATCGACTTCTTCGAGAAACGGGGAACACCGTTCGTGGTGGCGGTGAACACCTTCCACGGGCGTCGAATCCACGAGCCCGAACTGGTTCGGGAAGCACTGCGCATTGGCCCCGACATCCCGATCGTCTATTGCGATGCCAGGGTCCGGGTGGATGTCCAACGAGCGCTGCAGGCGGTGGTCGAGCACACCCTGGAGCGGGTGATGTCCGAGTCTGCGGCCAGCTGACTCAGGCCGGGATGCCGATGGGCTCCGACTCCAAAAGGCCCTGAGCGACCCTCAGAGACTCCGAGGGGAGCCGCAATTCGAAGACGTTGTGCCCGTCTCCGGTGCGTCGGTATGTGATGTCGCCGTCCATCTGCCGGGCGAGACGTCGGGCCACCGTGAGGCTGAGACCCACTGCGGCCGGCCGGGTCACCGGGCCGCCGGCGCGCAGGTCGCCGTTGAAGATCTTCTCCCGGTCGGGGACCGGTATCGCAGGCCCGTCATCGATGACGGAGATGACGGTATCGGGGCCGGAGCCGGTTGTCTCCAGGCTGACGACCGATCCGCCGTAACGAACGGAATTGGCGATGAGGCTGTCGAGGATCCTTATCGTGATCCCTGGATCGGCCCACAACGATGTCGCATCGATCTCGACCGCGATGTTCTCGGCACCGGGAATATCGGACAGGGCCTCCCGGCAGAGAACGGCGGCGTCAACCGAGCGCGCCAGATGGTGTGACGGAGCCTTGCTGGCGGAGACGATGAGATCGTCGACGATCGAGGCCATCTCCCTGGCGTGGGAATCGATGCGGCGAACGCTGCGATGCAGGTCGACAGGATCCCCCTCAGCCCGAGCGGTCAGATCGAGCACAGCGCCGATCGGCACCTGGAGATCCTCGGCTATGGCCGCGACGAACTCGTCCCTGCCCTGGATCAAGCGCTCCAGGCGCAATTCGTCGTGATGCGCTCGGGTCGAATCCTCCAATTGGAGAAGAATTGTGGCCGGCCGATGCTTGCCGGCCCGCAGGAACGAGAGCGACATTTGCCCCCAGATAGCCCGCCCATCGGAGGCTCGCCAGCGCATCCAGGTGGTGGCGCTCTGCGTGTCGCCGTTGCCCATGTCTTCCCAGACCTGTCCCAACTCGGCGACGTCGTCGGTGTGGACGACGCCTCTGATGTTTGTGCCGGCCACCGGCCCGAGCATGCCGGTCAGAGCCTCGTTGGCGTCGATGAATTCACCGGAAGGGGTGAGCAGGGCCATCCCGATGTTCGCCTTCTCGAATCCAAACCTGTATCCGTCCTCGCCGTTTGCCCGCTTGGCTTCCCCCCGCGCCGCCAGCCGCCAGCCGGCGATCAGAAGCGTCACCAGGACGAGCGTCAAGGTAAGGAACACAACAGGCATCGCGACGTGGTCCACGCCATAGCGTTGGACATACGCCTCTCGATACAAGACGACGTAATTGAAGATCTGGAACCCGACCACATAGACGAACCCGGCGAGGACCAACCTCCACTCCTGGTAGAAGGAGACGGCGACGAGGGCGAGCAAGAATGCGAATTGCGATTCGGCCGAACCCTCGAGGTAGCGGACAACGATCCCCGCCGCGGTCACGAGGCCTAGCGATACCGCTCCGGCGGCCATGCCCTGCGTCCTCGATGTCATGCCGATCACGGCCATCACGACGAGGATCAGCGATGCGATCACGATCTCGTAGATCGGCACCTCCCTGATCAAGCCGACCAGGGCGAGAACGGGCACCTGGACGAGGAGCAGAACGAGCAGGAAACGGTGCCGGGTGGCGAAGACCTTCGCGTCCGCTTGCTCGCGGGCTCGAAGCGGCCTTCTCTTCCCCGGAAAGAGACGCCTGGGCATCGGTACACGATATCGCCGCGGAGTCCCGAGGCCTGGAACCTCCAAATCCCGGGGTCCTTGGTTGGGCGGGCGCCGCGGAATACCGTTTGTGGCAATGAACATCGCCGAATTGATCGATATCGGATTGGCCAACGTCGACGAGCGACATGTCGAGGTGATGTCGATCGAGCCGGCCGAGGTCCCGGCGCGAGCGGTTGGGTCACTGGTTGGCCTGCTCTCTGAAGTGACGGGTGTTCTGCTGGCCGCCGGGCCGGCCGGGAGGATCGGGGCCGCCGGTTCCTGGACAGGCGACTCCTATCGGATTTCGATCTCCACACCCGTTGGAAACTTCGGTGACGGGGTGATCGCCATCAACCGGTTACTGGGGGAGCCGGCCCTGGCGATGGGCGTCGCCTCCGCTGCTCGCCTGGCCGAAGATCAGGATCTCTCGGTCCGCCTTGCCCCGGATGGCGCCGGCGCGGCATTCCACGTCATGTTGCCCGCGCATCTGGTGAAGAAAGCCGCACCACCCGTGGCGCCGACGATCGCAGAAGGGCCTCTTGCCGAATTCATCCCCCATGAGATGGAGCGTCGGGTCCTGGTGCCGGTGGATTCGGCCCGGGACGACACCGAGGCGTTCCTCGAGAGTGTCTTCGGGATGCTGAGAGACCCGTGGCACGAGCCCGATCGCCCCGAGCCTGCCGTGCTACAGGTGCGTGAGCCGGGGGAGAGCTTCTCGATGACCGATGACGATGCCCCGAGCACCTCTGCCGCCGAGGCAGCGGTGGATATCCGATCGGCATTGTCCACGTTCGACCGTGGTCGTCGAGCAGCGGAGATCGCAGCAGAGGCGGTCGAAGCCACGGCTTGAGCCCGACCACTCACGGATTCGTTGTGTAGGTTGCTGGAACCAGAAATCGTGGCCCCGGTGAAAGGACTCTGATATGTGCTGTGTCGCGACGGTCATGGTCCTGCTCGGCCCCCGTCTGGGGATCATCGTCTGGGGTCTCGCTCAGCCGGCCCGTTGGGACCTGGCCTTCTCCACATTCGTGTGGCCCCTCTTCGGGTTCGTCTTCCTCCCATGGACCACTCTGATGTACGTGGCCGTCGCCCCAGGCGGGGTAACCGGCTTCGATTGGTTTGGGATCGTTCTTGCGGTCGTGGCCGATATCGCCTCTTACTCCGGCGGTGCCTACGGGAACCGGGACCGGATCAGGAGCTACACGCCGACCGCCCCATCGATGCCCAGGTAGTCGGGCATCGCACCACCTCAAGGGAGTCGAAGGCGAATGGCAACTGTTCGCCCTGTCGGCCCCATGAGCGACGCCGGTCATCTGGGGTAGCGCGGCTCCTAGACGGCCATATCGGCAGTCAGCACGGCCGCCAGGACCCCGGTCGCACCAACGAGAACCCATAGCGGATCGGTCTGGACCAGCAGGCCGATTAGCGCCAGGAACGGGACTCCGGCGAGCCGGTTGATGGCTATTGCCCGGTTCACCGCCTGTGGCGACTGCCCTATGGAGGCGATCTGGATCACGGCCATGCATACGAGGGCAAGGGCGACACCTCCCACCAGGAGCCAGCGCTGGGCGGTGAGCATCGGCTCCTCGCCCGCACTGAGAATGGCCTGGTCGAGTGCGACCCCGACAATCGCCAGCGCAGCCGCCAACGGAAGATGGGTGTAGATCCAACCCGTTGGCCGCCAGGTCCTCTGTTCGACGCTTCGGCGCCTCACCACGCTGCCTTCGGCATTGTCGAAGTAGAGCCACCAGAGAAGGGTCGCCAGCAACACGCCGAGGATCGCTGCGATCAGCGACGAGGTCGACCACCCGATATGGCTGAGCCCGGACACGACTGCGGCGAGCGATTCGCCGAGCACCAGGATCACGAACAACCCGAAGCGCTCGGGGAGGTGCGACTGGTCGAGAGGCACCGTCGCCTGCTGGCGTCTCACCACCCACGGTGTGGCGAGATCGATGGTCAGAGCCAATCCCCAGACGAAGAATCGGGCCGGATCCGGTACGAGAACCGATGCGGTCCAGACCACGGCCGCCGAGCCGAACCCGATCAGGTATCCAGTGACCAGATTGCGTGTCTCCGCGACATGCCGGTACACCCTGTAGTAGAGGGCGAGAAGGACCAGTCGTGCGGCGGCGTATCCGGCCGCGAAGACGGTCGTCGATTCAGATGGGCCATGTGCCAATGAAGCGGCCAGGACGAGGACAGCAACCATCTGGGCCGCCGACCACAACCGGTAGAAGAGATCGTCGGTGTCATAGCGATCGGCGTAGAACGTGTTGCTCGCCCAGAGCCACCAGAGCAGGGCGAAATAGCCGAAGAAGGACCACAGACCTGTCCACGACGTGTCTTCTAGGAGACGTCCTCCGAGTACTGCGATGGCCACAACAAAGGAGAGGTCGTAGAAGAGCTCGAGCCAGGTCGCAGTCCGATGCCCACCATCTCCCATCGTCTGAAGACGGGGAGGAGCAATCCTGGCCATCCGCCCTGCCCTTGGCTCGCTCACCTTGATTTGCTCCCTTGGCCTCGTCACCACACTCCTGCGCGTGACAATATCCGGCATTGACCCGCCCTCGGCGGGGAGCGGGACCAATGCGGCTCTAATCTCCATCACGTGAACGCCTCTCCGCAGCCCTACCTGCCGCGAATGGTGCGGGACTGGGACGAGGATGCTCCCGGCCAATTGCACCAGTGTCTCGAAGGGTCGATGGTCTTCGTTGACATTTCGGGGTTCACCGCAATGTCCGAGCGACTCGCCAAGCATGGAAAGCTCGGGGCTGAGGAACTCACCGCGGTGATCGCCGCTACCTTCCATGAGCTGCTCGCAGCCGCTTACTCCTTCGGAGCCAGCCTCCTCAAATTCGGCGGAGATGCTTTGCTGCTCTTCTTCGCCGGTGACCAGCACGCGCTTCGTAGTTGCGCCGCGGCCCGGGCTATGCAACAGAGGCTGGATGAGGTGGGCGTGTGTGTCACCAGTGCCGGCAAGGTCACTTTGCGGATGTCGGTCGGCATTCACAGCGGCATGTTCGACTTCTTCCTGGTGGGCAGCTCCCATCGAGAATTGATCGTCTCCGGCCCTGCAGCGACTCGCACAGTTGAGATGGAGGGCGCAGCGCGAGCTGGTCAAGTCCTGCTCAGCCCGGGGACCGCTTCCGCGATTCCGGCGGCGAACAGGGGAAGGCCGTCGGGCCCGGGTGTCCTACTCAGAGGGGCAATGGACGTGGAGAGCGCGGCGCGACGACACGTCGAATCGTCGCCCGACGAGCTGGCTCAGTTCGTCCCGATCGGTCTTTGTCAGCTGTTGCTGAGTGGCGATGTAGAGCCTGAACACCGACCGGCCACGGTCGCCTTCCTCCACTTTCACGGTCTCGACGGAGTCATCGAGCGCGACGGAGCAGATCTGGCCGCTGAACGGCTGGATTCCTTGATCCGGGCTGTCCAGGATGCCGTCGACGCCCGCGCCATCACGTTCCTGGCCACCGACATCGCGTCCGACGGAGGCAAGATCATCCTCACTGCGGGTGTTCCCTCGACGACCGGCCGGGATGAAGAGGAGATGTTGCTCGCCCTGCGTCAGGTGATGTCGGGCGAACTCTCCTTACCCACCTCGGTCGGCGTCACCTGGGGTCGGGTATTCGCCGGCGAGGTCGGCACGCCTTACCGCCGCACTTACACGGTGATGGGGGACACGGTGAACCTGGCTGCGCGGCTCATGGCGCAGGCACCCGCAGGTGAGATATATGCCACATCCGACGTGGTGACGGCCTCACGAACCACGTTCGATGTGAGCGACCTCGAGCCATTCATGGTCAAGGGCAAGAAACTCCCGGTCAATGCGGTTTCGGTCGGGGATCCGCAGGGGAGCAAGAGCCAACGGGCAGCCAGTGGGCTTCCCCTCGTCGGGCGTGACCAGGAGCTGGCGCTGCTCACCGCTGCCTGGGAGAGAGCCCGATCCGGCAACGGTCAGATGGTCGAGTTGGCCGCCGATGCGGGCATGGGGAAGAGTCGCCTTGTCGAAGAATTCCTGGCCACCACGCAACCGGACCGGGTGATTCACAGCGAATGCCGTCTCTATCAATCGGCAACCCCGTACTTCCCATTCCGGGAGCTCCTGAGCGAGGTCTGGGGACTCACGGACCTGGATCCCGATGCTTCGGAGAAAGCCCTGTTCGAGCTGGTCGACACGCTGGCACCAGAGCTGGGCCCGTGGCTTTCCTTGATCGGGCTGGCGTTGGGATTGGAGATCGCCGACTCTGTCGAGGTGTCCCAGCTCGAGGATCAGTTCCGTCCGGTGCGTGCCATGGCCGCTATCGGTACTTTGCTCGAGGCAACGATGAACGGACCCGGTCGTGTTCGTCGTCGACGACACGCATTGGATGGACGAGCCATCCAGGGACCTGCTGGCAAGCCTGGTGTCCGGGATGGACCGCTATCCATGGATGTTCGTCCTGACCCGGTCACTGGTTGCCGAGGGGTTTTTGGCACCTGAGTCTCCGTCCGTGACCAGGATCGAGCTCCATCCCTTGGGGCTCGTTGAAGCAAGAAGTCTCATCTTCAGCGCCACAGAGGAAGCACCGCTGCCCCCTCAGCAAGTGGAGCTACTTGCCCGGCAGGCGGATGGGAACCCACTTTTCTTGGTCGAGTTGCTGCAGGCCCTGCGGCACAGCGGGTCGCTCGAGGAGATCCCGCAGTCCGTGGAAGCGATGATCGCGGCCCGAATCGACACGTTGCCGCTCGCTGACCGGAATCTTCTCCGCCGTCTGGCGGTCCTCGGCAATGGGTTCCAATTGGAGCAGGTGTCGGCTGTGCTCGGAATAGACAATGAGATCCCGCAGGATCAAAGCCGCTCGGTGCGAAGGCTCTCCGGGTTTCTCAACGTGGACAAGTCGGGATGGGTCGATTTCCAGCACTCGCTGATCCGGGACGTCGCCTATGACGGGCTCCCCTTCAAGACTCGCGAGCGGCTCCATGCCCAGGTGGGCGACGCGACGTTCGCCGCTTGCCGGGGTCGGCCCGAGGAGTTTGCCGAGATCCTCTCGTTGCACTACTTCTATGCCAAGCGGTGGAGCCGTACTTGGCGTTTCTCTCGCATGGCGGGCGACCGCGCCCGGGAGATCTACGCCAATCATGAGGCGGCCGTCTTCTACGAGCGGGCCCTCATCTCCGCCCGGCACCTCGACTGGGTTACGCGGGCCGACCAGGCCGAAGTGCGCACCGCTCTTGCCAGGGTCCTCTACGAAGCCGGCTCGTTCGAGGGGTCCATCGCGTCCCTGCGCGAAGCCACCCGGCTCATCGACGATGATCCGGTTGCCCGTGCCGACTTGCATCTCTCATTGGCTCGCTCCTACCAGCGGATGGGGGCACTGTCGCGGGCGTTGCGCGAGACCGCCCTTGGACTGAAGCAGGTCGAAGGGAGTGCTCTTCTCGAGGCAAGGAGGGCGACTGCCCGACTGCGTGCCCTTCGGACCGCGATCCTGTCCGATCAGTTCCGACCCCGGATGGCCCTCAAGGTGGGTCTGCAGGCCGTCGACGAGGCGGAAGCGAGCGGGGAGATGGACGCATTGGCGCGGGCCTACACCAAGATCGACGAGGCCTACCAGATCCTGGGTCTGCGGCACGAGGCCGTCCACGAGGAGAGGGCCTTGGAGATCTTCGAGGAGCTCGGGGATCTGGCCGGCATATTGCTCCTTGCCATAAACCTGGGAGTTCAGGCGTATGCCGACGGTCGCTGGGATGATGCCGTCAGCATGTACTCCAAGGCTCAGGAGGTGAGCCGTCGCAGCGGCAACATCGTCGCCGAAGGTGCGGCGGCGGCCAATCTGGGCGAAGTCCTGATCAGCCGCGGACAGCTGGACGAGGCTGAGACTGTCCTCCAGGAGGCGAGGCGAGTGCTGCGCGGACAGAAAATGATTGCATTTGCGTTATTCGCCGAGACCCAACTGGCCCGGCTCACGATGGAGCGAGGCGAGAATCAGACGGCCGCGGACGCCTTGAAACAGGTCATCGACGAGGCGAACCGGATCGGACAGCCCTTCTTCGCCGTGGATGCCGCGGTCCATCTCGCCGATGCACTCACCCGGTCAGGAGAACCAGAGCGCGCCCATGAGGTGATCGATGTCGCCAAGGACCTGGCCGGTGAGGACGCTGCCCTATACGAAGTGCCGCTGGAACGATTGCGGGCCGGGGCCTTGGTGGCGATGGGCCGACCCGACGAGGCACTCGGTCATGTGGAGCCGGCGCTGGCGAGCGCTCGTGAGCAGCGACTCGTCTACGAAGAAGCCCTGCTCCTATGTCTCAAGGCAGAGATAGGGCTGGACGAGGGTGATGCCTTCGAGGAGGCGAGCCGCCTCCTCGAAGACCTAGGAGCTTCTCCGCCTTACGTCCACCGCTTGCCATCGCCGACGTTGTAGACGATGTCGACCTTGAGGAATGTCCCGAGCGGGTAGCTCGAGGATGTCGAGAAGCCCGGCGACCCGACTGCTCGACTCGATCAGACACGAGGTGTGGCCCGTTGGCAGATAAAGGGACGTGTTGACGGGAGCCGATACCGTGCCGAGCGGAAGATCACCAGCTGCATTGGTACGCGGATCCCTCTTGCACCAGGGCATGACCCTCTTGCCGGCGTTGGTGTGGTCGTCGTAGCTGAGGGTGCGGTGTTGGTCACTTCCCCCAGGGACGTTGGGTGGGCTGTCGAACTCCCAGGTGATCACCTCGAGGAACTGAGCCACTGATGCCCCACCGACCGGCTCGGTGATGAAGTCGATGAAGAGCTCGTTGCCTTCGGTGCCCGCCTCGAAATTGAACAAGAGACCGTCGGTCGGGCCTTTGCACCCGCCATTGGTGTCGAATCCGCGGGTGATGTTGAGTGTCGCGTCTTCACCACTTTGCGTTTCGTCCTCGCCGCAGTCGATCTCGCCGTCGAATGACTCCACCAGCTCGAAGAGTGTGTCGTCGGTGTTCAGGGCGACGCCCTTGGGCCCGGCAGGGCGAGCCGTTGGATCCGCCCTCCAGTGAGACGACAGCCTTCGAGGTCTGGACTGCACTGCCCGGCTTGATGACGATGGTGTCGAAGGCCCCGGCGATCGGAAAAGCCTGCCAGTGCCCTGTGCCCGGGTTGTCGGCTGGGTCGAGCAAGAGGATCACTCGCTCGTTGTCACTGGCCCCCGAGTCCGGCCCACAGTCGGAAGCGCCGCTGCAAGGCACGGTGATGTCGCCGCCCACCTTGACGCCGGCGCGGAATAGCTGGATGGTTGCGCTGCCGTTGAACTTGAACCCGAGGTCCAGTTCGGCGTAGCCCACAACCTGGCCATCCAGTGCTCCGGTCAGGCTGAGCTTCAGGACCTGACCCAGATCTTTGTTGATCCGGGCGCAGGGCTCGCCGGTCCCCTCACCGTTCTGGCCGACACCAATTCGATGATCCTTCAAGACCGGGGAACGGATTCTTGTTGGCTTGCGTTGCTGACGCGGCGAAGCCGACCAGTGAGGCGCCGGTGGAGGTCAGCTTGCAGTTGGTTCCGGCGGTCAGCGTCTGGATCTGATTGGACCCGGGCGCGGTGGGGTCGAAGATCACCTTGTCGCCGTCGGAGTCGAGATGGAGACGCACCGTGCCGAGCTCGGCCGTGATTGGACCATCTCCGAAGGCCGGGACCATCAGCAGCGAGACCGCCGCCACAACTCCCGCCGCACCAGCCAGCCACCAACGTCGACGCCTTTTCATCATGCCTCCCAATTGCCCATGCGTGCATCGAGGCCGAGTTCGTATGACGACCCTGCCCCACAGCCTCCGCCCGTTCGTGGAACCATAACCGCGTCCACAAGGGACCAGAGTCGCGAATCCGCGTAGGTAACATGATGGGATGCTACGTGGTCTAGGCCTTGGCTGAGCCGGCTCGACTCGGATCGATAGGGCTGGGCTGGTGGGGCGGTGTTCTCGCCGACGGTGCAACGTCAAGCGGCTCGGCCGAAATCGTTGCCTGTTTCGCACGGAGCCCGGAGGCGAGACAGCAATTCGCCGGCGAGCGGGGTTGTCAGCCCTTCAACACCCTGGAGGACTTCCTTGCTTCGGATCTCGACGGTGTCCTCATCGCGACGCCACACACCACCCACGCGGACCTGGTGGTGGCCGCGGCGAATGCGCGCCGGCACGTATTCGTCGACAAGCCGCTGGCGCTGACGGTTAGCGAGTCGGATCGGGCCATTGCCGCAGCCGAGCGGGCGGGGGTGGTTCTGCAGGTTGGCCACAATCGGCGGCGGCAAGCGGCGAATAGACGCATCAAGGAGCTGATTGCAACTGGAGAGCTCGGAGCACCGCTCGAGGTCTCATCCACCCATGCCGCCCCGCTGCTGTTCAACCCGAACCTGGCCCAGTGGCGGCGTCGTCTCGAGGAGACACCGGTGGGCGGGATGGCTGCGCTGGGTGTCCACCAGGTAGACACGTTCCACTATCTAGTAGGGCCAGTCGAAGGTGTTTTCGCCCGGAGCACGCGTCTGCTGCTCGAAGGGGAGGTGGACGACACCTCGACCATCCTGTTCCAGTTCGAATCGGGGGTCCAGGGTCAACTATTCACGTCGATGGCTACCGGACCGGCGGTCGAGGTCACGGTGCACGGAACCGAGGCCATTGCGCGCAACACCGGTGATGGGGCCAGGCTCACGCTGCAGCGGCGTGGCTCGACCGACGTGGAAGAGCAGTCGCTCGAGTTGGTGGACACCATCGCCGACCAACTGGCTGAGTTTGCCGCGGCGATTCGGGGCGAGGGCAAGCCGGAGACCGACGGAGTAGAGGCGCGGAAAACGGTGGCGGTGTTAGAGGCGATAGTCGAGAGCGCCGCCGGAAATCGGTGGGTCGAGGTCGACTACCGGTAGAAACGTTCAGTTTCTAGCGGTCTTCGCCACCAGCTCGGAAAGCGGGATACGGGCAAGGCTTCCCTCCTTGCGGTGCATGTCCACTGCGAAGAAGAAATGCTCGGAGCGGACAACCGTTCGGACGAATCCGACGACGCGGCCATTGGCGTCGGACTCGAGCGAATTGACCTGGACGACCGGCGTTCCCGAATCGATGCCGAGGGTCTCGGACTCGAACCCGGTGCTCGGCACCACCTCGATCTCGAGTTGAGAGTCGGTGACGTCAAGTGCATATTTGCTGGCGAGCTGCTGCAGGATGTCCGGCCCGCCGGTTTCGAACTCCGGCGGTGCGCTCACCGTCAGAGTGCCCTGGATACAGAGATACATCTGGCTGAGAGACACTGTGGCCTCCTCCAGGTTGTGTGTGAGTGTGATCTCCCATACGTCTTCCCTCGGAGAAAGGCCCAAGAGCTTTCCCAGGTTCCCACCGGCAGGCACCTTCCCCGCGGCAATTATCCGTCCCAGACGCACTGCCCGCGACCGCGGTGAGAACCACCTCCCGGCGGCGTCGGCTGCTTCGTAGCCGAATTTGGGTTTGGTGACGATGGTGCCTTTGCCCTTGATCCGCAGAACCCGGCCCTCACCCTCCAGCAGGTCTAGAGCCTTTCGGGTGACGCTTCGACTGATCCCGAAAATCTCCGTCGAGCGCGCCCTCGGCAGGTATCAGCTCGTCGGTGGCCCACCGCTCTGCCTCGATCTCCTCGCGAAGAATGTCGGCGAGTTGGTAGTAATAGGGGACAGGGCTGTGATGGTCGATCGGGCGCATGTCCCTTGCGCTACTCGAGGTCAAAACTGCTACTCCTTCGTTGTGTGGGCCAGGGGGAAGATGATATCCTCACATACTAGGACAACAAGTGACCCCCTGAGGAGGATCAAGTGCTTCGCCACGTCGCCATGTTCAAGTGGAAGGAAGGAATCACCGACGAGCAGAAGGTCGCGGCGCGCGATTCGCTCGCCAATCTGAAGGGAACCGTCCCCAGCGTGGTCGAGTACACCGTCGGCTTCGACATCGAGCGGAATCCCAACAACTGGGACATGGTTTTGGTGGCTGACTTCGAGGGCGTTGCCGGGCTCGAGTCGTACTTCGCCGATCCGATCATGAACGCTGCGTCCGACCTTGTAGCCTCGGTCACCCAGAAGGAGATCACCGCTCGGGTCCAGTTCGAGATCTGACGGCGTAGCAGGGAGGGCAAGTTTGGCTGTCATCGACATCCACAATCACGTCACGCCGCGTTTCTTCGTGGAGGCGATAGAACGTGATGGGGAATGGAGAACTCTGGGGCCGGACGTCGGTGAGCTCCACATACCGAAATTCTCGATAAGCGCAGAGGAGCGATTGACCGAGATGGATGCGATGGGGGTTGACACTCACGTCCTCACCATCAACACCGGATTCTTCCGCTACGACCTCGATTCCGAGATCACGACGAGCATCGCTCATGACTGCAACGCGGCTTTGAAGGAGATGATGGACGCGTATCCCGAGAGGTATCTCGGCCTGGCATCCGTCCCTCTCCAGGATGTCCCCACCGCCATCGACGTCATGTCGGAGGCGATGAGCGAGCACGGATTTCTCGGGATCACCGATCGGCGATCATGTCAACGGGGTGACTCTGGACGACAGCAGGTTTTACCCGTTCTGGGCGGCGGTGGAGGAGTTGGGAGCCGTGGTGTTCTTCCATCAGGCCAGCTCGACAGTCGTCGAGCATCGAACCCTCCGCTACGGGATCCCCAACGTCATTGGCAACCTCACCGAGCGAGCCATCACCTTCGCCACGCTGGTCTACGGCGGGATCATGGATCGCTATCCCGATCTCAAGCTCTGCCTGGGCCACGCCGGCGGATACACGGCTTTCGGCGCGGCACGGATGGACAAAGGCTGGCGTGCGGGGGCCCTGGAGAACATGCCGGAGTTCGACGACTCGCGGAGCTTTCTCCAGAACGCTCCGAGCGAGTACCTGAGCCGGTTTTATTACGACTCATGCACCTACACCGAGCCGACGCTGCGCTTTCTCATTGACATGGTCGGGATCGACCAGGTGGTGCTGGGCACCGATTACCCGGCGCCGATGTTTCTCGATGACCCGGTGAACTGGATCAACGGCCTCGACTCACTGACGTCGGCGGAGAAAAGGGCGATCCTGGAGGACAATCCGGCGCGGCTGCTCGGGATCTAGGGCTGCTCGCTGTTGGTGGCTAGCCGGGGGTCGATCTGCTTTCGCTGTGACTCCATGTCGTTGAACACCTCGAGTATGTCCGCCTGTAGTCCGGCGACGTCTCGATCGGACTGGAGACGGGGGTAAGGCAGGTCGATCTGGATGTCTGCATAGTTCCGGCCGCCGTAAGCCACGATGATGATCCGATCCGATAGCTGCACCGCCTCCAGAACATCGTGGGTGACGAAGAGGACGGTCTTCTGAGTCTGCTGCCAGATCGCCTGCAGCTCCTCACGCAGGGTCCGGGCTGTGATTGCGTCGAGGTGGCTGAATGGCTCGTCCATCAGCAAGAGGTCGGGTTCGACAGAAGAAGGCGCGGGCTATGCCCACCCGTTGCTGCATCCCGCCGGACAGGTGGGCCGGGTACATCTGCTCGAATCCCTGGAGGCCGACCATCTTCAGATACCGGGTGATCTGCTCCCGCTTGTCCTCGGATTTGTCCCTATGTACGTAGAGCAGGTTGTCGACGACGGTCCGCCAGGGAAGCAACCTCGGGTCCTGGAAGACGTAACCCAGGGTTGCCGGCGCACCGTTGTCGGCGGTGACCCTCACCGAGCCCGAGGTCGGCGTCTCGACCCCTGACACGATGTTGAGGAACGTGCTCTTGCCGCAACCAGACGGGCCGACCATCGTCACGAATGTCTTTCCGCTGATCTCGAAGTCGAGTCCGTCGAGAGCTCGCACCGTCGGTTGGTTCTTGGTCGGCGGCGGGAACTCCTTGACCACCTTCGACGCCTTCAAGACGGCCAACTGCTCATCCTTCCTCTACCGCAGTCAACTCGATGGTCCTGGCGCCAAAATCACCGACAGATCCCGCGCCACTTGTGTACCGACCGGTCGATCCTCTCGATGATGCCCCGATCGATCACGATCACAACGACCAGTACAACGATTCCCCAGGCCATCAGCCCGTTGTAGTTCGCCGCCGACTGATACCAATCCCGAGCGCGGAAGCCGGCACCCTCATTGCTCCCGAACCACTCGACCAGCACCACGCATCCCCAGGCGGCGATGATCGACAGCCTGATGCCTGCGATGAGGGCGCTGGCCATCGACGGCAAGGCGAGGTTCCGCATTCGGGTCGGGCTGGGCACGTCGAAGGCGTCCGACATGTCGCGCAGGTCGCGGGGGATGGAGAGGCTTCCCTGCAGCACATGCACGATCAGCCCGGGTGTCGCTGACACCACCGCGCAGAACACCGGGGCGTGTATCCCGAAGCCGAACCACATCACGGAGAGGAGAGCCCACATGTACGCCGGCATGGCCAGCCCCACCGTCACCAGGTCGGTGAAGTATGCCTGCACCCGCCACCATCTCCCCATGGCATATCCCACTGGCACGCCGATGAGGATTATGAAGATGAGGGCGATTCCGGTCCGGTTGATCGAGATGAGGAGGTTGGCCACCAGCTCGTTGTTGAAGAAGCTCCACTCACCTCGCTCGAACGGGGTCTGGAACTCGAGCACGAGGATCTCGATCGTCTCAACTGGAGTCGGGAAGCGATCGCTGAGCACCCCGGCCGCCTGCCACAGCAAGAGCAGGATCAACCGTGACGTCCATCGGGCTACCCGGTCCTTCCGCAGGAACTCGAGAAGCCGGCTCCCGGCCGAGCGATTGTGTTGCAGGGTGAGGGTCTGTGTGTCACTCATGATCAGTACCTGAGGAGGTCCTCTCCCCGTCTCAGGCGATAACGGAACACCCAGCGCTCCAATCGCATCAACACCGTGCGCTCGATCACCACGACGAAGATCACGAAGAACATCATCCAGGCCAGCATGTCGGTAACGGAGAATCCCTGGAATGCCTTGCGGATCTGGACACCGACGCCGGTCGTTCCGCCAAAGGTCTCGGCGAGGGCGGCCAGCTTCCACGATGCGGCGAACGAGGCTCTCGACCCGGCGAAGAGGAAGGGCGAGAGCGACGGCACGACGATGTGGCGCAGGGCCGATTGGGTCGGAAGACCGAAGGAGCGGCTCATCGCCAGCAGGTTCTGGTCGACGCCTTCCACGCCCGCTGCCACATTCAAGGTGATCACGGGGAGCACCAAGAGGCCGACGACGAATGCCGGACCGATGTCACCGATCCCGAAGATCAACAAGCCGAGGATGGCATAGACGATCAACGGGACGTTGGCGGCGAGATAGACGAAGTCGAAGAAAAATGCCTTGGCGTATCGATACCGTCCCATGAGGATCCCGATTGGGATCCCGAGGATCAATGCACCTGCGAACCCGTAGAGAGTCTTGCGAAACGTGTCCCAGAAGTTGACGAAGACCCAACCCGGTGGGATGCCCTCAGCCTCGTCCCCGACGATATACACGCCCATCTGCTCGGCCACCTCGAGTGGTCCGGGGAGCAGGTCGAACTCCGTCCGGGTGTACTGCGAGGCAAGCTGCCACACCACGAGGAATGACACTGCGCCTAACAGTGAATAGGCGGTGGCCTTCCACCGGGCGCTGGTCGTGCGCCGGGCGGCGTCGGAAGTCGTGACACTGCCCGGATCGATCGTCTCGATTTCGGGAACGCTTGGTGCTGCCACTCTCGCTCCGACCGTCTTCCTGTCAGGAGGATGGTAGGAGGCAGGTCTCCTCGCCGGACTCTGGATCGATGCATGCGTGCAGTGGTGCGGTGGTGCCCTCCGGAACCACTCCACCTGAGATCAGCAGGTCGGTGACCTGTGCCTCGCCGGCGATCCACTCCTCGTCCAGGTACACGGTGTCGACGAACTCGTTGAACTGGTTGTCGTACCAGTCTTTGAGGAAGGCGAGCTCCTCATCGCTGGTGTACCCGAAGTCCTCGGGGTAGGCCTCGAGAATGGCGTCCCGATTGCTGGCCCACTCCTGTAGGCCGCGGTCCCAAACGGAGAGGAAGAAGGCGACCTCTTCAGGGTGCTCGTCGTACCAGCTCTTGGTCACGACGAAGTTGTTGCTGTTCATCCCCTCATGACCGGGGACGTATTCGGTCCCGTAGATCTGAGACGCGGATTGAGTGTCGTAGAGACCTGCGATCGACTCGTCCAGCCAGTAGCCCAGTGTGTTGTAGATCGACGTCACACCGGCACAGAGGTCGCCGGTCAAGACCAGTTCAGGAGCGGTATTGAAGTCGGTGATCGCCATCTGGAGATCGTCCGGGCCTTCGCCGAGGGTGCGGCCATGAAGATCCTGGGCCAGGGCCTGCCAGACGATCGTCGACCCGCTGAAGGACTCGACGCCGACGGAGCATCCCTGTTCCAGGTCGTCGAAGGTCTCGTAGCCCGAATCGGCGGCCACCACGACGATGTCCTTGGCCTTGTTGTACTTGCCGATGGTGACGGTCTCGACGTCCGTCTCAGATTCGAGCACCGGAGTTTCGTAGCTACCGGTCGAGACGATGTCTGCGTGGCCACCGGCGAAGAAGGCGAATTCGTCCTCGGACTCATTCCGCTCGATGGTCATCCCGGCTTCTTCCTCCATCTCGGCGAGGATGCCCTCGTCCTCGAGCCAGTTCCACACCGGGTCTGGTGAGAACACGAACCGCATCGAGGCTTCGCCCTCCGCCGGGGTCGAACCGTCGGCTCCCTCCTCGCTTCCGCCGCCGGCGCAAGCCGCCAGGGTCAGGGCCAGGAAGGCGAAACCAGCCACGACGTAGCGATTTCTCATACGGACCACCAGCCTCCCTTGTCGAGCCGAGCTAACATGATGGGATGATAGCCTCCCCCTTGTCGGCGCGTCGGGGCGTTGCCGGTTCAAGGCATTCGGTGAGGGGGCTCCGCTGACCGGCACCCCATTCACAGAGCAAGACGGGCATCTCGGCCCGCCCGACGGGCGCATCTATCCCCGATTCATGGGCCCGGCCACCTATGCCCGGCTACCCCGGATAGATGAGGTTCACGAATGGGACGTGGCAATCGTGGGAGCGCCGTTCGACATCGGCACCAGCTACCGGCCGGGTGCGAGATTCGGCCCGATCGGGATCCGCCATGGGGCACGGACGATTCGCAACTGGCATCCCGATCTAGAGATCCATCCTTTCGGCACGCAGCAGGTGGTGGATGCGGGCGACATCCCGTGCAGCACCTACGTCATCGACGATGCGATCAAGACCATCGAGGCCGCCGCAGACGAGCTCTCTCAGGAGTCGAAGCGATTGGTCACCTTGGGTGGTGACCACACCATCGCGTTTCCGCTACTCCGCTCGGCTCATCGCCGACATGGGCCCGTCGCCCTGGTTCATTTCGACGCGCACGTCGACACATACGACACCTATATGAATGCCGCCTACACCCATGGGACTCCGTTTCGGAGGGCGGCCGAAGAGGGGCTGTTCGTCCCCGGTCACTCGATGCACATCGGCATCCGTGGATCGAAGTACGGGCCCGAGGACCTCGGCGAGGACGCGGGCTTCGGGTTCACTGTCCTGGGGACGTGGGAGATCGAGCAAATCGGGATCGACGGCTATGTCACCCGAATCCGGGAGCAGGTCGGGGACCTGCCTCTGTACCTGTCCTTGGACATCGACGTCCTCGACCCGGCGTTCGCTCCTGCGACAGGCACACCCGAGGTCGGTGGCTTCTCGACCCGGGAGCTGATGGGGATCCTGCGCGGGCTACGTGGGCTCAACCTCATCGGCGCTGACGTAGTCGAAGTAGCCCCGGCGTACGACCACGCGGACGTCACGTCGATTGCCGCCGCCAACGTCGTCTACGAGATGATCTCGTTGATGAGCCCCTGAGGGCTCAGCCTGCGGCCATCGTATGTGTGATGCGGGCCGTCCACTCGTACTTCGTGTTGGCGGCCGCCAGCGAAGTCGCTTCTTTGTAGGCGGCGTGATCGAGCAGTCCCTTGGCCGAATCGACATCGTCCAGCGTGACGTCGACGATCAAGTCGTAGTCCGTGGTGAGAGTCCCGACGTTGTCCGCCGCCACACTCGAGCGGACACCCGGGACCGATGACAGGGATCTGAAGGCCTCGCTGACTTCGTTTTTCTGAGTATCGCCGGCGTTGTCCAACCAGAGAAAGAGTGCGGTGTGACGCACGCCGAAGCGGTCGATTCGCGTGGGGCCGTCGTAGTTCCAGTCGACTCGGGCCGTGAACTCACCGCGGCACACCGAGGCGTTGTAGACGGCGACCTCGTGGTGAACGTCGTCTTTGTTGTAATCCTCGAGTCCCGCTTGATCCTCGAAATCGAGATGCAAGGCCATGTCGAAATTCGAAGGCGGTCCTTCGCTCCTCGCATTCCAGAGCGGCGTCCGCTTCCAGGGCTTGATCTCGAGGAGCGGGCTGCTTCCCTCGAAGACGTCGGTGCCGAAATCAACCGCCTGCACCGACGGACATCCATAGCTCAGATAGGCAAGACCCTTGAGCGCCGCCAATTTCTCAGGGTCGGTGGTGGTGTCCTTGAACAAGAACAGGGCGGTATGTCTGAGCAATCCGACTCCTCCAAACGGCGCGGCGAACCTAACGTCCTAGGAGTATAGGTCCTTGGGCTGACCGTGTATTCGCCAGATGCGATCATGACGACATGGCGAGAGACAACGAAGCCCCAATTGGATCCGACCTCTACATCCTCCCGTTGGACCAGTTCACGGCCGCTCGAGATGCGCTGTCGCAACGACTCAAAGCCGAGGGTGACGCCGAAGAGGCGAAGCGGGTAGCCAAGCTGCGCAAGCCCTCGGTGGCGGCCTGGGCCCTCAATCAGGGCGGCGCGAAGCAACCCCGAGCTCGTGGGCCGGCTGATCGACAGCCACAAGATGCTCCGACAGGCGGGGTCGAGACAGGCGGTCGAGGAGGCATCGGTCACACGCCGCCAGGCCGTCGCGGCTCTGACCGATGCCGCCATGGCGGAGTTGGACAAAGGATCGCTGCAGACCCGGGACCGCGTCAATCGGACGTTGCTGGCGGTCGCCACCGATGCCGAAGGTGAGGCCGATCTCGCCGCCGGGACACTGGTGCGGGAGCTGGAGCCGTCCGGAGGCGGTTGGGGTGAGATGGAGCTGCCCCCGGTGCCGGAGCCAGATCCCGCCGAGCAAGATGCTCGGGCGGCCGATGAAGCCCGAGAGCGTGCCCGGGCGCTCGAGATCGAAGCCATCGACGCCGAAGCCCAGGTCGAAACGGCCAAGCAGGCTCTCGCCGAGGCGAGACGTCGAGCCAAACAGGCCCGGTCGGCAGCGGACAAGGCAGCCGAGGAGGCTCGTCAGGCAGAGAAGAAGACCTCGGGCTGAGGTCTGGGGGTCTTCCCCGGTTGACATTTCGGCCGGCGGTCGATACTCACATCCGGGTGGGACGCGTCGGCAATGAGAAGGACCTCGAGCTTGCGCTCGAGGTGGTCACCGAGGGCCGCAAAGGGCTCCGCCGAGTCGGGGGTGATTTCTCGCTGGAAGCGGCCGACCCCGGTGTGGCCGAGGAGGCCGAATCGGTCCGTTCCAGGTCGCGTGACTGGGTGCATGGCTCAGGTGTCCAGGGTTTGGGGATCGGAGACAAGCTCACCCATGGCGAGCCCACGGGTGAGTTGGCCCTGCGGGTCTATGTCGAGAAGAAGAAGGCAAAGGCGAAGGTCGCCAACCCGGTGCCCAAGGTCGTGGTCGTACCCGGTGTCGGGGAGCGGATCACCGATGTCATCGAATTGGGGCGGGTCGTCCCCGAGCTGTTCACCGAGCGGGTCCGGCCAGCGATGCCGGGATCCGGTCTCGGCCACACCGCGGTCACGGTGGGCACCTTCGGTTGCCTGGTGCGCAGGAAGGGGGACTCGACCGGCCTCTACGTATTGAGCAACGCCCACGTCCTCGCCAACGAAGGTATGGCGGCGCCGGGCGACGGGATCGTCCAGCCCGGCTCGCTCGACGGGGGCACGTCCGACGGGGACTCATTCGCGCGCCTCACCGACTTCGTGCCATTCGAGTTCACCGATACGAGCTTCCCGAATCTGGTCGATGCCGCCATCGCCAAGGTTCGCCGGCGCACCTGGGTCGGCCCGAAGCTGCGCATCCTCGACATCGCTCCGGCCGGTGTGAGCAAGACGGTGCGCAGGGGCATGCACATCAAGAAGGTGGGCCGGACCACTGATTACACCACCGGCGTCATCACCGACGTTCACCTCCGCCTTGCCCTCAAATATCACCGGCCGTCGGGCTCGGGCCGAGCACGGGTCGGGTTCAGAGACCAGGTCCTATGCACCCGCTACAGCGCCGGTGGTGACAGCGGCTCGGTGATCTTGAACAACAACGACAAGGTCGTCGGCCTCCACTTTGCGGGCGCTGCCTCGGGGAGCGTCTTCAATCGGATCACCCACGTTCTCGAATTGCTCGACATCGAGGTGGTGTGATGGCCAGCCGCAATCATGTCCAGCGCGCCATCGAGTTGTACGAAGAAGAGCTGGCCCGGTATCCGAACGTGACCGGGATTGGAGTCGTCCCGGTTACCGATGACCCTGATGGCCCGGCCGACCTCGCTGTCGCGGTCTATGTCACAAGGAAGGTGCCCCGCGACGAGTTGAAGGCGGGTGAGCGCATTCCGCCCACGCTCGAGATCCCGAGCCGGGATGGGGCACAGAACGTTCCGACGAGGGTCATCGCGACAGGGGAGTTCGCCCTCGAGGATCAGTTCGACATCGAGCCTGCATAGGCATCGAGGAAGGAGGGCTGTCATGCCCGACGGTAACGAGGTCGTCGACAAGGACACACCGGTATCCAGCTTCGACGCAGGGGAGGAGTCGATTTCCGACGAGATTTCGACCGGCGAGGACGATCAGGTCGAGAAGACTCCGCGGAGCGGGTTCGAGAAGGTCGAGGGCTATAAGGCCCCGACAGCCCCAAGCCACAGCGACGTTCTCACCGGAGTCGGTTGGCGAGGTGTTGTCGGTCCCGGACGAGACCACACAGTTGCCCGACATCGGCGAGGCATCGTTCGGCCCGCCCGACGCCCGGGCCGAGACGGTGCACGGCGCCGATGATCGGTTTCAGATCACCAACACTGCCGCGTACCCGTGGCGTGCCCATGCCTCTCTGCGCATCACGGCGGCGGACAACTCGGTGTGGATCGGAACCGGATGGTTCGTGGGGCCGAGGCTGTTGGTGACCGCCGGTCACGTCGTCTACATCAAGAACAGCGGAGTCGCCGGTCGTGATGGCTGGGTGCAGAAGATCGTCGTCATGCCCGGCCGGAATGGAGGGACGCTTCCGTTCGGGTCGGCGACGACCTCCAACTTCTGGTCCGTGGTGGGCTGGGCCACCGATGGCGATGGCGAGTACGACTACGGCGCCATCGTCCTGGGCGAGTCGCTGGGCGACAGGACTGGCTGGCTCGGGTTTGGCAACTGGCCAAGTCTCGATGGGGTCCACGCCAACATCTCGGGGTATCCAGGTGACAAGCCGGCGGGCACCCAGTGGTATGCCGCCCGGACGATCGACTCCGCGAGCACCCGCAAGGTGTTCTACGACATCGACACCGCCGGCGGCCAGAGTGGATCCGCCGTCTACCGGTTCGCCAACGGGTCCAGATACGGGATCGCCATCCATGCCTACGGGGGCGCCACGGTGAACTCGGGCACACGTATCAGCCAACCGGTCTTCAACAACATCAAAGCCTGGAAGGAGGCGTCCCAGGCGTGAACGATGGAGGCACCCGGATCGACGGACGTTCCCATCTCGCCGACGACAGCCCGGTGATCGAGGCACGGGTGTTCTTCGGCACGGCTCCGGTGCCGATGCCCGACATCGCCACTCTCACGGATGAGGACGGCCGGTTCTCGTCTATACGCGCCGGCCCCAGGCAACTACGAGATCGTCTGCCACGCCGATGGTCTGGACCCGGCTACGACTCACATCGACGTGGACGGAACGTCTAACGAAATCGCGGTAGACATCGAGATGGGTTGAACGCCGTCTGAAACCCGATGCTGTGTCTCAGGCCAACCGTTCGGCCAGCCGGGTGGCGCCACGATGGGCGATGGCGGCGATGGTGATCATCGGGTTCACCCCCGAGGCAGTCGGAAAGCAGGATCCGTCCATCACATAGAGCCCTGCTGTGTCATGGGCCTGATTGTCGGCATCGACCACCGAGGTGGCCGGGTCGGACCCCATGCGGGCGCTGCCCATCTGATGGAACGAGAAGTAGGACGTCCGATTCGGGCCGTATCCGATGGCGTCGGTGCCGGCCATCAGGTCCTCGATGGTGCCGTTGCCGGGGACCCATCGCACCGGGCGGATCGTCGAGGTGAAGACCTCGACCGCTCCTGCCGCGGCCAGCCATTCGGCACCCCTTCGCACTCCTTCCCGGACATGTCTCCGGTCGTAGTCGGAGATCCGGTATTTCCAGAGGGGGCTGCCGTCCCGCCGAATGGTGACGCGGCCATGATCATGGTCGCGGAGCAGGATCCCGGCCACCGCCAGGTGGCCCAGCCCCAGGATGTCGCGCTTGAACGACGGCCCGTCTTCCCAGCCCACGAACGCGGCCGGGAACAGAGGGTGGACTGGGGCGGTCTCGAAGCGGAACCCGTACCCCTGACCGTCGAGGTCGGCGAACTCGTCGCTGTACCGGGTCTGCAGCATCCCGGTCCAGGGGTCGACCCGTTCCTCGAATCGCCCCCAGAGCGCGGTCACCGGATGGATCCTGAGATATTGGCCGGCGGCCCGGCCACCGAGCCCGCTTCGC
This sequence comes from uncultured Acidobacteriota bacterium, assembly GCA_963843585.1. GTDB lineage: Bacteria > Actinomycetota > Acidimicrobiia > Spongiisociales > ZC4RG35 > JARDZU01. The sequence continues at coordinate 67,450 of CAWJLJ010000019.1, forward strand.
AAGAGCAGAGCCGGAGTGTTGAGCGCCCCGGCTGCCAGCACCACTGCTTTGGCCCGAACGTTGAGGGTGTGGTCACCGACCTGGGCGACGACGCCGGTGACTCGGCCCAGATCCGTCTCGATCCGGCGAACGTCGGCGTCGACGACGATCCGGGCCCCTACCTCGGCCGCATCCTGGAGATAGGTGGCGAGCGTCGATCGCTTGGCTCCGATCCGGCATCCCATGGTGCAATAGCCGCAGTCCTCCTCGGTGCAGCCGTCCACATTGCGGGGCTGTTCGTCGACGTGCCAGCCCAGATTGCGCAGACCCTTCTCCATGATCTGGTCACGAGAAGAGGGTGCGCCATGGTCCTGGTTGACTCCCAGTCCGTCCTGCACGGCGGTCAGCGATTCGCCGAAATCATCGCCGGTGAACACATCGGGGAATCCGGCGACGCGGTCCCACTCCTCCCGAACCGAATCGGGGGTGGCGAACGAGGTGGTGTAGTTGATCACCGTGCCCCCGCCCAGCGTGGATCCGGCCAGCATGAGGACGCCGCCGTCCGCGGTGGACTTGAGGCCGCCGTCGAGGTACATCGAGCTATAGGCATCGGACTCCAGGTGGGTGAAGTCCGACTCGTTGCGATAGCCCCACGTTCGAGCACGGTCACGGCGAGACCGGCTCCGGCGAGGACCGCGGCAGCGATGCCACCGCCGGCACCGGAGCCGATGACCACGACATCGCACTCGATCGTCGTGTCACGGTCCACCACTTCGGTTGTGATCGGCTTGGGCGTCGTCGGGGGAGGGCCATCCGGGCCCGGGTATCCCATCGCAGCCCATGCCGTGGGCGGGCGGGCGGGGTCGTCGGTGGTGACCCACAGGAAGGCGGCGAGTGTCTTCAGCGCCCGGACACCCTTGCGGACGATCTCCACTCGGTTGCCCTCCATGGCGAGCAGGGCGGCGGCTCGCTGGTCGGGGGGCAAATCTCGTGAACTTCGTCGCCCGGCCGAAGAGCACCAGACCACCCGCCGCGGAGTCGAGGAGACCGAGGAACAGCGCGAGATCCTTCCGATCGCGCTCGTGGGGTAGTGCCTCGTAGACGACTGGGAGCCCTGCCGATAGCCGGAGATCTGCGCCAGGGGTGGTCCAGGCAGCACCGTCGCCCGGGACGGCGGGGAGGATGGTGTCGACCAACAGGTCGAAGGCGCGGCCGTTGGCCGGGCTGAGGCTCACCTCTCCAAAGATACCTTCATGGTCATCGGGTAGCTTTCCCGTCGAGGTGGATCGGGACGCACTAAGCGACGGTGTGTTCATCCCCGTGGTCATCGACGCCGAGCGGGTCGTCGACGGGGAGGAGATGGTTCGGGTCACCTATTTTGCCGTCACCACCGACGCCCCGGCAGCGGTGTGGGAGGTGGAGCTTCCTGCGGTGGCGCAGCTCCACGGGATCGGAGCGCTCGGTCTCGCCGGTGTCGTCTACGGCGCTCTACGGGATGTCGGCGGTCCGGGAAACGACACGGTTGATGTTCGACCTGTTCACTGATGCCGACGACGTCGCAGCCATCTTCGCCCTCGAGGAGTCGGGCACGCCACTGACCGTCCAGGTCGAGGATGTGTGGATGCCACGCTCCTGGTTCGACGATGAGCCGGTCCGGGGTGACGTCTACCGGGTGGGGTTGGAGGTCTTCCAGTCCGCCTACCGATACACGGCAGGAGCCGATCGGCCCGGATCTCCTGCTCGAGATCGACGTGAGCGGGACAGGTGATCAGCTCGCCGGCGGAGACCGAGGCCGTGACCCAGTGGTCACAGGACCAGATCGAGGCCACCAGGAGGGCCTTCCCCGACAAAGAGGTCAAGCTGAGGTGGAGAGAAGATGGCTGAGCTGGCGGTGACCATCATCGATGTCGGATGGGGCGATTCGATCATGGTCGAGTCACGAGACGATGCCGGCGACCGTCGCTTCGGTCTCATCGACTGCAACGACTACGAGCGCCAGCGCACCGCCCTCCCGTTCGTCAAGCGCTACTTCGAACGGATCGGCCGTGACTGGCAGGGCGACCGCGCACAACTTCGAATGGGTCCTGCTCACCCATGGGCACGCCGACCACGCCCGTGGCTTGAAGGAGATGATGAGCACGTTCGGGACCACCCATTTCTGGTACCCGAAGTCGGTGGCCTCGACCACCTACGGTGTCCTGCTCGACTTCGCCAACCGGTCGAATCGTGTGCTCCACCATCAGGCCGTGGACGAGACCAAGATCCTCGCGGCGCCGGAGGTCACGTTCCACTGCGGGATGCGCATTCTGTGGCCCAACTTCGACCAGATCGACACGGGCAACGAGAACAACAACTCGGTGGTCCTCGCACTGACTCTCGGTGAGGTCACGATCGTGCTCACGGGCGACGCTGAAGCCGAGAACTGGCCGCAGATCGTGGGCCGGCTACCGAGCCACACCACCTATCTCCAGGTGCCGCATCATGGTGGGCGCAACGGGCTGTTCGACCCCAACGACGGGACACCGTGGCTCGATCATCTCAACCCCCGCCATACGCGGTTGGTGATGAGCAGCCACGTCGTGCCTCACGGCCATCCCCATCCCGACGTGGTCACCGAGCTCTCGAATCGCCGCTTCGTCTCCTACCGGACCGATCGCAACTATCACCTCACGCTGAGCACGACAGGTGAGAAGGTCACGGTGGGATACACCCACGTCAGCGGGCGGCTGCCTCGTTGATGGGAAGCTGAGACCTGTCTACGCGGGCTCCAGATTGCGGTTGACCCGGAACAGGTTGTCGGGGTCGTACTCCGCCTTGATCCTGCGCAGTCGCTCGTAGTTGCCTCGATACGCGCTCTCGATGCGGGCCACGTCGTCGTCGGTCGTCTGGAAGTTGATGTAGTTGCCTCCGGTCGAGAACGGTCTGATGCGATCCCACGAGGAGCGTGCCCACTGCTGATGGGTGTCACCGTTGGGATCGGTCGACGGCCATGCTGCTGCAGCTCCGACCACGAACGCGGCGTCCCGGTTGCCGACCGCTCCGTCGTCCTCGGCGTGGTCGTTCACCCCGCCCGCGATGTGAAAGGTGATGACCTGTGACATCGGGGACTCGATCTCGGCAGCATTGGCTCGAACTGACTCGAGGTAGCCCTCACTCAGCTCCGGGATGAACTCCGTCTTCCAGTAGTAGTTGGCCCCCTTCGGCTGAGTCGCATTGAGCATCGACTGTTGCTCGACATAGGTCTTGGGCACGATGAGATCGGCGATTGGCCGGCCGAAGCGCTTTGATCGGGGCCAGGTCCTGCTCTGCTGCATCCGGATCACCGCTGTGGCAGGCGATCATCGCCACGATCGGCTTGCCGTGCCACATCTCGGGGATGAACGGCGCCGGTGGAGCGAGACGCATCGTGGCGACGAGGGTCATCTCCCGCGGTGCGGAGGCGGTCAGGTCGCGATACAAACCGAGCACGTCTTCGGCGTGATCCTCGGCCGGCCATGCGATCAGACCAGCCGTGATCCCGGGCCCCACTTCATGCAGGCGGAAGGTGAACTCGGTGACCACCCCGAAGTTCCCGCCGCCGCCGCGGATCGCCCAGAACAGGTCAGGGTCGGATTCCCGGCTCGCCGTCCGAACCTGGCCATCGGCGGTGACGATCTCCACTTCGACCAGCTCGTCGACGGTGAACCCGAAACGGCGCGACAGGTATCCGAATCCACCACCGAGGGTCAGGCCGGCCACCCCGGTCTCCGACACGAAGCCGAGGGTGGTGGCCAACCCATGCTCCTGGGTGGCCCGGTCCACATCGCCGAGAAGACAGCCGGCGCCAACGTGAACCAGTCGCTGCTCGGGATCGACACGGACCTCTCGCATCAGTGACATGTCCAGGGTCACGCCTCCGTCGGCCAGGGCGAGACCCGAGATGTTGTGCCCGCCTCCCTTGATCGAGATCAGCAATCGCTGTTCTCGGGCCAGATTGACGGCGGACGACGACCTCGTCGGAGTTCTCCGGCTGGATGACCAGGGCAGGCTCTTTGTCGATCAGCCCGTTCCAGATCAATGTGGCGTCGTCGAACCCCGGTCGCCGGGAAGGAGACGGCCCTCGTCGGGGATCGTCTCGAGGAGGGACAGGTCGATATCGACCTCACCGCCGTCGAGGGTTCGGAGGTTGAGTTTCTCGGTGGTCATGGGAATGGCCTTTCCGCTGGCAACGGTACCGACAGCCGTTTGTGGCCGCATCAGCGGTGGTATGTGTTGGGTCGAGGAGGCCTCGAATGGCAACGAAAACACTGGAGAAGCTGAGCAAGAGCGAGTTGTACGAGAAGGCCCAGGCAGCTGATGTTCCCGGGCGCTCCCAGATGGACAAGGATGAGCTGATCGACGCTCTCTCCGACGGAGGGCGAGGGCCGAAGAGCCAGCCTTCGACATCGAAGCGCTCGATCTGGAACGGTGCCATAACTTTCGGGTTGATCACCATCCCGGTCGGTCTCTACACAGCTACTGAGGACAGGGACGTCTCCTTCCATCTCCTTTCCGGCAAGGACGAATCCCGCATCGAGTACAAGCGCGTCTCTTCCAAGACCGGTCGTGAAGTCGATTGGGACGACATCGTCAAGGGCTACGAGTACGAGAAAGGGAAGTACGTCGTGTTCACGCCCGAGGAGCTCGAGCAGATCGCCCCGGAGAGTGCCCGATCCATCGATGTCGTCCAATTCGTGGATGAATCAGAGGTGGATCCCATCTTTTTCGAGAAGTCCTACTTCGTTGCCCCCACCGACGTGGCGGTCAAGGCCTACGAGTTGTTGGTTCGTGCCCTCACCGAGTCGGGTCGCGTCGCTCTGGCCAAGGTGGCTATCCGGGAAAAGGAGCGACTCTGCATCCTCCGTGTCAGGGACGGAATGCTCGTTCTGGAAACGATGAAATGGCCGGACGAGATCCGGCAAGCGGAGTTCGAGCAATTGCAGAAGAAGCCGCGGGTATCCGCCCAGGAATTGAAGATGGCCCGTCAGCTGATCGACCAGCTGACCGGTGACTTCGACCCGAAGATCTTCGAGGACAGCTATCGCCGCCGGGTCGAGGAAGCAATCGAAGCCAAGATCGAGGGGAACGAGATCACGGTCAATCCGGTTGAGGCTCCGACAGAGAAGGTGGTCGATCTCCTCGAGGCGCTCAAGGCCAGCGTCGATCAGACTCGGGCCAAGCGATCAGCCTGATCCCACCCGTTTTGGCGCGAATCGACCTAGGTCGATTCCGCCAGAATGCATGAGGAATGAGCGTCGCCGGGCCCAACTTCGCAACCACTCCATACGAGGAGCGAAGAATCGGGGAGTTGAGGCGCTGGAAGCGACGAGCCAATCTCTTCCTGCTCGGAGCTTTCGTCGTTTTCCTCGTCAGTCATTTCTTCGGCGGCGAGGGCGGAGTCAATGGCTTCATCCGGGCCGCTTCCGAAGCGGCGCTAATCGGCGGCATCGCCGATTGGTTCGCCGTAACGGCTCTGTTCCGTCACCCGCTCGGGATCCCGATCCCGCACACCGCACTCATACCGAAGAGCAAAGACGAGATCGGACGGGGGCTGGCCGAGTTCGTTCAGCAGAACTTCCTCGACCCGGCCAATCTCGGGGAATGGCTGACCAACGCCGAGATCGCGGGCCGGTTGGCGAAATGGCTGGACTCACCCGAACACGCGACGCTGGCGGCACGTCGGACCATCGAGACCGGATCCACGATCGCCCAGTCACTCGACGATGAACGTGTGGCATCCGTCATCACACAGACCTCGCTCGACTGGCTGCGACAAACGCCGGTCACCCCAATCATCTCCCTGGTGGTGGACGCCTGGCTAAAGGGTGGTCGTACCCGCGAGTCGGTGGAGGCGACGCTCCGAGGGCTCGACGTGGTCATCGTCGACAACCTCCCGTACTTCAGGGAGAGCTTCGCCGAGGCCTCGCCGTGGTGGATGCCGGCTTGGGCCGGCGAGCTCGTCTTCGAGCGGATCATCGCGTCCTTCCGAATCCTGGTGGACGACGTGGCATCCGACCCGTCGCATCCGATCCGCGCCGATATCGAGATGATGATGTCGAAGATCGCCGACGACCTTCGTAACTCCCCGGATCTGGCGGATCGCATCGAGGAATCGAAGCTTCACATCCTCGACTCACCGGAATTGGCCGCCGCCCTTCAGACCCAGTGGCAGGTCCTCCAGGAGAGTCTGGGCCGTGCCGCCTCCCGGCCCGGCTCGGATCTCGAGAAGCGCCTGGCGGAGTTGATCCAGTGGTGGGCGCACCGTGTGCTCGAGGACGAAGCACTCCGAACTCGTATCGATACGTGGATAGCCGATGCCGCCGAGCGTCTCGCTCATCAGTGGGATGAAGAGGTCATCGGGATGATCGAGACAACCGTGGCCAGCTGGGATGCCACCGAGATCTCCCACCGTCTCGAGCTTCAGTTGGGAAGAGATCTCCAATTCGTGCGGATCAACGGAACGGTCGTCGGGGCACTGGTCGGGATTGCCATCCATGCCTTGCTGTTGCTGAGCGGCAACGTGTGAGGGCTATCGAGGCTCGAGCCGAAGGGTGGTGCCCAGAGTCTCGGGAAGCAGCATGTTGTCGAGCGATCTGCCCCGGTACTTCCGGCGCAAGGCTTCCGACGCCAGTTCGATCGAATCCGGGTCGGTCGCCGGGACCGCCCTGAATTCGAAACTGGCATCTCCGACTCGCAGGGCGACCTCGGGATTGCTCACGGCCCTCTGGTACCAGCGCCCCGATTCGCCCCGAACCGAGCGGACATAGACGTCATCGTCCCCGACGACGACCCAAATCACCGTGCCGATGACCCGGTCGCCGCGTCTGGTCTCGATGACGACCTCCCGCGCCTCTCCTATCTCCTGAAGCTGCTCTGCGGTCAACGACATGTGCTCGAGACTACGTGCTGGACCGCACGCCGGACACCGCACGCGCCGTCTGGACCAGGTCGAACCAGTCTTCGGCTCCGAGCCGAGCAGCCGAGAAGCGGCTCGCAATCTGGGGGAGCAGGGCTTCGGCCCCAGTCGCCACTGCCACCGTCGCCCTGGTCCGGGGCCCGCCGTGAGCGCCGCGGAGGTCGGGCAGGTCAGGATCGGCGAACCACCACGCGGGGAGGGAGAAGACAAATGCGACGTCAGGGGCCACCTGGACCCAGCTCTCTACTCCTTGGACGCTTTCGACCCAGGTCGGCTGAATCGCCCCCGGGCCGGCGAGCATGGCTGCCGTGCCCTCGTCCACGACGGTGAGGTCGAGGCCGTGTTCCCTGGCAACGGTGTGGAGGTCGATGCGTTTGGTCGGGTCGATGGTTTCCTGATCGTGATCCGACGTGACCAGGACCAGATCCTGGTCCCAGCGAATCGCCGAGCCGATCACGGCGAGGGACGAGTCCAGCTCCCGGTATGACTCGATAGCCTCCACCGAGTCCGGCCCGCACACATGGGCAAAGGTGTCGGGGCTGTTGAGCTGCGCGAAGATCAGGTCGGGTCTTCGATCTAGTGCCTCGATCACCCTCGTGGCGACCTCACGATCGGTCACGTATCCGAACAGGTCCAGCTCGGTCCCATCCGGAACCAGACCGTCCGGCGGCCAATGTCTGCCTGCAGTCTGAGCCGCCATCACCCCGATGAGGTGCTGATCGCCAACCACGACTTCGCATTCCCGGTCGAGGAAGGTCGGGGAACGAGGGCCAAGCTCGGACGCCGGCAGGGCCGCGCCATCGACCACCACCTGATTGGTCATGATCCCGTGTTCGAGCGGAAGCTTCCCGGTGACGATGCTGGCGAAGTTTGGATAGGTGCTGGAGCACATGACGCTCGTGGCGCCCTCGGGCCGCACGAGTCCGCCGGCTGCCCAACCTGTCAACGTCGGCATGACCTCGGGTGTCATCGAGCGAGCCCCCAGCCCGTCGAGGACGAGGACGACGATCGTCACCGGCTCATACTTCGAAAATCGCTCCGTGCGTGCCGGGCACGATCTCGTAGTCCTGACCCGTTGCTTGTAACCGCTCGTGCGCCTCGTCGAGCTTCTGATCGCTGTGATCGGGATCGTGATGGAACGTCATGAGGGTCCCGACACCGGTCATGGCGGCGAATGCGAGCACATGGCTGTACGAGCTGTGGCCCCACCCAATCCGCTGTGAATACTCCTCGTCCGTGTATTGAGAATCATGGATCAGCAGATCTGCCCCTGCGGCCAGGTCGTAACCGGAGGTCCACTCCGGGTTCTTGGGAAAGTTGTGCATGCCCAGGGCGGGCTCATGGTCGGGGAGATAGGTGAGGACCCTGCCTGCCTCTTCGAGGCGGTAACCGAGGGTTGGGCCGGGGTGAGAGACCAGGTCGGCGGTGACCTGGATCCCATCGATGTCAAACGTGCCCGGTGGGACGTCGTGAAAGGCCACGTTCGACAGGTCGCGCACCCGCAGCGGGAAGAGCGGCGGGGAAAGATACCGGTTGAGCCGCTCCTTCAGGGTCTGCGTTGTCGAGATCGGTCCCCAGACATCGACCCGGATGTCGGGATCGTGCAACGGGGCGAAGAACGGCAGCCCCTGGATGTGGTCCATGTGCAGATGCGTGATGAGAACGTCGACCTGTTCCACCGATTCGACGTTCGCCCCGAGCGCCCGCATCCCGCTCCCGGCGTCGAGGACGAGGAGCCTCCCGTCCTTCCCCAACACCTCGACGGCCGATGTGTCGCCGCCGTATCTGGCTGTTTCCAACCCCGCGCTGGCGATCGACCCCCTCGTTCCCCATAGCCGGGCTCTCAGTCCTCGACCTCCCAGAAGGTGGCGAGTACGCCGAGGAATCTCCCGCCCTGGCCCTCGATCGGCAGAGCAGTCACCTCGACCGCCCGCCACTCTCCGTCCATTCCCTGGAAGCGGACGGCTCGATGGGCGGGCTTCCTCTTGCTGAGCGCAACCACGACCGGGAAGTCGTAGTCGGGGACTGGCGACCCGTCGAGCTGAGTCACGTTCCATGCCCCGATCAATTGCTCGGCGGCCATCGGGCCGACATCGTCGAAACGCACTCCGAGCAGACCTTCGGCAGACTCGTTGTAATAGATGAGGTTTCCCGCTTCATCCATCATCCACATCGGGATGGCCAGATAGCTGGCGAGCTGCCTGAGGAGGATCATCTCCACAGGCTGTTGCTGATGGGGCATGGGGAGAACCTACCGCCGCCTGCGCTCGAATGTCACCCCGGCACCAGCCGGTATGTCAGGCCGTCGTTGTCCACGGCTGCCGCGCGAATCGAGCCACCGGGGAGGTAGACGGCGGTGTCGATCGCCACGAGTGGATTGCCATGGAGCCCGTGGGGAAGGGGCTCGATGGTGGCCCATTGCTCGTCTCCTGGCTCGAGTAGCTCCACCGACGTAAGAGCTTGGTCAGGCGAAAACACCTCGCCGCCGGCCACCACGATGGCCCCGTCGATCACCGCCGCACCAAACCCGGAGCGAGCTTCACCGAGAGAGGGCCCTGCGCGCCAGGTTTGTGTGTCTGGGTCGAAAACTTCGGTGGTGTCGAAGACCTCACCTTCCCAACGCCCCGCGATCGCCCAGATTTCCCCGTCGAGAACGACACTGGCGACATGCTCACGCTCCCTTGCCGGCTCTCGGAGCCTCGACCACGAGTCGCCTTCCGGGTCGTAGCGGAGGAAGAGCCCGCCGGGTGCCCCACCCAATACATGGATTGCTTGCCCCAGAACCACGGCCGCTCCCGCAGCCACCGGCTCAGGCACGGGAGCCCGATCGACCCAGACGTCATCGACCAACTCCCACACAGATGTGGACGCATCTCCGGACGCGGTATAGCCACCGATGAAGAACGCCCGGTCTCCGACCACTGCCGCCATCCCGTGATGGCGGGCCTCAGGGAGATCGGGAAGGTCGCGCCAGGTGTTGCTTTCGGGCGAGTAGGCCTCGACGGTCGGTGTGACCCCGGTCCGGCCCACGCCGACCTCTATGAATCCCCCGGCGACCACGACCTCGTCCCCGAGTAGGACTGCGGGATGCTCGCTGCGTGCCAGGTTCATAGGGGCCAGTTCCGTCCAACCGGCCGGAGGCGCCGTGGTCGGGCTCGATCCCGTTGCCGGCTCGGTCGAGGTGTTGTCGACGGCTGACGAGTTACACGCAATGGACGTGATGAGAAGCAATGCGGCGAGGCGTCGCACGCGACAAAGCCTACGGGAGGGGTCGGTGATAGCTTCGGCCCGATGACCATCGAGGATCGCGCGCTAGACCCTTCACGGCCCCATGCGGCCAAGCATGTCCGTCAATACCTCGAGAGCGATGGGGCGGCCGTCGACCATCCGGCGGCCGGTCACCTGATCCTCCTCTACACCACCGGCCGAGCCTCCGGTGAGATCCGTCGCACGCCACTGCGGTTCTTCGAGGTCGAAGGCGATCTCGTCGTGGCCGCGTCGTACGGTGGCTCACCCCAACATCCCGATTGGTACCTCAACCTCGTCGACGACCCCAGGGTGTGGGTGCGCCGTGACGCCGACCTGTACGAAGCCGATGCCATCCCCATCGACCGGGCGGATCGGGACCAGTTGTGGGACACCGTTGTGGTGCGCGCGGCGCCGCAATTCGCCGACTATCAGGAGAAAACGGAGCGGATCATCCCGCTCGTTCGGTTGGTCGCTCGCAGCTGAGTCAGCCGAGGACCCGGTTTGCCTCGGTCAACAGATCATCGATGTCGGTGCCCGATTCCTCGGCCAGGAGCCGACGAATTCCGGGGGAGACCTTGTCGAGGACGGTTGTCATCTTGTTCAACACCGAGCGTTGCGCCTTCATCCGCGCCGCCTCGTCGGCGGGTGTGACCAGATCGTCGACGATCGAACCCTCCGCCCGTGATGCGACCAGGGGATCGGGCATGCCACGAACCCACACCAGGGATCGTCTCCCCGGGCCTCGGCCGTCGGTGATCGGCTCGACGGCGGTTACGTCGTCAGAGCGCACGTACGCCCCGTAACCCAGGGCGACCAGCTGACCGGTCTGTATCCGCATGGTGTCCTCCTGCGAAACGGAAGCTACCGCGCACTGTCGACGGCGTCAGGTGCCGGCGTCTTCGGCAAGCGTGTAGGCGACGAGTGCATTGGCGTGGCCATGCCCCATTCCGTACTCGGTCTTGAGCCAGTTCACCAGTTCCATGTGCTTGGTCAGGTCGCTGGCCCGGATCAAGTCCTGCCACTCGCCGATGGGCCGGCCGTACTTCTTCTCGATCGAGGGGAAGTAAGACGCCGGCCCTTGCACACGCTCGGTCTTGTCATCACCCATGGCCGAAGCGTATCCGTCGGCGGTCGCTGGTTGAATCGGCACGGTGTTCACTCCGATCCGCACCAAGCGGCTGCTTCTTCGCCGCTTCGAGCCCGACGACCTGGCGGCGTACCACGCCCGGCGCGCCGATCCGGAGGTGGCCCGCTATCAGGACTGGGAGCTCCCGTATCCCATGGAACGAGCAGAGAAGGTCGTTTCCGCACAGGCCGCAATGGACGGACCCGAGAACGACAAGTGGTGGATGGCTGTCGTGTGCGATCCCGATACCGGTGAGGTATTCGGGGATGTGGGGGCGGAGCTCTCATGGAAGGGTCGTTCCGCCGAAGTTGGCTACACCTTTGCCAAGGAGCATTGGGGGAAGGGGTATGCAGCCGAAGCTGTGGAGGCCCTCGTCCGGTATCTGTTCGAGGAGCTAGACGTGACGAGGGTCTCCGGAATGCTTCACCCCGACAACGCGGCCTCAGCGATGGTCCTGGAGCGGACCGGGTTCCTCTTCGAGGGTGAGACGAAGTCGTCGTTCTGGGTGGGCGACGAGGTGTCGGACGACTGGATCTACGGGATGACGAGGCCGGATTGGGAGACCTGGCGTGACCGTCCCCGGCACCCGCCGGACTCGGTGAATCTGGTCGAAGTGACCACCGAGAACGTGGCGACAGTTGTCCGCCTCACGACGCATCGGACGCAGGAGGAATTCGTGGCTCCGATGTTGCGGTCGTTTGCCGACGCCCTGTTCCCCGAGGTGGTCGACGGGGCGCCGGTCGTGCCGTGGATGCGGGCCGTGGTTGCCGATGAGGTGATCGTTGGGTTCGTGATGCTGGCCCTGAGCACCGAGCACCATCCGGAGCCGTTTCTGTGGCGTCTGCTGATCGACCGTCTCCACCAGCGACGTGGGATTGGGGCCAGGATCCTGGAGCTCGTCGAGGCCGAGTGCCTGGAGATGGGCGACGAGAGCCTTCTCACCAGTTGGGGCGAGGGCAAGGGATCTCCCCGGCCGTTCTATCTGGCTCACGGCTTCGTCCCCACCGGGCAGGGTGGTCGACGAGGAAACCGAAGGTCGCAAGCGGCTGTCTAGGGGCGCTGCGACGAATCTGAGTTCTCCGGCCCGGATATGGAACGCAGAACCTGAGGTTCGACCTAGTTTTGGCCAATGGAGGTCAGCAATCCCGACCGGGTGGTCTTCCCCGAGGACGGGATCACCAAGGGCGAAGTCGTCGATCACTACGTCGGCGTCGCCGATCGCATGCTCCCGTTCATCGAGGGCCGACTCCTCTCGGTCGAGCGATTCCCGCGCGGTATCGGGGGTCAGGGCTTCATGCAGAAGAACGTCCCCGATCATGCGCCGGAGGAACTGATCGGGCGTCACGAAGTGCCCAAGGAGGGTGGCGGGACGACTGTCTATCCGATGGTCGACTCCGCGGAGGGGATTGCGTTCTTCGCCAATCTCGGCGTGATCACCTTCCACGTGCCGCCCGTTCGCGCTGAGGACGAGGAGCACCCCGACTGGGTGATCTGGGACCTGGACCCGCCAGCCGACCGTGTCGAGCTGGTCCGTGAGGCTGCCCGTGAGATGCGCGCAGTCCTCGAGACATTTGGCATTGAGACCGTCCTCATGACCTCTGGTTCGAAGGGGTATCACCTCCGTGCCATGTTGGAGCCGACCACCCCCATCGACGATGTCGCCCTGGTCGCCAGGGGCACGGCCGCGCTCGGTGCTGCCGCGAACGACGGTCTCCTGACGCTGGCCTTTCGCAAAGCCGATCGCGGCGATCGGGTCTTTGTCGACTGGATGAGGAACACCTCACGATCGACTTCGGTCGTTCCCTGGTCACTCCGCCCGAAGAGCGGGGCGCCGGTCGCCACCCCGATCTCCTGGCAGGAGCTGGGTGAGATCGAGCCGGATGGGATCGGGCTGAGAAATGTCCGGGATCGATCGCGAAAACGTCCCTGGTCGAAGCTCCAGCCGATCGACCTGGGCCCCGCCGTCGAGAAGGTGCGCAACGCGCTCGACGATGCAGCCATCGAGTTGGAGCCCTTCGACCGATTCCGGTCCTGAGCCGTGCTCCTGGCCGATCTCGTCGGTGTCTCTGCCGCAGTCTCCGCGACGAGGGCTCGATCCAAGAAGATCGAGTTGCTCGCCGCGATGCTTCGCCGGCTCGCCCCCGATGAAACTGCGCCGGCGATCTCCTACCTGAGCGGTAGGCCACCACAGGACAGGCTGGGAGTGGGGTGGGCGACTATCTACGCCATCGACGTAGCTCCAGCAGACGACCCGTCACTCGAGATACTCGAGGTCGACGAGACCCTGGACGACCTGGCCCGTGTATCCGGCCCCGGCTCCAAGAAGGTGCGGGAGTCGCTCCTCGCCGGGATGTTCGGCCGGGCAACCGAGGCCGAGCAGCGGTTCCTGCGCGATCTCATCGTGCGCAACCTCCGGCAGGGAGCACTGGAAGGAGTGATGGCGGACGCCGTCGCAGTTGCTCTGGGGGTGACGCCTGATCGGGTGCGTCGGGCCGCCATGCTCGAGGGCGACCTGGTCATCGTTGCCTCGCGAGCGTTGGCAGAGGGTCCCGACGCATTGGGGACATCGTCGCTCGGTTTGTTCACTCCGGTACAGCCGATGCTGGCCAAGACCGCCGCCACCGCCGGTGATGCGGTGACGGGACTGGGCCGTGCCTTCGTGGAGTGGAAGCTCGACGGCGCCCGCATCCAGGTGCACCGGAGAGGGAATGAGGTGGCGGTCTACACCCGGAACCTGAGAGACATCACCAGCGGAGTCCCCGAGGTGGTTGCCTCGGTGCTCGAGTATCCGGCCTCCTCGTTCATCCTCGACGGTGAGGCATTGCTCTTCGGTCCCTCAGGCCCGGAGCAGTTCCAGGACTCGATGAGCAGGTTCGGGGCTGAGCGCGTCTGATCAGGCTCCGCCGCTGCGCGCCTTCTATTTCGATTGCCTCCATCTCGACGGGGTAGACCTAATCGACCAATCCCTGGTCGAGCGGCGTGGGCGCATTGAGCGGCGCGGTACCGGCAGAGGCTCTCGTGGGCTCGGTCCTCACCGATGATCCCGAAATAGCGGATCGCTTCTTCGACGATTCGGTGGCTGCCGGCTACGAGGGTGTAGTGGTCAAGGACCCGGACCAGCCCTACGAGGCCGGTCGACGAGGATCGGGCTGGCTCAAGGTGAAACCGACCCACACGCTCGACCTTCTCGTCCTGGCCGCAGAGTGGGGATCCGGGCGCAGAGAAGGTTGGCTGTCCAATCTCCATCTCGGTGCCGCAGACGGCGAGGGCGGGTACATCATGCTCGGCAAGACCTTCAAGGGCCTTACCGACGAGATGCTGGCCTGGCAGACCGAGCGATTTCTCGAGATCGAAGATCACCGCACCCGGAACACCGTGTTTCTCAGGCCTGAGATCGTCTACGAGATCGCCTTCGACGGTATCCAGCGGAGCACGCGTTACCCGGGCGGCGTGGCCCTCCGTTTTGCCCGGGTCAAGCGATATCGAGAAGACAAAGGGCCCGGAGACGCCGACACCATCGAGACGGTTCGCAGTTTCGCCCGCGGCTAGGCGGACGCTGTTGCCTTCCAGTCGATGGTGTGGATTCGTACGGCGCCTTCGATCCCCTTCAGCTCGACATCCCGCCCCTCGGAAACGGGGAACCTGACCGCATCGACCGCCTCCAGGGCAGCGGCCGACACAACGATCTCGTCTGCTCTCGGCAGCTGCGCTCACCCGGGCGGCGCGATGCACGCCGAGACCCCGGTAGTCACTTCCATCGATGGTGGCCTCGTCGGTGTGAAGCCCGATCCGAACCGAGGGCGCGAACCCGTGGTCGACGCGAATGCTCAGCGAGGCGGCGCTGGATGGCCACCGCCGCCTCCACGGCATCGATGCCACGGTCGAAACTGACGAAGAACCCGTCGCCGGTGTGGCTGACCTCCGTGCCGCGATGCTCGGCGAAGGCCGACCGGAGTTCCCTGTCGTGCCAGGCGAGCAGGGACTCCCATTTCGCAGTCCCCGATCATCCCGACCAGGTCGGTCGAGGTGACGATGTCGGTGAACATGAAGGTCTTGGTCACACGGGAGCGATCGGGCACGGGGCCTTCGCATGGCGGAGAGGATCCGAGTCAACGTCGGCGCAGGTCGAGTGGCTGCGCCGAGCTTTTCGAACACGGATCGGGCAGCGCCGAGCTCCATCCGTGCCTGAGCTCTCGTCACCGGCACGCGAGATGGGCCTCGCCGAGCAGAAGCGCGGGCCCGAGCGCCCTCGTAAGGGAATCCGATCTCCCGCCAGACCCGCCCCGCGCTGGTCAACTCGCGGATGGACCGCTGCATGGTCGCCCTCGCCAAGCAGAACGGCGCCTCGGGCGGTCAGTGCCACGGCTTCGAACGCCGGTCGTTCGTATTCCTCGGCGAGTCGCTCCAACTCCTCCGTGGCGGCCCGGGCTGTATCGACGTCACCCCTGGCCAGCGCCACCTCTACCTGGGCGGGCAGGATCCGGGATCTCATCGATCAGGTCGGCTGCGACGGGCCGTCCTCGCCGCCGGCGAGGCTTCGCTCCAGGGCCTTGGCCGCCTCGTCGGCCTGGCCCCGGGCCAGCATCAGCAAGGCAAGCCCGGGCTGGGGGACCACACCGTGCTCGTAAGCCATGTTGAAAGCGGCCTCGGCCCCGGCGAGATCGCCCATGTGGAGTCGGATCTCGCCCACCTCATACTGTCCATGGCCGACCCCGTCGAGCATGTGATATCGCTCCAGCTCCTGGCAGGCGCTGAGCGCCTCCTGCTCGGCCTCGGTCCAGTTCCCACGAAGACGTTTCAACTCGGCGCGATGGACCCGGCATACGCCCGAGTAGCCGCCGACCGAATGCCGGTTCATCCATCGATCCGCCTCCTCGGTCCACTCGCCGGCACGGCCGGAAATCGCCGACGTCCCGACAGGCGGAGATGGTCACGCAGTAGACGTCACTGGCCGAGCGGAGGCCTGGCATCTCCGGACAAGGCCACTGAGGTCGCCTCGTCGATGAGGGCCAGTCCCTCCTTCCACTCGCCTCTGGCCAGCAGGGCGTACCCCTTGAACACCTGCGCCTGGGACTCGGCATCGCGGTTGCCGGTGCGGCGGGCGATCTCCAGGCCTCGTCGGCCAGGACTATGCCCTCGTCCAGATCTCTCCGTATGCCGATGGCTTCGAAGACATCCATCACCTTCAACGACGCGTGGGCGGTCGATTCGGGCTGACCCTCCAACAATCTGACGGCCCTGGCCCGCCATCCGTTGGCCACCGACAGAGCCAGCCTCCGCGTCTGCCAGATAGGCGAGGAGGACGGCGACCCTCGCCGCATCAATCGGGCATGTCGGCTCCTGACATAACCGTTGAAGGCCCGCTCCAGGGCGTCGACAGACTCGTCGGGGTGACCAGTCCACCAGGCGGCGTCGGCGAGTAGCTCGAGGTCCGGCGGGTCAACGCCTGGCTCCTCGCCATCGGCCTCGGTGAGCGTTTTCCACGCCTCTTCCCAGGCCTCGCGTCCGGCTGCTGCCCTTCCCGCCTCCAGCGTTAGCACCACGCCGAAAGACTACCGAGGAAAATGGGCCTTATACCGACCGGTTCCGGTTGGTCGTGCTACACAGTTATGGTGATTGCAAGGTCGCGGAGGGCGATCTGACAACATTCTCGAGGTCCACCATGTATCGACGCGTCGCCGTTTTGCTCGTCCTGGCCGCCATCGCCACCGCCTGCGCTCCCGAGGAAGCGGTCGAATCCACCACCACGTCCACGACCGAAGCCACCACGTCGACGACGTCGACGACGACCACGGTCCCGCCCACCACGACGACGACCATCCCGCCGTTCAACATCAAGGATGCTCCTCCCCGTCTCGAGAAGGTGATCCAGCAGTTCTATGCCTATGCCAGTGGCGACGCTCCCAACCCACCACGCATGTCACCGCCGATCCTGAATGGGATCAAGCCTGCACCGGTGAAGACGCCCCGCTCTGGGGTCGCCTCGGTCGGTTTGTTCAAGAAAGACCGTGTCGCCACTGTCAAGATGAATGACGACATCTTTCTCTTGGTGCACAATGGCGACGGGTGGCGCATCGTCGGCGGTAAATGGCCCAGCATCTCGGTGCCTGCCCGATGGGGCCCGAGCCCACGTCTGGTCGCGGTGGTGGGTTCAGACGCCCGGCCAGGGGAGGACATCCTCACGACCCGAACCGACAGCATCCATTTCGTCGGTCTCGACGGCAAGGGCCACGGTGGGATCGTCGGTGTCCCCCGTGACTCCTGGGTCCCCATTGCCGGAGGGGGACGGTCGAAGATCAATGCCGCACTCAGTTGGGCCGGCCCCGAGGGGATGATGGAGACCTTCCGGGACCTGAGCGGTCTCCCCGTCGAGGGATACGTCATGACAGGATTTCTCGGGTTCGAGGAGATGATCAGCTCGGTCCTGGGTGGGTTCGAGCTCGGCGTGCCATATCGCATGAAGGACCAAGCCGCGAAGGCCGACTTGGAGGCGGGCCGACAGATAGTCGATGGCGACCAGGCTCTCGCTTTCTCCCGGGCCCGCAAGACACTCCCCAACGGCGACTTCGACAGATCGTTCAATCAGGGGCGCGTGATGCTCGACGTCATGAAAAACCTGAAGGGGAGGGGAATCATGGCGATACCGAAACTCCTCGAGTTGTCGGAGCCGTTCATGATGACCGACCTCGGCCCGGCAGAGCTTCTCACGTTCGCCGCTCAGACCGTCGTAGCCAAGCCGGCGGCGGTCCCCAATGTGGTGTTGCCCGGCTCGGCGGGTCTGGCGGGTCAGGCCAGTGTCGTCTTCTTGTCAGACTCGGCATCCGACGTGTTTGCCGACCTGGCCGACGGCCGATTGGGCGGCTGAGCCGAGGGTCAGCGGGAGTCGGTGCTTTCCAGCCCGCTCGGGGAATTCTCGAAGAGACGAAGGTCGATCACTTCCTGGTGATCACGGAAATGCTCCCAACAAGGGTCGCAGAAGCGCACGCGCCACGTGATGGCACGGCCGGAATGACCCACCACGTACTCACCGCGGTCGGCCTCCCCACCGTGCTCACAATTGGCAGTCAGTTCGCCGACAAGGGCGTCACCCACCACCGAGGCAACGACGCTTCCCGAGCCTCGCACCAATGTGACCTTGGTATCTACAGCAGCCATCACACATATTCACTCGGCATATAGGTCCAGCGACCCAAGCGACTTCTGAGAAGTTTTTCGACAATTTGTTGTGCCTGAGGCCCGGTTAGCGTGCGCCGCCCATGGACCGACCCATCCGGCTGATGACGGCCAACATGCTCAGCGGCAGGGCCGACGTCGTCCATATCGACGGCATCCTGCGCCAGTTTGACCCTGACCTTCTCCTGATTCAGGAACTCGGCCAAAACGCAGCCGACCTCATCGCAGACCGCTTCGAATACCACGATCTTCGTCCCGATCTCGAAGCCAAGGGCCGCGGGATCGCCAGCCGGCTGCCTGCCGCCTTTCTGGAACTGCCGCTTCCCGTGGCGGCCCGGGATTGTGGGCACGACTCGACCTCGGGCTTCAGGTTGCCAACATCCACGTGCGGAACGCCGTGACCTTTCCGTGGTGGACGTCCGTGAAGTATCGCGGAGCCCAACTGGACTCCTTGTTCGAATGGGCCGAGCTCAATCTCGATCCTTCCGTTCCCTTCGTGCTCGCCGGCGACATGAACGCTTCGCCCGCCTGGCCGGTCTATCGGACCCTCGCCGGGCGATGGGACGATCTCGTCGCCCGCTGGGCCGAGGAGTCGGGCAACAGGCCGATGCCGACCTGGGGGTGGCGACCCGGCTGGCCGAGGATGCTGCGAATCGACCACGTCTTCGGACGAGGGGTCAGCGTCGCCTCGACGTCGGTGGCTCCGATACGCGGATCCGATCATGCCGCCGTGGTCGTCGATCTCTTGTTCGACTGATCCGAGCCGTCCCAATCGGTTCGCCCTGCGATCTGGAACGACTGGGCCGTCCGACCTATGGCCTGCCACCCGCCTCTGGGCCAGCCTGTCCGACGGGGTTGGCTCTCGAGTTGGAGGCTTGTTCAAATATGCGCGTCCTGAGTCGCAAATTGCGGCAGAGTCGTTGTCGTCATGTCAGCACTGTCTCAGTTCACACGTTGGGCTTCGAGCGCCTCGTGTGTGAATCCTGCGGGCACGTCGATGTCCGCGCCCCCGATGCCGGCGAACCAGCCGAGATCGAGGTCGACCGAGCCGTATTCGCCCGACCTTCCGATCTCGAGACAGACACGTCCACGGGTCGTCACCGACAGGGCCACTAGCCCAGCTTCAGGCTTGGAGGGCCGCCTCCAGGACGTCGCCCGCATTGTCGGCGATGGTGAAGGCCATCTCGTCCCGGACCTTCTCCGGCACGTCGTCGAGGTCGGCTTCGTTGCGACGAGGCACGATGACTTCCTTGAGACCGGCCCGATGGGCGGCGAGCACCTTCTGCTTGACCCCACCGATCGGCAACACCTTGCCCTGAAGTGTGATCTCCCCGGTCATCCCGACCGTGTCCCTGACTTTGCGTCCCGTGAGCAGCGACACCAGCGCGGTGAGCATCGCCACGCCGGCCGACGGCCCATCCTTCGGGATGGCGCCGGCGGGGACGTGGACGTGGTATCGCTTGGTCAACGCAGATCGATCGATCCCGAGCTCGTCGGCGTGTGCCTCGACATACGACAGCGCGATACGAGCGGACTCCTTCATCACATCGCCGAGCTGTCCGGTCAATGTCAGACCAGGTTCGCCGTCCATGGCGGTGGCCTCGATGAACAACACATCGCCACCGGCGCCGGTGACGGCCAGACCGGTCGCCACGCCGGGCACATCGGTGCGGTCAGATGCCTCGTCTTTCCAGACCTTGGGCTTGCCCAGGTAATCCCTGACCGAATGCTCGTCGATGACGACATGGTCCGTTCCAGATTCCTTCGCCACCTCGGTGGCGACCTTGCGGGCGAGCTTGCCCAGCTCCCGCTCGAGGTTCCTCACCCCGGCCTCCCGCGTATACCGGTCGACCACGGCGGCCAGGGCGTCTTCGGTGACTTCCAACTCTTCGGGCTCGAGCCCTGTGGCGCGGAGCTGACGGGGGAGGAGGTGGTCACGTGCGATCTCCACCTTTTCGGCGTCGGTGTAGCCGTCGATGTTGATCACCTCGGTCCGATCCAAGAGCGGACCGGGGATGGTCTCCAGCAGGTTGGCGGTGCCGATGAAGAGAACCTGCGACAGGTCGAGATCGACCTCGAGGTAGTGGTCCCGGAAGGTGTGGTTCTGGGCAGGATCGAGCACCTCGAGCAGGGCAGACGACGGGTCCCCCCGCCAGTCGGCGCCAACCTTGTCCATCTCGTCGAGCAGGAACACCGGGTTCATCGTCTCGGCTTCGGTGAGGGCACGGGCGATTCGCCCCGGCCGTGCTCCGACATAGGTCCGGCGGTGCCCGCGGATCTCGGCTTCGTCCCTCACCCCACCCAAGGCGACGCGGACGAACTTGCGGCCCAGGGCACGGGCGACCGACTCACCGAGAGAGGTCTTGCCGACGCCGGGAGGGCCGACGAGGAGCAGGATCGTGCCCGTGTTGCGATCGTCGCCATCGATCAGGCCACGCTCGGCACGGAGCTTCCGCACGGCCAGGTGCTCGATGATCCGCTCCTTGACATCGATCAGTCCCGTGTGATCGGCGTCGAGCACGGTCCATGCCTCCTCGAGGTCGAGCCGGTCCTCAGAAGACACGCCCCAAGGCAGTTCGAACATGGTGTCGAGCCAGGTGCGGATCCACGAGTGCTCCGGTGACTGTTCGCTCATTCGCTCCAGGCGGTCGATCTCCCGCTCGATGGATTCGGCCACCTTCTCGGGAAGATCTCGCTCGGCCAGCTTGGCCCGGTATTCAGAAGCAACGTCCGCGTCCTCGCCCAACTCCTTGCGGATGGCCTCCATCTGCTGACGGAGGATGTAGTCCTTCTGCCCCTTTTCGATCTGCTCGGCCGCCTCGTCGCGCACCTTGCGCCGAAGCTCGAGGTCGGCCAGTACCTCACGCATCCAGACCAGCAGCTTGCCGAGGCGCTGGCGGATGTCGAGGGCCTCGAGCAGCTCGACCTTCTGTTCGAGGGAGAGGTCGGGGGAGTAGACGGCGAGGTCGGCCAGACGCGACGGATTGTCGACGTCGAGGAGACGCTCGGCCACGCCGGCCATGCCCCGGTTCTCGAGGACGGCGATGACCACCGCCCTGTATTCGGCCACCAGGGAATCGAGCTCGTCGTCGATGATGTCGACTTCGGGGGAAGACTCGGCGTCGACCCACAGTGCACCGGTCTCATCGACTGAGCCGGCGCCGACGCGCGCTCGAGAGACGCCGGATACGACGATGTTGCCTTCGTTGTCGGCCTCCTGGATGTCGGCAATGGTCCCGACCGCGGCGTATCGACCTTCGAGCCGGGGGACCAGGAGAAGGCGGCCGTCAGCCTTGGATGCAGCGGCGATGGCGGTCCGGCCCTCTTCAGTCTCGATCCGAATGGTCACAACCATGTGGGGGAAGACCACACCGTTGTGAAGGGGGAGGACGGGAAGAGTCAGTTGTGCGGTCTCGGGCATGGGGGCGGCTTGTCCTTTGAGTCTCGATTGGAGACCGGTGCAACACTCATCCCCGGTTTCCTATTCCACGATCTGAGTCGACCTTGCTCAGGTTTGGTCAGCCAGGAGAAGGTAAGACCATGGTCAGCGACGCCCGTCTGCTCTGATCAGAGCCCGGTCGTGTCGGAATCGTCCGCAACCCTTTCACCGGTGTCCAGGGTCGATAGGGCCAGCATCTCGTCATCGCTGAGCGAGAAGTCGAATACGTCCAGGTTGGGAGCGAGGCGCTCGCGTCGAGCGGTCTTCGGTATCGGGATCAACCCGAGCTGGAGGTGCCATCGAAGCACGATCTGTGCCGGCGTTCTGTCCCGGGCACGTGCCATCTCGGCGATCACCGGGTCGCCGAGCAAGCCCCCACCTTGACCAATCGGGGCCCACGACTCGGTGACGATGCCATGTTGGCTGTGGTACTCCCGTTCTGCCTCCCGCGACAGCCAGGGATTGAGCTGGATCTGATTCACGTGGGGGGCCAACCCCGTCTCGTCGATGAGTCGCTGCAGGTGGGAAGGCTTGAAGTTGGAGACTCCGATCGCCCGGACGCGTTCCTGCTTCAACAGCTCGATCATCCCTCGCCAGGCGTCGACGAACCTCCCCAGACTCGGATTCGGCCAGTGGATCAGGAACAGGTCGAGATAGTCGAGCCCGAGACGCTTGCAGCTGATTGCAAAGGCTTCCTGCGCTTCCTGGTAACCGTGCCACCGCTGGCTGAGCTTCGTCGTGACGAACAAGTCGCCACGCTCGACCCCGCTCGCACGTAGTCCCCGGCCCACTCCCTCCTCGTTGCGATACATCTCGGCGGTGTCGATGAGCCGGTATCCGGCATCGACGGCAGCGGCCACCATTCTCTCGGCATCCCGGTCGGGGATCGGCCAGGTCCCGTATCCGATCACGGGCATCGAAACACCGTTGAAGAGTTCGACGTGGTCCTCGGCGCTCATCAATGACCTCACAGCTTTCCTCCTCGATACGGTGTTGCGCCAACTCAGGAGGAGAGTTTGGTGATTCTTCCAGCAATGAGCCCGCGAACCCAACAGGGCCGGGACTCGTAATGCACCGACAAGCGAAGAAGGAGGGTCCGTGAAGCGTGTTCTCGTCCTGGGGTTGGTTCTGGCCTCGTTGCTGGCGGCGTGTAGCGGGGAGAGCACCGACACCACCGAATCCGCCGGAGGAGCGGAGCAGAGGATCGAGATCGCCGATCTCGCATTCGACCCGGACAGCCTGACCGTAGCTGTCGGCACCACGGTCACCTGGGTGAGTGCAGACCCGAACCTTCCCCACACCTCGACTTCCGAAGACGAGCTCTGGGCCTCGGGGACACTGAACGAGGGCGACGAGTTCCCGTTCACCTTCGAGGAGGCGGGCACGTTCGCCTACTTCTGCGAGGTACACCCCGAGATGACGGGGACGATCGTCGTCGAGTGAGCCGGGGAATCCGCCGGCCTATCCTCCGCCAATGGATTGGAAGATAGAGCTGGTCGGGATCCCCGTCTCCGATGTGGAGCGAGCCAAGGCCTTCTACACCGAGCAGGTCGGGTTCGTGCTGGATCACGACCACCAAGTCAGCGACGACCTCCGCTTCATCCAACTGACCCCACCGGGATCAGCGTGCTCGATCACGATCGGCGTCGGCGTGATCGATACGCCTCCCGGGTCGGTTCAGGGGGTACAGATGGTGGTTTCCGATATTCAGGCAGCGCACGATGAGCTCGCCAGCAGGGGAGTCGAGGTGAGCGACGTGCAGCATTTCGATTGGGGAGACTTCGTTTTCTTCAGCGACCCCGACGGCAACGGCTGGGCGGTACAGCAGATCCCCTCGTACGACTAGCTCGTCGAGGTCGGTCGGCCCGGCCGGTAGGTGAGGAGGACATTTCCCGACTCGAAGGTCGTCGTCCTCAGCAGATCGAACGTGAGTCTGCCAGTCATCATTGTGAATATCGGCTTGCCCGAGCCCAGGGCCACCGGGTGGATCATGAGCCGAAGCTCATCGATGAGGCCCATCTCGATGAGGCTGAACGTGAGATTCGGGCTGCCAAATATCCCTATCGACTTGCCCGGCTGACTCTTCAGCTTCGAGATCTCGGCGGCGACGTCGTCATTGATCAGGATCGTGTTGTTCCACGTCGCTTCATGAAGGGTGCTCGACACCACCGCTTTGGGGATCTCGTTCATCAATGGGGCGATGATCGGGTCTTCCTCCAGGGCTGCCGGTGAGGTCCAGTAGTCGGCCATGCCTTCGTAGGTGACCCGACCGAAGATGATGATGCCGGTGTCGTTGAGATTGGCGACCGAATACTGGTTGAACTCGTCGTCCACATTTGGCCAATCGAACTCGCCCTCCGGCCCCTCATAGAAACCGTCGACCGTCATAACAAGGAACGCGTACAGGATTCTCATGATGCACACCGAGGTTACGAGGGCAGTATTCGGGTCATGAACGCCGGCTTGGCCGAGGAGCTCTCCACGTTGGCCCATCGCAATGGCGCTGCCGGCTTTGGTGTGACCGGGGTGGAGGTCTTTGCTCGGGAGAGGGCAGCACTGCGGGCCTCGCATGAGACGGGCCATTCCGGACCGCTTCGCTTCACCTACGACGACCCCAATCTGGCCACCGACGTCTCACGATCGTTCCCGTGGGCGAAATCGCTGGTGGTGGTGAGCTACGACTATCTGCCGCAGGCCGACACGCCGTCAGAGGAGGGGGCTGTGGTAGGTCGATTCGCCACCACCAACCAATACGACGGCGTTCGCCGCATCACAGAAGCGATCGCCGGGTGCCTCCAGTCCCGGGGGTACCGGGCAGAGATCTTGAGTGACGACAACCGGCTCGTCGACAGGGCGGCCGCAGTTCGCGCCGGTGTGGGTTGGCTGGGGAAGAGCACGATGGTGTTGGCGCCCGGGCACGGGCCCTGGATGCTGCTCGGGACCGTGGTCACCGACGCCTCGATCCCTGCAAGCAGCCCTATGCAGCGGGACTGCGGGACCTGTTCGGCGTGCATCCCGGCCTGTCCGACTGGTGCGCTGGGGGAGTGGGGCCTCGACGCGCGCCGTTGTCTATCGACCTGGCTGCAGACCCCGGGTTCGGTGCCGCAGTGGATCCGACCACTCATGGGAAGGAGGGTCTACGGGTGCGACGATTGCCTGACCGCCTGCCCGCCGGGCGGCCGCGCCCTCGCCAGCGGCCGGCGAGAGACCAGGACAGCTCCCGTTCTCCGAATCACTCGAGTTGTCCGACGATGCCCTGCTCGATCGATTCAACTGGTGGTATGTGCCGCGGAGGCAAGGGCGGTTCATCCGCCGCAACCTCCTGGTCGCCGCCGGCAATTCTCGGGAGCCGGCGGCGCGGGAGGTTGTCGAAGCGTCACACCCGCCACCCGTCGTCGATGATTCGGGGTCATGCCTACTGGGCGATGGCCCGGGGATTCGACGGGCGGCGCTCACTGCGGAAAGCCCTTGATTCCGAGACGGTGCCAGAGGCCCGTGACGAGCTCTTGCTCGCCCTGCTCATGGCCGAGCATCCCGATGCGCATGCCGCCGTGCTGGAGGCCGACGAGAGGGCTCGCAGCGACGAATCAACTCGGGCCCTGGCCCTGGTCGGCCCGCATGCCTCAGCCGATGGTCGGGGCGACAGGACCCAGGCTCGTGTTCGTCAGCCGCGATGGCGGGGAGATCGGAACGATCGAAGCGCCGATGGTCCGGGTCTACGACCCGGACCGGGTCCTCGAAGAGCATCGCCGAGCGGTCCTGGCGACCCATCAGCCTGATTCCAAGCAACAGGCGTTACGACTGATCGGTCGTATCGGTCTCGACGGGGATGACTGTCACATCTCCCGACGGTGGTGTCGGCTCAGCCTCGACGACGATGGGCTCATCGGGTACGACGTCGTCCGTCGACTGAAGGCGTGGCGGTCTCTTCCTCTGTTTCCTGATCGGCGGCCGCCCAGCGCTCTTTGGCGGCGGCGATGCCCTGGTCGATCACCTCGCCCAACTCCTGGGCCGCCTGCTTGGCCGACTCGAGGGCGCTCATGCGACTGTCGCGGGTGGCGTCCCAGGCGGTGCGGAGGGCGTCACCGGTCCGGTCCAGCGCGTCCTGCACGTCGGCAAACCAGCGCTGCTGCTTGCTCTCATTGGCTGTCGGTCGATATTGTCGCCTTGGTCGGTCATCGCGTCCTCCTTCGTGATCTGTCGGCCCATTCTGGTCCCGATGCGAAGTTGATGCGCCCGCATGCTCTGAAGCGTCGATATCGTCGCCCCGTGGACGGCTATCCCGCCCGACCCGTGTCAGTGTCGGCGAACATCCCGGCTCTTCCGGACGAGGTGTTCGCCTTGGTCTCAGACACACGCAACGACCCCTTGTGGTGCGAGAACGTCGAGAAGGTGGATCTGATCGAGGGGAGCAGGGTCGAGCCGGGCACCCGGTTCCGGTTTCACCAGCATCTCGATCGACCCGGGGCGGAGCGTATGCAATTCGACGTCGATGTCGAGGTCATCGAGCATAGGGGAGCGTTCGATCAGCTGGCAGGCCAAGGATCGGTTTCAGACCAGGGAGATCAGCCTGGCCGTCGAGCCCCATGGATCGGGATCACGCATCACCCAGGTAACGACAGCCACGTTTCTCCGACCCCCGGGCATGGCCAAATGGCTCTATCCGCTGCTGGCCCGCCGCATCTTCGGGAAGCAGTTCCGCGACCTCGCCGCCTACTTCGAGCGAGTCACTCCCGCTGAGTGACGGTGCCCGAACCGCTGACTGAGCTATCGACGTTTGGCGTCTCCGAGATACTCGACCTCGCCCGACCCGGAGACCGACACCTCGAGGTCGTCGGTGACATTGACCACCGCGTTGCCCGACCCGGAGACATCGACCCGCCCTTCGGGCGCGGTCAGCGACTCACCGTCGAACTCCCCGGAGCCACTGATCGACACCGACAGGAGACCGCTGAGCGTCCCCTCGACGTCGACGTCTCCAGAGCCGCTGATGTCGACCCGGAAATCGGTGCCATCGACGGCCTCGGCCTCGACGACCCCGCTCCCGCTGATGACCAGCCCATCGAGGGTTTCCGCCGTGATCGTGTAGACGATTTCGACCGTCGGCGAGATGCTCCCACTCGTGTCCAGCCGGAGACGCCCGTTGCTGACCCTGGTCTCGAGCAGCGGCATGATGTTGTCCTCCGCCTCGATCGTGAGCGACTCGGTCCCGGTGACCTCCACTATCACTCGCCCGGTGCCGCCGAGAACGATCTCGTTGAAGTCACTCACCTCTCTCGACTCGGTGATGACGTTCCCGGACCCCTCGACGCCGGGCCTGATGCATGACGCGCAGAGAAGCGCAGCGAGGAGCACGGTCAATGTGGCGCGGATCACGGGTGGACACGCTGCCAACCCTAAGCCCGGCGACACCATCGGCTCCAGCCGATAACGTCCCGGCATGGAAGATCGCCCGCCGAGCGATAGCGTACGAGTCACTCCCTGAGAGGCTGATTCGTGAGGCGATCGAAGCCGGAGAGTTCGACGAGCTTCCTGGTGTCGGCAAGCCTTTGCCCGGCGCCGGTGTGCCGGACGACGACCTGTGGTGGGTCCGCGAATGGTTGAAGCGCAACCAGGCCCAGTCAGATCGAGGATGATGGAACTCGGGATAACCACTTTCGCCGAGACATATCCCGACCCGAAGACGGGGGAGAAGATCGGTCATGGCCAGCGTCTGCGCCATGTACTCGAAGAGATCGCTCTCGCCGAGCAGGTCGGGCTCGAGGTGTACGGCGTGGGGGAGCACCACCGACCTGACTTTGCCTCCTCGTCGCCTGCGGTGGTGCTCGCTGCCGCTGCCGGGATGACCAGCAAGATCCGCCTCACGCCGGCGGTGGTCATCCTGTCTTCAGACGACCCGGTTCGGGTTTTCCAGGACTACGCCACACTCGACCTGGTGTCCGACGGCCGGGCAGAACTGCTCGTCGGACGGGGATCCTTCATCGAGTCGTTCCCGCTATTCGGCTACTCACTCTCCGACTACGACGAGCTGTTTTCCGAGAAGCTCGACCTCCTGCTGGCGATCCGCGATCAGGAGCGGATCACCTGGACTGGCCGTTTTCGCTCGCCACTCCAGGAGCAGGCCATCTACCCCCGGCCCCAACAGGACCCCTTTCCAATCTGGGTGGGAGTCGGAGGCAGCCCGGAGTCGATCGTGCGTGCGGCCACTCGCGGACTCCCGGTCGCCCTCGCCATCATCGGGGGCAACCCGGACCGTTTCGCCTTCTTCGCCGACCTCCATCGCAAGACCCTGGTCGAATCCGGGCACGATCCCGCCCTCGCCCCACTGGCCGTCCATGCCCATGGCTATGTCGCCGACGGGAATGAACAGGCGGGCGATGAGTACTACAACGCCTATGCGGTCGCCATGACCCAGCTGGGAAGAGAGCGGGGGTGGGGGCCGATGACGCGCCCTCAGTTCGAGATGATGCGCTCCCCGGAGGGATCGTTGGTGCTCGGCGACGTGGAGACGGTGGCGGCGAAGATCATCCGGATGAGGGAGGTCCTCGGGATCGACCGGTTCATGCTCCACATCAGCGTCGGCACCCTGCCCCACGAGCAGGTCCTCCACGCCATCGAGCTCTTGGGCACGAAGGTGGCCCCGCTGGTGAAGGCGTCATAGCCCTCAGCTCTCGGTGACAGCCAAAGAGTCGAGGATGAGCTCGGCGTAGTAGGCCGGCCAGTGCTGTTCCGGATCGTCCTCCGCCCGATACTTCTGATCGGCCTCTTGAAGCCACGCCGTGATCTCCTCGACCGTGGGCTCGAAACCGACGAAGGAGCCCATTTCGGGCTGAAGCCGGGCGGCGTACCACTCGGCCCATCGAGGGCTCGGGTCGCTCCCGTGAGACTCGTGGTGTTCCCTCGCCGTCTGGGCGAGGAGGTGCCTCAATTGTGTCACTTGATCCTGGTCTGCCATGACCTGGAGGTTAGAAGTCGCCCGGTGATAGCCCCTATCTCAAGGGGTCGCGAAGAAGAGAGCTAAGTCGCGAAATTTCATCTGCGGTTCAACTTGCTCCGCGGAGAAAGGCAGACCTATGGTGGCGGAGCCGACTTGGAGGCAACTCCAGATCGGAGTCGAAGTGACCGAGAGGTGACTTTGAGACCTCGCTGGGAGACCAGTCCTTCGGGGCTGGAGTGCCAGCAAGGTCGAGAACCCCGAGAGGGTGAGGGCTTCGGCCAGCACTCCCTCGGGGTTTTTCGCGTCACGCCAGGCGTGACGCATCTCACGGCTCATCGACTCCGTTAGAGGGTTCAGCCCTCGAGACGCGCGGCGAGCCCGGCGATGATGATCTCGAGCCCGAACGCGAATTCGGTCTCGAACTCGCAGTTGGCGAGGTACGGGGCGAGCGCCGCCACATTGGGGAACACCGAGAGGTCGGGGATGTTCGATTCCCACCCGTCTTTGTCCTCACCACCCGACATCTGCTGAAACGCATACCCCATCGTGTGACTGGCCAGCATCTGCCAGGCGTGGTGCGCGTCCTCTTCCGAGAAGCCGGCAGCGCGGAAAAGCCCGAGGACCCGGTCCATGAACCGGAGGGAGGAAGGGCCGTAGATGCCCCGCTGCATCAACAGGTTGACCATCCACGGGTGCTCGACGAACTGGTCGAGGGCGGCCAGGGCCGTCTCACGGATCGCGACGCGCCAATCGGAGTCGGCGGCGGGGAGAGGTATGGCACGAAACACGTGGTCGATCATCCCGTCGAGGATGTCGTCCTTCTTCTCGACGTGGTTGTAGAGCGACATCGCCTCCACCCCGAGCTCGGCGCCGAGTTTTCTCATGGAGAGCTCTTCGACCCCGCCGCTGTCAGCCAGGATGACCGCGGCATCGATGATCCGGTCCCGGGTCAGGGGAGTCCTGGTCGTTGTGCTGGTCATCTGGTCGTGGGCTCCATTGCTGGTTTGACGGGCTTACGCCGTATGCTTACAGTGTAATCGAGATTTCCCCGGTATGCCACGAGGAGCGGAGCAAATGTCATTCACCCAAGCGCTGGCCCGAGGCAGCGGCCGACGACCCTGGAGGACGGTGATCATCTGGGTCCTGGCGCTGGTGGCGGCACTGGCACTCACCTCTCAACTGTTGGGCGATGCGCTCACCAGCTCGATCACCTTCACCGACGAGCCGGAATCGATCACTGCGTCGAACCTGATCGAGGAGGTCCGGGGAGAGCCAACAGACACCGAATTCGTGGTCGTTACCTCAGAGGGGATCGACATCTCCGATCCGGCGTATGCCGCCTACGTCACCGAGATCGAATCCACCCTTCTCGGTTTGGGACCCGATGTGGTGACGAGTGTCGGCACCTATCTATCCGAGACGGGACCAGTCTCAGAATCCGGCCTGTCGGCCCTCCTTCCCGTTGTGGTCGCCGGTGACGGCGTCGACGAAACCGGTGTGAATGCAGAGGTGGTGCGGGACACGCTGGCGGACGTCCCGGCGCCGGATGGCTTTCAGGCACTGATGGCAGGCCCGGCGACATTGAACAGCGATTTCAACACGATCGCCGAGGAGGATCTCCGAACTGGCGAGACCATCGGCATCGCGGTTGCCCTCGTCGTCCTGGTGCTCGTGTTCGGGTCGGTGGTGTCCGGAGTGATCCCGGTGATCCTCGGCGTGGTGGCGATCGGAATCGCCATGGGACTGGCCGCGCTGCTGGGGCTGTTCATGGACCTGAGCTTCTTCATCACCAACATGATCACGATGATCGGTCTCGCCGTCGGGATCGACTATTCGCTGTTCATCGTCTCCCGCTATCGGGAGGAGCGTCTCCATGGTTTCGAGAAGCTCGACGCCATCTCGCGTGCCGGCGCCACCGCCACGAGGGCCGTCTTCTTCTCCGGGCTGACCGTGGTCCTGGCGCTGGTCGGTCTGTTGATCCTGCCCAACACTCTCTTCCGGGCGCTCGGTCTCGGGGCCATTCTCGTGGTCCTCGTGGCCGTGCTCGCCTCGATGACCCTCCTCCCCGCCGTGCTGTCGCTGCTCGGGGACCGGATCGAGTCGCTGCGAGTTCGACGCCGTCGCACCATGGACGAGCAAGGCCGGATGTGGGATCGGATCACGAAGACCGTCATGGGCCGGCCCGTCCTCAGCGTCGTGTTTGCCGGAGGCATCCTCCTCCTCGCGGCCTCCAGCCTGTTCTCGATCAACAAGGGCCTGTCCGGCGTGTCGACCCTCCCCGACGAGATGGAGTCGAAGCAGGCCTTCGAGATCCTGGCAACCGAGTTTGCCGGTGGCTTCACCTCACCGATCGAAGTCGTGGTGACGGGGTCGGACATCCCGGACACCCTGGCCAACCTCGAGTCCGACGTGGCCGCCGACGGGGGATTCGGGCCGGCCATCATCGACCCGTTGTCGACAGACGACGTGGCCGTCCTGTCGGTGCAGACCCTTGGCGACGTCAATTCGATCGAGTCGCAGGAGGCGCTGCGGCATTTGCGTGCGGACATCGTCCCCGGAGCGGTCGTCGGCGAGACGGAGGTCTTCGTGGGCGGCGAGACCGCTATCACGGTGGACTTCCTCGATCAGGTCGACAATTACACCCCGATCGTGTTCACCGTCGTGCTCGGGCTCAGTTTCATCCTGCTGTTGCTCGCCTTCCGCTCGTTGGTCATCCCCGCGAAAGCGATTGCGATGAATCTGTTGTCGGTGGGTGCCGCCTACGGCTTGGTGGTGGCGACGTTCCAGGCCGACGTCGGTCCGGCCTGGATCAAGGAGTTCGCCGGCTTCCTCGGTTTCGAACAGGTCGAGACCATCGAGGCCTGGCTGCCCTTGTTCCTGTTCTCGATTCTCTTCGGCCTCTCGATGGACTACCACGTGTTCTTGCTGTCGAGGATCAAGGAGCGATTCGACCAGACCGGGGACAACACCGAGTCGGTGGCATACGGTCTCCGCACAACCGGTGCGCTCATCACAGGAGCCGCCATCATCATGGTGGCGGTGTTTGCCGGTTTCGCGGCAGGGCGCTTGGTGATGTTCCAGCAGTTGGGGTTCGGGTTGGCCATCGCAGTGCTGCTCGATGCCACCATCGTGCGCTCGGTCCTGGTGCCGGCATCGATGAAACTGCTGGGCAATCGGAACTGGTACTTCCCGTCATGGCTCGAGTGGATCCCGAATATCAGCATCGAGGGTCACATCGACGAGGTCGTGCCCCAAGCGGACCCGGTCGAGCCCGCGCCCGCCTGAGCGAGCACTCATGGATGTGTCGACAGTTCCCGACCCTCTGAGCACCGAGCAGGTGCGTCGGCGTTATGACGACATGGCCGGCAACTGGCGGTTGCTCGGGATCAGCGACACCTTGCTCCTCATCAACCGTCTCCGGCGCAAGCATTTCTCGGGGGCAGGCGGTGACGTCCTCGATGTGGGCTGCGGGACCGGGGAGAACTTCGAGTACTTGAAGAGGGCGGCCACGGTCACGGCTCTCGACATCTCATCGGAGATGATCGCGGAGGCGCGGCGCCGGCAACACCAGTTGGGGGCAGACATACGGCTCTTGATCGGTGACGCCCAGGAATTGCCGTTCGTGGAGGCCAGGTTCGACACCGTGATCTCGGCGTTCTCTTCATGCACATTCCCCGACTACGCCGCCGCCTTCCGGGAAATGGTGCGGGTGACCAAGCCGGGCGGCCGGGTCCTCCTCGTGGAGCACGGCCGCTCGTCGGTGGGTTGGATCGCCCGACGTCAGGATCGGAACATCGAACGGGTCTACGAACGGTCGGCCTGTCGGAACAACCGGGACGTTGCGCCGACCTGGCCGAAGCGGGTCTGGAGCCGGCGACACATGTCGTGAGCCATCTCGGCATGATGAACCGGATCACGTCGAGGTGGCGCTCTTAGCGGGTGTCCAACCGGCGATATCCGCTTCGGAAATGGACCATCGGGTCTTCGAGGTCGGACACCTCGACCTGATCGATCAGGCCAACGACCAGACCCGACCATCCGACCTCCTCACGGGACTCGAAACGACAGTAAGCGCGATCGGGGAGATCGGTCAGAACAGGTCCCCACTGGCTCTCGGTGACCGCCATGCCGGCGAATGAGCCCACCAGGCGAGGGCGACAAGCCCGGCGAAGACGTCCGCCATCTGATGGTCCTCGTACCGGCAGATGTGAATCACGAAATGGCCGCTTTCGGCGGCGACGTCCCACAGGTCGGTGGTGGGACCGACCACCAGATGGACCTCAGCCGGCTCGCCCTGAACCACGAGCAAGGAAGATACGGTGAGACCGGTTCGATCCGACCCGGACCCGGCGGTGACGATGGTCACCCCGGCGGCGAGCCGGCCCCGAAACCGGCGCGCCTGCTCCCGATCTGCCGGATCGGGCTGGAACGGGTGCTCCGAATGGATCATCCGGGCACCCTAGGGAAATCTGTCAGACCCACCGGTCGATGATCTAACTCATGAACACGCAGACCATCACGCTGGTCATCGCAATCACCTCTGCAGGCGCAGTGATCGGCCTCATGATCCTGCTCCTGGTGCCGCAGGCGGCGTCGCGAGTCCGAGAGTGGCTCCGGTCCAGACCTGGCACGGCGGCTCGACGAGCTTCAGACGACCTTGGCCAGTCGGGAAGGGGCACCTGAGCGCCCAGGTCGCCCAGATCGACTCGAAGCTGGCCAATCTCCAGGAGATCGGTCACAGGACGGAGGCCTCGATCGACGAGCAGGTGAGGGGGATCGGCAGCCAGATGAAGGGCATCACCGGCTTGTTCACCAACGATCGGGCCCGCGGTGGATGGGCCGAGATCGGGATGAAGCGGATCTTCGAGCACGGTGGGTTGGTCGAGGGACGTGACTTCAGCTGTCAGGTGAGCCAGGGCGACCTCCGGCCCGACGCGGTGGTCCATCTCCCGGGTGGTCGGAACATCGTCATCGATGCCAAGTTCCCCACCGCCCGGTTCATGGATGCGCTGGCCGAGGAGGATCCCGACCGTAGGGGCCGGCTGATGGCGGAGCAGGGGAAGGACCTGGAGCGGGTTGGGAAGGGCCTGGCCGCGAAGGGATACAGCGACCTGGCTTCGGGCGGCTACGTCGTGATGTACCTGCCTTCCCAGGCGGTCTACGAGGCGGCTGCCGAGGCTCATCCCGAGCTCATCGACCGACTGATGGCGAGCCGGGTGATTGTCGCCGGGCCCAGTGCGCTGTACGCCCTGTTGCTGAACGTCGGGTCACTTCTCACCGAGTTCCGGGCCCTGCAGCAGGCCGACCAGATCCTCGATGAAGCCCGCGAGTTGCGGCGCCGCATGAGCGGGTTCGTCGACCATCTCCAGCGGGTCGGAACCGGGTTGACCGGGGCGGTTCGGGCCTTCAACGGGGCAGTCGGCTCGTGGGAGAGCCGTCTGTCACCGCAGCTCGATCGGATGAGCGAGCAGAGCGGTGGGGGCGAAATCGTCGGTCCGACTCCGATCGAGGAAGCGGTCCGCGAGGTGCAGGAATCGGGTCTGCGAGTGGCCGGGTAGCCGGTCCTGACCGAGAGTCCTTGGAGACTGTCGAAGAATCGGGAACCATATACGTCGCCGGCGAGTCTGAAGTTTGTCGACGGCGGGGCGTGGGTAACGATTCTGCGATACGGGAGTGCTAGATGAGCAGCGACATTCATCAGATCTCGGCCGAGAGAGACCGTCAGTCCGATCTCGAGTTCGCCAGGAAGGCGGTCGAATACCTCGGGAAAAAGGGTCTCGGTCCCGAGGAGGTCATCGACTACTTGGTGGAGGAATTCAACCTCGACCGCGACACCGCCAGAGCTCTGGCGGCAAGAGCCGCCTGAACCAGAAGGTCGGGAAGCTCAGTCTCTTTTGACCTGCGCGCTGAGTCGAGCCGGCGCCACCGTGACATACGCGTCGACGACGATCTCCTCCAACGCCTCCCAATCGACCTCGACGTCCAGGTAGCACCCCACCCATCCCCGTCCCCCGACGTAGGGCGGAATGAAGTAGCGATCCGGGTCGGTGGAGGTCAGGACGTGTTGCGCCCCCTCGGGAGCAGAGCACCAGAAGGCGACGCGGTCGTCGTGATGGTGGTCGGCGTAGGTCACGAACTGCCGCTTTCCCCGGATGAACCATGCGGGCTCGCCGTGGCTGAACCGCTCCTCGACCTCGGGCAGGGACATGCAGAGACGGCGAAGCCGTGACAGATGCTCTTCGGTCGGGCCCATGCGCTCCCCACTCGACTTTCCGGTGACATCGTATTTTGCGGGATTCGGTCGAACGCTTGCCGCTTCTTTCGCTACCTTCCGATTTCGGCCGTCCGGAAGGAGGAAGGCATGAGCGAGCACCCCAGCACCGCCCTCGAGACGCGGGCCATCATCGATTCCTTCGCCCGCTTCGGCTGACGTGGTGGGGAAGGTCCTGAAAGTCCGAGTGATCGCTCTGGCCCTTGTCACTGCCTGTTCCGGATCGAGTGGAGGAGAGGCAGGGACCACGACCTCGGCAGCGACGACAACAGGTCCGACTGTGACCACGACGACGACGACCCCACCGACCACGATCGCAACAACGCCGGCGACCACGACCGTCACGACGACCGGGGCATCTCCAACGACCACCGCACCGCCCGACGGGCCATCGGGATCCGGCTGCACACCGGGCGACGCAGTCGTCCTTCCCGAAGGGGAGTGGTACGGGGTAGTCGTGAGCGCCTCGCGAGAGCGGGATCGAGTTCGACCTGGCCTGTTGGTTCACGGGTGAGGCTGCCGTGATGGCTGCCGCCGAGGATGGTGCCGAGCCTCCGCCGAACGACTACTACGTGCGCAACGAGAATCCCCAGGTCCGGTCGCTTTCGGTCTCCGCCGAGACCGAAGTCATCTGGTATCCCACCGGTGACCCGGCGTCGGAAGTCACGGCGACATTCGCGGACTGGGTCGAAGGCGCGAACTCGAGGGGTCTCTTGTATGGGGTGTGGCTCGAGGTCATCGACGGTGAGGTGTTCCGCCTTCGGGAGCAATGGGTCCCTTGATGTCTCGCTACCGCTTCTTGCCCAGGTGCCCCCATCGCTCGAGATCCTCCATGGTGTCGAGGATGGTCTGATCGACATCCCGGAAGTCCAACCCCAACTCCTTTCGGGCCTTGGAGTTGTCGAACCGCATTTCCCCACCGAGATGGTTCCTCATGTAGTCCCGGGTCCCCGGTGCCTGGAAACCGGCGGCAAGGCGTGTGAGAGCAACACCAAACGAGTTGTCGAGGCCGATCGTCGGCAGCTTGTAGCGGTCTCCCCAGCCTTCCGATCGAAGGAGGGCGACGACCTGACGGACAGATCGGGTCTCGGCAGCGACGATGTACCTCCCGGCGGCGACCGGGTTCTCCATCGCAAGGATGTGGGCCCGGGCCACGTCCCGCACATCGACCAATGCCCATTCCAGCGCTATCACCGCCGGGATGCGCCCGTTGGTCAAGCCGATCAAGGAGGTGTGACTCGTGTTGATCCCCGGGACCAGGGAAGGGCCGATGACGAAGAACGGGTTGATGACCACCAGGTCGAATCGGGGTTTGCCGGCCTCCACGAACTGCCAGGCCGCCTGCTCGGCCAGTGTCTTCGAGTAGTAGTAGGGATTTCGGGTCAACGAGGAACGGGTGTTCCAATCGCTCTCCGTATTGAGATGACCGTCTGCGTGGTCGGTTATCGCCGCCACCGATGAGGTAAGGACCACCCTTCTCATCGAATCGGTCTCCCGACATGACTCGAGCACGGAGATCGTCCCGCGTACTGCCGGATCGACCAGGTCACGCTGCGGGTCGGCGACGTCGATCGCGTACGGCGACGCCGTGTGGATCACGTACTCGCAATCTCGAACCGCGTCGTCGAAGGCACCCTGGGTGAGGAGATCGGCGGCGGTCAACTCGAGCCGCTCGTCGGCTCCTGGCAGACCGGTCAGGTGTCCTTCCGCTCGGGTCTTCACCGGATCGCGCACGGTGCCCCGTACCCGGTAGCCGCCTTCGAGCAGTTGCTCGACGATGTGGGAGGCGATGAAACCGGACGCTCCGGTGACGAGGACCGGCGAGTCCGTGACCGGGTCGGCGGTCATGAGCTGGTCAGTCGCCGTGGGCCCGGTCGTCGGCTCCCCGCCCCACGACGAACCAGATGGCGTGGACCGGCTCGTCACCCATGTTGAAGAGTCGATGGGGCTCCGTCGAGTCGAATGCGATCGAATCACCGGGCTCCAGCTCCAGCAGTTCGAATCCCAGCTGGATCCCCATTTTCCCCGAGACGACATAGCCGTATTCCCGACCGTGATGTCGCATCAATGACTCGTCGGGTGTCGAAGCCCCTCCCACCTCGTAGATGGCGTGGAGGAAGTCGACCCCCTCCTCGGTGTCTGCGGTGAGCTGCTCCCAGCGGACGCCGGACGCGAGGTCGATCACCTTGCGCATTTCGGGGTGGACCAGTGGGCTTGCCCGGCCATTTGTCCCCGATGAGCCGGCCACGCCTTCGTCTCGACCTGCGTTCTCATCGCCACGAAGGAGCTTGTCCAGCGAGAGATCGAGCTCGGTCACGATGGCGTACAGGGTTCCTACCGAGGGTTTGGAGAGACCGCTCTCCAGTTGGGAGATGAGGCTGGCCGAGAGACCGAGACGGCGCGCCAACTCCCGTTGGCTGATCCCGGCCTTGGTCCGCTCGGCGCGGAGCCGGCCGCCTATACCGTCCAGTTCCTCGATCATCTCCAGATCACCTGCATCGCCTACATCATCAACCAGCCGCTGTCTACGTAGAGGTTCACTCCGTTGACCGACCGGTTCTCGAGCAGGAACACGGTCGCGTCGACAACGTCTTCCATGGTGGCCAGGCGCCCCGTGGGAGTGCGGGCGATGACGGCGTCCAGCGACTTGTCTTTCCAGTACGGGCTGTCTCCGACAATCCCGGGATGGACGGCGTTGAACCTGATCGGTGCCAGTTCGACAGCGAAGGTGGTGATCATGGTTGCGACTGCGCCGTTGACCGCGGTCACCGTGGTCGAGCCTGGATAGGGACGGTCCTTGGCTCGCCCGCCGAAGAGGACGACGGCGCTCTCGTCGGAGAACCGATCGAGGAGGGTGTGGATCACCTCGGTGTACCCGACCAGCTTCATCGTCGCCAGGCTGGCGGCGCTCTCAACGTCGTACTCGCGCACCGGGTTGTTGTCTCGGGCAATGGCACACAGCACCAGCTTGTCCACGGGTCCCACATCGGCGAGGGCAGAACCGATGGTCTCAGGATGGGCCAGGTCGAAGCATTGGCCGATGCACTCGCCGCCGAGCTCGGAGGCGACCGCCTCCGCGTTGCCGGGATCGCGGCCGGTGATGATGACGTCACGTCCCTTTTCCACGTAGTGAGCAGCAATCTCGCGGCCGATACCACCGGTGCCGCCAACGATCAACACTGTCCCCTCGGCCATCGACCTGCTCCTCTTGGTGGTGAAGTGCGGAGATCCTAACCCTCCACCGGGTGCTGCTGTGCAGTGAGACTGAGCACTTCGGTGGTCGCGGGTAGTCTGCGCCGCCCGCTCGCAGCGGTGTCAGGAGGATGCCGGTTGGCCTACGACGTCTGCATCATTGGAGCCGGCCTCGTCGGTCTCGGCGTGGCTCGCGCCCTGAGTGAGAGCCATCCCGGCATTGACATGGTCGTCGTGGACAAAGAAGCGATGGTGGCGACTCACCAGAGCAGCCACAACAGCGGAGTCGCCCACTCCGGGCTCTACTACCGGCCAGGCTCGCTCAAGGCGCGTCTCTGCGTGGAGGGCAGACGCCGGCTGAAGGACTACTGCGCGGTGGCGGGCATAGCTTTCGAAGAGTCGGGGAAGTTGGTGATCGCAACCAAGCCATCCGAGCTCGAGCCCCTGGCCGAGCTGGAGCGGCGAGGGAAGGCAAACGGCCTCTCCGGACTGACCCGTGTGGATCGTCGACGGGATTCGAGAATTGGAGCCGGCCGCCGTGGGGCTCGAGGCGCTTCACGTCCCGGAGGCAGGTGTGGTCGACTTTCCCGCAGTGGCGGCCAGGTTGGCCCGCGATCTGGTCGATTACGGCGCCCAGATCCGCACCGAATTCGAGGTGGAGACCATCGAGCATCACGAGGGCGGGGCCCGCATTCGCTCGGCGGATCAAGAGATTCAGGCCAGGGTCGTGGTCAACTGCGCCGGTCTTCACTCCGACCAGGTAGCTGCCCAGGCCGGGGTGCGAAGCCAGGTGAGGATTGTGCCCTTTCGTGGCGAGTACTACACGCTCGAGCCCGAGGCGAAGCACCTCGTCCGTGGGCTGATCTATCCGGTGCCCGATCCCCGATTTCCGTTCCTGGGCGTGCACTTCACTCGCAGGATCGACGGCAGCGTCGAGGTCGGCCCGAACGCAGTGCTGGCCGTCGGCCGCGAGCACTATCGCGACGCCGATCCAGACTGGAGCGAACTCCGCCGGACCATAGGGGACCGAGGTTTTCGCCGACTGGTGATGAAGCACTGGCGCACCGGCGCCACCGAGATGATCAGATCCCGGTCACGTTCGCTGTACGCACGGTCGGCGCAAGCCCTCGTGCCGGCGATCCGCCCCGAGCATCTGGTTCCCGGCGGGGCGGGGGTCAGAGCCCAAGCCGTCTCCCCAGATGGTGCGTTGCTCGACGATTTCGTCATCGAGGAGGCCGGGTCGACGGTCCACGTGCTCAATGCGCCATCGCCAGGGGCGACCGCCAGCATGGCGATCGGGGCACATGTCGCGGCCATCGCCGCACGCCATCTGGGCAGGTGAGGCCGGGTGCAAAGTGTGTAGTGTCACTAAGCACGGTGAGTGTGCGGCGGATTCGAGGATGCGAGCAGGAATGACAAGGAGACATCGATGAACGTTGAGTTCCCGGTAGCCACCAGCCCCGCTCCCGGCGTGATCGGAGTCGATTGGGAGACCCGGGTCGACTTCGAGCGTCTTCGCCAGCATCGCATCGCTCGCACCAGGCAGTTGATGGCGCAAGAGGACCTCGGGGCGCTTCTCCTCTTTGAGACGTCCAACATCCGGTATGCCACTTCGACGCAGATCGGCTACTGGGCCTTCAACAAAGGCGAGCGTTATGCCCTCGTGACCCAGGAGGGTCGGCCTCGCATCTGGGATTTCGGCTCGGCGGCAAAAGCCCACCGGCTCCAGTTGCCCCACATGTACGACTCCACCAATTCCGTGGGAGGCAACACCGGACTACAGGGGGCGATAGGGCCCGAGGCAGGCCTCCATACGCGCGCTGCGGCGGAGCTGAAGCAGGTTCTCGAGTCAGAAGGACTCGCCGGGGAGCGGATTGGCGTGGACATGGCGGAGACCGGTGTGTTCCTTGCATTGCAGGCCGCAGGTATCAACGTCGTCGATGGCCAGCAGGCGATGATGAAGGCCCGTGAGATCAAGAGCCCCGACGAGATCATCCTCCTCACCCAGGCTTGTGCCATGGTCGACGGCGTCTATCAGGACATCTTCGAGGCCTTGAAGCCGGGGATCCGCGAATCCGACGTGGTCGGTCTCGCTCACGCCCGTCTCTTCGAGATGGGCTCGGAGTTCGTCGAGGCGATCAACTCGATCGCCGGCGAGAGATGCAGCCCGCACCCGCATGTCTTCTCCGACCGATTGATCCGACCGGGCGATCAGGCCTATTTCGACATCATCCACGTCTTCAACGGGTATCGCACTTGCTACTACCGCACCTTCGTGGTGGGTCGGGCCACTCAGGCCCAGCGGGACGCCTTCAAGCAGTCGCGGGAGTGGATGGATGCCGCCATCGAACTGGTCAAGCCAGGTGCCAGCACCGACGAGATCGCCAAGGTGTGGCCCAAGGCCGAGGAATTCGGCTTCGAGAACGAGATGGATGCCTTTGGGCTCCAATTCGGCCATGGGGTGGGAGTCGGTCTCCACGAACGGCCGATCATCAGCCGTCTCAACTCGATCGATGCCCCGATCGAGATCCAGGAGGGGATGGTGTTCGCCCTCGAGACCTACGCACCGGCGGCCGACGGGCGCTCCGCGGCTCGCATCGAAGAGGAGCTCGTCGTGACCGCCGACGGCGCCAAGGTCATCACGCTCTTCCCTTGCGAGGAGTTGATGGTCGCCAACGCCTACTGAGCCGCGTTTCGAGGCTGCTTAGGCTGTCTCGATGAAACTGGCTCCGTCGCTACATCGCATTGGCTCCGACCTGGTCGCCGTCTATCTGGTCGAGGACGCGACCGGGGTGACCATCGTCGACGCCGGGCTCCCCGGTCAATGGGACGAGCTCGAGCCCGAGCTGACCTCGATGGGTCGCTCGCTCGACGACGTTCGTGGCGTGATATTGACCCATGGCGACACC
Source organism: uncultured Acidobacteriota bacterium (assembly GCA_963843585.1). Lineage (GTDB taxonomy): Bacteria > Actinomycetota > Acidimicrobiia > Spongiisociales > ZC4RG35 > JARDZU01. Next base: position 108,659 of record CAWJLJ010000019.1, read on the forward strand.
GACCACATCGGGTTCGCGGAGCGGCTCCGTCGGGAGCGGGGAGTGCCCATCTTGGTCCACGAGCTCGACGCCACGCGGGCCCGCGGTGAGGTGAAAAAGGAGATCTCGTGGGGCAAGGTGAAGGTGGGGCCGCTGATGCGCTTCCTCTCATACAGCGCCCGTCGTGGCGGGCTGAAGATCACCCCGGTCTCTGAGGTGGCCACCTTCACCGATGGTGCGGTCCTCGACCTGCCCGGGGCTCCTGCCGTGATCCACATCCCCGGTCACACCCCCGGCAGCGTCGCCTTCCATTTCGCCTCGGTCGAGGCGGTCTGCGTCGGAGACGCGATGACGACAGGACACGTCCTGACCGGTGCCGTCGGGCCCCAACCGGCTCCCTTCACCCTCGACACCGAGCAGGCACGTACCTCACTCGATCGGCTCGAAGCGATACCGGCGAAATGGGTGCTCCCCGGGCACGGTGCCCCCTGGGGCGACGGCGTGAACGAGGCGGTCCGTCTCATCCGGGAGGCCGCATAGGCTGTCGTCATGAGGCGTTCGTTGCTGACGCTGATCATGATGCCGATCCTGGCCTGCACCACCACGACCGGCGAGACCACTCTGGCCCCGACCACGACACCGCCACCGTCGTCGACGGCGGTCACGGTCCAGGAGACCACAACGGTTGCGAGCACGGTTCCCGAGCGACCACCACCCCGACAACGCAGCCGGCGGTCATCGCACCCGAGGACCTCGTGCTGGAGTCGTTCCCGGTCCCGGCGGGATCCGGCCCCCATGACGTGGCACCGGCTCTCGACGGCGGTGTCTGGTACACCGCCCAGGACACCGGGGAGCTGGGCTGGCTGGACCCCGCCACCGGCGAGACGAGACATACCGCTTTGGGAGAGGGCTCGGCGCCCCACGGTGTGATCATCGACGACGCCGGCACTGCCTGGGTCACCGATGGTGGGCTCAACGCCATCGTCGCTGTCGACCCGGTGAGTCTCGAGGTGACGGTCTACCCGCTGCCTGAGGACAGCCCCGATGCCAATCTCAACACGGCCAGCTTCGACGGCGATGGGATGCTGTGGTTCACCGGGCAGAACGGGATCTATGGCTGCGTCGACCCGGATACCGGTGAGTTGATCGTGTTCGACGCTCCCGAAGGGCCAGGCCCGTATGGCGTGACCACCACTCCTGACGGCGTTGTCTATTACGCCTCCCTCGCAGGCTCTCACATCGCTCGGATCGAGAGCGACCGGACCGCCACGGTCATCGAGCCGCCCACACCGGACCAGGGAGCGCGACGGGTTTGGTCCGATTCCCAGGGGCAAATATGGGTCAGTGAGTGGAATTCAGGGAATCTGAGCCGGTACACGCCGGACACCGATACCTGGGACACATGGCCGCTGCCCGGCGACAGTCCCGAGACGTACGCCGTTTTCGTCGACGATCGGGACATCGTCTGGGCCAGTGATTTCGGGTCGAACTCGATGGTTCGCTTCGACCCGACCACCGAGGAGTTCCACACCTATGAGCTGCCCCACGATCCCGGCGAACGTCCGCCAGATCCTGGGACGACCCGGCGAGGTGTGGTTCCCCGAGTCGGCCGCCGACAACCTGATCGTGATCAGAACCAGCGGCTGACTCCAGTCCCTCGATGTATCAGGGTCGGTGTCGACCGCCTCTCCCCGTGTACAAGATCGCAATGACGAATTGGGGAGAGGAACGAGATGAGCTGCTATCTGAACGAGGCGCTGGCTTACGAGAGGATGCAGCGCTATCAGGCCGAAGCCGCCGAGTACCGGCGCATGAAGGCCGCTCGCTCGGATGAGCCAGGTGCCATGGAGCGGATGATCCAGGCCATCGGTCGGGGTCTGATCTCGATCGGTGAGTCGTTCAAGGTCGATCGCCGGCCGCGCATCCCCGCAGTCTGACGTCTGGGGGAGGCCGTCGGGCCTTGACACCGACGGTCGATTGGGGGCCAGAACGGACCGACCCCCGGGGACTTCCCGGGGGTCGCTCCGCGTCTATCTCAAGCACCGAACACGACGAAGGACGATCGGAGGGCTCTATCTGCATCATCGTCGGCAGCACCCCCGTACAGGGCCTTGGCCAGGGCCACAGGGGTCGGATCGCCGGCGGCGAGACCACGGTGGAGGGTCACCATCAGATTGGTGGCCGCCTCGTCGTCAATCGGCACTACGGGAGCAACGAGGCTGGAGACGCCCATCCCGATCAGGGCCGATGACAATCCCAGAAGTTCGTCACCGGCCACGACCTTGGTCACCGCAGTGTCACATGAGCTCAGGACCATCACCGTTGGGGGAGTCTTGATCTGCTCGAAGTCATAGACCGTGAGCGGGCCATCGTGCATCTGGAGTGATGAAAACGAAGGGTTGTCGTACCGAAAGGTGCCGTGGGCTGCGAGATGAGCGACATCGGACCCCTCGATGTCCCTCAGCACCAGATCGGCCGTGGCGTTGCGGCCGGTTCGCCGTCGATGTCTTTCGTAGAGCCGGGCGATCCTCGCCACCTCTTGAACCGCTCCAGGCAGGTCGGGCCCGGCAACTAGAGAGGCCATCGGAGTGCCTTTCAACGCCTTCATCCTGGAGGACGCAACCATCCAGCTCTCGAGAGAGGGCACGACGGTCAGGATCCTCCCTGGGTCCAGCGCCGGCCACGGCAGCCGATGTAGTGCCGCGGTCGGCACCACCGTGATCTCCTCACCATTCCTGGTGAAGGGGTCGAGGAGCCACTGCCTGAGCAGTTGGAGAGACTGGTCGACACGCCGCAGCGGCGGTCTCGAGCGAGCGGGATGAGCCCGCACCGTGCGCGAGTCTGGTCAACGAGAAGAGAAGTGACGTCACCTCATCGGCGGCGCGTCCGGCCTCGATGAGACGCTCCATGGCGACGGATCCCCGGTACACGGACACAGCATGAATGTCTCGGTGGTGCCTGAAGTACGAGATCAGACGCCGGTCACCTAGCCGATCGATCGTGTCTTCCCGGCTGGTCGGCAGCGTGGCCCGGACCTGACCCGAGCCCCGAAGACGCCGACTCAGGGCCCTGATCTGGTTCTCGATCCTGGCTTCCTGCAGTATCAAGTTGCGTGTCGTTTCTCCGGACATGGCCGCATCTCGAACCTCTGCATTGATCCTCCGCAATTCCGAGAGGAGACGGGTCAGCTCGGGGTCGGATGGCGGTCGCACCGAGGCCACCTGGCTGCTCTCGGCTCGCCACGACTCCACTGCCCTGAGTACCCGCCATGGCGAACCGGACGCAAGACCTTGCTCGATGGCGACGACGGCCAGATCGAGGCCGTGTGCGGCGGCGTGGGAACGTAGATCTGCCGCCCCGAGTGTCAGTCGGTAGTCGCGGATTGCCTTGAAGCCGGCCTCGATCGCCCTCGACGAACCAGCCGTGTTCCCTTCCGCTTGACGAAGCAGGGCCTCTGCATGCCACGCCTTCGCCCGATCCAGGGCCGTTCCCCTCCTCCGTGCTCCCGAGGCGGCACCGAGCTGGCGACGCGCCTCCTGGAGAGCACCATCTCGCATGGCGATCCGACCGGCCAGCAACCGACAATGCTGTGCCTCAGAAGCAAGACCGATGGCGGCCATCTCGTCGGCGAGCCGGGCTGCTTCCGCCGATGTCTTTCCTTTCGACTTCTTGCTGTCGAAGAGGGCCCTGAGCGTGGCGTACTCGGCCAGGAGCCGCCACGCCTGCCGATCTTGCTCAGTGAATTCGGACGCCGCGATCGATGCGGCTTCGAGGGCCTCCTCTGGGCGTCGAGAGGCCAGCGCCACCTCGGCGGCAAGGAGACGAGTCTCGGAGAGATCCGTCTTGTTGTCGGTTCCTTCCAAACCGGCGATGGCAGCTCGCACCGCCTCCTCGGCCTCTGAATAGAGACCCGTGGCCAGAAGAAGCTCGCCCCGGTTGGCCCAGAGCACTTCGACCATCCCTGGTGGACGCCCCAACGCCTCATAGGCCGCCTCGGCGCGATCGAACCAGGCGAGGGCGGTGGGCACATCCCCGCGCCTTCCTTCGAGGAAGCCAAGGTTGTGGGCGCTGGCCGCCACGATCAGTTTCTGCCCGAGTTCGTCACCGATCCGTCGTGCCGTCTCCAGATCCGACACACCAAGATCGACCTCACCCCGATAGCCGTGGAGCACACCACGATTGGAGAGGAGCCGTGCCTCAGCCAGCCGGTCACCGCTGCGTCGGAGCCCCACGAGTGCAGATCGGTATCTGACAAGAGCCTCATCGAGTCGACCGAGCCGTTGCAGGATCAATCCGACCTGCATCTCGTTGCGAGCCAGGTCAGGCCCTGACAGTTCTCCCATGGCCGATTCCGTCTCCTCGAGTGCGGCTTGGGTGTCACCGGTGTAGAGGAGGACGAGGGCGTGGCTCGACCTGATCTGACCGACGCGTCGGGTGAGCCCTGCGTCGCTGGCGATTCTCAGGGCCGTGCGCATCGAGGTGTCGGCGTCATCGAGATCGTTCAGCTGTCGTGCGGCGAGACCGACTGCCCACCATCCGACAGCCCTGGCTTCCAGATCTAGATCCTTCCGCACCACGAGTGAGGCGGCCTCGTCCCGCGTTCCTTGTGGATCATCCTGGACCGATTCCACCAAGCGAAGAGCTAGCTCCAGGTCCGTGATCGGAGGCGCATCGATCATGCCACTGAGACTAGGTTTTGGCGGTTGCACCCAGCCGTGCAATTCGCGGGAGGCCAAGAGAAAGAGGGGCGATCGTGCCGTTCGATCCTGAGGAAATCGCAGCCAGCATCAACGAAAAGCTGGAAGCACGGAACATCGCGTTCTCACCGGGAGGAGAGGTTGTTTTTCGTCGCGATCAGTTGATTGCGTCGGCGCCATCCGCCGACGATCCTCCCGACAGTTTGGTCCCCGGCGAGCGAGTTGACGACGAGGATCCCGTTGTCTTCGCCGACGGTTCGGCGTACTTCAGATATCGCTTCGTGGACAATCCGCTCCAGACATCGGAGGACATCAACTCGAGCAATCCCGGGCTGACCTCCGTCAATCAGGTGTTCTTCGGCGAGCCGGTCTATCTGGGCAATCCGGTCTATCTGGGAAACCCCGTGTATCTGGGCAATCCGGTCTATCTGGGTAACCCCGTGTATCTGGGAAACCCATTCCTTCGCAACAGCGCACGACCTGCAGAGAGACCGACTGGCTGGCAGGGAAAGACCCAGAAAGGGCCGGTGAGAGATGCCCGTGTTCTCGTACTGGACACGGGATTGGCCACCGACTCTGGCCAGCCGGCCAATGCCGAATTGCAGGGCCACGCGGTCATCCATCCCGACTGGACCGACGCAGCGAGTCTCCCGACGAACAAAGACTTGTCGCGGACCGATGAGGACGAGATGGGTCTCGACGGAGGCAATTTGGACAGGGAGGCCGGACACGGCACGTTCATCGCAGGGATCATCAGGAGAATCGCACCGGATGCGGAGATCTGGACTCAGGGGGTGCTCTCTAGCTTCGGCGACGGGGACGACTTCGACATTTCGGCAGGCATGACAGAGGCCATCGCCAGGAGCCGCCAACTCGGCGTTCAGATCGATGTCGTCAACCTCTCTTTGGGCGGTCACACGAAGGATGACCTCCCGTATCCCGTTCTGGCCAAGGCCGTGACAGATGCGCAGGATCAGGGCGCTGTCGTTGTGGCGGCAGCAGGCAACGCAGGATCGTGTCGCGTGTTTTGGCCGGCGTGCCTCCCCGGTGTGATTTCCGTCGGGGCCACGTTTTGCGGTGAGAGGGCTTGGTTCTCGAACTTTGGGCCATGGGTAAGGGCCTCCGCTCCCGGCGTCGACATCGTGAGCACGTTCTTCACCCATGACGGACCTGCAGTATCAGTGGGTGGCTATGACCCCGACGAATATCTGGGGTGGGCGGAATGGTCGGGAACCTCGTTTGCCGCCCCACAGGTGGCTGCCGCGATTGCCAAGAGAATGGGTGCGACTGGTGAGGATCCAAGGGTTGCGGCCAGCGCGGTCGTCAACGCCGGCACTCCAGTGCCGAATCTCGGGAGATTGGTGGTCGTCTGAACCGAGCCGATCATCGGACAAAGAATCCCGTATTTCGAATGAGGGCGTTGCCTTCGTAGTTCGTACCATGACGCCTATGGCCTCCTTGGCGCAAGCCACCCATGGCGAACTGCTGACACTGGCTGCCGTCGGTGACCAGGGGGCCTGGAACGAATTAGTCGACCGTTTCAGCCAGATGGTCTGGTCGATCGCCCGCAGCTTCCGGCTCGACGATGCCACGGCCAAGGATGTGAGCCAGACGGTCTGGCTCCGCCTCGTCGAGAACATCCATCGCATCGATGACCCGGAGCGGTTGCCGGGATGGCTGGCCACCACCTGTCGCCGTGAGGCGCTTCGAGTCAAGGGGATGCGGGAGCGATCGGTTCCAACCGACTTCCAATACGACATCCCCGACGAATCACCTTCGCTCGAAGCGATGCTGGTCGAGGACGAGGAGGCCAGGGAGGTGGTAGCTGCCTTCGCCACACTCAGCGATGACTGCCAACAACTGCTCCGGCTGCTGACGACCGACCCGCCCCTCGAGCTACGAGGAGATCTCGGAGATCATCGGTCGGCCGATCGGCAGCTTGGGGCCGACCAGATCCAGGTGTCTCGAGCGGCTCAAGTCCGCCTTTTCGGCGCGTATCAGCGGGACCGGAAACGACTCTTTCGACTCAGGAGATGATGCCCAATGATGGAGTCGACACCGCAACACGAGGAGATGTTGGTATCGCTGATCCAGCAAGGACTGGAGGAATTCGATAGACCGCCGGCGGATGTGACCGCTTTCGCCAAGGCGGTCTTTTCGTGGCGTACCATCGAGGCGGAATTGGCTTGGGTCTCCTACGACCTTCCGAACGAGGAGATGAGCCCCGATGAGTGAGTCGACCAGCCAACACGAAGAGAGGCTTCTGTCGCTGCTCCGTCGGGGACTCGACGAATCGGACCCGGCGCCGGCCGATGTGACCGATTTCGCCAAGGCCGCGCTGTCGTGGCAGACCATCGACGCCGACCTGGCCCAGCTCACCTACGACTCGATCGAGGAGTCGAATGCGTGCCACGGTGAGGGGCGTTGCCGTTGCCCGCATGCTCGCCTTCGAGTCCGGAGGATGGACAATCGACCTCGAGCACGATCCTGTCACCGGTCGTCTTATCGGGCAGATCGAGCCGGCGGGCGCTGGTGACGATCGAGCTGCACGTGCTGGACACTGTCCTCGTCGCTGATACCAACGAGCAGGGCCGTTTCTTCTTCGAGGGGATCCAGTCCGGGCCCTTTGCCCTCGTCATCCGCTTCGAAGGGGACGAAACCGTCAAGACCGAGTGGGTCATCCTCTGACCTAATCCGAGGCGTCGGTATCAACAGCCGGGGCCGACGCTCCTCACAGGTGAATCGTCGTCAACCGACGACGACCGTCAGCGAGGAAAGGCGCGACATGACAAACATGTCCGAATCCCAGGAACCGAGGAACACCCGGCGCTGGGCTTGGACGGTTCACCACCACGAGCAGCTCGGCAACCCCGTCCAGAGGTGGTTGGGCAATCGCTCGAAGGAGAACCGACTCCAGCAACAGCACCGGCCTCAGGTCCTGAACCGCCTCATTGTTCGCCCCGCCGTTTGAGAATGGCTGAGGCATACGCCTCGCTAACGGAGTAGGAAGACCCCCGCCGCTAGGCGGGGGTCTTCTCGTGCGGAGCCACGTGGCATGAAGAAGGGGCCGCCTCACGGCGGCCCCTTCCTGTTCGATGACGTTTCCGTCAGGGCATCCGGTTGTCCCACTCCGGCTGATTCAGCTCGGTTGGCTGCTGAGTCTCGGCTTGCTCGCCATCGACCCTGAACCCGTTTCGGATCTCTACAGCGACGCTGGGAAGCACGATGCTCGGGACGTAGATCCGCTCATCGAGCTTGTCGATCAGCATGTTCATCCTGGTCTTCTCGGGGTTGAGCCCGGGATGCTCGTTGACAACGGCGATCTGGCTGGCCAGTTCCATCTTGGTCTTCTCGGGGTTGAGCCCGGGATGCTCGTTGACAACGGCGACCTGGTTGGCCAGCTCCATCTTGGTCTTCTCGATGTTGAACGCCGGATGTGACTCCGCCCTGGCCTGCGCCGCCAACTCACTCAGCCGAACCCGTTCGGCATGGCGAGCGGCAGCGATCTGCGCCGGACCTGGACAGCTCGGTCTGGACTCCGGTGACCTCGTTCCCCTGGTTGACAGCGAACACGAAGCCGGCGGCGATGACGATGGCGAGAGCGGCCGCGGCGATGCCGAGACCCTTACCTGAACGTCCTGCCCTTGTGGTGGTACCCGGCTGGGTAGCACTCGTTGACATGGTCTCTCCCTTCCCGTATCGGGAGCAATTTGCTCCCGTCGTTGGTAGGAGTCGATGTCTCACGCCCTGATACATCCTCTTGACCAAAAGAAGGGGCCGTCCGGAGACGACCCCTTCTTCCGCCCTCTCGGTCGGGAGCTAACCGCCCGCGACCTCCCGTTCCCCGTCTTGTGTCCCTGAGCTTGGCCATCCGGACTCGACGCTCCGCAGGGCCGTAATGGCCGCCTCGTTGGCCTCGACATCGGCACCGGGAGCCACGGCGTCCCGCTGGGCGATCATCTCGGCCTTCACCCGGCGTGAGTCGCTCACCTGGGGCTGGGCTGGCTGCACGTCGGACGGCGAAGCGGCATTGTCCTCACTCAGCGTGAAGCCGATTCCGATGGCGACGACGATCGCCAGACCGGCGGCGCCAGGCCGAGACCCTCTGCTCGGGCCGGCGACCGGGCTTCTCTCGTGTGACACTCGTGGACATGCGGTCCCCCGTCGTTCGACGTGGACGCGTGTGCCCACGTCGTTGGAGAGAGCGGCAACCGGGGCTGGTTGATACGTCGGAGTGCTCTACCAGGACCGAACGCGGTCGATCGTGATCCGGATCAGGGCGGAGTAGTCGTCGGAGAATTGCTCCGGGGTCCAGCCGAGCCTCTCGATCTGGCCCTGGTACTTGGCGAAATAGGCAGGATGTCGATGGGGCGGTGTCGGTGACTCGACCACCTGGCGGTGCCCTCGAGGGTGGCCATCGAGTCTCCCAGCTCGTCGCCACGGAGGTTGAAGGCGACCTTCGGATTGGCGGCGATGTTGCGCATCTTGGTGGCGTCGGGCTTGCTGTAGACCAGGAGGTCGTCGCCGTCACGGAGGAACCAGACCACCGAGCTCTGTGGCTGGCCGGATGCGGTGACCGTCGTCAGCCAGCCAACCAGGTCCTCATCCAGCGATGCGGCCAGCTCGGGTCGATGTCTCGAGCATCGCGGGCAAGCTAGCGATTGCTGGCGAGGACCCCGACCGGCCCGATCATCTCCAATGTCTCGGTGCCTTCCGCGGTGGAGAGGAATTCCCCGGTGGCCATCTCGATGGCGTTCACCTTGGGGCTCGAACCCAGGTCGAGGCGTATGCGATCGACGCCTGAGTCGGTGAAGGTCACCGGTCCCCACCATTGTTCGGGGGTCTCAGGCGGATAGTGAACTCGAACGCTGAGGTCCGATGGATCGAGCAAATACAGGCCGGTCGACTCCGACACGGAAACCGACTCCGATTCCTCGGTCGTGTAGCCGGATCCGAGCAAGGTCTCCGCTGGGCGAGACCCAGATGTCCGAGATCGGTTCATCGGTTCGGACCACCATCTCCCATGTGGTGGTGTCGATGGTCTTCACTCCGGCGGGCCTGGTGATGACCATCCAGTCGTCGTCGTCTTCGATCAGTTCCACGGTGCGGGTGGCCACGTGGAGGAACCGAGCGTCGGGGCTGAGGGCGCTCATTCGTCTGGTCCCGGTTCCGGAGGTCAACGGTCCCGGCTAACGCGTGCTCGACGACGCCTCGCCTGTTTCGATGTCCACCTCCGATAACCACGTCCTCATCGCCGTGGGCCACGAGGAGCCGTGCACCAACTGGGTCCCAAGTGAAGGAGGGCGAGGTGTAGAGATACCCGGCCCATGGTCCCTGACTGACCGGGTCGACCGGGCCGATCCGCACTTCGGGCAATCGGATCTCGGTCACGACTGCCCGGCTTGATCGAGGTCGACGGTGGCGACGAACACCTGCTCTGACTCCGACCCGGTTCACCGGCTTGGTGCCATAGAGCAGGAATAGAGCCTCTGTGACCGAGCTCCGCCCCCCACACCGACATAGTTGGCGGGCAGGGAGGCAATCAGCGTCGATCCGGTTGAATCGGTTGCGGCAAATCGAAACTGCGGTGTCGACAGTACGAGATGAAATAGACGCTCCCGAATTCGTTGACATGGAACATTGAATCGCCGGACTCGGGCCATGACATCACCGGCACCCAGGACTGGAGATCGACGAGACGCATCTCGGGACCCCGCTTCCGTCGTCGTCGACCGTGGCCGCCAGATATCTGCCATCGGGCGAAGCTACCGGTCCCCAGAGCGCTGTCGCCCATCGGGATCGGCTCGAAGGCGGTCATCGGCTCCAACGAGACCGGGTCCACTCTTTGGAGCACGACCCGCTCGATGTCGAGGGTCGTCGTGGGCGCCGGTCGCGTGGTGGTCGACGGTCCGATGGTCGGGGTAGGTGCGAAGGCGTCGGGTGGTGCGGTCGGTTGCGGGGGCGAGGCCGATTCCGTGCATGCGGCGAGAGCCATGACCAAGGCGACAAGTAGGGCCAATCCTCGGCGTGACGCCATGCGCTTCTCCCTGGGGACAAGGCTATCAACGGCGCCTGTCGCGAACCGGTTCCGCGGCTACTTCTTCTTGGCCAGGTCCCCGAGGATCTGTTGTGAGGCGAAGCGGCCGGGGGCACCCATGACGCAGCCGCCGGGGTGGGTCCCCGAGCCGCACTGGTAGTAGCCCTCGATCGGGGTGCGGTACTGGTTCCAGCCCGGGGCAGGGCGGAAGAAGAACATCTGGGGAGCGAGGAACTCGCCGGCGAAGATGTTGCCTTCGGTGAGACCGACCACCCTCTCGATGTCGAGCGGGGTGACCACCTCCCGGTGGAGCACCAGGTCGCCGAACCCGGGGAAGAAACCTTCCAGGGTCTTCTGCACCACATCGCCGAACCGGTCGCGCTCGCTGTCCCAGTCGCTCTCCTTCAGGTGATATGGGGCGTACTGGATGAAGCAAGACATCACCGCCTTGCCCGGAGGGGCCATATCCGGATCGACGTTGGACTGGATGCACCCGTCGATGTATGGCTTCTGCGAGTACCACCCGTACTTGGCGTCGTCGAAGGCTCGCTCTAGATAGTCGAGCGAGGGGCCCATGTTGATGAATCCCCGGTACTGGTCCGAGCGGCCCTCCAGCCCCGGGTAAGTGGGGTTGGCGTCGAGGGCGAAGTTGACCTTGGCCGAGGTCCCCTGGAACTTGAAACGGCGGATGTTCTCGACGAGATCCGTCGGCAACTCCCGAGGATCGACCAATTGCATGAAGGTGCGCCGGGGGTCGACAGCGCTGACCACGGTCTTCGCCTCCAACTCGGTCCCGTCTTCGAGCATCACCCCGGTGGCCCGGCCGTTCTTCGTGACGACGTGGTCGACTGGAGACTCGAGTCTGATCTCGACTCCGAACGACTCGGCGGCCCGGGCCAGGACCTGGGTGAACCCGCCGTTGCCTCCCTTGTGGAAGGCCCAGGCGCCATAGGCGCCGTCGTGCTCGCCGAATGAGTGATAGAGGAGGACAAGACCGGAGCCTTGGGAACGTGGCCCGACCTTGGTTCCGATGATGCCCGATGAGGCGTGCAGACCCTGCATGAGATCGGACTCGAAGTAGTCCTCGAGGATGTCGGCGGCGCTTCCTGTCATCAGTCGGATCATGTCGTGCAGGACGCCAGGGGGCAGATCGGCGAGATACGAGCCGATCGCTGCCATACGTGCTCGCTCCTCGGGGTCCTTGGAAGTGATGTCGGGCGGGATCGAGTCCATCAGCGGTCTGATGGCATGGACCACCTGTTCCATCATGTGCCCGTAGGCGTCGTAGGCGTCGGCGTCGTGGGGCGAGTGCCGGGAGATCTCGTGGTGGTTCTCGTTCTTGTCCTGCCCCAGCAGGATGTAGTCGCCATCCTCGGTCGGGGCGAAGGTCGAGGGCATGAGCAAGGGCATGAAGCCGTGCTTGGTCAACTCCAACTCGTGGATGATCTCGGGGCGGAGCAGGCTCAAGGCGTAGGAGAAGGTGGTGAAGCTGAACCCTGGATGCAGCTCCTCGGTGATGGCGGCGCCACCGACCAGATGTCTTCGCTCGAGGATGAGTGTGCTCAGGCCCGCCTTGGCGAGATAGGCCCCATTGACCAGGCCGTTGTGGCCTCCACCGATGACGATTGCATCGAACTTCTTCTTGGCCGGCATGTCTACCTCAGGCTGTCTTTCTCGGTGGGTTGAAGAAGGGGAGACGGCTCACGTTGGCTTTCACCACGTCGTAGCGATGGTCGATGGTGACTTCGAGGCTCACCTCGGTCCCGAGAGCGGCGTGCTCCGGACGGACACGGGCGATCCCGACGTGTCGCTGCGCCATCGGTGAGTAGACGAAGCTGGGCGTGTATCCGATCCGCTCCAGTTTCTCGTCGTAGATCATCATCCCGCCGTGCTCGGGGGTGTGATCCTTGGGAGGGATGACCCCACGTTCGTTGTAAACGCGATTCCAGTCCTCGTAGTCGACCGTGATGCCGACTGTCTTCCACCTGGACGTGCCATCGGCCAGCTCGCGCTCGATGGCGCGCCGACCGATGAATGCTCTGTCATCGGAAGGTAGGTCACGGAGCATCCATCCCAGTCCGAGCTCGTGGGGAGTGGTCCGCTGGTCGTCGTTCCAGGCGTAGCGGGCGGAGTAGAAGTCGACATCGATCAGGACCAGTCCGGCCTCGATTCGGGCGATGAGCAAAGCGGTCTGGCCGGCCGGAATGACGCCATAAGGCGCCGCCACTTCGAAGAGGGTGTCCCACACGCCGACGGCGTCGTCGCGCTCCACCCAGATCTCATAACCGAGGTCCCCGGTGTAGCCGGTGCGGGAGATGGTCACCGCGGCGTTGCCTACTTTGGCCGGGGTGAGATGGAAGTAGCCGATCTCCTCCATCTCCGGAGCCAGCTGCTTGAGGATCTCCCTGGCGTACGGGCCCTGTAGGGCGAGGGCTCCGAAATCGTCCGAGACGTCTTCGATCTGGACCGCCATCCGCCCGGCGAGGTCCTGCAGATAGGCCATGTTCGGCTCGGCAGCGGTGAGCAGGAACTCGTCGTCGCTGTGACGGAGGATGACTCCGTCTTCGACGACCCACCCGTCGTCGTCACACCAGACCGTGTAATGCGCCTGGCCGGGACGGCATTTTCGGATGTCACGTGCCAGGACTCCGGCCAGGAATCTCTCGGCGTCTGACCCGATGATCCGGTACTTGTAGAGAGGGGACGTGTCGATGACCGCCGCCGAGTTCCTGATCGCGAAGTACTCGAACTTGTCAGACATTTGATAGCGGTCAGTGGCGAGATATCCCGACCAGTGGCTCCACAACCCCGTCTTGTTGGCCTCGCTGGTCCTGGGATGAAACGGTGTCTCGCGGATCAAGTCTGAAACCTCGGCTGGGTCGGATCACTGTAACCGGGGAAGGTTGAATCGTCATTCAGGATTCACGGTCACGCGAATCGGCGTCACAGCCCCTCAGATGCGGATACATTGCCCTTGGGGCAACCTGAATGGAGAGTCAAATTGATGAGACGCCTTATTGTGTCGATGATCGCCGCACTGGTGGCGGTGTCATTGGTTCCGATCGCTTCGGCCCAAGAGGAGGATGACCAGGTCACCCTTCGCGTCGGGCTCACCCAGGACTGGGAGGTCCTGAACCCGACCTCGGGCTACACCGTGCCCGCATACGAGGTCTGGAACCTCCATTACGCCACGCTCACCGATAAGGCCGCGGACGATTTCGCGACCATCCCTGGCCTGGCCGAATCGTGGGAGGAGGTCGAGCCCGGCATCGAGTACGTGTACACCCTGAGGGAGGGCCTGACCTGGTCCGACGACGACGCCGATCACAGCCGAGGACGTGGCCTGGAACATCAACACAGGACGAGATCAGGGTTGGGACAACATGGTTTCGACAGTTGGAAACATCGAGGCCACCGCCGAAGACGAGCGAACGGTCCGGCTGGTTTCTTCGGTCCCCGACCCCAAGCTCCCCACCATGGACGTCTATCTGGTGCCTCAGCACATATGGGAGCCGATCGCCACCGACTATGACGCAGCGACCCAATACGCCGCCGACGATGGCGTCGGGAGCGGGCCATTCGTCATGACCGAGTTCACCCCGGGGCAATCTGTGGTGATGGCGGCCAACCCCAACTACTGGGGATGGGAAGGAGAGGAGCCTCCTTACGACCAAGTGATTTTCCGTCTCTTCGAGAACCCGGACGCCATGGTGGCTGCCCTCCAGCAGGGCGAGATCGACGCGGCCCAGGGATTTCCGGCTTCGTCGTGGGAGGCCCTGGAGGGCGACCCGAACATCGAAGTCGTAGCGGGCCAGCAAGGCGGTTTCGACGAGATCGCAATCAACGGCGGCGCCGCTGAGGGTCAGCCTCATCCGGCATTGCTCGATGTCGAAGTGCGTCGGGCCATCGCGCACGGCATCGACCGCCCGGCCGTCATCGAAGACCTCTGGTTCGGCCTGGCAAGTCCATTGGAGACGCTGAGCCCCTCGGCCGACCCAAAATGGATTCCGGAGATCCCCGAAGAGAATCAACTCACCTACGACCCCGACCGGGCCAATCAAATCCTCGACGACGCGGGGTACATGGACACCGACGGTGACGGCATCAGGGAGATGCCCGACGGCACCAATCCTATCGTCATCCGCCATGCAGTCAACACCGATGGCGACCTGGCCGGGTCGATCGGGGACCTGATGGTCGGATGGATGGAGGAGATCGGCATCGGGGTCGAGTCTGGAGGCGTACGACCAGGACGCCCTCTTCGGGGTCATCGTCGAAGGTACGTACGACACCTTCTTCTGGGGCTGGGTGCCCTTCGTCGACCCGGACCCGATGCTGTCCTATTTCACCGAGGCCGAGATCGGCAACTACAACGACGCCAACTGGTTCGATCCCGCATACGACACGCTCTATACGGAACAAAACCAGGAGGTCGATCCGGACCGGAGAGTCGAGATCGTCCACGAGATGTTGACTATGTTCCACGATGCGGCTGTGTACATCCCGATGTATGTCGCGCCCGACCTCCAGGCCTATCGAACCGATACCTTCGAGGGCTGGGTCAAGCAGCCCGCAGAGATCGGTCCGGTGATGTTCAGCAACACCTCACCCAGCTACGTCCAGCTGACCCCGATCGGTGCCGAAGCAGGGGGGTCGGGCATCAACTGGCTGCTCTGGGGTGGTATCGCCGCCGGTGTGATCCTGATCGCTGGTGTCTTCCTGGCGATGAGGAATCGTTCCACCGCCGACGATCGAGAGTGAGCGCCTGACCACGGCTCGAGACACGGGACGAGGGCGGGGAAGACTCATTGGCCGAAAGGTTCTCGGGTCGATCCTCACCCTCGTCTTCGTCCTCGTGTTCAATTTCTTCCTGTTCCGCGTGGTGCAGACCGATCCGATCGGGTCGTTGTTCAGGGGAAGGAACGTCCCTCAGGAGACGCTCGAGAACCTGCGGGTGGCTTTCGGCCTCGACCAGCCGCTCGGGACCCAGTTCCTGCTCTACCTGAGGGAGTCGGCACAGCTCAACTTCGGGATTTCCTATCAGACGCGCCAACCGGTGTGGAACGAGATCGTCGCCGCGATCCCGGCGACCGTTGCTCTGGTCGGAGTCTCGGCGATCCTGTCCGCGGTCATCGGCACCATCGGGGGGATCATCGCCGCCTGGCGGAGGAACACCTGGAAGGATCACTCGATCACCTCCGGGACGATGGTGTTCTACTCGATGCCGGATTTCTGGCTCGGCATGATCCTCCTCGTCCTGTTTGCCGTGGTCCTGGGGTGGTTCCCCGTAGGCGGGGTCTCCACTGCGGGATCCAGACGAGATCCGGTTTCGCGCTGCTCATCGACCAGGCCTATCACATGTTCCTTCCCGCGCTGACCCTGACCCTGGCCTATCTCGGGGAGTACACCCTCGTCACCAGAAGCTCGTTGCTCGACGTCATGGGTGAGGACTATCTAACGGTGGCTCGGGCCAAGGGATTGCGGGATGTGGCAGTGCGCAACCGCCATGCCGTTCCCAACGCGTTGCTCCCGGTCGTGACCCTGACTGCCATCAACTTCGGCTTCGTCCTCTCCGGCGCCATCGCCGTCGAGGCGGTCTTTTCCTGGCCCGGCCTGGGCAAGCTCACCGCAGACGCCATCCGCGGACCCGACCTCCCCATGCTCCAGGCGCTCTTCCTCCTCTTCAGCGCGGCGGTGATCGTCTTCAACCTGATCGCCGACCTCACCTACAGCTGGCTCGACCCGAGGGTGGAGGGCCAATGACCAGTCTCGCCATGCAGCGCCGACGCGCCACGGCAGGACGGGTGTGGAAGCAATTCCGCAGCTCGAGAAGCGGCATGATCGGGCTCGGCGTGCTGCTTCTGTTCGTCTTGATGGCGCTGGCGGCGCCGCTGCTCGCCGACGTCAGGGAGTTGAACCCGGTCTACGCCCGGGCTCAAGGGAATCCCCAATGGGCACCCCCGAGCGAATTCGGCCCACTGGGCACCGACTACATCCGCCGCTCGGTGTGGGCGCAGTTCGTCTGGGGCTCCCGGGTCAGCCTCTTCGTCGGGCTGGCGGCAACGGTGCTCACGATCTTGATCGGCTCGGTCATCGGCATCATCGCCGGGTTTGTCGGCGGCAAGCCCGACGCGGTCCTGATGCGGATCACGGAATGGTTCTTGGTGGTTCCCTTCCTGCCCCTGGCCATCGTGCTGGCCTCGGTCCTGGGGAGAAACGTCTGGAACATCATCTTCGTCATCGGCATCACTTCCTGGCCCTCGACCGCGCGTCTCATTCGCGCCCAGGTGCTGACGGTCAAGCAACGTCTGTTCGTCGATCGGGCGCGCTCGCTCGGGGCGAGCGGAAGGCACATCGTCGGGCAGCACATCCTCCCCAACGTCATGGGACTGATCCTGGCCAACGCCACGTTGGCCGTCCCGATCTCCATCCTCACCGAGACCACGCTGGCCTTCCTGGGCCTGGGTGACCCATCGGCCGCATCATGGGGCAAGACCCTGGAGGAGGCCTTCGTCAACGGTGCCATGGTCAGGAACGCCTGGTGGTACTTCGTCCCCGCCGGTCTCGGGCATCCTGGCGGTCGTCCTCGCCTTCACCCTGATCGGGCGCACTCTCGAGGAGATCGCCAATCCGAGACTGAGCCGCGCACGATGAGCGAGCCGATGCTCTCTGTGCACGACCTGGAGGTCACGTATCACGGGCACGGTGGCGACGTGCCGGCGGTGCGTGGGGTGAGCTTCGATCTGGAAAAGGGAGATTCCCTGGGTCTCGCCGGCGAGTCCGGTTGCGGCAAGTCCACCCTGGCCAATGCATTGCTTCGTCTCCTCCCGGCCGGGACCGAGGTGACCGGGCAGATCACCCTGGATGGGAAAGACGTCCTCAACCTCACGTCCGGGAGGGCTGAGAGCGGCGCGATGGACCTCCGGGGCCATCATCTTCCAGGGGGCGCTCCACGCTCTGAACCCGGTGCAGACGGTGGGCGAGCAGATCGCTGAGCCGATGTTGGTCCATCAGACCGCTGCTAGTGACGGCGCCGCCCGAGAACGTGTCGTCGAGCTCCTCAGGCGGGTCGGCCTGCCGGCAGCCCGGGCCGACTCCTACCCCCATCAGCTGTCGGGTGGCCAGAGACAGCGGGTGCTCATTGCCATGGCCCTGGCCTGCGACCCGCTCCTACTCATCGCCGACGAGCCGACCACTGCGCTCGATCTCATGGTCCAGGCTCAGGTCCTCGACCTGCTCGACGGATCTCAAAGAAGGAGCGTGACCTGACCTTGATGTTCATCACGCACGATCTCTCGGTGCTCACCTACGCCTGCCGGCGACTGGCGGTGATGTACGCGGGACGGATCGTGGAGGAAGGCCCTGCTTGGGACGTTTTCGAGAATGCGTCGCATCCCTACACGAGAGCCCTGGCCGCAGCTTTTCCCACGATCGGTGACGAGACCTCGCGGATGGCGCCATCGGGTCTGGGCGGCGACCCGCCGACACCCGACAACCTGCCCCAAGGCTGCCCCTTCCATCCTCGATGTCCTTTGGCCCATGACGCTTGTCTGCCGGCCGAGCCCGACTTGCGCTCGTCGGGCTTGGAAAGGAGTGCGGCGTGCGTGCTGGTGTGACCAATCTGGTCGAGGTCGAGGATCTGCACGTCCATTTCGGGGCGGCCCGAGCCGTCGACGGCGCCTCACTGCATGTATCGCCGGGGGAGGTGCTGGCTCTGGTCGGGGAGTCGGGATCGGGGAAGACGACGCTGATCCGGGCGATCCAGGGCTTGCAGAAGCCGACCTCGGGTCAGATACGGGTCGAGGATGTGGGCGACGATGGTCCGAGACCGAAGATCCAGACGATCTTCAATCCGAGCGTCCAGATGGTCTTCCAGGATCCAACTGGCGCCCTGAACCCCCGACAGACCATCTATGAGATCGTTGCCGAGGGACTTCGCATCCAGCACGGTGACGGCATCGAGCAGGAACGAGTGGCGCAGGCATTGTCCCGGGCGGGTCTGCGCCCACCGGAGCGGTTCTTTCCCTTGTATCCACACGAGGTGTCGGGCGGTCAGCGTCAGCGCGTGGTGATCGCCGGCGCCATGGTCATGGAGCCACGTCTCTTGCTGGCCGACGAGCCAGTGGCCAGTCTCGACGCCTCGATCCGCGGCGAGATCCTGGCTTTGATGCGTCGTCTCGTGGACGAGACCGGATTGGCCATCCTCGTCGTCACCCACGACCTCGGTCTCGCCTGGAACATCGCCGACCGGGTCGCCGTCATGTATCTGGGCCGGATCGTCGAGACCGGGCCGACCGAGCAGATCCTGGAGAACCCCCGGCATCCCTACACCAGGGCTTTGCTGTCGGTGGTACCCGAGACGAGGGAGATGGAGCAGCAGATCCTGATCGGGGAAATACCAGATCCGGCCCGGATCCCTTCGGGATGCCGTTTTCATCCCCGCTGCCCTTTGCTCCAGTCAGGGACTCTCGCGCCGGAGATCGCGGCTCGATGTCCCACCGATGACCCAGGGCCAACGCCGGTAGGCGCCCTCACCGCAGCCGCCTGTTGGGCAGTCCCGGCCTAGCGGAGCTCAGTCCGGTACGGGCAGCGCGAGCCGGAACACCGATCCACCATCGTGTCGATAGTCGAGCTCGCCACCCATGATCCGGGCCAGGCTCCTCGCAACGGCGAGACCCAGGCCCACCGAGTTGGGGGTGCGACCACCACTGTCGGCGTGGACGAACGGCTCGAACATGGTCGCCACCCGGCTCGCCGGGATCGGGCCACCCGAGTCCTTGATGTCGATGCTCGCACCCGTTGTGTCTGACGTGACCACTCACCGAGATCTCATCGCCTCCGTATCGGATGGCGTTGGTGATCAGGTTGCGCACGATTTGCCGCAGACGGTTCGGATCGGCCCAGACGATGGCGTCCCCTCGCCACGAAATGCTTCGACCTGACTCGCGGCCGGATGTCTCCACCATGTCGGCGAGGTGCTCGGCGACGGATACGGCTGACGGGTAGAACGTCATGGTCCCGGCCTCGAGCCTGGTCACGGTCAACAGGTCGTCGACGATGCTGGAGATATCGGCCGACTGACTGGCGATGAGACGGACGAGGGAGCGTGCCTCCTCTGGTTCGAAGAGGTCCCACGAGTCGGATAGCTCGCTGGCGAAGCCCAGGACCGCGGCCAGCGGTGTGCGCAACTCGTGGCTGATGCTGGCCAGGAACTCACGCTTGTCGTGGTCCAACGCCTCCAACTCGGAGACCCGCACCCTGGCCAATTCGGCCTCCTGACGAGCGCGTTCGACCTGGAAGCGGGTGGTGGCGAGACTGGCCCGCCGTTCCGCCTGGTCCGTGTGCAGGTCTCCGTCGAGGCGGTGGTACTCCCGGTGACAGGCCAGCGCCCCGGCATAGTCGCCGAATGCCTCGAGCAGGTCGGCCCGAAGAGCCGTCGCTCTCACCAGCAACCGCTTCATGTCCAGCCTCTTGCTGCGGTCTGCTGCTTCCTCCACGAGCATTCCCGCCTCTTCGTTGCGGCCGGCGCCGATGAGCCAACCGGCGCGATCCAGGGCGAGTTCGATAGCCAACTGGTCGAGTCCCCCTGAGGTGGCCTCCGTCTCTGCGGTCACGGCCGCATCGATCGCATCGTCGATCAGGTCGGTAGCGGCGAGGACGTGGGCCCTCAGGGACCTCCCGTATGCGACGGTATGACGCCCATCGTCTCCGAGTTTCTCGCCCCTCTCGATGATCTCAGCCGCAAGCTCTCCGACCCGGTCGATCGCCTCCGTTCGTTTGTCCTCATCGCCCATCTCGGCGAGGGCGAGGAGCTCGAATCCTTGATTGATCTTCGCCGTGCCTACCCGCAGGCGATCACCCAGCCTGAGATACACGGACTCGGCTTCCTCGAAGAGATCGAGGGCTTCCTCGTGTCTTCCCTCATGGCTCAGGGCGATCCCGGTGAGGTTCGTCAGCAGCCCGACTCCGAGCTCGTCGTCGGCCAGCTTGAGCGGTGCCCGGGCCCTCTCCAGGTACTCGAGCGCCGTCGAGGTGTCACCGACATCTCCATACAGGTCGCCGATCGCCATCAGGGCATTGGCAACCCCACTCATGCTCCCTTCCAGCTCGAACTGCGCACGGGCCGACAATTGGGAGTCGAGAGCGTCGTCGAGTCGCCCCATGGAGCTCAGGGCCCAGCCCTTGTGGTGAAGGGCCCAGGCGCGAGCCGCTCCGTCTCCGACGGCATCGGCGAGGTCGATAGCTGACTCGGCCACCGCCACCGCCTCGGCAGAGTCGTACTCATACAAGGCGGCCGACAGCTCGTTGAGGGCGGCGAGCCGCTCCTTGTCGTTCTGCGCTTCCTGGACGCGCCTTCTCTTGATGGAGAGAGAGTCCATGTTCGGAAGGAATCGGCCCCAGGAGGCGGGTACTTGACCTCGACGGGCCTTCCTACACCATGTAGGAGCGCACTGGATCCTTCTCCTGGAGGATGGGCCGGTCGGCAGCGAGGGCGGAGATGTCGTGTGAGGTGTCGCCGTCGAGGGCGAGATCGACGAGGATCCGGCCGAGCAACGAGGCGAACTTGAAGGCGTGGCCGGCGCCTACCACCGTGAAGATGTTGCTCGGTCCCCGGCACCCTGTCGAGGAGGAAATCGCGATCGGGCGTGAGCGTGTAGAGACACGTCTTGGCCAGCCGGACCGGTCCGACTGCTTGCGGGAGGTGCCGGCCCGCGAAACCCCTGACAGCCTCGGTGACGTCGTCCCGAGGCTCGAAACTCCTGCTCTCGGGGTCGGTCACGATCTCGCATCGATCCCAGGCGATCTTGACCGCCGGCTCCCCGAATATCGGGAAACCGTAGAACGAGGGCTCGTCCATCCAGATCCAGATCGGGAAACGGGAGGGGTGGAACGACACCGGATCTGCCGCCTCCATGTAGACGACCTGCTCCAGGGTCACCTCGAGCGGGATATCCACTCCCAGGCGGCCCAACACGGTTGGGGTCCATGCCCCGGCGGCGACGATCAACGAGCCGACTCGCTGGACCTTGCCGTCGACTTCGATCTCGACCTCGCCGTCGACCTCCCTGATGGCGCCGACCTCGGCGCCGTCCACGAGGGTCGCACCGTTCTCCCGGGCCAGCCGTCGGTGTGTGGCATTGGCCCTCGAGGCCATGGCGATGCCGGATCGCTCTTGGAAGAGCGCGGTCACGTCCTCGCTCAGACTCCACTGAGGCCAGCGTCTCATCACCTCGGCGGCGTCGAGCTCCTCGAAGGGAACCGAGGCAGTGGTCATCGACCTCCGGTAGTCGTCGAGTCCGATCGAGGCGCCGGCCGGAGCGAGATCCAGGCCACCCGTCCTGAGGACGAGCTGCTCGCCAGAATCGACCTCTACCTGCTCCCATGCTTCGTAGGCCGCCTTGGCCAATTCGACGTAGGCGGGGGTGTGATAGGACAGCCGGATGATCCGGCTGTGATCCTCCGATCCTCCCCGGATGTGACCGAGCTCGAATTGCTCGACGCCGAGGACGTCGCCCCCGAGACGACGGGATGCCCAGAAGGCGGCGGCGCTGCCGATACCGCCCAACCCGAGGACCGCCACCCGATAGTCGGTCACATCAGCTCGTCGAGATACCGCCGGATGTCCATCGAGTAGTCCTCCATCGGGGCATAGAACCCGGTGGTGAACCGGCGAGACGACATCCCCCTCTGCACCGACTCGCAGATCTTCCAGTCCTGGCGGTTGACCATGTCCCAGAACTCGACGGCGTCCGAGGGATCGAAATCGGGTCTCGCCATCTCATCGGGATGGAAGAGGAAATCGCACACCACGGTGGTCAAAGCGGGGCCGTGGGGCCACAGGGTGAAGGCGGCGACATGGTCGGCGGAGAGACTCAGCATGAGGTTGGGGTACACGAGCTGGCCCTTGTGCCGCTCCTGTTCTTCGGGGGTCAAGCCGGGGAACGGCCGGCGGTTGGTCGTCCCGCTCGCGGTGAACGTCCAGGCTCCATCCCGATGGGGGATGCCGCTCTCCCAATCCAACTCGGAGCCGCCCCGCTGTCTGAAGGCGGGCACGAGCTCCACCAATTCGGGGTGAACCGGGCCGCAGTGATAGCACTCGTTGTAGTTCTCCACGAGAGCCTTCCAATTGGAAGCGACCGGATAGACGAGCCGGACGGCGGTCCGCAGATCGGTCAACGGATAGTTGGCCAGATAGGTCTCCGACTCCTGGAATTGACCGGCGATGGGCCCGGCCGCCGCCGGGTCGAGGTGGATCCAGACGAACCCAGCCCAGATCTCGACTGCGATGTGATGGAGGGGCAGGTCCTCTTTGTCGAGTCCGTCGGTCTCGTCGAGGAATGGTGCCGCCCGGAGTTGGCCATCGAAGCCATAGGTCCAGGCGTGGTAGGGGCATTGGATCGAGCCTTTGAACGTGCCGGTCGGGCCCAAGTGCGTTTGGGATGGCTTGCCGGCGGCGTCGGTCAGCTGTGAGCCGCGATGCCTGCAGAGATTGACATAGGCCGCCAGGTCACCGGCTCGCGTCCTGGTGACGATGATCGATTCGCCGACGACATCGCAGACCAAATGGTCGCCCGGTTCGGGGATTTCCTCTTCGCGACCGACGCAAAACCATTGTCGCTCGAAGACGCTGGACACCTCTTTGGCGTACCAATCGGCTTCGACATACCGGTCCCGGTGAAGTGTCGGTT
Organism: uncultured Acidobacteriota bacterium; assembly: GCA_963843585.1. Classification (GTDB taxonomy): domain Bacteria; phylum Actinomycetota; class Acidimicrobiia; order Spongiisociales; family ZC4RG35; genus JARDZU01. Next base: position 132,061 of record CAWJLJ010000019.1, read on the forward strand.
CCACAGAGCGAGGGTAGTTGAACGGCGGTTCAGGCCCATTCTCTCGGCACGCTGTCGTCCCATACCCGGTTGAACACGACCCGGTCGTCGTGGAGGGCGGTGAGCTCGATCTTGAGATGGAACGAGTCTGCATCACCGGACAGCTCCAGAGTGCCCCGCGTCGTGACCTTCCAACCCGGTCGCTCCATCGTCGACTCGGCGTCCGATCGGACACGGGTCGAAGCCGGATCGTCTTCGTCAACGCTCACGAACCAGTTCTCGTCCGAGCTGTAGGTCAGATCTGCTCGCTGGGGTTGAAACTCCCTGGAGTAGCGGTGCCGCTCATAGGAGATGGTGGGGCCCTCCCGATGGACACAGTGCGTGACCCCTGTCGTCCTCCTCGAGGCCGGGAGGCTGGGGAAGGGGTGGCGGGGCGGGAACGAGGACCCTGGAATCGTCGTCACGCACCGGGACGGTGGGCAGCCGCAGGGTGGAGCGGCCAGGGTCGAAGGTCAGGGTGAACCTCTGCCCTGGCGGCCACACAACCGGGAAGTCCGCCCCAGACAGGGCAAGACGCAAGCGCCAGCCCGTGGGCAACACCGCCGACGTCGTCAACAGCGGGAAGCGGACCGTGATCGATGTGTCGGGCACGATCGGCACCGGTGTCGACAGGTCATCAGGGAAGGCCAGATTGCGGCTGCCCCTGGTGATCAGGTGACCGTCCCCGGACGGGGAGATGGCGAGGAGCCGGGCGGCAACAACTCCGACGGGCTTGTCGCTGGCCACCGCCAACTCGATCTCGGGGGTCCCCAGGATCTCCAGCGGCTCATCGAAGGGGGCGGTCTCGAAGGTCGCCGAGTGAGCATCGTCATCGGTCGAATCGGCGCTGCCCCGTCCCGCTCGATCCCAGGCGGGGGCGTGGATCCCGACCCATTGCGGTCCCGACCACGTCGTGGTGTCGTGGCGAAGTCCGTCCAAGGGGAGATCGACCATGATGCGGTCGGCTGGTGGCCACGACGGCTCGGCTCGCCAGTATCCGGGTGTCGGCGGGTCGTGGAAGGGAGGACGGGTCGGCCCGTCGTAGGGCGTGCCGGTCCGGATGTAGGCGGTCACCGCCGGCATGTCCATCACACCGTTCTCGTCACCTCTGAGATGATGGCCAAACCACCTGGCGAGAAGATCGAGATGGTCGAGGCCCGGCCCCGGGCAACCGGTGGAGGGCCGATAGTGGCCCCAGGGCCCGATCACGGTCCGGGTGGGGCAGGTGAGATGCTCCGCCATGGCCAGCATCCCGTCGACATATCCGTCGACCCAGCCACCGATGAGAAGGGTGGGGCATTGGATGGCGCCGTAGTCGGCACATGGCGAGCCGTGGAGCCAGTAGTCGTCACGCTGCTGATGACGAAGCCATATCCCGGGCCACTGCGGCGTGTTCTCCAACCGGTCCATCCATTGCTCGTACCAACCGTCCCCGACGATGTCCGGGTCGGGGGGCAGCGCGTTGCAAACCACCATCGACGGTGGCCAATCCACCTGTTCCTGCGCATGAAGCGAGCCTCCCGTGTAGTGGACATCGCAGGCGAAGCGGTCATGGGTGGCGTGGACCGGGGCGATGGCCTTGAGTTGGGGCGGACGGAGCATGGCGGTCTGTAGTGAGCTGAATCCGCCCCACGACACGCCCCACATGCCGAGATTCCCGCTGCACCACTCCTGGTCGGCGAGCCAGCGGAAGATCTCGAGCGTGTCCTCCTGCTCCCGGGGGACGTACTCGTCCTCGATGATCCCGGTCGATGCTCCCGTCCCCCGGATGTCGATGCGCACACCCGCGAATCCTTTCCCGGCCAGATAGGCGTAGGTCGCCCAGTCGCCCGCGTAGAAAGCGTCGTCCTTGCGATAGGGGAGAGACTCGACAACGGTCGGATAGGGACCATCGTTGTCGCTGTCGGGTTGATAGACGGTGAGGGCGATGGTGACACCGTCATCCATCGGGACGAACACGCGGCGGTCGACTCTGACCGGGTACTCCGGTGTTCCCTCGGGCACGGCGGCAATCTAGCCACGGACCGGCGGCATACCCTCGCTCGGCTAGCATGAATGGTGAACCAACTCGTCAGGTGATCGTGGTCGGCGCCGGTGTGGCGGGTCTCGTGGCCGCTCGGCGCCTGGCCGATCGTGGGATCGACGTTCTGGTCCTGGAGGCCAGAGACCGGGTCGGGGGACGTCTCTGGTCGCACCGTATGCCCAATGACGAGATCGTCGAGTTGGGCGGCGAGTGGATCTCGACCACGCAGACGGCGGTGATGGGTCTCGCCAACGAGCTCGGGCTCGAGCTCATCGACACCGGGATGGACTTCATCTCTCGCGATCCGGTGGGTGGGCCGACGATCGCCGTGGAGGAACATGAGCATCTCGCACGGCTCCTGGCCGATCGAATGCTGGAGATAGGGCCGGTGAGGCTGTCGTCGCTGAGCGCAGAGGAGGTCCTCGACGGTATCGGTGACACCGGTCCGGCGGTGTCAATCCTCCGAAGCCGTCTCCAGGGGACGGCTGGCGCCCCGTTGGAGTCCATCGCCGCCGCCGAGATCGGCGAGGAGTTCGGGATCGGGGATGACGGGTCATACGTTCGGATCGACGGCGGCAACGACCGACTCGCCCACGCCTTGACCCCTGGCCTCGATGTGCGGCTCGGCCTCGAGGCGATCTCGATCCGCCAGACGGCGCACGACGTGACAGTCGAGACGGCCGATGGGGCATTTCATCGCATCAGCTGTGGTGCTGGCAATACCGCTCGGGGTGTTGAAGCGCCTGAGGTTCGACCCGCAGCTGCCCGATGAGGTCGCCCATGTGCTCGGATCCCTGAGGATGGGCGTCGGGATCAAGATCGCGATGGCGACAGCCGAGCCACCGCCGATGTTCCGCAGACAGGACACCGACATCCCCGCCTGGTACTGGACCGGGCTCGGGCGGTCCGGATCGGTGCGTCGTGCTGTCACCGGCTTTGCCGGATCGGAGGCGGGCGTGGCGCCGCTCCGAGCAAACGTCTTGTTCCGTCTCGCCCGGGCGGCACCCGAGGCCATCTTCGACGGGGCGCCGGTGGTCGCCGATTGGGGCTCCGATCCGTTGGCTGGCGGCTGCTACTCCTTGATCGGGCCAGGGCAGCGAGCGACGCTCGAGGTGTTGAGCCGGCCGGCGGGTCGGTTGTTCTTCGCCGGCGAGCACGTGAACGGGAGCGGGACCATCGATGGGGCGATACGCAGCGGTGACTTCGCCGCCGATCTGGTCTCCTCATCCCTGGTTTTCTGAACGACGGTTCAGCCGTAGTGTTACCGTCGACGGAGATCGAGTACGCCAACGGAGGCAGGCGTGAAACAGCTCTACATCGATGGGAAATGGGTGGACCCGCGCTCCGGGGAGCTCTTCGAGACATTCAACCCGGCTACCGGCGAGGTGTTGGACGAGGTCTCGTCGGCCGGACCCGAGGACGCAGAAGCCGCTGTCGCCGCTGCTCGTCGCGCCTTCGATGACGGAACCTGGGGCGTGCAGTCGGCGCCACGCGACCGGGCCGCCCTTCTATTCCGGGTGGCTGAGATCATCCGCCGAGACCGGGACCGGCTCGCCGAGCTGGAGACCCTGGACAATGGCAAGCCCCTCGGTGACGCCATCTGGGACATCGACGAGGCCGCCTACATGTTCGAGTACTACGCCGGCTGGGCGACCAAGGTGATGGGCTCCATTCCACCCGTCGGGCCCGAGGCGATGAGCCTGGTGATCAAGGAGCCGGTGGGTGTGGCCGCCCTGATCACGCCCTGGAACTATCCGATCCTGATGGCGAGTCAGAAGATCGCCCCGGCGCTCGCCGCCGGCTGCACCACGATCCTCAAGCCTGCCGAGCAGACTCCGCTCACCGCCATCGAGCTCGCTCGAATCCTCGATGAGGCCGGTGCCCCTCCCGGTGTGTTCAACCTCCTCACCGGATTCGGCCCGGAGGCAGGTGCGCCGCTCGTGGCCCACCCCGGTGTAGACAAGGTCTCCTTCACCGGCTCTGTGGAGGTGGGGAAGATCATCTCCAGGACGGCGTCCGAGACACTGAAACGTGTGACCCTCGAGCTCGGGGGCAAGTCGCCCAACCTGATCTTCGCCGATGCCGATTTCGAGTCCGCCATCGACGGGACCTGCGCCGGGATCTTCGCCAACAGTGGCGAGGTCTGCTCTGCGGGTAGCCGCGTTCTCGTCGAGAAGGCCATCTACGACGACGCCGTCGCCTCGATGATCGACGAGGCGGCCCGGATCAAGGTGGGGAGTGGTCTCGACCCGGACACGACCATGGGCCCCCTGATCTCGTCGGAGCACCGGGAAACGGTGCTGTCTTACGTCGGCTCGGGCCGGGAGTCGGCCGCGGTTGCCTATGAAGGAGCTGTGCCCTCCGATCCGGGGCTGGCCGGCGGATACTTCGTCCCGCCGACGATCTTCACCGATGTCGACAATTCCGCCCGTATCGCCCGAGAGGAGATCTTCGGGCCGGTGATGGCAGTCATCCCGTTCTCAGACGAGGACGACGCCATCCGGATCGCCAACGACACGACCTACGGTTTGGCGGCGGCGGTGTGGACCACGGACGTGAAGCGTGCGATGAAGGTGGCAAGGGGCATCAAGGCCGGGGTGGTCTGGGTCAACGACAGCCAGCCGGCGCCCACCGAATCGATCTGGGGCGGATACAAGACTTCGGGGGTGGGCCGCGAGCTCGGGCCCTGGGGCATCGAGTCCTACCTCGAAGAGAAGCAGATCTACCTCAATCTGGGATGAGCATTTCCCTCACCACTGCCGAGCGGGCGCTCCAAGAGCGGGCGCGAGCCTTCGTCGACGAGCTGATTCCCTGGGAGGTGGAGGCGGAGATGAATCGGGGCGATATCCCCGAGAACGTGCTGAAGGAGCACAAGGAACGGGCACGCGAGCTGGCCCTGACCTCGATCAACATGTCCGAGAGACTCGGCGGCCCCGGATACAGCATGCTGGCCCAGGTCCTGATCCAGGAGCAGACCGGCCGGGTGACCAATGCGCTCGGCTGGGTGGTCTCGACCGGGCCGTCGTGGATCGAAGAGGTTGCCACCGAGCACCAGATCCAGACCTGGATTCGCCCCACCGTCGATGGCGACATCCACGAGTGCTACGCCATCACCGAGGAGGGAGCCGGCTCGGACGTGGACGCCATCGAGGCGACCGCCCGTCGCGATGGTGAGGAGTACGTGCTCGACGGGGTGAAGTGGCACGTCACCTCGGCCAATCTCGCCGCCTATGTGTTCTTCCAGGCCAAGCTGACCGAAGGTCCAAACGCCGGCCAACATGCCCTGTTCTTCGTCGACATGGACACCCCGGGTGTGGAGTGCGTGCGGGTACCCGAGTACTCCCACACGTACAGCCACCATCACTGGGAGATGAAGTTCACCGACGTCAGGGTGCCGGCGGCGAACCTGGTGGGGAGTGAGGGCGACGGGATGAGCTTCTCCCACGCCTGGTTCCGATACGAGAGGCTGATGATCGCTGCCCGATGTTGTGGCGCTGCCGAGCGTCTGATCGAGGAAGCCACCGCATTTGCCGAGGAGCGGCAGGCATACGGCGCACCGATCGCCGACTACCAGGCGATTCAGTTCATGCTGGCCGACTCGCTCACCGAGTTGTGGGCGGCGCGGCTCATGACCTACGAGACGGCGCGGGCAATCGACGAGGGCGCCGACCTCAAGGTGCAGCACGCCCAGTGCTCGATGGCCAAGCTCTATGCGTCGGAGATGGCCAACCGGGTGGCCGACCGGGCGGTGCAGATATTCGGGGGCCGGGGGTTCATGCGGGAGAACGTGGCGGAACGCTTCTTCAGGGAGCTCCGGGTCGACCGCATCTGGGAGGGCACCTCCGAGATCCAACGCCTCATCATCGCCGCCCAACTGCGAAAGCGCGGTGTCGGCCCCTGACGGGGTGAACCGCTTACCTGAGGTACGTGGGCCATATGTGGCCAACGCCGACGAGAATCAGCCGACGTTGTCGTACGACCGTTTCACCAGCTTCTCCAGAACCCCGCGTGTCGACGTCCTCGAGCCGCTTGATGTAGATGCACGCCTTGCCGGTGGTGAATTTCCCCAGCTTGGTCGATCAGGGGGTCGTCCGCCGGCGATGTAGCTCAGTCACATAGAGGGTCAGGTTCTGCTTGCGGGGCGAGAATCCGATCTTGAACCAGTCCCCTTCGCGGCCGGACTCGTACTTGTAGTGCTGATCCCCGAACCCGATGATGCTCGGGCCCCACATTTTCGGCTTTTCACCGGTCACCCTCTCCATCATGCCGAGGAGAGCCTTCGAGTCCTCCCGCTTCCGATCGTCCTCGATCCCGGCGATGAAGTCGTCGACGCTGTCGTCGTTCTTCTGGGTCTTGATCTCGGCCATTCGCCGAACCTATCAAAACAGGTGGACGTCGAGAGGTCTCATGGCGCCCACCGTACCTCAGGTAACGGTTTCCCGAAGCTCTCTGGTGGGCACCGTGGGGACGACGAGGCCCTGACCGAGGTAGGCGTGGGACATGATGTTGAGGAATTGGTAGACGGTGCCTTCCCAGCCCGACAGCGGGCCGGGCCGGAACCCCCGGTTCTTGATCCCACGCATCACCGACTCGCAGGCGGCCCAGTCCTCTCGATTGGTGATGTCCCAGAAGTCAACGGCGTAGGCCGGGTCGAAACCCTCGAGCTCGAATGCCTCGGGCGGGAAGAGCCAGGAGCATTCGATGTGGGTCTGGTCGATCCCGACCGGGGTCAGACGATGGGTCATGACGTAGTCCGGATGAATCGAGAGAAGGAGGTTGGGGATCACGGTCAGGTACCACACCTGACGATCGAGCTTCCCCGTCGAGGTTCCTGAAATTGATCCCCTTCGACGAGCCATCGAGCGACATGGTGACCGCATGCGACTTGAGATCCATCGTCCCTCCGCACCACATACCGGTGGGGATGTGGTCATACCCGCTGTCGGGAGGCGTCACCTCACACAACTCCGGATGGATCGACGAGCAGTGGTAGCACTCGTTGTAGTTCTCGATGATGACCTTCCAGTTGGCCTCGACGAGGTAGGAGTGCGTCGCCGCCGTGATCAGACGGTCGGTCTCGTACGGAGCAATGATCTCATCGAGATTCCCGAAATGGTCCTCGATGGCCGGCGCCGTCCCCGAGAGATCGATCCAGACCCATCCCCCGTACACGGCGACCCCGAGATCGACCAAGGGGTACTCGGAGGTATCGAAGTCGTCGCTCTGGGTGAAGCGGGGAGCGGTGCGGAGACTCCCATCGAATCGATAGGACCAGCTGTGATAGGGGCAGCGGATCTGGCGGGCGTCGAAGGCATCACCGATCGGCGCCAGCTCGTGACCCCGATGACGACACACATTGGAGAAGGCGCGCAAGGCTCCATCCGCATCCCTGCTGAGAAGGACGCCCTCGCCGCCGACATCGATGGCACGAAGCTGACCAGGGGTGACGAGCTCGTCGAGACGCCCCACACAATTCCAGGTCGACTGCCAGAGATGCTGTCGCTCCCAGGCCAGGACATCCTCGGAGAGGTAGACGTCGGCCGGGAATGTGAGACTCGAACCGAATGGATCGAGGACTCTGCTGATCTGTTCCGGGTCAACCGGTGCCGGATTCATCCCGATTCTCTCCTGCCGCCGTAGGTTGTCTCAGTGTATCCTGAACAGCGAGTCAGGATACCGAAAGGAAGGTGGCTCATGTCCCCCGTGGACACTCAAGTCTCGGCTCTCGATGACTTGATCGCAAGGGAGAGGCGGAGTTTCCTCGACCGGGCGCCCAAGGCGACCGAGATGGGAGATCGTGCCGGACGTTCGCTGGCCGGGGGTGTCACCTCCAGCTGGCAGATCTCGGATCCGCAGCCGATATGGATCGATCGGGGTCTGGGATCGAGGGTTTGGGACGTCGACGGCAATGAGTACGTCGACCTGCACGGGGGTTACGGCGCCATGCTCGCCGGCCACGCCCACCCGGCTGTGGTCGCAGCCGTTTCGGAGCGGGTCCGCAAAGGAACCCACTTCGCCCAGCCAACCGCGGACGCGATCGTCGTCGCCGAGGAGCTCACCCGCCGATACGGGATGACGATGTGGCGGTTCGGGAACTCGGGCACCGAATCGACCATGGACGCAGTCCATCTCATGCGCGCCATCACCGGCCGGGACCTGATCATCAAATTCGAGGGCGGATACCACGGTCATCACGATTCGGTGATGGTCTCGGTCTGGAACGAGGATGGGCTCGGCTCGGCCACACAGCCGAAGAGCGTCGCGGCGGGCGGCGGGATCCCTCAGGCGATCGTCGAACTCGCCCTGGTGGCGCCGTTCAACGATCTCGACGTCGTGAGCCAGCTGTTCGAGGCGAACGAGGGCAGGATCGCCGGGGTCATCGTCGAGCCGATCTTGCAGAACTGCGGGATCCTGCTCCCTCAGCCAGGATTCCTCCAGGGTCTGCGTGACCTGACCCGCAAACACGATGCCCTCCTGACTTTCGACGAGGTCAAGACGGGTCTCACCGTGGGCAAGGGTGGTGCTACCCGGCGTTTCGGGGTCCAGCCCGACATGGTGTGCTTGGCCAAGGCGCTCGGGGGTGGTCTGCCCATATCGGCAATCGGTGGCACTGATGAAGTGATGAGCCACATCGTCGACGGCACCTACGAGCAGGTCGGGACCTTCAATGGCAACCCGCTCTCGATGGCGGCAGCCAAGGCCATGCTCACTGAGATCATGGTCGAGGAGACCTACGAGCACCTCGATCAGATCCAGAGCCGGATGGAGAAAGGCGCCAACGAAGTGGTTGGGCGGCACCACCTGACCGCTCATGTGGCCACGGCCGGCGCCAAGGGAAGCGTCATCTACTGCGCCGAGCCGATGCGCACCTATCGCGACTTCCTCGCTGTCGATGGTCGTTACGCCCAGGCCGCGTGGCTGTATCAGTACAACCGGGGTGTCTTCCTGCCCCCGTGGGGCAAGGGTGAGCAATGGCTCCTGTCGGTCCAGCACACGATCGAGGACATCGACCGATACCTGGAGACCCTCGACGCCTTTGCGTCCGCCATCAGCTCATGAGCCGACCGTAGACTCGCCCGACTCATGAGCGGCGTCGTCGAACTGGTCGATCTGGCCAAGTACTTCGGGGAGAACCCGGCGGTCGATCACATCAACCTCCGGATCGAGGACGGCGAGTTCTTCTCCCTGCTCGGGCCGTCGGGATGCGGCAAGACCACCACCTTGCGTCTGATAGCCGGGTTCGAGCGGCCGGACAGCGGCGCCATCCTCATCGACGGGACCGATCAGGCAGGGACCCCTCCTCACAAGCGCCCGGTGAACACGGTGTTCCAGAGCTACGCCCTGTTCCCGCACATGGACGTGGCCTCCAATGTCGCATTCGGACTCCGATACAGGGACGTGCCCAAGTCGGAGCAACAGGCGCGGGTGGCCGACGCCTTGGAGAAGGTGCGTCTCACGGGCATGGAATCCCGCAAGCCAACCCAGCTGTCGGGTGGCCAGCAACAACGCGTCGCCCTGGCCCGATCCCTCGTCTTGAACCCATCCGTCCTGTTGTTGGATGAGCCGCTTGGCGCCCTCGATGCCAAGCTGCGCAAGGCGCTCCAGGTGGAGCTGAAGCGCCTTCAGGAAGACCTCGAGATCACCTTCATCTATGTCACTCACGACCAGGAAGAAGCCTTGACGATGTCGGACCGCATCGCCGTCATGACCGAGGGCACGATCGAGCAGATGGGGACGCCGTCGGAGATCTACGAGGCCCCCCGGTCCAGCTACATCGCCGACTTCCTCGGTGTGTCCAACCTGATGTATGCCGAGGCAGTAGGCCCAGGTCGAATTCGGCTGGGCGGCAGAGAGCTGGGCTGTGTCGACCGGGACGGGGCTACCGGTGAAGTGACCGTGAGCATCCGCCCGGAGCGAGTGGGGATCCACGCCCCCGACTTCGGCGGCGAGAACATCCTGGTCGGGGAGATCGAGAGGGTCGTGTTCGCCGGGCCACTCCTCAACGTTCTGGTCACCGTCGAGGAGGTGGGGACGGTCCAGGTGACCATTCCCAATCAGGGCGGGTCCTTCCCCTGGGACTGGCCCGACAAGGTTGCCCTCCAGTTCCCCCAGGACGCACTCAGGATCGTTTCGGAAACGGGCACCGCAACCGAGGAGCTGGACCCCGAGTACGAGGAAGATCAGGAGGAGTGACGGACGGCCAGGAGCCGGCGCCCGATCTTCCGCAGCTCCTTGCGCAGCTCGTCAGGTGATTCCACATCGAACTCCCAGGGCAGGCCGAGCAGGTAACGCGCCAGCCAGCTCATGTCGTCGGCGCCGATGACGAGACGGGTGGTGTCGGCGCCCATTGGTTCCAGCGCTCCCACGGTGGCCGGGATCATGTGGGCGACGTGGTCCATCGGGGCGAACAGCCTGACTTCGGCGCGCTGGGTGTATGCCTCGATCGCGACTCCCCTCTGGACGAGCTCGACCGGATCTGGTTCGGGTCGACGCGCCGAGCGCATCCCGGTCACCCAGGGCTCGGAGAGGCGGTCCAACCTGAAGGTGCGCCAGTCGTCGCGATCGAGATCGAATGCGACCAGGTACCACCGACGCCCGGTGTGAACCAGGCGGAGCGGCTCGGTGTGTCTCTCTGTGACTTGGCCGTGCGTTGTCGACGTATCCGAAGCGCATCCTCTGCCTGGTCCGTGCTGCCGAGGCAGCCACAGCGAGCGACCCATGGTCGACGGAGTACGCGGATGTGCTCACGATGGACACCGTTGCTTCGGAGATGTCCTCCAGCTGGGTGCGGAGTCTCGGGGGCAGGACGTGCTCCAGCTTCGACAGCGCCGACAGAGACGCGACTTCCAGGCCGCCTACTGCCGTCGCCGTCGCCACTCTGAGCCCCAAGGCCACGGCCAGGGCCTCCTCGTCGTCCAGGAGCAAGGGGGGGAGCTTGCCCCCGGCTCCGAGCCGGTACCCGCCGCCGGGGCCGGCCACGGCCTCCACCGGGTACCCGAGGCTGCGGAGACGGGTGACGTCACGTCGCACCGTTCTCGGAGTCACTGCGAGACGGCTCGCCAGCTCTTCAGCGGTCCAGTCGATACGTCCCTCGAGCAGGGCCAGGAGCTTGAGCAGACGTTCGGCGCTGTCCATGATCCTCGATTCTCCGCGGTTATGCGGACAGATCCTGTCCGCATCACGTCTTACGGTTGACCGTAGTCGCAGGAAGGAAGAACTCATGCTCCCCAGCGCCGGTTTTCAGATGATTCGGCATCTCGACGAGGAGTTGCGTCAGGTGAGGATGCGCAGATTCTGGTGGAAGTACGTCCGCCCCGACCCCGAGCCAGTGCCGGTCGAGCGCATCACGGAGGCGGAGATAATCGAGCTCGTCTTCGGCCCACACTGCGAGGCTGAGGAGCCGATGGGTGCCTAGGAAGACCTGGTCACACTCGAGCGAGACCGATCTCGGTCCGATGACCAGCCGGCCCCTCACCCCAGACAGATTTCCCGACATGGAGGTGGTCTTCGGCGATCGTGGCGTTGCCAGAAGCTGCTTTTGCATGCACTGGCGCAGACCCGACGACGGTTTCGGAGACAAGCGGGACAACCGTGATCGTTTCGCCGAGGTGGCGGCCGAAGGACGCCCGCCCGGCTTGCTTGGCTACGTCGGGGATGACCCGGTCGGGTGGGTCCAGGTCGGCCCGCGTCACGAGTTCCCGACGCTCGACCGATCCCGGCTGCTCAAGCGGGTCGACGACTTGGAGCCCTGGTCGATCAATTGCTTCGTCGTACGGACGGGTTACCGGAAGCGGGGCGTCGGAGCAGGACTTCTGAGCGCCGCCATCGCTTTCGCCAAGGACGAGGGGGCAGAAGTCATCGAGGCCTATCCGGTCGATGGTCCCCGGAGCTCTGCTGTGGACTATTTCACCGGGACGCTGAGCATGTTCGACGAGCACGGCTTCGTCGAGCTGATCCGCCGCAACGACTCGAGACCGATCGTCAGATTGACGGTCTGACCCTCACATCTCGAAGCCGGCCACCGACTCCAGGGCTGAGGCCCTTTCGCCTCGTCGTTTGCCCAGGGCGCGAAATATGAGCCCGGCAATCGTGATGGCGCCGATGGTTACCACCATCAGGATGGTGGCCAAAGCGTTGAGGGAAGGTGGCGGAGCGAGCCGGGCACCCGAGTAGAGCTGCACCGGGATGGTCACGGTCTCCGCGCCCCCGATCAGGAATTGGCTGATGACGAAATCGTCGATTGAGATGGCGAAGACGATGGCGAGGCTGGCGACAAGCGCTGGAGCGAGAAGGGGGAGGAGCACGCGGCGCATCGCCTCGAATTGGGAAGCCCCAAGATCCATGGCGGCTTCCTCGTAGTCCCTGCCAATGGCAAACAGACGCCCCCGAACGATGATCACCACGAAGGAAATCGAGAACGTGACATGTCCCAGGAACTGAGTCCAGGTTCCAAAGGGAACGAAGTCGTAAACCTCGGCGAAGACCAGAAACAGGGCCACCCCCATCACGATCTCGGGGGTTACCAGGGGGATCAGCATCAACAGATTGGACGCCTTGACCCCTCTTCCTCGCCACCTCGCCAGACCGAGCGCAAGGGCCACTCCTATGGGAGTCGCGACGAGCATGGTCAGGATGGCCAGTTTGAGGCTTTGGTTGAGCGCAAACCGGAGGGAGGGGTCGTACAACACCGATTCTGCGGCAGCCGGATCACCAACGTACCAGCGAGTGGAAAACCCCTGCCAGGTACTTCTCGACCTACCCGAATTGAACGAGAACAGAACCGCTATCCCCACCGGGATGATGGACCAGAGGACGTAGAGCAGCGTCACCAGAGGCAGCATCCGCGATTTGCCCCAGGGGTTGGTAATCGCAGACCGGAGCCGTGAGGGGCTGGTCGTTGTCACTCTCGTGCCTCCTGCGACGCCCGAGAGATCGAGCGGAGGTAATACACCATCAGCCCGGCGATGAAGATCATCAGGATGATGGTCAGGGCGGCGCCGACCGCGCCCCCACTGGTGGTCTGATTGATGAATTGGTCGATTGTGTTTCCGTACATCCGGGTGCGAGGCGATCCCGACAAGAGGTTGGGCGTGTAGTAGTCGCCGAACATGGGGAGCATGATGATGACCAGGCCCCCGAGTACCCCGTTTCGAGACAGTGGCCAGGTCACTCGCCAGAAGGTCTGCGCATTGTTGGCCCCGAGGTCACGCGAGGCTTCAAGGGTGGCTTCATCGATCCGGTCCAAGGCGGCGAAGAGAGGGAGGATGAAGAACGGGATGTAGCCGTAGACCAGCCCGAGGATGACGACGACGTGATTGCCGGCGAGCCAGTCGGGCGGCACGAACTCGATGGAGAACCAGCTTGCGATGGTGGTCAGCCACCTGTTGACCTGACCGTCCGGGCTGAGCAGATTCACCCAGGACATCATCCGCATCAGGTAGTTGATCCAGAAAGGCGCCAGGATCAACAGCAGCCACAGCCAACGCCATTGCCCTGCCCTTCTCGACACGAAGTATGCGACCGGGTATCCGACGAGGACACAGATGAGCGATGCGATGAAGACATAGGCCAGAGTTCGAAGGGCGATCACGCCAAGCTGACCGCCGAACAGCTCGGCGAAGGCCTCGCCCATGACGGTCAGGTCCCAGTAGAACGGGTTCCACTCCGGTGTGGCCCTCTGCAGGATCGGGTCGAGCTGGCCCATCGCGATCGCAAACACCGCGTAGAACGGGACCAGGAAGAGGAGAATCAGCCAGAGCACACCGGGAAGGGCAAAGCCAGGCCACACCCATCTTTTTTGCCCGACCGTCGCGTACTCGGCCCCAGAGGCGAGATTGGTGGGCATGACCCTCTATCCGACCGAGTCAGCCACCCGAGTTGGCCCGATTCCATTGCTCGACCCACGACGCCTCGGTGGCCGCGTCGAGCGGGCCCTGGACCCAGGCCGAGTCCAACTCGAAGTCCTCAGGTGCTACCAGCGCCGGTGCCAGATGCGGAAGGAGCCATTCCTCGCTGACCAGATACTCGGAAGTGAGGCCGTTTTGTGGCGGCTGGTAGCCGACGTACTCGAAATTCTTCAGTGCATTGGCCTCGTCGAGCATGTAATTGAGGAACGCATGGGCCAGCACAGGGCGCTCCGAGCCCTTGAGCACTGTCATGGTGTCACTCGATATCGCCCCCTTGGTGGTCGACCCCTCGCTCTTGGCGGGCCACAGGTATCGCGTGGTCCCCTCATCCTCCCCACCAGGCCAGAAGTACTGGGAGTTGACCAGGTCGCCTGACCATGCTTGATGGATCGCGTATCTCCCCTCGGGCAGGCCGGCATAACTGCCATCGATCCGATATCTGATGTCGACGAGATCGATCAACTCGACCAGGGCGTCACCGGCGGCGACCAATTCGGCCTCGGTGGCTTGCGATGGGTCGGCCACGCCGTTGTGGAACAGGGCGACTGGTATCACATCGGTGAAGGAATCGAGCATGCCGATCACCCCGGAGTACTTCTCGTTCCAGAAGACATCCCAGGGGTTGGCCTGGCCCTCGATGTCGGCGCTGTCGGCGAGGTCGACTCGCCACCCGATGCCCGTGGTGTAGGTCACGTAAGGCACCGTGTAGCGGGATCCCTGGTCGTAGTAGGGATCGGCGAGCTGCGGCCATACGTTGGCCTGCAGGTTGGGCAGGTAGTCGTGATTGACAGGTTGGATGAGAGATGCGGCGACCGCCACCGGGACTCGCTGTGAGGTGGGGAACCAGACGTCGAACTGAACCTCGCCGGACGAGAGACGGGCGAGGGCTTCCTCCTCGTTGACGAAGGTGGTCACCTGGATATCGACACCGAGCGCCTCCGCAGCGAGCGGAATGGTCTCCGGGTTCAGGTAGTCCTCCCAGTTGTACAACAGGAGAGGCCCGGCCTCGGGCTCCAGCCCCGACTCGATGGCTGGGTTGTCGTCGAACAATGGTTGCTGCACCGGGCTGGCTGGGGTGCCCACGGCGAGCTCGGCCGACTCGCCACCCTCCCGGTCAGCGCATGCGGCGAGCAGGCTGGGCAGGGCGGGGAGGGCGATCCCGAGGAGTGCCGCTCGCTGCAGGAAGTCCCTGCGGGTGTAGACCCTCTTCCTGTTCTGAGGGATCCAGTTCTCCCGGGGGTGATAGGCCATGTTTCCTCCTCGGCGCTGCGCGAGACACTAAACCGCTGTTCAGGTATCGCGTCGGTCAAACACGGGTATTGAGCGCCAACTCAACGAAGTCGAACGCCAGCTTTCGCATACGTGCCGCGTCCACGGTGGGGTCCCGCAGCATGACCTCGATGGCGAGCCCATCGAGCAGAGCGGCGAGCTGGATGGAGAAGTCGGAGGCGTCCACATCGGTGAACTCGCCGGCCGCGATCCCTTCTTCGACGATCGACGCGATCTGGGCCCTCCATGACTCGTCGAGTCGGGCCCGGGCCGCGGCCAGCGTCGGATCGTGACGCGACATCTCCCAGGCAGCCGGCCACAGCACCCATCCATCGAGGTCTCCATTGGCACGAGTTGGCTTGGGGCAACTGGCTTCTATGAGGATGTCGAGCTTGGCGGCGGCGGTCGTCGCGTTGTCCAGCTCGCCCTTGACCGCCTCGTGGAACATCTGGTCCTGATAGACGAGCGCCTCTGTCACCAGGGCGGCCTTGGACGGGAAGTAATAGAGGATGAGGGCGGGACTGGCCCCGATGTGATCTGCGATATCGGCGATGCGTGTCTCGCACAGTCCCCTGTCGGCGATGGTGGCGCTGGTGGCAGCCAGGATCTCGTTGCGTCGGGTGGCTGTCAGGCTGGGTCGAGGGCTCACCCGGCAATCTTGGCACAGCGTCGGCGACCATTGCGGCGGCCCCGTCGCCGCCGGTACGCTGAACAGCCGTTCAGGATCCCTTCACGATGATGTCACTCGACCCCATGCTCAAGGCCCGATCCGTCGCTGTCGTCGGAGCCAGCGAGCGGCCGGGGTCGGTCGGCGACCAGACCATCCGGCAGCTGATCTCGGGCGGTTTCGTCGGGGAAGTGCATGCCGTCAACCCGCGCTACGAATCGGTCCACGGCATCAGCGCCGTCCCTTCGCTCGAGGACATCGGCGCATCGGTGGACCTGGCGGTTCTGGCCGTGGCGAACGGGCAACTCGAAGCGGAGATGGAAAAGGTCCTGAGCACTGGCGCGCGATCGGTGGCGATCTTCGCCAGTTGTCACGGAGAAGCAGCGGGTGGCGGGTCGCTTCGGGATCGACTCCGCGACCTGGCCGATCGAGGTGGTGTCCCGATCTGTGGTGGCAACGGGATGGGATTTCTCAATGTGGAGGAGAGAATCCGGGTCTGCGGTTTCTACCAACCGGAAGACCTTCGGCCCGGGGGCGTGACCTTTCTCAGCCACTCTGGATCCCTGTTCTCGGCAATGCTGCACAATCAGCGAGGGATCAGGTTCAACCTCGTTGTCTCCACCGGCCTCGAAATCAACACGCCGATGGACGCATACATGCGGTGGGCGCTCGACCTGGGGTCGACAAGGGTCCTCGCCCTGTTTCTCGAGACGATCCGTGATCCGGACGGGTTTCGTCAGGCCCTCGCCAGAGCCGACGAAATGGACGTGCCCGTCATCGCTTTGAAAGTGGGCGCTACCAGCAAGGGCCAGGAGGCGGTTGCCACGCATTCCGAGGGGATCGCTGGTGATGACGCCGTCTACGAGGCGCTTTTCGAGGCTCATGGCGTCCACCGCGTCTGGAGCATGGACGAGATGGCCGACACCGTCGAGTTGTTCGCCCCCGGCCGCAGGGCGACCGCATCGGGTCTCGCCGCCGTCCACGACTCCGGCGGCGAGAGGGCGCTCCTCATCGACACCGCCGATCGCGTCGGTGTCGCGCTGCCGCCGCTGGGGGAGGGGGCGACGACACGGCTGTCGCAGGTCCTCGACCCCGGTCTCGAACCGGTCAACCCGATCGACGCCTGGGGCACCGGCCGGGACGCCGAGGAAGTGTTCGTCGAATGTTTGCAGGCCGTGGCCGACGACCCTGCCGTCGGGGCAGTCGCCTTCTGCGTCGACCTCACCGCCGAGGAGAAACCCGACTACGCCTATTCCGACGCCGCGTTCACCGTGGCCGGCCGCACCGGCAAGCCGCTGGTGGTGCTGAGCAATCTGACGACGACGGTCGATCCGGCTCAGGCCGGGCGACTTCGGGAGGGAGGCATTCCGGTCCTCGAGGGCACCGAGACCGGGCTCCGGGCCATACGCCACCTGCTGGACCGTCACGAACGATCGATACGACCGCCGATGTCGTCGAGACTCAGCCCTCCTTCCAATCCGGTGCCAATGGTGGCGGGCGAAGCCGCCGCACTCCAGGTCCTGGACTCCTACGGCATCCCGGTGCCGCGCTTCGAGGTCGTTGGCGATGAGGCTGCGCTATTGGCGGCGGCAGAGCGGATCGGCTACCCCATCGTCTTGAAGACCGCCGAGTCGGTTGATCACAAGACCGAGGAGGGCGGAGTCGTAGTCGGCCTCGAAGACGAAGCCCGGCTGGGGGATGCATACCGGGATCTGGCGTCCAGGCTCGGGCCCCGGGTCCTGGCGGCTGAGCAGATCCCGCACGGGGTGGAGATCGGCCTCGGGATGATCGACGACGAGCAATTCGGCCCGGTAGTGATCATTTCCGCTGGTGGCGGTCTCATCGAGACGATGTCGGATCGGGTCGCGGTGTTGCCACCGATCGACAGGCCGGGGGCATTGCGGGCGTTGGACCGGCTTCGACTCCGCCCTCTTCTCGATGGCGTCCGGGGCGGACCACCGGCAGACATCGACTCCCTTGCCGAGGTGATTGCCCGGTTCTCCGAGCTGGCGGCTGACGGAGCCGGGAGCATCAGGGCGATGGACGTCAATCCCGTCATCGCCGGACCGACGGGGGCAGTGGCGGTGGATGCCTTGATCGTGCCTAGATGAGCGGGCCCGTCCTTCTCGTCGAAGACATCGGCCCGATACGCCGTCTCACCCTGAACCGACCGGAGAAGTTGAACGCCCTCGACTCGGCCCTGGTCGAGGCGCTGTCCGATGCTCTAGGCCAGACGGCGGAGGACGCCGGAGTCAGGGTGATCGTGATCGCCGGGGCCGGCCGCTCGTTCTGCGCCGGCTACGACCTCTCTGAGGAATCGGGACCGGAGAGTGCCCTGGACGGTCTCACCAACAGTCTCGATCGACTGCTCGAGGTCTTCGACCACCCCCGGCCGATCATCGCCCAGGTGCATGGCCACTGTCTCGCCGGCGGGTGCGATCTGATGATGATGTGCGACCTGGCCGTGGCTTCGGACGATGCCGTCTTCGGACAGCCCGAGATCCGGTTTGGCTCGACAGTGGTGGCCCAGGTGATGCCGTGGCTCATCGGTGCCCGTCGGGCCAAGGAGCTGATCATGACCGGGCACGACCGGCTCGATGCCGTGGAAGCGCATCGCATCGGCCTGGTGAATCGAGTGGTTCCCCGCCAGGACCTGGAAGCAGAGACCATGCGTCTTGCTCGGGAGCTGGCCGTGGTCGATCCGGCAGTGATGACTCTCACCAAGCGGGCCATCAACCGCTCATGGGAGGCGGCTGGCTTCCGTCAGGCTCTGATCGAAGGAGTCGAGCTGGGAGCCGAGATCGAAGCCACCCGGGCCCCCGAACGCGAGGAGTTCGACCGCATCGCAGCCGAGCAAGGTCTCCAGGAGGCGATTCGCTGGCGGGATCAGCGGTTCGAGGGCTAGCTCTCCTCGGCCCGCTGCGCGTAGCGCTGGGCGAAGATGATCGGGATGAAGGTGATGATGATCACGAACACCGCCACCACGTTGGTGACCGGGCGGTTCCTGGGTCGGACCAGCGAGGAGAAGATCCAGATCGGGAGTGTCTGCTGATTCCCTGCCGTGAACGTGGTGACGATGATCTCGTCGAAGGACAGGGCGAACGCCAACATCCCGCCAACCACCATCGCCGGGGCGAGCTGGGGGAGCAACACATGGCGAAAGGTCTGCCAGCCACGGGCACCCAGGTCCATCGACGCCTCGAGGATGTTCGGTGAGGTCCGCCGCATCCTCGCGATGACGTTGTTGAAGGCCACCGCAACGCAGAACGTGGCGTGTCCGACCACGAGTGTCCAGAACGAAAACGTGAGATTGCCGAGGTTGATCGCCGACCGCAGGGCGATCCCGGTGATGATCCCCGGGAGGGCGATGGGGAGGATGATGAACAGGCTCAAAGTGTTCTTCCCGAAGAAGTTGGTTCGCCAAACGGCAGCCGCGGCGAGGGTGCCCACGATCAGGGCGATCACGGTGGAGATGGCGGCCACCCGGAGCGAGAGGCCCAATGCCGCCCTGATCTCCGAGTTCTGCCAGGCCACTCCGAACCAATCTGTGGTGAGGCCGGGAGGCGGGAACCGGAAGCTCGCCGACTCGGTGGTGAAGGCATAGAGGAAGACGAAGAGGATGGGGACATGCAGGTAGGCGAGGGTGAATCCCGCCGCCAGTTTCAACCCGAGGCTTGCCTTGGTCCTCACAACGCCTCGAAGGCCCCGAAGCGCCGGGCCGCCGTCAGATACACCGCCATCACCGCGATCGGGATGAAGGAGAACGCTGCGGCGAGCGGAAGGTTGCCTGCCACCCCTTGATAGGAGTAGATGGCAAGCCCGATGAAGGGACTGGAGTCCCCGATGATCGTCGGGATGATGTAGTCGCCAAGCGTGAGGGAGAAGGTGAAGATCGAGCCGGCGGCCACGCCGGGAATTGCCATCGGCCACGTCACCTTTCGGAATGTGACCGCGGGTTGCGCTCCGAGGTCAGCTGAAGCTTCGAGCAGTGATCCGGGGACCCGCTCCAGCGACGCATGGATGGGGAGGATCATGTAGGGCAGCCAGATGTAGACGAACACGAGGAATTGCCCGAAGAGAGAGATTGAAAGCGACGGTCCCCCGATGAACGGGGTTTCCAACAGGAACTGAAGTGCACGGCCCAGCCCCAGCCGCTCGACGAACC
Source organism: uncultured Acidobacteriota bacterium (assembly GCA_963843585.1). GTDB lineage: Bacteria > Actinomycetota > Acidimicrobiia > Spongiisociales > ZC4RG35 > JARDZU01. The sequence goes on from CAWJLJ010000019.1 coordinate 152,109, forward strand.
AATTGATGATCCCGTCGGCGGCGAGGATCAACTTCCACGAATACACCCTGACCAGGTACGACGACCACAGTGGGACGAGGACCGCCAGCACCAGGAGCGCCTTGACCCGTTTGTGGGCGTAGCGGGCCATGTAGTAGGCGAGGGGGAAAGCGATGATCACCGAGGCCACCGTCACCGCGGCCGCCATTCCCACCGTGCGCACCATCACCGCGACGTTGGCGTCGGTGAACAGCTGTCTCCACGAGTCGAGGGTCAGGCCTTCCCCGATCGCACCGCTGAAGGAGTCGAGGGCGTAGAAGCTCTGGACGAGGAGTGCGCCAAGGCTCCCTCCGTAGACCCCGACCAGCCAAATCACAGGCAGAGCCAGCAGTAGGAGGACCTTCAGCCACGGCCGCTGATGAAGGGTTCTCGCGATGCGATGAGTGAGGGTCGGGCCCTTGCTGTCCGTCGTCATGTGCGGTGCCCGATGTGGGTGGCTCCCCGACGGCCACCCACATCAAGACTTACTCGCTCAGCGACCGCCAATCACTGCCAGGTAGTCGGTCACCCACTCGTGGTAGGGGACGCACGAACCGGCCTCGGCGGTGCCATTGCAATCGTCGGTTGGTGTCTTCCAGAACAGGATCTCGTCGAAGGACTCACTGCCGTTGTTGGCGCAACCGTCGGGGCCGAGCAGCTCGTTGCCCTCGCATGCTTCAGGAACCGCCGGCACCGTGCCGAACCAAGCCGCCAGGTCACCCTGCAGCTTGGGATTCAATGACCATTCCATCCACATGTATGCGCAGTTGGGGTTGGGAGCGTTCGAGCTCATCATCGTGGTGTCAGCCCACCCGGTCGCACCTTCGACCGGCACCACCTTGTCGATCGGTGCGCCGCCCGCTTGCAGGACATTGGTCTGGAACGGCCACGTCGATGAGGCGGCGACACCCTCGTTGGTGAAGTCGTCGATCTGGATGAATGCATCGTGCCAATAGCGGCCGACCAGCTCCCGCTGCTGGCGCAGCAGATTGAGGGCCGCCTCGTACTGCTCGGTGTTCAGTTGATATGGGTCCTCGATCCCGAGATCGGGCTGGGTTTCGCTCAGGTACAGGGCGGCATCCGCGATGTAGATCGGTCCGTCGTAAGCCTGAATCCGGCCCGCGTTCGACTCGCCATCAGGGAGTGTCGTCTCCTCGAATACCACGCTCCATGAGTCGGGCGGGGTGTCGCCGAAGACCTCGGTGTTGTAGCCGAGGACGTTGAAACCGGACGAATACGGGACTCCGTAGTGCGCTCCGTCGACGGTGTGCCACTCGGCGTCCTGAAGCCGGGGATCCACTGTGTCCCAGCTTTCGATCAGGTCGATGTTGACCTCCTGGACGCTTCCGCCTGCGATGAGACGGAGGCTGGAGTCACCCGATGCAGTCACCAGGTCGTATTCATCCGACCCGGTCATGAGGGCGACCATCTCGTCCGACGTACCGGCGACCTTGTTCTCGACCATGCAGCCGGTCTCTTCTTCGAACTGGGTCACCCAGTCGTAGGCCGGGTCGGTGTCGCCGCGCTCGATGTAGCCCGCCCAGGAAACGATGACGACGTTTCCCTCTCCCTCGCCGACCTCGGTGGGCAGGTCTCCGCTTTCCTCGCCTCCTGAGCTGGTACAGGCGGTCGCCAACAGGGCGAACGCCGTGATCAGGAGAATCAGCTTTCGTGATCTCATTCGATGTTTTCCTCCTCGGGGATGTTGTTCCCGGCCCCGGCCAGCGCCGGGGCCTTCTCATCCGGCTCTCCGTCTCGAGGGCCCTCCTCGAGCGGTCGGCACGAATCCTTCATCCAGGTGAGCGTCACTGCTCGCCCTACCTGGCGTTGCGCGTCGCTGTGATCTGATGCAGTGTTCTGGGCGGCTACCTCGATCACCGTGCCACCGACATCGACGCGATATCGGGTGTACATGCCGAGGTAGACCGCCTCGGCGATCGTCCCCTCGACGCCGGCCCGATTCGACGGGACGACTGAGGCGGGATCCTCGACGCTGATCTTTTCGGGCCTGACGGTGAAGGGAGCGGGCGATCCCATGATCCGCTCCGCCAACGGGCCCGACATCACATTCGAGGTGCCTACGAACCCGGCCACGAACGCGTTGCGGGGGTTCTCATAGACCTCCGACGGTGTCCCCACCTGCTCCACCCGACCGTGATTGAAGACAGCGAGTCGGTCGCTCATCGTGAGCGCTTCCTCCTGGTCGTGGGTCACGTAGATGAAGGTGATCCCCACCTCGCGTTGCAAGGTCTTGAGCTCCAACTGCATCGCCTGCCGAAGCTTGAGGTCGAGGGCGCCCAACGGCTCGTCGAGCAGCAAGACCGAGGGGCGATTGATCAAGGCCCGTGCCAGGGCGACCCGTTGCCGCTGACCGCCGGAGAGCTGGCTCGGCTTTCTGTTGGCGAACCCGTCGAGATGGACCATTGCCAGAGCCCGCACCACCCGCTCGTCTTGTTCCGGCTCCTTGCGCACCATCGGCCCGTATCCCACGTTCTCGGCCACCGTCATGTGGGGGAACAGCGCGTAGTCCTGGAAAACGGTGTTCACGTCACGGTCATATGGCGGGATCCCGGTCACGTCGTTGCCGTGGAGCGAGACCGTGCCCGACGTCGGGATCTCGAATCCGGCGATCATCCGGAGACACGTCGTCTTGCCGCTTCCTGACGGGCCGAGCATCGAGAAGAACTCACCGTCGGCGATCTCCAGGGATACCCCGTCGACCGCGACGACGTCGCCAAACGATTTGGCGACGTCGTCCAGGGTCACTGCGGGCGCCATCAGACCGATCCCGACTCAGGGAGCCGAGATCCAGCCCGCAGCGGAGTCGGTTGTATCAGACCGATGGATCGGTCACCTCGGCGTCGGTGACCGTGGTGTCGGCTACCGACGTCGTGCCGTATCCCTCCTCTTCGGGATGACCGTGCTCGCCCAGGGTCATGGCGAATTCCTCTTCCGGTGAGAGGACCAACTTGTTCCGCCCGGAGAGCCCGAAATAGAGCAGGGCGAGGACGAACCAGAGGGCGACCCCGTACACCCCTGGTCGGTAGGCGTCATTGAGGAACAACGCCACCAACGAAATGAGGGCGATAAGGCCGGCCACGGCCGCGCCGAAGATCCCGACGGGGCTTCGATACGGTCGCTGGATGTTCGGCATGTTTCGCCTGAGCCGGATGAAGGACAGCATCTGCATGAAGTAGGAGATCACCGCGCCGAACACCGCCATGCTCAGCAGCGCCGCGCCGGCCGTCCCGGCTGTATTGACTGTCCAGTAAGAACGCCAACCCCAAGCCCACGACCGCTCCGAGGAGAAGGGCCACGTAAGGCGTCTTCCGCTTGCCGTGGGTGACCGACATCCAGTGAGGGAAGTAGCCCGCCCGCGACAGCGAGTAGATGTTCCGCCCATAGGCATAGATGATGGTGTGGAAGCTGGCGATCAGCCCGGTGAGTGCGAACAGGCCGAGGATGGCGGCGCTGGTATCGCTGCCCAAGACCTGCCGGAACCCGTCCAGCAGGGGCTCACCCGACGTCCTGATCCCTTCGGCCCCGTCACCAATCCCGGTGTTGAGGAAGAGGACGCCCATGCCGGTGATGACCAATGTCCACAGTCCCCACATGGTGCCTCTCGGAACGTCCCGCTTGGGGTCCATCGATTCCTCGGCGGCCAGGGGCAGTTCTTCGATCGCCAGGTAGAACCAGATTGCGAAAGGCAAGGCGGCGAATATCCCGGCAACGCCGAATGGGAGGAATGACGTGCCGCCCTCTTCCGCAACGATGTTGGTGAGCAACGAGGCATCGAAATTTGGGATCGCCAGCACGAAGAAGACGGCGAGAACCGCCAGCGATATCACGGCGATCACCACCGAGAACCGCATCGTCGCTTCGATCCCGATGATGTTGAGCCCCACGAAGATCGCGTAGAAGATCACCCACCACCAGGGCAGGCCGAGCTCGAAACCGAACAGGTCGTTGAACACGCTCTGCGCATAGATCGAGGCGAAGTACACCACCACCACCGGTGTCACCACGTATTCGATGTTCTCGGCGACCCCGGTTATGAATCCACCCCAGGGCCCCATCGACGATCGGGCGAAGGAATAGGCGCCTCCGGTGTGAGGTAGGGCAGGCGACATCTCCGAGATGGAGTAGCAGAGCCCGATGTACATGATCGTGATGACGATCGTGGCGATGAAGAGACCGCCGAATCCGCCGACATCGAGACCGAAGTTCCATCCGGAGAAGTCACCCGAGATGACTGCCGCCACTCCGAGCGCCCAGAGCATCCAAACGCCGGCGTGACGCTTCAAGCCCCGCTGGTCGAAGTACCCCTGGTCGACATCTCTATAGGTGACCGAGCCGACCTTGCGTTCGGTCGACATAGACGTACCTCCCTTGGTGAGTGGGCACCGAGAATAGGAATGCACGCTTTGCCCATGCCGTCCGCATCGGGAGTTTTTTGATTCGCCATTCAGCGACAGCCGGTGGTGTCGCCGGCCTACCCTCCTGGCACCGAGAACGAGGGCAAGGAGCGCGTCGAATGGGCGAATTGCGGGGCTTGATCAGCATCGACGAGTTGGAGGCGCTGGTCGCCTCCGAGGACGTCGACACGGTGGTGACCGCCTTCACCGATCACTACGGGAGGGTTCACGGGAAGCGATTCACGGCGAGCCACTTCCTCGATGAGATATCCGAGCACGGGACCCACGGCTGCGACTACCTGCTCACCGTCGACATGGAGATGGAACCGGTGCCCGGCTACACGTACGCCAGCTGGGACCTGGGCTACGGGGATTTCCACATGGTGCCGGACCTGAGCACCCTTCGGATCGCCACGTGGCTCGACCGCACCGCCTTCGTGCTTTGCGACCTCGAAGACCCACGGACCGACGATCTGGTCACCGTGGCCCCTCGCACCGTCCTGCGCCGGCAACTGGAGGCGGCGGCCGAGTCGGGATACACCGCGAAGGGAGCATCGGAGCTCGAGTTCTTCCTCTTCGAGGACTCCTATCGCGAGGCTGCGGAGAAGAAGTACGACGGGATGCGTCCGGCCGGTTGGTACATCGAGGACTACCACCTCTTGCAAGGGAGCCGCGAGGAGTTCTACAACGCCCAGGTGCGGCGTCATCTCTCGGCGTCGGGCATCCCTGTCGAGAACTCCAAGGGAGAGTGGGGCAGGGGCCAACACGAGATGAACATCCGCTTCACCGAGCTTCTCGACATGGCCGATCGGCACACCATCATGAAACAGGCGATGAAAGAGATCGCCGACAGCACCGGTGTCTCCATCACGTTCATGGCCAAGCCCGACATGTCAGAGGCGGGATCGTCGTGTCATCTCCATGTGAGTATTTGGTCGGGCGAGAACAATGCCTTCCCGGGTGACGAGGTTTTCGGCCCGGTTCATGGCTCCGACGAGTTCAGGTGGTTCCTCGGTGGCTGGATGGCTCATGTCCCCGAGCTGATGGTGTTCTACGCCCCGACCATCAACTCTTACAAGCGATATCAGGATGGCTCGTGGGCGCCGACCCGCCTCGGCTGGAGCTATGACAACCGCACGGCCGGGTTCAGGGTCGTCGGTCACGACGAGAGTCTGCGCATCGAGTGCCGGATCCCTGGGGCGGATGCCAATCCCTATCTGGCCTATGCGGCGGTGCTGGCCTCGGGGTTGGACGGGATAGCCAACAAGATCGAGGCGCCGGAGATCTTCGTGGGCGACGTCTACCAGGCCCAGGAGCTTCCTCGGGTTCCCTACACCCTGCGTGACGCCACCGAGCTGTTCGCATCATCCGAATTCGTCAAGCAGGCCTTCGGGTCGGAAGTGCAGGAGCACTACACCCACTTCTTCCAGACGGAGCAGAAGGCTTTCGACAACTCGGTCACCGACTGGGAGCGCTGGCGCTACTTCGAGCGGATATGAGCGGTCGTCTCGAAGGGAAGGTCGCCCTGATCACGGGTGCCGGGTCCGGCATCGGCCGCGAGACTTCGCTGCTATTTGCCGCCGAGGGCGCTTCGGTGCTGGCCGTCGACGTCAACCGGGTGGCAGCGGAGGAAACGGTCGAGAAGGTGCGCGCCAGCGGTGGTGAGGCGACCTCGCACGAGGCGGATGTGGCCTTGGCCGGCGACAGCGAGGCGATGGTGGCCGCTGCGGAGAGCACCTACGGCCGTCTCGACGTGATGTTCAACAACGCCGGGATCATGCATTCCGCCGACGACGACGCCGTGTCCACCGAGGAAGACGATCTGGGACCTCACCATGGACATCAACGCCAAGGGCGTGTTCCTCGGGTGCAAGTACGGGATCCCTGCCCTGCGCCGCGCCGGTGGTGGCTCGATCATCAACACCGCCTCATTCGTCGCTCTGCTCGGGGCGGCGACACCTCAGGTCGCCTATACCGCATCCAAGGGCGCGGTGCTCGCGATGACCCGGGAGTTGGCCGTCGTCCACGCCCGGGAGAACATCAGGGTGAACGCACTTTGCCCCGGTCCGCTGCGGACCGAGCTGCTGATGAAGTTCCTCGACACCGACGAGAAGAAGCAGCGCCGGCTGGTCCACATCCCGATGGGCCGCTTCGGTGAGGCCGCCGAGATGGCCAAGGCGGCGCTCTGGCTGGCCAGCGACGAGTCGTCCTATGTGACCGGTACCGAGTTCGTGGTGGACGGCGGGATCACTGCGGCCTACGTCACGCCCGAGTGAGCCTCCATCACCCCTTCGTCGACGGGGAGCCGACACCCGGCTCTGCGGGCGAGGTTGCGATTCACGATCCGGCGACAGGCGGGGAGATCGGGACCGTCAGCCGGGCCTCCTTCGACGACGTCGATCGGGCGGTCCGCGTGGCTCGGGAGCGATACGACGAAGGGGTGTGGCGCAAGGCGACGGTGCGCCGTCGTCGCGACGTGCTCCGGGGCATCGCCGATCTGATCAGAAGGGACCAGGAGCGCCTGGCCGCGCTGGAATCGGCCAACGCCGGCAAGCCGATCGCCGCCGCCCGCGGCGAGATCGGTGCCGTGGCGACCACCTTCGACTTCTACGCCGGGGCGGTGGACAAGTTCCACGGCCAGACCATCCCCGGGAACGCCGACGGGACCCTCATGACCTTCCGGGAGCCAATCGGCGTCTGTGCGGCCATCACCCCGTGGAACTTCCCGATGCTCATCCTGAGCTGGAAGGCGGCTCCGGCTCTGGCAATGGGGAACTCGATCGTGGTCAAGCCGGCCGAGGTGACGCCACTGACGGCACTGGCGCTGGCCGAGCTCGCCATCGAGGCCGGGTTGCCTCCGGGGGTGTTCAACGTCGTCACCGGGAAGGGCTCAGAGGCGGGCGAGGCCCTGGTCCGGCACCCGATGGTGGGCAAGATCTCCTTCACCGGATCGACCGAGGTGGGGGCGGGCGTGATGGCGGCGGCAGCCCCGGACATCAAGCGGGTCTCGCTCGAGCTCGGCGGGAAGTCGGCCTCGATCGTCTTCGCCGATGCCGACCTCGACACCTGCGTCGAGTCCTCGATCTTCGCCGTCTACGACAACGCCGGCCAGGACTGCTGCGCCCGGAGCCGCATCCTGGTGGAGAAGGAGATCTACGAGGATTTCATCAGTCGTTTTGCCGAACGCGCAGCGTCACTCGCCGTGGGGGACACCGCCGATGAGGCGACGGAGATGGGCCCGTTGATCACACCCGCCCAGAGGGAGTCGGTCGAGAGCTATATCCAGATCGGGGTCGACGAAGGGGCCGAACTGGTCTGCGGCGGCGAGCGGGTGGGCAATGCAGGCAACTTCCTCTCGCCAACGGTTTTCACCGGAGCTTCGTCGAGCATGCGAATCGTCCAGGAGGAGATCTTCGGCCCGGTCGTGGCGATCAGCGCGTTCGACGGGGAGGAGGAGGCCATCGAGCTGGCCAACGACTCGAGATACGGGCTCTCCGGGTCGATCTGGACGCGGGACATCGGTCGCGCCCTCCGCGTCGCCCGCGCAGTCGAAACCGGGATGCTCTCCATCAACTCCTCCTCCAGCGTCCACATCGAGGCGCCCTTCGGAGGGGTCAAGGCATCAGGGGTCGGCCGGGAACAGGGCATGGCCGCCCTCGAGCACTACTCCGAGTACAAGTCCGTCTTCATCGCCAACGACTGACTGTGCGGCAGAATGGCCGGGTGAAGCTGGGTCTCCTCGTCTGTGACCACGTCCGCCCGGAGTTCGAGCACATCTCTGGCGACTATCCGGACATGTTTCGAAGGCTGTTCGCCGGCCATCCCGAGGTGGAGATCGTCGTCTACGACGTCATCGGGGGTGATATGCCCGCAGATCCGGGGGAGTGCGACGCCTGGATCACGACCGGGTCACGCCATTCGGTCAATGACGACGAGCCATGGATCCGGGATCTCGAAGCAGTTCGTTCGTGATGTGGCGAAGGAGGAGGTTCCGTTCGTCGGGGTCTGCTTCGGCCATCAGCTCATCGCCAAGGCGCTGGGTGGCACTGTGGTCAAGTCCGAGCGGGGGTGGGGAGTGGGTGCCAAGGAGGTGGAGGTGAAGGGAGACCTGGGTCTGGGCTCTTCGTACACCGTCCTCACCTCATATCAGGATCAGATCGAGGAGCTGCCACCGGGCGCCGAGATCCTTGGCTGGAACGAGCACTGCCCGGCGTCCATGATCGGCGTGGGCGAGAACATGATCGGGATCCAGGGGCATCCCGAGTTCGAGCCTGCCTACTCGGAGGCGCTGATGGAGTCCCGCCGGGGCACCCTGATCCCCGAGACGACCGTGGAGGATGGCTTGGCCTCGCTCGAGGGCACCACCGATGGCGACCTTCTCGTCGACTGGATCCTGGAGCGATTCAGCTCAGATGTGAATCGATCAGTCTGAGGATCCCGTGCCAGCCCCGCTCGGTGGCGATCGACCGAGCGGTCGACAGATACTCCGCTCGCTTGTCCGGCGTCGTGAACGGCGCCGCGATCACCGAGAACCTGACCACGTCGGCGACCGATCCCCATCCCTGCCCTTCGGGCGATGACGGCGTCGATCTCCCGGGTGTCGACGGGCCCGTCGACGGCAGGGGCCAGTACCTGGCAGGTGGTGAAGTGGTCGCGGAAGCGGGGGAGAAAGCGCTGGTACGACGGGATCAACGATTGGCGAATCGTGAGGCATCGCCAAGTAGTGCTGCAATGAACAAGGAGTCGCCGATGTGTCGGCTGCTTCGGCCCAGGTCGACTCCTCGAGGATCTCGCCGGCGAGAGAGAACGCCTCGTCCAGTCTCCCTCGGGCGATGGCTGCCTCCAAGCCGATGGTCTCGAAGACTGATTTTCAGCTGTGGATCGTCGACCTGGCCGATCAGCCCTTCGACCTCCGCCTCGAGCCGATCGACCGCGTCCAGGTCTCCGCGCCAAGCCGCCATCACCATCTCGGCGCTTGCGGTGTAGACCCGAGCCGCCGGGGGTTGGTCCCTCGTGAGCGGATTGGCGAGGACTTCCTCCGCCTTCTCGAACTCCCCGATATCGACGTATGCAAAAGCCGTCTGGCCAACCTGAGAACAGCAACAGGGACCGATCGCCGAGACGCTGCGCGGTTCGATAGGCCTCTTCGCCCACGGCGAGGCTCGCTGCATCGTCGAGACCGACCAGGACGTACGCGAGGTTGTTCTGACCCCGGGAAACGGAGCGGCCAAGATCGTGCTCCTCGGCCAGGGCGATGGCGCCTTCGAGGATGATCCTGGCCTCGTGACAACCGCCCCACCTGCCCCAGGAAGGTTCCTTTGGTGATCAGGGCATCGATCGTCTCAGGCACCAACCCGAGCTCCTCGGCTGCGGCGAGCGCCCGGTCTGCTGCTTCGAGCACTCCTGGCTTCTGGTTCAACATCAGGCTGCGGGCGTACACCACTGCCGCTCTGGCGAGCTCCGGATCCGAGCCGAGATCGTCATCGACCAGGGGCCGAAGCAACTCGACCGCCCGCTCGGGCTGGTTGTTCTCGGCCAAGGCCGAGGGCGAATGCTCCGTGTCACCCGGGTCAGCGAAACCTGGTCTCCCGTTTGCCGGTAGTGATCCATGGCCTGGACCGCATGTCGCTCGGCTCTCTCGAGGTCAGCCATTCGCCCTGACGCCTCGATGACCATCTCCCAGAACGGGGCACGCGCCTCGTCGCTGTCGGCGATCTCCAAGGCGCTCTCCGAGATCGAGCATGACCTGCTGATGAGACTTCAGGTCGGCGGCACGCGCTGCAGCCTGCGCCATGGAAAGCAGAGCCCGATCCCGGATCGCGTCCCTGGCCTCGCCTAGCCGGCGAGGCTTCAAGGGCCTGCAGGTAGTGTCCGGCGACGATCCCGGCTAGCTCAGGGTCGTCCTGGCTTTCCAGGTGCTCTGCAACGGCGAGGTGCCGGGTGCGCCGGGCCTCCCGGCCGAGCCGACTCAAGGCGACATCGCGGATCAGGCCCTGGAGGAATCGATACTGGCCTCGCTCGACCGCCCGAGGGTCACGTACTGGCTCGATCAGCTCTCTCCGGCTCAGTGAATGCAGATGCTTTTCGATGTCGGCGGCGTCCTGTCCGGTGAGAACCGCCAGACCGGTGACGTTGAAGGTCTGGCCGAGCACGGCGGCATCCTGGATGAGTGCCCTTATCTTCAGCACCTAGCCGGTCGAGGCGAGCGCCGATGACGGCCTGGAGGGATTCCGGGATGACCAGCTGGGTTAGGTCGCCGACGACCCGATAGTCCCCGGCTTCGCCGGCCAGCTGTCCTTGAGCGAGCAGGCCTCTCAGCAGCTCGACTGCATAGAGGGGGATGCCTGCGGCGCGCTCCACGATGGCCTCGGCGGAATGTCTGTGGGAGTCCGGGAACGGCGCCTTGCACCAACGTGAGCATGTCTTCGGTCGACATTGGACCGAGGGTGATCGAGATGACACCCTGGCGACCGGCGCCCCAGGATGGCTTCTAGTTCGAGGAGGTCGGGGCGGGCCATCGTGACGATGAGGATCGGTCGATCCCGCCACCAGTCGGTCAGATCCTCCACGAAATCGATCAGCGCCGAATCCGCCCAGTGGAGATCCTCGAAGACGAGCACTGTGGTTCCAAGATCCGACACGGCCTCGAAGAACGCACGCACCGCGGCATCGAGCTCGGAGCGATCTCCCGGCGCTTCACCTTCTCCGAGCACCGCTGCCAGCCGCGGCCTCATCCAGGCTCGGTCGCCCGGGGTCGGAGACATAGGTCTCGAGGGTCTCGTCGAGTCGGCGGGCGACGGTCTCGATCGTCGTCGCCTTCCGCGATTCCGGCGCGTCCCTTGATCATCTCCGAGATGGCCCAGAATGTGACACCCTCGCCATAGGCAGGCGACCGGCCCTCGTGCCAGTAGATGTTGTCGACCAGGCCATCGATGTACTTCTCGAACTCCCACACCAGGCGCGACTTCCCGATGCCGGCCTCCCCGACCAGGGAGACCAGCCGGGCCTTCGATTCGGTCCCCACCGCGTCGAGCAGATCCTTGAGCAGACGCAACTCATTGGCCCGCCCCACGAACGGAGGCTCGAGGGACTCGGCCTTGCCACGTCCGGCCCGCTCGGAGAGGACTCTGGTGGCCTGCCAGGCCGCCACCGGAAGAGCCTTTCCCTTGAGGCTCTGCGGTCCGACCGCTTCGAAGGCGATCGAGCGGTGCGCTGCTTGCTGGGTGCTGTCGCCGACCAGCACGGTTCCGGGTTCGGCGATCGATTGGAGGCGCGATGCGGTGTTCACGAGGTCGCCGGTTACGAAGCCCATGCGATCGTCGTTGGGGCCGACCGCGGCCTCACCGGTGTGGACCCCAACCCTGAGGCCGAGGTCGGGTGCGCCGACGTCGGCGGAGAGCTTGGCCACGATGTCGATGAGCTCGAACCCGGCCCGGATGGCGCGTTCGGCATCGTCCTCTGTCGCTACCTCGGCACCCCAGACCGCCATGACGGCGTCACCGATGAACTTCTCGATGATCCCGCCGAACAGGTGGATCACCCGCCGGCTCTGGTCGAAGTAGCTCGTCTGGAAGTCCCTCACCTCCTCGGCATCGCGGCCCTCCGAGAACTCGGTGAACCCGGTCAGGTCGGCGAAGAGGACCGTGACCAGACGGCGTTCGGCCGTGACTGCTGCGGCTGGTGGGATTTGCGCCGCGGCCAGCGACGTTCCGCATTGGCCGCAGAACTTCGTGCCCGGCTCGTTGGATGCGCCACAGGTCGAGCAGTTGATGGCGAGAGCGTTGCCACAATGACCACAGAATCTGTTGCTGGCCGGGTTTTCGGTGTTACAGACGCTGCAGATCACGTTTGCGCACGTTACAGCTATCGGCGCGGTTGGCCTGCGACGGATATCATCGTGCCGCCGTCCGAGCGGAGGAGATGTCTTGGCCACCAAGCAGGAGAGTTTGCAGTTGCTGGGTGGGGTGCCCTTCCTCAGCGATCTCAGCAAGAGAGACCTGAACAAGGTCCTTGCCATCGCCAAACCGATAGTTCACACCGAGGGCGTTGAGGTGATGACCGAAGGACATGGGGGAGTCGGCTTCCATTTGATCACCGACGGCAAGGCGAAAGTGCAACGCGGGGGCAGGACGGTTGCGACCCTCGGGCCCGGCGAGTTCTTCGGTGAGATGGCGCTCGTCGACGACGGACCCAGGTCGGCCTCGGTATTGGCTGATACCGACCTGACGACCCTCGTGATATCCAAATGGGAGTTCCGGCCCCTGGTTAAATCCCACCCTGACTTGGCGTGGAAGCTGATCGAGCACCTGGTGGTGCGGCTGCGGGAGGAGCAGACCGGCCGCGACACCCTCGTCTGCTAGTCGACGTCGGACTCGGTCTCAACAGCCAGGTCGCCGCCCTCCCACCTCGCCCGAACCCGATACTTCGCTGATTCACTTTCGAACTCGACGTCCACGTCGGGTGGTCCCTGCTTGTTGATATCCGCTGAGAATCCCGAGGCGGGCGATGCTGAGCTCAGCACCACCTCCTCGGGTCGATACCTGACCACCACGACGCCGCCTCCGGTTTGGATCGTTCGGGAGGACCAGGCCGCCTCGGTAGTCGGCGGGGCAGAAGTCGACGAAGAGCCCGGGGAGGTCGAGGACGAGGACGAGGGAGACCGTGCTCGTCGTCGACGAGGTGCTGCTGGTGCTGCTGCTGCTGCTCGATGAAGAACTTGGCGCCGTGGACGTGATCGAGTCCGACGTGCTCGGAGCGGGGGCGACCTGGATCGGTGGCTGATCGCTCACCTGGGCGTCGGCGGCGCTGACGATCTGCCAGGTCAACGTCGTCGCCAGGGCGGCGACAAGCACCCATGCACCGGCGATGGCCCATTTGCTCACATCCACATTGTCCCAGGTAGCCCGAGTCATCTCGTCAACGGAAGGTCAAGGTTTCCTCAAGGCGTATAGGCAGAAATCGACTCCCGGATAACCTGCCGACATGGCGCAGATCGTGTTGATCGAGGACGACGTGGACATCAGACGTCTCGTCGCCGACGCGCTGGCTGCCCAGGGACATGATGTCGAGAGTGCCGCTGCGGCCCTGGAGGGACTGCAATTGACGGTGAAGGGAAAGCCCGATCTGGTGGTCATGGACCTCGGCCTTCCCGACCTCGATGGCACCGAATTGTTGCGAATGATCCGGGCGGTGAGCCAGGTCCCGATCATCGTGATCACTGCCCGTGGCGCCGACGAAGTCGTCGTCCGAACCCTCGACTCGGGCGCCGACGACTACCTGGTCAAGCCGTTTTCGGTGGCCCAACTCGAGGCCCGGGTGCGGGCCTTGCTGCGACGCGGGGCTGCGACCGATTCCGGAGAGACGATTCGGATCGGCGACCTCAAGATCGATCCGGCGGCGCGTGAGGCCACGCTGGCAGGCGAACCGATCGATCTGAGCCCGAAGGAATTCGATCTGCTCCGTGTACTCGCCGAGCGGGTGGGCGAGGTCGTCAGCAAGCGCGCGTTGATGGCAGAAGTCTGGCGCGAGCCGTATGGAGGAGCTGAGCGGACGGTCGACGTCCATCTCTCCTGGCTCCGCAGCAAGCTCGGCGAGACAGCGCAGGAGCCACGCTATCTCCGCACCGTCCATGGGGTCGGGGTCAAACTGGTCGATCCCACCGGGTGAGACGACGGCTCGCCCTCCTCAGCCTGGCTACCACTGCCCTCGTAGTCATCTCACTTCTGATCCCGCTAGGCCTCCTGGTTCGGCGACAAGCAGGTGATCGCGCCCGGCTCGAGGCGGAGCGGACCGCGCAATCAACGGCTGCGCTCCTGGCGCTGACCGTGAGCCTGAACGAGGACGCCGGCGCTATCGAATCGGCCCTGGGACCACTCGACCCAGGAACCATCGTCGTGCTCCCGGACGGGTCTGTCCTCGGCGAGCCGACGACCGATCAGGGCAGTCTCGTGGCCGATCGCCGTCGAGCGACAGGCCACGATTTCCGGAGTTGTCGAAGGTGGTTGGGAATATGCCCTTCCCGTCATAGGACTGGCAGGCACGGCAGTTGTCGATGTCTTCGTCACCGACGAGGCGCTCAGCGACGGTGTGGTCGAGGCCTGGCTCCTCTTGGCGCTGCTTGGCGTGTTGCTCGTTGCCATCGCGGTCTGGGTGGCCGATCGGCTGGGCGAGCGCCTGGTCCGGCCGATCAGCGACCTGGCCTCGACCGCGAGGCAGCTTGGTGCGGGGGATCTGGATGCCCGGGTGCAGGTAAGCGAGCCCGAGGAGATACGAGAGGTAGGCGAGTCGTTCAACTGGCTGGCCGGGAGGCTCGAAGAGCTCATTGCCGAAGAGCGAGAGGCCGCTGCCGACTCTGTCCCATCGCTTACGGACGCCGCTGACATCGCTGAGACTCCAAGCGGAGAAGCTGACCGACGATGGCGAACGGGTGGAGGTCCTGGGTCAGGTGGATCGACTCGAGCAGGCCATCGACGAGCTGATAGTGGCCACCAGGTCAGCGCCCACGGGCCGGGGCGGTGTCTCCGACCTCTCCTCGGTGGTGTCAGCGCGTTGCTCGTTCTGGGCCGTGCTGGCCGAGGAACAGAGGAGGGTGATGACGCTGAATGTGGATGATCACGGGCCGGTGGATCTATCGCGAGAAGCTGTGGAAGCCGTGGTGGACGCTTTGATCGGGAACGTCTTCTCCCACACTGATCCCGCCACCCCGTTCGACGTGACATTGGGATCCGATGGTGGCCGGCCCTGGCTCGAAGTGAGCGACCACGGGCCGGGATTCGCCTCGAGGAGGCTCGCGGAGCGAGGTGTCAGCGGGGCGGGCTCCACCGGGCTCGGACTCGACATCGTCCGACGGACCGCCGAATCAGTAGGTGGCGAGATGGAAATGAACGACCGCCCCGGAGGCGGGGCGGTCGTTCGAGTCTGGCTCGGGCCTCCCGTCTAGCCCCGGTTCCCGTCGTCATCGCCACCGTTGCCGTGGACCGCTGTTGTCGTCGTCTCCGTCGTCGTGACCACTGTTGCCGTGGCCACTGTTGTCGTCGTCATCGTCGCCGTTGCCGGGACCGCTGTTGTCATCCCCGTCCCGGTCGTCATCGCCGTTCCCGGGACCGCTGTTGTCGTCGCCGCCCCGATCATCGATGCTCGTGCTGGTTCCGTTGTCGTCCACGCTGGTGCTGGTTGTCGTGTCGATGGTGGTGCTGGTAGATGACGTGTCCACCAAGCTGACGCTCGTCGTGGAATTGTCGTCGACGCTCGTACTGGTCGGATCGTCGAGGCTGGTGGGTGTCGATCCGTTCGTCGAGGACGACACATTCGAACTCGGCGTGGTGCCGATTGAGCCGGAGCTGGAGTCGTCACTGGAATCGTCACCCGATGCGAACGCCACCCCCACCAGGAGGAGCGCGGCGGCGACCGCCGTGACCACACCGATCATCTTTCTGAACATCAAGGACCTCCTTGTCGATTGCCTGGTCCCAGTGTCAGAGATGTCGGATCATCACCGCATCAGAGGTCCATCAAGAAGACCTCAAGGCCGTCCACTCGTCGCGAAGGATCCCGTAGACGTGTGCGTCGACCCATTCTCCACGCTTTAGGTGAGACGAGCGGATCGTGCCCTCGAGTTGCATCCCGAGACGCTCGACAAGTGCCTTGCTCCGGGAATTCGTCGTGAAGATCTCTGCCTCGACCTTGACCTGGTCGAGCTCCCCGAAACAAAGGTCGAGCACAGCGGTTAGCGCCTCACGCATGATCCCATTGCCCCAATACGGCTTGCCGAGCCAGTAGCCGACATCCCCCCTTCCCGGCTGGTCGCTGGGTCTGGCGCTGATCATGCCAATGGCGATTCCAGGCGATCCCGTGGTGGACCCGGTGCGATCACGAATCGCCCAGTGAAAACCACTCTCGCCGTAACGCTCAGTTTGTGCCTGGTGGATGAATCCGATGGTCTCGGAGATCTCGTCGGGGCCGTCCCAGATCAGCCCCGCCGTGACTTCCTGGCGATCGTCACCACCGACGAGTGAGAACAGGGCGGGGGCATCCGACTCGGAGGGCACCTCGAGGACGAGCCTCTCGGTCTCGATGCGGTAGGTGTTCAACGCGGCCCGGTCCGGGCCCCTTCCCGTCATCGGTCTCAGTATGCCGGTGGCTTTCCACGATCGAACAGGATTTTGTTGGAGGAGGTGTCACCCAATCCCGGGCCTGGCTCCGTCTCAGGGGCATGATCACCGCCACAGGTGTGATGGACAACGAGCAGGTATATCGGTCTTACGCCGTCGAGCTCACCAGGTATGCGACTGGCCTGGTGGGGCCGTTCGACGCCGCTGATGTCGTGACCGACGCCTGTCTCAAGGCCTTTTCCGCCAGGAAATGGCCCGAGGTGAGCAACCGAAGGGCGTACCTCTATCGGGCGGTCCTGAGTGTTGCCAACGACCACCACCGGAGCACGCTGTCGCGGCGACTCCGGGAGATGAAGACAGCAACGCCCGAGTCGGCGCCATCACAGGACATCGATTTCGATGTCCTGGGTGCGGTGGAGCGTCTCTCGGTTCAACAGCGCGCCGCCGTGCTGCTCACCTATTGGGCTGATCTCCCGGCGGAGGCAGTCGCCGAACGAATGGGCATATCGACCGGAGCCGTGAAGCGTCATCTGGCCCGCGCCCGAAAGCACCTCGAGGAGTGGCTGTCATGAGCAGATCAGACGATCGAAAGATGAAGGAACTTGCCGACCGGCTGGTGGCGATGTCGCCGGAGCCGCCGCCCTACCCCGAGGAGGTCTCTGTGACCCAACGTGAAGACTCGAAACCCCGTCCGGTGCTGGTGTTCGCAGGCGCCGCTCTCGTGGTGCTGCTCCTGGCGGCGATCCCGCTGTTCCTCTCCAGGGGAGGGGGAGAGGTCGATCCGGTGGCCTCGTCGACGACGTCGACGGTGCCATCCAGTGTCACGACTCAGCCACAGGCATCGACGACGGTCACGACGGAGCCGCCGGTGACAACCACCACTGTCCCGGCGACCACGACCACCGCGGTCCTGAACGAGCCCAGGCCCGTGTTCGTCTTCCTGACTCAATCACCCGAGAACTCGAACACCGGTAACCCGGCGCTCGTGCCGTTCTTTGCTATCGCCTATCCACCGCAAGAAGCTGACGACACTCTCGCCGCGCTGCAGTTGCTGACCGCCGATGACCTGTTCCTGCCCGACGGATTCGAGTCCTCGATCCCGGATGCCGTGGAGGTTGTGGGTGTCACCCGCAGCGACCAGATCGTCACCGTCGACATGAACGAGGCATTTCTCGACGGCGCCGGTGGCCTCCTGGCGGATATCACGATGCTCAACCAGTTGATCTACACGGCCAGCGACGGTGAGGAGATCTCCGAGGTGCTGTTCACCGTCGGCGGCCAGCCAGTCACCGCCTACGGCACGGAGGGACTCGGCCTGACCGAGCCGGTGGGCCGGGACGCCTTCCTCGATCAGCTCAACTCGGTCAACCTCGACTCGGCGGCATCCGGTTCAGGTAATTCCGGACTCACTATCACCGGCTTTGCCAATGTGTTCGAGGCGACGGTGAGTCTGGAAGTCGTGGATGCCGGTGGCAATGTGGTCCATGAGGACTTCGCCACAGCCACCTGTGGAACCGGTTGCTGGGGAGCCTATGAATTCATGATCGATTACCCGTTCGTCGGTGGGGAGACGATCCGTGTCTTCTGGCACTCGGCTGAGGACGGATCACCAACGGACGTGGTCTCGGTGCCCGTCGCCTGGGGCGACGACCAGGCCTGGGACTTCATCTCTCAACCGGGTACGCCTTGAGAGTCGGGTCTACCTACCAGGTGGCGGCTCCCAGAGCTCGATCTTGTTGTCCTCGGAATCCCAACACCAGCCGAACTTGCCGTTCTCGTCCTCCATGGTTTCATCGTCGACCCGGACTCCCTC
This sequence comes from uncultured Acidobacteriota bacterium, assembly GCA_963843585.1. Taxonomy (GTDB): domain Bacteria; phylum Actinomycetota; class Acidimicrobiia; order Spongiisociales; family ZC4RG35; genus JARDZU01. Next base: position 170,465 of record CAWJLJ010000019.1, read on the forward strand.
GTCTCGGAGCTTGGCGAGAAGTCCATCGAGGTCATCCACCCGGTAGTTGACCATCCACTGGTTGGCTGACCCGAAATAGTCGGTGTCGGCGGGAAATGGTGCCCAAATGGTCGTGCCACCGGCATCACCCCAGCTCATGACCACGAACCCAGGGTTATCGGGGCTGAGACCGAGGTGTTCGACGTACCACTCCTGGAGGGCCTGGGGATCCTCCGACCTGAAGAACACGCCGCCGATCCCAGTGACTCGAGCCATATTTCCTCCGTTTGGAAGACGTTACGCCGCCATACTCAGCGAATGCCACTGGACCATTACCGCGAGGCCAATCGGGCAAATTGGGACGCTCGTGTCCCCATTCACTACGGGTCGGATGAGTACGGCATTGCCAGGTTCATCTCTGATCCCGCTCACCTGAGCGGAGTAGTCACCTACGACAAAGAGAAGCTCGGTGATGTGACCGGGAAGAGCCTGCTCCATCTGCAGTGCCACATCGGGACCGACACCATTTCCTGGGCCCGGCTCGGAGCGACCGTGACCGGGACCGACCTGTCGGAGAAGTCGATTCAGGCTGCAACGCGGCTCTCGCGAAGACTCGGGGACACCGGCACGGTTCATCGTCTCCGAGCTCTACGACACACCCGAAGTCCTCGATGAGAAGTTCGACATCGTCTACACCGGGGTTGGGGCAATCTGCTGGATCCCGGAAATACGGGGTTGGGCCGAGGTGGTGTCATCGTTCCTCGAGCCCGGGGGCACCTTCTACATGCGCGAAGGCCATCCCATGATGTGGGCAATGGATTGGTTGGAGACCGAGGAGTTACGGGTCGCTGTCGCCTACTTCGAGACTGCCGATCCAGAGGGCGAGGAGGAGCACGAGACTTATGCCGGTGTCGGCGTCGTCGAGAGCCCGCTCAATTACGGCTGGAACCACGGGATGGGGGAAACCATCGACGCCCTGATCCGGGCCGGGCTGCGCATCGACCGTGTGGAGGAGTACGACGAATGTGAGTGGCAGGGTCTGCCCATGATGATCCAGGAAGACGACGGGTTGTGGCGTCTGCCCGACCGACGTGAACGGTTGCCGTTGATGTGGTCGGTCCTGGCGACGAAGGTCTGACAATTAGGTCGGTCGACCCCCTACAGCCGGTTCGTATGCATGCCGAATCAGTAGGGGTAAGTCATTAGTTTCACTGCTAACGACCTACTTCCTCCTCCAGTGTGAGAGGGGCCACCTTCGGTGGCCCCTCTTTCGCGTCTAGGCGTTCAGGCCAGACACGTGATGCGGGGAAGGTCGGAGGCGATCTCGGCCCAAGTCCCACCCTGGTCGTCCGACCTCCAAACTTGGCTGCCATTCCCGGCGAATACCGACTCGTCGTGGACGGTCAGGCAGTGCGTGTCGAGGTTGTCGTCGAACCAGTCGGGGAGCCCGTTGCGACAGTGCTCGAATGGCCCGCTCGTCAGGTCTGACCGGTAGAGCCGGGCCTGGTTCGAACGCGGCCCGGTGGACGCGGAGATCAGCACGGTGTCGCCAATGAGCGTCACCGCCCGGCAGTAGGGCGCGTGAAGACCGTCGTCGCGATACGTGAAGACCCGTCCGTCGGTCGACTGAGCCAGGCCGCGGGCACACGCCGCCAGCACTCTCCCTTCCACCGATGGATCGGCGATCACCTGATGGACATCGGAATCCATGTCGAGAGTGGGACTCGGACCGGTGTCGTCGCAACGAACGATGCCACCAACATGGACGTTCACGAAGAGGGTGTTCGCTCCGTCGACGGCCATGGACCTCACATCGGGAGGTCCACCCCACGGGGTGTACCAATCGGCCCGCCCCGGAGCGTCGGCAGAAACCCGGGTCCTCGATCAGTTCACCGCCGTCGACTCGGTACAACCGGGCGCTCGATGCGCCAACCCAGATGGTCTCACCGACCGGCAGGACGCAGTTGAGAGTGGCGCCGTTGGGACCATTGGCAACGATTCGACCGTCGTGGTGGATCTGAGCTTCGCCGTCGACGGCCCACCAGCCCGCTGCGGTCCCGGGCGATGTGGTTGATCGTGGCGTCGGCAATCAATGGCTGCGTGGGGTTGTCCAAGGCGAACATCCCGCCGATGGTCCCGACGAGCAGGCTCATTGGTCTGACACTAGGTCTTGGCGTGCGCGTCGCTCTAGTCGGTGATGACCGAGACGATCTCGGCGACCGGATAGACGACCGATGTGGTCGTGTCTGGCACGTCGAGAGACTCCCAGTCCTCGCCGACGACCCGCCACCGCGCCGTCCAGGCGTAGGAGATCGAGAGGTCGTAACCGGTCAGGTCCTTGACCTCGTAGACATGTCTGGCAGCGCCGTCCGGGTATCCGGCCAGCGCGGCCCGCGTCGGCAGGGAACGTATCTACTCGATCATCTCCCCAATCGACGACGACGCCGCTCACCTCGATGTGGATGTCGAGCGTGGCGCCCGTGCCGCTTGCCAGCTGGGAGTCATGGACGTCAGGGATGGGCACGCCAACGAAGGTCTCCAGGCCGGTGACCCCATCACCCGGTAACGGATTCAGATCGGGAGTCGGAGGCGGATGGACATAGGACATCACGTAATCCCATGCCTCCTCCGATGGGTCGACGGTCACACCCGGCTCCGACGTGCACCGGCGAAAGTAGCCGGACGGGCCAGGCGAACCGTCCACGATGAGAACGAGCTCCGCCCCGCCGTCCGGGTTCAACGGGACGATCTGATAGTTGGTTTCGGTGCTGGTGACATACCAACATTCCCCCAACAGGTCGAAGCCGATGTTGGGATAGAGGCGGGACGGAACCGAGTCGTCGTTGGCGTAGTCGACGACATCGCCACCAGCGATGCGACAGCGGGTGATCTGTGTCTCGACGACCGAAGACCGGATCAGTTTCGGTCGCGACCCAGCAAGCGCTGAGAACTCTCAGCGGCTCGCTGGCAATGGCAGTCAAGACGACAGGCTACGACAAGCGGCTCCAATTCGACTCGCAATCCGCCTCCCACAGGTCATCCCGATCTCGCCACAGTGGAAACAAGTACCCAACTGTCATCGCGACCATCGCAACACGTGGACATCCGTCGAGGTCGCTTGGCGCTGAAGCCAGAAACGCGCGCTGGCTGTCCACACCACAGGCCAGCAATCTTCGTCAGACCTCAAGGATCTCCGTGTCCTCGAACAGGATCAGTCTGCAGCAGTCGGTGCGGCTCTCGAACTCCATCGACACCAAACTGCGTCCGCGCCGCGTCCAGCATCGCCTGCGTCCCCACCACCTCACGTATCCGGTCCTCGTCCTGGTTGTAGATCCCCTCGAACCACCCGAACCAGAGTGCCTGCAGGATCTCCTCCGCTTCCCCGACGGTGGCGACGATGTGGGTGTCTTCGGTGGTGGATGTCGTAGGTGGAGCAGTGGTGGTCGTCGTCAGAAGAGTCGTCGTGGTCGTCTCGACCGCAATTGGCACAGTTGTAGGGGAGGGATCTGAGTTCTCCCGAGGCCACAAGGCCCAGATCCCGACTGCCAGACCCACGACGATCAGGCCTGCGACCAGCCGTCTACTCACATCACGGTCGAACATACGCAACCCCTGTCCCCAGTTGAAGGGTCTCGTGGCCAGGCCGCGAAAAGTCCCGGTGACCGTTCTGTATGGTTGAGGATGGAGGTGAAAGAGATGACAGACACCACAGTCATCGCAGACACAACCGACGAGAGCCATGCCTTCAGGACCTTGTTCAAGATCCTGTTGGTTGTCGGGGTCGTCGCCGCGATCACCAAGTTCATGTCGGATCGGAGAAGGGACTTCTACGGTCTGACCGAGTCCGAGGCCCGCGCCAAATTCGAGTCGAAGCTCGGGCCGATCATCGGTGATGACCGTGCATCCGACGTGGCGGACCAGGTGATCCCCCGTCTCAAGGAAACGGGTGTCCTTGTCGAGGACGCGATGGATGACGCCAAGAAGGCCGCTTCAGACGTGGCGGACAAGGTCGGCGACACTGCAGGCAAGGTTGCCGGGAATGCCAAGAAGGCCGCCTCCAACGCGGCCGACGAGGTTGGTGACGCTGCCAAGAAGGCCGGCGATTCCGTGAAGGATGCCGCCGAGAAAATCGGGAAGAAGGTCGACTGACCTGACACCGCTCCGCTGTCGGCGATAGGGCCCGCTCGAACTGGCGTTGCCTACGCTGACGCAATGGAGACCGGGCCCACGATCCGCACCGAACGCCTGGTGCTCCGAAGGTGGACCGACGACGACCGAAGCCGGGTTTGCGGCGCTCAACGCCGACCCGGAGGTGATGGAGCACTTTCCCGGTGTGCTCACCGCCCAAGAGTCGGACCAACTGATGCAGACGATCGAGCTCCATTTCGAGGAGTTCGGCTTCGGGTTGTGGGCGGTGGAAACACTTTGGGCTCCCAGATTCGTTGGATTCTGCGGCCTTGCCGTCCCGACCTTCCGCACTCACTTCACCCCCGCGGTCGAGATCGGCTGGCGCTTCGCCCGGGCCGAGTGGGGGAACGGGTTTGCCACCGAAGCCGCCAAGGCAGCACTCGAATTCGGCTTCGATCAGGCGGGCCTGGACGAGATCCTCAGTTGGACGGTCTCGGCCAACGAGCGGTCCCAGGGAGTGATGGTCAGGCTGGGCATGACCCGCGCCCCTGAGTTGGACTTCGATCATCCGAGGCTTCTCGACGACGATCGCCTTCGCCGTCACGTCGTCTACCGAATCACCCGTGAGGAGTGGGCGGAACAGGCCGAGGCTTCGATCGCGACCTCTTAATTCACCCGCACCTCTGACCGGCGATTTCTAGCCTCGGCGGGTCATGTCGTCTCACATCGAATACATCGACACGCGTATCGCGCCCGAGGAGACTCTCGAGGCGATGCACGAACTGCATCTCGTCTGAACGAAGAAGAGGTGCTGCCCGGTGATCCACCCGTTCCCGTGGCTGCAGCGCCTGCTCGACTGGCGCCATCCACTCGATTGACCGAGCGCCTGGACTCATTGGATCCTGTGGAAAGGTCCCGAGATCGTTGCCACGTCCGGTCTTCACGTCGACCTGGTGGAGAATCTGGCGAATGCGTACGGGTGGGTCTTCGTTCATCCCCATCATCGTGGGTCCGGTTACGGGCAGAGCGATCGCGACCCCGATGCTCGACGCCGCCGAGGCCGATGGCCGAACCCGGTTGGCCATCGGCATCACGGATGGGCGGCCTGAGGAAGCCCTGGCCATGAGGGCCGGGATGAAGTCGGCGTATCGGGAGAAGGTGAGTCGTCTGATGTTCGCCAAGCGCTGGACTGGGCTCTCATGGAGTCATGGATGACTCGATCGGCGGAGCGCGCCTTCGACTATGAGTTGTTGTTCCTGCAGAGCCCTATCGAGGACGAGTACCTCGACGCGTTTTGCGAGGTGATGTTCGTCATGAACTCGGCTCCCCGGGAGGACTATGTCGAGGACGAGAGAGACGATGACACCAGAGATCTGGCGTGATCTCGAGTCGAAGATGGCGTGGATGCGGAACGGGAGATCCTCATCTACGTCGCCCGGCACAAGCCAACTGGCGAAGTTCGCCGGATACACGAATGTCGCCTACAGAGCCTCTGCAGCCGGATCTGGTCGATCAGTGGGACACCGGTGTTGACCCAGATCACCGCAACAAGGGCATCGGGCGGTGGGTCAAGGCAGCCATGGCTCTCGAACTCCGTGAACAGGTACCCGAGGTGACGACGAATCGACACCGAGAACGCCGGATCCAATGCGCCGATGCTCGGTATCAACGTCGAGATGGGTTTCAAGCCGATCCTGATCGTGAATGTCTGGCAGGGTGACACTGGCCACCATTCGCCAGACCTTGTCGGTATAGACGTTCGCCCCTTTCAACCCTCTCCCCAGCCTTGGGCCGATTCGGCGCCACCGTGCTCACCCTCGAGCCGGGCCACATAGGCAGCGGCCTCACTCCGGCGGCTCATCCCCATCTTGGCCAGGAGATTGGACACGTAGTTCTTCACGGTCTTCTCGGCCAGGAACATCTCATCGGCGATCTGCTTGTTGGTCAGCCCGTCGGCGATGTAGCCGACGATGGTTCGTTCCTGCTTGCTCAGTCTCGCCAGGAGAGGGTCGTCGTTCGAGCCGTTGCGGAGGCGAGCGAACAGACGCTCGGTCATGTCAGGGTCTAGGAGAGATTCGCCGGCGCCCACCCTGCGAATGTCGTCGACCAGGTCGGTCATCTTCACTCGTTTGAGGACATAGCCGGAGGCACCCGCCAGGATGGCCGACATCAAAGCCTCTTCGTCGGCGAACGAGGTCAGCATCAGCACTTTCACATCCGGGAACCGGGAGCGGATGTCCCGGCAAGCCTCGACCCCACTCCCGTCGGGAAGGCGAACATCCAGCACCACCACGTCCGGCTCGTCAAAGCCGACCCGTCGCACCCCTTCGGTCGCCGTTCCCGCCTCACCTACGACAACGAGATCGTCCTCGGCGTCGAGAAGGGCCTTGATCCCGGCCCGGACGATCTCATGGTCATCAACCAGCAGAACCTTTAGCTTCGACATCGGGAAAAACGGTAGCGGTATGGTCGCTGTCCGATGTCCACGCCAACCGGGGTTCAGCGCCTGCCGGAGCTGATCGAGGCGGCTGCAGCCGTGGTCGGGGCCGGCGACTCTGGAGCAGGTTCTCAGACGGCTGGTGGCAGAGGCAAAGGGGGCAACCGGCGCCAGATATGCCGCTCTAGGCGTGATCGGCGAGCACGGGGTGCTCACCGAATTCCTCCACGACGGGCTCACCAAGGAGGAGACAGCCAGGATTGGGGCGCTCCCCACCGGGAAGGGCGTGCTGGGCACACTGGTGCGGGAGAATCACACCATCCGGCTCGACTCGATCGCCGACCATCCGGACTCATACGGCTTTCCCCCGAACCATCCAGCAATGAGCACCTTCCTGGGCGTCCCGGTCGCCGCAGGGGGCAGGGCTTTCGGCAACCTCTATCTGACTGAGAAAAACGGTGGGTTCACCGATGACGACGTGATGCTCGTCGAGGCCTTGAGTCGCATCGCCGGGTCGGCTGTGACCACGGCGCGGCTCCAGGAGCGGCTCCGCTCGATCGCGGTCGGCGAGGACCGGGAGAGGATTGCCCGGGACCTCCATGACTCGGTGATCCAGGACCTGTTTGCGGTTGGTCTTGCCTTGCAGGGGATCGCCGAACGGGTAGCAGATCCGACGGCCGCGGCGACGATCGAGGACTCGGTGGACCGGCTTGACGTCGTGGTCGAGTCGCTGCGCGCCTACATCTTCCAGCTGCGAGCGACTAGTGACAGACGTCAACTCGACGACCGCCTCCAGGAACTGGTCTCACGCATGGGCTCGGCGTATCCGGCCTCGGTTACCCTCGAGATAGCGATCGCACGCCTGCCCACCGGGCAGACTCGAAGACGAAGTCGTCAAGTGCGTCAGCGAGGCGCTGAGCAATGCTCTCCGTCACTCCGGAGCGGCAGATGTCGAGGTGGTCGTCGATGCCGACCCAGAGTGGTGCCGCATATGGGTGCGTGACAACGGGGCTGGCTTCGACCCGGCTTCGTCGACGACCGGGTTGGGTTTGGCCAATCTGGCCGCCAGGGCGGCCAGCTTGGGCGGACACATCGATGTGACGAGCAGACCGGACGAAGGCACGACGGTCGACGTGCGACTCCCGATCAGGTGACCGTGTGCAAGGCGATCAATGATTCGGCGAGGCGATCCACCCAGGACTTCACCGTCGATTCCGCAATCCGTCGCAGGAGGATCCTGTCCACGACCCTGCCGAATTGGCCGAGCGGGGGCTCGTAGGTGCCGTCCATGATGATCCTGGTCCTGTGAACCCCGATGTGGGAGATGACCAGATCGGCATTCAGCCGGGGAAACAGCGCCTCAGCTCCCACCGCCGACCAGCTCACCGGATAGATGAGACCGGTCCGATGGATCTGCGGAGAGCCGATCTCGAGCCGCACCTCCTTGGCGAGATTGCCGGAGCCTGGCCCCACCCGGGAACGCAGCTCCTCGCCCTCCCGGTAGGCGAGATCTGCAAGAGCAGCTGAGTTGGGATTCGATGCCGTCGAGGGCACGTTCCACAATCGGCATGGAGAGGGGCACCTCTGTCTCGTAGTGGACGAACATCAGAGCCGGCCGGGCCGGGTCCGGTAGGAGAATCCCCGACCCGAGGTCATGCCGGTGATCTCATCGATACTGACCTCGAGCACATGGGGGAAGCTGGCCATTGGCTGGAGGCCACCGGTGCCCAGAGGCGAGCCGAGGACTTCTGCGTACTTCTCGAGCAGCATCTCGACAGCGTGGGACGTGGTTGGCTCGTCGGTCCGCTCGACCGCCGTCCCTTTGACCACGACACTCACCCAGTCCCCGGTTTCATCGTCGAAGCGCGAGACCTCGACGCACACGTTCGGATCTTCCTCGATTGCCTCGAACCGCTTGCCCGGCTTGGTGCGAAACAGCAGGCGCCGCCCGTCGAGGACGAACGACATCGGCGTTACGTAGGGCTTGCCGTCATCGATGACCCCGAGATGGGCCACCATCTCGTGCTCGAGAAACTGGAACGCCTCGGCTTCATTGATTGGCTCCACGGCTCACCTTTCCTGATCTGTGAGTGCCCAGAGGACGTCCTTGATCGAGATGACGCCGAGCACTTCCCCGCCATCGACCAAAGGGAGATGTCTGAACCCGGTGGCCAACATCCAATCGGCGGCGTCGTCGACCTCCATCTCGGGTGTGAAGGATTCGGGGTACTCCGTCATCCAGGTGCTGGTGGAATCAACGTCGAAATCGGCGACGCCGGCGACGGCACGGAGGATGTCCCTCTCGGTGAGTATCCCCTCGAGGGCACCGTCAACTGCGACTGCGACAGAGCCGACTTCGGCGGAGACCATCACCTCGGCTGCCTGGCGCAATGTGGCCTCGGGAGCGACCCACACCACCTCGCCAGCGACCAGTTCCCGCACTCTCATCAGCAAACCTCCATCGATGTGATACCCAATCTTCGCGCTGGGGCGGACACGCGTTTAGGGCCGATTTGCCCTATTGGGGCCAGGAAAGGCTCCATAGCTTTTGGTCCATGACTCCAGAACGGTGATGAAGCGCAGGATCTGTCGCCGGCCCGCGCCTTCGATCGCTTCCTGATAATCCTGGCTTTGATCGGTCTGGCGGTGGCAGTACTAGCCGCGATCGTTGCCTTCCGGGGCCAACCGGCCGGTGCAACCGGCGAGGAAGATGAGCCTGCTGAGCAGCAGATCGTCGAGTACTGCCCTATCGGAGTTCGCCATCGACGGCATGGCAGAGATCCCGGCTGGGGCAACTGTGTTTCAGGCCACGAACAACGGATCGACCGCGCACAATCTGGCTCTCGAAGGTGGCCCGACCACTCCGGACCTCGCCGCTGGAGACTCGGCGCAACTGGACGTTGGCGAGCTCGCCCCGGGCTCCTACGTCATCTTCTGCTCGATCGCAGGCCATCGCGATGCGGGGATGGAGACGACGATCAATGTGGTCGAGGGGGCGGTCGGCCCCGGTGAAGGCGACCACGGTGACCACGAGGGCACTGAAGCCGATTGGGCCGAGCTCGACCGCCTCATGGAGGAGTCGATGATGGCTTTTCCCGCCGAGACCGAGGGGGAGGGCAATCAGCCGCTCGAGCCGACTGTCCTGGCCGACGGCACGAAGGAGTTCCACCTGACGGCGGCGATCACCGATTGGGAGGTCGAGCCGGGCAAGGTGGTCGAAGCCTGGACATACAACGGGATGGTGCCGGCTCCGAAGATCCAGGTGGACGTGGGGGACAAGGTTCGGGTGGTGGTGGAAAACCAGCTACCCATGGGCACCGATGTCCACTGGCACGGGGTGAAGGTCCCCAACAACATGGACGGGGTCGCCCCCCTCACCCAGCCACTGATCAAACCTGGTGAGAGCTTTGTCTATGAGTTCACCACCCGCGAGCCGATGGTGGCGATGTACCACGCCCACCATCACGGGCAAATGCAGGTTCCCAACGGAATGTTCGGGACGTTCATGGTCGGCGAGGTAGCGATGCCCGTCGGCCAGACAATCTCAGGCGTCGAGATCCCTGCAGACGTTGTGGTCTCCCAGGAGATCCCGATGGTGCTCAACGACGCCGGAGTCATCGGCCTCAGCCTCAACGGCAAGTCGTTCCCGGCCACTCAGCCGTATACGGGCAAGGTGGGGGACTGGGTCGTGGTCCATTACTTCAACGAAGGCCTGCAGATCCACCCCATGCACCAACATCAATTCCGTCAGTTGGTGTACGCCAAGGATGGCGTCCCCTTGGACAGTCCTTACTGGATCGACACCCTCAACGTTGCCCCGGGTGAGCGCTACTCGGTTCTGATGCAGCTGGAAGACCCGGGTGTCTGGGTCTGGCACTGCCACATCCTCACCCACGTCGAGCGTGACGAGGGCATGTTTGGGATGGCAACCGCTTTCATCGTCGAGGAGTAGGGCTAACTTCCCGCCGATGCTTCGAAAGACCGAATCCGGCGAACCTGTCGAGGATCTCGTCGGGCTTTACATGAGTGACGACCGGAATGCCGATGGCCGGCCGTGGGTGTTGGTCAATTTCATCAGCTCCGCCGACGGGGGGACGGCGATCGCAGGCAAGTCCTCGAGTCTCGGCGACCCCGATGACAAAGCGGTGTTTCAGGCGTTGAGGGCAGTGCCGGACGTGATCCTGGTCGGCTCAGGGACGGTCGAGGCCGAGAACTACCAACCGGTCGCTCTCGACGAGCAGCGGCGGGAGCGAAGAGTGGCGGCCGGTCTCACCGAGGTCCCGGTTCTGGCAATCGTGTCGGGACGGCTGAGCTTCGACCCCGACGCCCGGGTCTTCTCCGACCCCGAACACCGGCCGATGGTCATCACCGGGCCGAACGCCGACCCGGCGAAGCTGGCCATGCTTGGGGATGCCGCCGATGTGGTGATCCTCGAGGAGGTGACACCGAAGGCGATCCTCGCCCGGCTGGCGGCGGCGAAGGTGATTCTCTGTGAGGGTGGTCCGACGTTGGTTGGGCAGTTCGTCGCCGAGCACCTGGTCGACGAGCTCGCTCTGACCATCGCCCCCGTCATGATCGGTGGCCGGTCCGCCCGTATCGCCCACGGGGATCTCGCCGATCCTCCGCTCGAGATGAACTTGGACAGGCAACTCATCGGCGATCGATCGATTTTTCTGCGATATTTGAAGGTCTAGTGGTCAAGGGAGAAGCCATGGGACTGCACGCCGAGCTCTACGAAAGACACAAAGCGGTCCTGCCCGGGTGGGCTCCGCTGTACTACGAGCAGCCCATCGCCATCGTCGATGGCGATGGCCGCTATGTCACCGACGCAGAAGGCAACCAGTACCTCGATTTCTTCGGCGGAATCCTGGTGACCATGTCCGGGTACAAGGTCCCGGAGGTGGTGGAGGCGATCAAGGCCCAGGCCGACCGGATGCTCCATACCTCGACTCTGTACCTGATCGAGTCCCAGATCGAGCTTGCCGAGAAGATCGCTGGGTTGTCCGGCATCCCCGATGCCAAGGTCTTCTTCACGAATTCAGGCACCGAAGCCAACGATGCTGCCCTGATGATTGCCACCACCCACAAGAAGTCGAACCAGGTGTTGGCGATCCGCGGCAGCTATCACGGGAAGTCACACTCGGCGATCGCCGTCACCGGTCAGAAGGCCTGGTCCGGGACCAGTTTCTCGCCGTTCCAGGTGACTTATGTCCACGGTGGCTACAAGCTGCGCAGTCCGTTCGGGCACCTGCCCGACGAGGACTTCATCGCCGCCTGTGTCGCCGATCTCAAGGACTTACTCGGCGTAGCCGCCGCCGGCAGCCCGGCCGTGATGATCGCTGAGCCCATACAAGGGGTGGGCGGCTTCGTCACACCGCCCGATGGGTTCTTCCGGGCGATGAAGGAGGTCCTCGACGAGAACGGCATCCTGTTCATCTCGGATGAGGTGCAGACAGGTTGGGGACGGACCGGCGAGCACTTCTGGGGATACCAGGCCCATGGCATCGTTCCCGACCTTCTCACGTTCGCCAAGGGGATCGGCAACGGGCTCAGCATCGGCGGTGTAGTGGCGTCGGCGGAGCTCATGGATTCCTATCCGGCCCTCGGAATCTCCACCTTCGGCGGCAACCCTCTGGCCACGGCCGGTGCGCTGGCAAACCTCGACTATCTGCTCGACAACGACCTGCAGACCAATGCTCTGAAGGTGGGGAACCGATTGATGCAGAGTCTCGTGCCTCTCTCCGAGGAACTCGAGATGATCGGCGAGGTGCGCGGCAAGGGTCTGATGATCGGCCTCGAACTGGTGAAATCCGACGGGGCGCCATCGCCGGAAGCGGCGTCCGCGGTCCTGGAGGCTGCCAGGGAGGAAGGACTCCTGATCGGAAAGGGGGGTCTCTACGGAAACTCGCTTCGGCTGGCCCCACCGCTCTCCATAACCGAGGAAGAAGCCGACGAGGGCTTCGCCCGTCTCGAACGGGCTCTACGCAAAACGCAATAGCTACAACGCAAAACGCCATATGGGGGTAGTTCCCCAAGGGATAGTCCCCCTATCCAGATGCAGTTCCTTCGACGCACCATTCGAAGGCGTCGTGACCGCCACGACCATCTGGCACGACCATCTGGAGGGATCGATAATGAATCTTGCCGTCGGATTTCCTTGTCCAAAATGCGGGCACGAGGAAGCCAATCTCCTTGCACTCGAGAGGAATCAGAACGCCGAAGTGATCGGCTTCCGCCTCTCTTGCAACAAGTGCGAATCGGTATTCGCCGAGAGCAGACTCACGAGTGAGGAGACGCAGACCTATGTTGCAGCGCAAAGCGAGGTAGGAGCCAGATCATGGGTTGCCTGAGCAACGACCCATTGGTCAGGGGCGATCGCTAGCGAACGACGCTAGAGCAGGGCTTGCAGGTCGATGTCGCAGCTGGGGTGGCGTAGTTTGGCCAGCCCTCTCGCTTCGATCTGACGAACCCGTTCCCGGGTGGAGTTGATGACCTTGCCCACGTCGGACAGGGTCCAGGGCTCATCTCCATCGAGACCGAAGCGCAGCCAGAGGACCTGTTGCTCTTCGGGATCGAGGATCTGAAGGGCCTTGATGAGCCGGTCCCGGCGCCACGCCGCCGCGGCACGGGCCTCGGGGTCCACTGCGGTCGCATCCTCGACGAAATCCTGCAGCGAGGCGTCGCCGTCTTCTCCCACCGGCCGGTCGAGGGAGACGGTCTCCGCCGGCGCCTCGAGGGCCGCCAGGACCCGCTCGGTATCCAGGCCGGAAGCCTCCGAGATCTCCTCGAGGGTGGGGGCGCGGTGGTATTTGTCGTGCAGGCTCTGGCGGGTGTCCTGGACCGTGCGAACCACATCGACCATGTGGACCGGGAGGCGGATGGTCTTGCCGTTGTTGCCCAGACCCCGTGTTATCGCCTGGCGGATCCACCAAGTGGCATATGTGGAGAACTTGAAGCCCTTGCGCCAGTCGAACTTCTCCACAGCCCGGATCAATCCCAGGTTGCCTTCCTGGATCAGGTCGAGGAGATCGAGGCCGCGCCCGGTGTATCGCTTGGCGATCGAGATGACCAAACGCAGGTTGGATCGGATGAAGGTCATCTTGGCCTCGTCGCCCTCGGCGACGAGACGCATCAGCTTGACCCGGTCCGCCTTTTCGTAGTCGCCCGATTCCAGCGTGGCCTTGGCCTTTTTCCCGAGTTCCATCGAGCGCGAGAGATGGACTTCGTCCTCGGCGGTGAGGAGGAGATGGGCCGAGACTTCGTCGAGATACAGGCCGACGGTGTCGGCGGGACTCGAGCCCCGCTCGGGTCTGGCGTCTTTGGCCCTTATGGCCTTCCCCAAATTCCGACCCTTCCTGTCAAGCCCTGTGGAAAACTAACGCTCCTGGCTGAATCTGGCAAACGGTTTTCTGTTTAACGCCCGGTGAACAAGTAATCTCGGTCGCTCAGTGGCGCGTCGTTCCCAGTTTCGCTTGCTGGTGGCGCTCACCATCGTTTGGGCATTGTGGGCAGGCTGGTCGCTGCTCGGACGTGAAACTCCCTACACCCTCAGGGTGCTCGACGACGCCGGAGCGCCGATCGCGGCGGCGTCGGTGGACATCAACGAGAGTCAGGTGGGGACGAGCTCCGAGAACGGGACCATCGAGGTCGAATGGAACCGGTCGTCCACGGTCCTCGAGGTGAGTGCGGCCGGACACGTCCCAAAGACGGTGACGATCGCAGAGCGCCCCGACGAGGTCTTCGAGGTGGTGCTCAAGGCGCGGATTCTCCGCGGCCGGGTTCTCGATCCGGCAGGCACGCCGGTCGAGTCGGCCCTGGTCGTGGCGGGCCCGGCCTCGGGAACCACCGATGCCGAGGGAAAGATCAGTCTCCGTGGGGCAGAGCCGGGGACGGTCGCCGTCTCCCGGCCAGCGTGGACGCCCACGTCCTTCGAATGGGACGGTGGCGCCGGGGAATCCGTTGTCGAGATCGCGCCGTTCCTTGCTCGCGCCGTCCACATCGCAGGTGAGGCCGCCGGCGAGGACATCGATCGCTTCTTCGAGATGGCGCATACCACCGAGCTCAATGCCCTCATGCTCGATCTCAAGGACGAGTCCGGGCTCGTCTGGTACAACAGCGCCGACCCGACCGCGGCCGAGGTCGAGGCGATCCGCGGGGTTTACGACCTGAGCGCCGTCGCGGCCCGGGCGGAACAGGAGGACCTGTACCTGATCGGTCGGATCGTGGTCTTCAACGATCCGACCGCAGCTGTGGCCAAACCTGAGATGTCGGTCTGGGACAGCGCGACGGACCAGCTCTACGAGTCCAACGGGCAGTACTTCCTCGACCCGACCGACCCTGAGGCGCGGGCCTACGGGCTGGCGATCGCCCAGGAGGCATGCTCGATGGGTCTGGACGAGGTGCAGTTCGATTACATCCGCTTCCCCGACAAGCGAACCGAGTCCACCACGTTCGACCAAGGGGTGAGCCTCGAAACGAGGACGGCGACGATCATTGGCTTCCTGGAGGAGGCGGTCGCCCTGCTCCATCCAATGGGTTGCGCTGTCGGCGCGGATGTGTTCGGCTTCACAACCGCCGCGGCCGATGATGGTGGGATCGGCCAGAACTGGGATCAGGTCACCCAGGTTGTCGATGTCGCTTCTCCGATGGTGTATCCGTCCCATTACACCTCGGGTTGGTACGACTTCGAGACTCCTAACGACCATCCCGGTCCAATGGTCACCAACGCCATCCAAGACGGGATGGACCGGTTGTCGAGGAACGTGGTGGTTCGTCCCTGGCTGCAGGACTTCGGATACACCCCGGACCAGGTTCGGGCCCAGATCGAGGTGGCTGAGGAGTACGGCCTCGGCTGGATGCTGTGGAATGCGGCGTCCAATGTCACGGTCGACGCCCTCCGGGCGGAGTAATTCGCACTATGGGCATAGGTGAAATACCATTCTTGGGTCCCTTCCGGAGCAGTATTTGACCGCGTTCGACCGAGAGAATCTGGCCCAGATCACCGCCTCCGCCCCAGGCTGGAGGCGATCCCAGATGGAGGCGGCATACGAGGTCTTCGCCGCCCTCGAGGAGCCCACCGGAGCCGAAGAAGACTGGCGATACGTCGAGTTCGACCACACCTTCTCCGAGCTCCAGCCGGTTGCCTGCTCCAGGTGCGGAGCTCGAACCGGGCCCATTTGTCGCATCTCTCCCGGAGCGATCCGGGCGCGTCTTGATCGTCGATGGCCAGGTCTTGGCGCATCACTCCGACGTCGCCACTGTCCATCGCTTCTCCGAGCTCGACGACGATCCGGGATTCACCGGGATGGTGCCGACCGACCACAACAAGTTGGCGGCAGCCCATGCTGCCTTCTCCACGGAGGGCGCTCGGGTCGAGGTGCCGGCAAACACGGTCATGGAGAGGCCATTGGTGGTCGAGATTCAGGCCACTACGGCGGGGACGGCTTCCTTCCCGCATCTCCAGGTCATCGTCGGCGAGAACGCCGAAGCAAGCGTCCTGGTGGACTACCGATCGGCTGATGGCGCCCGACTCCTGCTGGTCCCCAGGGTCGACCTCGAAGTGGGGAGCGGTGGCCGCTTGCGTTTCGTCTCGGTCCAGGGCCTCGACCACGCCGCGACCAACGTCGTGCATCAAAGGGCAGTGCTGGGCCGCGATTCCACGTCCCGCATCGGTGAGGTGGGGTTGGGCGCCAAGTTGGGCCGACTCGATCTCGGCGTCAGCCTGGTCGGGGACGGTTCCTCGTCGGAGGTGGTCGGTCTCTATTTCGGTGAGGGTGACCAGACACTCGACTACCGGATGGTTATCGATCATCAGGGCCGCAGCACCACATCCGACGTCTTTCTCAAGGGCGCGGTCGAGGATGATGCCCAGAGTGTCTTCACGGGACTCCTGCGCATCGAGAAGGACGCGGCGCGCACGTCGACCTTCGAGACCAACAGGAACCTCGTGCTCTCGGAGAACGCGAAGGCACACTCCGTGCCCAACCTCGAGATCCTCTGCAACGACGTGATCTGTGGCCACGCCTCCTCGGTGGGCCCGCTGGAGTCCGAGCACCTGTACTACCTCATGAGCCGCGGATTGAGGCGAGAACGAGCAGAGAGACTGTTGATCCGCGGGTTCTTCCAGCAGGTGATCGATCGGCTGCCCATCGAAGGTCTCGCGGAGCCAGTTTCTGATGAGGTGTTCCGACGGTTCGTGGCTGCCCAGGAGGAGGGCCGGGTCGCATGAAGGTGGAGATCGGCGCCGTCGACACGCTGCCCCGCGACCGCGGCATCCGCGTCACGCTGGGTGACGATCGGATTGCAATGTTCCGGATCGGCGACGAGGTGTTCGCCGTCGGAGACCGTTGCTCACACGCAGAGGCGTCTCTCGCCGAAGGTGAAGTCTTCGACTACGAAGTGGAATGCCCGCGACACGGCTCCGCGTTCGACCTTCGCACCGGAAAGCCTTTGGCGTTGCCGGCCACAAAGCCGGTGCCGATCTACGAGGTCGCCATCGAGGACGGCGTCGTCTATCTCCTCTGGGAGGAATCATGACCACCGCGCTCGACGTCCGTGGACTGTCGGCAGGAGTCGACGGGAAGCAGATCCTCGAAGATCTCGACCTGGTCGTCCCCTTCGGGGAGGTGCACGCACTCATGGGCCCCAACGGGTCGGGCAAGTCCACTCTCTGCCATGTCCTGACGGGCAAGGCCGGCTATGTGGTGTCCGGCGAAGCTCTCCTCGAGGGCAACGAGCTGTTGTCCCTCGACGTCGACGAGCGCGCTCGACTCGGTCTCCTCCAGAGCTTCCAGTACCCGACCGAGGTCCCCGGCGTTGCCCTCCGGGAGTTCCTCCTCGAGGCGGCGGAAGAGCGCGGGATCTCCGAGGCCGAGGCAACGGAGCGGATAGACAGGGAGGCTGCTCGGTTCGACGTGACCCGATTCCTCGATCGGGCCGTCAACAACGACCTCTCGGGAGGCGAGATGAAGCGGTCTGAGATCTTCCAGATGGCGGTGCTCAGCCCGCGCGTCGCCCTCCTCGACGAGATCGACTCGGGTCTCGACATCGATGCGGTGAAACAGGTGGCCCAGGCAGTGGAGGAAATGCGCTCTCCCGATCTCGGGGTGCTGATGATCACTCACTACAACCGAATCCTCCGCTACGTGACGCCGGACCGGATCCACGTCATGATCGGCGGGCGCATCGTCGACTCCGGCGGCGCCGAGCTCGCCGAAGAGCTCGAAGCGGGTGGCTACAAGGCGATCCGGGAGCGTCTGGGTTTGGTCGAGACCAGCAGCGAACCGGCACGCCGACCGGCGGATTTCTTCACCGACACCCCCTTCGACGTGTGAATCCCCACTTCTGATGACATCGCGGACGGCTGCCGAGAAGTGGCTGGGTGCGCTCACCAACCTTCCCACCGCCTCGGGACGCGAAGACCTGGTCGTCGCATGGGTCAAGAATTGGGTGAAACGCCGTCCTGATCTGAGGTTGACCGAGGATTCGGGCGGGAACCTCCTCATCACGAGGAAGGGAAGGAAGCAACGGGATCCGGTCCTTGCCGTGGCCCATATGGATCATCCCGCCTTCGTTGTCACCGGCGTCTCGGGCCAGACGGCAACTTTCCAGTTCCGGGGTGGGGTCAGACCGGAGTACTTCTCCAACGCGAGGGTCGATTTCGTCACCGGTCCGGCGAAGGGTGGGCGCGTGGCGTCCTACGACCCACGGGGGCGGATCGGTGTGATCGATGTGAAGGGGACAGGCCCGGAGCCGGGAGATATCGCCCGCTGGCACGTCGCCATCTCGAGACCCCGAGCGGGTCGCTTGAAGGCGCCGGCTTGCGACGACCTGGCCGGGTGCGCGGCGGCACTGGCAGCTCTGGATCGGGCCAGGGGAAGGGTCGATCTCGCCCATTTCGGCGTACTCCTCACCCGCGCCGAGGAGATGGGCTTTGTCGGCGCCATCCATGCTGCGGTCACGGGGAGCATCCCGGCCGATGCCCGTCTTCTCTCCATCGAGACGTCTCGGGCGTCTGCCGAAGCCCCGCTGGGAGGAGGGCCCGTGATCCGCGTCGGTGACGCGGTCACCGTGTTCGATCAGGAGCTCACCAATCGAATCAGCCGGGCGGTCGCCGGGACCGGGTTGCGTCATCAGCGCAAACTGATGGTGGGAGGCGCCTGTGAGGCCACGGCATTCGGGGTCTACGGCTACGTCGCCACCGGGCTTTGCCTACCGCTCGGGAACTATCACAACATGGGCAATCTCGACGAAGTCGAAGCCGGGACCGGGAAGGCACGGCCCATGTTGGAAGAAGTTTCGCTGGACGACTTCCACGGGCTCGTCGATCTGCTCCTGGTCGCCGCTGAGGCTGTGGACCATGAAGGCAACCTGCGTGAGCGTCTCGACACCGGGTATTCAGACGGCCGCCGTCTCCTCGGGTGAGGATGGCCGTGGCCCACTACCGTCGGTGCCGAAAGGAGAATTGAGTGGAGTTCAGGGTCGAGAAGGACTCGATGGGTGAGGTGCAGGTCCCGGCAGATGCCTACTACGGCGCCTCCACACAGCGGGCCGTGGAGAACTTCCCGATCTCCCAGCTCCGTTTCGGGAGGGGATTCATCTGGGCGCTCGGGCTGATCAAGGGCTCCGCAGCCGAGATCTCGGGGCGACAGGGCCATCTCGACCAGGACAAAGCGGACGCGATCAGGGTGGCGGCCGACGAGGTGATGGACGGCCGCCACGACCAGCAGTTCGTGCTCGACATCTTCCAGACCGGGTCCGGCACCTCGACCAACACCAACGCCAACGAAGTCATCGCGGGACGAGCGACCGAGATCTTGGGCGGTGAGACCGGATCACGTCTGGTTCATCCGAATGACGATGTGAATTTCGGCCAGTCATCCAACGACGTCATCCCCACCGCGATCCATGTCGCCGCGGTGGCGGCCATCCGAGAGGATTTGATGCCTGCCCTCGCCGGGCTCGCCGGCTCGTTGCAGGCCAAGGCCGTCGAGTTCGAAGACGTCGTGAAATCCGGGCGGACCCACCTCATGGACGCCACGCCGGTCACTCTGGGCCAGGAGTTCGGCGGATGGGCGGCTCAGGTCCGGAAGGCGATCGAACGCCTCGACAAGGTCCTGCCAGAGTTGGAGGAACTGGCGCTGGGCGGAACGGCCGTTGGGACCGGGATCAATGCACCATCCGGTTTCGCCGCCGCAGTCATCGGATTGATGGCCGAACGCACCGGGTTCCCGTTCACCGAGGCCGGCGACCATTTCGAAGCACAGGGATCGAAGGATGCCGTGGTGATGGCCTCGGGCGTCCTCAAGACGATCGCCGTGTCCATGTTCAAGATCGCCAACGACATTCGCTTTCTCGGCTCCGGCCCCACCGCGGGGATCGCCGAGATCAGGATCCCCGAGCTCCAGCCGGGGTCGTCGATCATGCCGGGCAAGGTCAACCCGGTCATGTCCGAGATGATGATGCAGGTCGCGGCGCAGGTCGTAGGCAACGATGCGACCATCACCTGGAGCGGGGCGAACGGAAATTTCGAGCTGAACGTGATGATGCCGGTCATGGCTCACAACCTGCTCGAGTCGATCGGCCTCCTCGCCGCGGCGTCCAAGACCTTCGCCACCAAGTGCGTCGACGGGATCGTGGTGAACACGGAGCGGGTCCGTGAGCTCCTCGAGCGAAATGCGGTGGTGGTCACCGCTCTCAACCCGCATATCGGCTACGACAACGGGGCCCGGATCGTGAAAGAGGCGGCTGCGACAGGTCGATCGATTCGTGAGCTGGTGCTCGAGGCTGGATTGATGACGCCCGATGAGCTCGATGCGGCGTTGGATCTGAAGAAGATGACCGAGGGCGGGATCGCCTGACGTGGCCGAGGCCACGCTCACCGTCGCCGGGTTGTTGAACACCCTCGACGCGGCGGTGGGGGCAGCGATGCCAGGGCCGGTTTGGGTCCGCGGCGAGGTGTCGGGGTTTCAGCGCACGAGCCGTGGCGCTGGATTCTTCCGACTGGTCGATGCCGAGCACCCGGACAACGCCATCGAAGTGGCCGCCTCGGGGCGAATGATGATGACCGTCACCCATGCGTTGGAATCGGCGGGAGTCGGCGGGCTGCGAAGCGGAATCGAGGTTCGGTTGAGGGCGACTGTCGGGGTTCGTCACAACAGGGGCCACATCCAATTGAGCCTTCTCGAGGTCGACCCTTCGTTCACCGCCGGCCGTCTTTCCCTGGATCGTGACGAGGTCCTTCGACGGCTTGCCGGCGACGGCTCGCTCGCTGCCAACAAGAGGCTCGAGCTCCCGACAGTGCCGCTGCGGATTGGGCTGGTGACGAGTCGCGGATCGGCCGCCCATGCCGACTTCCTCGATCAGCTTCGGCGCCCTGGCTATCGGTTCTCGGTCCGGACGGTGCAGGCGGCCATGCAGGGAGACAGAGCCGTGTCGAATGTGGTTCAGGCGCTGAGACGGCTGGGGACCGAGGATGTCGATGTCGTGGCCGTGGTCCGCGGGGGAGGCTCGAAGCTGGACCTGGCCTCGTTCGACGCGGAGGAGGTGGGTCGGGCCGTTGCTGCGATGCCCGTCCCTGTCATCACCGGGATCGGGCACGAGACGGACAGGACTGTCGCGGATGAGGCAGCCGCTGTATCGCTGAAGACGCCCACGGCGGCCGCGGAGTGGATCGTGGCCAGGGTGGCCGACTACGCGGGCCGAGTGGATACTGCGACGCACACGATTCGAGATGCCGCCCGCTCGGCCTGGAATGGCGCCGTGGTCCGTCTCGACCACTCGGCTTCACAACTCGCCGGCACTCGCAGCGTCTTGCGCCGGCAGATGGATCAAATCGACCTTTTGGAACAGGGAGTGATCGAAGGGTCCCGAACAGGTCTCCAAAGGCACCGGGACCACCTGTCCGTTCTCGCCGAGATGTTCGCCGCCATTGGTGTCGAGCCGACGCTGCGACGGGGATTCGCCCTCGTCACCAGGCCCGACGGATCGGTGGTGCGTAGCGCCGGTGAGTTGGGGACCGGTGATCGGGTGACGGTGAGATTGGTCGACGGGTCGGTGACGATGGTGGTGGAGGAGCGATGACCGACTCGCAGCCGACCTACCGGGAGGCGTTGGATGAGTTGAGGGCCATCCATGCCCGCTTGCGCGATGACGAGGTCGATGTCGACACCCTGCTCGCCGACGTTCAACGGGCCTCGGATCTGCTCGCTTTCTGCCGTGATCGCCTCAACTCTGTGGGTGAGCGTCTCGAAGAGGTCCTGACCGACTTCGAGTGAGGGCCGGTCTACCCGGTACCTCCCCCAACGCCTCGAGGAGGACGTTCCAGCCGAGGCTGGCGCATTTGATGCGGACCGGATACTTGCGCACGCCTTGGAGAGACTCGAGGTCGCCGAGAACGGCACCAGGGCGATCCGGGTCGAGCTCGATCTCGGCCTCCCCGTCCAGGGACATCATGTCGCGGAATTGTTGGGTGAGGGCTTCGATCTCCGCTCGGGTCTTGCCCTTGATCGCCTCGGTCATCATCGATGCCGAGGACTGGCTGATCGAGCAACCCTGCCCGTCGATCGCCACCTCGGAGACCTTGTCGTCCTCGAAGTTGAGCTCGATCGTGAGCTCGTCACCACACAGCGGGTTGACGCCTTCGGCTCTGGCGTCGGGGTCCTCCAGGTGCCCCTTGTTCCGGGGGCTGCGGTAGTGATCCAGGATCACCTCGCGATAGAGGTCTTCCAGACTCACGATCCGACTCCGAACAGCTCGCCGGCCTTTCGGAGGCCACCGATCAAGGCGTCGATGTCCTCCTCGGTGTTGTAGACGTAGAAGCTGGCCCGGGCTGTCGCCGCCACCCCGAGTCGACGCATCAGCGGCTTGGCGCAGTGGTGTCCGGAGCGGACAGCAACCCCTCCTTCGTCGAGGATGGTGGCCAGGTCGTGTGCGTGAACACCGTCCATGGACATCGAGATCACTCCACCTCGGTCCTCGAGGTTGGTCGGCCCCTGTATCTGCAGGCCGGGGACGTCGCTGAGGCGGTCGAGTGCGATCTCGGTGAGCTCCAGGTCGTGCGCCAGCACCTGATCCATACCGATCGACTCCAGGTAGTCCACGGCGGCGTGAAGACCGACGGCTTCGATGATGGGAGGAGTTCCCGCCTCGAAGCGATGTGGGATCTCAGCCCATGTCGCGTCGTGGAGAGTCACGTCGGAGATCATCTCACCGCCACCTTCGAACGGCTCGGTCTCCTCCAGTGCCTCCATCCTGCCCCAGAGGACGCCGATCCCGGTGGGACCCAGCATCTTGTGGGAGGAGAACGCGATGAAGTCGGCACCGAGGGCTTCGACATCGACGGCTGAGTGAGGGACCAGTTGAGCGGCGTCGACCACAACGCGAGCGCCGTGGCGATGGGCGAGGTCGGAGATGAACCGGATCGGGGGCAGGATCCCGAGGACGTTCGACATCCCGGTCACGGCCACGATCTTCACGTCGGGTCCGAGCTTGTCCTCGTAGGCGGCGAGATCCAGCCTGAAATCGTCGGTCATCGGGATGTGGTCGAGGGTGGCACCGGTTCGTTTGGCCACCATCTGCCAGGGCACGAGATTGGCGTGGTGTTCGATCTCAGTGCTGAGGATTCGATCGCCTGGCCCGAGATGCTCCAGCCCCCAGCCGAAGGCGACGGTGTTGAGTGCGGTGGTTGCTCCCCGGGTGAACACGACCTCTCTCGGGTCGGTAGCGCCGATGAAGCCGGCGACACGTTCCCGGGCCGCCTCATAGGCGTCGGTCGAGGCCACCGAGAGCTTGTAAGCGCCACGGTGGACATTGGCGTAGGAGGTCCGGGCGAAGCGGTCCATCGCCTCCAACACGGGAATCGGCTTCTGCGACGACGCACCTGAATCGAGGAAGTGGACCCCATTGGCGAGGACCGGGAAGTCGGCTTTCAGATGCGAGAGGTCTGTCACGTCTAGGTCAACACCGTCCGGAACGAATCGTATCCCTCTTGTTCGAGTCGGCCCGCGAGCTCAGGACCACCGCTCTCCAGGACCCGGCCGTCCATGAAGATGTGGACCCGGTCGGGAGTCACGTAGTCGAGCAGGCGCTGGTAGTGGGTGATGATGAGAAACCCACGGTCCGGGCCGGTGAGCTTGTTGACCCCGTCGGCGACGGTGCGAAGGGCGTCGATGTCGAGCCCGGAGTCGGTTTCGTCCATGATGGCGAGGTCGGGCTTCAGCACCGCCATCTGGAGGACCTCGTTTCGCTTTCGCTCGCCCCCGGAGAATCCCTCGTTGAGGTAGCGATCGGCGAACGAGCTCTCCATGCCGAGCTCCTTCATGGCGTCCATCACCTTGAGCCGCAGCTCGAGGACTGTCAGGTCGACACCGGTGCGGTTGGACAGGGCTTGACGGAGGAACTGGATCACCGAGACCCCGGGAATGGACTCGGGGTGTTGGAAGGCGAGGAACATCCCGGCGGCGCCACGCCGACTGGCACTGACGGCGGTCACGTCCTCACCCTTGTACAAGATCCGCCCGGCAGTGACCCGATAGACAGGGTGACCCATGAGGACGTTGGCGAGAGTCGACTTCCCCGACCCGTTGGGGCCCATGAGCGCGTGAATCTCGCCCTCCTCGACAGTCAGGTCCACCCCTTTGAGGATCTCGATGTCGCCTACACCGGCGCGCAGTCCCTCGATCTGAAGGAGGGGAGTGGTCTCGCTCACACCCACAATGGTATTTGCACTATTCCCATAGGGGAAATGGAATGGTCACTCGCTCAGATCCTCCCAGACCGGCTTGGCGAGACGGTCGAGGTCGGTGATCGAGATCGGGAAGACGGTGGTCGGGGTGCCGGCGGCGGCCCACACCGGGTTGTTGCGACGGAGGCGGTGGTCGGCGAAGACCCGAAGCGGCGTGGCGTGGCCGAAAGGCGGCGTCCCGCCTGCGGCGTAGCCGGTCGCGGAGCGGACTTCGTCGAGTGTTGCCCGTCTCGAGCCGGTGACGCCGGCCGCATCCGCCAGCTTCACTGTGTCCAGACGGAGGTCACCCGGGACCAAGGCGACTACGGGTTCTTCGGAGGCATCGGGGCCGATCAAGACGAACACCAGTGACTTGACGATGGCCGAGACCGGACAGCCAATGGCTCGGGCCGCATCCTCGGCGGTCTTCGTACCCTCCGGGAACACGCGGGTTTCCATGTCGAAATCGTCGAATGATGAGGCCAGGCGTCGACTCGCCTCGGGTAGCTCGCTCACGTCCGAACCAGCTCCACCATCCGGGCCAAACCGTCGTAGTCGGTGAGATCCAGCCACTGGAGGTACAACCGCTCGACACCGGCCTCCTCGAGCGCAGCTATCTGCTCCCTCAATTGTGGCGGAGTGCCAAACAGCTTTCCCGCCTTGTGCCATCGATTGATCAACTCATCCGTCGTGATGTTGCGGTGCCCCGCGGCCGCCGAGACCAGGTCGGCGAGTTCGGTATCGGTCGCGGCGACCATCACCGGACCCATCATCGTGGCCTCGACCACGCGATCACCGGCTGCCTCCTGCATGACTTGGATCTTCGCCCTCGCCTCCTCGACCGGACATATGAAGACGTTGTACTCGTCGGCTTTGGTCCCGGCCAGGGTCGGGGTGCGTCTTGGGCCGCTGCCGCCGACGATGAGGCGTATTCCCGTCGGCTTGGGCCGGACGTCGAGATCGAGGCTGTAAAACGGGCCGGTGTGTCTTCCGTGTCCTGCGCCGAACGCTGCCTCCAGGTAAGCAAGGGCGTCTTCGAAGCGGGCCCACCTCTCCGGGGCCTCGGGGAACGGGATTCCCAGGGCGTCGTGCTCGAAGTCGTTCCAGCCGGTGCCAACGCCGAGATCGAAGCGACCGCCCGACATCTGATCGATGGTCGCCGCATTCTTGGCGATGATGGCCGGGTGGCGGAACGTGATCGGTGTGACCAGGACGCAGAGCCGGACCTTGTCGGTGTCCCGGGCCAGACCGCCCATGGTGGCGAAGGCGTCGGTCGCTTCCGGTCCCGGCTCGGGGCTCCAGGCGAGATGATCGGAACGGGCGAAGGAGTAGAGGCCCTCTGATTCGGCGAGCCGTGCCGCCCGCAACAACTCGTCGTAGGTGCCACCCAGCTGAGGCTCGGTCATGATGGAAAAGAGCACCGCTAGCCCTCGACCTCGATGGTGAATCCCTCCTTGGCCAGAGCCGCCTTCAGGGTCTCGGCCTCACCGGGCCGGACGGAGAGGCTGAGGACGCCGCCACCACCGTGGACGGCGTGTCTGAGTTGGAGGTCCCGCACATCGACCTTGCTGGTCTGAAGGGCGTGGCCGACAGCTGCGATCTCACCCGGTCGGTCTTGCAGGATCACCTGAACCATCGCCACCGGTGGAGCCATCGCACCCCGTCGCGCTCGGGCATCCTCCAGCTGCTCGGTCAAACCATCCATGTCACCGGAGACGACCCGTGACCTGAGGTCCTCGAGGCTGGCCACTAGATCGTCGATGGCCGAGGTCACCGATTCGGAGTTCGAGGTGAGGACCTCAGGCCACCACGACGATTCTGCCGATGCCACGCGGGTCAGGTCGCGAAAACTACCGGACACCAGATCGACGGCGTCGGGCTTGCGCGAGATCGTGTTGACCAACGTCACCGCCAGCAGATAGGGGAGGTGCGAGACGGAGGCGACAACCTCGTCGTGCCGTCGTGCCGACATCACGATCGGATTGGCTCCGGTAGAAACAACGATCGTGGTCATTCGCTCGACATCCTCGACAGAAGCGCCGTCGTCACAGATCACCCACGGTGCCCCGCGGAACAGAGCCGCGGACGCCGCCTCAGGCCCGGCATGCTCGCGTCCCGCCATGGGATGACTTCCTACGAAACGGACCCCGTTACGGGCAGCACCCAGCATGGGCACCTTGACACTGGTGACATCGGTGACCAGCGCTTCGGTCTCGAGGTTGCCGAGGGTCTCGAGGTTGGCGTGGAGTGGTCCTGCGAGGACGACCAGGTCGGCTCCGTCGACTGCGTCGGCGACCGAGGCAGCCATATCAGTGGCGTGCCGCGCCGACGACAGTTCCAGGGCCACCGGCGAGGGATCCCAGCCGACCGATCCCCAACCCTGCTCCCGAAGGGCGAGTCCGACCGATGCACCGATGAGCCCGGTTCCAAGGATGGCGACGTTGGGCACGATCAGGGCCGGTAGGCGTCGAGGATGATGTCGAAATCATCAGGATTTCGAAGGAACATTTGCGGGTAGAAGCGCTGGCAGCCGGCCTCCTCGAGGGCGCTCAGCATCTCGGCCGCCTTCGAGCCCGAGCCATGGGGGTAGCCCCGCTCCTCGTAGACCTCTTCGACGTGCTCCGGCGTTGACTTCGTCCGATCGGCGAGCAGCTCGAGCAGACGCCGATAGTCGGATTCCTTCCGGGCAGCGACCGCGGGACAGGCCGTCGAGAACAAGATGGAGCTGGGATCGCGCCCAGCTTCGGCTGCAGTCTTCTCGGCCAACTCGCGCCTGCTCGCGTATTGCTCGGGTCTGCAGGCGTAGATGTTGAACTCGTCGCCGTACCGCCCGGCCAGGGTCGGCGTCGTCTTGGTCCCACCTCCGCCCACCAGAAGCCTCAAATTGTCGGGGACGAGGCTGAGGGTCGAAGGGAGACAGTTGGTAATGCTCGCCGTCGAAGCCCGCCACGCCCGGCGAGAGAGCGGCTGCTGAGGTAGGCAAGACACTCGTCGAGTATCTCGAAACGCGTACGGCGGTCCGGATAGGGGAGTCCGAACAATGTGAACTCCTCGTCGAGCCACCCTGTCCCGATACCCATGGTGAAACGGCCCGCGGAGATCTCATCCAGGGTGACACCCATCTTGTAGTACACGGCGGGGTGGCGGAAGGTCACGGGGGAGAGGAGTGAGACCAGCTCGATCTTGGTGGTCTCCCGGGCCAGCGCAGCCAGGTGCACCAGGTGGTCGTAGGCAGGCCCGTCAGTCTGGTCTCCCCGCTCCAGGTAATGATCGGGCAAGGCGATGGCGACGAGCCCACGATCCTCCGCCCAGCGCGCCGCATCCAGGATCAACTCCCAGTCGCCACGGGTCTGAACGGCGAGATCCATGTTCTGAGCCTATCGACGCCGCCCGCAGGTCAGGAAACTGCCGCCGCGTCCTCGAGCAGTGCCCTGGCATGCCATGCGACATCGAACTCCGGGTCGATTATCCGATGGAGCGCGATGCCGTTTAGGGCCAATACCAGGGTCTCCGCCCGTCGATCGGCCAGTGTTTCGGAGAGCTCGGGGCTCTGACGCTTCATGGCTGCGGCGAAGCGGGCCACCCGTGCCTCGTGGTGACGCACCATCCGGCCGCTCAGCTCAGGGTTCGACCCGGCGCCGGACACCCCGATTCGGATGTAGACCCGGGAAAGGGCCGGTGACTCCTCGAGAAACCGGACGTATGCGTCGACCAGCTCGCCGAGGGTGTCTGTTCCCTGATGCGCCGGATCGGGGTCGACGGCGTCGATCGCCTCGCGGACCACCGTGACGATGGCCTGCTCCTTCGAGGCGAACAGGTTGTAGAAGGAGCCAGGCAGCACACCGGCCTGCTCGCAGATGGCCTTGATGGTGGTCCCGTCCAGCCCGTTCTCGGCAACCAACGATCGGGTGGCGTCGAGGATCCTCTCTCGCGTCTCCAACCCTGCCTTGTATCGCATCCGGGAAACGGTAGACCGGGCACCGCCTACCTGAGGTACATAGGACCGTATGCAGGCCCAAAGCGACGGAGAAGAAGTGCTCGAGCGGCGCCGTTCTGTCCTTTGTCGGTATAGGCCCACTATCGGGCCCACGTACCTCAGGTATGCAAAACCCCTTTATTTGAGCGTTGATTCAAATTAGAGTCATCACTCAAAGATCAGGAAGGGGAAATGGCGAGCCACTACAGGTCGAACCTCCGAGACCTCGAGTTCAATCTCTTCGAGGTCAACCGGATACAGGACTATCTGGGCAGTGGGCCATGGCCCGACATCGACGAGGCAACGGCACGTGACATCCTCACCGAGATCGAACGGCTCGCCCGGGAGGATTTCGCTGCCTCGTACGTGGACCAGGACCGCATCCCACTCGTACTCGAGAACGGCGAGGTGCACCTGCCCGATTCTGTCAAGGCCGGAGTACGTGCCTACAAGGAGGGCGGTTGGGATCGCTTTGCCGTCCCCGCCGACATGGGCGGCATGCCGGTCCCGCCCAGTCTCGCCTGGGCCACCCAGGAGATGCAGCTGGCCGCCAACACCACCGTGTCCTGGTACTCCGGCGGCGCCCTGTTCGCCACCGTTCTGTTCGAGGAGGGCAACGACGAGCAGAAGGACCTCGCCCGGCTCTGGCTCGACAAACAGTGGTCTGGGTCGATGATCCTCACCGAGCCGGACGCCGGATCCGACGTGGGCTCGGCCTCCACCAAGGCCATCGACATGGGCGACGGCACCTGGCATATCGAAGGTGTGAAGAGGTTCATCACTGGCGGTGAGCACGATGCCTCCGAAAACATCATCCATCTCGTCCTCGCCCGCCCCGAAGGATCCGTGCCGGGGACCAAGGGCCTCTCGCTTTTCGTGGTGCCGAAGTTTCTGGTCAACGATGACGGATCGCTCGGTCCCCGCAATGGCGTCGTCGCCACCAACATCGAGAAGAAGATGGGTCTGAAGGGGTCGACCACCTGCGAGATGACCTTCGGGGCCGACGAGCCGGCGATCGGCTGGTTGGTCGGTGACAAGCACGACGGGATCCGGCAGATGTTCCGGGTCATCGAGGGTGCCCGGATGATGATCGGCACCAAGTCGATGGGGACGTTGAGCACCGGTTATCTCAATGCCCTGGAGTACGCCAAGGAGCGCCGTCAAGGCGCCGACCTGGCTCTTGCCACCGACAAGACAGCGCCACGGGTCCCGATCATCGACCACCCCGACGTGAGACGCATGCTGATGAACCTGAAGGCCTACTCGGAGGGCTTGCGCGCCCTGGTCATGTACACGGCCTGGGTCCAGGATCAGGCGCGACTGCACCCCGACGACGACCACTGGGAGCGCCGGTCCGACTTGCTGCTTCCGCTCGTCAAGGGCTACTCATCGGAGAAGGCCTACGAGCAGCTCGCCGACGCCTTGCAGGTGTTCGGCGGCTCCGGGTTCACCCAGGACTACCCCCTGGAGCAATACATCCGGGACACCAAGATCGACACGATCTACGAGGGGACCACCGGGATCCAGTCACTCGATTTCTTCTTCCGCAAGATCGCCCGGGATCAGGGAGCAACCATCGCCGGACTCGTCGCAGAGATCACCGAGTTCGTCAAGGGTGGGGCCGATGGCGATCCATTCGCTCGCGAGCGGGAGCGCCTCGGCACGATGCTCGACGACCTCCAGGGTCACCTTGGGGCGATGGTCGAGCACCTCATGGCTTCGCTCGCCGGCAGGTCGGATGAGATCTACAAGGTGGGTCTGCACGCCAACGCGCTGCTTGCGTCTACGGCTGAGCTCGTCATCGCCTGGCAATTACTGCGCCATGCCGAGATCGCCTACCCCAAGGTCGAGGCCGATCCCTTCTACCGAGGCAAGGTCGCTTCGGCTCGATGGTTCCTCGATCTAGCGGCGCCCGAGATCGCGGCACGACGCTCCGCTGCCGAGACCGAGGATGGGTCTGTGATGAGCCTTCCGGTGGAGGCCTTCTAGCCCGACCGGGGTACCTTCCTCACCGTGTCAGCATCGGTATTGGCCCTCGTGGCCCTTCTCGCAGGTGTATTCCTCGTGATCTTGGCACTCGTCGTCTGGCAGGAGGCGCGCCGACGACCCAGTTACGAGCCGCTGGAGTATGTCGTCGAGGATGCCGTGAAGCATGTCGAGGCCGGCCTCCAGTCAGAAGGTAACAACCGGCTGAATCGGGGTGATGTTCGGAGGATCCTGGAATGGGAGGTGTTCTACCTCCAGGGCCTCGCTCAGGATGATCGGAAGAACCCGGTGGAGACGATCGCCGGCGGCCACGAGGCGTCGATCGAGTACATCTCCGAGCAGATCGCCACCAAGCACGGTGTGTCCTACTCTCACGACGACGTTGAAGATGTCCTCCGTCTCGAAGCCGATTACCTGTATCGCATTGGCGCCGTAGGCGAGATGGTCGACCCCGATGGAGGTGAGGACGAATGATGGTGCGTTGCGGTGCCTGCCGGACCCAGTTCGAGGTCCCGGGACCAGGGCGTTTTGCCTGCCCAAATTGCGGGTCCGTGAATGTCGTGCGCGAAGCGGCGGGCGGCGCGCCGTCGGAAATGGGTGGATATCCCACCGCTCCCGGTGCCGGCCCCGTCCAGCCGCCGCCACCTCCACCTCCGCCACCCCCGGCGCCCCTTCCTCGCATCCAGTGCCCCGAATGCGACTTCACTTTCATCGTCGGTGACATCGTCGTCGCCACCTGCCCCAATTGTGGGGCCGAGGTGAGGACCGGCGCAGGAGGCACGGAGGAGGATGATCCCCCCTCCCCGCCTGCGGCGGTACTCCCCCCTACGGGGGGGGAGATGAGCCGTCTCTCCCGATTCGACTCCTACCGATTTGTCGGTGTCAGGGACACGATGCGGTTCTACGACTGCGACGACGAGAACCAGTTCGCCGAGACTCTCTCGTCGGGTCGACGAGGAAGGCCTGGTCGGGAAGGACATGGTTCAGGTTTTCGCTCCTGACACGCCGGTGGAGGCGCTGAACCGGGGGTTCCGGCCCGTAGCGGTCTCAGACAGAGTTTGAGGCAGGTTCGAATCCCTGCGCAACCAGGTCCCCGATCTTCTTCCCCCGACCATGGAAGAAGTGGTCGCCCGGGGTCAGGACCAGGTCGATGGTCAGTCGCTCGGCGTAGGCCCGGATTCGTTCGACGTCCACCACCTGATCGCGTGTCCCCACCACGATCCGCTTTGGCCCGGAGGGCAGGTCATCGGGAAGATCCTCCGGCGATGGGGCGATCCCCGAATACGGGACCGAGTCCTGCTGGCCGCCGAGCCAGCGCAGCGCCGTGCCCGCCCCGAAGGACCATCCGGAGAGATGGATGGCCAGCCCGGTCTCGTTGGCGGCTCTGACCGCCGAAGCGACATCGAGCACTTCCGCCTTTCCGTGGTCATGCGTCCCGGTCGATGCACCGATCCCACGGAAGTTGAAACGCAACACCGAGAAGCCCCGTTCCACGAGTCTCGTGGTCACGGCGACCATCAACGGCGCCATCATCGTCCCACCCTGCTGAGGGTGGGGATGGCAGAACACCACCGCTCCAACCGGGCTCTCGGGGCGGTCCCAACGTGCTTCGAGGGTCTCCCCGTCCGTCGTGCTCAGCTCGATGCGATCGATCATGTGAAGGTCACCAGCAGCCAGATCGCAGCAGCTCCAACGATCACGAAGCCGAGAACAGCCGTCGCGATGAGGAGCCAACGGGTCTGCATGGGTTCAGGGAGGGTAACCACGGGTACAACTAGTCTCGGATCAGCAGTTCCACCGAAAGGCACAGGTTGCACGACATCGTCATAGTCGGCGGCGGGCCGGGCGGCTACGCCGCCGCCCTGTATGCAGAGAACTTCGGACTGTCAGTGGCGCTCATCGACGAAGAGCGTCCCGGAGGCACCTGTCTCATCCGTGGCTGCATCCCCGCGAAGCAGTGGCTCTACATCGCCGAGGTGTTCTCCACGGTGTCCCACGCCGCCGAGTTCGGGGTCGTGACCGAGCAGCCCACGCTGGACTGGGAGGCGGCCCTTGCCCGCAAGACCCAGACCGTCGAAGGCCTTGTGCGCGGGCTCGGTGGGCTCTTGAAGAAAAAGGGTGTCGAAGTCATCACCGGCTACGGACGTCTCGCCGGGCCGGGCAAAGTCGAGGTCGAGACGGACGAAGGAAAGAACACGATCGAAGGCGGGGCAGTCATCCTCGCCAGCGGCTCCTATTCACGCACGATCCCCGGCTATGACTTCGATGGCGAAAAGATCGTCAGCTCCGACCATGCCCTCGATTGGCCACAGCGCCCGAATCGTGTCGCCATCGTCGGTGGAGGAGTGATCGGGTGCGAGTTCGCCTCGTTCCTCGTCGACGTGGGGACCGAGGTCCATGTCTTCGAGGTCATGGATCAGATCATCCCGGGCTCTGACGCCGAGGCGTCCAAGCAGCTCCAGCGCCAGTTGCAGAAGCGCGGCGTGAAGTTCCACATTGGTGTGGGTGTCGATGCGCCGAAGGTCGGCGAGACCGTCGTTGTGCCGTTCGGCGATGACAGCGTCGAGGTGGATGTCGTTCTCGTGTCGGTGGGTCGGGGGCCCAGGACCGACGACGTCGGTCTCGACACCGTCTCCGCAAAGCTGGATCGGGGGTTCGTCGAAGTGGACCTCAACACGATGCAGACGGCGCAGCCTGGGCTGTACGCGGTGGGCGACATCGTGGCGGGTACCCCACAGCTGGCCCATGTGGGGTTCGCCGAGGGAATCGCCGCGGTCACCCATATCGGCACCGGTAAGGCCCGAGCGGTGAACTATCAGGCCATCCCCAGGGTCACCTACACCCATCCCGAAGTGGCCGAGGTCGGTCTGACCGAGGCCCAAGCCGCCGAGCGCGGGTTGGAGGTGGTGTCGGCGAAGCACGCATTCAACGGCGTGGGACGGGCGATCATCATCGGCGACAACCAGGGGTTCGCCAAGGTCATCTCGGAGAAGGACGGCCCCATCGTGGGGGCTGCGGTCGTCGGCCCGCAGGCGGGCGAGTTGATTCACGAACTCATGTATTCAGTGGGTTGGGAGGCTCTGCCCGACGAGGCGGCGGCCTTCATCCATGCCCACCCGAGCTTGTCAGAAGTGGTCGGCGAGACACTCATGTCCGCCGCCGGCCGCAGTCTTCACTGAGAGGAGCGACCTTGGCTACGACGGTATCGATGCCGCAACTGGGTGAGACGGTCACCGAGGGAACCATTCTGCGCTGGGCCAAGCAGGTAGGCGACACCATCGCCGAGGACGAGGTTCTCGTCGAGATATCCACCGACAAGGTCGACACCGAAGTCCCGTCGCCCGCAGCGGGCACCATCCTCGAGATCCTCGTGAACGAAGGTGACACGGTGTCGGTGGGCACTCCGTTGGTCGTGATCGGAGCCGAAGGTGAGGCGGCGGCACCTGCGGAGGAGAAGCCGGCCGAGCCGGAAACTCCCGAAGAGACACCGGCAGCGGAGGAGAAGCCCGCCGAGCCGGAGACTCCGAAGAGGCACCGGCCGAGGAGGAGAAGCCGGCCGAGCCGGAGCCCCGGCGAAGAGGCTCCGGCCGAGGAAGAGAAGGCTGCCGAGCCGGCCCCAGCCGAGGCGGAGAAGCAGCCAGAGCCTTCAGAGCCCGACGTCGATGCCTTCTTCGCCGAGCCCGATGAGACCGAGGCGAAGCCCAATCTTCTCTCGCCCGTCGTGCGCAAGCTCATCAGGGAGAACGAAGTCGACGTCGTCCCAACTGACCGGCACCGGCGATGGGGGAAGGATCACGCGAAAGGACGTCGAGGCGTATCTGGCCTCGGGGCCGCCTGCCGCCGCAGAGGCACCAGCCGAGCCGGCTCCAGCCCCGGAACCGGCTCCTACCCCGACGGCTCCAGCCGCCCCCCAGCCGGCGGCCGCATCGCCGAGCGACCAGGGAGCGGAGGAGGTCGAGCTCGACCGGATCAGGGTGCGCACCGCCGAGAACATGATCAAGGCCCGACAGACCGCTGCCCATGTGTGGACTTCGGTGGAGGTCGATTTCGAGCGGGTGGAACGGGTTCGTCAGGCTCACAAAGAGCAGTTCAAGGCGGCAGAGGGCTTCTCGCTCACGTATCTGCCCTTCATCGCCCGTTCCACGATCGATGCACTCAGGGCGTTCCCGGTCGTGAACAGCTCGTTCCACCTCGAGGAGAAGAAATCGGTCTTCCATCGGAATGTCGACCTCGGCATCGCGGTCGACCTCGATCAGTCGGGTCTCGTCGTGGCCCGAGTCCGCAACGCCGATGGCTTGCGCCTGGTCGGGATCGCACGGTCGATCAGGGAGCTGGCGGATCGAGCCCGGGCCGGGAAGCTCGGTGTCGATGACCTGACCGGCTCGACGTTCACCATCACCAACCCCGGCCCATTTGGATCCTTCATGTCGGCGCCCATCATCAACGTTCCGAACGTCGCCATCCTCTCCACCGACACGGTCGCCAAGCGTCCCACGGTGGTGACCGACGCAGAGGGCCAGGACATGATCGCCATCCGGCACATCGGGTATCTCGGGCTCAGTTGGGACCATCGTGCCTTCGACGGCTCGACGGCCGTGCTCTTCCTCCAAAGGATCAAGCAGAACCTCGAGACCTGGGACTGGGAGCAGGAGCTGGCTTGACCCTCCGAACCCGCTGGCTGGGTCGGCTGCCCTACACGGAAGCGTGGGACCTGCAGCGCGCCATACACGAGGGCAAGGTCGTCGGCCGGACCAAAGACGACTATCTGCTCCTCATGGAGCACCCGCCGGTGTTCACGATCGGGCGCAACGGCGACGGCTCGAACCTCCTCGTCGACCGGGTTGGCCTCGGGGTCGAGGTGCATCACGTGGATCGCGGTGGTGACATCACCTTCCACGGTCCCGGTCAGCTCGTGGGCTACCCGATCCTGACTCTCGATGACCCCAAGCAGATCGTCCCTTACGTCCGCCGGCTGGAACAGACCTTGATCGAGACCCTGGCCGAGTTCGGCGTGGAGGCCTGGGCCGAGCCGGGCTACACCGGCGTGTGGACGGGGAAGGGGAAGGTTGCCGCCATCGGCGTCAGGGTGGCTCGTCGGGTGACGATGCACGGGTTCGCCCTCAACCTCCACCCCGACCTCGCCTATTTCGGGATGATGAACCCGTGTGGCATATCGGATCGTCCGGTCACGACGCTGTCGGAGTTGGTGGGGCGAAAGGTCACGCTCGAGGAGGCCACCGAGGTTCTGATTCCTCGCTTCGAGCGGGTGTTCGGTTATGAGGAATCGGAGACCCAACTGGGTGCCTTCGCCCGCGGACAGGGCCGGCGCTCTGAGTTCGAGGTCGATCGGCTGGTCGAGGCGGGCACCTTCAGCCAGGAGAAGCGGACAGCCGAGCCGATCCTCATCAACGGGCGGCTGCCCGGGGAGCCACCGAGGCCGGATTGGATGAAGGTGACGGCGCGCCTCGACGGCGACTACCTGGAGCTGAAGAAGATGATGCGCGGGCTCCAGCTCAACACCGTTTGTGAGGAGGCCAACTGCCCCAACATCTACGAGTGCTGGGGGATGGGGACAGCGACCCTGATGATTCTCGGGGACAAGTGCACTCGTGCCTGTGGGTTCTGCAACGTGACCACCGGCAAGCCGACCGAGTTCGACATCTTCGAGCCGTTTCGAGCCGCAGAGGCGATCCACCAGATGAATCTCAAGCACGCCGTCATCACTTCGGTCAATCGTGATGACCTCGACGATGGCGGGGCCGGGATCTTTGCCCAGACCATCCTCGAGAGCCGGCGGCGCTCGCCCGGAACAGAGATCGAGGTGTTGATCCCAGACTTCAAGGGCGACCGTGAGGCGTTGCAGACGGTCATGGATGCCGTGCCCGAGGTGCTGAACCACAACACCGAGACGGTGCTCCGACTGCAGCGCGACATCAGGACGTCGGCCAGCTACGGGCGGTCGCTGTCTCTGCTCTGGAGGGCCAAGCAAATGAACCCCGACGGGCTCACCAAGTCAGGGCTGATCGTGGGGATGGGGGAGACACGTGAGGAGGTCTTGGGTGCCTTGGCCGACATGCGCGCGGTGGGCATCGACATCATCACCATCGGCCAATACCTCCGGCCCACCTCTCGGCATCGCCCGATCCACCGCTACGTCCACCCCGACGAGTTCACCGAGTACAAGGCGTTCGGCGAGGGCCTGGGTATCCCCCACATCGAATCCGGCCCCCTCGTTCGCTCCAGCTATCACGCCAAGGAGAGCCGGGAGGCGGTCCCGGTGAGCATCGGCTGCTGAAGCGCGGTCAGCATCTCATGGCCAGATGAGATCGACACCACCTGAATCGATCAACCGCTGAACGTCAGCGGCCAGTTGGCCGGAATGGATGAGCGTCTCCAGATGTCGTCCCGGGCACAACGTGGCGGCGTGGTCGCCATGGCCGGAGATCGTGTTCGGGGTCACGTCGTATCGCTCGGAGGCCCAAGCCAGTACCGACTTCAACGACGCCAATTGCGCAGCCGTCGGTTGCTCCACCTCGAAATTGCCTTCCACGACGACGAGGAGGTGACCCGTCGTGTCATATGTGGTGCCCGTGTCTCCTCGAAATGCAGGGTCACGACCTTCGTAGATTCGCCCGTCGACGCCGACGACGATGTGATAGGCGAGATCCGGCCATCCCTGTCCGTTCATGTGCCAGTCCTGCCAACCCCGTATCTGGCCCGGCCCGGTGACGCCTGCCTGGGTCCCGGCGTGATGGATGGTCAGACGATCGATGGTGTGAGGCGTCATTTCGGCAAGACGCGGCGCTACGGCGCCCCAACCCTCACGCGAGACGACTGTCAGAGCCGGGTCGGGTCGCGGTGGCGGGCGGTTGGGAGCGAGACCCAGGGCACGGGTGAGAAAGGTGGCCATCTGACCCCTGGTGATCAGCGCGCTCGGGCAGAAGCGATCGTTCGCCGGAGGGTTGCAGCCGACGGTGATGCCGGCCAGGGCAACGCGGTCGATGGCGCTTTCGAAGATGCTCCCGTCGTCATCGACGAAGTGATCGCCGCCTGAGGCGGGGAGGGCAAATGCTCGCACCATCATCGCTGCCATCTCGCCCCTGGTCATCGGCCTATCGGGACAGAAGCGATCGTTCACCGGTGGGTTGCATCCGACCGTGATCCCAGCCGCGGCGATGCTGTTGATAGAGCGCTCGAACACGTCACCCGAGTCGTCGGTGAAGAAGTCTTCTCCGCCGGCGGCTAGCTGCCGGGCGCGGGCGATGAATGCAGCCATCTGCCCTCTGGTGACCGAGGAGTCGGGGCAGAACCGGTCATTGGCAGGCGGATTGCAGCCGGTGGTGATCCCGACGGCGGCGATGGCTTCGATGCCGCCTTCGTGAGTATCCCCGTCATCATCTGTGAAGCTCCCGCCTGGCGGAAGGATGAGGAGCATCACCGAAAGAGCCAACACAGGGAGGCGCATTCCAGCGGTGCTCAGTCCTGCTCCTCGGGCGGTTTCACTGGCGGGTCACCTGGCGGCGGGTAGGACGGAGGCGTTGGCGCTGATGCCTGGCCGAGAGGTTGCATGAGATCGTCGACACGGACGAAGAAGGCGGATGCCTCGCCTCGTGTCAGCCTCCGATTCGGGCAGAAACTGTCGGGCGCGCAACCACGCGTGATCCCCGCTGCGTCGAAAGCGTCTATCGCCGACTCCGCCCAATGTCCGTTGTCGTCGGCGAATGCATTGGGCACGTTCGCTGGGCAGCCCCAGCGCCCTGACTGTCATCGCAGCGAACTCGGCCCGGGTCAGAAGCCTGTCCGGGCAGAAAGCCCTTGGGGCGCAGCCCCTGACGATGCCTTCGGCAGCGAGTCGGTTGATCGCATTCTGGAACCTGCTGTTCCCATCGTCTCTGAAGAAGTCCTTCGTGGTGGCAGGAAGGCCCATCACACGATGGAAGAAGGCGGCCGCCTCACCTCTGGTGATGGTTCGGTCAGGGCAGGCCAGGCGGTACCCGCATCCGAAGAGGAGCCCTCGGGCATGCAATTCGGTGAGGGCGGGCCTGAAGAGGCTCGAGTTGTCGTCCTTGAACGGGTCCATGCAACCGATGCGGCCATGCGTCGACACCGCCACCTGATCGACGACGAGGTCGAGACGATTCGGGAGTCGGCCAGTCGCCACCGAAGTAGACGTTGTGCCACATATGGCGGATCCTGATGTTCGCTTCGCCGGGGGACCGGTATGCGATGCCCTGCTCGCTGAATCGGAGCTTCCCGTCGAGCCAGCCGTGAAAGGATCCATTGCTGAGGGACGGGTCGTTCAGCCTGACGTGCCCCTCGATGCAATGCCAACGACCCTGCTCCAGTGAAGCCCCGGGCCACCAGAGATGCGTCACCGCAGTCGCCCGGCTGATCGGCGTGATAGAGGTAGGTCCCGATCGGGATCTGACCTGCCGGCGCACCCTCGGTGCCCGGGCTGCCGAACAGGCCGCGAGCGGACCATCCGGGCGAGCCTTCGGTTGGTGGGATGCAGCCACGACCCGATGACGAGTAGAGGCCGGCCAGCCCGGGGAGCTTGCCGACGAAGGCCGCGTTCCAACTGGAGCAACCGGATGTGATACCGATACCAGGCTTCCGGGGTGCCGGCTGCGAGCCTGTCCAGCGGGCCGAGGCCGCGGAATCCTCCCTCGGGAATGACGACCTCGAGGCCGTTGCCCGCGAAGCCACCGTTCGTGATGCTGGTGCGGGACAGGTCGAGCGAGCGGACGTCGATCATTCCCTCGGTCCAGGTGTCGTCTTCGAAGCCCTCTTGGACCACGATCTTCGCCGGACGGCCGGGGGGCCAACCGAGGGCTCACGGCCACGACCATCGAC
This sequence comes from uncultured Acidobacteriota bacterium, assembly GCA_963843585.1. Lineage (GTDB taxonomy): Bacteria > Actinomycetota > Acidimicrobiia > Spongiisociales > ZC4RG35 > JARDZU01. Next base: position 209,546 of record CAWJLJ010000019.1, read on the forward strand.
GACGAGCAGAGGGCCCGCTCTTCGGCTCATCGGGTCACCGTAGCGGCGATGGGTTTTATTGAACACCCTCAGTGGGTGGCGACCACGCGATGAGAGGTGTGCGCAAATCCAATGTTCCGATAGTCTGGCGGCCTCATGCTGCGCAGGGTCCTCTCCGTGTTCCTCATGGCGCTGTTGCTCGTGCCGCTGGTCCCGGCGGGATCAGCCATGGCCCAGGAGCAAACGACCTTCACCCCGGAAGGGGAGCTCGCCACTTACTCGACGAGTGTGGCCCGGCTCCAGCAAGCCCTCAAGGACAAGAAGTTCTACCGCGGCTCCATAGACGGTATCTACGGTGCGCAGACCCAGCAGGCGGTGATGGCCTTCCGCAAGGAGATCGGCGCCAGCCGCTCGTTCTCCTGGAGCGATTCGCACTGGGACGAGCTCGAGCTCTACCAGGCCCCGTACACCAGGTTCGACGAGCCCGATCGGGTGGAGGTCAACCTGAGCAAGCAGACCGCGCACCTGTACCGCGGTGGGGCTCTGGTGGCGACGTTCCCGATCTCCTCGGGGAACGGTGAGACCTATCACGACAATGCCGGGAACCTGAAGCGGGCGGTGACCCCCACCGGCGACTTCGAGATCTACCGCCATGCCACCGGTTGGTACGAGTCGACACTCGGTCTCGGGATGATGCTGAGCCCGTGGTTCTTCAACGGCGGCATTGCCCTCCATGGGTCCCTCTCGGTACCGTCCGGCCCTGCGTCACACGGGTGCATTCGCCTCACCACCTGGGACAGCGGTTTCCTCGACAGGTACGCATTCAGAGGGATGGCAGTCCACGTCTACCGATCCGACGCGTCACCCGTCTATGGCAGCGACGGGCCATTCGCAGACGTGCCGGCGAGCCACACCTTCGTGGCCGCGATCCAATGGATGGTCGACACCGGCACCACCGACGGCTGCAGTCTCTATTTCTTCTGCCCCGACGCACCGGCCAGCCGTGGTCAGATCGCTGCCTTCATGAGGCGGATATTGGGGCCGCATCTGGGGAATGGCCCGCCGGCGGAGTTCGCCGACACCGAGGGTCATCCGTTCGAGAGGGCCGTGGAATGGATGGCGGGCCTCGAGATAACCAAGGGGTGCAACCCGCCCGACAACACCTTGTTCTGCCCTGACCGGTCTGTGACTCGAGGTGAGATGGCCGCCATGTTCATGAGAGCGGGCGAGGAGTTGCTGGGCGTGAGCTCGGACAACGTGAACCTCGATCGTTTCCGCGACACCAGGGGTCACAACTTCCAGAAAGCCGCTGCCTGGATGGCGGCCGCCGGGGTCAGCCTCGGGTGCAACCCGCCGACCAACGATCTCTACTGCCCCGATACCAAGGTGACCCGGGCTCAGCTATCCGCCTTCCTGAAGCGGATCGTCGATCAGCTCTGAGTTGACCGAGTTCGACTACCCGGGGCGCGTCGCCCGGCTGCAAACGACCATGGTCGAAGCGGGGGTGGATGCCGTCGTCCTCTCCATCGGTGCGGACCTTCCGTACTTCACCGGTTACGAGGCGATGGATTCCGAGCGACCGACGGTGCTGATCGTCTCTCCCACCGGGATCCCGGTGCTCGTCATACCTCTCCTCGAGGCGCCACGTGTCGAGTCCACCAATGTCGAGCTGGCAAGTTGGCAGGAGACCGAGGACCCGATGGCTCTCGTCGCTCGTGCGCTGGATGGTGCCAGGCATGTCGCCATCGGGGACCAGACCCGTTCCTCGACGCTCCTGTCGATCCAGGAGGCTCTCCCGGATGTGACCTGGCTCAGTGCCTCGAAGATCACCTCGACTCTCCGGATTCGCAAGGATCCGGACGAGGTCGAGATGCTGAGGTCGGCTGCGAGCGCAGTGGATCGAGCTCTGAACCGGATCCCGGCCGAGGTTCGGTTCTCAGGTCGAACTGAGGCGGAGATTGCCCGGGACCTGCAATCGATGACCGTGGAGGAGGGACACGACGTGGCGATGTTCGCCATTGTCGGTGGGGGGCCAAACGGCGCTTCCCCTCATCACGAGCCGGGGAAGAGGGTCATCGAGCCCGGCGATTTGGTGGTCTGCGATTTCGGCGGGAGACGCAACCACTACACCTCCGACGTGACCCGCACCTTCGCCGTGGGCACTCCCTCGCCCGAACAGGAGGAAGTGCACCGCGTCGTGCTCGAGGCCAGCGAGGCGGCGCGGGGCGCGGTCAAGCCCGGGGTGACCTGCCAGGAAATCGACCGATCAGCCCGACGTGTCGTGGAGGAGGCCGGCTTCGGAGACTTGTTCATCCATCGCACCGGTCACGGGATCGGCCTCGAGGTCCACGAGCATCCCTACATGGTGGAGGGGAACGAGACACCGCTCGAAGAGGGAATGACCTTCTCCGTCGAGCCTGGGGTCTATCTGCCCGGTCGGTTCGGGGTCAGGATCGAGGACATCGTCGCCTGCGGGGCCACCGCTGTGGACGAGTTGAACCGGGCGGACCGCTCTCTGCGGGTCGTCGAGTAGGCTCGTCCCGCGAACCCAGGGTTCTGGACTTCGCTGAGCGGTCAGGCAACCTGGTTCCGGATCAGAGGTCGAGGGCGCGTGTCAGGAAGGCCGCCATCTGGCCGCGAGTGACAGGCTGATCGGGACAGAACTTCGTGTTGGCCGGCGGGTTGCAACCCAAGGTGACCCCAGCGGTGGCCAGCCGGTCGATTGCCGACTCGAAAACGCTTCGGTTGTCGTCGCTGAAGTGATTGCCGCCCCCGTCGTTGGTGTATCCCAGAGCCCGCACCAGGAAGGCCGCCATCTGGCCGCGAGTGACCGGCCGATCGGGGCAGTACTTCGTGTTGGCCGGCGGGTTGCAACCCAGGGTGACTCCTGCGGTGGCCAGCCGGACAAGGCAGCGGTGGCCAGCCGGTCGATGCCGCCTCGAAACGCTTCGATTGTCGTCGCTGAAGTGATTGCCGCCCCCGTCGTTGGTGTAGCCCAGGCCGGACAGGAAGGCGGCCATCTGGCCGCGAGTGACCGGCCGATCGGGCAGTACTTCGTGTTGGCCGGCGGGTTGCAACCCAGGTGACTCGCGGTGGCCAGCCGGTCGATGGCGGCTTCGAAGACATGCCCGTTGTCATCCGTGAACTGGTCGCCGCCTCCGTCGTCGGTGTAGCCCAAGGCGCGGACCAGGAAGGCCGCCATCTGGCCTCTGGTCACCGCATCCTCGGGGCAGAACGCGTCATTGAACGGCGGGTTGCACCCACGGGTGATCCCCGATGCGCCCAAGCGCTCGATGGCAGCGGTGAAGACGCTGTCGTCGTCGTCGAAAAAGAGACCATTGAAGGCGAGGGGCAACGGGTCGTCACAACTCTGATCGGGGCGGGCGAACCAGCGGGTTGGAGGAGCGCCGGTCGGCGTGTTGCCGACGTGGACGACCAGCGACCCACTGCCACTGAACACCTCGATATCTGCCCGGCCGTCACCGTCGTAATCGGCGGCGCCCAGCCCGCGAACTTCATTGGCCGGGATCTCGACGTCGAATGACTGGTCCAGGGTCAGTCCGCCGCCCTGCAGATTCAGGACGTCGATTCTCGAACCCGAACTGTCGGGATAGAGGGCGAACAACTCCGGAGTGGTTCCTCCGTCACGGTCGCCGGCCGCGATGTGAATCGGTGTCCCACCTGGCAATGTGGCGTTTCTCAAGACGGTGTTGAGCCCGGGTCCTTTGAGAACGCGGAGAGCGCCACCTGGCCCTGCTTCCCAAACGTCGGCCTTGCGGTCACCGTCGAGATCTGCTCCGGCGAGGGCGACGTGATTTGGGTCGATGCCGGTGGAGAGGTTGGAGATGTCCTCGAAGCCGGAGGCGCGCGACGCGACGGATGCAGTCACCGTCGAGCCAGTGTTGAACGCCACGAGGTCCTGTCCGCTGTCAGCGTCGAGGTCCATGAACAGGATCCGGTCCGACCCCGCTATCGAAGCGTCGGGAAGGAACCACCGGTTCACCGAGCATTCTCCAAAGAGCATGGTTCCCGAGGCCACATCGATGACCGTGCCACCCGGATGGGCCCTGACGCCGGCCACGTCCGGTGCACCCTTGCCGGTCACGTCGGCGATGGTCAGCCGATATCGGTCGGTGACCGAGGTGAACTCGGTGCGGTAGGTGGCAGCCGCCGATGCGAATGGCCGTTTCGAAGTGACGGGAGGGAGGGGGGTCAGCGGGGATTCCGGGCCGCTGCCTGGGCCCATCCACGAAAAATGCATCGGGTCTTTGCTGAAGACCCAATCACCTCCCCAGCAGAATCCAGCGTCACGCCATACGTCGACGTACCAGCCCGGCATGTTGGTGATCAGTCTGTTGTCGTCGCGCTGCGGGTTCTGCGCCGGATTGATGTCCACGGCGAGCCCGAGGCCGTGACGCGAGATCTGAGTGCTGCCGGCGATGGTGCGAGAGGTGAATCCGGACACGCTCCTGACCGTGTACGTATTTCCTTGCGCCGCCTGGGCCGCCAGACCAGCGCTGACCCGACGGAAGGCGGGGAGTGCGAGACGGTGGACGCTCACCACCCTTCCCCCGCTGCCGGGCACCACCCACGGCGCGAGGTTGGCTCTGACCTGTCCGATCGTTCTCCCGAAGTACGTGCCGAAGGGGCCGAGCACCGGCTCTGCCGAAGACAATCCTCCGGACTTGGAGGAATAGGGCGTCCTGGCAAAGGGAGCACCGCAACTCGCTGCCTCCGAGAAGCTGTTCCAGCGGGTCGATGTGTCGGATGATGGCTCTCCAGGCAGAGCCGGGACCATCACCAGGCCGAGGATGATGCTGAGGGCGGCGAGCCCCGTCCTTCGCGATGCTGCGGAGGGCACCGATGCATGATGTCGCATCTGGCGCCCTATGCGATCTGGCTGCTCAGTCGGATGCGGTGACCCGGGCTGTCGTCTCCTGCACGACAACGCCCGCCCATCGCCATACAGCGACCAACGTGTGGGTCCCGCCGGAGAACGTCATCGTCGACACCCACGCCCGCTCGGCGATCGAGCCGTTGGTCCGGAGAGGGCGCGCCGACAGCGACACCGGGTTCCCATCGAGGGTGAGGCGGAAACTGGTGTCGCCCGACGTGAAGGCGGCCTCCTCCCCTGATCGATATGGGAGCACCTGAAACAGCCCTTCGTCGATGCGGTATTTGGTCCCGGCCCCGACGGCGAGGCTGAGGGTGCAACGGCCACCGCCCCGGGAACAGGCCGAGCGATTCCACTCCGACAGCGGGACGACGATCCCGGGTATGGGGAGCTCGAGTGCCCGACGAACGAACCCGGCGCTCTGGGCCCTGGTCAAACGATCGTTGGGGCAATACCGGTCGTTGGTCGGGGGATTGCAACCGAAGGTCCACCCCTGAACGGCTACCCGGTTGATGGCGCCCTCGAGCACATGGCCGTCGTCGTCGACGAACCGGTCGCTGCTCGTTTCGGGCAGTTCGTAGGCGCGGGCGAGAAATGCGGCGAACTCGGCGCGTGTCAGCCCTCGGTTGGGGCAGAACCTCGTGTTGGCCGGAGGGTTACACCCAAGCGTGATCTCCGCTTCGGCCAGGCGATTGATGGCGCCCTCGAGGGCATGCCCGTTGTCGTCGTCGAAGAAGTCGTCGTCGCTCTCGGGCAGGTTCAGCGCCCTGGCGACGAAGGCAGCGGCCTGGGCCCGAGTCATGGTGTCGTCGGGGCAGTAGCGATTGTTCGCCGGGGGATTGCATCCGAAGGTGATGCCGGCACTGGCGATCGCCTCGATCCCGTTCTCCAACGGGTGCCCGTTGTCGTCGGTGAAGCGGCCACTGACGGTGAGGGCTTCGGCGCGGCCCGGGAAGAGGGCGACAACGATGGCAACCAGCGCCACCACGGTCACCGAGACGAGGGCCCTTCTCCGGGCGATCATTCGATCTCCAGCGTCTCGAGCACGGCGTTCACGCTGGGAAGGATGTCTGCGCGATCGACGTGGGAGCCGAGGACGACGTAGAGACAGAAGGCGCGACCATTCTGGGTGAAGAATCGCTGCAGACCGGACTGGCCCGGCATCGCACGTTGCAGCGCGTTGCGATCGAACTCGCGTGCCGCGAGCTGACGGGGTATCCCCTCGGCTTCGAACAGAGGTGTTCCGGCACTCTCCGGGCCGTATTCGAAAAGAGTCATGAACACATCGGTGCCATTCATCAGCTCCACCGCACCGGTGCCGAATGAACCGCGTTCGGGGGGCAGCGGGAAGGAGGCCACATGCATGACGGTCGGCTCCACGGCGCCGTCCGATTGGAGCTGGAAGTCGCCTCCCGAGATCGAGCCTTCCCAGTCGTCAGGGACCTCGACTGCGATCCCGCTGCGGGTCAATTGAGGCATCTCAGGATCCCTTCTCGAGCGGGTTCGAGTAGAGCGACGGGTCGCCTGGCTCGATGCCGGCCTGACGGAGTTGCTGATCGGTGAATTCCTCGCGGCCGGACGGGTCGAGGCGGACCGGCACCGCATCGCGAGCAGACTGGCGGAGGAGCCCGAGAAGGTGCCGCCAGCTCGAGGCCGCGCCCTCCCCGATGACCATCCCCTGGCCGTCGACGAGGAGGAAATATGGGGTCATCGGGACCCGGAACGTCTCCCAGGTCTCGTCCGACATGATCAAAGGGACCCGCGGTGGCGCCATGTCGACCAACTTGGCCGCTGATTCGGACCCAGGGCCTTTGGTGACGATCACAGTCCGCGTGTCGGGCATGGGCAACTCGAAATCGCCCTGGAACTCGGTCCAGAACGTCTGGCAACTCAGGCATCCCGAGGAGAGGAACGCCACCAACGTGTTGCCCCGGCCGTGGACCAGGCTCATGCTCTGATCGGCGCCGTCGAGCCCTACCCCACGCAGCGTGTTGGACGGGGCCTTCTCGAAACCTGTGGTCTTGGGTCTGGTCTGGGGCGTCCCCACCGTGACCGCCCCCTCCTCGGTGACGCCGAGTGCGGCGAGTTGTCGGAGGATCTCGGCGTGGCTCTTGAGCAGTCCGGCGACGAGGATGGCGAGGAGGATGATCACCACGCCTTCGATGATGACAATCGCCGTCATCAGGCGTTCCGTCCCCAGGTCAACGGGAAACCATTCCCGCCGAATGTGAAGGTGGTGGACGCAGTCGACCCGATATTGCGAATCGTCCACGTGCCGGCGTTGAACCAGCCGACCCCGGTGCGGCCATCGCCGTCCCAGTCGCCGGTGACAGGCCTGCCGTTCCCGGCGAAGGTGAAGTCGCGGTCCGCTGGGCCGGCTGAGACCGCGTTGCGCAGGATCCACCGGTCCCCTCGCACGACGCCGATCCCGGTGTGGCCGTCACCGTTCCAGTCCCCGACCACGGGGATGTCGCCTGGTTGGCCGAATACGAAGTCGATGTCGGGTTCTCCCGCACGGTTCGAATTGCGCAACAGCCATCTGTTGCCCCGCACCACGCCGATCGTGTGGACGCCGTTGCCGTTCCAGTCCCCGACGACCGGGATGTCACCAGGTTTCCCGTATTCGATGACGAGATTGGGGCTGCCCGGGCCTTCCACTTGACGGAGGAACCAGACGAGGTTGCCGACACCGGCCACGCCATGTCGGGTGTTGCGCACCATCCCGATGGTCCTCACCCCGGCGTTCGAGAAGTCCCCGGCTACCGGGTAGTCGCCGGGCAGGCCGAAGTCGAAGGTCTGGTTGGGTCCTCCGCTGCTCAAGGCATTGCGTAACTGGAACGTGGTGCCGCTGACGACAGCCGGCCGGGCGCGGTAAGGGCCCTTGGGGGTGGTGTCGGGGAGCAGTCCTGCGGCGTTGTGGCTGTATGTCGACTGGGACACGGCGCTCGTTGTGGTGCAGGTCGAGTCCCATTCCCAGGGAGGAACGCAGGTGACCACCCGACAGGTGATAGGCCCGATGCAAGGGAGATCGTTGTTGCACTGGCCGTAACGGAACCGGGTGCAGCACACCTTGCGTTCACTGCAGTTGTCGTGGTTGCACTGGCAGTTGCAGTTCACGCACGAGTCGGAGCAGGTGCCGGAGCCGCCGCAGCTGCATCCACCGCAATCCGCCGCGTTGCAGTCCATGTAGTAGCGACTCCGACCGTCGCAGAAGGTGTTGCCTTCGGCCCGCCACCATCCGGCGACCACGTTCCCGGGTGGGCAGGTGTTGACCCCGTGGATGTTGCAGCAGAAATCGGTCCAGCCATCGTTGCATCTGGCCCCTCCGCCGCATTGGCTCGGCACGACGGCGCCGTAGGCGCTGCCTGGACGAAGGATGTAGGCGGCCGGCGCAGCGACGAGAGCGGTGCCGACCATGGCCGCACGGCGGAGGAAGCCGCGGCGCGAGGTGCGGGTGTCGAGAGCGCGGCTCGCGGCGGATACGAGTCGCGTGCTCATTCGGTCCGGGTCAAGGCCATGGTTTGAGGTAGGCGGGATAGGAGGAGGTAGGCAAGGTAGACCCCGATGGCGACAAAGACGACATAGGCGATGAGGGTCGACATGGAGTCATCGGTCGGAATGACGGCCGTCCCGGTGATCGCAACGACACCGAGGGCGATCAGACTGACGACATTGAAGCCGAAATGGAACCAGGACGGAGGGGTGTCCTCCCGCCCGAAACAGCCGCAACTCTGGATGGGAAGGTCGGCCCGCAGGGCCAGCCACGTGAATGCGGCGAACCCCGCATAGAGCACCACGCCGCCCGTTACCCAGGGCCCACCCAGGACCAAACCGACAACGGAAACCAACACCTCGGCAAGCCCCAGGATCCAGACGACAGATTTCGACGAGGGGAGGCGAGCAGCGCGCAAGGCACCGACGGTTGGGACTGGATCCGCCATCTTGGCCATCCCGGCCAACCCGAGCAGGCCGAGAGCTATGGCGGCGACGGCTGCGGCGACCACGAGGCGAGAGTAGTGCTGATGCTCTGGATCGCCGGAATCCCCCGAAAGTATGTCTACCCGCCCCGGGAGCTTTACCATTTCTCCGGTGTCAGCATCACAATCGAGCCATCTTCGCGCCCTCGAATCGGAGTCGATTCACATCATCCGCGAAGCTGTTGCCGAATCGGAGAATCCTGTTCTCCTCTTCTCCGGGGGCAAGGACTCCGCCCTCGTCCTGCGACTCGCTGTAAAGGCCTTCTGGCCTGCGCGTCTTCCCTTCCCGGTCATGCACGTCGATACCGGGCACAACTTCGATGAGGTGCTCGAGTTCCGGGATCGGATCGTGACCGAGCTCGAGGCCGATCTCATCGTCGCTTCGGTCCAGGAGGCCATCGACCAGGGCCGGGTGGTCGAAGAAACCGGGCCCCGGGCTTCCCGGAACCGTCTTCAGACCGAGACCCTCCTCAACGCGATCGACAAGCATCGTTTCGACGTGGTCTTCGGTGGGGCGCGCCGTGACGAGGAGAAAGCTCGGGCGAAGGAGCGGGTGTTCTCGTTCCGGGACGAGTTCGGCCAATGGGACCCCAAGAGCCAGAGGCCTGAGCTCTGGTCCCTCTACAACGGACGGCATCGCAAGGGCGAGCACATGCGGGTCTTCCCGATCTCGAACTGGACGGAGATGGACGTCTGGCAGTACATCGAAGATGAGGGGATCGAGTTGCCTTCGGTCTATTTCTCGCATCGCCGGCGCGTCTTCGAGCGGGACGGGATGCTCATGGCCGAGTCGCCCTATCTCAACCTCATCGACGGCGAGGAGGTGTTCGAGGCCATCGTGCGGTTCCGGACCGTGGGAGACATGACCTGCACCGGTGGGTTCGAGTCCACTGCCTCGTCAGTTGGGGAGATCATCGAGGAGGTGGCCGTCACACGAATCACCGAGCGTGGCGCCAGCCGTGCCGACGATCGAACCGCCGAGGCCGCCATGGAGGATCGGAAGCGGGAGGGCTACTTCTGATGACCGAACTGGTGCGCATCGCAACCACCGGGTCTGTCGACGACGGAAAGAGCACCCTGATCGGTCGGCTCCTCTTCGACTCCAAGCAGATCTTCCAGGACCAGCTCGAGGCGGTGGAGGACGCCAGCCGCAAGCGCGGCACCGACTACGTCGACCTGGCCCTGCTCACCGATGGCCTCCGCGCCGAGCGGGAGCAAGGGATCACCATCGATGTCGCCTATCGCTATTTCGCCACCCCGAAGCGCAAGTTCGTGCTGGCCGACACCCCCGGTCACATCCAGTACACACGGAACATGGTCACCGGGTCGTCGACGGCGAACATCGCTCTCATCCTGGTGGACGCAAGGCAGGGCATCCTCGAGCAGACCAGACGTCACTCCTTTCTCGCCTCTCTCCTTGGCGTCCCCCATCTGGTGTTGTGCGTCAACAAGATGGACCTCGTCGACTGGTCCCAGGAGCGCTTCGACGAGCTTGTCGACGAGTTCCGTCAGTTCGCCAACCGACTCGAGATACACGATCTGCGGTTCGTGCCGGTGTCGGCCCTAGAGGGTGACAATGTGGTGAACCAGTCGCTCAACATGCCCTGGTACCACGGCCCGACGGTTCTCGAGCTTGCTCGAGGACATCCACATCGGCAGCGATCAGAACATGATCGATGTGAGGTTCCCGATCCAGTACGTCATCCGGCCCCACCGGCGCGAGTACCAGGATTTCAGGGGCTACGCCGGCAAGATCGCCGGAGGGCTGATCAAGAGGGGTGACGAGGTCATGGTCCTTCCCAGCGGCTTCACGACCACGATCCGCTCGATCGAAACCTTTGACGGACCGCTGGAAGAGGCGGCGCCTCCCAGGTCGGTGGTGATCACCCTCGATGACGACATCGACGTATCGCGCGGGGACATGTTGTGCCGACCGCACAACCAGCCTCACGCCTCCCAGGACATCGACGCCATGGTGGCCTGGATGTCGGATGGGCCCCCACTGAGGGTCGGCGCCAAATACGCCATCAAGCACACGACACGTTGGGGGAAGGCCATGGTGCGGGACTTTCAATACCGCCTCGACGTCAACACGTTGCATCGTGACGAGTCATCGGATTCGCTCGGCTTGAACGAGATCGGTCGGGTCAGACTCCGTTCCACCACGCCATTCTTCTTCGACGAGTACCGCCGAAATCGTGAGACCGGCTCATTCGTCCTCGTCGACGAATCGAGCAATGTCACTGTGGGGGCGGGGATGATCACCGGTGAGGGGTCGTGAGCGAGAACGTCGTCTGGCATCGCGGGTCGGTGACGCCATCGGATCGGGTGGACACGACCGGCGGCGAGGGCGTGACCGTGTGGATGACAGGTCTCTCCGGCAGCGGGAAGTCGACGATCGCCTACTCGGCCGAGATGATGCTGGTGCAGGCCGGTCGGGCCGCCTACGTCCTCGACGGGGACAACCTGCGTCACGGCCTCAATTCCGATCTCGGCTTCGCGGCCGCGGACCGCAGTGAGAACGTGAGACGGGTTGGTGAGGTGGCTCGGCTCATGGCTGATGCCGGTCTGGTGGTGTTGGTCCCCGTGATCTCACCGTTCGCCGCAGACCGGAAGATGGTCCGGGAGGCACATGAGGAGGCAGGTCTGGCTTTTGTCGAAGTGTTCGTCGATGCCTCGCTCGAGGTATGCGAGCGGCGAGATCCCAAGGGCCTCTACGCCCGTGCCCGTGCCGGCGAGATCGAAGACATGACCGGGATCGATTCCCCCTACGAGGCACCCGAGAACCCGGATCTGAGACTGGATTCCGAAGGCTACCTCAGCCGAGAGCTACTGGCCGCTCAAATCGTCGAGGCGGTGGGCACCGGATCATGACCACGACGACCTCGCCGGTCTATTACGCCCGCCGTTTCAACGAGTACATGTCCGAGCTGTGGCGGCGAAGGGACTTTGTCTGGTTCTTCGCCCGGGGCAACATCAAGGCCCGCAACGCCTCGACCTTCCTCGGCCTGGTGTGGTGGGTGCTCAACCCGCTTCTTCTCGGTCTGGTCTATTTCTTCATCTTCGGGCTCATCTTTCCCAGCGAGCGCGACATCGCCTACCTGCTCTCGGGGATGTTCGTCTTCCACTACAGCAGTCAATCCCTGAGCGGCGGGGCGGCCTCGATCCTCTCGAACTCGAAGCTGCTGGTGAACATCAGGTTCCCCCGCCTCATCCTGCCCATCGCCTTCCTCCTCGAGTCGACCTTCGGTTTTCTCGCCTCGCTGGTTGTGTTCTACGCCATCGTCATCCCATTTGCCGGCGTCGTCCCGGGGCCGGAGATCCTGTTGCTGCTCGTTGCCCTTCCGCTTCAGATCCTGTTCAACCTCGGGTTGGCCGCGGCCACCGCCCGGCTCGCAGTCCCGTTCCGGGACATCAACAACCTGATCCCCTACCTCAACAGGATCTGGCTCTACACGTCGCCGATCATCTGGCCGCTCAGCATGCTCACGGGCATGTCCGAAACGGCCCAGAGCCTGTTCCGGCTCAATCCGATGTTCTCCGATCATCGCCGTGTACCGGACCGCACTGCTCGGATACCCGCTGGAACAGGGCCGACCTGATTGCAGCGGTGATCTGGTGCTGTCGTGGCCGGTGTCGTCGGCATCGCCATGTTCATCAAGTACGAGGGTCGGATGGTGAGGTACCTGTGAGCCGGCCTGCCCTCAAGGTGGAGAATGTCTCCGTTCGTTTCCGCCCTTATGTCGATCGGCGACCCACCCTGCGCCGCTCCCTGGCCACTTTCCGTCACAAGGAGACGCAACTGGTCGAGGCCCTGAAGTCGGTCTCGTTCGAAGTGCAGAAGGGTGAGGCCTTCGGGATCGTCGGACAGAACGGTGCCGGCAAGAGCACCCTGCTTCGTGTCATGGCCCGGACCTTGCGGCCCGATGACGGTCGGGTGGTGGTCCGGGGGCGGATGTCCACGCTCCTCCAGCTCGGGGTTGGCTTCAACGCCGAGCTCTCCGGGAGCCGCAACATCTACCTCGGTGGTCTCGTGGCCGGGTCTGACCAAGAAGCAGGTCGACGAGCGTTACGACGAGATCGTCGAGTACTCCGAGCTGGGTGAGGCCATCTACCGGCCGATGAAGACCTACTCGTCGGGGATGTTCTCGAGACTGGCCTTTGCCGTAGCGATGCATCTCGATCCGGAGATCCTCCTCCTCGATGAGGTCCTGGCCGTCGGAGACGAGGGCTTCAAGGAGAAGAGCATGGCCACGATGAACGAGCTGTTGAGCAAGTCGGGCAGCATCGTCTTCGTGAGCCATGCGGTCCGCCAGCTGGCGGAGTTCTGCGACCGGGCCGCGTGGCTCGACCGGGGAGAGCTGGTGGCGATCGGCGAGCGCCGAGGAGGTCGTCGAACAGTATCGGGCCTTCGTCCAGCAGCGCCGGAAAGAGATGAGGGCCCAGGGGCTGGCGTGAGCAGTCCTCCCGGGGAAGCGCCGTCCGAGCCGTCGACACCAGAAGACGATGATCGGCTCGGCTCGGCACGAGCTGGACGTCGACTCCGAGCTGACCAGGGTCATCGAAGAGTTCCGGGTCATCCGTGCCGACCTGACCGCACCGCCTGGATGACGAGATCGCTCGCTCGCGGGAGCTGAAACGAGCCCTGAACCAGGCGGAACGCCGGATCGAGTCGATCTACGAGAGCAAGACATGGGCGGCGGGCAAAGCCTTGCGTCGACTGGCTCGCCCGTTGTCTCCGGCGAAGGACGTGGCAGCCGTCGTCGCCGTCGGTTGCGACCGAGAAGACGCCCGGAGAGCGTCTTCGTCGAAGCGTCGCCTCCCGCGGAGCCGCATCCGCTCTGGAACGAGTATCAGGCTGAGATCGCTCACCTGCCCGAGCCTGGCGATGCCGGGCACGGTCTTCATGGTCTCGACGACCAGCTTTGGCGGAGGGCCGCGGTGATCTGTTCGTGGCGACGGGACTCGGGCGATATCTGCGCCGTCGCCGATTCAGCGTCGGCTATCTCGACCAGGGACACTGGTACCGAGTCATCACACGACGCCGCGATGGGTCGTGGCCATGATGCCTGCGTTCCGACCCTCCAGGTCTCGTGCCGGGCCCGAAGGTCATTGGATGGGCACGGAACGAGTTCATGAATTGGCTCACCCATCCCGAGCTGGATCGGTTCGATGCCATCCTCTGCTCTTCCCCCGCGGCCGCGGATGAATTCGAGCGGCACTTCGCCGGCCCCGTCCATGTCCTTCCCATCGGAGTCGACCTCGAGCTGTTCCAGCCGGACCCGGGCGCTACCCGACATCGGGTCGGAGTGGTGTCGACCGTGAACCAGTGGGGGAGAGAGCGCGACGTCTACCGCGCCCTTCGGTCGATGCCAATCGATTTCCCGCTGAGAATCCACGGCCAGCCGGCCGGGCTCCCGTCGGAGCTGGCACGCTATGACCGGGGCCCGTGCATTTCTTCGAGCTTCCCGAGGGTCTATTGGGGCGCTCAGTGTCGTGTTGGACGACTTCAATCGCACCACTGTCGGATGGGGCGCGGTGAACAGCCGCGTGTTCGAAGCGATCGCCGCAGGTGCCCTGCCGGTGACGAACTCGAGCCCGGGGACTCGATTCGCTGGGCTTGTCCGACGTGCCGACCTACGCCGAGCTCCGGAGGAATTGAACCCGCTCGTCGGTCGAGCTGCTCGGCGATCCCGATGGGATGCGGGCCACTCGTCGAGAAGCTGGGTGCGGTCGTCAGGGAGCGACACTCCTTCGAGACCCGGGCCGCGAGATCTCGCCGCAGATCATCGCCGACCATCGATTGACTGAGAACTGATCGAGCCGCTCGGCCCCGTCAGTCCGAGCGGCGACCGACGAAGGAACGCCGCCATCTGGCCTCGTGTCACGAGATCGGTCGGGCAGAACGGTCGTTGTCAGGCGGGTTGCATCCCAGGGTGATCCCGGCTCTCGCAACCTTGTTGATGGCACTTTCGAAGATCGACGATCGGTCGTCGACGAAGAAGTCGCTGCCGGGCGGCGCGCAAGGTCGAACGTGCGCGCCAGGAAAGCCGCCATCTGCTCCCGGGTGATCGCGTCGTCCGCCGCAGTAGGCGCCTGGCCCGCAACCCTGCGTGATCCCGGATTCGAAGAGCCGGTTGGCCGCGTCTTCGTAGAACTGCCCCTCGGTCATCGGTGAAATGGTCCGCTGGTGGCGGGGGGCAGGTTCAGGGCACGGGCGATGAACACCGCCATCTGCCCCCGTGTGACGTTGTCATCGGGGCAGAACCGCGTATTCAGCGGTGGATTGCACCCCTTGGTGATTCCCTCGGCCAGCCAGCCAATCGATGGCGGCCTCGAATTTGTGACCATGGGCGTCGAGGAATCCGCCGAACCTGGCCTCCCGATCCCGGACCCAGGCATCCATGCGACCGTCGAAGATCCATGACGCCTCGACTGGGTGGGCTCCACGTCCTGTAGCCGTCGCGGAAGGCCGGGTCGAGTTGCCCGTTGTCCACGCACCCGGAAGTCGAGGTTCCTCTCGGGACGATCGCGATTGAAGTAGATCGGCACCGATCACCTGGTCGTGCGCTTTCAGCCTGGTGAACATGTCGTCGAGCCATTGATCCCGGGACTCGCCGTTCGGACCGGTCTCGATGGATGCGGTCTGGGTGATGAGGATCGGCTTGGTCAGCGAGATCTGGGTGCGCAGCTCGTCGATGTACCGTCCGAAGGTGAACTCGTAGTCGCGCCACGCCGGACGCCCGTTGTTGATCTTGGCGAAGCCGATCACGTCGACGACCTCGTCGCCGGGGTAGTAGTCCTCGTATCCGAAGCCGTGACTGTTGTCCCCATATGGAGCGAACAGGAACCGGATCTGCTGAGGAGTCAGTCCCTCGTCGAGCAAGGCGGCCCGTATGCGCCGATATCCGGCCTTGTAGCCGTGAGGCTGGCCTGACCAGGGATGATTCCCGTTCATCTCCGGTAGTGGAGCGATGAGCATCGTCCGGCCGGGACGCTCCTGGAGCCAGCCGGCGAGGACGTTCGCCATCTGGCGCGAGCTTGGTGTCGAGGGCGCCGCCATTCAGCGCACCCAGATCCTCGGCGGTCATCTCCAGATATGGAGTCATTCCGCGTCCCTCGACCTCCGTCAGCAGCTCGACTATCGGCTCGGGGGTCCAATCACGTTCGACTTCGAAGAAGAGCTGATAGATGGCGGGGGGTTTGCCGGCTTGCTGTGTGAGGGTGGTGATTGCCGTTCTCCACTCCAGGCCGGAAGCGAAACCGAGAAGCATGGGCTTCTCCGTCGCAGCCTCGACGGGTCGTGGCAGCAGCGGGGTGGTGGCAAGCACCAGAGCGAATACGACGAGGAGACGCTCGGGCAGGCGACGGGAAGGGTGGTGCATCAGGACGATTATCGGTAGCGGAGTCCCAAGTCCTGAGTGGATGGGCTCGTCTCCACCCTAGGCCGTTCATCGGCTAAAGCCTCTAGGCCATCAGAGCGCCTAGAGTTCGGACGATCCGGGAATAGCCACAGATCCGCGGTGACAGACGGGCTATCAAGCGGGTCGTAAAAGCAGCTCGTCCTGCTTGTGCCCCTCTCTCCGCGGGAGGACGCTGTCCAAGGTCATTCCTGCCATAGCGATCAGGTCCTTGAGATAGTCGGTCGAGTAGAGCACACAGTGAAGCCGTCCCGTCCAGTCGCCGAACCAAGGCGGGTTTTCGGTTTCATCGGGGACCCCGTCCGCCATGAAAACGGTCACGAAGGCGTTGCCGCCTGGGGCGAGTACCCGCCGGAACTCTCGCAGATAGGCCTTTGTGTCGTCACTCAACATGTGGGTGAAGACGGAAAAGGCAGCAACAAGGTCGACCGAGTCATCTTCGCTGGGGAGGCCGGGAATCTGAGACCCGTCGGGGTTGTAGCGGTCATTGGCTGCATCGACGTGGACGAACCGGAAGTCCGGGAAACGTGACGTGATCGACTCCGTGGCCCAATGGACTTGGGGTTGGCTCACCTCGACGCCCAGGTAGGAACCAGACCAGCCGGAGGCGATGAGGCCCACTGCTAGTCGGCCGGCCCGCAGCCGAAGTCAAGGAAGCGTGAACCCGGCACCAGGCCGAGACTGACGAGATGCTCGACATCCTGACGCGCCGATTCGATGAAGTAGTCATCGTCGTATTTGAGAGGTCCATTCCCTCGACGCATTCCGACGGGAGGGAGGGGAACGCCGAGCTCCATGGCAGTCGCAGCATACCGAGAGGGCGGCGCATCACCATCCGTTCCAAGGAAGGATGCTCCGGGGTCGGCGAGGAGACTTCGGATTTGGCTGACCGCGGAAGAGTCGCACCCATGCTCGACGGGAACCAAGCGAACACACGAGACTGCGGACATCTCTGCCGGGACCGATACCATGTCCCGAATCACCAAGACAGAGAATGAACTGGAACGCGTCCCGATGAGCCGATACGCAATCCATCCTCCCCTCCCAGGGGATATCGGAGCTATGAACGTCGACTCGCCGGCGTGCCTGATCGCCAGCTGCCAACGCACATATCCAGCATGATCTCGGGCGGTACGAAAGCCGGCACGGCAGCCGAGGTCGTAGGAGGGGAATCGGCGACCGAGCCCTCCCACATAAGGGCGTTCGGAGAGCGAGTCTGGGGGTGGGTGAGTTCGGAATCGCTGTTATTGGCGGTGCTAATTGGCTCGTTCCTGACTCGCCTCTTCATCGCGGACCGCCAGTCTTATTGGCTCGACGAACTGTACGCAGTGACGATCCACGGGGGGTGGAACGAGAGTCTTCAAGAGCTGGTGCGTGTCCTGGCAAACATCACCGTGTACCCACCTTTGTACTTCGTGATCCTCTACGAATGGATGAACTGGCTCGGCGACTCCGAGGTTGCGACGCGTCTCCTGTCGATCATCTACATAACACTCGCAGGTCTCTTCCTCTACTTGCTGCTGCGCATTGGTTTCTCCAAAAGGATTGCCATTGCTTCAGTTATCACTTTCAACTTGATGTACACACCCTTCTATTACAGCCTCGAAACGCGGCCTTATGCGCAGACGATGTTCCTCGTGACCGTATCCTCATACCTGCTGTTACGCATTCTGCGCAGGGGGATGCAAGAAGGTTGGAGACTTGCCCTTGTTTCCCCGACGGGGTCGATCTTCGTTGTCGCGAATTCCGCACTTCTATTGACTCATTACTACAACGCGTTCTTTTGGGCTGCTCAAGGACTGGTCGCTTGCGTTTTCGTGCTGTGCGCGATGCGCCCGCGGAATTGGCTAAAGGGAATCGGCTGTGTCGCGGTCTTGTACGGCATGCAGGCCGCCATCTTCGTAGGTGTGTGGGGCCGGAATCTGCTCAGGGAATTTGGCGAGCGCTCGGGACCCTTCACGATCGCGGGCTGCGAGCGAGCTCCCGAACCCATTTTCCACCCTGTTGGACAGTGTTGTATCACCCAACATCAGAATGCCAGGGATCATCGGGTGGGTCGCTTTGGCGCTGGTCGTTGTGGTTGTAGTGGGTGCCGTTTCCGCTGTAGTGAGACGTACCACCTCGTGTCTGGAACGTATCGAAGCCTGGACGACAATCTACCTTCTCAGTTGGATGGTGCTCCCTGTGGTGATCCTGTACCTTGCATTCCTTGTTGCAGGAGTTGCGCTTTACTCCGACAGATACTTCGTCGCAAGCGTGGTTCCTCTTCCCCCCTGCTCGTGTTAGGTGTGGAAAAGGTTGCTCAAGCAATCACAAATCTTACGGGACGTATTCGCGGCGTTGCACCTGATCGAAACCTCTCTCAGAAGGTATGGGCGGTCGTGCTTGGTATGGCGGCTATTGGGTTGTTGGTACTCCCGCAGGGATATGCGGCGGCTACCGAGCCAAAGGCCGATTGGCGTGGGCCGCACGTGACATAGTCGATATCGTTGAGTCCAATGCGGATTCCAGTTACGTGATTTACGAGCCGTCATTTCGCCCGACCCCACTGTTGGACTACTACCTCGCTCGTTACAGCGATGATGTCCGTGGTAACTGGCACTATCCAGCGGTTACAAGAGCGGAGAGCGGAGGAGGACCCGAGTTACAAGTTTGCCTTCGAGCGAGATGCGGAAGTCATCGGTCAGTTCGACTACCTCATCGTTCCGTTTATGCACCACACCACCGGGCATTTCCCCATAGCAATAGAAAGGCTGATGGAGGCGTACGACATTCAGCATTGGGGCATAGGCGCCGATGGAACAGGGTTGGCGATCTTTTCGATCCCAAAGGGAGTGAGCTAGGCAGGCACGCTGGGTAGCCAGTCGAGCTCCTCGTAGATCGACATTTCTTACGTCGTCGCCGACTCGTCTGTTACCACGGTGCTCGGTGACCCCTCGGGCCGGCCGTATGCACCAGTCCAACTGACGATTGGATGCATCAGAACAAATGCCACGACCTCAGCGACTAGGAATGCCCAGGTCACACGACCAAGTGGTGGTCCCGGACCGAGAATGGCCCAAGCGAAACCGACAACAAGGGCGCCTACCCAGGGGAATATGACGGCTCCGCCACGGCCGACGGCTATCAACAACAACGTAGAGAACAGCCCACCAAGGGCCACCGTACTCCCTGCAGCCACGACACCGACCAAGTCGGATGGGAGCGAGACGTCTGATCCGAACACCAGACCGATGAGATATGCCCCTAGGTGTGTCGAGGCGTAACTCGGGCCAAATTCATCGATGATCGACCTGTCGAGACTCGCCACGTCGCTTGCCGAGGTAGAACCCGGGCTCTGGACATCAACAGGGGATGCACATGTGTCATATCCGGTGGACGCTCACAAGGCCTTGGCCGAGATAGAAGACACTTCCTTCTGGTTCAGGCATCGAGCCGCAGTGCTCGCGACGGTTTTGTCTCGATTTCCGCCCACCGGCCGCGTCTTCGACGTGGGCGGGGGCAACGGACATGGTGCGCGAACTGAGAGCACGCGGGCATCGAGGCCATCCTCGTAGAGCCCGGGGAGGATGGTGCCAGAGCCGCTCTAGCACGCGGCCTCGGGCCGGTGGTAAACGCAACATTGACGACAGCTGGATTCCGGAGTGAAACGCTGGAGGCTGTTGCCCTCTTCGATGTGCTCGAGCACGTCGAAGATGACCTCGGCTTTCTCGAGCACATCGCTGAGCTTCTTGACCCCACGGTCGGATCTACATCACGGTCCCCGCCCACATGTGGCTGTGGTCAGGAGAGGACGAGCGCTCGGGACACTTCAGGCGATACACGGCCGCATCTCTTCGCAAGGTCTGTGAACTTGCACAGCTCGATGTCGAGTTCGATTCGTACTTCTTCTCGATGCTGCCGCTCCCGATTCTCACCATTCGTACCATCCCAAGCATGCTCCGCTTGCGAAAGGCGGGGGGTGTTCGAGCGGATGAGCATCAGAGACCATCCGGCGAATCGGCGAGTTTTTCGATCGGGCCCTTGCTAGAGAACTGAACACGTTGGATAGGCGAAGAATCCGGTTCGGAAGCAGTCTGATCGTTGTTGCTCGACGGAAAGGGCAATACAAACCTGCAGACCCTGTCTAGGCCAGCGTCGGCCAGAACAAATCGACCTCCGGGGATGAACCTGGCAATCGCCTCGGCTTCGGGGGCGAAGCGTCACCCGAAGGCGGGCGATGAGGTCTTGGCCGACGGCCTCCGTTGGGTCAGAGGAATTGACACGACAAATGCTCGCCGGTTTGTGAGCGATCAACCCGAGTTCTGCCTGCAGGGCCATTACTACTTTCTCAGGGTCGCCAATGAGTGATTCGAAGAGGAGAAAAGACATCCCTTCGATGCTGATTGACTCGATCCATGGCCGAAGAAGAGTCGGTGTAGTTGCTGCGACGTAGGTAGTGGAAAGGCGAAGTGGACATTGAATCCGGATATGGGCGCATTTCGCTCTCCTTCGAGAACGCGTACCTGGGCCGGCAGATCCTCAAGACCGTTCTGCCTCGAGAACATCCAGTTGGAAATGGCCCGCTCGACCGGATCCCGGAGTATTACGATCGGTCGAACTCCCCCTTGGAACATTTTCATCCGTCGCGTGCTATCCGGTCGCTCGAAGATAAGTGGTCGACTTCTCCAAGAGCAACGGAGCCTCTATCGGAAAGTGGAGTCGGTGGTACTCGCTACGCCGCCCGACGGAGGAAGAACTTGGGCTCTGGTCGTTCGGGTTGGAGCCAAACGAATGTCGGGGTGATCGGCGAGCAAGTGCGCCAGAAGAGTCGAACCGCAACGCTGGCCTCCGATGATTATCGCGCCACGCTCACCCACCGAAGCCAACACGTTCGCTGATAGTGAACTGTGACAGACCGCGGTTTGGGTAAGGATACGGATGACGTACTCGCCCAACATCGCAAGCATCCCAATGGTCACTCCACCGAGTGTGGCGATGAGAACCACGACAGTCGCCCATCCTTCGACCTGAAGCCGGCCGGCGAGTGCCATCACCAGATAGGTGAGCCCTGCCAGCAGACTGAGCACGGAGACAGCGAAGCCGAGCGCAGCGGCTACCCGAAGTGGCCAGACCGAGTATGCAAAGAGGATGTTGAGGAGCAGAACTGCGATTCGTGCCACCGTGTAGTTGGATTTGCCATCGGGTAGTCGGGGTCGATGGTCCACGTAGACCCAGGATGGGCTGGCTGAGTGAAGCAACGCCTGGCCTGTGACATACGGGAACGCCGTTCGATCGGAGAGGATTCGGTCAACGACGTCCCTTCGCATGAGCCTGACATTGGAGACATGGAAGTCCTGGGGCATTCCGAATACTTTGATGTTGAGCCACCGCACAGCCCTGGTCCCGAAGCGCCGCATCCCGTGTGCCCGCTTTTCCCGGAAACGCCCAAGACAACGGTCGTGACCGTCGACGTCGTCCATGAGCGCCTTGATTTCGGTGGGGGGATTCTGTCCGTCGTCGTCGATCGTGACTACCCAATCCCCACGTGCCACTGACATTCCCGCCAGAACGGCGTGATGTTGCCCGTGGTTCTTGTAGAGACGTAGGCCGCGTACGCGAGCGTCGCCTGCAGCGAGGCGCTTGACGACCTCCCACGATCCGTCGGGGCTTCCGTCGTCGACCAGCACGACCTCGAATGACCCTCCTTCCAGCGTCTCGATCAATTCGTTCACCGTGTCAGCGAGCAGGTTCTCGCTCCGGAACACGGGGTATGACCACCGACAGGTTGGGTCGATCGGCGCTCATGTCATCGCCACCTCGGCGAAACGGAGCCACGCGAGCACTCAACGGTTGATGCGCCGCGCCCGTTGGCGACCCATTCGCCAGGTCCAGCTCGACGAGCGTGTTGCAATCATCGCCAGGTTGGTCACGTCGATGAGGGTACCGTTCGGATCTCGCCGTGCTCCAGGTACCTTCTTTCCACGGTCATGAAGGTTGTCGACCTGTCTGTCGCACTGTCTGCAGGTAAGTTGACGTTCGCGTTATCAGGAGGGTCGGCTCAATGAACGACAACCCGATCCGCTTCAACCAAACAACCATCGAGGGCAACGAACTCGTCTACATGCGTGAGGCTGTCGCCGAGGGCCATACGTCGTCTGGCGGGCCATTCACCGAACGTGTGGCCACCCTCCTCAATGAGTGGTTCGAAGCCCGGGGCGTGATCCTCACCACGTCGTGCACGGATGCACTCGAAATGGCGGCGCTGCTCACCGAGGTCGAGCCCGGAGACGAGGTGATCGTTCGAAGCTTCACCTTTGTTTCGTCGGCATTGGCCTTTGCCCGTGTCGGCGCTGATCTGGTGTTCGCGGACATCGAGGATCAGTTCCTTTCGCTCGATCCCGACGATGTGAGCTCACTCATCACGGACCGAACGTGCGCCATTGTCACAGTCCACTATGCGGGGATAGGCGGCCCGTTCCTCGTCTCTTGGATCTGTCCACGGAGCGGACCAGTCTCATCGAGGACAACGCCCATGGTCTCTTCGGGCAGACCGCAGACAAGAAGCTTGGGACATTCGGGCGTTTCTCGACTTTCTCATTCCACGAGACCAAGAACTTCACCTGTGGCGAAGGTGGCGCATTGATCATCAACGACGAAGCGGACGTGTCACGAGCGCACGTCCTCAGTGACAAGGGCACCAACCGTAAGGCGTTCTTCGAGGGAAAGGTGGACAAGTACTCCTGGCAAGACATGGGATCTTCTTTTGGGCTCTCTGACCTTCTCGCCGGGTACCTATTGGGCCAACTCGAACAGAGAGAGACGGTCCTCGAGCGGCGTCGGCATGTGTTTGACACATACATGAATGCCTTCGCTCCGCTCCAGGATGAGCTCGGAATCCGGGTGCCAGCGGTCCCTGACGGTTCAGTGCCGGGCTATCACATGTTCTTTCTGTTGTTGCCCACGACGAGCTCTCGACCAAAGATTCTCAACGGGTTGCGTGAGCGTGGTATCAGTGCCACGTTCCACTACGTACCCTTGCATTCGTCCGTCGGTGGCCAGAAGTACGCGCCACGGTGGCGAGACCTGCCTGTGACCGATTCCGTGTCGCAACGTTTGATCAGACTTCCATTCCATAACGAGCTCACCGACCAGGACCTCGACAGGGTGGTCACGGTGACGACTGAAGTCATCCGGGAAAACTTATGAGCGGCCATTCGGGTGGTCAGATCTGATCTAACAATTCGAGCCATTGGCGAGCTCGATGATCAAGCGTGTGACCCGACAGGACCAACCGGCGGCCCTCGGTGGCGAGCCGGCGTCGCAGGGATGGATCAGACAGGAGCAAGCGCAGCTGGCTTTCCAGTTCCCGAGCGTCTGAGTAGGTCGGCACCAGTTCCCCGAAAACCTCTTGAAGGCCGGTTACGTCGTCGGAAAGGACGACACCGCCAGAGGCCAGGACATCGAAGAGCCGGTTGGCCACGAAGCCACTCGTGCGCATGGAGCCGTGATGATCGGCGACGACGACCGCAGCGGATCGGTAGGCGGCAGCTAGGTCCTGATTCGCGTGTACTCGCCTCGGACAAACTCTGCTTCGGGAAGGTATCCCACAGCCTCCCATACAGCTGGAAGGCCCTGTTGTTTCGCATCAACCATCGAGGTGCCAGCCGGTGCGGAATGCGAGCGTTTCCGACATAGAGCACCGCATCCTCATACAAGGCATCATGAAATCCAGCCTTGAAGGTGTCGATGTCGGTTGCTTGGGCAAGGTAATGCACCGGGCGGCCGAGATCAGCACTGAGCTGTTCGGCGTGCTGTCGGCTGGCAGACGCAATGAGGTCGTAGTCGTCGCACTCGCCCGGTTCGAGCTTGTCGGGATGGCTGATGATCCAAAGCAGGTTCCATTGACCCCGGGCCACGGGTCGCCGCCTGAGACCGGCGAAGGTGGATGACGACATCGCAACTCGCGGCCCTTCGGCCCTGCCAGTCGCTTGCATTCAATTCGGAAGCTTCATGCCCGAGCTTGCGGAACGAGCGCATCAAGCCGCGGGCGAGATGGGTATCGCCCCAGAACCTGGCCCTGTTCCAGTTAGGGGCGCAGGTTGAGACCCCGATCCTCATGAAGTTTGGTCGCGGCGCTACCACCTCGAGGAGATCGGAGAAGAGCGTGCCATCCAACGTGTTCAGCGACTCCTCGGTCTTGGCAATCCCGGATCCCCATACAGCCTCCACCCGAGCTTGACCGACTCGGTTGGGCACCAAGATCGTCTTGGCCGCATCGAGGTTTCCCGACCGAGCCCATTCGTACTCCTGATCGAAGACGAGGGCCACGGACATGTCGATGCTGCCGAACCAGTGCGGATTGTCGGGTGGGGTGACCGCGATCGCGACGTCACAGGACCGCTGTTCGTCGCTCACGGACCAGCCGAGGATTTCTGCCTGGTCGTGCAGACGGTTGGCGAGTTCGTGTGTCCAACCGTCGGGCTCCGAGATCAAACAAACCGACGGTGCACTGTCTCCGCGGAAGAACCATTCAGATCGTGGTTTCGCTGCCTCGATCCTGAGCTTGCGCATCAAGGGCGGCCCCCATAGCTCATTGAACCACTGGTGGTTCTTGGTTCGTTCCGCCAGCCATGCCTCATTCATGTAGCGATCCTGGGTACCGAACTCGTGATGGAACAAGACGGCTCTTTCGTCGAGGATGATTCTCCCGCGATTGCTCAGCCGCAGGCATAAATCCCAGTCTTCGGAGCCGTACCAGTACGTCTCGTCGAAAGGTATCGCCAGGAGATCCGTCCGACGTGCCAGCAAGCAAGCGGCCGTGACTGCTGGGACCTCCCGGAGGTCCGGATCAACAATCGACAGTGGGTCCTGTCCGGAGCCATTGTTGACAGCACGAACGCCCCACTTGGAGTACTGGAAACCTGTACCCAGGTGCTGGATCGTCAGGTCTTGATGAGCTAGGGGCTTGTTGGTTTTCCGGCGTCTGGGATAGACAAGCATCGCCCCGACGGCGGCAACGCCCGTTGCGAGAGACTCGACCATGAAACCGAGCCAATCAGGGTGAATGGGCTCGATGTCGTTGTTTGCCAGAAGCACCAGTTCACCGGATGCTGCTCGGACGCCCTGATTGTTGGCCGCTGAGAAGCTCTGATTCTGCAGGTTCGAGACGAGTTTCTTGCGGCCGCTCCACTCATCGAACAAACCCCGTGAACCATCGGAGGAACCGTTGTCAACGAGTACTACTTCGAACGCCTGATAGCGGGTGCGCCTCTCGAGCGTGTTCAAATAGGCGGCGGAGATGTCCTTCTCCATCACGATTGGCCACGACGATCGAAACCAACGGGCCTCCAGATGAAGTGGGCCCCGGCCGTTGCTTCCTCAGCCTTCTGGCAAGCGTCTTTTCTTCCACGCTCGAACCGTTCGAAAGAGTCCTTGGAAAGGTCGCGGAAAGGCCAGGGCCACCCTCACACTCCGCCGATTGCGCAGACGGTAGAGAGCCCGTTCAGCTTCGTCGGCGTGTTTCCTTTCGGCTTCGAGCGCGCCCATCGCGTCCGCTTCATCCATGCCCCCAGGTCGATCTGCGGTCGGTTCGCTCAGGCCGAGAAGCTCCTCGACGACGGAAAGTCTCTGGTCGACGCTGTGGAATCGGGGATGCTGGGGCAGGTCCGCGACCACGGGGACTAGTTCGGTGTCAGTCAAAACTCGCTTACGGAAGAACATTCCGGTACGCCCAGCCGACAAACGCTTGTCGCTGACGTAGTCCCATCCGCATTCGTCAGCGATCTCTCGGACCAACTCAGGGCGCGGCTGGTCGATCGCCGCCGGAGATGCGCTAAGGAGCGCTGCACCCGTCGGATCGGGCGTGTCGATGGCGAGTTCGGCCAGCGGATGGGAACTGATGTACACCGATCGAAAGAAGAACTCGATATCTGTGGATGAGCGACCAGATAGGAGGCCGGGCACCACGATGCCTTGAGGTCTCAGGCCCTCCCTCATGAGCGTCGAGCCAACTGTTAGAGGACTCGTCGCTTCGATCTGGTGCAGGGTGATACCGGGGCGGAGGCTACCGCCCAGGCGGGCACCCTCCGGCAACACTTCGACAACCTCAGGCTTCCCGTCGCCCGAAAAACGTTGGAACTCCCAGAGTTGACTTCGTTGCTGAACGAAACGAACCCCAAGATGCGTTTCGAGTGGCCACTCAGGCTCAGAATTGAGATTCAAAGACTTCAAGCTGATCGCCGGCACCTTCTCCGGGAAGGTCGCGGCTCTCGATCAATCGTTCGTAAACAGGGCTGGAGTCACTCAAAGGCGAGCGATATCTCACCAGACTCTCATCGAAGAAATCCCTCGCTGCGGTCTCATCCCAAGGGAGGTCCAGCGAACTAGCAAGGTCTTTCACCTGCTTGATGAGCCCGTCACCGTCACCGGGGAAATGGATCACAGGAAGTGGCACCTGTTCGGCGATCTCAGCAAGCCGTCGTAGATAGGTGTCAACGATCGCTTCGGCTCGATCCTGCCGGATACGGTCTCGCTTCTCGATGGAGAGCACGGTGTCTACCGGGGGTCGGACCACTGCGACCAGCCGGACACGGTCGATGCCGAGGTGACTCCACGCAGGGAGCAGGAACATCGAGCGCGGGTCCTTCATCGCCCAAACCTCGGGCAATGACCTGTGAATCTCTACTTGCTCGGATAGGGCAGATAGATCCATGAGGTCGGGGCGGAAGGTGGAGGGCGGACAGGTCCAATCGCGATCGAGTTGAGCCAACAGGTTCCTGTGGGCATCCACGACACCAATCGCCTCGTAGTAACCCAATGGATTGTCTTCTGTAGCTGGCATCAACTCACCCATTGACACGCCGCATGCGTGATAGAGCAAGCCCGCCACGACCGAGGTCCCAGACCGATGGCAGCCCAACACGAAGATAGGGTCGCTCATCGGTCGTGACTACCTGGCTGACCCTGGAAATCGACTGCGCTCAAGATTGGCCCTGACGTCTTCCATCGCGGGGCAATCCGACGGTGGTCTGAGAGGGCTGCGACACGCAGCTGGAGATCGAGCGGCACGCGGTTGCCTCCCGTTACCCCAAAACGCGATTGAAGTATCAGAGGACGGGAGGCCTTTCCCACCCAAGCATCAAAAACCGAACCGACGTCGATCGCAATACATCCCGACTCTTCGAGCCAGTTGCAGTAGACCTTGCCCGGAATCCCTGCTCCCACCAGGACCACTGTTCCCTCGGGAAACGAGAGATCTTCCCTGATGGTGTGATAACGGTCCGGTACATGCCGACCGGCGTCGGACTCCGGTGCCTCGATGAACTTGTCGGGCACGGTGACGGTGGTCGTTTCTACCTCAAAGCGGTGGGTCACCATGTACTCGAGCTCAGGTCTAGCCGTTACCAATCCGACGGTCGTGACGGTTTTCAAGATCGCTTCGAGCGCTCCGGTGGTTAGAGATCCCAGTGGATCCAGGCGCTGCAGAATTGCTGCCAACTCGACCATTCTGTGTGGCTCAACACCTGATGGAGCAGGGCGAGCCTTCGTGCACCGGAGGCAGCTCAGGCTCCTCTTCTCGTCATCTCTTATCCGGAATGATGAAACCACGAAGTCTCTGACCTCACTCCCAGGCCGGCCAAGCAGGTCAGATGGCATGTCCACGCTGAGAATGTCGTCTCGGACGCCCACAAGGTCAGCATTTGTGATTGCTTGCTGCAGGTCCTGGTTCACCTCAGCGATGGAGCCAAGTGAGACTCCCTGGGAACCCCAATGCCCGTGCAAATACGCCAGATCCTCGAGCGATAGGAGGTCACCGTAGGAGAGAACCACAGCCTCTCCGTCACCTAGCCGAACGAGGCTGAAGGGTTCCCCCTTTGTTACAGCTGACCCGACGATGTCGATGGCTTCGGAGCGGTCGAGCACGGGAAAGTCGCAGGTTGGAAAAACGGGCATGGACTGATCGGATCCTCACCAGTGCTGTGGCTGTCAGCTACAAGCGCTACGGCTCCACCAAGATGACAGACACTAGCCGCGGCCCAACCTCTTTCTACAACCGTGCCGATCTACGTTTTCGCAGTCGAGGCCATCACCGTCAACGCGACCCACTTGCAGCCTGCAGCTCGACGCGCGCCGCAAGGAGTTCCCGTACGACGTGTATCAACCGGTGTCATTAGAGCCAAGCGTCGTGGTCCACGAATACGATCTGAGGTCATGCATCTCGGCATCCCGCAAGCATCGATCGGGTGGCCCATCGGTGAGAACTCAGACCACGCACCGGCCATCGGAGTCTGTGCTTCAAACGTAGCGATGACGGATGAGTCTGCTCCGTGTCCTCCTCAGAGATGATCTCGCGGTGATCGTTCGATGAGCAACTCCGGACGTTCCGCCTCGTCGGCGCCGCCCAACGTGCTCTTCGTGACCGGCAACGGACACGGATTGGGTCATCTGACAAGGATGCTGGCTGTGGCCAAGCGCTCTGCTGGCCGATTTCGCCCTGTCTTTCTTACTTCGTCGCAGGCCTATCCGCTCGTTAGAGACTTCGGTTACGGCGTCGAGTATCTGCCGTCATATCTGAGGTTAGGGATGACCAGGGTGGAGTGGGAGCCAATCTTCGGCTCGCGGTCTGTCTGCCTTGGTCACAAATATCGAGCCGGCAGCGGTGATCATCGATCACATAAATCCGCCTACAAGTATTCAAAAGGTGCGAGCGGATTGTCCGACCGTTGACTTCATGTGGTCGCGTCGCGGCATGTGGCGAGCAAATCGCAATCTGGCAGCAATTCGACTGGCTGCCGGGTTTGATGTCGTGGTTGAGCCTAGAGACCTGGCAGGCCCTATCGACGTTGGATTAACGTCAAAATTCCACATCGGTGTCAACTATGTGCCTCCGGTAGTGCTTGTCGACGATACCGAGCAGGTGGACCGCAACGTGGCACGCCAGGCGCTCGGTATTCCCGCCAACGGAAGGGCAATTCTGGTCCAGCTCAGTGACTCGGATCCTAAAACATTGCCGACGCTAATAGGAGACGTCCGTGATGCCATCACCTCCATTGCTGATGGCGAGGAAATCCATCTATTCGCACCGTTGCACCCACTCCAAAGCGAGTGGAAGTCACCCGTCGACGGCGTGATCATGCAGGCCGTCTACCCGATGGCGAGGTTCCTCAGAGCGTTTGACGGCGTGGTATCGACCGCCGGGTACAACTCGTTCCATGAAACTGTGGCCAGTGGGTTGCCTGCTGTAGTAGTCAGTCGAGATGCTGATCGGCTGGATGACCAAGCAAGGCGGGCGGAGTTTGTGGAGTTGTGTGGGCGAGGATTTTTCGCTCCATCGGTCAATGACCCCAGATTCCGCAGTGCCGCTGAGCGCATGCTGGCCGACGGAGAAGACATCATCGCGTCGTCCGTCACGCAGGAACTTGGCGAATTCGATGGAGCGGCTCATTTCGCCGACTTGATCGCCACTCGTGTCGAACGCAGGAGCCGCCAGGCCCTCATCACAAATCATGAAGCCAGCTTCGAGCCCGCGGCGGCAGACGCCCTGGGCCGGATCCGTTCAGGTAGAAATCCCGCTGACGGCCACGAGGGCGAGAGGATTGTATTGGTTGCCTTAGGCTTTGACCGAGTCGCCTTAGAGGAACTGGCGCAACGCATGATCGAAATGCAGGAAGCGAGCAATGCAATCCCAATCTTCTTAATCGACGATGTCAATAGTACTCCATTGGACAGTCGCGACTTCCAGTATGAGAGCATCATGACGTTGGCCGAGCATGGGAAATGTACGAATCTCGGATACGAACAATACGTTCGGACATGTATCGATGGGCTCAGGTTCAGGTATCAGGCGGATAGCGCCATGACGCTTGCTCCAAACCATGTCGAACAATCAGCGAATCTACTGAGGAGGGCGATCGAAACGTGACGATTGGCAAACGAAAAGTTGCGGCTGTCATTCTCGTTGCTTTGGTAACGCTGTTCGCCCTTGCTGCATGGTATTGGTGGGGCACCGATGCGTTGCTGGCGGTCGTTCTTGCTGTCGTCATAGCTGGAATAGGACTGGTTACGAATTCGATCATACGAGCCGAACGTCGATTGAGGGATGACCTGCGTGAGACTCTGCGGAAAGCCTCGGATTCTACGCAGAGGGCGTCTGCATCCAGTAACGAGGCATTTCGCGGCGAGATCAAGACAACCACCACACGCCTGATCAAGGAGTCCGAGCGGCTCAATGCTGAGATTAAGAGAGCAATAAACCACACGGACGCGAGGCTTAGAAGACACGTCAACGCATCAGTGTCACAATTGGAAGCAAAGTTGGAAACCCTGCAGTGGCCGGGCGAGCAAGCTGAGGCCCTGCTGAGGGCAATCAGAGCGGGCTACACAAGGCTAGAGAAGGAGCAAGAGCGGGAGCGGCTCTCGCTGGAACGGGCGAATCGAGCTGTGCTGCGTCAATTCAATCACGTGCCCTCCGAAATTGATGCGCTGCTTCAGGTCCATAGGCGAAGTCAACTGAACGACCCTTTGCCTCTCATGGGCGGTTGGGCATTATCTCCACGGGGGATGTTGCAGGCGATTGATTTGGTCACGCGACCCGATGTTTCACTTGCACTTGAATGCGGGTCGGGAACTTCGACGCTCTTTTTGGCTCGTGCTATCCAACTGAAGGGCTCAGGGAAGCTGATCGCCCTCGAGCACATGGCGGAGTTCTTGGAACCAACCCTTGAGGCACTCAAACAGCATGGTCTCGACGGTGTCGCAGAAGTTCGCCATGCTCCTCTTACCGAGGTCGAGATCGACGGTGGTACCTACCTGTGGTACGAAGATTCGAGCATTAGCGACCTGACCGACATAGACCTGCTGATCGTCGACGGGCCCCCAGGTTCAACCGGTACGCGTGCAAGGTTCCCCGCCTACCCGCTTCTCAGTGAGAGGCTGGCACCTTCTGCCCTGATTCTCGTCGATGACCTCCAGCGAAGTGACGAGCGAGCGGTAGTGGACGCCTGGCTTGAAATGGGGGGCGTGTCCGAGTTGCCCACCTACGGTCGCGAACAAGCGATTTTGCGTCGCACCTCTTAGGGCCAATCGGGCGCGTACTGAAGCCTCGAGTCGTTGTTGCGGCTCACTAGCTCGGCCGGGAAGGGGGCGGAGCCAAGGCGCGCTCGGAGCGACGACGACAATCGGCTGGCTCCGATGACCCTGCGCCGTAGCATGCCTGCGACCATGCGGACATCGCGCCTCGAACTTGCCGGAGTCGTCGCGATCGAGCCCGACATGTACGGGGATCAGCGGGGATTCTTCAGCGAAACGTGGAATCGGGACGTGTTTGCCCGAAGTGTTGGTGAGGACATCGACTTCGTCCAGGACAACCATTCCCGTTCGGCGAGAGGTGTTCTGAGAGGTCTTCACTATCAGTTGGAACAGCGACCGCAGGGCAAGCTGGTCCGCGTCGTGGCCGGCTCGATTTGGGATGTGGCGGTAGACATCAGCCGCTCGTCCGAGTCCTTCGGGGCGTGGGTTGGATTGGAACTGTCTGAGGAGAATCACAAGCAGCTCTGGATCCCCCCGGGTTTCGCTCACGGCTTTATTGCGCTGACCGATCCAGCCGATGTGATCTACAAGGTCACTGAGTACTACTCACCCGAACACGACCGGGCGATCCGGTGGGACGACCCGGACATCGGGATCGAATGGCCAGTCGAAGGTGCGCCACTGCTTTCTGAGAAGGACGCCAACGCTCCGTACTTGCGGGACGCAGAAGTCTTTGCATAGGTTGAACCGGTGCCACGCAAGTACCTGGTGACCGGTGGAGCCGGATTCATCGGATCGAACTTCGTCCGCCACGTCCTCGACAACGAGCCGGAGGCGGAGGTGACCAACCTCGACCTCTTGACCTACGCCGGGGTCAAGACGACCGTCGATGAGCTAGACGCATACGCGGGGCATCGTTTCGTCCTGGGCGACATCCGTGACGCCGATCTCGTGGAGTCGCTCATGGAGGGGGTCGACGTGGTGGTCCACTTCGCAGCCGAGAGCCATGTCGACCGTTCCATCACCGGGCCCTCGGTGTTCCTCGACACCAACGTGGTGGGCACCGGGGTTCTCCTCGATGCCGCCGCCCGGAATCGCATTCCTCGCTTCATCCACGTCTCCACCGACGAGGTGTACGGGTCGGTGGCCGAGGGGTTCGCTCCTGAGACTGCCCTGCTCGACCCATCTTCCCCCTACTCGGCGTCGAAGGCCGGGCAGTGACCTGATCGCCCTCTCCTACCGGGTCACCTTCGACTACCCGGTGATCGTCACCCGTTGCACCAACAACTACGGGCCGTATCAGTTCCCGGAGAAGGTGATCCCGCTCTTCGTGACAAACCTCCTCGACGGGCACAAAGTGCCGGTGTATGGCACGGGCTCGAATGAGCGAGACTGGCTGTACGTCGGTGACCATTGCTCTGCCCTGCACCTGCTGGTCGACGAGGGGCGGAGCGGTGAGATCTACAACATCGGGGCAAACGCCCAAATGTCCAACATCGACCTGACCCGTCGCCTTCTCGAGATCATGGGCAAGGATGAGACCTCGATCGAGTACGTCGAGGACCGAAAGGGCCACGACCTGAGGTATGCGGTCGACTCATCGAAGCTCCGTGCTCTTGGCTGGGCACCGGCCCATTCCTTCGAGGAGCGGCTTGCCGACACGGTGGAGTGGTATCGGAGCCGCGATGACTGGTGGCGGCCGTTGAAGCAGGCCGTCTCATGAAGGGGATTGTGCTCGCCGGAGGGGCCGGGACCCGGCTCGACCCGATGACGCGGGTGGCGAGCAAGCAACTGCAACCGGTATACGACAAGCCGATGATCTATTACCCGCTGGCGACTCTCATGGAAGCCGGCATCTCGGAGATTCTGATCATCTCCACACCGACGGATACACCCAGGTTCGAAGAGCTGCTGGGCGACGGATCTCCCTGGGGGTTGTCTATCGAGTACGCGGTGCAGGAGAAGCCCGGCGGAATCGCCCAGGCATTCCTCGTCGGCGAGAGCTTCGTCGGTGACGAGCCCGTCGCGTTGATCCTCGGAGACAACATCTTTCACGGCGCCCTGGGGCTGGCCGAGATCGTCGGTGCATTCACGGAGGGAGCCATGGTCTTCGGATACCCGGTCTCCGATCCGCTCCGATACGGCGTCGTCGAGCTGGCCGCCGACGGGAAGGTGCTCTCCCTCGAGGAGAAGCCGGAACGCCCAAAGTCCAATCTCGCCGTGCCCGGCTTCTATCTCTATGACGGGCGGGTGGTCGAGATGACCAAAGGTCTTCGCCCCTCGGCTCGGGGTGAGCTCGAGATCACCGATCTGAACCGGGCCTATATGGAGGAGGGGAGTCTGCGCGCCGTGCGACTCGGGCGGGGGATCGCCTGGCTCGACAGCGGGACACACGACTCGCTGCTCGAAGCGGCCAATTTCATCGCCACCATCGAGCACAGACAGGGTCTCAAGATCGCCTGTCTCGAGGAGATCGCCCTTCAACAGGGTCTGGTGACCGCTGAAGAGATGGAGGCCACTCTGGCCGCCATGCCCAACTCCACCTACCGGGACTACGTCGCCGGAGTGCTCGAGGAGCACCGATCGGCCCAATAGCGATTCTCGGCAGCGGGGGTCAGCTGGGGACCGCCTTCGCCCGTCTCCTCGGCGAGGATGCGATCGGGCTCTCACGGGCTGACCTGGATCTAGCCCGACCCGAAGACATCGCCCCGACCCTCGATGCGCTCGACCCTGCGACGGTGATCAACTGTGCCGCCTACACCGCGGTCGACCGAGCCGAGGAAGAAGAGGATCTGGCCACCGTGATCAACACGGTGGCAGTAGGGGTGCTTGCCGAGTGGGCCTCGCTCCGCTCCCGTCCGCTGCTCACCTTCTCCACCGATTATGTCTTCGACGGGGCCGCAGACTGGCCCTACGTCGAGTCGTCTTCGACAAACCCGATCAACGCCTACGGACGCTCCAAGTTGCTCGGCGAATCCTTGGCCGCAGGCCACGGGGCTCTCGTGGTGCGGACGTCATGGGTGATCTCGGGCAGCCACCCCAACTTCGTCGCCACCATCCTCCGGAAGGTCAGAGAGCAGGAGCTGCGGGTGGTGGACGACCAGCGGGGCAACCCCACGGTGGCTGCCGATCTGGCCCGGGCCAGCTACGCCGCGCTGCAGTCCGGAGCGTCCGGCCTGCTCCACCTCACCAACCAGGGGGAGACCACGTGGTACGAGCTGGCCAGGACCAGTGTCGGGCTCGCCGATCTCGACCCCTCCAGGATCTCGCCGTGTGAGACCCGGGACTACCCGACCCCGGCCCGCCGGCCGTCCTATTCGGTCCTCGCATCGGAACGGCTCGAGGAGATCGGGCTCGATCCGCTTCCCCACTGGCGCGAATCGATCGGGGAGCTCGTGGTCGAGCTCAAGACCTGGGTCTGAGCCAGGACCTGGTCGAGGCGCTCTCGACCTCCTTCCTCAGGGTCGCCGCCTCGTCGCGGGCCGCCAGCATCCTTCGAATCCAAGCCACCGCTGTTCTGGCTCGCGCCAGGTTGCGGAGGTAGTCCTCGCGACCGATCGTGTCCAGCATCGGCCCGTCGGGCCCCGCGTCCCAGCGGTCGAGAAATCGTTCGAGATTCTTCCGGTAGAGCGCCGCCAGACCGGGCACCTCCTTCATGCTGGCCTGGGACGGCATGCTCCACGAGGACTCTGCTGTCGACGACCACGTCGAGGCCATGGGCCCAGACGGTGAAGGCCAGGTCGAGATCCTCCCCGCTGGCTCGCTCATATTCCTCGTTCCAGCCGCCCAACGCCTCGATCTGGGATCTCCTCAACACCACCACGACGCCGCTGGGGAACTCGCCAAACGGAAGCAACGTCTCGACGGTGTCGCCGGGCTCGTTCCTGACCGTCACCGGGTTGCCTGCCGCGGTTACCGCCGGCAGCACCATCCCGGTCTGCAGCTGCGTGTCGAGGATTTCGGTGAGCGAGACATCCCATCCCGCTGGGCAGAACGGTGTCGTTGTTGACGAAGGCCACATGGGTACCGGTGGCCACGGCCAGCCCTGAGTTGTTCCCGGCGGCAAACCCGAGGTTCTCCGAGTTGATCACCGCCTTGTCGGCCGCCGCAGCGGCGTATTCGGCGCCGCCGTCGGTGGAGCCGTTGTCAACGACGATCAGCTCGTAGTCACCACTTGTTCCCGAACGGATCGAGTCGACACAGCGGCGGGTGAGCTCCAGCTTGTTCCATGCGAGGACGACGACGGACAGATTGGGAGTCTTCACCGGCTTCGTGAGGCTAGGCACACGCACCTCCGTGGAGGCGGTAGATGGTCACCTCGCCGCCCGGCTGTTCGAATTCGAAGGGGTAGAGGTTGGTCGCCCAATCGAAGTTGAACGGGACGGGCTCGGCCCCAGGACGATACGGCGAGGCCTGGAACACGACCTCACCACGTTCCTCCAACTCTCGGTAGTAGGCGGCCGCCGCCGGCCTGAGGTGCTCGTCGACGAACAGCCGGTCGTAGAACAGACTCGAAGCCGACACGAAGCACCATCCTTCCTCTTCGTATTGGTCGAGCATGCCGGGGCGAGCCCCGACGGTGGACTGGTTGCCGTTCAACGACGTCACCTGCCATCTGCTCTCGACCGCACGAGTGCTCGGGTCTTCGTCGATCATCGGCCGCACCAGCACACCCGAGTTGACGAAGCGTGTGCCGATCGGCAGGTTGTCCCGCATCCATTGCACCGCCTCTGCCCGGGTGTCGGTGCGACCCAGCAAGTTGTTCATGTGGGCCACGTGGACCACCGATTGGAGACACAAGAGAATCGTGACCGCCACCAGGATCGGCGTCGGTGACCAGCCACGACGCTCGGTGATCGCGTCGGTCAGGCGAACCGCTCCTAGGGCGGCGAGGAGTAGCACGAAGGGAAACACCGGAAGCAGCCACCTGCCGAAGAACGCCGCCTGCTCGCCCATGAACAAGACATAGGCAAAGGGCGCCGGAAGCAAGATGGCGGCGATCTGGCGGTCCCGGATCACGGACCAGATCGCGCCCAGAACGGCCAGGGCGCAGGCCAGCCAGCCAAGGCCCCAGGTGAGCACCCAGCCGTAGTAGAGGTGACCGTTCTCCTGTGCCTGTCCGATCTTTGGCTCCCCGCCTCCAGAAGGGTCCAATCTGAGCACGTCATCGAGAACACCCTGCGTGTCCGTCAGCAGGGTGGGGACGGCCAGCAGGAAGGCAGCGATCGAGGATGCTCCGGCGATGAGTAGGCCGATCACCGCCCGGCCGTGCTCGGCGCGCCAATGGAAGAAGGCGGCTGCCAGAAGGGGCAGGATCACGATGCCCGCGGTGTATTTGGTGCCGCTTGCCAGACCCAGGCCGACGCCGGCGAGGACGTAGCCACCGAGGTGATGGTTCCTCAGGACGAGCACGGACCCGAGCAGTGAGACGGTGCCCACAACCATGGCGGCGACGTCGTTTGTGGCGAAGTGTGACCAGTGGACGGGGAGGAACGAGACGGCCATCAACGACGCGGCCACGAGGCCGGCGCGGCGATCGATGAGCACGCGCCCCACGAGGTACACGACGATCGCGCCAACGGCGCCTACGACGGCAACCACGACACGAGCCACCAGATAAGGCGTGGCTGGATCGGACGCCGCGATGGCGGCCACACCGTCGCTGCCGCCGAACCAAACGGCGAACGCGACGTAGAAAACATAGGTGATCAGCGGCGGGTTCAAGAAGTAGCCAGGATCGAATCCGCCGGTCTGATGGAATCGAACTGCTCGAGGCACGAAGTGGGACGCCTCGTCGGGATTGAAGACCGCCGGGAGGCCATGGTCGATGCTCCACAGACGTGCCCCGAGAGCCACAGCAAAGATCAGGGCCAGCGCCACCCATTGCCAAACAGCCCCGTTCCCCGATCCCTCGACGGAGCCCAGCTCACCCGCTTCCGTCGGCGAAGCCACTGCCATTGCCTCCGAATGTAACGAGGCACTTCCGCGGTTGTGTCCAACGAGCGCAGTTCTCTTACAGTCTCTCTGTGCCGGCCCCCCATACGACAGTCGCGATGCTTCACGTCGGTCGTTGTGGCAGCACGGTCGTGGCAGAGATGCTCGGCCGGCACCCGTCGATCTCGTGGGATGGTGAGGTGTTCGAGGACAAGGTCCGGTCAAAGATCGGGTTCGAGGACGTTCCGCCCCGAGAGTTCCTCCTGAACCGGATCGCTGACACTCCTGAGATCTATGGGTTCGAGATCAAGTACCTCCCGTCGCACCACCCGCGCATCCTCGGTCTCGACCTGGGGGGTCTTCTCGATCTCACCGACTCGGTCGGCGTCAACCACTACGTGACACTGCACCGGCACAACTACCTGCGACGCGTTGTGTCTGGGGTGATCGGTCGCGAGAGGCGACGTTGGCACCGGACCTCGGACGAGACGATGCCGGACACGACGGTCCGCGTCGATCTGAATGCGGTGCCGTTTGGCCCTCGCCAGCCGCTGCTCGTGGTGTTCGAGGAAATGAAGCAGGGGGAGGCGGATCTGAAGTCGGCTCTCTCAGACCGGGCAGCCCTCCATCTCACCTATGAGGACGACGTGGCGGTCGATCCCGTCAAGGCCTACGCGTCCGTGTGTGACTTCATCGGCGTTACCCCGGAGGAGGTGCGGCCCGGCCTCGACCGCACCGGGACCGACCGACTCGAATCAATGGTGTCGAACTACGACGAGATCGTCGCCTTGCTGTCTGGCACCGAATATGCGTGGATGCTGGACTAGAGCTCGCGAGCATGTTGCGCCGACGTCCGAAGGAAGAACGAGCATCCGCTGAGTCGCCGATGGCCCCACCGTTCTGGGTCATCGGCGCCCCTCGGTCGGGAACGACCTTCCTGGCGCGGGTCCTCGACCATCACCCGGAGATCTTCCTGACCAATGAGACCCGGGTGATGCTCCTGTTCAGCCGGATGCTCAACGGTGGGTGAAGCACGCCGTCTCCTTGCCACTCGTCGCGACGAGGTCATCGACAGCCTGTGGCATCAGGTCCCGGGCGTGGTCGAGCAGATATACCGCGATCTCGGGGCGCGAGCCGGGACAGCGGTGGGGAGACAAGTATCCCGCAGTACGCCGACGGCGACGCAGGACCCCGAGGCTCTGGCGACGATCGACCGACTCTTTCCGACGAGCCAGTACGTCCACATCATTCGTGATCCCCGGGCGGTGGTGGCGTCCA
This sequence comes from uncultured Acidobacteriota bacterium, assembly GCA_963843585.1. Lineage (GTDB taxonomy): Bacteria > Actinomycetota > Acidimicrobiia > Spongiisociales > ZC4RG35 > JARDZU01. The sequence goes on from CAWJLJ010000019.1 coordinate 248,038, forward strand.
TCGTGTCGAAGGGATGGCTCGGCTTCGATGAGGCGATCGAAGCATGGCGTGCCTTCGTGACACACGCTCACAGCTTCGGAATGAACGTCGGAGCGGATCGTTATCACGAGATCCACTTCGAGAGTCTGGTCGAGGATGGACACTCGACCATGGAGGGAATCTTCACCTTTCTCGGCTTGGTGAATCATCCGGACGTCGATGCCTTCCTGCGTGCGGAAGCCGACATTCGGACTCCGGTGAGTGCTCCGATGGGAAGACCGGGAAGCGTCGGTCGTGAGGCATGGGAGGGTCGACTCGATGACTCACAGGTCTCGAAGATCGAGGTCGAACTGTCAGGCCTGATGAGCGAGTTCGGCTACGTGGCCGAGTCCAGGCATCTAGGACGATCGCGGGCAGGGCGAGGAAGAACGTGCGATCCGGCAGGTACCAGGGCTCGACGGCGAGGACGAGGTTGTAACCCGCCTGGTCCAGCATTTTGTGAAACGACTCCGGGCGTCGGCCAGAAGGATGTGGGTTTCGCCAGGACGATAGGAGACCAGTTCCTTCGTGATACAGACGTCCGGTGAATCCGAGCTCCTCCACCTCCTCGCTCAGCGGGTGCGTCGACAGCCCATTGGCGACATGGGTGTCGATGATCATCGGCGTACCCCGGCACCTGGCCAGGAGATCGATCTGGTCCGGCACGGTCAGGTGATAGAAGAGACCGAGACAGGCCACCACATCGAAGCCTGTCACGTCGAACTCCCGTACGTCTGACTCGACCCAGGTAACGCCCGCAGCGGGCACATTGCGCTCGGTGCGCGCGTCCACAGCGGTGACCTCCCAGCCTGCCTCGGCGGCCACCATCGAGAACTTGCCGTGGCCGGCTCCCAGATCGACAAGACGTCCGGGAGGGAAGAGCTTGAGCAAACGGGCGAAGATCTGGAGTCGGTCACTAGCCGGAACTGTCAACGTGGTGTCTCCCTGTGGCCCTGTCGTCCGCCGGGGCCGGCGAGAGCCTCAATGAGTCGGGTTGACCGGTCAGGCGAGCCTATCGGTCGAGCGACAGGCGTGTCGGAGAATGTCTCGATTGTTTAAGTCCCGTGCACCCGGGGTAGGGTCGCCGCCGGCTCTACAGAGGAGGAAGACATGGGTCTACCCGTACGCGCCGTTGGCGACATTGGCAAAGCGCGCGATGGGAGGTCCGTCTTCCGAAGATTCAAGAGTCCGGGGGGGAGCGCCGATACCGGTTCGGCGTGAAGTTTTCGACGCGATTGATAGCGGGGTTCGTGTTGGCCTTCGGGTCTCTGTTCCTCGCGAGCGCGCCCGCCTTCGCCGCACCCTTCGATCCGAGCGGTATGGCCTTTCCGCTGGACGGGGAATATCGCCTGACCGACAGCTTCGGTGATTGCCGCGGATCCGGATGCTCCAGGGCGCACGAGGGCGTGGACATCATGACGGCGAAGGGTGTTCCCGTCCTGGCCGCCGGTGACGGCGTGGTCAGCTGGATCAGCTCCGGTCCCGGCGACTGCTGCTACCTGGGCATCGACCATGGTGGAGGATGGGTGACGAGGTACATCCATCTCAACGACGACATTCAGGACGCCTCCGGCAGCTTACGTCGCCAACACCGACGGCCAGGGATGGGGGATCGCCGAGGGCCTAGCCGAGGGGATTGCTGTCACCCGGGGTCAGGTCATCGGTTGGGCCGGTGATTCAGGCAACGCGGCGGAGACCGTCTCACACCTGCATTTCGAGCTCCGCAAGAACGGAACGCCTATCGACGCGTATCCCTACCTGGTCAACGCCCTGGGCGGGTGGGACGGACGCTTCCAAGACGACGACGGCAACGTCCACGAGAAGAACATCGAGATCATCGCCCAACGTGGCATCACGCTCGGGTGCAACCCGCCGCTCAACAACAGGTTCTGCCCCGAGGATCAAATCACTCGCGGGCAGATGGCAGCGTTCATCGCCCGCGCTCTCGATCTGCCCGAGGGCGGGGAGATCCCGTACACCGACGTAGTCGGGAACAAGTTCGAGCCGGCGATCCGTGCCATCGAGGCGGCCGGCATCGGGTTTGGTTGTACCAAGACCGAGTTCTGCCCCGGCGTCCCGCTCCTTCGCCACGAGATGGCGGAGCTATTGGTCCGGGCCTTCGGTTACGACAACCCGACAGGCACCAACTACTTCGTCGACGACGAGGGCAACCGGTTCGAGGACTCGATCAACGCCCTCGCCGCCCACGGCGTCACCATGGGGTGTAACCCGCCGGCCAACACCAAGTTCTGCCCGGACATGCCGCTGAAGCGCTCGCAGATGGCCACCTTCTTCGTCCGGGCCATGCCGCTAGCCGACTCCTCGACCACCTCGTAGTACTTGTCGACGATCTCCAGCCGCCGTTGCTGGTAGCCCGAAGAGGACCCGGCCAACACATGCTCGATTGGGTAGGAGGCGCGGGGGTCGATTCGGGCACGATCCGACGCGATCACGAGGGTGAGCACGTCGCCCTCCGGTCCGGTCGGCGGGTCACCGAGGCGGACCCTTGCGCCTCTCCGTGGTGTAGTCGGGGACGGTGCGGCCGAGAAGCTTCTTGACCCTGGCCTTGCCCCTCTCGCCGAGAATGGCGCCGGCGAGGCGGCTGGAAAGAGGTGCATCCCAATGGGTCTGTGCCCGCTCTCGTCCGGAGGGCTGCGGCGGCTTCAGAAGCTCGGCGGCGACTGCGGTGGCGCCACCGACCCGGGTGGCCACGCCGCTCGCCTGGTGGCTGGCCATCAAATCTGCGCGAACGGCAGGGTCGAGGAGGCGTGCGGTCTCTCTCGCTACCGCCGCCAGGTCGTCGTCACGCGCCGAGAGGGAGACGCCGAGGTCGGCCAGATACTGTGAGCGTCCTTCTTGATTGTCGGTCTTGCTCGACGTGTTGGGGATCAGCAGGGTCGGTACACCGGCGGGGATCAGCTCATGAACCGAGTTGTACCCGGCGGCACTCACCGTGGCGTCGAACGCGTTGAAGTAGCGAAGCAACGGGTAGACGCCTTTGATCTCGATCACCCGTGAGTCATCGACCAGGGGGACCAGGTTGACGGCAACAGGGGAGTTGGTCACGGCCACCTGCCATTCCGGGTGAGCCAGGACCACGTCGAGAGCCGTCGAGCCGGGCCCGGCGACGTCACCTAGCCGGCCCGAGCCCAGTGTCAGAAGGAGTGTCGGGCGATCCGGGTCGAGGCCGAGCTCACGCGCCGCCGTGTCCCGATCGAGTTGGCTCATGACCTCGAGCAGGCTGATCGGAGGAACCCGGAGGGACTCGGTGCCAGTGGTGGCGCCGGTGTCGATCTCAGATGCGAGATCGGTGGGCTCGATCACGAAGTCGAACCCGCCAGTCTTCCGAAGCTGATGCTCGTTCGAGCCCTCGCGCCACATGCCCCGACGCAGCCAGCCCACCACGCAATCGAGTTGTGCGACGGCTCGCATGAATCCGGAGTAGGGCGCCACGCCATCGAAGAGCAGGACATCGGGCCGAACCTCATCAGCGAATGCGGTCAACCGGTCCTGGAGATAGTTGTCCCACTCCTTTCGAACGATGAACTGCGTGGTGAAGCTGGGGCAGTACTCGCCTCTGATCCCGAACTCCATGGCAAGGGGAAAGCCGGGGGAGAGGGAGAACATGGTGGTCTCGGCCCTGTCGCCGATGGCCAGGGCGATGGCCAACTGACGGGTCAGATGGCCCAGCCCCCAGCCGTTGCTGGTGACGAGGAGGATCCTGAGAGGAGCCAACTCGGTCAGCTCAGTGCTTTCTGCAAGGAAGCGGAGGCCTGGCGCAGTCGATCCCGGTATTCGGCGACTCGGGCATCGGCGGCTTCCGTCCCGAGGCTGATCGCTTCTGCCGCGAGCTCGACGATCGAGTCCCCGGACAGGTTGTCGGTCCGGGCAACGAGCTCTCCGCGATCCACGGATTCGGCGAAATCCCTCAGCTTGGGGCGATACTCGATACCGATGAACGGGGTCGAGACCGCTGCAGCCAGGATGCAGGCGTGGAGCCGCTCTCCGACCACCACTTCGGCCGAGGCGATGAGGTCGATGGCTGCCTGATTCTCGACATAGCCGGCCAGATAGGGGAGGACCTCACCCCCGGTCGCCTTGCTCAGCTGAAGGATCTGGCCGTCGTCCTCGGGGCTGGAGGCGAGGCAGACCACTTCTCGACCGTCGCTCTTCCAGCGCTCGATCGCGGCGCGCCAGAGCGTCGACGACATCGCGGTCCGAGCCGCCCCACAGCTCTCCCTTGGTCCAGGCCGGAGCGACCACCACCCGGCCATCGATTCGTTCGACATCGGGACTCAGGCGTGACCAGCAGCGCGGAGTCGCCACAGATCTCCAACTCGCCCTTGTAGCCCCACGACCTCAGTGTCTCCGCTGACTGTGGCCCTCGCACTCCGACATAGACACAACTCGATCAGCCAGCGCACCCAACGATCCGGGTCCTCTGTCAAACCCCAGAATTCGGGGCTGGCCACCCCGGTGCCCAGGGTTGCCCTCTCGATCCGGGGTGAGTCTCGTTCAGACACCCAGCGGAGATACGTGCGCATGTTGATGAGCGTTCCGCCGCCGAGGACGATCAGGTCTTGGGGATCTCCCGACTCGGCGATGTCTGCCCAGTCGAGCAGCTCTCGGATCCGATCCACCATCACGTCGTCGCCGAGGTTGAACCGACCCGTCCATCCGACATAGCGGGCCTGGGGGCGATCAGACGGTGAGCGGGCCGCCTCGGCTGCCTTGGACACGGGTGTGTAGGTGGTCCCGTTTCGTCTGGCTGCCATGAAACGCGACATCGTGGACACGCTGTCACGAGGTTTCTTGACGAGGTCCTTCGCCAGTCGAAGAGGATCGGGCGGGACGTTGGTGAAGTCGACCGGCCGCTCCGCCCTTTCGAGTCCGGGTAAGCGAACCGCGGCCGAGGGCCAATGCCGATTCATGTCCCACTCACGGGTGGTTCGCCAGACCTCGGCGACCTTTGCTCCCTCGCGCATCAGTTTGGTGGCCTCGCGTTTTCGTATGAACCAGCAAAGCGGCATGTCCGATTGCCAGCCCGAGTCGACGGCCGCGGCCCCGTTCTGGGTCCTCGCCGCCCCTCCCTGATTGCTCGGCAAGGCGTAGCCGGTCGTGGCCGTCACGTACTCCGGTCGCTGATCGAGCCGCTTGATCATCTCCGAGAACAGCACATCGGATGGCGCCCCGTGGCCGTTCAGGTAGCAGACGTATTCGCTGGTGGCCGAGGACGTGGCGTCTTCGAGCGAGGGGCTGAACCGGATGCGTCGGTCGCCGACGGTGGCCCCGGCGAAGGGATCGTGATCATCCGGATTCGCAACCACGACCAGCTCGAAATCAGTCCGGGGCTGGGCGAGCAGCAGTTTCCATGTGGCCTCCACCGCTCCGACCGGCACGTCGTAGAGGACGATCGACACCTTCGGGTTCTCCGGGATGGTGGCCGGGGGCCGCTTCCGATAGAACTGATGGGGCACCAGGCTCGCCATCAAGCCCGAATTGAGTCGCCGTGCCTCCTTCCTACCCTCGACACCGCCGGCGGAGTCGAGGTCCAATTGGTGGTCGATCTCGAGCGTCGGGTCGAACACGAAGGTGGCGCCTGCTTGCCAGGCCCGCCATCCCAACTCGCTGTCCTCGCTTCCCCACCAGCGGAATCGCTCGTCGAATCCACCCAACTCGACGGAAGAAGGTCAAGGGGAGTGAGATGTTCGAGGAGACGAAGGCACGAAACGCCTCCCCGCCGTGCTGGAGCCCGGAGGACCGGCGCAGCAATCGGCTTCGATAGTGCTCGGCCTCCCCGGATGTCTCGTCCGGAGGGTTGGAACGACTGCCGATGACCACCGATGTCGCCGACGACCCGTGCCAGGCGCGATGGCGTTCGACGAAGTCCGTAGGAACGACGCAGTCCGAGTCGAGCAAGAGGAGGATGTCGGCGTTGGCGTGAGCTGCGCCCAGATTCCGGGCGCGACCGGCGCCGAATCCGTCGTGAGGTTGAAAGTGGTAGCGGACATCGAGGCCATCGACCGACTTCGACCACACCGCGAATGTCCTCATCGGACCCGTCATCGCATACGTGAACCTCGAAGGCCGACGTGTCCGGTTGTTGTGCCAGTGATGCCAGCGTCCGGGCGAGGAGCGCCGACCGGTTGTAGGCGGGGATGACGACGGCCACCCGAAGCCCGGATGCCCCGACCGGATCAGGGGCAACCTGGTTTACGTTGTGTGGTTGGACTCCCTCGTTCACTCGGCGACGACCTCGTGGGGCATGATTCGATACGCCTCCGCCATCAGGTCGTAGCGCCGTGCGCTACCCAGCTGGGACACGACGGCGCTCGGGTGTTGGTCCTCGACGAATTCGTCCAGCCCTTCGAAGGGCCCGTCGACGTAGATGTACCGCCTCGCGCTGGCCAGCACCTTCTCCATGAGCACCGGGTCTCCACCCTGGCGTACCGCCGCTGCTTCGAGGTTGCGGGGGCGGAGACGGTGCTGACTGATCTCGGCGGCTCCCCATATCTCACGATCGGGTAGCGCCCCGGCGAGCTCCGGCGCTCCGAGCTCCACCACCTTCTGCACCTCGGCGTCGCGCCGGATCAGCTCGGCCATGGCATCCAGTTCCGGGATCGCGGGAATATCCCGCTTCTCGACCTCCGCCGCGATCTGGAACAGCTCATCTACCCGATGGTCGTATGTGTTGATGCCCAGCGATCGATTCAAGGCCCGATCAGAGATCTCCTGCATCGCATCCAGGTCTGAGAGGAGCTCTCTCACGTCGGCGACGACATCGGGGCTCAGCATGGCGTATTCCACTCCCGGCTCGAGGAGCATCTCCATGCCGGGGAGATGATCAGAGAGAAGGACGGCCCCGCTTCCTACCGCTTCGAGGACTCGCATGGTGATCGGGAAATGCCTGGTGCCACCTTCGTTGACGACGATTCGTGCCTTGGAGTACATGTCGGCCATCACATCGGCGGTGACCTTCTCCCCGAATGCAAGGCGATGTCCGGGAAATGACGCTTCGAGCTCCCGGACGATCTGCTGCCGCCTGCCGTACGGGCCACCCTCCCAGAGCTTGGCGCCGACCAGAGCGACATCGAACGGTCGATCCTTCAGGGGGAGGCTGGGATCGAGGACCTCGGTGGCGACGCCAAACGGGAAGCGATAGACCGGGGTCGGGAACCACGGAGCCAGGTGCCAGGAATGGGCGAGGAGAACGGCGTCGGCGCGGTATCGGTTGGCGAGCCGGAGATTGGTATGGAGGTGGTGCTCCCCGTGATGCGCCCAGAACAGAGTGGGCACGCCGGTGGTCCCGACCACGTCGAGTGCCGGATACGGGCCCTCGACGAAGACGATCAGGTCGGTGTCCGCATCCACCTCATCGAGGTCGATGCCCTCGGTCTCCAGCCGAACGTGTGCCCCACTCCTTCGAAGAGCCGACTCGAGGTATTTCCCGGGATTCGAGTCGGTCTTGCGATAGCAGATGATCACATTCCGACCATGGTGACGGTCGGGGGCCGGGGTGTACGGCGTTCGATGGTCATCCGGTGTCTGGAAGAGGCCGATACCACGTATCGGCGTGGCGAGATCGGGACGGTGCGGGGCGAGAGAGATGAGATCGACTTCGGGCGGGCAATCCATGTGAGGGGACCGGAACACCGTGCCACCTGTGGCTCGCGCTGCCGCTACCGCGGCTCCGACCCCATTGGGATGGGTCGGAAGGAAACATTCGGCGCCGGTGGCGACTGCAGCGTCGGCCAGCCTTCGCATGATCCCCGACTCTCGCCAGGACCTGGGCTGTGCCCTCCGGATCACGGAGCCGACGGGACCCAGCCCCATCGGTGAGTTGTTGGGAACCGTCGAGGCGACGGGGCCGACAGGGGCCGCATTGTCGACTGCCACCACCGAGACCTCGTGACCGGCGGCGACCAACGCCCTATAGATGGAGAGGGCGTTTCGGTCGTTGTGGAACCGGTTGCGTGCGACCAGGCAGAAATGCATCGGTTGGAAGATCGTATCGACTCGTTATGAGTTGATCAGGTCCATGGATCGCCGGATGAACCCTGCCATCTGACCCCGGGTGACCGAATCGACGGGGCAGAACCGGTTGTTGTTCGGCGGATTGCAGCCGAACGTGATGCTGGCTGCGGCCACACGGTTGATTGCTCCTTCGAAGGTCGGAAGCTTCGTCGTCGACGAAGAAATCCGTGCCGGTCGCAGGGAGGTCGAGGCCCCGGGACAGCATGGCGGCCATCTGCCCCCTCGGTATCTGCTGTTCACCGCAGTATCGGTTGGGGGCACATCCGGTGGTGATGCCGGCTGCCGCCATCCGATTGGCAGCGTCTTCATAGAAGGCTCCCTCGTCGTCGACGAAGAAGTCGGTCGAGGTCTGGGGTGGGTCGAGTACCCGGGTCAGGAACACCGCCATCTGACCCCGGGTCACGAGGTTCTCCGGGCAGTAGCGGATGTTCACGGGCGGATCGCATCCTTGGGTGACACCGATCGCCGCCAGTTGGTCGATGGCGGCGAGGAACACCGAGTCGGAGGTATCGATGAACCTGCGGGTCAAGGTACGCCCCGCGTTGACCCGTCCCGTCTCGACCCGGGACCCGACGATGCCGGGGCGGTCGACGAACGCCTTGATCCTGGCCACCAGCTCCTGATGGGCGATTCCCGGGTCGGCTTCGAGGAGAAGGGCCGCCACTCCCGCCACCACCGGGGAGGCGAAGGACGTTCCATCTGCGAACACATGCCCGCCCCCGGTGTCGGTCGTCAGAATCTCCACACCGGGAGCTGCCACATCGATCGTGGTGCGCCCGTAGTTGCTGAATCCGGCCAGCCGATCGAATCGGTCGGTGGCGGCCACACCTATGACGTTGGAGTAGGGCAGCCCACCCGGGACGAGGATCTGCCCGGGAGGCAGGGCGTCCAGGTCGACCCCGGGCGAGGCGTTGCCGGCAGCTGCGATCACCGTCACGCCGAAGGACCGGGCGTAGTGAACCGCCGCCCCCACCGGCTCCTTCGTCAGAAAGGATGGCACCGATCGAGAGGTTGATGATCTCGGCGTGGTGGTCGACCGCCCACATGATGCCGTTGGCGACGTCGGCTGTGCTGCAGCTGCCGTTCGAGCAGGCTCTGACCGCCATGATCCGGGCGTCGGGTGCGACGCCCGACCGTCCCGAGACCGTTCTCGGGGGCGGCGATCACGCCGGCGACCATGGTGCCGTGTGCGTCATCCGAGCTCGTGCTGCCCGGGCTCGGGTCGTCGTCACCGTCGACGAAATCGACGCCCTGGGCAAAGATGCGACCAACGAGATCGGGATGATTCAGCTCGACCCCGGAGTCGATCACCGCCACCACGATTGGGAAGCCCGTGGAGCGCCCCCAGGCGGTGGGCGTGTCGATGTCTGCGTCAGCAGTGCCCCCGTTCTGGCCCACATTGTGATGGTGCCACTGCTCGGGGAACAGCGGCTCGTCGACGGGATCGAACTGCTCGAGGACCGCCTCCTCGAACACCGGCTCGCCTACCTCTTCCGACACCGCATCGAGGGTCTGCTCGACGGTCCCCTCCAGCGGTACCTCGATCGTGACCCAGTGTTCCTCTGGTCCGCCTGCAGCTTGCTCGAGGCCATCCGCCTGGTCCAGAGCTAGAAGGGAGTCAGCCGGTACCACGACCTGGACTGTGTCGGGGGGCTCGGGTGCAGTGGTAGCTGCGATCGCGAGCATGACGAGAAGGGCTGGCAGTGGAGACATTTGCCGGCCCATCTTCACAGACTCATTGGGGTAGGCAAGGTGATGGGTTACGGTGGTCGGGCTTGATGACGCATCTGGCTGCCTTCGCCCTGGCCCTGAGTCTGTTCCAGGTGGCGGGTCCGACCCCTGGTGGCACCTTCATAGACGACGACGGACATGTTCTCGAGGGCGGTATCGAGGCGATTGCCGCTGAGGGCATCACATTCGGCTGCAATCCTCCTTTGAACGACCGGTATTGCCCGGAGCGGGTGCTCACCAGGGCACAGATGGCGGCGATGGTCGTCAGGGCCCGAGGATCTGCCCGCCACCTCGACGGATGCGTTCGTCGACGACGATGGTCATGTCCTCGAGGGTGCGATCAATCGTCTGGCTGCGGCCGGGATCACCTTCGGCTGCAACCCACCGGCCAACAACCGCTTCTGCCCCGACGACACGGTCACCCGGGCCCAGGCGGCAGGTTTCCTGGCACGTGCCCTCTCGATCCCGGCGTCGAGCACGAATCATTTCGTCGACGACAACGGACATGTGCTCGAGAGGGCCATCAACCGAATCGCCGATCGTGGGATAACTCTGGGCTGCAACCCCCCGGTCAACAATCGCTTCTGCCCCAACGACGGCGTCACCCGGGCCCAGATCGCCGGGATGTTGACCAGGGCTCTCGGGCTGACCCCGATGCCCCCGCCACCACGTGCCGCCCTTGCCTGGGCCACGGTCGTCGATGGGCTGGAAGCGCCTATCCAGGTCCTTTCCCCGCCGGGAGAGAACCGGCTGCTGATCGCAGAGCAGGGCGGTGTCGTGCGGATCGCCCAGGGAGGCAACCTCACCGGGGTCTTCTTGGACATCTCGGATGACGTCATCTTCAGTGGCGAGCGCGGTCTTCTCTCGATCGAGCTGCATCCGGACTACCCGGCCGATCGGCGTCTGTTCGCCTGGTACTCGGGCCCTCTCCGATCAGGTGGGAGCGGCGACCACACCACCTATCTGGTCGAGTACGACATCGCCCCCAATCTCCAGACCGCCTCGTCCCCACGCACCGTGCTGGCTGTCGATCAGCCGTTCAGCAACCACAACGGAGGTTTTCTGTCCTTCGGCCCCGATGGTTATCTGTATCTATCGCTCGGCGACGGGGGCAGCGGCAACGACCCGGGTGGCCGGGCCCGCAACCTGAACACCTTGCTCGGGAAGATGATCCGGATCGATGTCGACGGTGCCCAGCCTTATGCCATCCCCGCCGATAACCCCTATGTCGGACGCTCGGGCCGCGACGAGATCTGGGCGTCGGGTCTCCGCAACCCGTTCCGCTGGTCCTTCGACGGAAACCTGATGTTCATCGGGGATGTCGGCCAGGGTGCCCGTGAGGAGATCGATGCCGTGCCGGTCACCCCGACCGGGTACGACTTCGGATGGTCCCGATTCGAAGGCACGGTGTGCAATCCCAACGACACCGATCCAAGTTGCTCCCGGTGCGGGCCTCACCTTCCCCGTGGCCGAGTACGGAAGGTCGGTGGGGAGGACCGTCACCGGGGGAGTGGTGTATCGGGGCCCGACGGTGCGATCCCTCGATCAGTTCTACGTCTACGCCGACTTCGGCAGTGGCCGGGTCCTCGCCTTCCGCTATCTCAATGGCCGGGCTGTCGATGCCAGAGACCTCACGTCCCGGCTCGGCGATACAGGTTTGGTGTCATTCGAGACCGACAACAGCGGAGAGATGCTCGCCGTCGACTACCATCGATGGTGTCGTTTACCGACTGACCGGGGGTTGACCGATTTCCTACAGGGTGGCCGGAAACCGGCCGATTCACGCGGAGTGAGACTCAGAAGGACGATCTCCGTCTTTGTCGCGTCCCTGACGCTGCTGAGCCTGGCCGCGCCGGTCCTCGCCGCTGACGAGGAGTGGGAATTTCAGGGCGGTGGCTGGGGTCACGGGGTCGGCTTGTCTCAGTTTGGTGCCCTCGGTCAGGCCCAGGACGGGCGTAACGCGACCCAGATCCTCCAGCACTACTACACCGGAACTTCGGTCGCCTCGATGCCGAGCAGCCATTGGACCAGACAGCCCAATGCGCTCTGGGTGGGTCTGATCGAGAACACCACCGCGGTGAATCTCACCGCAGTCGGGGGGGCTCTGTCGATCTGCCAGCCGGCGGGAACCTGTCCACCGGCCGGTGGGTTCGCCGATACCACGATCAACCCGGGCGAGTCCTGGTTGTTCGAGGTCAACCCCCAGAACCCGAACCAATGCCGTTTTCGCAAGAAAGACGTGGGCAACACCGGATGGAAGGCATGTAACGGCCGGATCACCGGTCTCAGCCCCTCCAGCCGGGTTTCGATCAACGGCAGTCAGTATGCGCGGGGGCAGATCCGCTTCGTCGACTCGGCGGCCGGATTCCATGTCGTGGCCACGGTCGGACTGGAGGCCTATCTGTTTGGGCTGGCCGAGGTGCCCTCGTCGTGGCCGGCGGAGGCTCTCAAGGCTCAGGCCATCATCGGTCGCAGCTACGCCGTCGCCACGGCGGTCCTGCGCGGCGGAGGTGATGGCTCCGGCAAAGACCCGGGCTGTGGGTGTCATCTGAGGGACACCACCGCCGATCAGGCCTACGTCGGATGGAGCAAGGAGAGCCCGGCCGCGGGCAACTTCGGCGCCCAGTGGGTGGCTGCCGTCCAGAGCACCGACCGGAGTGTCCTGATCCACCCCCAGTCCAACTATGCGTTGCGCATCGCCCGTGCCTTCTACTCCTCTTCGAACGGCGGTGCCAGCGAGGACGTCGAGTTCGTCTGGGGAGGGACAGCCCTTCCCTGGCTGAGGTCGGTCGGTGACAAATGGTCGGCGGATCCCGACATCAACCCGCTGGCCAGGTGGACGGTCGTCGTCCGCGCCCCCAGGATCGCTGCTCACTTCGGGTGGAACAGCGTGACCAACGTCAGGCAGATCGCCGGCCCACCCGGCGCCGTGATCGAGTTCTCCGGGAAGAAGGGCGGTTCTGCGGTCACCGCCAAGATGTGGGGGGAGAATCTGAGGATCTTCCTGATCGACAACGCCTTCCGTCGGGACGGCGCCGAGGTGCGGGTCTCGCCCTACGTCAGCGGGATCGGTTACCGGGGCCCATTCCTCGATATCGCCGGCAACACGTTCGAGCCGGCCATCATCTGGCTCGCCCAGCAGAAGATCACCCTGGGTTGCAACCCGCCGTTGAACAGCAACTTCTGCCCGGACAAGGAAGTCACCAGGGGACAGATGGCGGTGTTCATCTCCAGGGCTTTGAATCTGCCGGCCCCGGACTCGGATCATTTCACGGACGACGACGGGAAGTTCTACGAGGCCGCCGCCAACCAGCTCTACGAGTTCGGCATCACGTTCGGCTGTCGGGCCGACCGATTCTGTGGGGACCAGCCGATACCGAGGGGGCAGATGGCCGCATTTCTGGCGAGGGCCTATGGCCTGCCTCCTGCCCCGGGGGATCGATTCGTCGACGACTCACAGTCGGAGTTCCAGGGAGCGATCAACAAGATCGCGTCCGTCGGCATCACACTCGGGTGCAACCCACCGACCAACGACAGGTTCTGCCCCGGGGACAGGGTCACGAGGGGACAGATGGCCGCATTCCTCAAGCGTGCGGCGGAGTGGGATTCCTGATCCTCCTACCATCTCGGCCGTGACAGACAGGGCCGAGAGCTTCTCCTCAGATACGTGGACCGCCGGCGTGATCGGGCTGGGTTATGTCGGCTTGCCCCTTCTCGTCACTGCCGTCAGGTCTGGCCTGCATGCGATCGGATTCGATGTCTCATCGGAGCGGGTCGCCGACCTTTCGGCAGGGCGGTCCCATGTCGACGACGTGTCCGACGAAGCGCTGGCGACGGCGATCGAGGCCGGAGCCCGATTCTCCTCCGACCCCGCCATCCTGGCGGAGGCCGACGCCATATTCATCTGTGTCCCGAGCCCGTTGGGACGCAATCGTCAGCCCGACCTCTCCTACATCGAGGCTGCCGCTGACACGGTCGCCCGGTTCGCTCGCCCGGGCCAATTGATCAGCCTGGAGTCGACCACCTATCCGGGAACCACCGAGGACTTCCTGGTCCCTGCGGTGGCCGCCGCGGGGCTGACGCTCGATGAGGATGTCTGGGTGGCCTTCTCGCCGGAGCGGGTGTCTCCCGGCGACGAGATGAAGACAGCCGACATACCGAAAGTGGTGGGAGGAGTGACGACCGGTTCCGGTGACGTGGCCGAGGCCGCATACCGGCGGCTCGTGCCGTCCATTCACCGGGTGAGCTCGGCACGAGCTGCCGAGATGAGCAAGCTCCTCGAGAACACGTACCGGGCGGTGAACATCGGGCTGATCAACGAGATCGCCCAGCTCTGTCACGAGCTTGGTATCGACGTGTGGGAGGTGGTCGATGCCGCCGCCACCAAACCATTCGGTTTCCAAGCCTTCTATCCAGGCCCTGGGGTGGGCGGACACTGCATCCCGCTCGATCCCCAGTATCTCGCCTGGCGAGCCAGGGAGACCAATTTCACGACGCGGTTCATCGACATCGCGGAGCAGGTCAACTCGAGGATGCCTGTCTACAGCGCCGATCGCATCGCCGAGATCCTCAACCGGCGAGGCCTGCCGGTCCGGGGGACACAGGTGCTCGGGGTCGGTATCGCCTACAAGCCGGACATCGCCGACGACCGGGAGTCCGCCTCACTCCATGTCCTCGATGTCCTCAAGGAGCGAGGCGCTCATGTCGCCGTCCTCGATCCGGTGGTCGGTGCAACACGCATCGAGGCTCTCGGGTACGAGCCGGTCGGTCCCGATGACGACCTCAGTCGCTTCTCGATCGCCGCCGTGCTCACCGACCACTCGGATCTCGACTACAAGCGTCTCGCCGACCAGGTGCCCGCCGTGTTCGACGCACGGGGTGTCTACCGCCGTCTGGGTATCACTGCCGAGAACGTCGAGGCCCTGTGAAGCCAGTCGTCCTGGTGTTGTCCACGGTGCACCGGCCGGACGACACCCGGATACGAGAGCGTCTGATCAGAACTCTGGCCCGTGACTTCGAGGTCGAGTACGCGACGAGAGAACCGGGGCCGTCCGAGACGTCGGGGCTGCGATGGGTGTCGCTCCGGGGTGGCCGGGCGGAGCGTTGGTTTCGTGGCCTCGGCCTGGTGATTCGTCGTGACTGGGACATCCTGGTCCTCCACGACCCCGAGACGATCCCGATCGGCCTGCTGGCGCGGACGCTGAAGCGGCGTCCGGTGGTTTTCGACGTCCATGAGGACATCCCGGCCACTGCGCTCACCCGTCCGTGGGTCCCCGGCCCTCTTCGCAGGCCGCTGGCCACGGTCAGCAGGTGGGCACTTGGGCTGGCGGAGAGGTTCCTGACCATCACACTGGCCGAGGCCGTGTACTCCCATCTCTTCTCCAGGGACCACGTTGTCTTCCCCAATTACCCGGACACGTCCGCATATCCGGAGCCCGTGCGGGAGCCCCGGCAGGAGGCGATCCATGTCGGCGATGTCACCGTGATTCGCGGACTGGACGTCGCGATCGCGGGGTGCGCCCTGGCCGGATTGCCCTTGCGTCTGGTCGGGCCGGTGAGCCCGGATACCCGGGCGGAGTTGTCGAACCTGGCCAGAACAAAGGGAGGCGAGGTCGTCTTCGATGGTCCTCGCCCCAATCCGGAGGCGATGACTATCGCCGCGGGCGCCGCAGTTGCGATCGTGCCGTGGAAGAACCTGCCGAACTACCGGGACTCGGTGCCAACCAAGCTCTTCGAGTACCTGGCACTGGGGGTCCCCGTCGTTGCCTCCGACCTTCCGGGGATCAGGGGCGCCGGAGTGGAGAAGCTCGCCGTCGTCCTGGTCGAGCCGCAGAATCCCGAAGCCCTGGCTGCCGGGATCGTCGAGGCCCTCGATGGAGGACTGCGGGGGATGGCCGCCGCCGACGTCGGGAGGGTGCGAGACGGATATCGGTGGCCCGACCGTGAGGTCAGCGCGTTCTACCTCGGCTTGGCCGGCCAAGGAGGAACCCGAGACCCCAACTCCAATGCATCGCTGCCAGGGCCGGAGGTATGAGCAAGGCGCCAGGGCCGATGCTCCCGAGCCGGCTCAGGCCGAACAGCACCAGAACGAGCAGGTAGGCCCCAACAGCGAGCCAGGCCCACGGCCACCACAGGCCGGCGATGATCGAAAGGGCGAGCCCGGCGACGAGGAGGGGTGGCGCCAGCTGACGTGGCCGCAGGGACCCGGGATGACGACGTGCGAATTCCCGCTTCCAACGCCCATAGTCGAAGTATTGACGAGCGAGCCCGGCCAACGATCCCCGCGGTCGATAGGCGACTTCCAGTCCGGGATCGAACCAGACCGTGCCACCCGAGTCCCTGATCCGCTGGTTCAGCTCGTAGTCCTGATTGCGGTCGAAATGCTCGTCGTAGCCTCCGAGGCGCTCCAGGGTCGACTTCCGGAAAACGCCCAGATAGACGGTGTCGGCCCGGCCAGGCTTGCCGCCGATCCGGTACCGGGCGTCGCCGGCTCCGAGCCGGGAGGACATGGCGGCGGCGATCGCTTTCTCCCATGCCGTCCTACCCACCGGCACTTGCATGCCGCCGACCACATCGGCGCCGGTATCGATCAGGATCTGCACAGCCCGAGCCAGATAGCCGGGAGGGATCACAGAATGGGCATCCACCCGGGCGATCACCTCAGCCGTGGTGCGGGCCAGGGCGAGATTGAGCCCGGTCGGTGTTCGGCCGCTCGGGTTGTCCACCACCACCGCGCCGCAGTCGCGGGCTGCATCGGCGGTTCCGGAGTCCGAAGCCGCCACCACCACCGATCCGAGGAGGGGATACGTCTGACCTCTGACCGCTTCCAGTGCGGGCCGGATCGTCTCCCCGACGTCCTTGGCCGGCACGATCACGTCGACCGAGGGCTGAGCCATCACGCTTGGATTCTCACAT
This sequence comes from uncultured Acidobacteriota bacterium, assembly GCA_963843585.1. Lineage (GTDB taxonomy): Bacteria > Actinomycetota > Acidimicrobiia > Spongiisociales > ZC4RG35 > JARDZU01. The sequence continues at coordinate 264,736 of CAWJLJ010000019.1, forward strand.
GCTTTCCGTTTGGCCACTCGGAAGCACTGCCCCTGTTGTGCACCGCGGCCAGGACAAGGAACACGACCGTGACCGCCAGGTAGTGGGCCAGGATCCGGTTGCCCGAATCACCCGCCCCCACCCGCCATGCTCCTTCTCGAATGTACGGGAGTGCCCAATAGAGCAAGGCGAAGCCAATGACCGGGATGGTCCAGAGACGGCCGTCCGGTATGGACTCGACAACCAGGGCGACCAGCAGCAGGGCGATCGCGGCGACCCAGGTCAGCAACCAGAACCCGTCTCTCACCAGGTTGCGCACTGTTGACTCGATGGACGTCCCAAAGACAGCCGGGTCTGTGGCTACGTAGAACACGAGCAAGAGGGCGAGGCCGACAACCCCGGCCAGGTCCAGCCATCGGGCCCAGGGCCGGGCACGGTGCGCTCCGCTCACGAGACAAAGGGCGACGGCGAGACCAATGGCGACGAGACTTCCGAAGACCGGTGCTGTTGGCGAGATCTCGTCGCCACCTGCCGCGTACCGCCACAGCCCGAGGCCGTACCACAAGGCGCCGACGGCCAGAGTCGGGAGAGTCATGGCGAGTCTGACCGACATGTTCGCCCGGCTGGCCGCAACGGTCACCAGGAGGATGGCGACGACCAGGGGAGCCTCGGGTCGGAAGAGGAGGGTCACTGCCAGGGCAAGACCGGACGGTACGGCCCACAAGGAAAGCCCTCGTGACACGGCGAGCCAGGTTCCGGCTACGGCGATCAACAGATACGAGGCCGTCTGAATATGTGTGTTGATATAGAACGAGTCGTAGACCAGGCGGTTGGACGACAGGAGAAACAGGGTGGCCGTCGCAACGAGAACCAGGCGGTTCCGCCGAGCCAGGGCCCCACGGGTGAGGTCCACGGCCAGCCAGACGAACAGTCCCAGTCCGAACGCTCCGAACAAGGGGCCGAGTGACGCCAGATAACGGCGGCCGACGAGATCGGACATGCTGTGCAGGGCCGGCAGCCCGATCTGGCGTGTCACCAGATCGACGGCGTTCATCTCGCGGAGTCCTTCGGTGAGCACGAGATGGTTGGACGCCAGGAGGTAGCGAAGCGAGTCCGGTGTCAACCTGGTGAGGTGCAACTGCCTCGCGGCGACGGCTGTCAACGCTGCAACCCCGACGCCGATGAGCATCCACAGCAGGTCCTCCCGTCGAAGGCCATCCCCCCTGATCAGAGTGATCGCGGCCACCACCAAACCGAGCCCCAGGGCGATCAGCAGGGCGATCGCTGGGTCCAGGGTCCCGACGAAGATGAGGGAAACCAGGGCCACGATCGAATACAGGGCCGCTCCGATCGGTACCGACAGCCAGCACCTCGCCGCCGCGGTGACGTCTCTCCGGACGACTGTGAGCAAGGCGCTCCCGGAGATCGTCAACGCAACGGCGATGCCGACTTCGGTGATCACGAAGGCACCGGCGCGGGTGCGACGGAGTTCGGGACTACCACGAACTCACCGCCGGGACGCTCGGCGAGCCACCAGAGGTCGTCGTCTCCAGCGACGATCGAGATGGTGACATCGCCCGATTCGGTCTCGAGCAACCAGCTCTCGGGGCTCTCGGGGATATTGCTTCCGCCGGTCCTCGGGTCGTAGGCGACCTCGACCACCTCAAAGCCGGCGAAGCCGTCAGCGAGCTCCGCATTGACGAAGGAGCCCTCCGGGACGACGAGGACCCCACCATCGGTGGCATCGTCCAGCTCCAGGTAGAACCCGAATCGACGATCGACGGCCCGTTGCTCGGTGTGCACCAGCTCGGTCAGCGATCCGTCTCGATGCGTCCGGATCGGGGCGCCCGACCCGGGAAGGAACGGGGTCAGCGCAAAATTGACGACGGCGGTGGCGACAAACGCTGCCGGAAGGAACCGGGTGTATACCCGTCCCAGACGCACACGCAACCTCTGGGGTGGATCCGGCTGCGGCACGCGGGGACGATACCGCTCCTTCGGACTTTGGCCGGTACCCGTCGCCTCGTTCGACATCCACCTTGCTTGCAATTCGGCCTCTTATCGTGGGCCGGTGACAGTCACACCGGAGAACGGGCCGACACAGCGGCGAAGCCGATCGAGGCTCTACACGGTGGGCCGCTGGCTGGTTGTGCTGATCTTCTTCGTTTTCATCGTTCGCAGTCTCGTGGTCAATTGGGACGAAGTCTCTCAGGCAGACCTCCACTTCGACCTTTGGTTGCTGCTCGCATCATTCGCATTGCTCGGGCTCTGGATGGTGGGCCAGGCCCTCATCTGGCATCTGTTGACGGTGAGCAGCGGAGCCCATATCCCGCTGCCCCGCGCCATGGCCGCCTGGTTCTACTCCCAATTGGGCAAATACGTGCCCGGCAAGGTCTTCCTATATCTGGGGAGGGTCCACCTCTACACCAGGGAGGGCAAGGGCGCCGGCCCGATCACAGTGGCGTTTGGAGTCGAATTCGTCGGGAATCTGGCCGCCGCGGTGCTGATGGTCCTCCTTGCCGCGCTCACCGCCGATGTGCCCGGCCTCGACGACTACCGGTGGCTGCTGGTGATTGCCCTGGTCGTGTTTCTGGTGGCCCTGCATCCCCGTTTCATCGGATGGGCCATCAAGCTCGCCGCTCGCGGCCACGCGGCGGCGTCCGTTCGAGGTCAGCCTGACCTATCTCCAACTCCTCCGCTACGTCGGTCTCTACTTCGTGAACTGGATTCTCTTTGGCATCGCCCTCTACGTGCTCATCAGATCGTTCTACGCGCTCGACGCCGGCTCGATCCTCTACCTGGCGGGCGCATTCTCCTTTTCGAGCATCGTCGGAATCCTTGCCCTGTTCGCCCCATCCGGGCTCGGTGTCCGGGAGGGAATTCTCGCGGTGTTCCTCAACCGGATCATGCCCACCTCGATCGCGCTGGTTGTGTCGGTCGTTTCCCGGCTCTGGCTGACCGTGGCCGAGCTGGCCGCAGTCGGTGTGGTGTTTCTCTTGATGAAATGGGGGCGTCTCGACGTGACGCCCGGATCAGAGGCGGGGCAGGTCCCTGCTACCGAGGGCGGTCTCGAAGACCTCGAGTAACCCGGCAGCAAGGGGGATCTCGTGGAAGCGGCTCCGGTAGGCCTCATACCCGGCATCCGCAATTCGCCGTCTTCGATCGGCGTCCGTGGCCAACGATCGAATGGCGTCGGCCAGCGCCGTCCGGGTCGCCGGGCGGCACGGTGACGACTTCGTCCTCGGAGAACATCGAGCTGACCGCCGGGCCTTCTCTGGTGATGACGGGACGGCGTGTCGCCATGGCCTCGTAGGCCTTGTGGGGGATGACGCGGCCCTGCCTTCTCCGAGTCGCCGAACACCCCGAGGCAGATCCCGGCGCGGGCCAGGTGCTCGGGCAGCTCCTCGATTGGGATCATGCCGTGCCGTTCCACCCCGACACCGGTTCGACCGATGGCTTCCTCGACGACGTGCCGGTCGGGGCCGTCACCGATCATCACCGTCTGTATCCCCTCCTTCTCGACCATCGCGGCCGCCTCCACGATCGTCCCCACCCCGTGAAGGGGGATCAGCTTGCCGTAGTACAACACGAGATCAGCCTCCGACGTCTGGTCGGAGCGAGGGGCGAACAACTCATCGTCCGCCCCGACCGGGATCACTGCACCATCACTCCTCAGGGCGCCCGCGATCTGCCGGTAGAACGCAAGTTGAGGCTCGGTGTCGGCGATCACGACATCGGAGAGGCGAAGCGACCATCGATCGGCGGCAGCGGCAAGCCGAGCCACCATCGATGTGGCGCCGTGGAGCCCGCGATCCGAGATCATGGTGTCGAAGAGCGATAGGAACGGGTCGAACACCAGCGGCTTGCTCTTCAGCGACGCCACGAGGCGAACAATCGGCACGTCGAGCCATCCCGGGTAGGAGACGAGGTACAGGTCGGGCGCCGGTGCCATGAGCAGCCGTATCAGCAGTTTGGGGTAACCGAGGAGGGCCCTCACTGCCACCAGGATGCTCGGCCGCGAGGCCAGAGCGATCCTGTCGGACGCCCACACGTTCTCCCGGATGACACGCCATCGGATCCCCGAGAGGTCCATCAGACGAGCCAGTTTTCGATTGCGGGAGAAGTCAGGGTCGAATGTGCCGGTCCAGAGGACTCTCATTCACCCTCGGTTTGGTCGCCCGCCAGACGTCCGACCGCTACGTATCCGATGCCCATCTCGGTGTCGTGGAAGGGCTTCTGGGCGAATGCCGCCGGGCGGAGAGCCAGTTCGACTGTTCGCCCCAAGGCGGCCGGCGGCTGGAAGAACCTCCCGCTGCCGGCGGTGCCGACATCCTTGTCGAGCCGGCGCCGGGCCAGCACGTTTCGCCCGGCCTCGAGCAGGTACCCGAGCGGCATGCCCCATGATTCGATCGATGAGTGGCTCGAGCCCCGCGGATCGAAGCAGCGTGGTCATGCTGTCTCTCTCGTAACGGCGACAGTGGCCGGCCATCTCATCGCACGGACCGAAGCGATCGGGATGGGCCGGCACGCTTATCACGACATGGCCGCCGGGGTTGAGCCACCTGACCCAGCTTCGGAGCGTGGCCTGGTCATCCTCGATGTGCTCGAGCACCTCGAATGCAACCAGCATGTCGAAGCTGCGATCCGGATCGTCGGGCACCGGCTCGTTGCGAACGTCTCCCTTTCCGAGGCGTGCCAGACGCGCTGCAGCTTCGGCGTATGAGGTCGGATCGGGCTCGTAGCCCCTGTAGTCGAAACGACTGGCGAATCGCCAGGCCATCGCCCCCATGCCGCATCCCGCCTCCAGGACCGACGAGGGCGCGATGCGGGTGAGCCAATTCTCGATCAGCGGAAGACGCAACGAGGCGCTGGGGCTCAGAGCCGGCGGGCGAGTCTGTCCTTGGTCGATCACTCGATTGTCGCCGGCATCACGTCGTGTGGCCGCTTGTTCAGTTGAACCAGCATGTCGGCGACCATGCCGATGAGGGCAAGAGCGAAGGCGACACCAAGGATGACGATTGTGTTCGTGGCGACCCTGAAGTCCTTGTCGACGAGGTCGTACACGAGTTTCCCCACGCCGACGATCGTCAGAAGGGCGGCCGGAGGGCCGAATATCCGCATCGGTTCCCACATCAATGTGAGCCTCAACACTTGGAGGAGATAGCGCTTCGTGTCCTTCCACCAGTGGAACTTCGATTCCCCGGCTCGTGGGGCGTAGTCGATCGGGATGTACTTGATGGAATAGCCGTTGGAGAGAAAGGCCATGGTGATGGTGGTCACGCACGAGAACCCGCGGGGGAGGAGATGTAGGAACTGAAGGGCGACGTCCCGGCGAAATGCCCGGAACCCCGAGTTGAGGTCCGGGATGCGGACTCCGGACAGATAGGACGCCAGTTTTCGAATCAGCCATTTGGCCGGTCCGCGGAGCAGGCGCACCGTTCCCTCCTCGCTGGTGCGTGCACCTACTACCTGGTCGTATCCTCCGAGTTGGTCGAGCAGGTCGGGGATGCTGTCGTTGGGGTAGGTCATGTCGACGTCGGTCCAGACGATGATCGAGCCTTGTGCCGACTGTGTCCCGTACTTGCGGGCCGACCCGCTACCTCGATTGGTGCCGAACCTGAGCAGCCGGATTCCCTCGATGTCCTTCAGACGTTGCCCCGATCCATCGGTGGAACCGTCATCGACGACCACGATTTCGTAGCTGTAATCCGATTCGTCCATCGTCTTGCGAATCCGGTCGATCTCCTCTTCGAGGTGGCCGAGCTCGTTGAAGACGGGAAGGACGATCGAGACATCGACACCGTCGGGTGTGTGGGTCTGATCTGGCATTTTCGGCGATTATGGCAGTGGTGGTCGGTAGTCGGGTGGTTACCGATCGGTGGAAATCGATCAGCGTGCTTCCCGCGTGGGTTCCATATGATCCCGGCCCGTGCCCGACGATCTGACCACCCTTGTCCGACCCGAGTTCCTCCTGGTGGCGTGGGCGGCCGGACTGGCCCTGGTCTCGGGTTCGGTGGCGCTGGCGCGCGTGGTCGGGCCTGGTTTCACCTGGCTGGTGGCATCCATCGCAGCCGCGATCGGTGTTGTCGGTGTCTTTGCCGAGGACTCGTGGTGGGCCCGATTCGGTCTGATTCTGTTGGCCCTGGCGCTGATCTGGGCTCGCAATCGCCAGATCTCCGGGATCCTCCAGGTCTTTGCCGGAGTGGCTCTGCTCATCCAGGCGTCGTCCGGTGGATGGGCTCCCGCGATATCGGCCGCTCTTGCCCTCGGCGGCGTGACCGGGGAGATGGCTCTCGGGCACTGGTATCTGGTGGATCCGAGGTTGCCGAGATGGATGTTGAGGACACTCGCCATCGTGGGCATCGTTGGTCTCGCCGCCGACTCGACCGTGCTTCTCATCGCCGGGCTCCCATCCGGAGGAGGCACCATCGCATTCTGGGTGCTCATGGCGACCTCGGTGGTGCTCATGGCCGCCGTGATCGGGTCGCTGCGATACCCTGAATATGCGGGGGTTATGGCCGCTACCGGTTTGTCATATCTGGCGGTGCTAACCACGCTTGGGGGGATGTTCCTCGGCCGGGCGCTCGTCGCCGGCGTGGGCCCGTTTGCAAGCTGAACAGGAGACATGGTGGAGATAAGGAACGCACCCGAAGAGCTCGACCTCACCGACGCAACCTTGATCGTCGGCATGTTGGCCGAGAACGAGCCCGCCCCCGGCGCCGAGGATGCATACGCCTCCGCCGACCCGGCCCTGCTCGAACTGGCCAAGTTCGAAGGGAAGACCGGCCAGGTGCTCACCCTGCCCCATTCCGAGGCGAAGGCGGTCGTCTTCGTCGGTTTGGGCGAGGAGGCGAGTTTCGAGACGATCAGGAGCGGCATCGGGAACGCGGCGCGTGTGGTGAAGACCGGCCGCGCCGTCACCAACCTCAACCAGATCCCTGTCGAGGGCGCGACCCGGGCCGTTGTCGAAGGGGCGGCCCTCGGTGGTTATCAGTTCCGTGCCTACAAGACCGAGGGGGAGGGCCTTTCCTTGGAGACCCTGGAGTTGGTCGACGGCGACGAGGAAGCCCTCGCCGAGACGGTGGTGACCACCGATGCCACCAACCTGGCCCGGGACTGGGTCAACACGCCTGCCCTGGACAAGGCACCCGAGGCACTTGCCGAAGACCATCAGGGCTGCCGCCGAGAGCGCGGGCCTGTCGGTCGAGGTGTGGGATGAGGATCGGATCATCGACGAGAAGCTGGGCGCGCTGCTCGGAGTCGCCGCCGGCTCCGATCGGCCTCCCCGACTCGTGGTGGTCGAACATCAGCCGGAAGATGCAGGCGCTCATCTCGGCTTGGTGGGGAAGGGCATCACGTTCGACTCCGGCGGTCTTTCCATCAAGACCGCCCAATACATGGAGGAGATGAAGGACGACATGTCGGGGGCCGCCGTTGTCATCGCGGCAACGATTGCGATCGCTCGTCTGGGGCTGCCGGTTCGGGTGACCACGGTGGTCCCGCTCACCGACAACGCCGTGGGCGGGAAAGCGACGAGACCTGGCGATGTCCTCAGGCCGGTGTCGGGACCGACGATCGAGGTGCTCAACACCGATGCCGAGGGTCGATTGATTCTCGCCGATGGCCTTGGAGTGGTTCGTCGGTACGAACCCGATCTGATCATCGATGTGGCGACCTTGACCGGCGCCGCCCATGTGGCGCTCGGCGACAAGATCGCTGCAGTATTCGGCTCGGCCTCCGACGTGGCCGCGCAGGTCCTGGACGCCGCCTCCCGGGCGGGGGAGCATTTCTGGGAGATGCCGCTGTTCGAGGACTACAAGAAGTCGATGGAATCTGACATCGCCGATCTCAAGAACATCTCGGGCGGGCGATATGGCGGGGCGATCACCGCTGCGTTGTTCCTGTCGAGCTACGTCGATGGTGAGAGGTGGGCTCACCTCGACATCGCCGGGCCGGCCCGATCGAGGGAAACTGCCGGCGAGCACGTCAAGGGCGCCTCTGGTGTGGGAGTGCGGACCCTGGTCGAGTTGGCCCGGGCCATGGCCGCGCCCGCCTGAATCGACCGTCGCTTTCTAGCATCTGTCCTGTGCGTAGACGTTTCCTGATCCGCTCCAGTCTGAGCGACCTCGTATCGCTGGGCGCCGCCATGGTGGTGGCGTCCCTCTACGTCTTCGGGACAGTCCTCCCGTGGAACTCGGTTCAAGGGGGCACACGAACGATCCCGATGGTGGTCTACCTGACGCTGTCGATGATCCTGTTCTCGTTGCTCACCGCACAGATGTCCGGGCCGGGCGTCCCACGTCCCAGCTACGGCCGGATGTTCGCCATCTTCCTCGGCACCGGCGGGCTGACTGCCTTGCTGCTCCTCTTCAGCCGCGATTACTTCTCGAGGCTGTTCCTGATCACCACCGCTGTCTCCTGGCTGGTGCTGGCCACTGCCCATCGCATGGTGAGACGCCGAAGGCCCTGGACCGAGCGAATCGCGCTCATCACCGGTGAGAAGCAGCTCGCCGAGGATCTGATCGACTCCCCTCATGCGGAAATCGTCTGGGTGCTCGACCCCAAGTCGGAGAGCGTTCCCGACTTGCCGGAAAGAGATGTCACGATGGCAGTCGACCTGAAAGTCGTCCTCTCCGAGCGCGTGGCCCAGTTTCTGTCGTCTTCGGATGTAGCTGGCTACACGATCCGGCCGTTCACGTCGACGTACGAGGAGCACACCGGCCGGGTTCCGCTGGTACACCTGGCCGAGGGGTGGGAGATCTCGGCGCCTTTGCTGGAAGTGGCACCCTGGCTCCCCGGCAAGAGAGCGATTGAGACACTTGCCACTGTCATCACGGCGCCAATCTGGGCGACTCTCAGCCTCATCGTGGCGGCCTATCTGCGGCTGTCATCGTCGGGCCCGGTGTTGTTCCGACAGGAGAGGGTGGGGTTGGGAGGAGCCCCCTTCATCATGTACAAGTTCAGGACCATGGGCCATGACGCCGAGAAGGACGGGCCCAGCTTCGCCAGCGAGCGCGACCACCGGATCATCCGGGGTGGCAGGTTCCTGAGAAAGTCGCGACTCGATGAGATCCCGCAGCTCTTGAACGTGCTCCGGGGCGAGATGAGCCTGGTCGGCCCACGTGCCGAGCAGGTCCCGTTCGCCGACGTCTTCGGCAAGCAGATTCCCTTTTACGCACATCGCCATCTGGTTCGCCCCGGAATCACGGGTTGGGCTCAGGTCAATTACGGGTATGCCGATGATCAAGCTGACACTGTCGAGAAGCTGACCTATGACCTCTATTACATCAAGCACATGTCCCCGGTGATGGATCTCCGCGTGCTCTGGAAGAGCGTTTGGACGGTCCTCACCGGGTTCGGCGCCCGTTGAGCGCCCCTGTGATCGAGGCCAATCCGAGAGGTTTCCGAGCTCCTGGCACCACCTTCATGGTGGCCGGAGGATTGATCGGAGCCATTGGCGCGTACATCTTCCAGGCTTACGGAGGCCGTCAGCTCGGCACCGAAGCCTTCGCGCCTGTCGCCCAGTTGTGGACGGTGTTCTTCATCATCGCCACGGTGCTGCTGGTCCCCGTGGAGCAATACATCACCCGCGAGGTGGCCGGGGGCCGGAAGGTGATACCAGGAGACCTGGTGCCGGCGATGACTGTTGCTGGTCTGGGGGCGGTCGTCGGTGGCGGGTTCGTGTTCTTCACCCTGGACCAGCTGTTTGCCGGGAGATCGCAATACGTGATTCAGATCGTGCTCCTGATGATCGCATACGGATTGCTCGTCGTGGGCAAGGGCGTCTACGCCGGCCGCCGGCAGTTCGCCAAGGTGGGATGGGTCCTGATCGTCGAGAGCGTGGTGCGACTGGCGGCGGGCATCGTCGCCATCCAACTCGCTGGCTCGGCGGAATCTTTGGGCTGGGCGATGGTGCTTGGTGGATTCTCGATCCTCGGGATGGGCTGGTGGCGCTACGACGAGGGACACATTCGCCCCCCGGCCGCGCCGCCTACTCGCTTCCTCGGCGGCTATGTCGGCGGCACCGCTTCATCACAAGTCCTGTTGGGAGCAGCGCCCGTCGCCGTAGCCCTGCTCGGGGGTGATCAGGCGATCCAATCCATCGTCTTCGCCACCTTCACTCTCTTCCGAGCCCCGCTGACCCTGATCTTCTCACTCCAGGGGCGGGTCCTTCCCTATCTGGTGGGAATGGCAGATTCCGGAGACCGCAAGGGTCTCGCTCAGATTGCCCGGCTCGTCGTGATCGGTGGAGTGGTGCTCGCCGGTCTGGGCGCCCTCGTTGGCTGGTTTTTCGGCCCGGAGGTCGTCAGCCTTCTCTTCATACCGGAGTTCGCGCCGTCTTCGACGGTGGCCGCTCTTACCGCCGCTGGTGTGACTGCGGCGGCCACGGCCCAAATCGCGGGCCAGGTCCTGGTGGCCGAAGGGCGAACGTCGCGACTGTCGATCGCCTGGATCGCCGGCCTCGTTACCGCGGGCCTGGCGCTGGTGCTCCTGGGGGGTGCCCCCGACGTTCGGGTTGCTCTCGCCTTCCTCATCGGTGAGACGGTCGCCTTGGTGGCGATGGCATTCCTCGCAACCGGTGGCCCGGTTCTCAAGTCGTAATCCATCTCGAGTGCTCGGCCCCGAGGCTTGGCGGGAATCTCCACCGCATCTCCACGGGAACCACAGGGATGTGATCGAACACCACCAGCCCCGATGTCTCGGCCTTGACCAGGCCGACCCGAAGCAAGATCGGGAGGGTTCTGGGCAGCCGCACCCCCTCCCCCTTCTCGGCCGCCCGAACCAGGCGGAGCAGCTCGGCAACGGCGCTCGAGCCGATTGCGGCCACCCAGAACCGCCTCACATACGGGTCCGAAGGCTCGAACCCACCGAGACGAGGCTCCAGCCGGACCGGGACCACCGGCCGGACCCTCGCCGTCGGCCGGACCGAAGCGCCCGGGGGCCCCACGGTGCGCAGATGCGGAGGACGAGCAGTCTGGCCACCCCCGGACACTTCGGTTCTCATCCGTTGAGATCTACCAGCGAATATAAAACAACGTCAAGAGTCACAAACGTGGGTCGCGAAACATTTGCTCGGATGAGCCGGCCGGGTAGAGCGCTCAGAGCCGGCTGACCGACCTGAACGGCCTCAGTCGTTGTCGGGCGGTGCGGTGGTCGTGGGGGACTCGGGCGGCGGCGGAGGCTCTTCCTCGAGCACTCCGATAAGGGCCAGCACGTCGACCGCGCCCTGGACTGCAGTAGCCGGTGGTGGGTTGGTGGTGACGATGCGACCGACCAGCGCCGGGTCCGTGGTCCCGATGTTCTCCTGGATGAGATTCACCCTGACTCCGGTGTCGTCTTCGAACGAGCGAACGATCTCGAGAGCCTCATCGAATGTCAGGCCGCTGAGGTTGGGCAGGGCACCGGTGGGGATCTCGCCGGTGGAGACGAAGATGGTGACGAACGAGCCCTGACGCACCGTCGACCCCCCGCCTGGCGACTGATTGACCACGGTGCCCTCTGGCTCCAGCGACGGCACCTCTTCGACCGAGGCATTGAGCTTGGCCTGGCGCAGCTCGGCTTCGGCGTCGATTCTCGGTGAGGCCCGACCACATCGGGCACAGTCGTGGGTGGCGGCACCAGCCACTTGTTGATGTTGCCCGGCTCCGGTGGGAAGTCGGTGACGGGAAGCCCGTCATGCACGTAGGTCATGAACTCGGCCCAGATCGGCGCCGGCACCGAGCCACCGAAAACGCGGTCGTAGTGCTGGCCGTTGATCACAACGTTCTCGAGCGGCACCTGTTGCGCTTCGTAACCGACCCAGACCGCCGTGCTGAATTCAGGCGTGTAGCCCACATACCAGGCATCGAGGTAGGCCTGGTGGGTGCCGGTCTTGCCACCCTGGGGGATGCCGATGTTGGCCCGAGGGGCCGTACCCGAAACCGGGACCACCTGCAGTGCCCGGTTGGCTGCGGCGAAGATGGCCGGGTCGGCGACCTGAGTGGTTTCCGGCTTGTGCTCGTAGATGGTCTCTCCGGCACCGTTGACGATCTTGGCGACGACGTAGTCGTCGGCGTGCATCCCGTAGGTGGCGAAGTTCGAGTAGGCGTTGGCCATCTCCTTGGTGCTCACCGCCGAGCTGCCCAGGACGATGGAGAGCACCGGGTCGAGGGCCGACTCGTCGATGCCCATGCGCTTGGCGACGTCCACGACCTTCTCGGGCCCCACCTCGAGCGACAACTGGGCGTAGACGGCATTCACGGAGTTGTAGGTCGCCTCGGCCAGGTCGATGACCCCGAAGGAGGCGCCGGCGTTGCGGACGGTCCAAATGTTGGAACCGTTGGGGGCACAAGGGAACGGGCACTCGATCTTGATCGGGCTCTTGCCGCTCCAGCTGTGGCCCATGGTGAAGCCATTCTCGAGTGCCGCGATGAGACCGAACGGCTTGAAAGACGATCCTGGGTTCCTGCGGCCCTGCACCGCGAGGTCGAACTGGGAGAACTCGAAGGGGAGGCCGGAAGCCATGACCTTCACCGCGCCGGTCCAGTTGTCGGTCATCGTCATGGCCCCTGTTGGGACACATGAATGTGTTTCGGCGTACCGGGCGAGGTAGTCATCGGTCTCTTCGGGAAGGATCTCGTGGCACTTGGCGAGGTTCTCCTCGTAAGGCGGCAAGGGGAGCCAGGTGGCCAGGATCTCGTTCGCCTTCTGCTGCAACTCGAGGTCGATGGTGGTGAAGACCTGGAGACCGCCTCCGCCTTCACAGGCGACGTCGTCGGCGGGACACCCGAATACGGACTTCTTCCGCTCCTCGGGTGAGTCGCCCAGGAAGTCGAACTCAGGGTCGTTGAGCAACTGTCGCTTGACCTCGGCGACGACATGGTCGGCTTGGCCCCGTCGCAGGGGAGCCTCGATGACACCGATGGGCTCGTTGGATGCGGCATTGGCCTGGGCCTTGGTCACCCACCCGTTCTCCTGCATCTCACGGATGACCTCGTCACGCCGATCCAGGGTCAGCTCGGGGCGATTGCGCGGGTTGTACAGGGACGGGTTGCGGACCATGACGGCCAGGGTCGCCGATTCGGCGATCGTGAGCGCGTCCATCGGCTTGTTGAAGAACTCCTCGGCTGCGGTCTTGACCCCATACGCCCCGGCACCGAAGTAGACCGAGTTCATGTAGAACTCGAGGATCCGCTCCTTGGGGAACCGGCGCTCTACCTCGGCGGAGACGAAAGCCTCGGTGATCTTGCGCTGGATGCTCACCTCGGTCCCGACGAAGGCGTTCTTGACGACCTGCTGGGTGATGGTCGAGCCGCCACGGGTGCGGTCGGTGATCAGGTTGTCGATTGCTGCGGAGACGATGGCCGAGAAATCGATGCCCTCGTGCTCGAAGAATTCGCTGTCCTCGGCGGCGAGGATCGCATAGACCAGGTTTTCGGGGACGTCCTTGTAGGCCACCGGCTCGGAGTTGCGACCGTCGTGGAGTTCGGCCAGGACCTCACCCGAGTCGGCGTAGATGCGGCTGACACGACTCAGGTCGGGAAGGGTGAGCTCCATCGACTTGGTGTCCGGCACCCATTCGTTCTTGACGCCCTCGAATGTGCCGTATGCCGAGTTGGCGCCGAGGAATGCGAAGAGCCCCACCCATCCGGAGAGGAGCAGGGATATCGATATGAGCGTGGCAAGGGCGCCGAACCATCGGCCGCGCCGTTCCCGCGCCTCGATTTGGTGGATCAGCGCTTTTCTGGCCATTGAGAGAGATGGACGTCGTTGAGGTCCTGGGAGTTCCCCACCTACACCGAAGGGAACGATGCAAGGATACCCGGTATATGGAACAAAACCGTTGCACTACCAGCGACATCGAGATCCAGGTGGTCCACGAGGACCCGGCAGACCCTATAGCTATCGGTCGCCCAGGCGAGTTTCCTTACACCCGAGGGCCGCATCCGACCATGTACCGGGGCCGCCTCTGGACGATGCGCCAGTACGCAGGGTTCGGCACGGCGGACCAGACCAACGAGCGATTCCGTGCATTGCTCGAGGCCGGGCAAACCGGGCTCAGCGTCGCTTTCGACCTGCCCACTCAGATGGGCCTCGACTCCGATGATCCCTTGGCGGCGGGCGAGGTGGGGAAGGTCGGGGTCGCCATCGACACCCTCGACGACATGCGGAGACTGCTCGGCGGCATCCCCCTCGACCAGGTGTCGACATCGATGACGATCAATTCCACCGCCGCGATCCTTCTGCTCCTCTACCAGCTCGTCGCCGAGGAGCAGGGAATCGACCCGGCTCAACTCAGGGGCACGATTCAGAACGACATCCTCAAGGAGTACGTGGCCCGGGGCACCTACATCTACCCGCCACGACCCTCGATGAGGCTCGTCACGGACGTGTTCGCCTATGCGGCCGCCGAACTGCCGCAGTGGAACCCGATCTCGATAAGCGGCTACCACATCCGGGAAGCAGGATCGACGGCCGCCCAGGAACTGGCCTTCACCATCGCCAACGGGCTCGCCTACGTCAGGGCGGCAGTCGACGCAGGCCTCGATGTGGATTCGTTCGCGCCCCGACTCTCGTTCTTCTGGAACGGGCACAACGATTTCTTCGAGGAGATCGCCAAATTTCGGGCCGGCCGACGCCTCTGGGCCAGGCTGATGCGCGACGAGATCGGTGCCAAGGACCCGAAGAGCTGGGCGATGCGATTTCACACCCAGACTGCAGGGTCCACCCTCACCGCTCAGCAGCCTCTGAACAACGTGGTCCGTACCACGATGCAGGCCCTGGCCGCGGTCCTCGGCGGTACCCAATCGCTGCACACCAACTCTTACGACGAGGCGCTGGGCCTGCCCACGGATGAGTCGGCGCTGCTGGCTCTACGCACCCAGCAGGTGATCGCTCACGAGTCGGGTGTCGCCGACACCGTCGACCCTCTTGCCGGGTCCTATTTCGTGGAGTACCTGACCGACCGCCTCGAGGAGGCGGCTCGATCATTGCTGGCCCGGGTCGAGGAGATGGGAGGTGCGGTTGCGGCCATCGAAGAGGGCTGGATGCAGGCTCAGATCGAGGATGCGGCATACATCGAGGCCAGACGTCAGGCAGACGGCTCCGGCGTTGTGGTGGGTGTGAACCGATACGCCACCGGCGGCGGTGCGCCAGTCCCGGTGCTCGAAGTCGACCCTTCCCTGGAGGAGGAGCAACGGCAACGTCTCGCCGCATGGCGGGAGAGCCGGGACGAGGCGGCGGTGGAGTCGGCGCTCGACGACCTCCAGGACCAGGCGGGCGGAGACGGCAACCTCCTTTCACCCATGAAGGATGCTTTGCTCCATGGAGCGACGGTCGGTGAGGTGTCCAATCGTCTGCGGGCCGTGTTCGGTGTCTACCGTCCGGTGTGAAGGAGCGGGAATGAGATGAGCGACACTCGCAGACATCTGGTCATCATCGGTGGCGGCCCGGCCGGAACCCAGGCCGCAACGACAGCGGCCTCCAAGGGCGGACGGGTCACGCTCATCGAGAAAGAGATCGTCGGTGGCGCGGCCCATCTCTGGGACTGCATTCCGTCGAAGACGATGGCGGCCGCCGCCCTGCGCCACTCATCGGTCCGCAATGCCGCCAAGCTCGGGCTCGCCACCGAGCCGACCCGGGTGGACACAAGCGTGCTGTCAGGGCGGATCAAGGCGATAACCGGAGATATCAATCGCAACTGGTTGGAACTGCTCGAGTCACAGTCGGTGGAAGTGATCTACGGGCAGGGCCGTTTCGTGTCCGATCGGGAGGTCGTCGTCGAGACCGAGTCCGGTGAGCGACGGATCGGATTCGATCGGGCGATGGTCTCAACCGGCTCGGCGCCACGCGTCCCTGAGTGGGCTCCGGTGGACGGTGAGAGAGTTCTCACGACGCGGGACTGTTACGACATGGTCGATGTCCCCGAGCACATGGTCATCATCGGGTCCGGGGTGACGGGCGTGGAGTTCACCCACATCTTCGAGAGCCTCGGATCGAAGGTGAGCCTCGTCGTGTCGCGTCGCCAGATCCTTCCCCACCGCGACGCCGAAGTCGCCGCCGTCCTCGAGGAGGACTTCCTGGAGAGGGGTGTGCATCTCGCCATCGGCGCACGTGCGGAGAAGATCGACCTCGACGGATCCGGCGTCTCGGTTTTCTGCGACGACGGGCGGGTGTTGCACGGCTCCCACGCGCTGCTGGCGGTCGGATCCATCCCACTCACCGATGGTCTCGACCTCGATGCGGCCGGCATCGCCGGTAGCGACGGTTACATCGAGGTGGACGAGTTTCAGCGAACGTCGGTCCCCCATATCTACGCGGCCGGCGATGTCACCGGTCAGATGCCTCTCTCGTCGGTGGCTTCGATGCAGGGGCGGAAGATCGCCCGTCACGCCCTCGACCTCCCGGTGACGCCTCTCGACTACTCCAAGGTGGCCGAAGCCATATTCACCGAGCCCGAGATCGCCTCGGTCGGGTTGGTCGACGTGGAGGCTGCCGCCCAGGGCCGAAAGGTGCGCACGATGAAGGTGCCGTTCGCCGCCAACGCTCGATCCGTGCTCCAGCATTTCACCAGAGGCTTCGTCAAGCTGACCTCCGACCCCGCCACAGGTGTGGTGCTGGGCGGGACCATCGTTGGCCACCGCGCCTCCGAGCTCATAGGCGTCCTCACGCTCGCCGTTCAGGCGGACGTCACGGTCAAGGAACTGGTGGAGACACTGATGGTTCACCCCTCGATGACAGAAGCCATCTCGGATGCTGCTGAATAGACGCTTACCGAGGCACGTAGCGTCATCACGGCGCAATCGGGCCGGAAGGAGCCAGGTCTTCTGGTGTCTTGTCGGCGTAGCGTCACATATGGCTCATGCACGTCGGTAGCGGAGCCAGTGGCGCCTACTTGACGATGGCGATGACCTGACCGGGGGTCACGGTGTCGCCGGGCTGGACCCTGAGGTCGACGACTTCGCCGGTAGCCGGGGAGCGAACCTCGTTCTCCATCTTCATGGCCTCGAGGACGCATATCGGGTCGCCTTCGCTCACGGATGCCCCGGCGGCGACGTGAACCTTGACGATGGTGCCCTGCATTGGGGCCGTCACCATGCCGTCTGAGGCTGTCCCCGGCCCGGTCAGCTGGAGCTTGGGGGGCCTCCTTCGGATGCTCCCGGTCAACGGCTCCGGTGCCCAGTAGCTGACTGCGAAGCGGCGACCGCCGACCTCGACCGTGATGTCCCGCCGGGCCAGGCTCTCCTCCTCGGGGAGCGACGGGGTCGCGTCGGGGTCGCCGCCGCCGAGGTCGACGCTCTCCTCCATCCACTTGGTGTGGTGCGTCCCGTTGATGAAGTCGGGGTGATTCAGCACCGCCAGATGGGCGGGGATCGTCGATGCCACTCCGGTCACCCGGAACTCCTCGAGCGCTCGCCTCCCCTTCTGGATGGCCCGGGCCCGGTCCGGTGCCCAGACGACGAGCTTGGCCATGAGATTGTCGTAGTACTGGGAGACGTTGGTCCCTGGTCTGATCCAGGAATCGACCCGCACGCCCGGCCCGGCCGGCTCCTGCCACTCGACCACCTGTCCCGGGGTGGGGAGGAATTGGTTGAACGGGTCCTCGGCGTTGATGCGGAACTCGATCGCGTGGCCCCTCGGTTCGACCGTGTCAATGGTCAATTCCTCGCCGGAGGCAATCCTGAGCTGCCACTCGACCATGTCGTGCCCGGTGACCATCTCGGTGATGGTGTGCTCGACCTGGAGACGGGTGTTCATCTCGAGGAAGAAGAACTCGCCGGTGCGATCGACCAGGAACTCCACGGTCCCGGCATTCACGTATCCGCAGGACTTGCCCGCAGCCAACGCAGCACGGCCCAGCGCCCGGCGTTGCTTGACGGTGAGACCCGGCGAGGGCGTCTCTTCGATCAGCTTCTGATGACGCCGCTGAACGGAACAATCCCGCTCGCCGAGGAATACGCCCTTGCCCTGGGTGTCGAATAGCACCTGCGCCTCGACGTGCCGTGGTTCCTCCAGGTACTTCTCGACGTAGACCTCGGGGTTGCCGAAATAGGCATCGGCCTCGCGTCTAGCCCCTTCGAACCCCTCGTCGAGCTCGTCGGGCTCACGAACCACCCGCAACCCCTTGCCGCCGCCGCCGTGGGCGGCCTTGATGGCGACCGGGTAGCCGAACTGCTCGGCGAGGGAGGCCACCTTCTCGACCGAGGTGACCGGCTCGGTGACCCCGGGAACGGTGGGCACCCCGAACTTCTCAGCATTGCGCCTCGAGGTGATCTTGTCTCCCATGGCCTCGATGGCGCTGGCCGGAGGTCCCACCCACACGATCCCGGCCTCACTGACCGCAGCAGCGAACTTGGCGTTCTCGGAGAGGAACCCGTATCCGGGGTGAATCGCTTCGGCGCCCGAGTCATGGGCGATCTGCAGGATCTTCTGTTGATTCAGATAGCTGTCGGCGGCGGGGGCAGGGCCTGCGTTCCAGGCCTCGTCGGCCAGGTCGACATGGAGTGCATCGCGATCCAGTTCCGAATACACGGCGATGGTGCGAATCCCCATCTCCCTCGCGGTGCGGATCACCCTGACCGCGATCTCGCCGCGATTGGCGACGAGGAGGCTCTTCATCACTGAGGACCGTTTCCGTGCTTCTTCGGGGGCAGGGTCTCTCGCTTGGTTCGAAGGACCTCGAGGGCGCGGACCAGTTTGTATCGGGTCTCACGAGGCTCGATCACCTCGTCGACCAGACCGAGCTCGGCTGCCACGTAGGGGTTGTTGAAGCGCTCTTCGTAGTCGGCGATCAGCTCGGAGCGGACCTTTTCCGGCTCCTTGGTGGCGCTGATCTCCCGGCGATGGATCACGTTCACCGCCCCCTGGGCCCCCATCACCGCGATTTCGGCAGATGGCCACGCAAAGACCAGATCGGCCCGTATCCCGCGGGCGTTCATGACGAGATAGGCACCGCCGTAGGCCTTCCGGGTGATGACGGTGACTCGTGGCACCGTGGCCTCGCAATAGGCGTACAGGAGCTTGGCGCCGTGACGGATTATCCCGTGATGCTCCTGTTCGACGCCAGGGAGGAAACCGGGCACATCGACAAATGTGATGATCGGGATGTTGAAGGCGTCGCAGAACCGGACGAAGCGAGCCGACTTCTCGGATGCCTCGATATCGAGGGTGCCGGCGAGGACCGCAGGCTGGTTCGCCACAACCCCGACGGTGTGCCCGTCGAGTCGTCCGAAACCCACGACGATGTTCCTTGCCCACATCTCGTGCACCTCGAGGAATTCGCCGCCATCGAGGACGG
The DNA here is from genome assembly GCA_963843585.1 of uncultured Acidobacteriota bacterium. Lineage (GTDB taxonomy): Bacteria > Actinomycetota > Acidimicrobiia > Spongiisociales > ZC4RG35 > JARDZU01. The sequence goes on from CAWJLJ010000019.1 coordinate 283,991, forward strand.
TCTCGACCAGCTCAACCATGTCGTATGGCTGGTTGGCCGAGTCGGGGATCATCGAGTCCAGCGAGTCGTCGATGCGATCAGGGCGATCGGTGGGAGCGAAGTAAGGAGGCAGCTCCATGTTGTTGCGGGGCAGGTACGACATGAGATACCGCACGGCCTCGAGTGCGTCGATTCCGGTCGGGTAGACGAAGTGGGTGACACCCGACTTCGAGGCATGGGTGGCCGCGCCACCCAGCTCCTCCATGGTCACCTCCTCACCGGTCACCGCCTTGATGACATCAGGGCCCGTGATGAACATGTGGCTGGTCTGGTCCACCTGGAACACGAAGTCGGTGAGGGCGGGGGAGTACACGGCCCCGCCGGCGCACGGACCCATGATGACCGAGACCTGGGGGATGACCCCCGAAGCTCTCACGTTGCGCTCGAAGATCCGCCCGTACCCGTCGAGGGAGGAAATCCCCTCCTGGATGCGCGCCCCACCCGAGTCCTTGAGGCCGATGACCGGTGTCCCCGTGTCGAGAGCCATGTCGAGGACTTTGCAGATCTTGTCCGCCACGACCTTGCTCAGACTGCCGCCGAACACGGTGAAGTCCTCGGCGAATACGAAGACGGGTCGGCCGTCGATCGTGCCGTGGCCGGTGACGACTGCGTCTCCGAGCGGGCGTTTGTCCTCGATTCCGAACCCCGAGGACTGATGTCTGACGAATTGGTCGATCTCCTGGAACGAGCCTTTGTCGAGGAGTGCGTCGAGCCGTTCCCGCGCCGTGAGTTTCCCCTGCTCGTGCTGGCGGGCGATCGCTCGCTGACTTCCGGCGTGCAGGGCCTCTTCGCGAAGCTCCCTGAGCCGCTCGATTCGCGCCTCGGTCCCCAAGACTCCTCCGTAACCTCACAGATTCCGACTCGTCAGGAGACGAGATGGCTACACCCTATTTGCAATTGTGGGCGGAAGAGGTCGCATCCACACAGGACCTGGCCCGATCCGAACTGGACAGTCTTCCGGTGGTCGTCGTCGCCCAGCGACAAACGGCGGGCCGGGGGAGGGGTGGAGCGCCCTGGTTGTCGGCGCCCCGGGCCCTCGCGGTCTCACTCGCTTTCCGCCCCCCAGACGACGATCTCCGCCCGTTCTCGCTGATGGCAGGTGTGGCGGCGGCCCGCGGGCTGGAGGGTGTCAGCCTGAAATGGCCCAACGACCTGCTGGCCGATGGGGCCAAGGTGGGTGGGATCCTCGTCGAGCGCGCCGACGAGATGGTGATCGGGATGGGGCTCAACCTGTGGTGGCCCGATGCTCCTGAGGGGATGGGCGCACTTCACGAGAATGACCCGGGACCTGGGCTCCACGCCCAAATCGCAGGGCTGTGGGCGGCGGAGTTGATGCAGCTCATCGAGTCGGACGGCTGGCCGCTCGACGAATACCGATCACTGTGCTCCACGCTGGGCAAGGAGATCTCCTGGGAGCCGGAGGGTCAGGGGAATGCGATCGACGTCACAGGGGAGGGCGCCCTGGTGGTCGAGATCTCGGGGGTGAGGAAAACCCTCACTTCGGGCGCCATCCGGCACCTCCGCCACTAGCCGAGATCGACCTCGACCGCAGCCGGCAAGGTCGTCTTGAAGAACTCGACGAGCCGGGGGTAGGCGTCGGCTGACGCATCGGGGTCATAGCTGTCTGCTTCGACGTCGAGGAATGAGTGGCCCGCATCCTCGTAGAGGAGCCACTGGCCATGGTCGTTCCGCCGTTGCGCCTCATCGACGGTCGATGGTGCGATCAATTCGTCGGCTGCTCCGTAGAGGCCGAGCACCGGCACCGGGAGGTTGTCCAGGTAGGTGGCCACCTGGTATTCGCGGTCCTCGTCGCCGGTGAGCGGGGTGTATGCGACCGCCACGGACTTGACCCAGGACCGGGTGGAGGCGCCCACGATGGCGAAACGGCCCCCGACATCGACGCCGAGGATCCCGAGATCACCGCTGACAGCCCACTGGACGTCGTCGGACACGACGAATTCGTGTATCTCGTCGAGATCCATCAATGCCCGGCGATCGGCCAGGGCCTCGTACGCCTGGTTCGGATCCCCCTTCTGCCTGTAGAAGTCGAGGCCAATGGCGACCACCCCCCAGCGAGCAAACATTCGACAGAGATCCTTCTCGAACCCCGAGAGGCCCTCGAGCGTGGGGAGCACCAGGACGACGGGGAACTGTCCGGCGACGTCGGGCCGCGCCAGGTACTGGGTGCGGAGACTCGACCCGATGGGGAGGGGCCAGCCCCCATACATGATCGGATGGGTTCCTTCGTGCGCGAGTACCGCCATCGGCGGGCAGATTAGGCCGGCGTCAGGCCCGGCGATTGCCAAAGTTTCGAGGAACCCCTGCCTAGCCTGACGACGTCTCATCCGAAGATGGCCTCATCCTCCCCACGACACCTTGCGCCCCGTCGCGGGCTGCCCAAATGGCTGAAGATCACGATCCTCGGCCTATTGGCGGCTGCCACCCTGGGCGCCCTCGCCGTGTTCTGGGCCCTGGACACCGGACAGGACGTCCTCGCCCTGGCCGAAAGCGATGAAGAGGTCGTCAGCGAGCTGAGTGAGGCGACCGGGGACGCCTTGACGTTCCTCGTCGTTGGAAGCGACTCCCGCGAGGGCCTGGATGACCTGGCTTTCTTCGGCCGGGCGGGTGGAGAGCGGGGCGATGTCATCATGCTCGTGCATCTCGACCAGGCAACGGGTGAGGCTCGGATGCTCTCCATCCCTCGAGATCTCTGGGTGGACATCCCGGGAAATGGCGAGGGCAAGATCAATGCGGCCTACTCCTACGGCGGCCCTTCCCTGATGGTCCAGACCATCAGGGAGAATCTCGGCATCGACGTCAATCACTACGTCGAGGTCGACTTCCTCGGGTTCATCGCCATGGTGGATGAGTTGGGTGGCGTCGAGATGTCGTTCCCCTACCCGGCGAGAGACGCCAAATCCGGGCTCAGTGTCGAGGCCGGAACTCAGACGCTCGACGGCGAGCAGGCCCTTGCCTACGCCCGCTCGCGGAAGTATGAGGAGTACCAGGACGATCGGTGGGTGAGCGTCGATGCCAGTGACCTGGGCCGGACCCAGCGCCAACAGGAGGTGGTCCGCGCCATCCTCACCGAGATGAAGAGCCCCGGCTCGATAGCGGAGGCAGGGGACATCGCAGGTTCTATGGCGAAGCACATGACCATCGACGCCACGCTCGCCGACTCCTCGGTGGCCTCCCTGGCATGGGACTTCCGCAGCCTCGTAACCGGGAGCATCGACGGTCAGACGCTCCCCGTCTACGGCGACACGGTCAACGGCGCTTCTGTGGTGCGGGCTGCAGAGCCGGAGGCAGCGGCGACCATCGACGGCTTTCTCTCCGGCGTCACGACGCTGGAAACCGCTCCGTTGCGGATTCAGGTCCTGAACGGCAATGGCGTTGCAGGGGCGGCCTCGGCCATGTCAGAGAGGCTGGCCGAGTCTGGTTTCGAGGTCGCCGGTGTCGGAAACGCCGAGGACAAGGACTACGCCACCACGACGATCCTGGTCCCGGATGGAAGCATGGCGGGGGATCAAATCGTCGGGCAGATCGGTTTCGGTGTAGTTCAGATCGGTACCGTCGATAACGGTTATGACGCCGTTGTGATCGTGGGTGCCGACGCCTCCTGATCGCAACGCGTAGCGATCTACCATGGCGGATTCAATGGACATAGCAATCATCGGGGCTGGTTACGTCGGTCTCGTCACCGGGGGTGGGCTCGCCAGTCTCGGTCATCGAGTGCGTCTCGGCGAAGCGAACGCAGAACGAGTCGAGCTCCTTCGCAATGGTGGAATACCCATTTACGAGCAAGGCTTGCCCGACCTGCTGTCACAGGCGACCGGGCGCGGTCTTCTCAGCTTCCACACCTCGAACAAAGAGGCAGTTCACGGGGCCGGCTTCGTCTTTCTCGCACTGCCCACTCCGGAAGGGGAGGACGGCCGGGCCGACCTCAAATACGTCCATGCGGTGGTGGACGAGCTTGCCAACGAGGTCGGGGAGGCCACCATCTTCGTGGTCAAGTCCACTGTGCCGCCGGGCACCGTTGCGTCGTTGCGGAAGCGGCTGGCGGACCTCGGCAGCTCGGCACGCATCGTCTCCCACCCCGAGTTCCTCCGCGAGGGGAAGGCGGTGGACGACTTCCTCGAGCCAGACCGAATCGTGGTTGGCGCCTGGGAAGAGGCCGATGCAAAGGCTGTGGCTGATCTCTACCGAAGCCTCGACGCGCCAGTAGTCATCACCGACCCCACATCAGCGGAGATGATCAAGTACGCCTCGAACGCCTACCTGGCCGCCAGGCTCACCTTCGTCAACACCCTGTCCAACGTCTGCGAGGCGGTCGGCGCCGACATCCTCGATGTCGTCCGTGGCCTGGGGATGGACCATCGGGTCGGGCCTCATTTCCTTCAGCCGGGGCCTGGTTACGGAGGCTCTTGTTTCCCCAAGGACACGCAGGCTCTGATCGCCGTCGCCCAGGACGCCGGCTACGACTTCGAACTGCTCCGCGCAGTCATCGAGGCCGATGAGGAGCAGCGTCGGCGGGTGGCGGACAAGGTCCGACAGGCTGCCGGCGGTGGTCTGCGAGGACGGCGCGTCGGTATGTGGGGTGTCGCCTTCAAGGCCGGCACCGACGACGTCCGGGAGTCACCGGCGGTCCGGATCGCCTCCCTGCTCCAGGCCGACGGCGCCGAGGTGGTGGCATACGACCCCGAGGCGACGACCGATCTGCTCACCATGGCACCCGATCCAATCGCCGCGGTCACGGATGCCGATGTGCTCCTCATCGCCACCGAGTGGCCCGAGTTCTTGACGGTGGACATGTCCCAGGTGTCCAACGTGATGCGGGGTCACCGCGTCGTGGACGCCCGCAACATCCTCGATCCGAAGAAAGTCCGGGCCGTCGGCCTCGACTACTGGGGGCTGGGCCGTCCGGGAGCCTGAGAAGGTCGTAGGTCGTAAGTAGGCTAGGTGGTCGGCCTACCTGAACAGGTCCTCCTCGGGGGGCCTGACCAGGTCCCTGCCTCGACCTTCCCCACGCGGCCCCTGGTAACCACGAATCAGGGCGGCGGGAATCCCGTCCGCCTTTCCCATGACGAGATCGGCCGCTGCAGCCAGCTCGTCGGCGACTGCGATCTCGGTGACCTCCAGCTCACGGCCGGCCCAGTCGCTGGTGCCCCTCAGATCGATCACGGCTTCGAGGCCCGAGACCCCGATCGCGATATCGGTGAGGCCCCGCCGCCACGGTCGTCCGAAGGTGTCCGAGATGATCACAGGGATGTCGATCCCGAACGAGCGATGGAGGCGGGTCCGAATCCGATGCGCAGATCGGTCCGGGTCCTCCGGGAGGAGGATCATGGTCCCCGGCTCGGCATTGGACCGGTCGACTCCGGCGTTGGCGCAAATGAACCCGTGCTCTGTCTCGGCGATGATCAGATCGCCCCGTCGCCTCACCACGGAGACGGCTTCGGATTCCACCAGAGCACGTCTGAACGTCTCCTCGTCGCCTTCGATCGCGACAACCCTTCCCTCTGCCTTGGAGACGACCTTGTGCGTGACAACCAATACATCCCCGCCCTTCGGGGCCAGGGGCTGCAGCGCGGTCGTCAGGATCTCGGTGAGGTCGTCGCCCGGGTGAACGGGGCCGATCCCGGTCAGGGCAAAGATCTGAAGCGTCACAGGCTCAGTATCGCCCGGGCAAGTGTGGCGGCACTGGCCCGGTCGGCGATGCGGGTCTCCAGCGCCACCACGTTGACACCATCGATGTCCCCTGCATCGTCGCTGTCCGTGATGTCGACCACCAGCGTGTCGATCAGGCCCTGGTAGGAGGCGACCACGGCATTCGACCCGGATCCGAGACCCAGATCGGCCATCACGACATCGGCCGGCCCTTTCAGGGCGCGACCGCCGATCAGTGGGCTGACCGCGATCACATGAGGGTGCCGCCGCACGGCCTGCCCTATCGACTCGATTGCGAGGATCGGCCAGATCGAAAGTGGGGGATTGGACGGCCCGATCACCAGGAGGTCGGCGCCGTCGATCGCCTCGATGACGCCGGGGGCGGCGGTGGCGTTCGTATCGCCTTCGAAATCGAGCTTCTTCACGTGGTCGCGGTGACCGCGATCCACGAAATACTCCCGGAAGGTGAGTCTGCTCCCGTCCGTTGTCGTGATCATCGTCCGAACCGGGTCATCGGAGGCAGGCAGCACCGTGGATCGAATCGCAAAGCCTGCGCGGACGGAGTCGGTCACCTGGGTCAAGGTGTGACCCTGGGCCAGGCTGTGGCTGCGATAGATCTTGAGAGCCAGGTCGAGATCGCCCAGTTGAAATCGGTTCTCGACACCGAATCGGGCCAGTTCGGTGTTGGCAATGAAGGTGTCGTCGGCCCGCCCCCATCCATGTGGGCCTTCGATTCCCGCCAGCGTGTAGACCATCGTGTCGAGGTCGGGTGACACATACAGTCCGTGGATGGGGAGGTCGTCCCCGACATTCACCACAACGGTGAGTTCGACATCCTCGAGCAAGTCGAGCCCACGCCCGAGCCGGGCACCACCCACCCCGCCGGAGAGCTCAACGACCCTGGTCACGAGGCTCGATATTGCTCAGTGGCGCGCTCCGGTTCACAATGTCCTCCCGCATGACAAGTGTTTCAGCTCCGCAGATCGCGGACGAATCGACACCCCTGGTGCCACCGGACGCGCCCCGCGTGAAGGTGATCGTCACCCTGGTGGAAGGCGCCGACCTCGAGGCAGCCCTGGCCACCGTGGAGCGGCAAGTGTATGAAGGCATTCACGACGTCGTGGTCATCACCGACGAGAATCGCGACTTGCCGGTCGGAGTGAGCCGGATGGCGACCCTGGAAGAGGCCATCGCACTCGCGGGAGCCGAGGTGGACTATCTCTGGATCCTGCACTCCGACGCCAGGCCCCGGCCCGATGCGCTGGCGGCTCTGGTCTCTGAACTAGACCGAAACGAAGCATCCCTCGGCGGGTCCAAGTTGCTCTTGGCTGGGACCCGGGACGAGTTGGAGTCGATCGGGAGCGCCACGGATGTGTTTGGCGACCCCTTCACAGGTCTCGACGAAGGTGAGATCGATCTCCAGCAGTACGACGTCGTGCGTGAGGTCGCCTTCGTGTCTTCGGTATCGATGCTGGTACGACGGGACCTGGCCCAGGGGCTGCGCGGCCTCGATGTGCTCCTCGAGCCCGTGGCTGCCGGGCTCGACTTCTCGCAACGGGCCCGTCTCGCTGGAGGGCGGGTGATCACCGTCCCTTCATCGGAGGTCTATCACCAGGCCCGGTGCGAGGAGAGAGCAGGCGGATGGCGGGAGGAAGCCGGCCGTTTGCGGGCCATGCTCAAGGCATATCGCCCGATCACCCTGCTCTGGGTCGTCCCCTTCGAGATCCTCGTTTCGGTTGTCGACTCGCTGGCCAACCTGATCCTTTTCCGCTGGAGGGTGGGCGCCCGGCACCTCATGTCCTGGCTTTGGAATCTCAGGCATTTGCCTTCGACGATCGGCGAGCGCCGGCGCTTCCGGCAGGTTCGGGCCGTCGGTGACGAGGAGCTGTTCAGGTTCCAGTCGAGGGGCTCGGTACGACTACGCGAGGTCGGTTCTGAGATCACCGATCGTGTGCTCTCCGTCTTCGACGACGATCAGGCACTTGCTCGCGGGACCAGGCGGATCTGGTCGAGCCCAGGCATCTGGGGCGCCCTCCTCGCCGCTGCCGTCGTCCTGATCGCTTCGTGGTCGATCTTCTTCAATGGGGTTCCCAACGCCGGCTTCAACTTCCCGTTCGAGCCTCCGACAGTGGCCCTCGACCGCTTCTTCGCCGGATGGAACGACTCCAGTCTGGGCTCGGCTGATGCGGTGCACCCCGCCTCCGGGTTCAGCGGGCTGATCTCCCTGGTCTGGTTCGGCGCAGAGGGTGCCGCCCGGACCATCGCCACCATCCTCTTTGCCGTTTTGGCCGTCTTGGGCATGGGCCGGTTGGCCGGTCGCCTCGGATTCAGGGGACCGGGCCGCTATCTAGCCGGCCTCGTGCTCCTCGCCGGCCCGGGAACGGCGCTCATCGTCGGCGCCGGATCCTGGCTTGCCCTGGCCGCGGCCGCCTTTTTGCCCTGGGCGGTTCGCTCCGTGGTCCTCCATCCCGACGACCGGGGGAGGAGTTGGTTGACCCATATCGGCTGGGTCCTGGTTTGGACGATCCTGCTCATGGCCGTCTCGCCCGTGCTCGGCGTCGTTCCGATCATCGCCGCGGTCCTGTGGCGCCTGTTGGGGGGGAGTCGGTCCTCCCTTCGCCTCGGCCTGGTCACGCTCCTGGCCGGGGTCGTGGCTGTGGGATTCGTGTACGACGACCAAGGGTGGCTCCTCGATTTCGATCGTCGGCTGCGTCTGATCATCCCCGATTGGTGGCCGGTCCTCATCGCCGTCACCGCAATCCCACTGATGCTGATCGCCGGCCGCACCCGTCGGTTCGGCCTCTTCGGAGCCCTCATCGGTCTCGGCGGCATGTTTGCCGTGCGGGTGCCTTTGGGGGGCCTGGCATCGAAGAAGCGGGCCTGGTCCTGGCTTCGTTCGGCTCGGCCTTGCTGGTTGCCGCCGCTCTCGACCGGCTCAGCATCGAACCCCGTCGACTGCTGGCGTCGATGGGCGCCGCCGTCATGATCCTCCTCTCGGCGGCGGGGTTGATGAATGGGCGTCTCGGATTGCCCGCCGGTGACATCAACGACCGCTTCGGTTTTGCGTCGACATTGGCCGAGCAAGGGAATCCAGGGCGAGTGTTGGTGATCGCGGCCGATCGCGGGCTGATCCCTGGTGAGGCGCGGCCTGGCCCTGGCATCTGGTACCGGACACTGGACGGTCAGGGAACCACTCTCGATGAGGTTTGGTTGCCCGAGCCGCAGCCCGGTGACGACCGCCTCGCCGATGTGATCGACCGCATCGCAAGCGGTGCCGATCTGCGGCCCGGGGCGCTGCTGGCCGAATTCGCCATCGACTGGGTTGTGGTCGAGGGCGTCGAGACCCCGTTGGACCCGATTCTCGACTCCCAGGTGGACCTCACCCCGACCCCGCTGATCACCGGCGCCAAGGTGTTCGAGAACCCGCAATCTGCCGAAATGGCGGCTGTCGACGAAGACCTGGTCTGGCATCGGGAAGGAACTGGCTTCGCGGGCGCTCCCTCGTCGGACCCCCTTTCGATACGGGTCAACTACTCGGATGGATGGGCACCACAACCAGGGCAGAACGACTGGTTCACTGCCGTGTCTGCGGTGGACGGGCAGGCAAGCTTCTCGGCCTCGGGATACCTGTCCTACGCGCCTTACGCCGCCGCCCTGCTCTTCATCGTGGCACTTGGCCTCGTCTCGTGGGGAAGGGCGCGTCGATGATCAAGGCTCTTCTCGCCATCCTGGTTGCGGCCCTGACCGTCGGAGTGTTGCTCATCCCGAGGCCCGAGCCGCCTCAGGCCGACGAAGTTGCCGCCGTCAACGCGCCGGCCGTTGCCGTGTGCCCGGTGGAGGAGGGGAGTGGCCGGACCACGACCATCGGAGTCGCATCCGGGGTCAACGGCGAGGGCCGCTTCACCGCCTTCGCCGCCGGCGTGCCCGCGGGCTCGGTCACGTTCTCGACCGGAGCGTCTGGCTCGGCTGCGATTCCTATTGCCGAGGTCGCCCCGCTGGGCACGGGGGCCGGTCTCGCCGAATTGCCGGGGCAGGACGTGGCGGCGGCATCTGTGTTCGTGGGCGCTCAAACGACCGCCGTCGAGGGCTGTCTCCGCACACCCATACAGCAATCGTTGCTCGCCGGCGGATCCACGGTGAGCGGCGAGCGATTCCAGGTACAGCTGATGAACCCGTATGCGGGGGAGGCGGTTGTGGATCTGATCGTCCAGTCGGAGTCCGGTCTCGAGGCCGCTCCGCAGCTGCGAGGGATCTTGGTGCCGTCACGCTCATCCGTAGTGGTCGACCTCGCCGAGCTTTTGCCCGGAAGACAGTCACTTTCCATTGCCATCGAGGTGGCGAGTGGAAATGTCATGACGGTCGGCCGATTCGATGCCGGAGCAGACGGCGCTCTCTGGCATTCGGTGGCGCCGGCGTCCGATTGGTACGTCCCGGTGCCGGGCGGGGGACTCGATGGCGAACTCGTCGTCTCGACGGGTGTCGCGGCCGAGATGACATTCCAGGTCGATGTCTATGGGGCGCAAGGCGTGATCGAGGGATTTCGGGAGGGCGTCGTGCCGAGCAGGGGAGCGACCAGCGTGCCGCTTGCCGATATGGGGCTCGAGGGTGCATCTGCATTCAGGGTGATCACGACGCAGCCGGCGGCGGTCTTCCTGCGAGACATTTCCGATGCGGGCGTGGCGATCACAAGTGGAGCGACGACGACGGCGTCGACATGGCTCCTCCCCGGTGCCGGATTGGCTCCCGGTGGGAGGGGTAGCGCTGTCATCCTCAATGCGGGACTCGAGGAGGCTTCCGTTGTCCTCACGGCTCGACGAGCGCAATCTGCCGCCAAGGAACTGACCGTCCCGGCCGGAACCGTCGTCCAGGTGCAGGCCGTCGAGGGTCGCGCCAGCGCCTACACGGTCGAGGGATCCGGCGATCTGGTGGCGCTGTGGGTGACCAATACCGACACCGGCAAAGCCGAGAGCATCGGCGTGCCGATCATCGATGAATGAGGTCTGGCTCCGGCTGGCGATCGTCATTGGAGCCGTTGCCGTCTCGCTCCTCATCGTCGCAATGCTGCGACGTCGGCCGGCGGTCTCGGGCAGCCGCGATCGTGGTGCGCTCGCCCCGGGCGTCTACCTCTTCACGTCGTCCACCTGCGCCGACTGCGTCGGGGCTCGGGAGCGCTTGGAGGACATGCTGGGCAGCGACGGCTACCTCGAGATCGGGTGGGAGGACGACCCCGGTTTGTTCACGCATCTAGGCATCGATGCCGTGCCTTGCACCGTTGTCGTCGGCGATGACGGCTCTGCCTCGCTCCACCCGGGTATGCCCGACGGGGCGCTCCGAGGCTTGAATCCTTGAACAGGCATGGCCCAACACCTACCGTTTCCGCCATGATTCTCAGTTGTGCCCGTTGTGGCTCGCCGGCTGCCGCCATTATGACCTTCTCCTACCCGGACAGTTCGGTCTGGATGGACGACCTCGTCAACGGTGTCGAGCGACACGGGTACGCCATGTGTGCCGATCATGCCGATCGCATGATCCCCCCTCTCGGGTGGACGTTGACCGACCGTCGGACCGTCACCCGGCTGTTCGCCCCGCTTTCCGTGGCCTGATGTCCCTCGACCGCGATCTGCTCGATGCGGTCAAAGATCTCGACGAGCACGATCTTCGTCGGCTGCTCATCTTGACCCGGGCCCAGCTCCAGGGCTCAGGTGCCCTCGGGGCGGACGACCACCCCGAAGTCCATCTACGGCAGCAGGCGGTGCGATGCGGGAAGACGGGTTGCACCCGATGTCCCCACGGCCCTTACTGGTACGCCTATTGGACCGAGAACGGGCGGAGGCGGAGCCGCTACGTGGGCCGTCTCCTGGACGAGGAGGCGTTGTTGTAGGGCCCCGACGGTCGTACCATGTGCCCACCCCAGTTTCGAGACGAGATGAACTGTCCACAGTGCTCAAAACCTGATGTGATCGAGATCGAGCACGTCCTCCCCGACGGGACCCAGGTCCTGTTCTTCGCATGTCACAACTGCGAGGAGAGATGGTGGAATCGGGATGGCGAGGACATCGACATCTCGCAAGTTCTGGAGATCGTCCGACAGCATCGCGCGTGACAACTCCACGGTCTCTTCTGCGGGGCAATCCCTGGCCGATCGTCCTCACCCTCGCCGGCATCTCCCTCGTCATCCTCGTGGTGATGAACCCGTGGTGGATCGTGTCGTCCACGACTCCGACCGGTGGCGATATGGGGGCTCACGTCCTTGGTCCCGCATTCCTGAGAGACAGCCTCCTACCTGAAGGCAGGATCCAGGGGTGGTCCAACGACTGGTTCGCCGGTTTTCCCGCCTTCTACTTCTACTTTCCCCTGCCCTCGTTGACCATTGTCTTCCTGGATCTGTTCCTGCCCTACGGCGTCGCGTTCAAGGTCGTCACGGTCATGGGTCTCCTGGCCACACCACCGGCCGCCTACTACCTGGCCCGCTCCATGCGGCTCGGGAAGCACATCTCCCTGGTGGCGGCAGGTGCGGGGGTCGTGTTCGCCTTCTTCGAGAGCTATTCCATCTACGGGGGCAACATTGCCTCGACGCTCGCCGGCGAGTTTGCCTACTCCTGGTCGTTCGCCCTTTCTCTGCTCTATCTCGGCTTGCTCATCCGGGCGGTCCGAGACGATCGGAGATATCTCAAGTGGGCGGCTGTCGCCCTGGCCGCCACCGCGCTATCCCATGTCCTGACGACGATCGTCGTCATCTTCGCCTCGCTATTCGTCCTGCCCTGGCGGAAGGGCTTCTGGCGCACGCTCGCCATCTGGCTCTGGGGATTCGCCATCGCCGCCTTCTGGGCCCTGCCGCTCATCGCTCGCATCGGGTTCAGCTCGGACATGTCATGGACTCCGCTGTCCCGCTGGGAGGAGATCTTCCCGGTCGAGTTGTGGCTCCTGCTCCCACTTGCCATCCCGGGGGCAGTCTGGGTCAGCCGTCGCACTTCGCGGGCCGCACCCTTGCTCGCCGCGACGATCCTGCCCGTCCTCTACTTCCCCCTCCCTCACATCATGCCCGAGCTCTTCCCGACCGTGTTCGGCGGGGAGCGTTGGAAGCTGTGGAACGGCCGCCTGCTCCCTTACTGGTACTTCGGAGTTGCCTTCTTTGCCGCTGTCGGCGTCGGGGCGGCCATCATCTGGCTGTCGAGACGGTTGCCCTCCCGTATCTCGGCGTATTGGCCGCGGGCATTGATTGCCGTCATCACGGTGGTTGCCTGCTCGTTGGTCATCGATTCGACCGAGTTCCCGGCATGGGTGGCGATACCGGTCGGCGTGGCCGGGGCTCTGATCATCGGGCTCACGTTCCTGTGGGGGTCGAGCCTCTCCACCCGCACGTTCCTCACCGGGGCAACGGTTTCCATCGTGGTTCTCGGTGCCCTCACCGGAGTGACCTTTGTCGACGGGTGGGCGAAATGGAACTACGCAGGGTACGAGAACAAGGAAAAGTGGCCTGAATACGAGGCGCTCATGGCCGAGATCGACACCCTCCCAGAGGGAAGGGTCCATTGGGAGGCAGCGAACAAGGAGCTCGGTGTCTATGGGACACCCATGTCTCCGATGCTGATCCCGTACTGGACCGAAGGCTCGCACCCCTCGATGGAGGGGCTCTTCTTCGAGTCTTCGCTGACCACCCCGTTCCATTTCATCAACTCGTCCGAGATGTCGGAGCGTCCGTCGAACCCGATACCGGGGTTGCAGTACCACACGGGTGAGATGGAACGCGGCCTCAAGCACCTCGAGTTGTTCGGCGTGGACTACTACGTGTCGGTGACGCCTGAGGCCACGGAGCGCGCTGACGGGATCTCGGAGATGTCGAAACTGGCCACGACCGGGCCGTTCAGCATCTACCAGCTCCCCGAGACGGAGTTGGTCGAGGTGGCGTCGCACCTTCCGTCGGTCTACGAGGTCCCGGAGCACGGTCTGCTCGACTCGTTGACGGGCTCCGACACAGTCACCGGGTCGGATGGCGAGGAGCTGCCGAGCTTCTTCGACATGGCTCTCACCTGGTACGAGGACGTCGACAATCTCGACAGATTGGTTGTGACCGACGGCCCCGAGGAATGGCCTCGCATCGAGTCAATCGAAGAGAGACCCGATGTCGCGCTGGATGCACCGGCGGATGCGGTCAGCGACATCGTCGTCGAGAACCACAAGATCTCTTTCACCACCACTGCGGTGGGCATGCCTCACCTGGTCAAGGTCTCCTATTTCCCGAACTGGACCGCGACCGGTGCCGATGGCCCCTGGCGAGCGACGCCGTCTCTGATGGTGGTCGTGCCCACGAGCGAGGAGGTCGTTCTCGAGTTCCAGGACACGTGGGCTGAGACCGGAGGGAAGATCGCCACGCTGGTCGGCGTCTTGGGTCTAGTCGGCGTCGGGATCTGGGGTGTGCGCCGCCGCCAGGCGTAGCGACTCGTCGGCAAGCGTCCGGCGAATGCGCAGCAGCCCGTTGATCGTTCTCGGCACACGCTTCACCAGCGAGGAACGCGCCACTCTCATCTCCTCGACAACGACCGGCACCTCCTCGATCCGATAGCCGGCCCGCTCAGCCCGGATCACCAACTCGGTATCGAAGAGGTCCTGACGACTGAGAACCGACGGGGTCACGGTGGAGACGAGATCGCGACGGAAGGCCTTCATGCCGTGGGTGTCGCTCACCTTCGAGTCGAGGATGGTGCGCAACAACAGGTTGAAGACCCAGGTGGCGATCCTTCTGAGCAGGGGTCGCCTGTCCTCCGAGCCGGGATCGCGCTTCGAGGCGATGACCAGGTCGACGTCGTCCAAGGCGAGAACTCGCTTGAGGAAGTCGGCCGAGAAGTAGTCGATGTCGAAGTTGACCACCCAGTCGCCGTCGCCGGCCAGGAACCCATGCCGCATCGCCGCGCCGTAGTCGGCGGCGTCGAGGGACAACACCGTCACGGGGTGATTCTCGGCGACCTGTTGAGCCACGGTCGCGGTCCCGTCGGTCGAGCCGTTCTCGACGAGGAAGATCCGGTACGGCTCGCCGATGCTCTCCATCTGCTCGATGAGCGTCGGAACGGCCTCCGGGATGAATTCGGCCTCGTTGTACACGGGGACCACTATCGAGAAGGTGGGGCGCATCCGGGCGCAAGTGTAGAAATGAGCATGGGATAGGCCCACCTCTAGACTCCGCCGCCGATGAGCCCCGATTCCGTGTTCAAGGCCTATGACGTGCGCGGGCGCACGGACAACGGCGAAATCACCCCGGATCTGTACCGGAAGATCGGCGGAGCGTTCATTCTTCTGGTCGAGGCCGACGAGGTGGCGGTTGGTCGGGACTGCCGAAAGTCGTCGGATCCATTGTTCGAGGCGCTGGTGGAGGGGATCACAGCCGCCGGCGCCAACGTCGTCGACCTGGGGCAGGTGCCGACCGACCTGGTCTATTTCTACTCGGGCAAGCATTCGGTACCGGGGGCGATGATCACCGCATCGCACAACCCTCCCGAATACAACGGGTTGAAGCTTTGCCGGGCAGGAGCGGCTCCCGTGGGCGCGGATACCGGTCTGGGCGACATCAAGAAGGCGGTGATCGAGGGCGAGACGAGTCAGTCTGCCTCTCCCGGCTCGGTCCGCACCGTGGACGCCATCGACGATTACGTCGATCATCTCCTCGACATAGTCGATGGGTCGACGATCGGCCCGTTGCAGGTTGCCGTCGACGCCGGGAACGGGATGGCTGGGGTGACGATCGAGAAGGTCTTCGCCCGTGTCGAGGCCACGCTGGACGGCATCTACCTGGAGCCCGACGGCACCTTTCCCAACCATCCTGCGGATCCCATCCAGCCCGAGAATCTGCGTGATCTGATCGAGAAGGTGGCCGAAGGTGGGCACGACCTCGGTGTCGCTTTCGATGGTGACGCCGATCGCGCCTTCTTCATCGACGACCAGGCCGAGGCGGTGAGCGGGAGCACCGTCACCGCGCTGATCGCCCGATGGATGCTCGAACGGCACCCTGGTGCTTCGATCATCCACAACCTGATCACCTCTCGCGCCGTCCCGGAGACGATCAGAGCCGCCGGGGGGACGCCGATTCGAACCAGGGTCGGTCATAGCTACATCAAGCAGGTCATGGCGGAGTCGGGCGCTGTCTTCGGGGGTGAGCACAGCGGCCACTACTACTTCGCCGACAACTTCCGGGCGGACTCGGGGATGCTGGCAATGCTCATCCTCCTTCGCGTCATCTCAGAAGCCGGTCGACCTCTTTCAGTCCTCCGTCGCGACGTGGAGCCATATCGGGCATCGGGGGAGATCAATTTCGTCGTCTCCGACGTCGATGCAGCCATGAAACGGGTGGAGGCGATGTATCCCGACGCCAGCGTGGACCACATCGACGGGATGACGATCGATCTGGGGGACGTCTGGTTCAATCTGCGGCCGTCGAACACCGAGCCGCTGTTGAGACTGAATGTCGAATCGGCCGACGACCGTGCCCTGAACGCGACGGTGGACGCGTTGGCAGCCACCCTCGAGGAGGAGAAATGAGTCTGATCGATCCGCAGCTGGCCGCCATCCTGGTTTGCCCGGTCGACAAGGCCGACCTCACAGAGGACGAGGCCGCCTCGAGGCTGGTCTGCTCGGAATGTGGCCGCAGGTATCCCGTCCGAGACGGGATACCTGTGATGCTGGTCGAGGAAGCCGAAGGTGGCCCCGATGAGTGAGATGCTCGACATGATCCGGACCCTCGGAGACCAGATCCGTTGGGCACGAGACCTCGAAGTGCCCGATCTCCCCGCCAATCACGAGATTCTCGTCGGCGGCATGGGCGGTTCCGGGATAGCTGGTGACTTTGGGGCGGCCCTGGTCACTGGAACCCTCGGGCGGGTGGCCGTCCACAAGGGCTATTCGCCGCTTCCCGGATGGGCGCAGCGTGTCAAGCCGACCGTGGTTGCTGCCTCGTACTCCGGGAACACCGAGGAGACCCTGGACCTGGTGGAGGCTGCGGCTGTTGCGGGACTCCCGATCGTGACCGTGACCACCGGTGGGCGTCTGGCCGAGCTGTCGGCCCGCAATGCGTGGCCCACGATCGCAGTTCCGACAGGGCTCCAGCCGCGGGCTGCCGTCGGCTATTTGGCCGGCGCCCTGGCGAGACTCTTGAACACGCTGGGTGTCCTGCCCGATCAGACCGCTGCTCTCGATGAAGCGGCCGATCTTGTCGACGCCGCCACTACCGAGGGCTCGGAAACCTGGGATATGGCACAGGGGCTGGCCAAGGGACTCGTCGGCCGGGTCACCGTCGTCTACGGGGGCGGTCCCATCAGCTCCACGGCCGCCCAGCGATGGAAGACCCAGATCAACGAGAATGCCAAGATGCCGGCCTGGTGGTCGGTTCTTCCCGAGCTCGACCACAATGAGATCGTTGGGTGGGAGACGCTGCCGTCGATGACACGGGAATCGATCGGCGTCGTGGCATTGACCGACGTCGCCGACCACGAGCGTGTTCGGGCAAGACTCGACCACACGTCACAGCTGACCGAGTTCGCGGTGCCGTGGCTCGGGGAGGTGTCGGCGCGGGGCGAATCGGAACTCGCTCGCTTGATGTCACTCACGGTCAGCGGGGACCTGGTGTCCTACATGCTGGCCGGCGAGGCGGGTGTCGACCCGGTACCGGTCGAGACCATCGAGAAGCTGAAGAAACTACTGGTGAAGGACTGAGATGAACTACGACATTGCCAACCCCGCACTCGCCGAGGCCGGCGCCCGAAGAGTCGAATGGGCCGGGCGCCGCATGCAGGTGCTGGCCACCGTGCGGGAGCGGTTCGCCAAGGAGAAGCCCCTCGAAGGCCTGGTCGTCGCCGCCTGTCTGCACGTGACGGCCGAGACAGCCAATCTGATGCTGGCTCTCCGGGACGGCGGGGCAGATCCTCTGCTCTGTGCCTCAAACCCGCTCTCGACCCAGGACGATGTCGCCGCTGCCCTCGTGGCCGAGGGCATCCCTGTGTTCGCGATACGCGGCGAGGACGCCGATACCTATTACAAGCACATCCACGCCGTGCTCGACCACGCACCGGCGATCACGATGGATGACGGAGCCGACCTGGCCACGCTGCTCCACACCGATCGGCGGGACATCGAGGTCATCGGCTCCACCGAGGAGACGACCACCGGTGTCATCCGTCTCAAGGCGATGGCGGCCGACGGCACCCTTCGAGTCCCGGTGGTGGCAGTCAACGACTCGGCCACCAAGCATCTGTTCGACAATCACTACGGGACCGGCCAGTCGGCGATCGACGGCATCATCCGTGCCACCAACATCCTCCTGGCCGGACAGAACCTCGTCGTGATCGGTTACGGCGATTGCGGGCGCGGCGTGGCCAACCGGGCCGACGGGCTGGGGGCGAACGTGATCGTCGTCGAGATCGACCCGGTGCGTGCCTTGGCGGCGGCGATGGACGGGTTCCGGGTCATGACCGGTGCCGACGCCGCCCGAGTTGGCGATGTCTTCATCACCGTGACCGGGAACAAGCACGTGCTGAGGATGGAGCATTTCGACGTGATGAAGGACGGCGTGATCCTGGCCAACGCCGGTCATTTCGACATCGAGCTGGACCTCGCTTCGCTGCGAGCGGCATCGGTGGCTCGGCGTCAGATCCGGGACAATCTCGAGGAGTTCGAGGTCCAGGACGGCAGACGTCTCCTGGTCATCGCCGAGGGGCGGTTGGTCAACCTGGGAGCCGCCGAGGGACATCCAGCAGACGTCATGGACATGTCCTTCTCCAACCAGGCGCTCGCAGCCGAATACCTGGCGCTGAACGTGGATGACCTCGAGGCGAAGATCTACACGTTGCCCACCGAGATCGACGCCGAGGTGGCACGGATCAAGCTGGAGCATCTGGGCGGGGGAGTCGACAGCCTCACCGAGGACCAGGTGGCATATCTCTCCGGATGGCAGGAAGGAACCTGATCGGCTTCGCCGACCAGGTTCCGGTTCTAGGTTCTAGGTGGTAGGTCTTAGGACTTACCACCTACCACCTTACGTAACCTCTCATGCTCTGCCAAGGCGTGTCATGTCGCCAGCCGCGGGTTCCTCTGCCCTCGGTGCCGGGCCCAGCTGCGTCCTGCTCCGGAACGGATACTCGATGGCGGCATCCGGCTGGTGGCGGCGTTCGAACACGAGGGTGTGGCCCGCGAGCTCGTGCACGGGCTCAAATACAGGGGCATGACCTCGTTCGCCGATCTGGTGGTCGCGACGGTCTCCTCTCGAGTGCCCCCTCTTCCCGTCGTCCCTGTGCCCAGGACATGGTCACGTCAACTCCGCTACGGCGTAGACCCGGCCCGTGAGATCGGTCTGCGGCTCGCACGAGCCAAGGGTGTGCCGCTGGTCGACCTTCTCTCGGCGCCTCTTCATGCTCCTCGGCGGGCAGGCGGCGACCACAACCGCCCACCTCCGGAGCTCAAGGCGGCGAAGGCATTGTTGGGACCTGTGGTCCTCGTCGACGATGTCGTCACGACCGGGGCCACGATCAGCTCTGCCGTGAAGACATTGGGATCTGAGCGAATCGCGCTTGTGCTGGCGGCCACTTTGGCCGATACGGTGTCTAGTCCCCGATGATCCAACCTGGAGAACACATGAATTATCGACATCTTGCACCTCGAGGCCGGCGCTGATGGCCTCGGTGGTGATAGTCGACGACGCCGAGCTGTTTCGCGAGGCGTTGCGCGCCGCGTTCGTCCAGGAAGGCTTCGAAGTGAAAGCGGTGGCGGCCGATGCCATGCGTGCCATCGACATGGCCAAGGCGCACCAACCCGACCTGGTGATGCTGGACCTGCTCATGCCCGGCATGTCCGGCGTGGAGGTGGTCGGAGCGATCATCAAGGCATGTCCCAACACCCGGGTCGTGCTGCTCACATCGAGCGAATCGGCCAAGGACCTGCTGGCAGCCGTCAAGGCCGGAGCCTCCGGTTACCTGACCAAGGACACGCCGCTGCCCCGTCTCGTGGCAGCCATGCACGATGTTCTTGCCGGGGGCGCCGCCGTCTCTCCGGCGATGGGCGGCAAGCTGTTCAGTGCCCTCCGTGACCTGCTCCGACACCATGGAGAAGCCGTGGCCCGTAGCCCCGAGCTGACCGGGCGCGAGCTCGAGATCCTCGGCTATGTGAGCGCCGGCAAGACCTCGAAGGAGATCGCAGCCGAGCTGTACATCTCCGAGAACACCGTTCGCAACCACGTGCGCAACGTCCTCGACAAGCTGGGCCTCAAATCGAGGTTCGAGGCCGTCACCTGGGCGCAGCGCGAAGGCCTCATCGAGGTCCGCTGACCGGCTCGTCTCCATTCAGGAAGTGGGTCAACTCGGGCCCACCGGTAGCATGAAATCCCAATGCCAATCCTCTCCAAGGTCCTGCGCGCCGGGGAAGGCAAGACACTCAAACAGTTCCAGAGCATCGTCGCCGCAGTCAACGACGTCGAGCCGCAGTTCGAAGCGCTCAGCGACCAGGACCTAGCCACCAAGACAACAGAGTTCCGCAATCGCAGTGCTGCCGGCGAGAGCCTGGACGAGCTCCAGGTCGAGGCCTTTGCCACAGTCCGGGAGGCTGCCAAGCGGGTGCTGGGCCAGCGGCATTTCGATGTGCAGATCATCGGCGCGGCCGCACTGCACCGGGGGATGGTCGCCGAGATGAAGACCGGCGAGGGAAAGACACTCGTCTCGACCATGCCCGCCTATCTCAACGCCCTCAATGGCAAGGGCGTGCATCTGGTCACCGTCAACGACTATCTCGCATCTCGTGACGCCGAGTGGATGGGAGCAATCCATCGATTCCTGGGGCTGAAGGTGGGGTTGATCCAAAACGGCATGTCGTCGGCCGAGCGGCATCCCGCCTACGACTCCGACATCACCTACGGGACGAACAACGAGTTCGGCTTCGACTACCTCAGGGACAACATGGCGATGCGCGCCGACGACCGGGTGCAGCGAGGCCATCCCTACGCCATCGTCGACGAGGTCGACTCGATCCTGATCGACGAGGCACGTACTCCCATTGATCATCTCCGGCCGTGTCTCCGACAGTGCCAAGTGGTACCGGGATTTCGCCAAGATCGCCAACCGGCTCCAGAAAGACCTCCACTACGAGGTCGACGAGCGAAAGAGGCAGGTCCTGACCACCGAAGAGGGCGTCACCCGGGTCGAACAGGTGCTCGGCATCGAGAATCTCTTCGACCACGCCGCTGTCGACTTCGTCCACCATCTCGAGGCAGCCCTGAGGGCCAAGGAGCTCTATCTCCGGGACGTCGACTATCTCATCGACCACGGCGAGGTGAAGATCGTCGACGAGTTCACCGGTCGGGTGCTCGAAGGCCGTCGCTACTCCGAAGGTCTGCACCAGGCCATCGAGGCCAAGGAGAGCGTGACGATCAAGGACGAGAACCAGACCCTCGCCACGATCACGCTGCAGAACTACTTCCGGCTCTACGAAAAGCTGGCCGGGATGACCGGCACCGCGGAGACCGAGGCGGCCGAGCTGGCCCAGATCTACTCGCTGGAGGTCATCGCCATCCCCACCAACCAGCCGGTGGACCGTGACGACGAAGGCGACCTCGTCTACAAGTCCGAGAACGGCAAGTACGAAGCCCTGGTGGCCGATATCGCCGCCCGCGTCGAGATCTCGCAGCCAGTGCTGCTCGGAACTGTCTCTATCGAGAAGTCCGAGAAGCTGTCCAAGGAATTGGAGCATCGCGGGGTCAAGCACGAAGTGCTCAACGCCAAGCACCATGCCCGGGAGGCCGACATCATCGCCCAGGCCGGACGACCGGGGGCGGTCACGGTTGCCACCAACATGGCCGGCCGCGGCGTCGACATCAAACTCGGCGGTAATCCCGACGGTATGGCCCGCACCGAGCTGAAGCGGCGCGGGGTCACCCATGACGATCCCTCCTACGAAGAGCTGGAGCAGAAGCTGACCCAGGAGTTCGAGGAGCAGATTGCCCCGGACAAGCAGCGGGTCATCGACGCGGGTGGTCTCTACGTTGTCGGGACCGAGCGTCACGAGTCACGACGCATCGACAATCAGCTCCGGGGCCGTTCCGGCCGTCAGGGCGATCCAGGGGAGTCTCGCTTCTACCTGTCGCTCGAGGATGACCTGATGCGGCGGTTCCAGGGGGAGTGGGTCACCGGGATCATGGATCGTCTTCGTCTCCCCGAGGACCAGCCGATCGAGGCCGGCATGGTCTCCAAGGCGATCGAGCGCGCACAGCGCCAGGTGGAGTCGCAGAACTTCGAGATCCGCAAGAACGTCCTGAAGTACGACGAGGTGATGAACCGCCAGCGTGAGGTGGTGTACGACTGGCGGCGCTCGATCCTCGAGGGCACCGCCGGCGACGATCTGATCGGCGACTGGATCGAGACCGTGGTGACCGAAGCGGTCGAGTCGGAGGTCTCATCCGAAATCCCTCGCTCCGCTTGGGACTGGGAGTCACTTCATCGTGAGCTGACCCAGGTCTACCCGACTGCTCTGGAGGAGTCGAAGGTCTCCGGTGGCGCCGACGACGTAGTCGAGTTTGCGGTCGAGGAGGCGCTCGATGCCTACGCCAAGCGTGAGGAGGAGCTGGGCGCGGACTTGCTTCGCCAGGTCGAGCGGTCGGTGATGCTGTCGGTGATCGACAACAAATGGCGTGAGCACCTGTCCGACATGGACTACCTCCGTGCCGGGATAGGTCTGAGGGCGATGGGCCAAAGGGACCCCCTCTCGGAGTACCAGCGCGAGGCATTCGACATGTTCACCGAGATGGTCGACTCGGTGAAGCGAGACGCTGTTCGCTATCTCTTCCACGTCGAGCTGGCCAAGCCCAAGACCGAGCCGCAACGGGTTGAGCCGGGCCCGGTAGGACCCGCTCCGGCCAAACAGGCGGTTTCGGACAAGATCGGGCGCAACGATCCCTGCCCGTGTGGCAGCGGGAAAAAATACAAGCGCTGCCACGGCGCCGCGTAGGCGGTTCGATGACCACCGAGATAACCGATCCGAAGGCCACCCTGGCCGAGCTTCGCAACCGGCTTGGTCGAGGCGCGTCGCTTCCTCGACCTCGAGACCAAGGAGAAGGAGCTGGACGACGCTCCGGGAGCGGGCCTCAGGCTCCGGATCTGTGGGACGACCAGAACGAGGCGCGCATCGTCAGCCAGCGTCTCGCCCGTTACGAGGGTCTGTTCGACATGGTGAGCGGTCTCACCGCCAAGATCGACGACGCCGAAGTGCTGCTGGAGCTGGCCGACGAGGCCGGCGACGACGTGGCCCGCAAGGAGGCGCTCGAAGAGCTCGGTGAAGTCACCGGGGAGCTCGATGCCCTCGAGCTCGAGTCGCTCTACTTCGACGAGTACGACGAGGCGCGACGCCATCCTCAGCGTGCATGCCGGCGCCGGCGGGGTCGATGCCCAGGACTGGGCCGAGATGCTGGCCCGGATGTATCAGCGCTTCCTCACCGACTCCGGGTTCACCTACACGGTCGAGGAAGTCACCGAAGGCGAAGAGGCGGGCATCAAGTCGGCCACCTTCTCGGTCAAGGGCGATCGGGCGTACGGGACTCTGGAGGCGGAGACGAGGAGTGCATCGTCTGGTGCGGATCAGCCCCTTCGACTCCCAGGCCCGCCGGCACACCTCCTTCGCCGGAGTCGTCGTCGTCCCGGATCTCGGCGACCAGGCCAAGGTGGAAATCGACGAGGACGACCTCCGCATCGACACCTATCGCTCGCAGGGAGCGGGCGGACAGCACGTGAACACCACCGATTCGGCGGTGCGGATCACTCATCTCCCCAGCGGGATCGTGGTGCAGTGCCAGAACGAGCGGTCCCAACTGCAGAACAAGGCGACGGGCGATGGCGATTCTCCAGTCCCGTCTCGCCGAGCGGGCGCGCCAGGAGCGGCAGGCCCATCTCGATGAGCTCAGAGGCGATCAGGCGGAGGCCGCCTGGGGTCGTCAGATCCGCTCCTACGTCTTGCAGCCCTACCAAATGGTCAAGGACCTGCGCACCGAGCACGAAGTGGGGAATGTCCAGGGGGTGCTCGATGGCGACCTCATGGGCTTCGTCGAGGCTTATCTCCGTTGGCGGCGGGCCCTCCACGAGGCGGGCACTGATTCCGCGTAGTCCTGGCCAGGCCGTTACCGTTCCCAGGTCCGTGACTCAGCCAATGAAGGCTGCGACACTCCCTTTGTCCCCATGATTCGGCTCGAACACGTAACCAAGGTCTACGAGGGCGGCACCGTCGCCGCTCATGACATCTCCCTCGACATCCAGAAGGGAGAGTTCGTGTTTCTCGTCGGGCCTTCGGGCTCTGGCAAGTCCACGTTGATCCGTCTGATGCTGAGGGACGAAGGTGTGACCAGGGGCAAGGTCTGGGTGGCCGGCAAGGACATCACGACGCTGCCCAAGTGGAAGATCCCCTACCTGCGACGGTCGGTGGGCACTGTGTTCCAGGACTACAAGCTCCTCCCCAACAAGACCGTGGCCGAGAACGTCTCATTCGCCCTCGAAGTACTGGGGCGGCCTCGCTCGGTGATCGGGCCCCAGGTCGACCAGGTGCTCGACCTCGTCGGTCTCGCCGACATGGGCGGGCGCTATCCGAAGCAGCTCTCCGGTGGCGAGCAACAGCGTGTCTCGGTGGCCCGGGCATTCGTCAACCGACCGCCGATCATGCTTGCCGACGAGCCGACCGGGAACCTCGACCCCAAGACGTCGGTCGGGATCATGAAGCTGCTCGACCGGATCAATCGCACCGGCACCACCATCGTCATGGCCACCCACGACTTCGCCATCGTCGACGCCATGCAGCGGAGGGTCGTCGCCCTCGACAAGGGCGTTGTCACCAGGGATGAGCACTCGGGCAAGTACGACCAGGGCCAGGCGTGAGCCGGTTCTTCTTCCTCCTCAGAGAGGCGCTGGTCAACCTCAAGCGGAACTTCCTGGTCGTCGCCGGTGCCGTTCTGGCGGTGTTCATCTCCCTCAGCCTTGCCTTTGGCGCCCTGGTGGTGAATGAGATCCTGCGCCTCAACACTTTGGCCTGGCAGGAGGGGGTGCACGTCATCGCCTTCCTCCAGGACGAGGGGTCCAATGGGGTTCCCCCGGGTGCCCACCAGGCCCTGCTGGATGAGGTCGAATCCTGGGAAGAGGTGAACGGCGCCTTCTACGTCGACAAGGCGCAGGCCTGGGTCGAGTACCAGGAGATCTTCGCCGGCCAGGACGAGTTGCTCGAGATCGACCCCACCATCCTCCCGGCCTCGATCCGCATCGAGTTGGTGGCCATCGAGTTGCACCAATCGGTCAAGTTCAAGCTGGAGCAACAGCAGCAGGTGGTGCGGCGGGTCGACACCGCCGCCGAACAGATCGAACAGCTGCAGAACCTTTCGAGTGTGCTCAACGTGCTCGGCATCGGGATGGCCGTCGTCCTCGGCGTTTCGGCGGTTGTCCTCATCGCCAACACCATCCGTCTCGCTATCTACGCCCGCCGCGACGAAGTCGAGATCATGAAGCTGGTCGGGGCATCCAACTGGTACATCAGGATCCCGTTCCTCCTGGAGGGTCTCATCGAGGGGGTGGTCGGGGCGGCTCTCGCTGTGTTCACGGTCTGGTTGGGTGCATCGCGATTGGCCGAGGCGAGTCAGGGCTTCGCTCTGTTCCGGCTCGATGTCAGCAACCAGTTCTTCCTCCGATGGGGCTTGCTCTTCATCATCTTCGGTGCGGCGGCCGGCGTCATCGGCTCCCTCCTCGGATTGAGTCGTTACCTTCGCGAGGCCGACGGGACCGGGGAAGAGATCCCGACCGGGGCGGCCTAGTGGCGGGCTCGGCTCAGACCGAGCGGGTCAAGGCCGTGGCCAGCAACCGGAGGGCCCGACGCAACTACATGGTTGTCGAGACGGTCGAGGCGGGTCTCGCTCTTCTCGGATCCGAGGTCAAGTCCCTGCGTGAGGGGCGTCTCGATCTCAAGGACTCCTACGCAATGATCAAGGGTGGCGAGGCCTTCCTGATCGGCGCCTACATCGCTCCCTATGAGTTCGCCCGGGATGGTGGCCACGAGCCGGAACGGGAGCGAAAACTCCTGCTCCACCGTCGCGAGATCGACCGGATCGGGGGTCAGATCGCCGAGAAGGGCCTCACCCTCGTCCCGCTCCAGGTCTACTTCAAGCAGGGGAAGGCCAAGGTCGAGCTCGGCCTGGCCAAGGGCAAGACGTCGTATGACAAGCGGGAGACGCTGAGGGAGAGGGACGCGGATCGTGAGATCGAACGAGCGCTTGAAGAGTCGTAGGTCTGAGTGGTGAGTGGTGGGTACAGACTCACCGACCCACCACCCACCACCCACAACTCACCACCGCCTGGGTGAGACAGCCGTTCCTCTCGGCTAGACTTGAGTCACCCAAGGGGGTGAAACGGTTTCGACGTTGAGTGTTGAGGCGTTGGAAGCGAGCCGGGGTCTCCGGGGCCCCGTCAACAAACCGGAAAAACCAATAAGTGCCGAAGATAACTTCGCACTGGCTGCCTAATTAAGTAGCCCGTCCGCCCGACCGAATCCCGCACGGTCGGGGCCGGGCGCCGCAAAGCGGGACGCCCCCCACGGGGTTTCGGGACCGTGGGGCCAAGCCAACTCCGGATAGGCGCAGGGAAACTCGTCGTCAGAGTTCCTGTGGCCGAAAGCTCGCTGACGACTGCGCTCGGAGATGCCGGCGCCGACGGCTCGACGGACCGGGGTTCGACTCCCCGCACCTCCACCATGCCGCCTCCACCCGGAGGCGGCACTCCCGTCGATCGTCACATCACGTTTCCGTCGATCCAGGCGAGATACGGCGCGGCTGGCGTCGTCCATCTCGATCATCAGCACCGGCGGCACTTCATAGGAGTGCATCTCGTTTACGACGGACTCGATCGCCTGGAATCGATCTCGGCGGGTCTTGACCAGCATCAGCCACTCGCTGTCCTCGACGATGTCCCCCTGCCAGCGATAGATGCTGTCGATCGGGAGGATCTGAGCTCCTGCCGCCAACCCTGTCTCGACCAGCCGCCGAGCGATGTCCCTGGCCTCTTCTCGGTCACCAACCGTGATCATCACGAGGGCGTGTCGATCCATGCCTGCGTACCGTAGGTGAATGGGTCTCGCCTCTCATCTCGGCTACGGGCCGGGCGATCAGAACCTGATCCAGCGTTGGATCATCGCCCTGGCCTCGACCCGCGTGGTGTCGGCTCTAAGCCGCAAAATCCTGCCCTCACTCGACCGGTTCGCACTCCGGATGACCGGAGGTAGATCGACTGTCACCTCCGTGACGAGCGGATTACCCGTGCTGTGGCTGACGACACGCGGGGCCAAGTCCGGAGCTGATCGAACTGTCCCCCTGATCGGATTTCCGCTGGATGACGACCTTGCGATCCTCGGGACCCATTTCGGTTCCGAGACGACGCCGGGATGGGTGCACAATCTCGAAGTCAATCCCGACGCAAGGGTCGCATTCAGGGGGACGGAGATACCGGTGCGCGCCCGGCCAGCCGACTCTCGAGAGGAGTCGGAGACTTGGGACCGGGCCGCCATCTCCTATCCCGGGTATCGGCACTACGCCGGCCGGGCATCTCATCGCTCGATCAGGGTGTTTGTCTTGGAGCCATTGGAGATTGATGAGTCGCCGCCCCGGGTAGGGTCATAATGACGGCACTTTCGAGACGAGGTGAAAAGAAGTGGCCGACAAGACCAAGCTCATGGTTTGGATCGATCAGGATCTCTGCACGGGCGACGGGATATGCGAGGAGATCACACCGGACGTCTTCGTGGGTCGTGACGACGGTCTGTGGGTGGTGAAAGAGGAATCGAAGTATTTCGGGCGCACCGTGGTATTCGACGGGGAGCAGGCGCCAGAGGGCGCCCGCGGCGTCGCCAGGGTCCCCGATGCCCTCATCGAGGACACCATCGAGTCGGCTGAGGAATGTCCTGGCGAGTGCATCATGATCGAGCCCTACAGCGAGGACGCGGTTCATGCCTGAGATGGCCGGCGCCCGGCTTCGCCCGATCGAGCGGGTCGTGATGAGGCTGCACGACGAAGGCTGCACTCTGGCGGATATCGGCAAGAAGGTCGGGAAGAAACCCGGCACGGTCACCCGGATCATGCAAATGACCGAGTACAAGCAGGATGATCTGCCCGACCAGGCCGCCAGTGATCACACCCTGCGACCCGTGGAGCGGGTGGTGCTGAAGTTGCGCAACAAGGGCGAGACCTACAGCCAGATCGGCAATCGGCTGGCTCGCAGTGGCCGACGCATTCAGTTCATCGAGGGACTCGCAGAGTTCAAGCAAAGCGGCTGATCGGACCGACCGTTTGCGGTTACCGTCTCTTCCGTGACTGCTCTGCCCTCGCGGGTCGTCATCACCGAGTCATCCTCTCGTGACGGTCTCCAATCTCTGGGCGCATTCGTGCCCACTCCTGCCAAGTCGGGCCTGATCAACGATCTCGCCGACGCCGGGCTCCGCAATTTCGACGCGGTGTCCTTCGTGAGCCCCAAGGCGGTGCCCCAGATGGCAGACGGGGCGGATGTGCTGGCCGGCGTCGATCGCAGAGAGGGGTTGAAACTGTTCGGGCTTGTCCCGAACGCCAAGGGGCTGGGTGCCGCCGTGGCGGCCGGTGTGGACGGCATTGGCGTCCTCACCGCTGCATCCGACACCTTCAACGAGCGCAACATCAATGCCACGGTTGACGAATCCATGCACCGAATTCGTTCGATTCTCCTCGATGCCCCCGAGGATCTGGTGGTGAGGGGCTATATATCCACCGCCACCCATTGTCCGTACGAGGGGGATCAGGATCCCGATTGGGTGGCTCATCTTGCCGAGACTCTCGTGGAGTGGGGGGTTCACGCCGTCTTCCTCGGGGAGACCATCGGCAGGGCGACACCGGCCCATGTCGAGCGTCTGCTCGATGAGGTGCTGCAACGCGTGCCGGTCGAGATGGTCGGTGTTCATTTCCACGACACATATGGGCAGGCCGTTGCCAATACCGTCGCCGCCCTCCACCGCGGCGTCGCCATGATGGATTCGTCGGCGGGTGGCCTGGGTGGGTGTCCGTACGCTCCCGGGGCGACGGGGAACGTGGCTACCGAGGACATTCTCTATCTCCTCGACGGCCTCGGAATCGAACATGGCATCGACATCCTCGATGTGGCCCGGGTCGCCCAACGATTCTGTGCCGACCACAATCTGACCTACAACAGCGCCGCTGGGAGGGCGGTGCTGGCCTCCAGGGATGGGGAATGACCAAGTCGATCTACATAAGCGATGATCTCGCGGCGATCCGCTCTCAGACCCGGGAATACGTCGAGAAGGAAATCGTGCCCCGAGCCGCCGCATGGGAGACCGGCGGCGTTCCGCGCGAGGTCCTCGACGACATGGCGAAACTCGGATTCTTTGGGCTGCGCGTGCCCGAGGAGCACGGCGGAATCGGGCTCGGTGCGCTTGCATCAGTGGTGTTCGCCGAGGAGCTGGGTCGTTCGACATTTGGCGGGTTCAGCATCACGGTGCTCGTCCACACCGACCTCGCCATGCCGTATCTGACCAACTTCGGGAGCGAGGAGCAGAAGGCGCGTTGGCTGCCGGGAATGGTCACGGGTGAGGTGCTCACCGCCATTGCTGTGACCGAGCCCGACGCGGGCTCGGACGTTGCGGCCATGAGAACGACAGCGCAGAGGGAGGGCGACGGCTTCGTCATCAACGGCACCAAGATGTTCATCACCAACGGCGGGATCGCCGACCTGGTGTTCGTCGCCGCCAGGACCGACCCGGTCGCCAAAGGCTCTCGCGGCATCTCGATATTCGCCGTGGAGAAGGACACTCCAGGCTTCAAGGCCAGCCGAGCCCTCGAGAAGATGGGATGGCACTCGTCGGACACGGCCGAGCTCGTATTCGAGGATGTCTGGGTTCCGGAGTCCAATCTGGTCGGCGAGGAGAACCAGGGCTTCTACTACATCATGTCGAACTTCCAGAACGAACGACTCGCCATCATGGGCCAGGGGCTGGGGGAGTCCCAGCGGGCGCTGGAGCTGACCATCGACCACGTCAAGCAACGGAGCGCATTTGGCAGCCCGTTGTGGGACAAGCAAGCGATCCGACAGCGGGTCGCCCTCCGGCAGGCCGAGATCGACGCAGGGCGGGAGCTCACCTATCACGCTGCCTGGCTCATCGACCAGGGTGAGGACGCCACCCGGCAGGTCTCGGAGGTGAAGGCATACGTCGGGGAGATGGTCAACCGGGTCCTCTATGACTGTGTGCAGTTTCACGGGGGCATGGGTTTCATCGCCGAGACTGCTGTCGAGAGGCTCTATCGGGACGTCAGGATCGCCTCGATAGGCGGCGGCGCCACCGAGGTCATGCTCGACGAGATCGCGAAAAGGCTCTAGCCAGGCGAGGCCCGTTCCGCTGCTTCAGCCACTTCCTTGTCCTCCAACGGGTGCCAGGAGAGCTCCAGGGCCATCCACAGCGTCTTGGACAACGGGTAGAAGAGAATCGGGAGGATGGCCATGGTCCCCAGGGTCACCGCCGCCAGCGCCCCCCAGGGCACCTCGGGCCAGAAGACCAGCATCCCGCCGACGAAGAGGACCAGGAACGATCCGAACACCACGGCCGTGTTGATGACCAGTGCGCCAACCCAGTAACCCTCCTCACGCTCGAACCGGAGCCCGCACTCCGCGCAGTGCTCACGAAGGGTGAAATAGGAGGAGAAGGCCTTGCCGCCGCACCTCGGGCAACGACGTCGCGCTGCCCGGCCGATCATGGTGAGAGTCGATGCGGTCGGGTCTCGGCTCACCTGCCTGAGGCTATCGTCAGACGGGTGATCGAGGATCAGGTGGCTCAGCTTCGCCGCGAGTACGAGGCGATCGGCCTGAGCGAGGGCGACATGGCCCCCGACCCCATC
This sequence comes from uncultured Acidobacteriota bacterium, assembly GCA_963843585.1. Taxonomy (GTDB): domain Bacteria; phylum Actinomycetota; class Acidimicrobiia; order Spongiisociales; family ZC4RG35; genus JARDZU01. Next base: position 314,607 of record CAWJLJ010000019.1, read on the forward strand.
ACCCAGTTCAAATCGTGGTTCGACGGAGTCATCGAGGCCGGTCTGGAAGAACCGAACGCCTTCGTCCTGGCCACTGCCGACGCCAGGGGGGTGCCGTCGGCAAGGGCAGTCCTGATGAAGGGAATCGACGACGAGGGGTTGGTGTTTTACACGAATCTGGCCAGTCGAAAGAGCGAAGAGTTGCGGGTGAACCCGCTCGCCGCGGCGACTTTCGTGTGGATCCCGCTGCATCGCCAGGTCAGGTTCGAGGGAAGGATTTCGATGGTTTCCGGTGAAGAGGCCGATAGGCTACTTCGATGCCAGGCCGAGGGGAGCCCAGATCGCCGCTCATGCGTCGGCACAGAGCCAGATCGTGGCGTCCCGTGACGAGCTCGAACAGTCTTTTGAAGCCCTCGACACGAGATTCAAAGGTGTGAAGGTGCCCCGGCCCAGGGCCTGGGGTGGCTGGAGGTTGGCGCCGGACACGGTCGAGTTCTGGCAGGGGCAGCCCAACCGGTTTCATGACCGGGTTCGTTATGTCCGGGATAGCGCCGGGTGGCGCAAAGAGAGGTTGGCACCGTGAAGGTCAATGTCGTTGGGTCGTCGGGGACCTTTCCGGTGGCCGGTCGCCCCGCTTCGGGGTACATGGTGGAGCAGGCGGGGACAAGGGTCTGGCTGGATGCCGGGCCGGGCACATTCGTGAACCTGCCAGTCGATTCCTACATGATCGATGCCGTCGTGATCTCGCATCAGCACCCGGATCACAGTGCTGACATCTTCGCCGCATTCCATGCCTGGACCTATTGCCCGGATCCGAGAAGGGGCGTCCCGCTGTACGCCCCGCAGGAGGTGTGGGATCGAGTATCGGGCTACCTGGACGGTGGCCAGGGCTCGCGACTGACCGAAACGTTCGAATTCACCCCGGTCTGGACCGGCGACCGCGTCGACATCGGTGACCTCTCCGTCTCGTTCGTCGAGATGGACCATTCGGTCCCCACCGTGGGATCGCGATGGGAGGCGGAGAACCGCACCCTTTTCTATACGGGAGACACAGGGCCGAAGGGGAACTGGCGCGATTCGGCGCGTGACGTCGACTTCATGCTGTGCGAAGCGGCGTATCAGGAGCGGGGCGACGGCGACTACCCGCATCATCTGACTGCCACCGAGGCGGGCCAGATCGCCCGCGAGGTTGGAGCACGCCACTTGGCGCTGACCCACATACCCCCGTATCTCGATGTGAGCCGATCGATCGACGAGGCCGAGACGGCATTCGACAGACCGGTCTCGCTGGCCATGCCTGGTGTGAGTTTCGATGTCTGATCGCCCCTTCGATCAGCTCAGAGACGTCAAGCTCGAGATCCCTTACACCACATCCACTCCCGGTTCGGTCCTGATATCGATGGGAAGGACAAGAGTTCTATGCACGGCATCGGTCCAGTCCGACGTTCCTCGATGGATGAGAGAGTCGGGCAAGGGATGGATCACCGCCGAGTACGCGATGCTGCCGGGATCCTCGCCGGAGAGAGTGCGGCGTGACCATGTCTCGGGTGGTCGGGCCAAGGAGATCTCCCGGCTCATCGGCCGGTCGTTGCGGGCAGTGGTCGATCTCAAGGCCATGGGCGAGACGATGGCGATGGTCGACTGTGATGTGATCGAGGCTGACGGTGGGACCAGGACCGCTGCGGTCACCGGCGCCTGGATCGCGCTCCATGAGGCGCTGGCGGACGCGGTCGACAAGGGTCAAATGCCTTCGATTCCAATCCTCGACGAGGTGGCGGCCGTATCGGTGGGCATCGTTGAAGGCACTCCGATGTTGGACCTCGACTACGAGAAGGATGTCGCGGCCGAGGTCGACATGAATGTGGTCATGAGCGGACGGGGTCTCCTGGTCGAGGTCCAGGGAACGGCCGAGCGCGCACCTTTCACGAGAGACGAACTGGACCAACTCCTCGATCTGGCGGCTTCCGGGATATCCGAGCTCCACGATCTGCAACGCCGAGCGGTGGCCGCCGAGTGATCCCTCGTTTGGTGGTTGCCTCGAAGAACCCCGACAAGATCGCGGAAATCGAGGATGTGCTGAGGGAGGTGGGTCTGGCCGGTGAGATCGTACGGGGCCTCGACTGGCCGGACGTCGAGGAGACAGGAGACACACTCGAGGACAACGCCCTTCTGAAGGCGCGTGCCGTGGCGGAAGCGGTGGGGCTCCCCGCATTGGCCGACGACACCGGACTCGAGGTGGATTCCCTCGGTGGTCTTCCGGGGGTGAGGACGGCGCGATTCGCCGGACCGGGAGCGTCATACCGGGACAATGTCGAGCTCCTGTTGAAGACGTTGGATGGAGTGGACGATCGACGGGCTCAGTTTCGGACAGCGGTGGCCCTGGTCATGCCTGATGGGTCTGAGATCGTGGTCGAGGGTGCGCTCGATGGAGTGATCACCGAATCTCCCAGAGGAGAGGGCGGGTTCGGCTACGACCCCGTGTTCGAGGTCGACGATCGGACGTTGTCAGAGATGGGAGTGGCCCATAAGAACACACTGTCCCATCGGGCCCGAGCCCTGCGGGCGTTGGCGGAGGCGCTCGGGATCGAGCGGTGACCGAGGGGCCTCTCCGCGTCGTCATTGTCGGTGCTGGTTTTGCCGGTCTGAATGCTGCCAAGGCGCTGCGCCAGGAACCGGTTCACATCACGATCGTCGATCGGCGGAACTTCCATCTCTTCCAGCCGCTGCTCTATCAGGTGGCGGCGGCGGCGCTGAATCCGAGCGATATCGCCTATCCGATTCGCTCGATCTTCCGCCGACAGGAGAACGTGAGGAGCGTGCTTCTCGCCGAGGTCACGGGGATCGCCCTCTCGGACAGGACCGTGAGCCTGGACGATGGCTCGGTCCTGCCCTACGACTATCTGATCCTCGCTACCGGGGCGACCCATTCCTACTTCGGTCACGACGACTGGGAACAGATGGCACCCGGGCTGAAGACCCTCGAGGACGCGCTGCTTCTGCGGCAGAGGATCCTGGCCGCTTTCGAAGAGGCAGAACGCAACCCGGACGATGCCGATCGCCTGCTCACATTCGTCGTGGTCGGAGGCGGGCCGACCGGGGTGGAGTTGGCGGGGGCACTGATCGAGATCGCAGTTCACTCACTGGGGAAGGAATTCGATGTGATCGACCCGACCCGGGCACGCGTTCTTCTGGTGGAGGGAGCCCCGCACGTGCTGCCCGTCTATCCGGAGGACCTGTCGGACAGCGCCCGACGTCAGTTGGAGACCCTCGGCGTGGAGGTGCTGACAGGGACCATGGTCAGCGAGATCGACGAAGGGGGAGTCACCCTCAGTGACGGCCGACGGATCGAGTCCGGACTGGTGCTGTGGGCGGCCGGTGTTCAGGCGTCGAAGCTTGGGGACATGCTCGGGGTAGAGACGGACAGAACCGGTCGGGTGCCGGTCGAGGGCGATATGTCGGTCCCGGGGCACAGAGAGGTGTTCGTCGTAGGTGACCTCGCCACTGTCCCCGGTGTCCCCGGTGTGGCCCCGGCGGCGATGCAGATGGGCCGGCACGCCGGTCGGATGATCGAGGCCGACCTCCGGACGCGATCGAGATTCCCATTCCACTACCGGAACAAAGGTGCCCTCGCCACCATCGGGCGGGCGAGGGCGGTGGCGGATTTCGGTCAGGTCAGGTTTGGTGGGTTCCTGGCCTGGGTGGCGTGGCTGGCGATCCACATCTTCTTTCTGATCGGCTTCCGGAACAGGGTCCTGGTATTGATCTCCTGGGCGTGGAGCTATCTGACGTTCCGACGTGGGGCGAGGATCATCACCGGGGTGCCACGACTACCGGAGAAAGGCGAGCCGTGATGGTGCGGGTGAGAGGATTTGAACCTCCACGACCTTTCGCTCACAGGGACCTAAACCCCTTCCAGGCATCCCAGCCAATTCCAACCGGGCCCAGGCAACGTCTATAAGGGACCGGCCGAGACCACCATCCCGGGCTGTACCAGGGCGTTTCGACCTGAATAGTGCAATCACGGTGGCCCCTCGACCCGCCTGTGTAGGGTGCCGGGACCGACTCGACCGCCGCTGATGACGAACGTACTCGATTTCCCGGTGAATCCTCATAAGGCTGCGGTGGTCGACGACGCCTTTGCTCGCTATGACCTTGCCTCGTTCGTTGATTTGGGCGGATGCTGGCGCGTCAATGGGGGCTACGCCTTTCGTGCTCTGAGCCGGGGCGACGTGAATCGTGCGGTGATCGTCGATGGAAGCGTTACCGAACTCACACACGAGCGCGGCAATGATTACCCGCAACTGGAGTTGATAGAGGCCGAACTCGGCGATCCGCAGACCGTGGCCAGGGTGGGTGAAGTTGATGCCGCAATCATGTTCGACATCCTGTTGCACCAAGTTGACCCAGACTGGCGCGACTTTCTCGGTCTTTATGCACACATCGGCACGCTGATCATCCACAACCCAGGCTGGCTCGGCCCAGAGACAGTGCGCTTTCCGGATTTCGATGCGGAGGAATATGTTCGCCGGGTCTTCCACTCCAACTCCGATTCGATTCGAGAGTGGTATGACAGGCACGATGAAGTCAGAGCGAGGACGGGACGGCCGTGGCGCGACGTACACGGTTTCTGGCAGTGGGGCATCACCACCAAAGACCTCATTGGTGCGCTCTGGGATCTCGGCTACAGGATCGACTCCTTTGACAATCGCGGGCTGTTCAATGAACGATTTCCTGAGATCGAGGTCATCAGCTTGGTCGCACGTAAACGAAGCCTCCGCTAACCACCGGAACCGTGGATCGATCACCGAAAACCTGTGCGGGTGAGAGGATTTGAACCTCCACGGGCTTTCGCCCACAGGGACCTAAACCAATTCACGGACCACATAGCTCACATTGCTGCCCAGATATGACTCACTGACCTGGGATTTTCCCCATTGCTTACATTGAGGCATCGGATGTTATGAGGTCTGGAAGAGGGCAATTAGACACGAAAAAGACAACTCAGGCTGGTCGCTACTGCCGGGTACCCTTCACCCCATGCCTCCCACCAAGGCCAACGCCGGGAGCTACCGACGGCGCGCCGGGGCCACCCGCAGCATCACCATCCCCGCCGAGGTCACGGTCCCTCCTCTCCCCGACGGCCGAGCCTGGACCCCCGAGGCAGAGGAGTGGTGGACCACGGTCCACAGCTCCGCCATGGCCGCGGAGTGGACCGCTGACGATCATCTGGTGGCGGCACGGGCGATGCGTCTGGTCGATGACGAGGCCGCCTTAGAAGCCGATCCCGACCTCACCGCCGAACGCCGGACCCGGCTCCGCATTCAGATCAGCGCAGAGCTACGTCTCTTGGAGGCGAGCCTTGGTCTGAGCCCGGCGGCACGGTCGCGGCTGCGTGTCGAGATCGTCCGGGGTGAGGATGCCGAACGCCGGCGGGGACGTTCTGGGCCGGCGGCGGGCGCCTTCCGCGGATGAGGATGAGCTGGCCCGGCGACGCGCCGAGCTACGCCGGAGCATCGAGGCGTAAGGTCAGCCTCCGCCAGATGTCGTGGTCTCGACCAGGTTGAAGACTGGCGACAGGAGATGCTCGGCCCGACTACTCGGCGAGCTGGCGTTCCGACATCGGGCGATTGCTCAGGATTTCCACGAGTGACATGGCGCAGTACCGATCCAAGATCGTCGGCTACGGGTAGGGGGTACCCCCCACCGGCTATACGGCGAGCGAAGCCGAGCGACCACCCCCACCCCGATCACTCTATGGCGGGGTCGAACTCCATGAACACGTTGAGTTGTACCGGGCCGTCAGGGTCGTCGGTTGGATCGACCGCTCCTAGGCCGATGCCCAACTCAGCAGACGCGCGAGATAGCTCCTTCGTTCCGCGGTAGACGTCCGGCTGATCCGTTGGCGACTGTGTCATCGTCCAGCCCTCAGACTCGGCGAAGGCGACAGCCTCCTGGAGGAGCTGACGAGCCTGACTCTGATCCTCGATCTGATAAAGGCGTCCAACCTCGGGTTGGTGCGGGACACCACCACCGAGTCTCCGTCGGTATCCGTACTCCCACGAATCGGACAGTTCGAGCCCTTCGGCTTCATAGGACGCCATCGGATCGGCCTCAAGGGCAGGGAGGTAGGTGTCATCGCCAGAGCAGGATGAGACAACGAGCAACAGCGGCGCGGCGAGAAGGGCCAGGTTGCGTGAGGTTCGAGACACAGTGGTGAGAAGAATATGAAGCATTTGTTGCCTAGCTGGACCTGGGCGAGTGGGTCGAAAGGACCAATCTCGTAGGATCGGGGCATGAGTGCCGACACTAGGCCTCTCCGATCTCAACGCGATGCTTTCCGAGCTGGCCGAGATCACACATTGCCGCCCCCACTGCCCTCGGCCCGATGGTCTGGTCTGCGTCGGGGATGACTACCTATGGCTGCGGGATGACCCGCCGGCCAAGCTCTACGCCGAGGGCAGGCTGTGGCTGGGGTGCGAGAACTCCGATGAGAGCCTCGAAGCTGTGCAATGAGCCGGGGTGCCCCGAGCTGATCCCCGGATCGGTCTCGGCCTCCTACTGCCCCGCCCATCTCCGGCCCGCGCCGCACGGATGGGGCAGCTCGACCCGAACCCGACCCGAGGCGTGGCGACGCATCCGAGCATCGGTCCTCTCCCGAGCCCGTCATCGCTGCGCCCTGTGCGGACGGCCGGCCAACACCGTCGACCATCTCATGCCCTCAGGCTTGGGGTGGGGACGAGCGGGCCGGCGAACCTGCGGGCGATGTGTGGTCGATGTCATCGGGCCAAGACGCTTGATGAGTCCCGGCTCGGGCGACGGCTCCGACGTCTCCCCCAGGGGAGCAGCCCGCGGGTTATCGAGGAGTTCTTGGCGGCGTGGCGGTAGGCCTGAGGGATGTAACCCGGGTCGCTACCGCCAGAAAGTTACGACTCCCACGACGGCTAGCCCAACCGCTAGTCGAACCGCGTCGGATTGAATTCCGCTACACCCGAATTGCGAGAGGATTTCCGATTGGTCGTCGATAACTGTGGACGGTCCCGGCCTCAAAACACTCCCACACGCGGGATTGCACGGGAAAACCACGAGCATGGTCGCACCCCAGGCAGCAATGTGGAGGTCGACGAGAATTTGCCGTATCACCGCGCGATCCATGTTGGACGACAGGCGTGGAGGCTGTTGAGACCGTTATCCGTCCACTGGCTCGTAGGTGATGCTCTCGGCGATCTGTAGGAGCGTTTCCTGTCGAGTGACCCGCTGAGGACGTCGACCCGGGTGTCGTTGCCGACATCCTCGGTGACCCTGATCCGGGATCCTTCGTCATACACGACAAAGTCGCTGACCGTTGCGACTGGCTATCTCACCCGACCCTTGTTCCGCTGGCGCAGGTCTGAACACCGACAGACAGTTGCTCAGCTTCATCCTCAGCTCCGCAACACATGGAAGGTGGCGCTCTCGTGGCCCTCATTCCAAGCGAAGGTGTATCCATCGGGGATGAACCCAATGGTGAGTCCGCTAGCCGATTCGTCCGGGGGTTCGGGCGCAAACGAACGTCGTCCCTGTCGGCTCGACTGTCGATGGCGCGGACGCAGTGACGAGTGCGACGAATGCAGACACGGATAGGAGACCAATACGTCGGTTCATCCTCATTGGACGATGATACGGACCGCCCGGATTCAACGCCATCCTCACGACTATTCCACGTAGAGGGTGTCCCGACGTGCGTGCGTGCTCTTTCAATGGAGGAAGCCCACCACGACTACCACTCGGACGCCGATGGATACGACGCGTGCTGACGGAACTCGAAGACTCGTTCGCCTACCTGACCGTCTCATCGAGGCGACCGGCGACGCAGAAGTTCGACGGACGCGAATCGAGAACGGGGGATGTCATCAGATTCGCTGTCGGCACCCTTCGATGCCACGCATCCAAGTGCGTGCCCGAGTCTTGGTTGGTTTGCGCGGACGCCCTCCTAGACCCTCGGTGAGTCCCGGCTCGGGCGGCGTATGGTCAGGGTCATTCCAGGAGAGCGGGCGCACTTGATCGAGAGCTTTCTGGCGGCGTGGCGATAGGTTGATTCCAAGAGCGATTCGTGCGCAAGGTAAAGCAATTCGCGTCCAGCACGCTGCTGAGAGCGGTCGTATTGGTCCTGGCATGTGCATGCGTTAGCCCCGACTCGGCAATCACCACCGGCCGCTGCCGCCTCCGGCTCGCTTACAGCCCCGACGTCTCCACTCCGGTCGATCCGGCGGAGGACGACTACCCACTGGTAGCGACCGATGACGTGCTCATGGAACAATGCCAAGCAGCTGCTGATCTCCTGCAGTTTGCAGTTCCCTGCCCTTCAGCCCTTCCCGCCACGAACAATCCGGTGAGATGTGAGATCCCGGGAGCTTTCCGTGACTCCAACATCACACCTAAGGAAGGTTGTGCTCTCGGTAGAGCATTCCTTCTCGAACCAACCGGGATCCAGGATCTGGAGCTGTTCCATCTCATCGTCGAGGGAGGCAAGGACGAAAGGAGCGGGTGCGGAATGGACGAGGAAGGCCAAGCCGTCCAACTCGGTGACCGGGGGGCCATGCTGTTTGCTTGCGGCGAGTTCTCGGGTCTCCACGCCAACCACACACTCGTTCGGTTCCAAGAGGACGACGTCTTCGTCGACGTGAGTGCCCATGGGCACACAGAGCTAAATGAGCGTGCCGTCCTGTCCATTGCCGAGGCGATCCAGATGGTTCCACCGGCGTGACCGGCAAGCTCCCGAAGTCAAGTGTCGGCCATACTTGTCACATGCGTGGGATTTCCCTGCGCCGGGCGACACTCATCGCGACAGTGGGGCTGCTCGCTGCCTGCTCTTCGCCGGCGACTCTCGATGACCTGTCTGCGACCAGCTATTCGAGCACCGACGCCGTCATGGCTGACCTGAATTGCAGCGAGTACATCATGACCGATCACTGGGCGGTGACGTTGAGAGTGACTCTGGACCGGTCGTCGCATTGCGGGACGAGGTGCGAGCGAACCTGGGAGTTGATGTTGCTCTGGCTGACCAGCGGGGCGAGCACATTTGGGTCTTGGCGAACGAGTCGGAGCAAGTGCTTGGTGCCCTCGATTCACGTGGCGGCGTCGCGATGTGTGTTCGTGACGACTACTTCCGAGCGATCCGTACCGAACCGCTCCGCGCCGCCGGATGAATTTGACACGACGTCGTGTTTCGTGGCTCAAGCACGCAGCTAGCCGTCGACTCTTAACTCGATCTCGACGTAGCCATCGCCGTCGTCGGTTCGAAGCGAGCGTGATCTCCGGGCCACGCTCGACCTTCACTAGTCCGCTGGATCCCCGTTGATTCTCCAGGTTTCTCCCTCGCACAGACCCAGGATTCCGTCTCTCGACTTCGGACCCATCGGTTAGGCGAGCAACCAGGACTTCTTGGGTGCAGTCTCCGATCGACTCATGGGAGAGGCGGACCGAAATACCAGGCGCAACGGCTACTAGGAACTCTTCCGATCCGCCATCTTCGACGAAGACTTCTACTTCCTCGCCATACGCATTTGCGACACCTGGTGATCCGGGGGGTTCCCAACATGCTCCAATCAGAATCGTGGCGATTGCGCACATGAGTATTCGACTTGTCATCTGTTCACAATCGTGCCACGACTTAAGACGGTATGACATAGCACCGACAGATTCGGTCATTCGTTGCATTGCCTTGCGATCCGAGGCATGGAGGCTGTTGCCAATGAACGGCGTTGCTCGGTCCCCAGGTGTAGCGGCCGTAAAGGTCGGTGAACTCACCCATGTTTCTCATAAGTCGCGGACGTGGGTCGATAATCCGCCGGTGGGGATGTTCAAATTGGGGGCGGTCCTTCTGACTGGTCTAGGGGGACCGGGCATTAGACGATGGCGGGTATCGCGAATCGTCCTCCTTGGCTTGCTTGCCGTTCTTCTTACCGCCTGCCCGGCACCTCCAAAGGCGAGCGTCAGGTCACCGGTGGACTTCGTTGCGGAGCAGAGCAAACCCCCGAGTTTGTCTCTGGTCCGTTACATCGTGAGTTGCGGTTTGTGATTCCCCCGGGTGCGCTCGATGGAAGCGTCAAGAGCAGTTTCGGTTGGCACCTCTCCACGACCTCGCCCACGGACTTTGCAGCGACTGAGATAATCCTCGGCGAACCGATTGACGATCGCCTTGTGATTGAGACGAAGGGCAACTACTCGGAGCGGTACGGCTGGGAGCCCCCGCCAGAATGTGCGGATGGCTGCGAAGTCGTAATCCCAGTGACGATCGAGCAGGTCGGGGATGGAGTGACACCCCGGTTCGGATGGTCCGCCGATTTCTATGTCCAGTATGACGGGACAGTTCCTGCAAGCGCGAAGCAAATGGTGGCAACTATCGAGCCACGCGACGCCACTAGCTGAAAACCCAGAGGCCCGCCGAACGCGGAAACGGCATTGAGCCTCCGCCTGGGTGGAGAGCGGGACCATTCCCCGGGGTTCTCCCGCCAGCGGTTTAGCCGCCGGCCGCAACCGAATTGGTGAGGAACTGTTCCGCGTCGTTCTCTCCGACAACCACGAACGCGCTTCCGACATGCTGTGGAAGACCGAATATCAGAGTGAAACCAGTCTCCAATTCGTGTAGGCCGATCATGGTCAGGTCACCACTCTGATCGCGGCCGCTGGCAACGAGCCAGGACCCATCGGCACTCCACTCAACCGTCATCGGTGACGCCGGGATGCCGAACACGACCGACAGACCATCTTCCTCTCGGTCATAGATCACAACGTCGCCGTCTGTGCTCGGAGCAGCAACGTACCGGCCGTTCGGAGAGAATCGGGCAGCCCGGGATTCGAATCGATCCCCTCCATTCATGAATCGATCCCCTCCGGTTAGCTCGCCAAACGTCGTGTCCTCGCCTGACGCTATCTCGCTGATGTGGAACGATTCACACTGGTCATCACACCACGCCAACACAGGCTCCCCGACTGCGCTCACGTCCGAAATGAAGGCGGGTCCGGTGTCGACGAGCTCGATGACCAGGTCCGGACTTTGGATGATCGATATCCCCGAATCAGTTTCTACGGCAAGTCCACCTGGCACGCCGATGGCCGGCGGCTCTGTCAGCGGCAGGGTCATTCGCGGACTGAGTGTGTTGCCCGCTACGGAGGCCTGCCAAGCTATGGGGGTCTCCGGTCCAATCCGCCCACTCGGGTAGTCGACCAACCAGACGCGATCTGATTCACTGGCCGGCACGTAAATCGTGGCATCCCCGATGGGGCTGGAATCGCCTGACAAGAGATCCGCCGCGTAGATCTCCGCCCATCCGACGATGAGGTGACCGTCGACCAATTCGAGACGATACGGCTGATCGCCAGGTCGTTGGCCTTCGACCGAAACAAGGTGGGGAACCGAGTCATTTGGGTCGACCACAATGACTCCATCCAGGCCATCATCGAATATGAGAGCCAAAGGCACTTCCACTTCTAGGAACGGCAAAGTCGTCGCGCTGGCCGGTTGAGTGGTTTCAACCGACGTCACCGAGCTTGGAGTTGCTTCCGATGATCCACTCGGACGAAATAGCCAAACAGCGGCGATGACCCCCACAACTGTCACCACCCCCAGCACGACCGCTGAGGGCCGCCGAGCCGGCGGGTGCTGCCCTCCGTCGGGACGCACCGGGGGTTGACTGGATCCCATGTCCCACAGTCAAACGCAACTAGGACGGTCAGGCGTTCCCTCGACCTCACACTCCCTTCGGCAACAGCTCAGCGGGGTTTCCCTCACGGCGCGGTGAGACTGTCTGAGGGCCTTATGGCGGCGTCTCAGTAGAAGGCCCTACCCACCTCATGTTCGGCATACTTGTGACGTGGGACGAATGAGACTCCGATGGGCAACACTCTTTGCGACGGTGGGACTACTCGCTGCCTGCTCTTCGCCGGCGACTCTCGATGACCTCTCTGCGACCAGCTATTCGAGTACCGACGAGGTCATGGCAGACCTGAATTGCAGCGAATACATCGTGGGGTATCACCTGGGCCTTGGCGTCGAGAGCGACGCTGAAGCGGTCGACTCGGTGCAGGGCGAGGTGCGGGCGAACCTGGGAGTCGATGTTGCCCTGGCTGACCAGCGGGGCGAGCACATATGGGTCTTGGTGAACGAGTCCAAACAAGTCCTTGCTGCCCTCGATTCACGTGGCGGCGTCGCGATGTGTGTTCGTGACGACTACTTCAGCGTGATTCGTAGCGAACCGCTCCGCGCCGCCGGGTGAGTTTCGGGGCCATGCATGGTCGCTGCCACGTGGCCAAGACCCTTTGATGATCGAGGCTCGGGCGACGACTGAGAGATCTAGCTCCCGCGGGCCGGGCCAAGCTGATCGAGGGCTCCCCTGGCGACATGGCGGTAGAGCAGAGAGGTTTCCGGTAGGCGATCCTGCGTCAATACCCTCTAATCCGTGATGGAGAGCACCGACCTCTTATTGGCGAAGCGCAGAGCCAACCGGACGATCCTGCTGGTTCTTGGTGGGTTTGTGTTGTTGCTCCTGGTTGGCGTGCTGCTATTTGTCAATCTGGCTTTTACAGATCCACTTGGACCCGCGCGATTGTGAATGCGAACGTCTCGACCAATGGGCTGTCGGACCTTCCGATCACACCTGCTGGCGACACTCTCGGCATTGCCAACGTCAATACAGGCGAGGGGGTCAATGGGTTTTCCATCGGAGGTAGCACCGATGAGCCGACAGCTTTTGATCAGGAGGCCATCGTGGAGACCCTCACGAGTGCGGGATTCACGATGCGCCTGGACAGGGACGACGATGAGATGTGGAAGCGTCCTTCTTCCCCGGCGATGCTCAGTATTCGGGTCCATGGTGGATCGACTTCACCCGGACCCAGGGAGGGGTTGGACTCCAAGTGGGCGTGGATCTTGACGGGTCTCCCTGGGGGCTTGAACCATTGAGGAGCTGTGGGATTCGTACCGCGAGGATTACCAGGCGGCGATTGATGCCCAAAAGGAAAGGCAGACGGAGGCCATCGCCATTCTCGATCCCCTCAAAGAGGCCATGATGACGATTGTTCAATCGCCCGAGGCCGCAAACCCATGAGGTGGCCCAAACCCAGAGCCCGGCACAACGCACAATCAGCATGACGCCCAACGGGGGGCGGGGCGGGCCCCGGAGGGGACCCGACCCGTCAGGGATCGTTGCCGGTTGAACCGCGGTTGCATCCACGCTCCAGGTTGTAGATCGCCTCGCGGATCACGTCGACGACGTTGACCGCGGGCAGGGATCCCATCTGGTTGAGCCATTCCGCTACGCCGTCGAACGAGATGTACCCGTGATCGGTCGGGTCGTCGTCGACGGTGAGCCAGACCCGGTCTGAGGGGATCAGGTCGTGATCGGTGGGGTCGTCGTCGACGGTGAGCCATACGTAGTCCGATGAGACGCATTCGTCGTGATCGGACCCGTATTCGATCACTCCCGCCTCACACGGCATTCCGTCCCGTACTGCCTCCAGGATCCGTTCTAACCGTTCTATGGCGGTCGGCAGGTCTGATAGTGGGGATTGGCGGAGTCACGTCGACCCGTTCTCCGATGCTGTCCAGACCGTCGATGCAACGCGACCTGTACCCGAGCGCGTCTTCTACTGTCCATCCCATGTCGTTGCCTCCTTGTTAGGCATCGGCTGTGCGCCTCGCGGGTTACTGCCCGCGGGGCACGTTCTTATGGGCGTCAGACTAGCGTCGGTCGGTGTAGTCCGCAACCGGAAATTACTAGTTTCTACCTGAGAAAATATGGTCTACTAGCGTTACAGGATCAGACTATACTCCGGGTGGATGACCACACCGAACCCGTCGCCACCACGCCCACACGCGTGCTTCCTCAAAACCCAGCTTCCTCATGCGCGTGCTTCCTCACAAGCCGGCCAGCTCACACGCACGTCCGCGTGCTTCCTCGAAAGCTCGCTTCCTCTATGAATCGATCGGCACGCTGTCAGAACTGTGGGCGGTTCTTCGCCATCACCCGCGTGGTCAGACGAGGTGGGAATCCGGTCAATACCTATTGCTCGGGTCGGTGTCGGGTGGCGGCGCACCGGAAGCGGCAGCAGGACACGGCCGTATTTGGTACCTCCGGTGATGCAGTCGATTTCGTAGTCTGACGTCGCAGGATTTGATTTGGGAGGACGCTGGATGAGTGAAAACGAGACTCGGACCTTGGTCGAGTTAGAGCCTCGCGCTGGCCGCCGAGGCGTTCGCACGGCTGGCGGAGGCGACTCAGGGACTCGCAGAAGAGGATCTGGAGGCTGTCATCGACGGCCTTCTTGAGGAGAGGGACACGTCCGATGACCCAAACGGATACGAAGTGACCCAAGCTGCAATCTCGCTCTACCGCGGGGTTCTTGATGACGATCCGGGAGCCCAGCGAGAGGACTTCGGCCTGGGATGGCTTGGAGAGTCTGCAGAAGGGCGACCTGGAGGGGGCGCGCCAGTAGCCGTGCAGCCCGCAACCAAACCCACACAGCTGTCGACGAATGGCAGGCCAACAGTGACATCTATTACGCCCACATGCTTCTGAGCGCAATCCACTTAGCCGAGGGCGATACGGAAGGAGCGGTGCGTGCAGCTCAACGCATCGGTTCCGCTCCAGGAGTACAGCGTCGAAGACATTGACCCCAGCTACTTACATCTCCTCAAGCTCGTCAAAGCCGGACTAGGGGACGACGTCCTCGCCTATCTCAACACGCTCTCTCGAAACGTCCTACCTGCAATCGAGGAGGAGCGGCAGTCGCTCGACTCACCTACAGGACCCGGCTAGGCCGATTCGCCATCACCCGGGTCGTGCGCCGTGGTGGGAACCCGGTCAACGCCTACTGCTCGGGACGGTGCCGGGTGGCGGCGCATCAAGCGACAAGGTGGCCTCTAGCGAGGTGTGGGCCAGGCCGTATAATTCACTAGGAGGAGGAGCCGCTTGGAACCCAGTCTGTCGACGTTCATTGGTTTCGGGGGCATTGTTGGGACTATTGCCAGCGTGGCCTTCCAAACTCCAATCAAGGAGTACCTGCGGCATATCAGCGACGTTCCAGAAGGCACCACAGCGAGGCGTCATTACCTCAGGGTGTCGGGTGAGGACTCGCTTCGGACCCCGCGCGATCATGGGTGTCGGCTTCCTATTGGGTGCGGGTGTCGGCGCGATAGTGTGGTGGGTCTGGCAATTGGTCTCGTCGTCGCGTTGAAATCCGTGGTCCCTCACACCCTGGCCGAGAAGCTTCGCTACATCCGTAGCCCCAGCCAGCCTTCCTTCATCAGGACGGAGCGTTGCATCTGGTCTTTGTCGGCACGGAGGGCTTTCGTGTCACGGCGGTAGGAAGGTAAACCCATGAGGGTCCACTTGGCCGGTTTCCCGGCTCCTGCGCCGACGTGCTGTGCCTCTCGGTCTCCGTCTCAGACCCTACTCATCGACCCTCGATCAACATGCTCGCGGCAGTTCCCCGGCGTTCCGTGACCCGGTGCCGGTCAGCGTGGGTCAGTCACGCGAAAAATTGAATCGGTGCGTCGTGGATCGAGAAAGTCAACTGTTGGAGTGGGTCATCGGGGGAGAACCAAGAAGTCCACGACGGCCCATCTCTCACCGGAGATATCGAAGGATTCTTCCAACCTCGCCACGCCATTGGCTACTGCCCGTAGCGAATGGGTGCCGCCGTCCAATTCAACGTCGAAGAGAATCCAGTTGTGCTGATTGTCGACCTTGAACTCCTGGCACACAACTGGCTCCTCATCGATGTAGACCTGGATCGCCGCCGGGTCGATCTCAAAGCTCTGGTTACTTACGTAGAGGTGGTAGAACCTGACGATTACCTGATTGGCCGATCCGGTCCACGGGGTCACAGGTCTGCGAACTGGTCGTGCAGGAGTTGAGCATCGCCACGAGGCAGGCGAAGACGACCACACGTCGCATGACAGCATTCTGACAGGGTGCCACTCTCTATTCACTCTCGAAAGCTCATTGGGAAACCGCCCTCGGGTGCTGTAGTGCTGAACGAGACGGGCGACGAGTCGCGTCGTATCCGGGCCGGCGAGCGACATCCTCGTAAATTCTGTCTGGATGACACGACCGACCCTGGATCTGATGTGGATTGCGCTCCGGGTCGCTGCGTGCTCAAGAGGGCTCCCCGATGGTCGATGGGTAGATAGTCATATCATGTTCGTTCTCGGCGTAGTCGCTGCGCTTGCGGTATTGACACCATTCGTGGTGAGGAGCGTGACCCTCCCCAACCCGATATGGCTAACGGTCGTCGGTATCTCATTGATGGCCGCCGGACTGTTCTACAGCTGGAAGGTGCGCTCGTGCTACCCGTGGATGGCCCTACTAGTCGCGGTCGTCTGGAGCCTTGCGATCACGGGACTCTCACTTGCACTTTGCAACTCAGCGAGTGTGGTCTTCGTCACAGTTTGCGTTGAGTAGTCAGATCAATCAAGGCTCGGGCTGACTCATCCCCCTTGGCCGATCTTCGGGGCTGCCTTGCATCGGGCTTCCCAAGGACATGTCATCGTGTCCGACGGGTGACTTTCACCCCGATGCGACGCAGCGCGATCGTCCTCCTCTTCGTGGGCATCTCGTCTCTGCTCGTGGCTTACCTGCTCTCGGCAGCTTCGGGTTCGAACTCGCCGAATGGGAAGGCAGGCCGGGTGACGTCATCGAGGTCACAGGTTCGGACATGTTGACCTGCTGCCCTGAGAACACGCCCACCGAAGCCGAGCTGGTCCTAGAGGTCGACCCTGACCGTCCATCCACCTGGCTGGTGCTCTTCGAGGGAGTCGCCGCCGGCAGCGGCGGCGACTTGGCCGCGACGTTCACGGTTCCTGACCTCCCGGCGGGAAGCTACGAGTTGAACTACTGCAGTCAGGCCCCGGAGTCGCTTTCTTCGGGCGGTGGGATGCGAACCTGCGTGCCGGCGGAACGCTCGTTCACGATTCTCGAACCTGTCTCCTACTGGTGGATGGCAGTGGCCGGGTTGGTGCTAGTCGTCGTGTTATCGCTCGTGCTTTGGCGGCGACGTCGGGATGGATCGACTCGAACGGTCCAGGCCGACGGCACGGCACCGACTGCGGGAGACTCCCCGCAAGTCAACGGCAGCGTCGAGACCCTCTCCGCTCGATAGAACGACTACCTGCTCGCTGCCGGCGAGAGCCACGAGGATCGTGTCCACGCGGTCGAAGAGCAGTGGGTCGACCCATCAGCGTGGGAGGACGATCGAGACGATTTCGCGTTCTTTGCTCTCGACGCCACTTGGAACCGAGGCAAACTCGCGAGCGTTAATCCCTAGTCCCCGCGAGACGAGGTCGACCGCTCTCCGTTGTCGTGCTTTCGATGGCCCTCGTCGCCTGTACCCAGGCGGAAGCCACCCTCGACACGTACACCGAGGCTGGCGTTGTTTGGATCGCGACTGACTGCCCCCCGGCCCGATCACGCGCTTGCTGGTGGCAGTGGAGACGGCCTCCCGATGAAGGGGCAGACCGACCGGGAGCGAGTCGAAGCGTTCGCCGCGGAGCACTACCAGGATGCCTCGGTGGTTCCTCGAAACGGTGAAGTGTGGGATCGGACCGACGACGGCGGTGTGGTGTTGGAGAGAGTCGAGCGACTACATGCTGCAAGTCACGATCGACAGTGTCCAAGACTGCCCCCACCGCGCCGACGATCGTCGAACGGAATCCCCATTGTCTACGTCGTCAGCGAAGGCTGAGAGACGATCGTGGGGAGACCCGAAAGGCCACACGCCATCGCGGCAAACTCGTGTCCCCGTAATACGGGTGTTGACGCTTACATGCCCAGGTGACTTCCACGTCGCCTGAACGCAAACCGACCAGCGAGATCGTGGTCGCCGTCACCGCCGTGATCGTGGCTCTCCTGCCGGTCCCGCTACTGATCCTCTACCTTCGCAACCTCCTTGCGGGCGATCCACCCGCCTATGCGTGGGTGGCGACCGTCGGCGCGAGCCTGCTCATCGCCGTAGCGGGAGCGTCATGCTCGGGCTGTCGCTATGGGACCCGAGGAACCCGAGGCCGGGGAATGCGGCGACTTGGACTCGCAGCGGTGGTGATCGGCTACGTCGCGGCGGTGGTGCCCTTGGTCCTCATCGTCGTTCCCTGACTTGCCGAGCGATTACATCCTCATCTCACAAGGTCTTGTCCCGACGTTCACCGGCGGGGGGATCTCCGCAAAGGGTTATGGGGTACCCGGATCAACCGGCCCACCGCCTGGGAGACCTATACGGAAGTCGAGAATGGCAACCACCAGGCGTCGGACCACGCTGCGGTATTCGTCGACCTCAACGTCTGAATCAGAGGACTTGGGGCTGTGCCCGACTTGAATATTGCGATGTTCGCGTCGCCAACTTCAACCATCGAGATCGACATCTGGCTCGCCGACGCCATCGTGCTCTTCGACTGGCTGATGGAGACAGACCTCGACATGGTCCCAATCCGACACCCCGCCGAGAAGCAGGCTCTGACAGACCTGCTCGCTCGACTAGAGGAGACCGACGTTCGTTCCGTGTCTCAGGAAGAGATCGACCTGGCACGAGAAGCCGTGGCGAGGGACATGGGCTGGTAGCAGTGGACCAGGGGTGCCCCCTATCGCTGACCCACAAGAACGGCTTGCGCGCTGGTTATCGCACGACCGTGTCCCCACCCGTCCCAAATGTCGAGAAACGGGCGTCGCCGAAGAACCGACCCTTAGGCGTTGCGGCGTGGTGGCGAACCTCGTCGACCCAGCTCAGGTTCTCCGTCCCCTGACGTTGGGAAGTGGAGCCTTCCCGGGCGATCTGGTCGATCACCGGTCGCCAGCCGCGCCGATAGGACTCACGGGCGATGGCGGCGACCAACTCGTCGTCACGGGAGCGGAACGCGGAACCCAGAATCTCAACGGCCTCAGCCGGCGTGTCGACGCGGCGGGCGGTTTCGGTGGCGTGACGAACGTTGACGGCGTCGGTCCCGATCATCGAGCCGGCTGGGAAAGCGCGGCTGACGGCGGCGTCGAGGATCTGTTCCAAGTTGGTCTCATATCCGGTTCGCAGGGAGTCGAGTCGGGCTGCCACCTCGGTCCTGGCTTCGGTCAGCTGTCTCCGCTCTTCGGCGGGCTTGTATCGGGCTGATCGAATTCGCTCCTCGATGCGTCGGTGCTCATCCTTGATCTCGATGGCCGTCTTATCGGTGCTCTCTTCCAGTTCGACCCATATACCGGCGAAGTCGGCGACAGTCTTGGCCCCGGCCAGTCGTCGGGTGATGTCCGATGTTGTGTAGGTCATGGTTCCTCCTTCTTGTCAGTGTTCAGTGATGCTCGGGTGTATACGGGCATCCGTCGTTTGCTTGCGTTGAATCAATGTCTCGAAGGTCATGGAGCCTCAGCCGATGTGAGGCATTCACATCCAGTAGGACAGCAGTTGGGAACGGCGAAGCTAACCGCGGTGACGACCATCATTTGGTGTGCAGACACATCCCGTGGACGTGCCGTGTGAGACCGTTCCGTCAGCTCACTTTATCAATGGGGTGAACCGCGGACCATGCGGACCAGAAACGCTGGACCTGGTGTGTTGCAGTTTCAGACTCCTGGTGGACCGTGGACAGAGACATCATCTGGTGGGGTGGCTCCTCAGTGGGCCGCGGTTGACGCCATCGCGATTCCTCCGGAGACTTCATCACCGCATCGTCTCTTAGGAGACGAAGACCTTCTCGTGACGGGTTCGTTGATCGTCGTCTCGGGGCCGAACTGTCGAGTCTTTGGGATCGAGCAGGTTCAAGGTGCTCTCGAACCACAAACCCGTTCGTTTGGCTCGGTCATGTTCTTAATCGTTGCACGCATTCCTTCCACGACGCCACAGGTTATTGAATGCTGGATGGTCTTCCACCGGGCTCCTATTGCACACTTGTCACGAAGGAATGCCCACTCGGGGACGCCAGGTCGCCATCTCCTGGACCACGTCGTTGTGCGCCTTCGGTCGGAGGGCAGAATCCCCATGCCGAGATGCTCGAACCTTTCGAGTGACGAGTTGCAGATGCCGTAGCTCCTCGAACAGCTTGTTCGTCAGCCGTGTCCTTGACGTCATAGAAGCTCCTGACCAGACGAGTACGAGGAACCGAGATGAAATGGCTTCGATGACTTCCCAGAATCGGGGCAGCTGGTCGGTGAGGATGCGTTAACCGTGTGGGCAGTTTCCCGGTTCGACGGCCCCGGTATTTGCGGTCCACGGTCAGCGCGTCTTCGCCGCGACCGGAGAGCAGACGCTCCACGATCACCGACGCCTCGGTTCGCGGCAGACGGGCATCCGAGACGATCGCCGACCGGCTCGCCGAGCAGGTCTTGGAGACGAAGTTGGTAGCGAAAGGGCCGAGCGTCGGGCGGTGAAGTTCCTCGGCCGATCAGTCGTTCGAGCACTTCCTCGACGGCGCCCTTCCGGCCCTGATTGACGTAGCAAGAGCAAGATCTTGTGTTGGCTGGTATCCCCGGAGATGCAGGAGCGGAATCACTTGGAGAGTGGAAATCGAGTCGGGATCATCGGTTAGGAGGTCACCCAAAACCTGCAGCCATGAGTTGTTGTTCTTCGCTGTTGAGTTGTACTCGAGGGCAGCGAGAAGTGGTTGAAGAACTTGGGTTACGGTTAGAGAGCTTTCGTTGATGGTGGAGTAATCTGTTCTCCACTGGCAGCAGCTCGGCGGGGTCGACCGGCGAAATGGCGTCTGACATAGGCCGGTGGATAACCCTTGGGAACGATGAGCATAGGCTGGTAGCGCGTTATTAGGTCAGCGACCTTGTGGCGGGTTGGCGCAACGGGACGGTTCTCGCTCGCTCCGGTACAGAGCGTTCGAACAGTTGGTAGAGGTCCCTTTCAAATCGTCCTTTGGGATCTCGGTCAGAAGGTGATTGATCGATAGAAGGCCCCTCTCCAGTACCGGAGCACGAGGTGGTCCCCTTCTTGTAGAGATTTTCGACGGCCAGCCGGCGTTAGGTAGAGGATCGCTGGGGGTGAGCAGAGAACTGGTCGGGCGCGACTCGGAGGGAAGGCTTGCGGACCTCCGCGTCGCAGAGGTCAACAGAAATGGGGCCATTGCGGGTAGCTAGCCAGTAGTCCAGCTGGATCTTTGAGCCAGTTTCGGATGGGCAGGGAGCATAGGCGACCTTGGCTCACGTCGGGTGAGGAGGGCACCAACGGTATGATAGTGTCGACCCGGCTGGTCATCACGTCGGAGTCGAAACAGACGCCATCCTCCCGGCCATAGAGGGCGACGGAGTTCCAATTTGGCAGAGCCCCCTGCCGTTCTGGCGCCCTTCGATGACCAGTACCGAGCAGGGCGAAGGGCAGCCCGGCGCCACCGCGGTAGTCGGCTTTGATTGGACCTCTGGCGATAACCAGAGAACGGTCACCGTTTTGAGTGCCGTGGATCGATGGAGGTGATTTATGACCATCGACTGTCCGGCCCGGTCTTGTACTCCGCCGAGTTGCCGTTCAGCGTCCTTGTCCGTCGGGTCGTATCCGGCATCCCGTGGCTGACCGTCGACGCGATGCGGATCGGGATGATTAGAGGGGGGACCCGCCGCCGGCAGGCTTAACTCATACCGCTCGACCTGTCCTCGGCCACTGCAAATACATAGCCGCGTCTGACTGGAAACGATCCCGGCGGGAGACAGCATGCGGTTTCGCCGGCGACCGGCGGGAGCAGCGTGATTGGTACATGTTGAGGAGATTTGGATTCCATCACGGTGGCTTTCGGAGAGAGCGCCGCGGCAGTCAGTGCCGAGGTCCCCTAGGGCGTCCTCGCCCACGAAGTAGGCCAGGGCTGCGCGGGAGATCACAAGGCTCTTCTGACCTGACGTGGACGGCCCCAACTCGCCGCCTTGAGTGCAGTCGTAGACGTTCTGGAAACTGAGGCCGGTCAGCTCTGCGACCTCCCTGGGTGGTAGGCGATCCGCTCGGGATCTAGTGGCGGTTCGCATGGTGCTCCTCCGTCGACGGTTTCGGATGTTCACGATACGGATTGCGTGTTTCCAAGAAAGGGAGAGAATGTTTCCATGAGCGGATCTGCATTTGAAAGGGGACGCCCCTCATCAGGTAAGGGCGATGTCAAAGCCGCGTTGGATCGCCAGGGTTAGCCCAGCGACAACTCGGTCAGCGGATGGACGCGTTGGGCTTCACAGCGTGGAGTACGGCCGACCCTCAGGCGATTTTTGTGGCACCGAAAAGACCCCGACCTCGACGAGACCATCGCCTTGGCCTTAGCCCTGTCAGTTGCTTTGGAGACCTTGATCATCACTGACCCAGGACCCCATTGGCAGACGCTCTACGAGGGCGACCCGCCCGAAGGGGAGAAGGTGGCCATCTCATGGGTGGGCGTCATGGAGGTCGGCAATCTGAACCTCACCATAAATGATGTTCGGTCAGCCATCTGTATGGCCCGGGGGTCGCTTCATTGGGAACGGCCTGACACCTACGTCGACTGGCAATCGTGGACGGCAAGACCAAGCCGCCTCCGCTTGTCCGGCCCAGTTCGCAGCCGAGGCCAAGCGCGAGCTGGCGGAGGCGGTCTCAACGTCTCGCCTCTGGACTCAGCGTCGAAATACTAACCGACTTCTCGACACGATGAAAGCCGTGGCCTCCCTTTGGGCCGAAATACGAAAGAGAGAAGCCAACAATGGCGAAGCGTAAGACGGGGACGATCAAGAAGAGCTCGAATGGGAAATGGCCTCTACATCTACGGCTCACGATCCAGGGCAAGCAGTTCCAAGGTTCCGGGCTCTGGCCCAACACGCCCGAGGGCAGGGCGGAGGCTTACCGGCACAAGAATCGTCTCCTCGGTCTTGATGCCGATGGGCAGTTGGTCGCCCCCGGCGAGACGGTGGCCTCCTACGTCGAGATGTGGATCGCCAAGCTCGCCTACAAGGTCGAGGGCGGGCACATCGACCAATACACCGCCGACAACTACACCAGCTCGGCACGCAGCAAGCTGGCCGAGACCCCGCTGGGGGCGATGAGACTCACCGACGTGGATGCCGACGACATCGAGAACCACTACGCCTACCTGCTCCGCTCCGGTGGGCACAACGGCAAGCCCCTCTCACGCAAGAGCGTCAAGAACATCGCCTCGATCATCTCGATGGTGTTCCAATCGGCGAAGCGGGCCAGGAAGATCGTGGCCAACCCCTGCTCCGATGTCGATGCCCCGATGAAGGATCACAACGAGAAGCGAACCTGGGCGGCGACCCAGACCGCCGAGTTCTTGAAGCTGACCGCTGACCATCCCTTCGGGCTGATCTGGCGCACCATCGCCGTTACCGGCTTACGCCGCTCTGAAGCTCTAGGCCTGCGCTGGTCCTTGACCGACCTCGATCAACCGGAGGGCGAGTCGGTGGTCGTCGGGGTAGTCCGGTGGAACAAACAGGCCGGGGTTCACTACCACGCAGCACCAAGACCCAGGAGTCCCGTCGTTGGGTCGCCTTTGAGGACGGAACCACCAAGCTCCTGCGAAAGCACCGCGCCGACGAAGCCGCCCGCCGTTTGGAGATGGGACCGGATTGGGTCGGCGAGCTTGATCTCATCTTCACCGACGAGATGGGTCGCCCCCTCCATCCCGACCGTGTTGGCCGTGCCTTCCAAGCCGAGGCCATCCGTCTCGGGTTCGACCCAATCGGGTTGCACGGTCTCCGGCACTCGCTGGCCACCGTGGGCCTCGATCAGCGCAGCTTACCAAGGTGGTCGACCCTGCTCGGGCACTCCTCGACCACGGTGACCGAGGACGTGTACCAACACCTTGGCCGGATGCAGTTCAAGCGGGAGGCCGTCGAGCTTGGTCGGCTGATGGCGACGGGGGAGTGAGATCGAACGTCTGATCGGCTGAGATGCCGTCCAATTAGACAACAAAAAGACACACCGTCCCCCTCGATGGAGGGGGTCGGTCTCGTTTGTGGAGTGAGTCCCCTGGTCAGGAAAGTGCGGGTGAGAGGATTTGAACCTCCACGAGCTTTCGCCCACAGGGACCTAAACCCTGCGCGTCTGCCAAGTTTCGCCACACCCGCGTGTGGTGGATCATCCCGAAGCAACCCTCGGGCAGGTCGAGGGATTCGGTAGGCCGCGTGGGACTCGAACCCACAACACCCGGTTAAGAGCCCGGTGCTCTAGCCAATTGAGCTAGCGGCCCGCACTGGAAGGTTAATACCGGAGCCGGAAAGACTCTCTGCACGACCTCGATCCATACCATCGTTGTTGCATGCATCGGTGCATCGCCTCATCGTGACCGGCACACCCCGGATGGAGGTGGTTCTTCCGGTGCCCGGTGCCATTGGGTTTGATGAAAGTCTTGTGGAAATCGGTCACGATTCCGGTCTCGTCACGCCAGGAATTCCGGCCGCACCTCGTCGTTGTCGACGTGGAGGTGGATTCGAGGCGAAAGATCGCGTCGGATCGTAAGACTGCGAATCCAATGAATGAAAAGACAAAAGGCATCGGGATCGGATTGGCCAGCTCGAGTCGTCTCGAAGACTTTGTCCCTTCGGCCCAGTAGAGGGAAACGCCCATTGCCCAGAAGGGGTCATCCTGAAGGTGAAGGGCTTCGAGTCGTGCTTGAGCCTCGATCAAGTCGATCTCTCGATGCCGTTTCCGTTGGGTGTCCCTCGGAATTCCGGGGATCGCGGACGTCGCGACTTGATCGCCGCCCACTGCTCCTCGGTCAACCTGACATCGCGACACCAGGTGGCCAGCGTGGACTTCTTGACCGGGATCAGATCCATGATCTCGCCGTACGACAGCCCGAGACGGCGCAGGTCCTTTCCCAGCTCCGATCGCTCCCATCGGGACAGTCCGTCCCACCCCTCGATCCGGGACCGAAATTCGCTCCCCAGGTCCATGGTTCGACCATATGGGTGAGGTGGGACAGGAATCGGGACGCAAGTACGCTGACCCGATCACGGGCTGTGGCGCAGCTTGGTAGCGCGCTTGCTTTGGGAGCAAGAGGCCGTCGGTTCGAATCCGACCAGCCCGACCGGGGCTTTACAATGACGTGTCCCGCGGGTGTAGCTCAATGGTAGAGCTCCAGCCTTCCAAGCTGGCGGTGAGGGTTCGATTCCCTTCACCCGCTCGAATGGGTCGCCCTTGGGGACAGACCTATGCCCTCGCCCCTGTAGCTCAATTGGATAGAGCGGCGGACTTCTAATCCGCAGGTTGGGGGTTCGAGTCCTCCCGGGGGCGCGAAGGTAAGACCCATTCGAGACATGGTGGCCGTAGTTCAGTCCGGTTAGAGCACCTGGTTGTGGTCCAGGAAGTCGCGGGTTCGAATCCCGTCGGTCACCCCAGGGGAAGGGCGCAGGAATGCGCCCTTCTTCATGACAACCAGGAAGACAAATGACAACAACAGTCACAGAGACTGGCCCGTTCGAACGGCTGGTCACCTTTCAATTAACCGACGACGAGATCACGGCCGGCAAGGCTGCGACCGCTCGGAAGTTGTCCCAGGACATGAAGCTGAAGGGCTTCCGGCCGGGTAAGGCGCCGTTGCCCGTGATCGAAGCCGCGGTGGGCCCGGCCCGATTGCGAAGTGAGGTCATCGATGACCTCGTTCCACCGGCGCTGAGCGAGATCCTCAACGACGAGGAGTTGCGCCCGGCTGTCACCCCCCAACTCGAAGCGCTGAACGATGTCGACGGCGGGGTCGAGGTCGAGATCAAGGTGACCCTGTGGCCCGAAATCGACCTACCCAACTACCGGGATCGCGAGGTCGAAGTGACCTCACCCGTGGTCACACCAGAAGAGCTAGACCAGCAGGTCCAGCGCATGCTCGAGCAGTTCGCCACCGTGGAGGAGGCAAACCGGCCGGCTGCGTCCGGCGATTTCGTCTCCGTAGACGTCAAGGCAACCAAGGATGGCGAACCGGTGGAAGGGGCCAACGCCGCCGACCTCCTCTACGAGGTTGGGTCGGGTCTGTTCGTCGAAGGAATCGACGAGCGTCTGGAAGGAGTCGAACCGGGGACCGTGCTCAACTTCGAAGCCCCGTTGCCGGTCGGCTTCGGCGACCGGGCCGGGGAGCAAGTCGATTTCGAGGTGACCGTCAACGAGGTGAAGGAGCGGATCCTCCCCGAGCTCGACGACGCATGGATCGACGAGAACACAGAATTCGAGACGGTCGGAGAATTGAAGGCAGAGTTGGAGGAGCGCCTCGCCGAGGCAAAGTTGCAGTCTGTCTCGCGTCAATACGCCGAGAGGGCGCTGAGCACTCTCGTCGATCAGGTGGAAATCCAGCTGCCGGAGGGATTGGTCCGATCGGAGATGGACGATCACCTCCATCGGTTCGTCCATCGTCTAGAGGACAGCGAGCTGACCCTCGACGACTACTTCCAGGCTTCGGGTGTCGATCAGGAGCAGTTCCTCGACGACCTCCGCCAACAGGCTGAGATTTCCATACGGAACCAGCTGGTTCTCGAGGCCGTCGCCAAGGATGCGGGGATCGATGTCACTCCTGAGGACGTCTCGGCGGTGATCCAGAACGCGGCCGCTCGTTCCGGCGACCCGGTCGCCTATCTGCAGGCCTTCCGCCAAAGCGGCCGAGAATTGGCGGTGGCCGGTGATATTCTCAGAAACAGGGCGTTGGACGCCATCCTCTCGGCAGCGAATCCGGTCGACGAAGACGGCAACCCGATCGATTTGAAAATGAATGTGACGGAAGTCGAGGCCGAGATCGTCGAGGCCGAGATCGTCGAGGCCGAACCGGTCGGGGACATCCCCGTGGGCGAGGTTCCGATCGGCGAAGTGGTTGCGACAGCGGCGGAGGAAGAAGAATGAACGACCAGTTCCAGAACTATGTGATCCCCACAGTCTTCGAACAGACCAGTCGGGGAGAGCGCTACTTCGACATCTACAGCCGGCTCCTCAAGGACCGGATCATCTTCCTTGGCACGCCGATCGACGACACCATCGCCAATCTGATCATGGCTCAGCTCCTTCACCTCGAGTCAGAGGACCCCGACAAGGACATCTTCCTCTACATCAACTCCCCGGTGGGTCGATCACCTCGCTGTTCGCCATCTACGACACGATGCAGTACATCAAGCCAGAGGTGAACACGGTGTGCATGGGCATGGCCGCCTCGGCGGCTGCGGTCATCCTCGCCGGGGGGCAGGAGGCAAGCGCTATGCCCTGCCCCATGCCCGGGTCATGCTTCATCAGCCACATGGTGGCGCCCAGGGCCAGGCCTCGGACATCGAGATCCAGGCCCGGCTCATCGTCCAGATGCGAGAGTCGTTGAACCAGATCCTCGCCGAGCACACCGGCCAACCGTTGGAAAAGATCTCGACGGACACAGAGCGTGACTACTGGATGCTGGCTGCCGAGGCCAAGGACTACGGGGTCATCGACGGAATTCTCACCCGTCGGGAGCTTGCGGCGGTAGCCTCCACCTGAGGAGGTCCAAAACTCTATGGCGCGACTCGGTGACGGCGGCGAGCTGCTCAAGTGCAGCTTCTGCGGGAAGTCTCAGAAGCAAGTCAAGAAACTGATCGCCGGGCCTGGCGTCTACATCTGCGACGAGTGCATCGATCTCTGTAACGAGATCATCGAGGAAGAGTTCTCCGCCACCGAGGAGATCACCTTCACCGAGCTGCCCAAGCCGGTCGAGATCAACTCCTATCTCGACGACTACGTGGTCGGTCAGGAAGACGCCAAGAAGAAGCTCTCCGTCGCCGTCTACAACCACTACAAGCGGATCCGGGGCGGCGAGGTCCAGCGCGATGTCGAGCTGCAGAAGTCGAACATCCTCCTCATCGGCCCCACCGGGTCGGGCAAGACCCTTCTCGCCCAGACTCTCGCCCGCCAGCTCAACGTCCCATTCGCCATCGCCGACGCCACCAGCCTCACCGAGGCCGGGTACGTCGGGGAGGACGTGGAGAACATCCTCCTCAAGTTGCTCCAGGCCGCCGACTACGACGTCAACCGGGCCCAACAGGGGATCATCTACATCGACGAGATCGACAAGGTCTCTCGCAAGGCCGAGAACCCGTCCATCACCAGGGACGTCTCGGGAGAAGGGGTGCAGCAAGCTCTCCTCAAGATTCTGGAGGGCACGGTGGCGTCAGTGCCGCCCCAAGGCGGTCGCAAGCACCCCCATCAAGAGTTCATCCAGCTCGACACCACCAACATCCTCTTCATCTGCGCCGGCGCGTTCGGTGGTCTCGAGGACATCATCGCCAACCGGGTAGGGCGTCGTGGCGTCGGTTTCGGCGCCGAGGTCCGCGGCAAAGCCGATGGGCGGCCATCCGACTTGCTCAACCAGGTCATGCCCGAGGACCTGATGAAGTACGGCCTCATCCCCGAGTTCATCGGGCGTCTCCCGGTGATGGCCACCGTCGAGGACCTCGACATGGAGGCTCTGATCCAGATCCTGACCGAGCCGAAGAACGCCCTGACCCGTCAGTACGCCCGCATGTTCGAGATGGACGATGTCGAGCTCGTCTTCACGACCGACTCGCTCGATGCCATCGCCGCCCAGGCGATCAAGCGAGGGACCGGGGCCCGCGGCCTCCGAGCCATTCTCGAAGAAGTCCTTCTCAACACGATGTACGACCTGCCGTCCCGCACGGACGTGGAGAGAGTCGTCATCGACCGCGATGTGGTCGCAGAGAAGGTCAACCCCACTCTGGTGCCGGCGAGGGTCGAGGAAGGTCCAGCCGAAAAATCGGCTTGATCGCTCGACCCGCTAACAGGGACTAGCGCACTCGGGTGGATCGGGGAAATTCGCCAACATGACACAGGCGGTTAACCCGCGCCCGTTATGGTGAGCCTTGATCCCCCTTTGGGGGGATCATAGGGGAATAGGGAGGCTTTGACCCCGCGACCCGTAAGAGCGGTCACCCAGGGTCGTGGGGTAGCCAGTGGTGAGACCGGCCTGTCCCAACGCGCACTGAAGGGATGGGATTCATGCGGGTTAGCGTGCGACGGGTTCGCTTCGTCGTCGCATTGATGATGGCTCTGATGCTGGTTTCGTCGTTGTCGATCGTTCTCTCCGGAACGGCCTCGGCGACTACCGGGCAGCAAATTAACGGCGATCACCAAGGCGAGGACTGTACGAACCTCGATGTCCAGTCTGTTGGCGGGGAAAACCAAGATTGTGAGCCGTCGAAGGAGTGCGCCGGATCTAGCGGTTCAGACCTTCGGTGGGGGCGATCACGAGGATTGTGAGCCTGCTGAGGAGTGTCCGGAGCTCACGGCGCAGAGTCAGGGCGGCGATGATCCCAAGGATTGTGAGCCGTCGGAGGAGTGCCCGGATCTAGCGGTTCAGACCTTCGGTGGGGGCGATCACGAGGATTGTGAGCCTGCTGAGGAGTGTCCGGAGCTCACGGCGCAGAGTCGGGGCGGGGCGATGATCCCAAGGATTGTGAGCCTTCCGAGGAGTGTCCGGATCTAGCGGTTCAGACCTTTGGTGGGGGCGATCACGAGGATTGTGAGCCTGCTGAGGAGTGTCCGGAGCTCACGGCGCAGAGTCAGGGCGGCGATGATCCCAAGGATTGTGAGCCTTCCGAGGAGTGTCCAGAGCTCACGGCGCAGAGTCAGGGCGGCGATGATCCCAAGGATTGTGAGCCCTCCGAGGAGTGCCCGGATCTGGTGGTTCAGACCGGTGGCGGAGATCACGAGGATTGTGAGCCCTCCGAGGAGTGTCCGGATCTAGCGGTTCAGACTGGTGGCGGTGACCACCAGGATGATGAGGATTGTGACTTCCGAGGAGTGTCCGGATCTAGCGGTTCAGACTGGTGGCGGTGACCATCAGGATGATGAGGATTGTGATTCCGAGGAGTGTCCGGAGCTAGCGGTTCAGACTGGTGGCGGTGACCATCAGGATGATGAGGATTGTGATTCCGAGGAGTGTCCGGAGCTAGCCGTTCAGAATGGTGGCGGTGATGATCACGATGATGACGACGATGAGTGTGAAGGCACTACCACCACGACCTCGACCACCATGCCTACGGTCGTTCCACCAACCGTCCCCGAGGAGCTCGAGCTGGCGGCGATTGGAGCCGAGTGCTTCAACGACATCCCGTACCTCAAGTACGCGATCGACTACCCGGCAGGAGAGTCGGCGACGATCACTTTCCTCAATCCCAACGGCGCCGACATCGTCTATGAGGACGTGCCGCTGAGCGGAGCCGTGCTGTGGCCAGGGGCGAGCGAAACCCCTCCCGACTGGCCCGGCTGGATCCTCCAGGATGGAGTCTGGGTGGCGGCAGATGACGGGTTCCTCTGGGCGCGGGGTGAAGTCAGTGTTCTCTTCGAGGTGAACCCGAGCACGGTGCTCACGGTTTCGTATCCGCAGTCGAGCGAAGCCTGCGCCGACCCAGAGAACGTCCCCGGACGAAGTCGAAGGAACGGTGGTCACGCCACCCACGACGCCGGACCAGGTCGATGGCGTGGACGTCCTTCCGTTCACCGGTGTCCACGGTGGCGCGCTGGCAGCGGTTGCCTTTGGGGCCGTCGCCCTCGGTGGCCTGATGCTCCTGCAGCGCCAGGCGGGATGAGGCCGAGGACAGCTGAACCCGAACGTAAATCGATGACGAAGCCCCGGGATTAACCTCCCGGGGCTTTTCATGAACTATTCCGACGCCCTTGCCTATCTCGATGGGCACATCGCACACGGCATCAAGCCAGGCTTGGAGCGCATCAATCGGCTGCTCGATGACATGGGCCGGCCTCACGAGGGATACCCGATAATCCATGTGGCCGGGACCAACGGGAAGACGTCTACTGCGCGGTTCGCGACCCTGCTCCTGGTCGCCCACGGCCTGACCACAGGCACCTACACGTCACCCCACCTCGAGAAAGTGGAAGAGCGGCTTGCGATCAACGGTCGGATGGCGACGGAGGAGGAGTTCGCCCTCGCCGTCTCGGACGTGGCCGCCTTCGCCGACTTGCGGGCCAAGGCCGGCGAGGAGCCAAACACCTACTTCGAGCTCACCACGGCTGCCGCCTTCGCTTTCTTCGCCGATCAGGCAGTCAATGCAGCGGTGCTCGAAGTGGGCTTGGGTGGACGCCTCGATGCGACCAATGTCGTGGATGCCGAGGTATGCGTCCTGACCAGCATTGGGATCGAGCACACTGAGTACCTCGGTGAGGACGTGGCCACGATCGCCGGGGAGAAACTCGCAATCGCCGGGGCCAACGCGACTCTGGTCAGTGGACCGCTGCCAGACCCGGCACTGGAAGTCGCCGATTCCCGCGCCCGTGACCTCGGCATCCATCACCGTCACTACGGCAAGGACTTCTCCGTGCTCGACGCCGAGCGTGGGAGTCAGGGGATGGCTGGTGACCATCGGAGGCGCCGAGGACACGTACGAGGACCTGTTCCTTCCCCTTCACGGAAGGTATCAACTGGTGAACTTGGCGAACGCGGTGGCCGCCACCGAGGCACTGCTGGGACGGAAGCTCGACGAGGAAGCGGTTCGAGATGCGTTGGCGGTCGCCACGGTGCCGGGTCGAATGGAAGTGCTGGGCACTCATCCCCTCGTGATGGTCGATGGAGCCCACAACGCGGATGGCGTGGACGCCCTCGCCGAGTCGCTCGACGAGGAGTACCCGACGACCCGATGGCAATTGGTCCTGGGCGTCATGGGTGACAAGAACGTGGAGGCAATGGTCGAAAGCCTCGAACCGCTGCTGGCCGGGATAATCGCCACCGCCCCCAAAGCGGAGCGGGCCGTCCCACCCTCAGATGCTCGCTGAGAGGATCAGTGAGCCTGACCGACGTCAATGTGATCGAGGCCGAGGACGTTGGAGATCGCCCTCGACATGGCTCGCGCCGAGGCCGGGCCCGACGGGGCGGTTCTCGTGGCCGGGTCGCTCTACCTGGTCGGCGAGGCTCGTGCGCTGCTGATCTGACTGCTGTCCGGCCTGAAGTACTCTCCGCCGACATGGCAATCGAAAGCACTTTCATCATGGTCAAGCCCGATGGTGTCGCACGGGGCCTGGTGGGGGAGATCATCGGCCGATTCGAGCGAAAGGGCCTGACCCTGGAGAAGATCCGGAAAGTCGACATCGACGAGGATCTGGCGCGCCGTCACTACGAGGAGCACGTGGAGAAGCCCTTCTTCCCCGAGTTGCTCGACTTCATCACCTCCGGGCCGGTCATCGCTATGGAATGGTCGGGGGAGTCGGCGATCACGGTGTGCCGGGACCTGATGGGGGCGACCGACCCCACGAAGGCGGCTCCCGGAACCATCAGAGGAGACCTGGGCCTGATCGTCACCCACAACCTCGTCCATGGCTCCGATGGGCCGGAGAGCGCGTCCCGCGAGCTGGAGATCTTCTTCGGCTGATGTGTCTGCGGTGAAGCCTGCCCCCGCCGGCGTCCAGGGCGGTGCCCTCCTCGACGCCACAGGGGCAAGGAAACAGGGTGAGCGCGCTCTGGCACAAGATCTGGACGACACCTACACTCCCCGAGTCGTCGCGGGAGTCATCATCAGCCATGGCTGAAACCCTTCTTTCATTCGCTGGTCAGGACATGGCCATCGATCTCGGAACCGCCAACACGCTGGTCTACGTGCGGGGCGGTGGCATCGTGCTCAACGAGCCTTCGGTGGTCGCCATCAACTCCCAGAACGGCCGAGCTCTGGCCGTCGGCATGGAGGCGAAGAGGATGATCGGGCGCACTCCGGCCCACATCACAGCCATCAGACCGCTCCGGGATGGGGTCATCGCCGACTTCGACGTCACTGAGAAGATGCTGCGCTACTTCATTCAGAAGGTCCACCGCAGGAAATGGGCCCGCCCCCGGATCGTGGTGTGCGTGCCGTCTGGGATCACGCCGGTAGAGCGAAGGGCTGTCGAGGAGGCGGCCTATCACGCCGGCGCACGCCGGGCATACACCATCGAAGAGCCAATGGCCGCTGCCATCGGGTCAGGGCTCCCCATCGCCGAGCCGGCCGGGTCGATGGTCGTGGACATCGGCGGCGGCACGACCGAAGTAGCGGTCATCTCACTCGGTGGCATCGTCGTGTCCCGCTCGATCAGGGTCGGGGGCGACGAACTGGACACCGCAATCATCGACTGGGTCAAGAAGGAGTACAACGTCCTCATCGGCGAGCGAACGGCGGAGCAACTCAAGCTCGCGGTCGGATCGGCATGGCCCTACGCCGACGAGCCGTCTGCGGAGGTGCGCGGGCGTGACCTGGTCACCGGCTTGCCCAAGACGATCCTTCTCTCCAGCCCCGAGATCAGGGAGGCCATCGAGGAGCCGACGCAAGCGGTCGTCGATGCCGTCAAATTCACCTTGGACAAGACGCCGCCGGAGCTGGCGGCCGACATCGTCGAGCGTGGGATCGTGCTCACCGGGGGAGGAGCACTGCTGGTGGGGCTGGACCATCGTCTGGCCCATGAGACGGGTATGCCCATCGTCACCGCGGCCAATCCGCTGCAGTCGGTGGTGCTCGGCTCGGGGAAGTGTCTGGAGGAGTTCGACACATTGCAAGAGGTGCTCGTGTCGTCCTCCCGGCCATGACTTCCTCGACCCGTCTTGACTCATGCTGACTTCGAAACAATCCGACCGAGCCCTCCCCACCTTCATCAGCCTCCTGGTCATCGGTGTGCTCCTGATGACCTTCGATGTCCGTCTGGAGGGCGGGGGAGTGGTCGGTGTGTTGCGAAGCGGCACCCAGGCCATCGTGTCACCGATGCAGCGCATCGCCGCTTTCGCGGTCACACCCATCGCCAACGCCCTCGACAGCCTTTCCAACGTCGCCTCGCTCAGAGAGCAGAACGCAGCTCTTTCGGCCCAGCTCGCCGAGTCGCAGGCCTCGCTCGTGGCCGTCCAGGACGATCTTGCCAAGTTCGATCTCCTCGAGCAGATCTATGACCTGGAAACCGACGGAGCGGAGCTGGGTCAGACCGTCGCCAATGTCATTGGATCGGTCGATGCCGCCCTCATCATCGACAAGGGCATCAGCAACGGCGTGCTGATCGGCCAACCAGTCATCGACACCAACGGCTACGTGATAGGGACCGTCAAGAGCGCGAGCTCCGGCAGCGCGACAGTCCTCCCGATCACTGCGAGCCGGGACGGTCTGACCGTGCTCGTCGGCTCGCAGACCGGGACGCTGGTCACGAGGCCCTTCTCGTCGGATCTGGGGCTGGAGATGGATCTCGACGTCTTCGATGCCCGTGAGCCTGTTCTGGCAGGCGACCGGGTCCTCACCTCGGCGGCGAGCACCGATTACCCGGCCGGTCTCCCCGTCGGCGAGGTGATCGAGGATGCCTCCCCGGAGTCCACCTCGCTCACGACGACGCGTGCGGCCGTTCGTGGATCCCGAGGCCCTTCGCTTCGTCGTCGTACTGGCATGGCCCCCCGATCCCGTGTCGGCGGCCACCGACGACACCATTCCCGAGACCACCGAAACGACCATCGCCGAAGACGCGACCACCACCACTACCACCCCCGAGGACGATGGTTGATGAGAGGCCGCACCGCGCTGGTAATCGGCCTAACGGTCGTGATCGCCGTCGTGATCCAGACCACTCTGTTCGGGAGGTTGAGGGTCGTCACTCCCGACCTGGTGATGCTGATCGGGATCCTGCTCGCCTTGACGAGAGTCCGGACAGAGGCCGTTCTCGGCGTCGCATTCCTGTCGGGCCTGATCATGGACTTGCTCGGAGCATCGCTCATCGGTCTCCGCGCGGTCGTCTACACCACCGTGGCCTTCATCGCCATCCGGACCAAGGAACGAGCCGAGCTGGGACGGGTGACGATCGCCTTGTGGGCCGGGGTGCTCACCCTGATCGGGGTCGTCCTCATCCTCCTCATTGGGACGCTGTTCGGGCAGGCGGCCCTGCTCGGAGAGGGTGCGGTTAGCGTCATGATCCTCGTCCCACTGGCCAATGTGGCCGTTGCCGCCCTTCTGGCACCAACCTTCGTACGATTGGTCGACCGCGACCGGACCGCCCTTCGATACCCATGAAGTTCGCGCTGAGACTCACGACGTTGGGCGTCATCTTCACCGTGATGTTCTCGGTGGTCGGGCTCAGGCTGTGGTTCATCCAGGTGGCCGAGGGGCCTCAGATCGCTCGAGCTGCTGAAGAGTCGACCTGGGTGGGCAAGACCACTTATGCGCCACGTGGCGACATCTATGACCGAAACGGGACTCTCCTTGCCACGAGCCGAATGGTGCCGGCAATCATGATCGACCGGACATTCGTCCAGCCCGAGCAGAAAGAGCCCCTGATTCAGGAACTGGCCTCCATCGTCGGAGTCGACCCGGTCGAGCTCGACGCCATGTACGAGGAAGCCGGGATCAACGGCCGGTTCCAGGTGAGCACGGTCTCGAACGAGACCGCATATGCGATCAACGAGTCGCTCGACGAGCTTCCCGGGGTCGAGGTGGTCAAGGTCCCGGAACGGGTCTACCTCTCGGGCGACACGATGGCGCATGTCATCGGTCACCTCGGTCTGCCGGAGGAAGCCGATCTGCACCGAGCGCCCAGACCTCGATCGAGACGTCCGCATCGGCAAGCTCGGGGTGGAGCGGGTCTACGACGAAGTGCTGCAGGGCACCGGAGGCTCGGTCGAGTACCGGGTGAGGCGGGGCGAGATCATCGAACAACGCCCACCGGTCGACCCGGTCACGGGCAGCTCGCTCGTGCTCAATCTCGACTTCGCTCTCCAGGAGCAGGTCGAGCTCGCCCTCGAGAGCGGGGTGGCTCTGTCCAACGAGGTCAAGGAGGAGGAGAGAGCCGACGGGGAAGAGGTGTTCAACGAAACCCAGCGAGCCGCGGCGGTGGTGCTCGATGTCGACAACTTCGATGTGCTCGCCCTCGCCTCGTTCCCCGACTTCGATCCGCAGCAACTTCGTCGCCGGCATCGATGAGACGACGTTCCAAGAGCTCAACGAGACCAAGGCGTTCAACAATCTGGCGGTCAGTGGGCTCTATCCGCCGGCGTCGACCTTCAAGGCGATCACCTACACCGCCAAGCTCGAGGAGAACCTGCCTTTCCCGACCGACGTGGAAGGAGTCGACGGCGACCTGATCCATTGTGACGGGACATTGGTCCTCGACGAACTGGCCGACGGCTCGGCACAGGTCAAGCACGACTGGTACGACCCCCGCAACCTGGGCTGGCTCGACATCCACGGAGCCCTGTCGAACTCCTGCAATATCTATTTCTGGAACGTCGCCTTGGGCACCTACACCACCTACCCCCAGGGGTCGGCCAAAGAGAACATCCTGCAGGAATGGGCCACCCGCCTGGGATATGGGCACGAGACCGGCATCGACCTGACCAGTGAGGCGCCCGGCATCATCCCCACCCGGCAGCTCTTCGAGGAGTGGAAGGAATATCAGCTCGAGAACCCCGATGAGCCGCCCCGTCTCGAGCCGGCTCGCCTCGAGCTGGCATCACCATGGCTCGGTGGTGACCTCATGGACTTCGCCATCGGCCAGGGCGCCTTCACGGCCACTCCACTTCAGGTCGCGTCCTCGTTTGCCGTGCTGGTCAACGGCGGGAAGGTCATGGAGCCCCGCGTGGTGAGGGAGACCATCGACAGCGAGGGCAACGTCACCCCGGTCGAGC
This sequence comes from uncultured Acidobacteriota bacterium, assembly GCA_963843585.1. GTDB lineage: Bacteria > Actinomycetota > Acidimicrobiia > Spongiisociales > ZC4RG35 > JARDZU01. The sequence goes on from CAWJLJ010000019.1 coordinate 351,145, forward strand.
GCCCTGACCCGGTGACCGTGGACATCGATCCGGCCACGACGGCGTCCCTGCTGGAAGATCTCGGCGGCGTGGTCAACGGCGGCACCGCCGCGGCCGCCTTCGCCGACTTCGGTGAAGGGGTGGAGAACGTCGGAGGGAAGACCGGGACCGCCCAGGTGTCGGCGACCCGAGACAACCACGCCTGGTTTGTCGGCGTCGCCCCCCTCGACAACCCCAAATACGTGGTGGCGATCCTCATCGACGAGGGTGGGTCCGGAGGGCAGGTGGCGGCACCGGTGGCCCGCAACATCATGCAGTATCTGACTGGCAACGAGCAGACCCCCATCGTCGAGGGCGAGGAGGCCGACTAGTGGCTGTGCTCACCCGTCTCCGCGAGGTAGCCGTAGACCGGGGCCGCAACAAGTCGGACCGCATCCTCTTCGGGACGATGCTCGCCCTCTCCGCCTTTGGGTTGCTCATGGTCTATTCCGCAACCAGAAGCAGCGGCTCGGTGGGAATGGAGCGGCAGATGATCTTCGTAGCTGCCGGGCTGACCCTCTACGCGGTGATCTCCAATATCGACTACCGGGAACTGAAGAACCTGATCCCGATCGTGTCGATCGCGGTTCTGGTTGGGTTGTTCGCCGTCTACCTGTTCGAGCCGGTCAACGGGGCCCGACGATGGATCGATCTCGGGTTCTTCAAGCTCCAACCGGCTGAGTTCGCCAAGGTGATCGTGATACTGCTCCTGGCTGCGATCCTCTCTCCCAGCAACCGCGAAGAAGTTGGTCAGCGCCAACTCACCTGGCCGACGGTGATTCGGGCGATCTCCATCGTTGCCCTCCCCGCGGTCCTGGTCCTGTTCGAACCGGATCTCGGCACGACACTCGTGTTCGGGTTCATTCTCTTCGTGATGCTGTTCGTCGCCGGAGCCACCTGGCGTCAGATGCTGGCGCTGGCGGCGACAGCAGCGCTGGGCGTGGCGGCGGTCCTCCAGTTCAAGTTGCTCGAGGAGTACCAGATGAACCGGATCCTGGTGTTGTTCAGACCCGAGATCGATCCACAGGGGATCGGCTACAACATCCTGCAGTCGAGATATGCGGTTGGCTCGGGCCAGCTGTTCGGCAAGGGTCTGTTCGCCGAGGGGACCCAGACTTCGTTCGAGTACGTGCCCGAACAGGAGACCGACTTCATCTTCACCGCGGTGGCCGAGCAGCTTGGCTTCGTCGGCGGCGTCCTGGTCGTTGCCGCTTTCGCCGTCATCATCTGGAGGCTTCTCGTGATCGCGGCCAACGCCCGAGACCGCTTCGGCGCCCTCATTGCGGCGGGTCTGGCCGCGATGATGGTTTTCCACGTGTTCGTGAATGTCGGGATGACGATCGGGATCATGCCGGTCACCGGCATCCCCCTGCCCTTCCTTTCTGCCGGCGGGTCCTTCTATCTGGCCATGACTCTCGCCCTCGGGATTGCCAACTCCGTTTGGCTGATGCGCACGCCCGTGCCAGGCGAGAACCAGCTCAGCTGAGGCGGTCGCCGCCCCCCACATCGGCGAGGACCTGGCTGATTGCATGTCGGGCCGCCCGGGTCATGCCCGGGTTGGTCTCTCGGTAGTAGGGGAGGGCGATCACTGCTTGTGCCAGCGCCCAGCCCCGACCCCGTAGCCAGGTTGCGTCATCCAAGCCCACGGCCTCGCGGAATGAAGGACGAGCGGGTGCGGGCAATACGTTCCAGGCAACCATCAGATCGCAGGCAGGGTCCCCGACTCCGGCCGTCCCGAAGTCGATCACAGCTGCCAATCGGCCGTCACGAATCAGGAGGTTGCTCGCGAGCAGGTCGCTGTGGGCCCACAGTGGCGGTCCCTCCCATTCTGGGGCATGGACCGAGATCTCCCACGCTCTCGTCAGCTCTCCTGGGTCGAACTCGTCGGCCACCTCGGCGATGCATCGGCGGACGGATCGGTCGACCTCTGACACCGGGCCGCGATAGGCCTCCGGTGCGTCGGGCAGGTCGATCTCGTGGAGGGCGCGGATCAGGGAGGCGAGGTCATCGGCGAGGCCGTCAGAGGTTGGGAGACGATCGGGTCGGGGGTGGCTGCCTTCGATCCAACCAAACACCGACCACGGGCACGGGTATCCCAAATCTGGTTGTCCTCGCCCGAACAATCTGGGGATCTCGACTGGCAACAACGGGGAGAGTCTTGGCAGCCACTCCTGTTCACGTTCTACTGCCTCCGCGCCCCATATCGCTAGGGGCAATCGGACTACCAATTCGCCGCCAAGTCGATACAGGGCGTTGACGGTGCCCGATGATTCGACTGGTGTGAGCAGGGCATCACGCCACTGTGGAAATTGGGTGTCCACGAGGCGGCGAACCAGGTCGATGATCGATTTCGATCTGATCATCGTGGAGCCGGGCGGGGGTCATGGTCCAGTCCACCACACGAAGGGGAGCTCCAACGGGCGATTTGCAATCGGCGCATCATTTATCAGGCATCTACCCTGCCGCCCGATGGACCGACGTGGTGAACGAGGGTGGGTGGAGGTCATCTGTGGCCCCATGTTCTCCGGCAAGAGCGAAGAGCTCATCCGTCGCGTCACCCGTTACCAGATCGCCCGGGTCCCGATTCAGACATTCAAGCCACAGCTCGATGTCAGGTACGCCAACTCGGAGGTCGTCTCCCATTCCAGCCTGAAGGTCGAGGCGATACCGGTGGAGACATCGTCTGAGCTCCTACACCGGGTCGACGACAGCACACAGGTCATCGGGATCGACGAGGGGCAGTTCTTCGACGATGGGCTGGTGGACGTTGTCGAACAGCTCGCCTCTGCCGAGAAGCAGGTGATCGTCGCAGGTCTGGACACCGACTATCTGAGACGCCCGTTCGAGCCCATCCCGACGCTGTGCGACCGCGCCGAGTACGTGACCAAGATGCTCGCTGTGTGTCACAAGTGCGGTGGGCCGGGCATGTACACCCAGCGGATAGTTCAATCGGAGGAGCTCGTCGTTCTCGGGGCGCAAGGCGCTTACGAGGCCCGATGCCGCGTGTGCTACGACCCGACCGAGGTCGAGCAGCCCGAGCTCGATCTCGGCGCTGGATAGTTTCAGCGTTTCCTTTCTGGTAACCTGGGCCGGTCCGCCAGACGCGACATCTTCCCCTCTTCGGAGTGTTTCGTTGATGAGCACCCTTGCATACCGGCGAGCCGGCATGTCAGTCTTTGGCGACCGCCTCTATGCAGGGCGGGCGCCGCAGCGCGATCTGGCGCATCTATTCGGGCCCGACAGCCCCTGCCAGGAAATGGGCTTTCGGGTCGACCCAAGCATCGACTCTCAGAGGAGTGACAACACATGGCTCTATTTCGCAAGAAGAGCCCACAGATCGTTCGGAAGTCATCGACGGAAGGGACCGTCGAGGAACGTAAGACCGTCCGCGTCAAGGGAAAAAAGGTAGAGGTCACCAGGGTCGAGGGCAGACCAGCCCCGGCCACGAAACCCAAGAAGGATCGACGTCACCAGCCGTCAGGCAAGGGTGGCGGCAACCACTCCAGGAACGGAGTCTCCACCTCCAGGACCCGCACGCGCAGGCCGGTCGACGACGAGGTGATTCTCCCGGTCGAGTCCGGGCGCAAGCAGATGCTCGTCCGGGTGCACCGGGGCCAGACACAGATGGTGATCCTCGAAGGCCCCGTCCTCGTCGAGCACTATGTCGCTCGTGAAGACGCCGGATCGGTGGCAGGGAACATCTACCTGGCCAAGGTTCGCAATGTCCTCCCCGGTATGGAGGCGGCATTCCTGGACTTCGGTGCCTCCAAGAATGGCGTTCTCTATGCATCGGACGTCGCCTCCGATGGGAAGGGCAACGGCCGGCCCAACCGCAGGATCGAGAACGTCCTCAAAGAGGGCGATGACGTCCTGGTCCAGGTGACGAAGGATGCGATGGGTGCCAAGGGCGCCCGACTTACGGGGGTGCCCTCGCTCCCCGGGCGCTACCTCGTCCTCGTGCCCGACTCGGACAGCATCGGGATCAGCCGCCGGCTGCCTGACGATGACCGGACCCGACTCCGGGAAGTGATCAACAAGGTGCGTCCCGAGGGATACGGCGTGATCGTCAGAACCGCCGCCCTCCATGCCAGCGCCGAGGAGCTGGCTGCCGACATCTCTCGTTTGCGCAAGGTCTGGGACCAGATCGGTGAAGAATCGAAGGACGGCGGCGCGCCCCGTCTCGTTCATCAGGAGCCTGATCTCCTCATCAAGGTGATCCGTGAGCACTTCACGGCGGACTTCCGCAAGTTGCTCATCGATGACGCCAAGGCGTATGAGACCGTGGTCGACTATCTGCGGGGGACCGCGCCCGACCTGGTGTCCAAGGTGCAGCACTACACCGACGATGTCCCGCTGTTCGAGCGGTATCACGTCGACGACCAGATCAAGAAGGCCCTCGACCGAAAGGTCTATCTCCCGTCGGGTGGTCATCTCGTCATCGATCGGACCGAGGCGCTCACCGTCATCGACGTCAACACCGGGAAGTTCGTCGGCTCCTCGAATCTGGAGGAGACCGTCCTGCAGAACAACCTGGAGGCGGCTGAGGAGATCGGACGTCAGCTACGGCTGCGAGATATCGGCGGGATCATCGTCATCGACTTCATCGACATGGAGACGATCGACAATCAGCAGCACGTGCTGCGACGCCTCAAGGAGGCCCTGGCCAAGGACAAGACCCGGACCCAGGTCTTCGACGTGTCTCACCTCGGCTTGGTGGAGATGACGCGGAAGAACGTCTCGGCGGGGCTGCTCGAGCAGTTCTCATCGAAGTGCGAGGAATGCGGCGGTCGCGGTGTGATCGTCCACGACCACGCCATTCACGCGGACGATCTCGTGGTGGAGGACTACTCGCTGGCGGAATAGGCGGCCTTTGCGGTAACCGGTCGAACCGGTACCATTCACCATCAATCCCTTTCCAGAGGTTTACCCATGTACGCCATCATTCGCGCCGGCGGCAAACAGGCCAAGGTGCAATCGGGCGATGTAATCGAGATAGAGCGGGTCAAAGGCGACGCCGAAGAGATGTCGTTTTCGCCTCTCTTGATCGTGGACGACAAGGGAAATGCGGTGTCGGATCGTGACCTCCTGTCCAAGGCATCGGTGACGGCCAAGGTGCTCGGCGAGTCCCAGGGCCCGAAGATCGACATCTTCAAGTACAAGAACAAGACCGGCTATCGGCGTCGCCAGGGTCACCGCCAGAAGTACACACAGATCGAGATCACCGAGATCACGCTGCCCGGCGCAAAGGCCAAGTCTTCCCAGGCCAAGCCTGCTGCCAAGTCGGGCTCGGCGAAGGCTTCCGAAGCGAAGCCGGCAGCGGCGAAAGCGCCAGCCGCCAAGGCAACAGCTGCCAAGACAACAGGTGCGAAGACAACAGCTGCCAAGACTGCAACCACGAAGGCAGGGGCGGCGAAGACCAGCAAGCAAGCAAAGACCGACTCGTCAGAGGAGGAGTGAGATGTCAAAGACAAAAGCAGGCGGTTCCTCCAAGAACGGTCGGGACTCGGCCGCGAAGCGGCTCGGTTCCAAGGTGTTCGACGGCGAGTTCGTGAACGCCGGAGCGATCCTGGTGCGTCAGCGTGGGACCCGAATCCATCCTGGTGAGAACGTGGGCAAGGGGTCCGATGACACCCTGTTCGCCACGGCACCCGGCACCGTCAAGTACGGGACCCGAGCCAACCGGCGACAAGTAAACGTCCTGCCCGAGTGAATTAGCCGGTCGTGTTCGTCGACCGGGTCCGTGTCAACCTCCGCGCCGGCAACGGCGGCGCGGGGGTTGTGTCGTTTGTGAGGGCCAAGGGGAAGCCCAAGGGCAAGCCGATCGGGGGAAACGGCGGTCCGGGAGGATCGGTGTACCTCAGGGCCGACCCCTCGGTGGCCACACTGCTCCGCTACCAGCGAAACCCGCATTACGCCGCCGGTCACGGCACCCACGGCCAGGGTGATGTCCGACACGGCAAATCCGGTGAGGCTCTGTACCTTCCGGTCCCGCTCGGAACCGTCGTGATCGACGACGAAGGAACAATGGTCGCCGACCTGGTCGAAGAGGGTCAAGAGATCGAAGTAGTCAAGGGCGGGCGGGGTGGCCGGGGCAACGCCGCCTTCGTCAATCCGTCCAACCGGGCTCCTGGCGTCGCCGAGCAAGGGGAGTACGGACGGTCCGAATGGCTCACCCTCGAGCTGAAACTCCTCGCTGACGCGGCCCTCATCGGCTTCCCAAACGCGGGGAAGTCCACATTCATCTCCAAGGTATCGGCCGCCAAGCCCAAGATCGCCGACTATCCCTTTACGACTCTCGTGCCGAATTTGGGTGTGGTGAGCTTCGACGGGCGGGAGTTCGTCTTGGCCGATATCCCGGGCCTGATCGAAGGTGCAGCTTCTGGGAAGGGTCTCGGTCACGAGTTCCTCCGCCATGTCGAGCGGGCACGGGTCCTCGTCATCCTTCTCGATCCGTCGCCGATGCAGGAACGTTCGCCGGAGGAGCAGTTGCAGGTCCTGAGGCGTGAGATCGCCGACTATTCCTCCGAGATCGCGGCCAGGCCGAGCATTGTGCTCCTCAACAAGTCGGACCTAGCCGACGTCACCGACCTAGCGATGGCGCTCGACGCCACGCCGGTCTCGGCGATCAGCGGAGAGGGCATTCGAGAGTCGCTGCATGCCATCGCCGACCTGGTCGACGAGGCGGAGCGGATCGCGCCGCTTCGAAAGGGATATGTGCTCCACCGTCCGTTGGGCCCAACCTTCACGGTGAGAAGGGAAGAGGGTGGCTGGCGGATCGAGGGCCTCGCCGCCGAGCGAGCGGTTGCTTTCGCAGACCTGACCCTGCCCGAAGCGGCCGACATGGCAGCCTGGCGTCTCTCTCGACTCGGTGTGGATCAGGCGTTGTTGGAGGCAGGGGCGGTCGAGGGCGACGAGGTCAGGATCGGAGAGATCTCCTTCGAATTCACCCCGGAGCGGGACGAGGAGGAGTAGTCATGCCGGTTCAACCGCGAGCGGCGCACTCGACGCAACGTGAGGCGGCGGGCAGTGCGTCCAGCCGAGCAACTCCGATGTCGTCTCCGCACTCGTCACACTTCCCGTAGGTGCCGTCGTCGATCTTGACCAATGCCCTGTCGATGTCCTCGATGGAGTGCGTGATCGATCGCGCAGTCGCAGTGGTGCTCAGTCGCTCCACCGCCTCGGTGGTGCCGTCGCCGACCCGTTTCCCGAACGACACGGCGGCCCCGGTCGTTGGCGGCGCGGTCAGTCTGCCCAATTCGACCTCGAGCTCGGCTTTGCGATCGACGAGGGTCTGGCGAAGGGCGTCCATGCGATCGAACCTTAGGAAGCGGAGTCATCAGCGTTGACCCGTACAATGGTCGGCCGATGAGTTTTGAGACCCCGCGAGCGGTCGCTGACGCGTTGCGCTCGGTCGATTATCTGCCCGACGACCGCATAGCGCAGGTCGTGTTTCTCGCCGACCGACTCGACAAGCCCATCCTCGTCGAGGGACCAGCCGGGGTCGGGAAGACAGAGCTCGCCAAGTCGCTGGCCAGGGTCACCGGACGCGACCTGATCAGGCTCCAGTGCTACGAGGGCCTCGACGAGGCCAAGGCCCTCTACGAGTGGAATTACAAGAAGCAGCTGCTCAGGATCCAGGCCGACGTCGATCACGACTGGGAGGACATCGAGCAGGACATCTTCTCGGAGGATTTTCTTCTCACCCGCCCCCTTCTCGAGGCCATTCGATCCGAGAATCCGGTCGTGCTGCTCATCGACGAGGTGGACCGGGTCGAGGTCGAGACCGAGGCATTGCTGCTCGAGATTCTCTCCGATTTCCAGGTGTCGATCCCGGAGTTGGGGACGATGGAGGCCCGAACCCAACCGATGGTGGTTCTCACGTCCAACAACACCCGGGAGCTGAGCGAGGCGCTGAAGCGCCGCTGCCTCTTCCTCCACATCGACTACCCCGACGCTCAGAGGGAGCAGGAGATCCTCGCTGCCCGGGTTCCCGGGTTGTCCGAGCATCTGGCCGCACAAGTGGCCAAGGTGGCCCGGTCGATCCGAAGCCTCGACCTGAAAAAGGCGCCCTCCGTCTCTGAGACCATCGACTGGGCTCGGACCCTCCTCGCCCTGTCCATCGAGGATGTCGACGAGGCGATCCTGGGCGACACGCTGCACGTTCTCCTCAAATACCAGGCCGACATCGAGAAGGCGGCCAAGGAGCTGACGTCGAGCCCTCCAGCGTGACGTGCTCGGGATAATCACCGGTTTCATCGACGAGCTGAGGGCGGCCGGCGTCCCGGTGTCGATGGTGGAGGCCATCGACGGGATGCGGGCGGTAGAGGTCGTTGAGATCAGCGACAGGGTCGCCCTTCGCGAGACTTTGCGGGCCACTCTGATCAAGAACCTGCGACATGAGCGCGCCTTCGATACTGCTTTCGACGTCTACTTCTCGATGGTCCCTGAGCAGTCGTTGGAGGCCGGCGAGACCAGGGAGAACGGATCTCAGCCTGATGCCGAACGGTCTGATTTCGGTGAGCCACCCCCGTTCGATGTCGACGGACTCCTCGATTCGCTCCTCGAGGCGCTGGCCGGTCTCGACGAGGAGGCGATCCGGCGTGGCGCCCGTACCGCTGTCGACGAGTTGGCCGGGATGGAGCCGGGCCGGCCAGTCGGCGGGACCTACTACCTGTACCGAACGCTGCGCCGGCTTGATCTGGCCGATCTCGAGGAGAGATTGATCTCTGCCCTCACCGATGATCAGGACCTGTCCGATTTCGAAAGGCGTCTGCTCCGCGAGGAGGTGGAGGCCAGGATCGAGCGTCTGCGGCAGGAAATCGAGGAAGAGATTCGACGACGACTCGTGGCCGATCGCGGTCGTGATGCGGTGGCGCGCACCTTGCGACGCCCCCTCATCGAGGATGTCGACCTGATGCATGCCACCACCAGCGACCTCCACGAGATGGAGGACGCCATCGGGCCCCTCACACGGAAGCTGGCAGCCCGGTTGGCCCGACGCCGTCGGATGCGAGCGGGTCGGCTCGATTTCCGTCGCACCATGCGAAAGTCGCTGGCAACCGGCGGCGTCCCGGCAGACCCACAGTTCCGCCATCCACGGCCTCACCGGCCGGAGGTCTGGCTCCTCTGCGACATCAGCGGGTCCATGGCGACATTCTCCCGCTTCACCCTCCAGTTCACCCACGCCATGTCGACCCACTTCTCCAAGCTGCGGTCATTCGCTTTCGTCGACACCATCGATGAGGTCAGTGACTTCTTCGGCCCGGGAGTGGATTTCGGCTCGGCGTTGCGGCGGGTCACTACCGAGGCCGAGGTGGTGTGGCTGGATGGGCACTCCGATTACGGCAACTCCCTGGAGACGTTTCACACCCGGTACGGCCGTCAGCTCACCCCCCGGACGACCGTGATCATCACGGGGGACGCCCGTAACAATTACCGGCCGCCACGGGACGGGGTGCTCGGCGACATCGCAGAGGCGTCACGTGCCTTGATCTGGCTCAACCCCGAACCTGAGGCCTACTGGGACACCGGCGATTCGGCGATGTCTCACTATGCCGGCCATTGCACCTCGGTCCATGAGGTGCGGACGCTGCGCCAGCTCGAGCAATTCATCGAGAATTTGACCCTCCCCGGGCCACGGCCCCTCCAGAATGTCTAAACCGTGAGAGGCTTTCTGCCGATGTTGTGGCACACGCCCATCTACGGGCAATCGGACTAGAGGTGAATCACATGGGCTCGCGGATACTCGTTGTCGAGGACTCGGCCGTCATCAGACGGCTCATAGAAGTCTGTCTCCGCGCCGCCGACCTCGAGATCGTCACCCGTGAGGATGGCAAGACCGGGCTCGCCGCCGTTGGCTCGGAGTCACCCGACCTGGTCGTCCTGGACATCGGACTTCCCGGCATGGATGGGTGGGAAGTGTTGGACCGCATTCGTCGGGACGAGTCGACGAGAAACATCCCGGTTGTCGTTCTCACCGCCCACGCCGAAGAGGAATCCCGACGCAGGGCGAATGAGGGCGGGGCAGATGCTTTCGTCACCAAGCCGTTCCAGCCCAACGACTTCCGCTCGACGGTCCTGTCGCTCCTGGAGTAGCGGTCTTCTTCGGTCTTACGTTCTACGTAATGACCGAATCAGGCAGGCTCCTTCTCCAAGACCTCGGCCAGACGCTCGGCCAGGTCCACAACCCGGTTGGAGTATCCCCACTCGTTGTCGTACCACGACATCACTTTGACCAGGTTCCCGCCGAGCACCTGAGTGCCGCCGGCATCGAAGATCGATGAGTGCGGGTTCCCGATGATGTCGGTCGAGACGATCGGATCCTCGACATATTCCAGTATCCCGGCCATCGGCCCCTCCGCCGCGGCCCTCACGGCTGCGTTCACCTCTTCCACCGTCACATCACGGTCCAGCTCGACCACCAGGTCGACGGTCGAGCCGTCGGGCACCGGGACTCGCATCGCCATGCCGTCGAGCTTGCCGGCGAGATTGGGGATGACCTCCCCGATGGCGGCTGCGGCGCCTGTGCTCGTGGGGATGATGTTCTCGGTCGCCGCCCGGCTCCGACGTAGGTCCTGGTGCGGGACGTCGGCCAGCACCTGGTCGTTGGTGTAGGCATGCACCGTCGTCATCACGCCCTTGCGGATGCCGAAGTTGTCGTCCAGCACCTTGGCCAGTGGCGCCAGTGAGTTCGTGGTGCACGAGGCGTTGGAGACGATGATGTCGTCGGAGTCGAGTTGGTCGTCGTTGACCCCGAGGACGACTGTCTCATCCACCTTGTCCTTCGACGGGACGGTGAGAATGACTCGCTTGGCCCCGGCATCGACGTGCTTCTGGAGGGTTGCGCGGTCCCTGAAGACACCAGTCGATTCGATGACGATGTCGACGTCGAGATCTTGCCACGGCAAAGAGGACGGGTCGCGCTCCATGAGCATCTTGATCTCATGCTCTCCGACCCTCATCACACCGTCGTCGACGGTGACCTCTTCCTCGAACCGTCCCATGACCGAGTCGTACTCGAGGAGGTAGGCGAGGATGTCGTCATCGGAGAGGTCGTTGATGGCGACGACTTTGAGACCCGAATCCGGCCGCGAAGCGATGATGCGAAACACCGCCCGCCCGATCCGCCCGAACCCGTTGATTGCGACGTTGGCCATGTTCATTCTCCGTTGAGGTAGGTGGCGATCATCCCGGTGACCTCGACCACACGGTTCGAGTAGCCCCAGCCATTGTTGAACCAGGTGATGGTCTTCACCAGGTTTCCTCCTGTCACCATGGTCGCCAGACTGTCGTAGACACCGGAGTGGGCGATCGATCTCACATCTGAGGAAACAATCGGATCTGCGACATATTCGATGATTCCCTGGTACTTGCTCTCGCACGCCGCCTTGACGATGCCATTGACCTCTTCTTCGTCGGTAGCGCGCTCGACGTCGACCACCATGTCTACGGTCGAGCCGTCGACCACGGGAACATTGAGGGCGACCACTGCCAGCTTGTCCTCGAGCTCGGGCAGGACCTGGGTGATGATCTCGGCAGAGTTCGTCTCGGCGGGGATGATGTTCTCCCCGGCAGCCCGGGATGTCCGGTAGGAGTCGGTCGGCACATCTGCGAGCCGTCCAGCGTTGGACATCGCCTTGACCACTGTCATGTAGGCGCGCTTGATCCCGAGCTCTTCGTTGATGGTCTTCAATATCGGTGCGGCGGCGTTCGATGTGTTGGAGCCGAGCGCCACCTGATCGACATCCGCCGTGAGGACGTCGTCGTTTATCCCACGAAGAAGCAGCGGGATCTCACCAGGGATCTCAGGGCTCGAGGTCAAGACGACCTTCTTCGCCCCGGCCTTGAGATGCTGCTCCAGGGCTTCCTTGGTCCGATAGCGGCTGGTGGTCTCGAGCACGACATCGACGCCGAGCTCCCCCCAGTCGGCATCGCCCGGCTCACGTGCGTTCAGCCAGGCGACATTCCTGTCGCCGTAAGACAATGTGCCGTCGGCGTAGGACACAGGCGCCGGAAAGCGGCCGTAGATGGAGTCGTACTTGAGGAGGTAGGTGAGTGCCTCGGGATCGGCGATGTCGCTGATCGCCACGATGTCGAGGTCGGCCCGATTGTGGAGGAGGCGCATCACGTTCCGCCCGATTCGGCCGAAGCCCATGAGCCCTATCCGGGTTGTCATCATCGATCGATTCCTTTCTGCGGGACTGAAACTAGTGGTCATACCCCTTGGCGACCCAAACCGGCGCCGGTAGGTTCGGCTTCGGGAGGGTTGAGATGCTGTTGGCATTCGCCTTGAGCGCGGTGTGCCTGATGGCCCCGGTCGATGGCCCGGTTGTCGCCGAATATGCGCCAGTGGGGTCTTATGGCGGCCATTGGGGCATCGACTATGCGGCGGCTGTGGGTTCACAGGTGCGGGCACCGGCCTCGGGCCGAATCACTTTCGCCGGCTCCGTCGCGGGGATGAGATCGGTGACCATCGAACCGGTCCCCGGGTTCAAGGTGTCGTTGAGCTATCTGTCGGAGGTCGAGGTGGCGTCGGGCACGATGCTCGATCGGGGTGAGGTGGTCGGAAGGTCCGGATCACCCCATGGCGTCAACGGGGTCCATCTCTCGACCAGGATCGACGGCGAGTACGTCGACCCCGATGAGCCAACTGGGATGTCGTGACACCGACATCACCCGGGCGCTCCGGCTGGTGACGCCGCCGGGGCCGTATGCTCGCCAACGTGCGCACCGGGATCCTGGGCGGGACGTTCGACCCGATCCATATCGCCCATCTCCACGCCGGCGAGACGGCGTTGTTCGCAGCCGACCTCGACCGGGTGTTGTTCATGCCCGCCGGCGATCCATGGCAGAAAGGAGCACGTGAGCTCACACCCGCCGCCCAACGTCTGGAGATGACGAGGCTGGCCGTCGAAGGCACGGACCGATTCGAGATAGACGATCGTGAGATCGCTCGCGACGGTCCTACCTACACCATCGATACGTTGCTCACTTTCCCTTCTGGCGAGGAGCTGTTCCTGATCCTCGGGGCGGACGCGGCCATCGGGCTTCCCTCGTGGCACCGCTGGGAGGAAGTCACGGAAAGGGCGGGCATCCTCGTCGTGCCCCGACCGGGCACGGACCTCGCGGCCGTCGCCGCGACGGTTCCCAAGGCCACGATCCTGGACATGTCGGCGCTCGACATCAGCTCGACTTCGATCCGTGATTTGGCGGCTTCAGGGCGGCCCTATCGCTTCCTGGTACCCCCAGAAGTCCACCGGTTTATCGACAACAAAGGCATCTACACGCAAATGTGAGCAGGCGATATGGTGGGGGAGCAAACGACCAGGAGGAATCCCCGTAGATAGCGGAAGAGAACAGGCCCGGGTGGCGGCGGACGCCATCTTCAGCAAAAAGGGCATGGACATCGTGTTGCTCGACGTAGAAGGGCTGTTCGTTCTCTCCGACGTCTTCGTGATCGCCACCGGGACCTCCCGTCCGCACGTCCAATCGCTCGCAGAGCACGTCGAGGAACGGATGACCGAGGAGCTGGGTCTCAAGCCGCTGCGTAGCGAAGGCCGGGCGGAGGCGGAGTGGGTGCTTCTCGATTTCGGCGATGTCATCGTCCACGTCTTTCAGGCGTCGGCACGAGAGTTCTACGGCCTGGAGCGATTGTGGGCCGATGCCGAGAAGGTCGATTGGGTGGAGCCGGTCGCCGCCGACGGCTGATCAGAGTTGGACCGGGGCGACAGCGGCGGCCTTCGCCCTCATGATCATCCCGCCATCACGTGGTGGCACGGGCAGGCGACTTGCGCCATTGAAGGGTGAACAAGCGCCCGAACTGGCGCCTCCACTTGGCACCGGCACCGGGAGCAAATGCCTGAGCAGGAACAGCCCAGGTCGGGTAGCCGAGCTCGAGACCCGCGGCTTTGCTCTGTGGGGAAAGGATGATCTCTGTGCTCATGGAAGGGTTTGATTCCTCGATTCGTTGTAAGGGACGCGGGCGACCACGGGTGGTGCCAGCGGGGGTGTCACGAAGACACACTGTCGCGATTGGGTGATCAACGCATCGTTAAGACGGGGTCGCCACGTGCATGACGCCGGTGAAGTCGTTCTCGACTGTCTCCCGGCGGCTCCTCCGGGGGTTGGCCCAGAGTGGCCCGTGCCGATAACCTGGGGCTTTCCCCCTTTGGGGCTGTAGCTCAGCCTGGCAGAGCACCTGACTGGCAGTCAGGGGGTCAGGGGTTCAAATCCCCTCAGCTCCACTTTCAAACCTTCCGGGTTCACGGTCATCGGTGGGATGTTCTGGTTGAGCCGGAACAGGTTGTCGGGGTCGTATTGGGCCTTGACGCGACGGAGCCGGTCCCAGGTTCCTCCCGGGTAGGCAGCCCGAACACGGTCCTGTCCCTCATCGGCGAGGAAGCCGACGTACCCGCTGAGATCGCCGTTGCTGAGGGCTTTGGAGAAGTCGGACACCCACGTCTCGCGCCGCTGGCGGTCGTCGGGGCCTTCGTAGAACGACGCGACATTGATCATCATTTTCCGATCGCGGTGTGCGAACGCTGTGGCGTCGTTGGGGACACGAGCCATGGCTCCGCCGAGGACACGAAGCTGGGCAACTCGCATCGGCGCGTCCGAGGCCTCCAGGAATCCGAGGATGGTCTCGGCGGTGGTTTGATCGAAGCGGTCGGCCCACAACGTCCGGGCCACCGCCAGCGGTCGGTACTCCTCGTCTTCCGGACCGTAGATCTCCGGATAGGGCATCTCTTGGACCATGTCGGCGATCGGCTGGGCGAGCCGGCGGAACCGATCCATCACCTTCTGCCCTTCGTCGATGTCGCCGCACCACGCCACCAGGGCCATGATCACGAGGCTGCCGTGGATCTCCTCTGGGACGAATGGCAGGGGCGGGCAGCTCATGACGTTGGCGATGGTCGACAGCTCTTCGGGAGCCTGCTCCGCCTCGGCGATGAACCCGACGATGGTGTCGACGGTGGCAGGAAGAACCATCATCCCGCCGACGATCCGGTCCAGCGGCTGTAGACGAAGCTGGAACTTGGTGGCGACCCCGAAATTGCCTCCACCTCCCCTGATGGCCCAGAAGAGGTCGGGATGAGACTCCTCGTCCGCGAGCACCACCTCGCCGTCCGCCGTGACCACCTCGGCGGCAAGTAGCGAGTCGATGGTCATGCCGTGCTTTCGCACCAGGAACCCGATTCCGCCTCCGAGGGTGATTCCGCCCAGTCCTACCGATCCTGTGTCGCCGAGCCCGGTGGCCAGCCCGACGGCGTTGGTCTCGTTGCTGTACTCGGCGGCGGTGAGACCGGAGTCGGCCCATGCGGTCCTGGACTCGACATCGATCTCGAGGGACTTGAGGCTCCTCAGGTCGATCACGATCCCGCCATCGGTGGTGCTGTGTCCGGCGGCGCTGTGCCCGCCACTGCGGATGGCGAGCTCGACACCGGTCTCCCGCGCGATGGTCAGGACTGTCGCTATGTCGCTGGCGTCTGCCACCTGGGCGACCGCGGCGGGGCGGACACCGTCGTAGACAGGTATGAAGAGCCGGTGGGCATCCGTCATACCCATCGTCCTCGGGTGTGAACACTTGTCCTGTCAGTGCCTGGCGGAGACGCTCGATGTCGATATTGGGTCTGGCTGCGATGGACATGGTCTGACCTCCTTCTTCGCTCATACCCATTCATCCTTTACAACGAACGGAGGTTGGCCAAAACGACAGGGATCGACCAGAAGACCGCGGTAGCGTCGCAGGATGCGGCCAAACCACTCTTACGGCCCCTCCACGTACTCGATCGTGGGCGCCGATCCCGAGGCAGGGGAGTGTGGCGTGGCCGTGCAGTCGAAGTTCCTCGCTGTCGGTGCCTTCGTGCCTTGGGCCCGGGGAGGGGTCGGGGCCGTGGCCACTCAGGCATACGCCGAGATCACCTACGGGAGCCGCGGGCTGGATCTGCTGGAATCGGGGCTCTCACCAGAGGACACGATCGATCGTTTGACGGGCGATGACGAGATGCGCAGTCATCGGCAGGTCGGGGTGGTCGCCGCCGACGGCCGCAGCGCCTCATACACCGGCGAGGAGTGCTTCGAATACGCCGTGAGCGTCACCGGGGACGGCTTCGCCGCCCAGGGCAACATCCTCAGCAATCCCGACGTCCCGGAGGCGATGGCGGAAACCTTCCGTGGCTCGTCGGGAAGGCTGGCCGACCGGCTCCTGGCGGCCCTCACCGCCGGCGAGACGGCCGGGGGAGAGAAGCGTGGCATGGAGTCGGCCGCTTTGCTCGTGGTCAAGCCCGGAGGAGGCTACGGGGGGAATCACGATCGGTGGCTCGATCTCCGCATTGACCATTCCGACACGCCGATCGAGGACCTGAGCGGTCTTCTCGATCTCCACACGTTGTACTTCGGCAGGACGGAAGAAGGAGAGCTCCTGGCATTCGACGAGGGTCTCCAAACGGAGGTTCGGGGGATCCTCGACTCTCTTGGCTGGTGGGATCCTCGGAGCTCGTTGGAAGACAACCTCCAAGGGTGGCTGGGGTGGCACAACCTCGAGGAGCGATGGATGGGGACGGAACGGCTCGACCCCGTGGTCCTGGGCGAGTTGCGCAAGGCGTCCAACGCGTAGCCTCTCGAGAATGATCGTCGACGCAGCCTGCTATCAGCTTGGACAGAGGGTTCCTGGCGAGTTCGACTACGAGGAGGCGGGAAGACTCATCACCGAGTCCGACACGTTTGCCTGGGTGGGTCTGCACGAGCCGAGCCCGGAGGAGTTCGAGAAGGCCGTCAAGACCTTCAACCTTCACGAGCTGGCGGTCGACGATGCATTGAAGGCACACCAGAGACCCAAGCTGGAGACTTTCGACGAGACACTCTTCGTCGTGACGAAGCCGGCCCGATACGCCGACCCGGTTGAGATCGTCGAGTTCGGCGAGATCCTCATTTTCGTGGACCCGAACTTCGTCGTGGCGGTCCGGCACGGTGAGGCAAGCCGGCTCATCGAGGCCCGGCACAAGCTCGAGGCCGATCCAGGGCGGCTTGCTTGCGGGTCCGGCTCGGTCCTCCACGCCATCCTCAATCAGGTGGTGAGGGACTACGCAGTGGTTCTCGACGAACTGGGAGCCGACATTCGGGGCATCGAGGATGACGTCTTCTCCTCGAAGGGTGACTCCGAGCGCATCTACCGGCTCAAGCAGGAGGTGCTCAGTTTCCACGAGGCGGTGGAGCCCCTCGAGGAGCCGTTGGACCTGCTGGCCACCGAGGACTTCAAGGCCATCGACCCCACATTGAAGCCCTACTTTCGTGATGTGCTCGACCACCTCCTCCGGGTGCTGAGACCGGATCAACGTCTACCGGGACACACTCACATCGGTCCTCGCAGCCAATCTCACCCAGGTCAGCCTTCGTCAGAACGAGGACATGCGCAAGATCTCCGCCTACGTGGCCATCGCCGCCATACCGACTTTGCTGGCCGGGATCTGGGGGATGAATTTCGAGCACATGCCCGAGATCAGCGCGGTCTGGGGTTATCCGGCGGCACTGCTGATCATGGGCGGGGTCTGCCTCTTTCTCTATACCCGTTTCAAGAAGAGCGGCTGGCTCTGAGGAGGCATGGGGGCGATTCCCCATGCTGATCCTTTGACGCTTCGACTGTTCGCTGCTCAAATTGTCGGTGAGCTCGTCGGCAGCTGAAAGCGGAGCCATGACAGGAATGCACAACATCGAGAATCGCCCGTCCGGGCGCATGTGCATCTGTCTTCGCTCTCGGGCGGCTGTGACGAGCGACGTCATTCGCTCGTAGGGACGTCAGGCTCCCGAGAGTCATCGAGAAGATCCTCGAGACGTCCTGCTATTCGAGAACCGACCAGATCAGGAGGAAGAAGATGACGACGACCGACACACCGGTCAACAACGGAGTGAACGTACAGGCACTCCTCGATGCCGAACCGCCCTCGTCGACGCCCCGGAGGCCGCCCAGTTCACCTGGAAGGCATCCACCGAATGGGTGGGCGGCACCCACAGTCATTCCGAGGTGACTGAGTTCTTCGGTCTGGGCGGTGATCAGACCCATCGCACGACATTCAGCTTCGACGCCGATCATCCCGGAGGTGTTCGCCTCCGAGGACAACGGCGCCACTCCTGTCGAATTCGTGCTCGTGGGCCTGGCCAGCTGTCTGACCGCCGGGGTGGCCGCAGTGGCACAGAATCGCGGAATCCAGCTCAACTCGGTGAAGGCCACGATCGAAGGCGACATGGATGTCCTCGGCATCCTCGGTGGTGATCCAGAGGTCCGCAACGGATTCAATGACATCAAGGTGAAGTACGACATCGATGCCGATGCCTCGCAGGAAGACATCGAGGCTCTGGTGGCGCAGTCACAGAAGCGGTCCGCGGTGTTCGATGTGATCACCAACCCGACCAATGTGACTGTCGAGGTCAACTGAGCAAAGCACCCACACGCACGACGACGGTCGTTATCGGCGCTGGTCACGCCGGGCTCGCCGTCAGCCATTTCCTCAGCCAGCGCTCGATCGACCATGTCGTCATCGAGCGCGGCGAGGTGGCGAATACCTGGCGCACCGAACGCTGGGATTCGCTTCGTCTGCTCACGCCCAACTGGCAGAGCCGCCTGCCGGGGCTCGAGTACGACGGCGACGATCCGGACGGCTACATGACCATGCCCGAGGTGATCGGGTTCATCGACACCTATGCCAAGACCGTCGATGCCCCGATCAGGACCCACACCACCGTCAAGTCTTTGCGACCCAATCACGCTGGATACGAAGTGGTCACCGATGACGGAACCTGGGCGAGCCCGACAGTGGTGCTGGCGACCGGCGGATTCAACCTGGCCAACATCCCGGCGATTGCCGACGCCGTGCCCGGGTCTCTCGAGACGGTCACGCCACTTCAATACCGGGCGCCCGGTCAGCTGGCTGAAGGCGGCGTATTGGTGGTCGGAGCCTCGGCGACCGGCATCCAGATCGCGGAGGAGGTGCACGCCTCGGGCCGGCCGGTGACCCTGTCGGTGGGTGAGCACGTCCGATTGCCCCGGGTGTACCGGGGCCGGGACATCATGTGGTGGCTGGATAGGACCGGAGTGCTCGACGAGCGGTGGGATGAGGTCGACGATCTCGTCCGTGCCCGCAACATCCCATCGCCGCAGCTGGTGGGCACGCCCGAGCGCAGGACCCTGGACCTCAACGCCTTGACCGACCAGGGTGTCCGGTTGGTCGGTCGTGTGGCCGGGATCGTCGATGGAAAGGCGCAGTTGTCGGGCTCGCTGCGCAACCTGTGCAATCTCGCCGATCTCAAGATGGACCGCCTGCTCGGCACCATCGACGAATGGGTTCATGAGAACGGGTTGGAGGGCGAGGTCGAGGCGTCACATCGATTTGCGCCGACCCGCGTCGAGGAATCACCGCCCCTGAGCCTGGACCTCGCCGATGGCAGGATCTCGACGATCATCTGGGCGACCGGTTTCCGACCCGACTATTCGTGGCTCCACGCCCGGGTCCTGGACCGTAAGGGACGTTTGAGACATGACGCAGGAGTTGTCACCGAGGCGCCGGGTCTCTATCGAATCGGGTTGAACATGTTGCGGAGGCGCAAGTCGAGCTTCATCCACGGCGCCGAAGACGACGCCCGTGATCTGACCGACCATCTTGCCGCCTATGTGGGGGTTGGCGCTCCGGTCTGAGGCTCGAGCAGGGCTTGGCTCCTGGCTATGGGGTCGAGGCGCTTCGGTAGCTTGCCTCTCGTGAACTCAAGGGCGATTCGGCCGAGCAGCCTGACAGGATCACCAGTCGACAAACCCGCCGTCGGCATCCCGGTAGTTGCGGGCTTGGCTGTGACCTTTGGGGCCGGGCTCTTCATTTTGACGCAGGAAATGATCCACAGGCCTGACTTGTGGGGCGTGTTGCTCACCGGCCTGTTCCTCGCCTTGGCGGCGAGCATTCCCGCGTTCGCACTCGTGATCTACCTCGACCGACGGGAGCCGGAGCCGTGGTGGCTCCTCGTGATTGCGTTCCTCTGGGGGGCGCTGGTCGCGACCGGGCTGGCCATCGCGCTGGAAGGGTGGGCCAGCGAGGGCCTTGCTGCGCTCTTCGATGAGTCGGCCGGTCTCGTCGACACCAGCCAATTGGGGTACCAGTTCCAGTCCCCCGAACAGCTATTCGCCTGGTTGGAGCGCTCCTTGATCGCGCCGCTTGTGGAGGAAGGTCTCAAGGCCTTCGCCCTGATCCTCCTGTTCTTGCTCCTGCCGACAGAGGCGAACTCGATGAGGGACGGCATCGTGTATGGGGCCCTAGTCGGTCTTGGATTCGCCGTGGTCGAGTCTGCAGCCTTCATCACCTCCGGATACGCCTCCTCAGGATCGGCCGAATATCTGGGTCAGCTGATCCCGAGATTCGTCCTCTTTGGTGTCAATGGTCACGTCCTCTACACCGCTCTATTTGGGGCCGCGCTCGGCTGGGCACGCCAATCCACCACCTTCGGCAGTGTTCGCAAGGGCCTGATCATTGGCGGCGGATTCCTCCTCGCCCTGTCTGGGCATGCAATGGCGAACGCCTTCGGGCCGTTGGCCCTTGCCGCCTTCGCCACGGTGGCCGGTTCCGAGGGCACGGTCAGCGCCGTACAGCTTTGGCTGCTCGACCTGATGACGATCCTGGCCACCAACGGGTGGGTGTATGTGGTCATGGGATTTCTGGCAACGAGAAGTGGATACTTGGAACTCGACGTCTGTCGGTCCGAGCTGGCTGCCGAGAGGCCTCCGGTCATCACACTCGACGAATACTTCCTTGTGGAGAAGGAAGGCTTATGGAGGCTGCGACGAGTTCCGGGACTGTCACGCCGCGATTCGGCCCGGCTGGTCAGGGCTCAGAACGAGTTGGCATTTCGTCGCCACGATGTCAGGCAGGCAGGCGCCGACCCGGCCTCCGATCCCATGGTCGAGCAGTGGCGGTGGGTGATTACTGAGATTCGAGGTGCAGACGCGTGACACGGGCGCATGGTTGCGTAGGGTTCGGCACCATGAAGTCCAGGAACATCACTCTCCGGGTGCTCCTAGCGCTGACGGTGGTGACTTTGCTCGCGGCCTGCGACGCGCAGGTGACACTGGAGACGGCACCGCAGGCCCTCGCCCAAGCCGGCAATCCGCGTGATGAGTGCCAGGGCAGCCCGTACTGGAAGGCAGACGACTGGAGCGACGATGGCTGGGGTGGAACCATCGAGTCGAGCGATCCGCCGGGGGATAGCGCCATCACGCTGGATGACAGCGGCTACAAGCCGACGGTCACATACACGGTTAACACCGACCTGGCGCTGGTCTCGGTTCTCGCCAAGGCTGGCACCGATCTGTTCGAAATGGGAACCAGTGGTTCCTTCACGTGGCCCGAAGATAATCGCGACATCTCACATGTCACGTTCTGCTTCGAGGATGTCGCCGACGATACGACCACTACCGCCGCTGGAGATACGACGACTTCCGCTGCTATTGACACAACCTCGTCCGCGGGCGACACGACCACAACTGGTGGTGGTGGGGACACCACCACGACGATCGATGGCGATACGACGATTACTCAGGGTGGCGATTCGACGACCACCGCGGGCGGTGACACGACCACAACTGCAGGTGGCGATATCACCACGACGACGATCGGTGATGGCACGAGTCACGATCCGACCCCGGCGGCAACCACCACGTCAGGGCGAAGGGCCCCCTGTCACCGAAGGCGGCGGGGGTGAGGATCCCACCACCACGGTCGAGGTCGGCGCAGGTGGTCTGACCACGACGCCAGATGGCGAGGGCCAGGGCGAGGGCGAGGGCGAGGGCGGGCGAGGGCAGGGCGAGGGAACGTTGGATCCAAGCCAAGAGACCAGCACTACCGGAGACGAGGTCGCCGGCGCCTCCGACGAGACCCTTCCCCGCACCGGCACCGGGCAGGTGTCGCTCAGCGGTCTGGCCGGGCTGTCGTTGGCGGCCGGAGCCATCCTGTTGTTGCTCGTGCGTCGACGGTCTCGAGAGGACTGACCCGGCTAGTCAGCCGGCGAGAAGGTCCTCGTACAGCTTCAGGTCGACCGTCCCGAAGCTCACGAAGATGACGGTCTCGACCGTTCCCGGGTTGTGGGACACCCAATTCTTGACGGCGGCAACGGCCGTGTGGGCCGCCAGAGGCTTGGGAAACAGGTAGACACCGGTGGAGATGCTGGGGAATGCGACGCTTCTTGCCTCCACATCTCTGGCCAGGTCGAGGCTGTTTCGATAGCACGAGGCCAACAACTCGACCGCCTCGTCTTCGGTGACGCTGCCCCAGATCGGGCCCACGGTGTGCACCACATGGCGGGCCGGCAGGTCGCCAGCGGTAGTGATCACTGCCCGGCCGGTGGGCAGCTGACCCTGCTGGGCCACGATCTGCTTGCACTCGGCGAGGATGGTTGGACCCCCGGCCCGATGAATGGCGCCATCGACCCCGCCGCCGCCCATCAACGACGAGTTGGCCGCATTGACGATGACGTCGGCGTCGACAGTGGTGATGTCTCCCTGGATGGCCTCGAGTCGGGTCACGAAACGACTGTAGGAGAGGAATCCGACTCCTCGTCCAGGGGGAGACTCAGGCGACTGCGCTTGGTGTGTGGAGCCGGATCACAGAGCCGAGCAGGGCTGATTCCTCGGTGCGGGAGAATGCCCGGCGGCGCACGGCCTCGGCTACGGCGTCCCGGCGTGGGTTGGGACCTCGTCCGAAAGCTTGCAGGGCGGCCTCGGTGCTCATGACTGCGGCGCGGAAAGGATCGGGGAGCACCGCATTCAAGGCGACCAGCCATACCGACCTGGTCACTCTCGAGGCGGCCTCGAGACCGGTCATGAGGGCTCGCTCGATCGAGGCCAGCTCGTTCTCTCGTCCTGCCGCGACCAGAGTCAACGCCTGATGCAGGAGACGCTGAATCAGTTCCCGAGCCGGCTCGGTGAGGTCGGGGAGGTGATAACGGAACACGATCGACGCACAGTCGATGGCGTAGAGCCGGGCGTAGGGCTCGTCCCAGTCTCCGAGGCGGTAGCGCTCGACCTCGAGAAGTGCGGAAATGCTGTCGAGGCCGTCATACCGGCTCGACATCATCCCGCCCGCCTCCACGTGGTTTGGTGCCACCATCACCGTTGTCCTCGCCCTTTCCTGGAAACCCATTTGCCTGTCCTGTGGATAATCCACAATTTCCGACGATTTGGGCATGGGCCGCATGGCCCATTCTTTCCACAACCATCTGAACTAGTCCCCTAGACCTAGAGACATGCCGGGATTGCGGCGACCCTCGGCTAGATTGCCCCGATTACCGCCGAACCTGGCATGCGCCAGGTGGGGGGAACCAACCCCATCGGGGGCGAATCCCGGCATCGAGGGCCGGGTAGGGCGAACTTCCAGCCCGAGCCCGTCAGCTAACTCCCAAGGCGACAGAGGAAGAAAAAGAGGCACCGACTTTGGAGACGTTCAGCGCCGCCTCCCACGGTGAGGTCTTGCAACTCGTGATACAGATTGCGGTGTTGCTCGCCGCCGCCCGCTTCCTCGGTGGGTTGGCACAGAGGATGGGTCAGCCGGCGGTGGTCGGCGAGATCCTGGCCGGAGTGATCTTGGGCCCATCGATCCTGTCCGGGCTAGTGCCGTGGATAGGGGAGTGGATCCTGCCCCAGACCGAGGCCCAGGGTTACATGCTCGAGGTCGTAGCCCTGATCGGAGTGATGCTGCTCCTCGTCATCACCGGGCTCGAAACAGATCTGGCCCTCATCCGGCGTCGCTTTGGAGTAGCTCTCGGAGTCGCGGTGGGCGGTCTCGTAGTCCCCTTCGTCACGGGTTTGGCCCTGGGATTTGCACTGCCTGAAAGTCTTCTCGTCGACCCATCGGATCGAACGGTTTTCGCCCTCTTCGTGGCCACCGCCCTTTCCATCTCGGCGATACCGGTGCTGGCCAAGATCCTGATGGACCTCGACCTCATGCGACGGGAGTTCGGTCAAACGGTCCTCGCCGCCGGAATGATCGATGACATCACAGGCTGGACGATGCTTGGGGTGGTCACCGCCCTGGCCAGCGCCGAGGCCATCACCGCCGGTTCGGTAGTGCTGACACTTCGCCATGGTGGCCATATTCATCCTGGTGACGATGACAGTCGGGCGATTCGTCGTCGAGAGAGGGCTGGGCCTGATTCAGGACCGATTCCGGGGTCGGGACGCCATCCTGACTTTGGTGGTCGTGCTCGCATTTGCCTGGGGTGCCTTCAGCCAGGCGCTCCGGCTCGAGCCGGTGATTGGGGCATTTGCCATCGGCATCCTTTTCGGCCGTCTGCCGCGACTTCCCACGGACGTCGTCCACAAGCTGGAGAGCATGGCCCTAGCCGTCTTTGCTCCGATCTTCTTCGCGGTGGCGGGCCTCAAGGTTGACATCCGCGCCATCCTCCAGCCCGACCTCATCTTTGTTGCCGCGCTGGTGATCCTCATCGCCACCTTCGGCAAGGTCGCCGGCGCCTACGTGGGGGCCAGGTATCTCTCGGGCCAGGACCACTGGTCGGCACTGGCCTATGGCGCCGGTCTCAACGCACGTGGGGCAGTCGAGATCATCATCGCCACCATCGGGCTCTCGCTGGGGATCCTGACCACCGAGATGTTCTCCATCATCGTGCTGATGGCTGTGGTGACGTCCATCGCGGCGCCCGCCGGACTTCGGTACTGCCTGGCACGGTTCCAGCCTGGCGATGAGGAGGAGTTGAGATTGGCCCGTGAGGAGGTGCTGAAAGGCAGCTTCCTCGCCGGGTTGAAACGGGTCCTGGTGCCGGTAAGGCCTCGGATCGGTCAGGTGGGCACGCAGACGATCCAGGCGGTGCTGGTGGCCCGCCTCGGTGAGGCCAGCGACATCTCGACCACGCTTCTGGCCGTTGCCGGGGATCAGGACCGCGTTCTGGCGGGCGCCTATGTCAACTCGCTCCGCGCCGTCTTCAGGGACCGGGGGACTACCACTCGCATCGTCTCCAGCCACGATCCGGTGGAGGCGATCCTGCACGAGGCCGAGGCGGATTACGACCTGCTGGTCATCGGCACGCCCACGATGAGTGGCTCAGGCCAAGGGGTGTTCGGGCCGGTCATCGACGATCTCATCAAGCTCTCCCGCACCCCGACCCTGGTGGTGAGAGGGGAGAACGTCCCCGAGGAATGGGCTCCCACCCGGATACTGGTGCCGGCCAGTTCCAGCATGAGCTCCCGAAACGCTGCGGACCTCGCCTTCGCCATCGCCGGAGCGGATGCAGTCGTGACCGGGGTGCATGTGGTGACACCGTCTCGCCTCTCAGGGATGCGACCCAACGTCGCCCTCGATGTCACTGCCGAATTCGAGATCCTGGCGACGCGCATGGGACAGCATGTCGAGACGGAGGTCCGGGAGGCCGAGGACATCGAGACAGGGATCCTCGACGCCCTGGTCGAATTCGATGCGGACCTGCTGGTCCTGGGCACCAGCGTCCGTGCCGGCACCACGCACCTGCATCTCGGCCCGCGTGTCGAGTATCTGACCCGGCTGGCGCCGTGCCCGGTCGTGATCCTGAACAGCTAGGCGTACCGCTTGCCCGGGAGGCGCTCGCGGGTTGGCCAGATGGCGAGCCATCGACCTCCCGTCGGCGTGCGAAGCCCGTGCTCGGTATCGGGCGGGATGAAGACAACGTCGCCCGGACCAAGGTGCGCAATGCCCTGGGCGCCGTGCAGCTCGACCTCTCCCTCCAGGACCATGATCGCCTCCGGCTCACCCGGGTGGATATGGGTCGCCACGCTGTCGTCGGGCTCGGCCGTCACCTCACCGAAGCTCCACCTGTCACCCGTGTCGGCGACGGAGACGATCTCGCGAGTGAAAGAGTTGGTACCCGGCCTCAGGACGCCATCGGTATGACCCGTGATCCGCATCCCGTCGAGCTCCCGTATCAACGTCGCCCCCGATCAAGCAGGGCTGATCGCGAGATCCCCGGCGCGAAGCCAGCAGGCTGCCTGGTGATGGGGGCCCTGGGGCGAATCCATCAGCATGGGGTCGTCGACATCGCAGAGGGATTGTCGGGCGATGGGACAACGGGGGTGGAAATGACATCCGCGGGGTGGGTTGAGTGGCGAAGGGATCTCGCCTTGCAGGATCCTGCGGTTCCGAGGGCGGTCGGGGTCGGCGATCGGGATGGCCGAAAGAAGAGCCTCGGTGTAGGGGTGGAGCGGGTTTCGGTACAAGGTGTCCCGATCGGTCAGCTCCACCACGCGGCCGAGGTACATCACCGCGACCCGATCCGAGATGTGCTCGACGACAGCGAGATTGTGGGCCACGAAGAGAAGGGTGAGGGCGAGCTCTTCCTGGAGCTCGGTGAGGAGATTGAGGACCTGGGCCTGCACCGAGACGTCCAACGCTGATACCGGCTCGTCCGCCACGACCAGGTCCGGTTTCAGGATGAGGGCGCGAGCGATGCCGATTCGCTGCCGTTGGCCACCGGAGAACTCGTGGGGGTAGCGGCTGGCATGGGACGCTCGGAGGCCGACGAGTTCCAGCATCTCTTTGACCCGCTCCTGCTGCTCATCCTTGGTCCCGATGCCATGGAGACGCAGGCCCTCGGCGATGGCCGGCCCGACCTGTGACCTGGGATCGAGCGAGCCGTACGGGTCCTGGAAGATGATCTGGACACGTCGTCGGAAAGGCTTGAGGTCGTTGCCCGAGAGATGGGTGATGTCCTCACCGTCGAATTGGATCGTCCCGGACGTCGGCTCCATGAGCCGGGTCAGCATCCGGCCAAGGGTGGTCTTGCCACAGCCTGACTCGCCGACGAGGCCCAGGGTCTCCCCTTTGAAGATGTCGATAGAGACGCCGGCCACGGCCCGGACCGAGGCCACCTGACGTTGCAGGATGCCCCCACGCACGGGGAACTCCTTGACCAGGTCGCGTATCTCGACCAGCGTCTCAGTCATCGGGGTCCTCGACCTTCTCCGGCCCGTAGTACAGCCAACAACGAACCTTGTGCCCCTCCTCTACTTCCCGCAGGTCGGGCTCGATCTCGGTACAGATCTGCAACGCATTCTCGACTCGCGGGATGCACCTCGGAGCGAAGCGACAGCCCTTGGGGAGGTCGATCATCGAGGGCACCACCCCGGGGATCACATCGAGCTGGTCCCGGAGCGATCCCAGCACCGGGATGGAACCGATCAACCCCTTGGTATATGGGTGCAGCGGGTTCCTGAAGATCGAGCGGACATCGGTCTCCTCGACGATCTCGCCGGCGTACATGACCGACACCCGGTCGGCCATCTCGGCGACGATTCCTAGATCGTGGGTGATGAGGATGACTGAAGTGTTGGAAGTCTTCTGGAGGTCCCGGATGAGGTCGAGGATCTGGGCCTGGATGGTTACGTCCAGTGCAGTCGTCGGCTCGTCAGCGATCAACAACTCTGGCTCGCAGGCCAGGGCCATGGCGATCATGATCCGTTGCGCCATCCCTCCGGACAGCTCGTGCGGGTATGCCTCCGCCCGGCGCTTCGGATCGGGGATCCCGACCTTGGTCAGCATCTCGATGACCTTCTCCTCCTCGACTTCGGCACTCCAGTCACGGTGGAGCTCGAAGACCTCCTTGATCTGCGCACCCGCCCGGAAGACCGGGTTGAGAGCAGAGGTCGGTTGCTGGAAGATCATCGACATGTGCTCGCCGCGCAGGGCACGGACCTCGTCCGCCTTCATCCTGGCGATGTCCTTGCCGCCGAAGAGGATCTCTCCGGCAACCACCTTCCCGGGGTGCGGGATCAGGCCCATGATCGAGAGCGAGGTCACCGACTTCCCGCATCCCGACTCTCCGACCAGGCCCAGGACCTCTCCGCGCTTGACATGGAAGTCGGCGCCGTCGACGGCTTTGACCACACCCTGCCTCGTGTCGAAATGGGTCTTGAGCCCTCGCACGTCGAGGAGAACTTCGCCTGCAGGCACCGGCAAGGGTGCGTCTGTATCGATGGCGCTCTCCGGGAGGGGTCGGGCCGCGCTCACTTGTTCAGAGTGGGATCGAGAGCATCGCGAAGGCCGTCACCCATCAGGTTGAAGCCAAGGACAGTGATCATGATGGCGAGCCCGGGGAAGATCATGAGATGGGGGGCGGTGAAGATCCTGTCGCGTTCCTCGGCGAGCATCGAGCCCCATTCGGGAGTCGGGGGACGGCACCGAGCCCGAGGAACCCCAGGGCAGCTGCTTCCAGGATCACGGTGGCGATGCCCAGCGTGCCGAGCACGACGAGCGGCGTCAGGGCGTTGGGGACGACCCGGGTGCACGAGCACTTTCCGTCGGGAGGCGCCCAGGGCCCGCGAGGCCGACACGTAGTCGACCTCCTTGATCGAGAGCACCGATGCCCTCATCACCCGCGCGTACTGGGGGATGGTGACGATTGCGATGGCGAGCAGGGTGTTGCGGAGGCCAGGACCGAGGACGAAGACGATGGCGATGGCCAGGATCAGGGATGGGAAACCGAGCACCACGTCCATGATCCGCATCATCAGGTTGTCGCTCCACCCACCTGCATAACCGGCGATCGCCCCGATGACGGTCCCGATGACGATCGTGATGAGGACGGTCGTGAAACCGAGGGGAAGGCTCACCCTGGCCGCATAGATGACCCTGCTGAAGAAGTCCCTGACATTTCCGTCCAGCCCGAATATGTGCTGGGTCCCCTCGCACCCGAAGGCGTTGATGCAAGGTGGCAACCACCTCTCCGCTCCGGGCTGCCCGATGAAGTTCTCGTAGGGGTCATACGGGGCGATGAGCGGGGCGAATAAAGCCACCAGGATCATGAAGCAGACCAGGATCAACCCCACGATCCCGACCTTCCGCTGAAAGAAGCGCCGTAGGACAATCCGCCACATCGAGCCCGGCTGCTCGAGCAGAGCCTCAGGGTCGGGGACGGTGATATCGGGCCGTAGCGTCATTCCAGCCTCACTCTCGGGTCCAGATAGCCGTAGGAGACGTCGACCAACAAGTTCACGACCACATAGGTGGTGGCGATGATCAGGGTGAATCCCTGGATGATGGGGAAGTCTCTGGCGGTGATCGCGTCGAAGAGGGCTGTGCCCACTCCGGCCAGCCCGAATACCGTCTCGGTCGAGCACGGCGCCGCCGAGCAGCAGCCCCAACTGGAGCCCGATGATGGTCACGACCGGGAGCATCGCATTGCGGAGGGCGTGCCTTCTCACGACCTTTCGCTCCATCGCTCCCTTGGCTCGGGCGGTGCGGATGTAATCGCGGCCCAGTACGTCCAGGAGCGATGACCGGGTCATCCGGGCGATGATGGCCATGGGAATCGTGGCCAGGGTGATGGCGGGGAGGATGAGGTGCTTGAACCCGTCCCAGAACACCGCCCACTGGGCGCTGATCAGGGCGTTGGTCACAGTCATGTAGGAGACGAACTCGGCGGCGGTCGACACGAATCCCTCCTCGGCGATCTCCCAGCCCCACACCTCGTAGAACGGGAGTCCGCGGTTTCCCGGGCTGAGCGACCCGCTGGGCGGCAAGGCGAAGATCGTGCCCGACAGGACGACGGCGAACAGATAGGCGAGCAACAAACCGAGCCAGAAGATGGGCATGGAGACGCCGACATTGGCGAAGGCCATCGCCGCCACGTCGACACCCGAGTTGTGTCGCCGTCGCTGCGGCGATCCCGAGCGGGATTCCGACGATGATGGCCACACTCAGCGCGGCGATGGTGAGCTCGAGCGTTACCGGAAGCCGCTCGATGATTATCTGGGTGACCGGCCGGGAGAAGCGGATCGACTCTCCGAGGTCACCGCTGATCACGTTCCCGAAGTAGATGCCGAGCTGGACGATGATCGGCTCGTTGAGGCCGTTTGCTTCGTTGAATCGCTCACACGCCTCCGCAGTCGCCCTCTCGCCGAGGATGGCGGTGCACGGTTCACCAGGGAGCAGCCGGACCAGCAGGAACACGAGGAGCAGGACCCCGATCAGGACGGGTATCGCGACCAGGATGCGGCGCAGGATGTAACCGATCATGTCCTCTACCGGAGCGTAGAACGGGGGGAGGCGCTGGTGCGCCTCCCCCCGTCACCTCTCTGAGCGATCAGAGGGTCATCCAGCCGCTGTCGTCGTGGGCGGTGGGTTCATCAACCCATTCCACAACGTCGCGGGATATTCGAACACTCCGGTGTTGCCGGTGTGCAGCGGGTTGGCCCCATCGAGCGAGGCCGACCATGAGGCGACCACGTCGTTGGCATCGAAGGCAGAGCCGTCGTGGAAGGTGACACCTTCGCGCAATGCGCAGGTCCACACCACGCCCTCGGCGTCCGGCACACACTCGGTGGCCAGCTTCGGCACGGCCTGTCCTTCGAGGTCGTATCCGTAGAGCCCTTCCTGGGTCATGCTGACAGGCAGACAGTGACTCACCATCGGTCTCATCGGGACAGTAGAGCGAGATCGGCTCGGCGTTCTGGACGAACACCAGATCGGTGTCGCCCGGGTTCATCAGAGCGAACTGTGGCGCACCGAATGGCGGTGTCACCGCTCCTTCCAGAGTGGCGAGCCCGGCATTTGCCGCGGCTCCCCAGGCGATCGGGACCATCGGCACGTCCTCGACCAGCAGGTCGTTGATCTGGGCATAGACGGGCTGTGCCTCAGCAGGGTCGACGATCCCCGATCCTTCGATGACTGCGGCCGCGATGTCCGGGTTCATCACACCGAACTGGACGTTGATGCCACCGAAGTGATAGTCGAGGAAGTTGGTCACGTGCGGGTAGTCGGCGCCCCAGCCCAGCAGGTGGATGCCCTCCACCTGGCCGGCGGCCGTCGCCTCGATGAACGCGCCCGACTCCATGACCTCGACCGTGGCCTTGATCCCCAGATTCTCCGCCAACTGGGCCCGGATGTCCTCGGCCACCGCCGTCGGCTCCGGGAGATAGACCCGGAACACGTCGCGGAGCGTGATCGTGGTCTCGAACCCATCGGGGAATCCGGCCTCAGCGAGCAGCGCACGTGCCGCTTCGGGATCGAAGTCGGGGAACGATGCGCCTTCACAGCCGTTCTCCAGGATGCAAGGCGTGAAGTGAGTGGCCACTTCCGACCCCTCCGGGTAGAAGGTGTCGATGATCCTCTGCCGGTCGATGCCCAGCGCGATCGCCTGCCGCACCTGCGGGTTGTCGAACGGGGGGAACTGGTTGTTGAACCCCACGTAGAACACGTTCGGGTTGTTGTCGACGAGCAATTGCAGATTGGCGTCACCCTCGATGCCGGCGTAGTCGCTCGCCGCAAGGTTGGTGATGAAGTCTGCGTTGCCCGAGGTCAACTCGGTGATCCGCCCGGTGCTGTCCTCACGCCAGCGGAAGACCAGGGTGTCGAACGCCGGGGCCTCGCCCCAATAGTCGGGGTTCGCCTCGAACACGATCTCGGATCCACGTGCCCAGCCCCCTTCGGGGAGCATGAACGGGCCCGTGCCCACCGGATTCTCCAGCGGGGAGCCGCCGGTCGCCTCGAGGTGCTCGGATGGCTGGATGGAGAACGGGACGAACGCAATCTTCACCAGGAATGCCGGGTCGGCCGCGCACAGGGTGAAGACCACCTCGGATGCCGAAGTGGCTTCGATCTTGTTGATCTTGCCCCCGTAATCACAACCCCCCGAGTCGAGGGTGAGCAGTTCCGACGGCGCCTCGGTAGTGGCGACCGATGTGGTCGTATCTCCGGCTGCCGTCGTCGTTGCCGCTTCCCCCCCGGTGGTTGTCGTCTCGTCGCCGCCCTCGCTGGCACAAGCGCCGGCGATGAGGGCGAGTACTGCAACGAGCGCCAACCAGCGCATTCGTTTCATACTTACTTCCTCCCTTGTTGGGTTTAGGCCGCGGCGAAGGCACGCCAACCCCGCGACGCCGCCCACGCTACCGGTTTCGATCAGACCGCGCGCAAGTCTGGCTACCTGCCAGTCGCTCGAACTTTACCCTTGACCGTGATGTCGTATGACCACCGGGCGATCGAAGCGAAATGGCAGGACCGATGGGAGTCGGAGGGCGTGTTTCACACCACCGAGGACTCGACCAGGCCCAAGTTCTACAACGTGGCCATGTATCCCTATCCGTCGGGGGAGCTGCACATCGGCCACGTCCGCAACTACACCTACATCGACCTGATCACCCGCTACAAGATGATG
The DNA here is from genome assembly GCA_963843585.1 of uncultured Acidobacteriota bacterium. Taxonomy (GTDB): domain Bacteria; phylum Actinomycetota; class Acidimicrobiia; order Spongiisociales; family ZC4RG35; genus JARDZU01. The sequence continues at coordinate 383,326 of CAWJLJ010000019.1, forward strand.
CAGGGCTTCAACGTCTTGAGCCCGATGGGGTGGGACAGTTTCGGGCTCCCGGCCGAGAATCTGGCGATCGAGACCGGCATTCACCCGAGGGTCAGCGTCGAGGCCCAGATCACCCGGATGAAGGAGCATTTCCGGAAGCTGGGCGCCGCCTTCGACTGGAGCCGGGAAGTGGCGAGCCACGACCCCGCCTACTACCGATGGGACCAGTGGCTGTTCCTCGAGCTCTACGACCGTGGTCTCGCCTACAAGGCGACCGCGCCGGTCAACTGGTGCCCCAAGGATCAGACCGTGCTCGCCAACGAGCAGGTAGTGGATGGCGCCTGTGAGAGGTGCGGGACGCTGGTCGAGAAGCGAAACCTGGCCCAATGGTTCTTCAAGATCACCGACTACGCCGATCGACTCCTCGATGACCTCGATCACCTGGACGACTGGCCAGACCGGGTCCGCACCATGCAGAGGAACTGGATCGGCCGGTCCGAGGGCGCCCGGTTCAGGATTCCCATCGACGGCATCGATGCCTCGTTCGATGTGTTCACCACCCGCCCCGACACGATCTTCGGGATGACATTCTGCGTCCTCGCTCCCGAGCACCCACTTGTCGAGGAGTTGATCTCGGGCACCGACGTCGAGGCGGAGGCGAGGGAGTACATGGCTCGGGCGGCCCGTGAGTCGGAGATCGAGCGTCTCGCCGAGGGCGAGAAGACAGGGGTGTTCACCGGTCGGTTCGCCATCAACCCGGTGAACGGGAAGCCGGTTCCGGTCTACATCGCCGACTATGTGTTGATGGGCTACGGCACCGGGGCGATCATGGCCGTCCCGGGTCAGGATCAGCGGGACTGGGATTTTGCCGTCAGGTATGGCCTCGACATAGTTCGCACGGTCGACCCGGGCCCGGAATGGGAGGGCGAGGCCTTCCTCGGGGATGGGCGAACGATCAATTCTGAGTTCCTGGACGGTCTCGACCGGGCCGGGGCCAAGGAGCGGATCATCGCCTGGCTCGAGGAGCAGGGGATCGGACGAGGGAACGATCCAGTACCGGCTCCGTGATTGGCTCATCTCGAGACAGCGATATTGGGGGTGTCCGATCCCGATGGTCGAATGCCCCGAATGTGGGTTGGTCCCCGTTCCGCGAGATCAGCTTCCGGTGACCCTGCCCGAGGTCGAGGACTATGCCCCGAAGGGACGCTCACCTCTGGCGGCCGTCGAGGATTGGGTCGCCACGCCCTGTCCCAAGTGCGGCGGTGAGGCGAGCCGGGAGACCGACACCATGGACACCTTCGTCGACTCTTCCTGGTACTACTTCAGGTACACCGACCCCCACAACGTCGGAGGCCATCTTCGATCGGGCCAAGGCCGAGTACTGGATGCCACTCGATCAATACATCGGTGGGGTCGAGCATGCGATCCTCCACCTTCTCTACGCCAGGTTCATCACCAAGTTCCTCAACGACATCGGGCTGAGCCCGGTCACCGAGCCCTTCACGCGGATGTTCACCCAGGGGATGCTGGTGAAGGACGGGGCCAAGATGTCCAAATCCAAGGGAAATGTCGTTCCACCAGACCGCTATTACCAGGAGTACGGCGCCGATGCCCTGCGCTTGTTCGAGCTGTTCGTGGGGCCGCCGACCGACGACGCCGTATGGAATGACAGCGGTGTTCCCGGCACGAAGCGGTTCCTCGACCGGGTTTGGAAGATGGGCACCGCCGATCATCCCTTCGTGGACCGCGGAGCGAACGATGACGATGCCGTGTTGATGGCGGAGACGCATCGCGCATTGAAGCGTGTCACCGAGGACATCAACCGATTCCACTTCAACACCACGGTCTCCTCGCTGATGTCCCTGGCCAACGTGTTCCAGGAGTACCTGGGCCGCTCGCCGGTGGAGAAGACGTTCGACGAGGCTTACCGGATCATGGTCCTGATGCTGGCGCCGGCCGCACCCCATGTCGCCCACGAGTTGTGGGAGATGAGGGGGATGGGATCGATGCTGGCGGAGGAGCCCTGGCCCGAGTGGGACGAGTCGCTCGTGGCGGAGTCGACCGTGACCATGGTGGTCCAGGTCAACGGGAAGGTGCGCGACAGGGTCGATGTGCCGGCGGACATCACCGCTGAGGAAGCGGAGCGGGTGGCGCTCGACCTCGACAAGGTCCAGGGTTGGATCGACGGCGCCGTGGTGCGCAAAGTCATCGCCCGTCCACCGAGCGTCATCAACTTCGTGGTGGGGTGAACGCCGGCCAGATGCTGCGTGCGGGTGGGATCGACTTCCTTCGAGTGCGTGTACTCATTGATCCCGTCGACCCGGAATCGGTCCGGGTCCGATCCGCTCCGGGGGTCATGCGCCGTCTCTGGGGCCGTGACATCAGCGCTATGACCTTGGGGAGGACCATCTTCCTCGACCCCGCATTGATGACCGCCGTCCAACACCGACCGGGCTTGCTCCTCGTCCACGAGCTGGTCCACGTGCGTCAGTGGGGTGAGCTGGGCGTGATCCGGTTCCTCTGGCGGTATTTGACCGGATATCTCGGCGGGCGTTGGAAGGGTCTCAGCCACCGTGCCGCCTATCTGGCCATCCCTCTCGAGGTGGAGGCGCGGGTGGCCGCCCGACTTCTCGACGAGTGACGCCGCGGCCTATTCGACTACCACACCCTCCAGGTCGGGCTCGGGCGGATATGTCGGATTCATCTTCTCCAGCGCCTTGATCAAGATGCTCGCCACAGCCAGGTCGCGGTACCACTTGCGGTCGGCCGGCACCACGTACCACGGTGCATGCTCGCTCGAGGTGCGGCTGAGAGCCTCCTCGTAGGCAAGGGAGAAGTCTTCCCACAATTTGCGGTCCTCGAGGTCGGCGACATTGAACTTCCAACGCTTGTCCGGTTCCTCTAGACGGGCCTCGAGACGCTCCTTCTGCTCCTCCTTCGAGATGTGGAGGAACAGCTTGACCACGGTCGTCCCTTCATCGGTCAGCAGTCGTTCGAACTCGACGATGTGGGCGTAGCGCTGCCGCCAGCGTTGTTCCGGGACGAGGCCCTTCACTCGTACGACCAAGACGTCCTCGTAGTGCGAGCGGTTGAAAATGGCTATCCCGCCGCTCTCCGGTGTTCGTTGGTGGATGCGCCAGAGATAGTCGTGGGCCAACTCCCATTCGGTAGGGGCGCCGAACCCCCAGACCCGCACCCCCTGGGGGTTGACCCCTTTGAACACGCTGCGGATGGTCCCGTCCTTTCCCCCGGTGTCCATTGCCTGAAGGACGATCAGCAGTTTTTGCTTCGACTCGGCCCAGAGACGCGTCTGCAGCTCAGCCAGGGTCGAGTTCAACGGCTTCAGCGCCTCCTTGCCCTCGGGCTTCCCACCGTCGAAGCCTTCCTTGGAACGGGGGTCCCGGGCGGCGAGGTTGGCCGCGGTGCCGGGTGGGACCAAATAGGGGGCGATGTCGAGCACGAGGCCGACCCTACCGAACGACCTTCTTCCCTCATCGGCAGCGGATTGGTATCTACGAAGTGAGTGAAGCGCGGTCGGTGGGGGTCGCAATGGGTCGAACACAGGCGATGGCGCTGGGCCTGATCCTCGCCGCCATCGTCGTCGGAGCGGGGCTTGGAGTCGACAGGAGACACGGCTCCGGTCGAAACGACGCCAGTGACGATGGAAACTGCGTCGTCGAGTGATCCCGTCTTCCCGGTGTATGTCTCCGGTTGGGTGACGGCTCCGGGCGTAGTCGAGATGTCCGATGGAGCAATCGTGGCCGACGCAGTCGCGGCGGCCGGCGGCGCCCTGGAGGGGGCATTGCTCGACGAGATCAATCTGGCCAGGCCCCTGGTCGAGGGAGATCACGTGCAGATCCCCGGGCCTGGCGACTCGTTGGCCGCTACCGGCGGCGGGGAGAGGGATGACGGCCTGATCTCTCTCAACCAGGCGGATGCGACGGCATTGGAAGAGCTTCCCGGGGTCGGCCCCGTACTGGCCGATCGGATCGTGGCCCATCGCGAGGCCAATGGGCCATTCGAGACGGTTGAGGATCTCCTGGAAGTGCCGGGTATCGGCGAAGCCAAGTTGGCCGCGATGAGAGACTCGATCGCCGTGCCTTGACCCTCGACCATCCGGCGCTTCCTCCGGTTGTCTCCCGACCCTGGATCGGTAGCGCAGTGGCAGCGATGCTCGCGGCATGGGCCGGACGCTCACCTGGCTGGGGTCTCGTCCTGGCCTCGATCCCGGTCCTTTGGATGTCGGCGAAGAGGCCGGATCGTGGCCGCCCTGATCGTGGCTGTCATCGCACTCCACTCTTCGATCGCCACTGCACCTCTCGAGCCGTTGCCCGGTGGCCGCCTCGAGACCGAGGGGGTGATGGCCGGCGATGTCACCGACGGCCGATATGGGCCATACGCCCTGGTCGATATCGGTTCTGGCGCGATCCTGGCCGACCTTCCGCCGAGCGCAGAAGCGTCACTCGGTGACGTCGTCCGGATCGAGGGAAGCAGTCGTCGGTGAGGAGGTGAGCTCGGGGGCCGGCCCTATCTCGGAACGGTTGATGTCGACGAGTTCGAGGTTGTCTCCGGTGCCAGGTCGCCGTTCCTTGCACTGGGGAACGCGATGCGTGACCGGGTCATCGACCGTCTCAGACCGCTCGAGGATGGTCGTGGCCTCCTCGCCGGATTCATGGTGGGCGACACCAGCGGGGTGGATGAGGTCGACCAGTCGGCGATGAGGCGGGCGGGTCTCTCGCATTTCACGGCCGTCAGCGGGTCGAACGTCGCGATCTTCTTGGGTCTCCTCTACCTGGCGGTCGGCCCGATCGGAATCGGGCCGAAGCGGAGGGCGGTTCTGGGCCTCCTCGGTCTGCCCCTGTTCGCAGCAGCCACACGATTCGAGCCCTCGGTCCTTCGTGCCTCCGCGATGGCCGGCCTGGTCCTCGCCGGTCGTCTGGTCGGGGTCGCGATGGAGACCTGGCAGGTCCTGTCGGCCGCTGTGATCGCGCTGATGATCATCGACCCGGGTCTGGTGGCCAGCGCCGGCTTTCAGCTCTCGGTTGCCGCCACGGTCGGAGTGATCGTCGGCGCCAGGTGGCCGTCCTCCGGCGGCAAGGTGATGCGGGCCCTGGCTGTGAGCATCGGTGCGCAAGTGGCCGTCGCCCCGCTGCTCATCCTTCACTTTGGCGTCGTACCCCTCCTCTCCCCCCTCGCCAACCTCCTGGCGGCGCCTCTGGTGGCTGGTTCGACGGTTCTGGGCGTGCTTGGAGTCGTCGGGCCGCTCTTCCTGTCCGATCTGGGGGCGGGCCTGGCGGACGTCGTCCTTTGGATAGCCCGAACTGCCGCAGCATGGCCCCAGGTCGGATGGTTGGGGATGGGGATCATGCTCGTGGCGGGGTTGATTCATCTGCTTCGACCGGGGCTCAGGGGTGTCTTGGCCCTCTTGGGAGCGGCCGTCGTCGCCTTTCTGCTGCTGGCGCCCGCCCGCTCGCTACCCGAGCACGGTGCGGTGGTCCTCGATGTGGGCCAGGGTGACGCGGTGCTGCTCTCGGGCGGTCCCGGGAGTCTCGCTCTCGTCGACGGCGGGCCCGATCCGGTCACTCTGATCGAGAACCTCGATGAGTACCGGGTGCATGCGCTGGATCTCGTGGTCCTGACCCACGCCCACGCCGATCACGCTCTCGGTCTCACAGCTCTGGCAGGAAGAATCTCGATCGGCGAGGTCTGGGCGCGAACCCACCCACATGAGACGGCAGCATCGACTGACCTCTTCGGGCTCCTCTCGGGAGTCGGTGTCCCGGTCGTGGAGCCGTCGGTCGGTGAGGAGTACCGTCTCGGGGCGCTGACCCTCGCAGTGGACGGCCCGTCCCGTCAGTACGCCTCATCGAACGACCAGTCGATCGTCCTCACCGTGAGAGGTCCCAAGAGAACCATGCTGCTGGCGGGCGACATCGAGACCTACGCCCAGGCCGATCTGGCGCATCTGAGGGCGGATGTGCTGAAAGTGCCCCATCATGGTGCCGGTACTTCGGACGCTCGCTGGCTGGAAGGGGTGGGTGCCGACCTGGCTGTGATCTCAGTTGGCGCCAACGATTTCGGGCATCCCGTCGAATGGGTCATCTCAACGCTCGAGAAGAGCGGGGCCACTGTCCTGCGGACGGATCTGGTCGGAGACGTCCTCGTGCCTCTCGGCTGAAGCTGGGAGACTGGGCAGGTGCTGGATCTTGGTGTGACGCAACTTCCCCTGGGGGAAATCACGTATGTGATGGGAGTCATAAACGTCTCCCCGGATTCCAAGAACGTCCACACAGTCGTCGGTTCCGTCGACGAGGCGTTGCTGTTGGCCGACCGCTATCGGTCCTGGGGCGCCACGATGATCGACCTCGGTGGGCAATCGTCACACTTCGACAACCCGACAATCGAGGCGACGGATGAGATCGCCAGAGTCGTCCCGGTGATCGAGGCCCTGGTCGCCGAGGGACATCTGGTCGGCATCGACACCTGGAAGCCGGATGTGGCCTCCGCTGCCGTCGACGCCGGCGCGGTCATCATCAACGACACCGGTGGGCTCGCCGACCCGGAGATGCGCCAGGCCGTCGCCGAGGCCGGCGTCGCAGCCATCGCCGTGTATGTGGAAGGGGACAACCCACACGACGTCGGAGAGATCGAGATCAAGGAGGACAAGGCCGACCAGACCGCGAGTGCGTTCGGCGTTTTGCTCTCTGAGCTGGCAGAGATCGGCATCGAGAACGTGATCCTCGATCCGGGGATCGCCCTCAACTATCGAGGCGACTACGAGGCGTACACCCGGATGCAACTCCGGGTCATCGCCGATTCCGGGCGGTTGCGGGCTCTCGGTAAGCCGGTCCTGATCCCGATCCCGCGGAAGCGGGATTTCCATCGCGTGGTGGCCTACATCTCACTGGCTTTGGAGCACAAGGCCGACATCATCCGGGTCCACGACGTGGCCGTCGCTTGCGACCTGGCCCGCCTCTTCGGGCGTGCCTGACCAACGAATCGGTCGGTGGTTCCGGTTACCGTCAATCCCATGGCTTTGCTGCTGATCTCGGCGCAGTCGAATGCGGGGCCCGGCGAGCGTGAGCAGATGCTCGATGGCGCGGCGCAGCACTTCGCCCGAGCCGGGCTGGAGCGGGACCAGGTGCTCAGGGTCGACGTGCCGGGTCGCGGTGCAGGGGAGGAGGGTGACGGTGCCCTGCGTACCGAGTTGGAGCCGGTCATCCCGTTGTTGCAATCCGGTTCGCTCTTCGGAGAGGGCCAGGGGCTGCAGCTCGTGGACGCCCAGAATCTTCAGGCCTCGGAGGGCGCCGTGTTGGAGGAGTTGATCGAGTCGGCCGACCTCGCCACGATCGAGGTGGTCATCCTGGCCACCGGCGCTCTGCCCAGGTCATTGTCCACTCTCGTCAAGAGACTGGGCAGCTCCCAGACGGTGCGGAAGATGTGGGAGCGGCAGGCCATGCAATGGCTCGAAGCCGAAGTCCGCGATCGTGGCCTCACCTTCGAGAAGGGCGCCGAAAAGGCCCTTCTTCAGAAATTCGGTTCCGATACGGCAGCCATGGGACAGGCGCTCGATCAGCTCGAGCAGACCAGCGGGAAGATCACCAAGGAGGTCGTGCTCGACCGGTTCAAGAACCGTCCCGACGAGCCGACCTTCCTGATCACAGATGCCATGTCGAGAGGCGACGTCGGCGAGGCGCTTCGACGTCTCTCGGATTTCCTCGTCCACGGGCACCCACTGGTGTTCCTGGCGGCTGTCGAGTCGGATCTGAAGAAACGAGCGCTCGCCGCGGCGGCGCCGGATGAGCCGACGTTCCGCCAATGGCTCGGTGCCACAGCCGCCGATCGGGGACCGGGACGGTTCTGGTCACAGCGGGGACGGGTCAGGGAGTCGTCGTTGCGACGAGCTCAAGAGGCCTTGGTGCGGGCGGACCGGGTGATCAAGTCACAACCGGAAGAGGTGCATCGGGTGACTCTGGAGCGGCTGACAGTTGCCTTCTGCCGCTGGTATGGGTGAACGCTCCTGCGGAGCGTTCACGTAGTAGTACTAGGTACTAGGCACTGGTCGTGACTCGCTTGGCGAGTCGTGACTTCTTGCGGGCGGCGGCCTTCTTGTGAAGGACGCCCTTCGAGACCGCCGTGTCGATCTTCGCCTGCGCCTCACGGAGCAACTCGTCGGTCGGCTCGCCTGCGGCGGCGGCCGTCTCCACTTTCTTGACACTCGTCTTCAGGTTGGAGTTGATCGACTTGTTGCGCATGCGCCGGTTCTCGTTCTGGCGGTTTCGCTTGATCTGTGACTTGATGTTGGCCATGTTGAAAAGGTCTCGTCTGGTCGGGAATCGGCACTCAGGGGTCGGGTCTTGCGCCGGAAGACCGCAGGAAGAGTAGCAGGCCGCATATTCCAAGGTACAATGCCGCCTCCTCCCGGTTTCCCGTGACCAATCAATCGCGCATACGCAACTTCTCGATCATTGCCCACATCGACCATGGGAAGTCGACCCTGGCCGATCGCCTCCTCGAGTTGACCGGCGCCGTCAGCGAGCGTGACATGCGCGAGCAGATCCTCGACACGATGGACCTGGAGCGGGAGCGCGGGATCACGATCAAGGCACAGACCGTCCGACTCTCCTATCGGGCCGCCGACGGTCATGACTACGAGCTCAATCTGATCGACACGCCGGGGCACGTCGACTTCTCCTACGAGGTGTCCCGCTCGCTCGCTGCATGTGAAGGCGCCTTGCTGCTGGTGGATGCCGCCCAGGGGGTCCAGGCGCAGACTCTGGCCAACGCCTACCTCGCTGTCGATGCCGGTCTCGAGGTGATTCCGGCCATCAACAAGATCGATCTGATCGCCGCAGATCCCGATCGCGTCGCCGGCGAGATCACCAACGTGATCGGCGGGTCCTCCGACGACATCGTGCGAATCTCGGCCAAGACCGGAGAAGGCGTGACCGGGCTACTCGAGCGTCTCGTCGAGCAGGTGCCACCACCGGCGGGCGATCCCGATGCCCCTCTTCGCGCCCTCGTCTTCGACTCCTACTACGACGCGTACAGGGGAGTGGTCTGTTACGTCCGTGTCGTCGACGGCCGGCTTCGCTCCGGATTCCGGCTGAAGTTCATCGCCACGGGAGAGACCCACGACGCAGCGGAAGTAGGGATCCTCACGCCCTCGGCGAAACCGGTCGGTGCCCTCGAAGCTGGAGAGGTGGGCTATCTGATAACCGGGGTCAAGGAGATCGACCGGATCAAGGTCGGTGACACCCTGACCGACGCCACCAGCCCGGCTCGTGACCCGTTGCCCGGGTACGCCGAGCCCAAACCGATGGTTTTCTCGGGTCTGTTTCCCACCGATGGCGACGACTTCGAACGGTTGCGGGAGGCGCTCGAGAAGCTCCGCCTCAACGACGGGTCATTGATGTGGGAGGCGGAGACGAGTCGCGCCCTGGGATTCGGGTTCCGGGTCGGCTTCCTCGGCCTGCTCCACATGGAGATCGTGAGGGAGCGCCTGGAGCGCGAGTACGACCTGGACCTGGTCGCCACGGCGCCTTCGGTCGCCTATCGAGTGGCCCTTCCTGACGGCAGCGTTCGGGAGATCAAGTCGCCCCAAGACCTGCCTGACCCCGGGAGCCGGGTCGGCGTCTCCGAGCCGTACGTCCGGGCGATGATCCTCACCCCGACCGAGTACGTCGGCCCGATCATGGAGCTGGTCACGACGAAACGGGGCGAGATGGGCAACATGAGCTATCTGAGCCCGGAGCGCGTCGAGCTCGACTACCAGATACCCCTGGCCGAGATCGTGTTCGACTTCTTCGACCTCCTCAAGTCGAGGACGAAGGGCTATGCGTCGCTCGATTATGAGCCGGCCGACTACCGGACGGCTGACCTGGTCAAGGTCGACATCCTGCTCAATGGCCAGCCGGTGGATGCGTTCTCCGCCGTTCTCCATCGTGACAAGGCCGCCGACTACGGGAAGACGATGACCGGTCGTCTTCGCAGTCTGATCCCGCGCCAGATGTTCGATGTGCCGATACAGGCGGCGATCGGGGGCAAGATCATCAGTCGGGAGACGGTGAAGGCGAAACGCAAGGACGTGATCGCCAAGTGCTACGGCGGTGATGTCACACGCAAGAAGAAGCTTCTCAGCAAGCAGAAGGAAGGCAAGAAGCGAATGAAGATGGTGGGCTCGGTGGAGGTGCCCCAGGAGGCGTTCGTGGCCGCACTCCGAGTCGACGACGACATATGAACAGCACAGACGTCGACATCCACGCCTCGAAAGCCGCTGCTTACGTCCACATCCCGTTCTGCTCCGCCGTCTGCCCATACTGCGATTTCGCCGTGGTGGCTGGGGCGGATGACCGAATCGAGCGTTACATCGATGCCGTCGTCGCCGAGATCCGCATGGCGGGGCCCTGGCAGGAGCTCGAGGCGGTGTACTTCGGCGGAGGCACTCCGAGCCATGTCAGTCCGCATTTCCTGGGGCTGGTTCTCGGCGCCCTTCAGGCCTGTCATGGCATCGCTGATGATGCCGAAGTATCACTGGAGGCCAACCCCGAGGACTTCAGTGAGCAAAGGGCCGAAGCTCTGCTCACCGCCGGATTCAACCGGGTGTCATTCGGGGCTCAGAGTTTCGATGACACGGTGCTGGCCAGGTTGGGCCGGCGTCATCGAGCCGAGGACATCGAGGGCTCAGTCGACAATGCACGTCGGGCGGGCTTTGGCAACATCTCGCTCGACCTGATCTTCGGCACACCGGAGGAGACTGAACGGTCGTGGGAAGAGTCACTGCAACGAGCGGTCGACCTGCGGCCGGACCATGTCTCCTGCTACGCGCTGACCGTGGAGCCGGGCACTCCGCTTCATCGTGAGGTGAAGGCCGGGGCCGATGCGCCGGATCCCGACGTCCAAGCTGATCGCTACGAGCTTGCCGAGCGACTCCTTCCCATCGCAGGGCTCGAGAGGTACGAGGTATCCAACTGGTCCCGAGCCGGCCAGGAATGCAAGTACAACCTCGTCGTTTGGGCCCAGGGCGAGTACGAGGCCTACGGCAACGGGGCCCACCGGTTCTTGAACGGAGTGCGAAGTCACAACGTGCGCCGGCTCGACGCCTACGTGGATCGTGTCGAGGGCGGAATGAGGCCGATCGCCGGCGCCGATCCGATCGAGGGTTGGGATGTCGAGATCGACCGCCTCTTCGTTGGTTTGCGCCGATCGGCAGGCGTGGGTCCCGGCCCCGGCGTGGAGTCCCTGCTCCAGACCAGCGGAGGGCAGATGCTGCTCAGAGAAGGGATCATCGAGGTCGCCGAGGGCAGACTCATGGTCCGGCGACCGTTGCTCACCGACGAGGTGCACCGTCAAGTGCTCGATCTGGACCCGCCGCAGGGGTGGGTGGAGTCGACCAACACGGATAACCTCTGATGCAACATGCTTGAAGATCGTCGGTCCGAGATCCTTCGCGCCCTGGTCGAGGAGCACATTCGTTCGGGGGAGCCGGTCAGCTCCCGCGCCATCGTGGACCGCGCCCATCTGCCGGTGTCCAGTGCGACCGTGAGGAACGATCTGGCCGCCCTCGAGGCGGAGGGCTTCGTCATCCAGCCCCACACGTCGGCCGGCAGGGTCCCGACCGCCGCCGCTTATCGGTATTACGTCGACCATCTCGGCCCGGGGAGGCTTCGCTCGACGGCGCAGGCCAAGATCAACTCCTTCTTCGGCGAGGTCCATCTCGAGCTCTCCAAGCTGCTCAAGGAGACTTCCGATCTCCTCGCCGAGGTGACAGATTTGCCCGCCGTCGTCGTGGCCCCGGCCCTTCGTGGGGACCGGGTGCGCGATCTGCACAGCGTTCAGGTCACGGCCGATCAGATGCTGCTGATCGTGGTCACTGACGGGGGTCGTGTGCTCCAGCAGAGGGCCAGGGTCCGGGTCCCGATCACCGCGAGTGAGTTGGAAGCGGCTCACAGGGTGGTCAGTGCCGCCGTCGTCGGGTCCGACCTGGCGGCCACCCCGATGATCAGCGAAGAGGTGCTCGGAGGACTCGACGAGCGAACACGTGAGGCGGTCCTCACCATGAACGACGGCCTGCATCTTGGCCGCGGCCGCCGGCACCGAGATCTTCATCGGAGGGACTCAGCGGCTCACGTCGGTTTGGGAGGACCTCAGCGCCGTGCAGCGAATCCTCGAGGTGCTGGCCCGTGAGGCCGAGGTCATGAAGATCCTTGCGGTTGCCTCGGGGACATCTATCCAGATCGGTGCCGAGTTGCCTTTGCAAGATGTCGACCTCGCCGTCGTCTCCAAGACCTACGAGGCGGGAGCCAGCGGCGGGTCGGTTGGCGTCATCGGGCCGATGCGGATGAACTACAAGCGGGCCATCTCGGCGGTCGAGGAGGTCTCCCGCGAGTTGGAGGACCGGATCAGCTCCGAAAAAGACTGACCCATGGCCAAGAACTACTACGACATCCTGGGGGTCGGTAGGGACGCCACCAGCGAAGAGATCAAGAAGGCTTTCCGGCTGATCGCGCGTGCCACCCATCCCGATGCCAATCCGGGCGATCCGGTGGCGGAGGCTCGGTTTCGTGATGCAGCCGAGGCCTATGAGGTCCTGTCCGACCCGGATCGGCGACGCCGATACGACAGGGGGGACACGATCGACCTCTCCGATCTGTTCGCCGGCTTTGGCGGATTCGACGATCTCCTGCGTTCGGTGTTCGGCGATAGCTCGATGTTTGGTGGTGGGGCCCGGAGCCGTCCGACCCGGGGGAGCGACGTCCTGGTTCGGACCGAAGTCGAACTGATCGGTGCCGCCTTCGGCACCGATGTCGAGGTCACGTTCGCGACCATGGACACGTGCCAGGTTTGCGCCGGGACCGGAGCCGAGGAGGGCCATGGTCAGACCACCTGTCCTGAGTGCGGCGGCGCAGGCTCGGTGCGGATGGCGCGACGGTCCCTTTTCGGCACGATGATGACCGTTGTCACGTGCCCAAGCTGTCGCGGCGAGGGTGTCCTGGTGACGAGCCCGTGTTCGGCGTGCTCCGGGATCGGCGCCGTCGACGGCGAGCGAACGATGACCGTCGAAGTTCCCGCCGGCGTGTCCTCCGGTACGCGCCTGCGCATCTCGGGTCGTGGTCAGTCGGGAGGACGTTACGGGCCGCCCGGCGACCTCTACGTCGAGATCCTGGTTGCGCCCGACCCGAGGTTCGAGCGTCACGACGCCGACCTGGTCCATCGTGTGTCGATCGGCATCGCCGAGGCGACGCTCGGGACCAGGATCGCCATCCCGTTGATCGAGGGCGGCGAGAGCGATCTCGACATCCCGGCCGGTACCCAGCCCGAGACCGTGTTCCGGATGCCAGGCATGGGCGTCACTCATCTCGGCCGGCGGACGAGGGGCGACCTCCATGTGGTCGTCTCCGTCGCCGTTCCGCGCGACCTCACCGGCGACGAGGAGGAAGCTCTCCGGCGATGGGCCGAGCTGCGGGGTGAGAGGACGGACCGGCCCGCCTCGGCCGGCTGATCCGTCAGGCCGATGGGCCACGTGCCGCATCTTCTGGTCCCGGGTCCCTGGACCGGGGACCAGGTCGAGGTGTCGGGGGAGCAAAGACGCCATCTCGAGAAGGTCCTCCGCGTCGGCGACGGGGAGCCGGTGTCCTACACCGACGGTAAAGGGCTGGCCGGCAACGGGCAGCTTCTGAGCGGTCGGGTGGTGAGGGGGCAGGAGATCTCGGTCCCTGCTCCATCTGACCTGATCGTGGTGGCCGCCCCGCCAGACAATCGGGATCGAGCCCGATTCATGGTCGAGAAGCTGGCCGAGATGGGTGTAGCCGAATTGCTCTTCCTCGATACCAGGCACGGGCACGGCCGCCCGCCAAACGCAACGAAGCTTCGATCGTGGTCGGTGTCGGGCCTGGAGCAGTCGCGAGGTGCGTGGTTGATGAGGACTTCGGACAGCTCTGGTCGCCCTCGCCGAGATCGATCGACCCTTCGTGGTGTGCGATCGGGGAGGAGGACGGGAGGCTCCCCTCGCGCGGACAGTGGTCATCGGGCCCGAGGGTGGATGGGCATCGGGGGAGATCCCGGAGGATGCGATCCGCTGGGATCTCGGCGATACGGTGCTCCGGGTGGAGACGGCCGCTCTCGTGGCGGCAGCGCGGCTCCTATGAATCCTGGCGTGGAACATGTAGCATCTCGCCACGGGCTTACGGGAGGAGACCCTTGGTCGACAGATTCAGTGCTTCGCTTGGCTTGCGCCTGCGTGCAGCCCGTCGTCAGCGGGGTTGGTCGCTGGGGGAGCTCGAGTCGTACACGGGCGGTGAGTTCAAGGCGTCCGTCGTCGGCGCATATGAGCGTGGAGAGCGCGCGCTGAGTGTTCAACGACTGGTGCGTCTGGCCGAGATCTATGCGGTCCCTCCCTCCGACCTCCTGCCCATGGGCTCGTCCGAGCGTGGCGTCTTGATCGATCTGGACATGGCCGCCGAGTCCAAGGATGGCGATCTCATCGACCGATACCTCGCCGCAATCCATTTTCTGCGCCGTGAGGGCAGACCCGATGAGGTCCGTGACTCCGACAAGGCGGTGATCGCCTCATTGCTCGATTCGACGGTGGAAGTCGCCTCCGGGCCTGACTGAATTCTCCGAATCAGCACAGGGCGGCCTCTACAATGGTCGCGACGCCACAGAGAGGGCGTCGTCTCCTGTGCCCACTGAGCAACCCACCGAATCTATCGACTCGCGTTTACGCGTCCCCAGCCATCATTTGATGCTGGATCTCTTGGGTGAGGCCGACAGACACCTGCGTCAGGTCGAAGCCCACTTCCCGGACGTGCGATTCATCGCGCGTGGGGACGAGGTGGCCTTCAAGGGGCCCGATACCGAGGTCGAGCGAGCCCGAACCGTGCTCGAGGAGTTGCTCATCCTCGTCCAGGAGGGCCATGCCCTCGACTCTGCCCGGGTCGACGAAGTCGTGAAGATGGTCATCGAGGACGTGCCCAGCCCATCGGGCGTGCTCTCCGACGGGATCCCGGTGGGACGCGGGCGGATGATCCGCCCCAAGACCCATGGCCAGCAGAAGTACATGGAGGCCATCAGGGAGAACACCCTGACCTTCGGCATCGGGCCTGCCGGGACCGGGAAGACCTATCTGGCCATGGCCGCAGCAGTGGACAGCTTGGTCAGCGGGTCGGTGCGTCGAATCATCCTCACCCGACCCGCCGTCGAGGCGGGGGAGAGGCTCGGATTCCTGCCGGGAGATCTCGCCGCCAAGGTCGATCCCTACCTGCGACCCCTCTACGACGCCTTGTGGGACATGCTCGGCCCCGAGGAGACGGCAGCGCTGGTCGAGAAGGGAACTATCGAGATAGCCCCGCTCGCTTATATGAGAGGAAGGACCCTCAACGACGCCTGTGTCATCCTCGACGAAGCTCAGAACACGACGCCGGAGCAGATGAAGATGTTCCTGACCCGGCTCGGCTTCAACTCCAAGATGATCATCACCGGTGACATGACCCAGACCGATCTCCCGGACAACCGGCGGTCGGGTCTCATGGTCGTCCGCGAGATTTTGAGCGATATTCCCGGTGTCTCCTTCGTGGAACTCACTGCCCGCGACGTCGTGCGGCATCGCATCGTCGCCTCGATCGTCGAGGCGTATGCCAGGTTCGAGAGCAAGGTCAAGTGATGCCGCGGCCGACACTGGTCCGCCTCGCAACCTTCGTCGCAACCGTTGTGGCGGCGTGGGGCGTGTTGTCCCTGGGAGGGGGGTCGGCTGACCCCGAGTTGACGGTGGGCGAATTGGCCCCTCGTGAGTATCGGGCGCAGATTCCGGGGACGGTGATCGACGAGGTCGAGACCGAAGCTCTGAGACAGGAGGCCAGGGAATCCGTCCCGCCGATCGAGCAGATCAACGAGCAGATCGAGAGCACGGTGAATGCGAATGTGACGGGCGTGTTCGACGATGTGCAGGCCCTGGCGATCGGTGATCCCTTGGAACCCCCGGCACCGCAGGCCACGGAGGCCCCTCCCACAACGGTGGCCGAGGAGACGACCGAGACCACCGAGGTACCCGAGCCCGCCCTCCTGACCGGCACAGTGTTCCTCGACGTGGAGGCCGATGGCGAGTTCGACCCGGAGGCGGAAGGGGCACGAGTCGATACCGGGGTCGAGCGGATCGCAGTGACTATCCAGGTCGGGCGAGCAGACATTCGAGGTGATGACCGACGCGAACGGTGTCTGGTCGGCCGAGGTGCCCGCCGGTGCCGCCCTGGTGCGCATCGACCCGGCGGATGCCCAGATCCCGGAGGGCTACGTCGTGGGCAGCCCCAACTACCAGCAGTTGGTGGAGTGCGAATCCGGCGATACCTGCACTGCCGAGGTGATCCCGTTGCAGGTGAACCTCCGCCCCGTCGATGAGGTCATCGCGCGGGTGACGGCGACCCACACCGTCGCCAGCGATGCGGTGTCGACACTTGCCCTCGCCGCCAGCGATGACGTGATCAGGGCGGCGCTGGGCGAGGACCCCCACTTCCCGTTGATACGACAGGCGGCGGTGGATCGGCTCTTCCAGGAGTTCGGCCTCAGGATCACGCCCGACCAACTTCAGACTGCACAGCAACGCCTCCGCTCCAACCCACCCCAGGTGGTCTATCTGGACACCAGTCCTCCGGGCCCAGACGCCGCAGCAAGTGAAGCCGCAGGTGAGATCGTGGCGACGTTCCTCCAGGCCAACTATCTGGTCGACGAGGCGGCAACCGAAGAGGCGAGGGACGAGGCTGCGGAAGCAGTAGAAGACGTGCAGGTCGACTACGTCTTTGACCAGTTGATAGTCGCCCCGGGAGTTCCGGTCACCCAGCTCCAGATCGACGCGATAGCTGCCACGACGTCCTCTGCATCTCAGGCGGAGGCGGACGGTGGTCTGCTCGCCGTTCTCGCTGTCCTGGTCGGGCTGCTCGGCCTCTATCTGTCGCGATTCCGGGCCGAGTTCTGGGCCCGGCCCCGGATGATCGCCCTCCTCGGCATCCTTATCGTCCTTGCCGCTGGTGCAGTCCAGGCGACGGTCATCTTCCAGCCTCAATCGAGCTGGTACGTCCTGCCGGCGGTGGCATTCGGGTTCATGACGGCTGTTCTCTTCGACTCGCGCATCGCCGTGCTCATGGCGTTGGCGGTGGGTGTCATCGCCGCGGTTGGGACCCAGGACACCGGCGTCGCGGTCTATGCCACCCTCGCCACGCTTGCCCCGATCCCGTTCGTGAGCTCGGTGACGAGTCGCGGCGGCTTCCGGACCGCTGTCGTCTTCTCCGCCCTCACCGCTGCTGTCGCCGCCGGAGCCACGGCGTCCTTCTTCCACGTCGGGCCCAATGACGTCGTGTGGGAGGTGGTCGGCATCTCGATGGCGTGGGCATTCGGCATATCGGCGATCGCCTCACTCGTGGGTCTGGCCGCTCTCCAGTTCTTCGAGTCGGCCTTCGACATCACCACCAGTCTCAGCCTCCTCGATCTGACCGATCGCAACCACGAAGCACTCCAGTTGCTCCAGGAGAAGGCGTTCGGGACCTTCAACCACTCACTGATGGTGGGGACGCTGGCCCACGCCGCCGCCCGTGCGATCGGGGCCAACGCCCTTCTGGCTCGAGCCATGGCCTACTACCACGACCTGGGCAAGACGGAGAACCCGACGATGTTCATCGAGAACCAGTTCGGGATCCAGAACCCTCACGACTTCATGACGCCACTCGAATCCGCCGAGGTGATCCGCAGGCACGTGAGCGACGGGATCGTGCTGGCCCGGCAATTCAAGATCCCGTCCGACGTTGCCACAGGAATCGTCAGCCACCACGGCGACGGGATCATGCGCTTCTTCTACGAGAAGGCCAGGTCCCAGAACGGCGATCACGTCGATCCCAACGACTTCCGCCACATCGGGCACAAGCCGAGAACGGCCGAGACGGCGATCGTGATGCTGTCCGACTCTCTGGAAGCGGCCTGCCGGGCCAACTTCCAGACCGAGGAGCCAACGCCCGAAGCCATCGAGAAGGTCGTAGACCGCGTCATCGATGAGAAACTGAACGACGGGCAGCTCTCCGAGTCGCCGCTGACTCTCGCCGAGATGACCTCGATCCGCTCGGCTTTCCTCGACTCGCTGGTCGGTCATTACCATCAGCGGATCGCGTATCCCAACTTCCCCGGAACCTGATGGACGACCCTCCCAGTCGAAAACCCGGCGCCGGCCAGTGAGCGTCTTCCTGGCCGACGAACAAGGTGAGCCGGTCGATCTTCTCCAGTTGCGTCATCTGGCCGAGGTGGTCCTCACCGAGGAGGGATACCCGGACGAGACCGAGGTGACGGTGCTCCTCGTCAGCGACGACGAGATGGCCTCCTACAACGAGCGCTTTCTCGATCGAACCGGCCCCACCGATGTCCTCGCCTTCCCGGTAGAGGAGTTGACACCGGGCTTCGTGCCCGACCATGACCCCGCCGGACCTCCGCTCGTCATCGGCGATGTGATCGTCGCCCCGGCCTATGTGAGCCGCCAGGCGGCCGAGACCGAGATCGGTTTCGACGACGAGATGGCGCTCATGGTCGCCCATGGCATCCTGCATCTGCTGGGGTATGACCACATCGAAGACGCCGATGCCGAGTTGATGGAGCGTCGGGAAGCCGAGTTGTTGTCGATGGTTGGCGTGGTGCGAAGGTGAATGTGGCGATCATCATCGTGGCCGTTGCCGCCCTGGCCCTCGCCGCCTGGTTGCGCGCCGCCGGATCGGCAATCACCCGAGTTCCCCGAGCGGACGCGCTGCGAGACGAAGCCGATGGCGTCCGCGGTGCCGGCATCGTGGCCGCGCTACTCGAGGAACGTGAGGCGATAACACCGGCCGTGGCCATGGTCGGCTCGGCCTTGCTGGTCGTGGCCGCAGTGGCGGGGACTGCTCTGGTCACTGCCGAGCAGACGCTCGGCACCGCCATCGCCTACGCCGCCATCGTCTTCCTGGTTGTGTTTCTCCTCGGCGACCTGGCCCCGCGCCAGCTGGGGAGGCGCAGACCGCGCTCGATCGCTTACAGGTCGGCCAGGTTGCTCGCCGTTGCCGTCGGGCTCGGTGGCTGGGCATCCGATCTGATCACTGAATCGAACGGTGATGACGAAGGAGAGATCGAGCCGGAGCCAGAAACAGTCACCGAGCAGGAGCGGGAGATGATCGACTCCGTGCTCGAGTTCGGTGACACGGTTGTGCGTGAGGTGATGACCCCACGGCCGGACATGGTGACCGTGCCGGTGACGGCGTCTGTGGACGATCTGATCTCGATCACCACCGACGAGGGCTTCTCCAGGATCCCGGTGACCAGCAACGGCGACGTCGTGGGCATGGTGATGGTCAAGGACCTCTTGCCTCTTCTGGGGGAGGGCCGACGGCCCGCCTCCGTTGCGGAGGTGATGAGGCCCGTCGAGTTCGTCCCGGAGACCAAGCTTGCCTCTGCGCTGCTGGGTGAGATGCAGGCCAATCACCGGCACCAGATGATCGTCGTGGACGAGTACGGGGAGGTGGCCGGCCTGGTCACCATCGAGGACCTGCTCGAGGAACTGGTGGGGGAGATCGCCGACGAAACAGACGAAGAGGAGACATTCATCTCCGCCCGTCGTGACGGCGGTTGGGACGTCGACGGTCGATTACCCGTCGACGATCTGGCGCGTCTCGCCGGTGTCGACCTGCCCGATGAGGATTGGGACACCGTCGCCGGTCTGGTCATGGGTCTCGCCGAGCGTGTCCCGGACGAGGGTGAGCAATTTTCACATGGTCCGCTGACCCTCACCGTCACCCGGATGCAGGGCAGGCGAGTGGCGGATGTCTCCGTGTCCGTATCGGAGGCTGTGGACGCCGAATGAGGTCAGGGTTCGTGCCCGTCGTGGGACGCCCCAACGTCGGGAAGTCGACGCTGGTGAATGCGATGGTGGGATCGAAGGTGGCCATCACCTCTTCGCGACCCCAGACCACCCGCAACGCGATCCGCGGCATCGTGAACGGCCCCGGTGACGATCCCGAGTATCAGATCGTCCTCGTCGACACCCCAGGGCTACACAAGCCACGCAACGAGCTGGGGACCAGGTTGAACTCGCTGGTCTACGGCACGCTTGCCGAAGCCGACGTCGTGGTGTTCCTCGTCGATGCGACCCAGGAGATCGGGCCGGGTGACCGGCTCATCGCCGAGCGTCTCGGCGAGGCGGAGGCGGAAGTGCTCGTGGTCGTGAGCAAGCTCGACATCAGCCGCCGCGGCCAGGTCGTGGAGCAGTTGACCAAGGCAGGAGAGTGGGACTTCGCCTCCTATGTGCCGGTTTCGGCCCTCGACGGGTCCGGTGTGCCCGAGCTGGTGGCCGAAGTCGTGTCCCGGCTGCCAGAAGGTCCGCTCTATTACCCGCCCGGGATCACAACCGACCAGCCCGAATACCTGGTGGTTGGCGAGATCGTCCGCGAGAAGTTCCTCGACCGGCTCCGCGAGGAGCTGCCGCACTCCCTGGTCGTGGTCTTGGAGGACCTCGAGCAACGCGAGGATGGGCTCATCGACATCGCTGCCGACGTCATCGTCGAACGCAAGAGCCAGAAGGGGATCGTGATCGGGAAGGGTGGCTCGCTTCTCAAGGAGGCTGGGACCGCGGCACGACACGACCTCGAGGCCTTGCTGGGGAACCGGGTGAATCTCAGACTTCAGGTCAAGGTCGAACCCGACTGGCAACGAAAGCCCCAGCTCCTCGACCGCCTCGGTTTCGACTGATCGGTCAGATCAGAGGAGCCCGTCGCAGAGGTCGGCGAGGCTCAGGTCTTTGGCGGTGACGCCGCCTTCTGAGTGGGTGGACAGGGTCAGGGTGACCTTGTTCCAGCGAATGTCGATGTCGGGATGGTGGTCGGCCTTCTCGGCGGCCAGGGCGACCCGTGTCACCAAGCCCATCGACTCGTTGAAGTCGGCCAACTCATAGGTGCGCGCGATGCCGTCGTCGACCTTGGCCCAGCCGGGGTGGGAATCGACGAAAGCCTCGATCTCGCTGTCGGAAACAATTGCCATACCTGGAACCTACAACCTAAGACCTACAACGAGCTCTCAGGCTTTTAGCCTGAGAGCTCCAATGGCCCTCCGTCACGATCAAGGAATCGTCCTCCGCAGCTATCCGTTCGGGGAAGCAGATCGGGTCGTGGTGCTGCTCAGTCCCAACAACGGCAAGATCCGGACGGTGGCCAAGGGGATCCGCAAGACGAAGAGCAGGTTCGGTGGGCGCCTCGAGCCCTTCACCCACGTAGACCTGGTCCTCTACGAGGGCCGAAATCTCGACACCATCACTCAGGTGGCGGTGATCGAGCCCTTCCCCCGACTCCGGGCGAGCCTCGATGCGGTGGTGGCTGCGGGCACCATGGTCGAGGCGGCCGATGCGGTGGCCCAGGAAGAGGAATCCTCGACGCGGCTGTTCCTCCTGCTCCATCGGGGTCTTCGGGCCCTGGAGGCCGGTCAGATCGGCGCGGATCTCATCACCAGCTATCTGTTGAAGCTCGCCGATGTGGTGGGGGTGGCGCCTTCGCTCCTCGTCTGCGCATCCTGTGGCCGGGCTGACGATCTGCATGGCTTCTCATTCGGCGGTGGTGGTGCGATCTGTGACCTGTGCCGGACCGAAGGCGCCGTGCGTCTCCGCGACGGAGTGACCGTCTACCTCGCCGCCCTGGCCCAGGCCGAGTTCGGTGGGATGCCGGAGACAGATGTGAGCCTGGCCGGGGAGGCGATGGGCATCGCCCGCCGCTTCGTCGAGTACCACCTCGATCGCAAGCTCATCTCACTGGCGGTGATGGAGTGACCCTGGATATCTCCGGGGTCGACCCGGACCGCATCCCGAGGCATGTCGGGCTGATCCTCGACGGGAACGGGCGATGGGCCAATGCCCGTGGCCTGCCCCGGACTGCGGGGCATGCTGCAGGTGAGGCGGCGTTGTTCGACACGGTCGAAGGAGCCCTGGAGATCGGCATCGAGTGGTTGACCGCCTTCACCTTCTCCACTGAGAACTGGTCGCGTTCGGACGAAGAGGTCGAGTTCCTCATGTGGTTCAACGAGGATCTCCTCACCCGTCGCCGCGACGATCTCCACGAGCAGGGAGTGAGGATGCTCTTCGCCGGCGACATGGACGACCCCAGAATCCCGGACCGGAATCGCAAACACATGGCCGAGGCGGCCCGGATGACCTCGGGCAACACCAGTCTCCACCTGGTATTCGCCTTCAACTACGGGAGCCGTCGTGAGATCGTCGACGCCGCGAGGGCTCTCGCCTCCAGCGTGGCCTCAGGGGCTCTGGCAGTCGACGAGATCGACGAGACGCTGCTGGCCGGCTCGCTCTACGTGCCCGAAATGCCCGATGTCGACCTGATCATTCGATCGTCGGGGGAGCATCGGCTCTCCAACTTCCTCCTCTGGCAGTCGGCTTACGCCGAGTTCTACTTCCCGGGCATCCTCTGGCCAGACTTCGACCGCCATGCCTTGCTGGACGCCGTGATCGATTACCAGGGCCGGGAGCGTCGCTTCGGCGCCGCCGAAGACTTGTCCCGGATTGACTAAGCGCCCGGATCGGGCCACCGTTTCACCTCCGCATGACGCAACCAACCCTCGAGACCATCTCCAATCTCGCCAAGAAGAGAGGCTTCGTCTTTCAGGCCTCCGAGATCTATGGCGGGATTCGCTCTGCCTATGACTACGGGCCGCTCGGCGTGGAGTTGCTGAAAAACGTCAAAGACGAGTGGTGGCGGGAGATGGTCCAGCTTCGGGACGACGTGGTCGGGATCGATTCGGCCATCCTCCAGGCCCGAAAGGTGTGGCAAGCGTCGGGGCACGAGGAGGTCTTCACCGATCCTTTGGTCGAGTGCCGCAACTGCAACGCACGGCACCGTCTCGACAAGCTGGACGACCCGAACACCTGCCCGACCTGTGGGAAGTCAGGGACGTTCACCGAGCCGAAGCCATTTCACCTCATGTTCCGCACGCACATGGGCCCCGTCGATTCGGAGGAGAACCTGATCTACCTCCGGCCGGAGACGGCTCAGGGGATCTTCACCAACTTCGAGAACATCCGCCGCACAAATCGTCTCAAGCTCCCGTTCGGGATCGCCCAGGTGGGCAAGTCGTTCCGCAACGAGATCACTCCGGGTCAGTTCGTGTTCCGCACCCGCGAGTTCGAGCAGATGGAGATGGAGTACTTCGTCAGGCCCGAGGAGGTGGACGAATGGTTCGCCTACTGGCAGGAGCGGCGCTTCGCCTGGTATCTCGGACTCGGTATGACCGAGTCCAATCTCCGCATCCGGCCCCATGACGAGGATGAGCGCAGTCATTATTCGGCCGAGACAGTCGACGTCGAGTACCGCTTTCCCTGGGACTGGGACGAACTCGAGGGGATCGCAAATCGCACCGACTTCGATCTGAAACAGCACTCGGAGCACTCCGGTGAGGACCTCCGCTACTTCGACCCCGAGACGAACGAGCGCTTCTTCCCCTACGCGATCGAGCCGGCGGCTGGGGCCACAAGGACCACCTTCGCCTTCCTCATCGACGCCTACGACGAGGAGAAGGTCAACGACGAAACGAGGACGGTTCTTCGCCTCCATCCTCGTCTGGCCCCTTACAAGGTGGCCATCCTCCCCTTGTCCAAGAAGGAAGATCTGATCGAGCCCTCCGAGCGCATCGCCGCTGAGCTTCGGCAACGGTGGATGGTCGAGATGGACGTGACCCAGTCGATCGGGCGGCGCTACCGGCGACAGGACGAGATCGGCACCCCGTACGCCGTCACTGTGGACTTCGAGACATTGGAGGATCAGGCGGTGACTGTCAGGGACCGGGACTCCATGAAACAGGACCGGGTCTCGATGGACCGCCTCGTGGATTATCTCGCCGAGCGTCTGGGCTGAAGCAAGGATGAGACGCCCGGTTGTATGGGTGCTGGGTGGCGTGGTCCTGCTCGCGGTTGGCGCCGTGGCGTATCTCTATTGGGCGGGCGGGTCGGGAGAGCCATCGACCGAACTGACCACTCCCACCATCGCGGCCGGAGATGACGGGATGGTGGCCTTCGTCATCGACCCGACCCGATCGAGCGCTGCCTTCGAGATCGATGAGGTGCTCCGAGGAGAGCCGCAGCGTGTGGTGGGCACCACCTCCGAGGTTGCCGGACAGTTCGAGATGGACCCGAACGACCTGTCGAGCGTCGAGTTCTCCCAGATCTTGGTCAACGCCCGCACGTTCGAGACCGGGTCGAACAACCGTGACCGGGCGATCCGGGGACCAGTGATCCTCGACTCGGCGAGTGACGACTTCGAATTCATCACCTTCGACGCGACTTCCGTGGAAGGTCTGCAGGGGTCGCTGACGGAGGGTGAAGCGCTCGAGTTCTCGGTCGAGGGCGAACTGGTGATACGGGACACGGCCAACACGGTCACCTTCGATGTCACCGCCACTCCCGCCGAAGACGGCACGATCGAAGGGAGCGCAGAGGCCACGGTGCTCCGATCCGACTATGGCCTTGGGATCCCCAACGCCCCGGGTGTTGCCGACGTGGGCGATGAGGTCCTGATACGCCTCGAGTTCGTTGCCGCATCGTGAAGGAACGACCGGTCGTACTTATGATCGGTCGGCCATGGCAGAGCGAGGTGACATCGATCGGGTCCGGGAGTCCACCGACCTCGTCGACCTGATCTCCGAGGTCACCAAGGTCAAGCGCTCGGGCCGGAGCTTCATGGCGGTCTGCCCCTTCCATGAGGAGAAGACCCCCTCGATGTCAGTAGACCGTGCCCGGGGGCTTTACCACTGCTTCGGGTGCGGCAAGGGAGGCGATGTCTTCAGCTTCGTGCAGGAGACCCAGGGCGTCGACTTCGCCGATGCCCTCGAGCTGCTCGCCAGGCGGGCAGGGATCACGCTGGTCCGGGACCCTGCCGACGCCCGGCAGAGAGGGCGCAGGGGGGAGGCGGTCGAGGCGCTGAAGAGGGCGATCGACGTCTATCACGACCGCTTGAAGAAGGCACCGGAGGCGGGGCCGGCTCGGGCTTATCTCCGCCAGCGTGGGTACGACGTCGGGATCATCGACGAATGGAAGCTCGGGTTCGCCGCAACCGACTGGGACACATTGACCAAGGAGCTCAAGGCGGGCGGGCTCGATGACCGGGTGCTCGTCGATTCCGGTCTATCCCGTCGGGGCCGGCACGGGCTGTTCGATGTCTTCAGGGGCCGGCTCATGTTCCCCATCCACGACCTCCGTGGTGACGCCGTCGGGTTCGGTGGCCGGAAGATCGACGAGATCGATCGCAATGCCACGAACAACCCGGACGCGAAATACGTGAACTCGGCCGATTCGGTGGTCTATCACAAGGCTCAGGTCCTGTTCGGGCTGGACCGTGCCCGTCGGGAGATATCGGATGATCACCCGGCGGTGATCGTCGAGGGGTATACCGACGTGATCGCGATGCATCAGGCCGGGGTCAAGACTGCTGTTGCTACCTGTGGCACCGCCCTCGGAGACGGTCACTTCGATCTCCTGCGGCGGTTCAGCGAGAAGGTGGTCCTCGCCTTCGACTCCGACGAGGCTGGGTCCAAAGCCGCGCTCAGGGGCGACGAGCTGGAGTCGCCATTTCGCCTCGATCTCGACCTTCGGGTGGCGGTGATGCCCGATGGGCTCGACCCGGCTGATCTGGTGCAGCAGGACCGGAACGAGGAACTGCTCTCGGCGGTGAGCGAGGCGAGACCGCTCCTGGAGCGAAGGATCGAGCATGAGGTGAGCCGTCACGATCTGTCCGGACCGGAAGGCAGGGCACGTGCCCTTCATGCCGCTGCCGCCCAGGTGCGCCGGGTCAACGACGGGATCGCCCGTCGTGAGTACGCCCGGTATGTCGCCCGGCTGGTCGGCGTCGAGCTAGAGGCGGCCCAAGCTGCGATAGACGGCGACCGGGGCAGGCGCGGCCGCGCCGAGCCCGGCTGTCGAGCGGCCACTGGACCGGATCGAGTCAGAGCTCATGCGAGTGCTGATCGCGGACCCCTCATCGGTGGAAGGTGTGGTTGCCGAAGACTTCACGGATCAGCGGCTGAGGCAGGCGTTCTCCGCCCTCGATCTGTCGGCGGCGCGTACCGGGTGAGCCGGTCGACATCTCGGAGGCCGGCGAGGAGGAGACGCGATCGTTGCTGCGCTCATTGGCCATGGACGAACGCCCGCTGTCGTCAGGTCCTGAGATTCTGTCTCGGGTGAAGGAGCGGAGGCTGGACGTCGAGATCGAGGATCTGCAGCGGATACTGGCTGGAATGGAGCCCGGAACCGATGCTCATTCCGACAACCTCCGCCGCTTGATAGCTTTACAGCAGGAGAAGCGATCCTCCACCCGGATGTGAACGAAGAACTCAGCAAGGTCGTCGCCGCCCTGGTCAAGAGGGGCAAGCATCGTGGTTTTCTCACGATGGCAGAAGTCCAGCAAGAGCTGGAGGATGCCGAGGCGTCCGGCGAGGCATTCGAGGAAGTCGCCGACGCCCTCCGCTCCCAGGGAATCAAGCTCACTGAGGAGGGGCCGGGCGTCACCGAGGAGTTCGTCGAGGTCGGCCAGATCTCGGTCTCGGACCCGGTGCGGCTCTATCTCAATGAGATCGGCAGGTACCCCCTTCTCACCAGCCAGCAAGAGGTGGAGCTGGCGATGCACATGGAGGCGGGACATCGGGCGCAGTCCCGGCTCGACGAGGAGGGGCTGATCGATGAGGACCGGGCGGTCCTCGGGCATGAGATAGACATCGGCGACGCTGCCCAGAAGCAGCTGGTTCAGTCCAACCTTCGCCTGGTCGTGGCACTGGCACGACGCTATGTCGGGCGGGGGATGGCCTTGCTCGACCTCATCCAGGAGGGCAACGTCGGTCTGATGCGTGCCGTGGAGCGGTTCGACTATCGAAGGGGCTTCAAGTTCTCCACCTACGCCACATGGTGGATCCGTCAGGCGATCTCCAGGGCAATCGCCGATCAGGGCCGGACGATTCGTATGCCGATCCACGTCCTCGATTCGGTCAACAAGCTGACCCGTGCACAGCGGGAGATGACCCAGACGATGGGACGTAAACCCACTCTCGACGAGCTGGCCTTCGAGCTCGACATCGAACCCGCTCGGGTGGCGGAGCTGCAGCGAATCGCCCAGGACACGGTCTCTCTGGAGACGCCGGTTGGCGAGGACGACGACGGCACTCTCGGTGACCTCGTCGAAGATCTCGAGTCAGATCGCCCGGCGGATGTCGCCACTTTCTCGTCCTTGCAGGATCAGCTGGCCATGGCCCTGGAGGGTCTGAACGAGCGGGAGCGTGAGGTCTTGATCATGCGATTCGGTCTGGCCGATGGGCGGATGCGCACTCTCGAGGAGGTCGGGTCCCATTTCAAGGTCACCCGTGAGCGGATCCGGCAGCTGGAGACCAAGGCCTTGGCCAAGCTCCGGCACCCCGACAAGTCGCAGAGGCTGGAGGGGTTCCTGGAGAACTCCTGATCGGCTCGGGCGCGGGGAGTGCCCGTCGTGGCAATATCGGGTCATGAGATTCAGATCCGGACTCGTGGTCGGCGCAGCCTTCGGGTATGTCTTGGGAACCCGCGCTGGGCGGCAGCGGTACGAACAGATCAAGCACTGGGCCGGTGAGGCGAGGAAACACCCTGCGGTGGCCCAACTGGCGAATCAGACCGTCGGGGTGGTCGATGCGGGACGCTATGTCGCCGCCACCGGGCTCACGGCGGTGGCCAAGGGGTCTTCGCACGATCGACACTCACTCAAGCTCTGAGTAGACAGAAGCCGACTGGTACCCTGACCCCTGCCAGTCGGCACCTTCCGCGGTAGCTCAATTGGTAGAGCAGTGGACTGTTAATCCATTGGTTGTAGGTTCGAGTCCTACCCGCGGAGCCCAAAATCCGTCCATCCGACGGGCTTTCTACGCTCACGAAATGATACCGGGGCGCCCTGCCCCGAATGCTCATCTGACATTGGCACGTCGAGATCATGTGCCGTTGCCTATAAAGGGATCGTGACGGGACGCTCTTTAGGTGGGAGTCCTTCAGGAAAGCAGCGGGCCATCCTCTATCTCGTCGAGGTGGAGGGTGTGCCCTATGCGGAGGCGGCGGATCAGTTGGGGATGACCACGATGGCGGCGAGGGCGATGGCGAACAGAGCCAGGAAACAGGCTCGGCTCGCAATGGAGGTGGCCGGTGGCTGACTTCAAGAGCAAGCTGCAACAACTCAGTGAGAGAGGCACCCCTGTCGGCGCGGAGGAGTTGATCGAGCGTATCGAGGCCGAACTGGCCGGCGATCCCCTGGTCGTTGCTACCAAGCGACGAGAGGGAGTTTTCATGACCAAGACAGATCAACCGGTGACGACGAAGAGTCCCGGCCCCGGGCGTGGTCTTGCCTGGGCGGTCGCGGCGTTCGCCGTCATCCTCGCCACAGGCGGGCTCTATTTCGCCTTCAGGGGAGACGATGGCCAGGTGGTCGATCAAACCACCCTGCCCACCCCGACCACGATCCCAGCAAGCGTTTCGGGCTCCATGTGGCCGCAGTCGAGTCTGGAGGAGGTGGAGGAGGCCCAAGAGCTCGCCGATGCCGGCGATCCCGACTACACCTGGCAGCTCGACCCGGAGATTGCGAACGGGAACGTCCAGAACGCGGAGATTGTCACCCGTTTCCTCAGGGAGGAGCTCGGCTGGGAGGAGTTCATCTTCAACGCACACGTGGGGTGGGAAACGGCAAACACCAACCTCCACTACGTGAAGTGCGCCCCGGGCGGGACCAACCCCGTGTACCCGGACGATGAATACGCGGGCAAGTGCGCGCCAACGATCGACGAGTTCCAGTACGAGACAGTGACCATCGACCTGGCCCAGCCCATCAGGAGCGACGGCACCGGGATTTGGGTGGTGAACCGGTGGAGGCAGGCGGCGCCGTTCGCGCAAGCCGACCCGGTGGCTGTCGAGGCACGGCTCACTGAACGCCTGGAGGAGTTCCTCGCCGCACGCATCGCCGGGCAAGGCGCCGAGCTGCGCGTGCTGGTCGACCCCGACTTAGATGTTCCGCTCCTGTACGCCACCACTTCCGGTGCCCCATACGAGCGATACGAGATCGAGCGTGTGGACGGGCCGGGGTGGCCCGACGCCCGGATGACCTTCTCGGTCCGGCTGTTCGCCGACGGCGACGCGACGGTGGTCGAGCAGGAGGTGGATGGGTCGCAAACCGGCGAACTGTGGCTGGATGGCTATTCGACGGTCGAGAACGGCCAGCCGATTCAGCTGTCCCACACCTCTTTCGACGGTGAGGTCACGGTTTCAGCGCCGAGCACATGGAAGCCGGCGTGGCCCGGGGCCGCTCACATAGCCGAAGTGGGCGTGTGGTGGGGGGGCCTGTGGCGTACCGAGGATTTCGTCGAAACCGGGGAGCGCGTCGAATTCGTCGACCCGGTCGCCTACGACGCGTGGTGCGCAGCGAACGGCGGGTCCCCGCTGCTCTCGGCGCCAGCCGATGCAGCGGCAATTGCGCAGCAAGTCATCTCCGATCCCAACTTCGAGACGACAGCGCCGGTGGCCGCCCGCGTCGGTGGCCTCGACGCCGTGTCGATCGACGTGGCCCTTGCCCCTGGTGGCGAGGCTTGCGGCGTAGGAATGATTGACATCAGCCGCTGGATCCACACGATTGGGTGGGATCCGGGGTTGCGCCTGCGTCTCTACCTCGTCGACCTCCCAGAGGGCATGTCGGTTGAGACGCTGGCGATCACAGTCGTGGCGCCCGAGGAGCGCTTCGAAGAAGTGATCGCCGAGACCGCACCGATCATCGAGTCGATCGGCACGGGCTGGCGGCATGCACCACGATAGAAGTTCGAGCCACCGCATGGGCGAAAGCGGTAGGCCCAGGAGGTGGGACCCTGGGGTCTTCCGTGGCGTTCTGCCTCTGCCGCCCTCGGTACTCAAGTCGGCGGGCCCCTTCCTGATCAACCCGTTGAATCGCGGCCGTGCCCTCACTCTCACATACGATCAGTTCGTGTACGCCTGGGCGAACAACCTCGAGGAGGAAGAAGCCAAGGAGCTCTACGACACATTCCACGTCGCGGGCTCGGGGGTCTCTCTCGCCCAGATGGGCAACGCCAATCTCAATCCGTGGACAGAGTCCAAAGTGGACATCAACAACCCCGACCGCGGCCCTCTGCTGATTATCGAAGGCGAGAAGGACCACACCGTGCCGCCGGCCATCGCGAACGCCTCCTACAAGCGACAGAAGCACAACCCCGGCGTGACAGAAATCGTGCAGATCCCCGACCGTGGTCACTCACTCACAATCGACCACGGATGGCGCGAAGTCGCCCAGACAGCGCTGGACTTCATCGAGCGGTTCGTATAGGCCACAACAATCCGGTGTGTGAACAGCGGATAGCGTTGAGGCGCCTAGTGGTGTTAATCCATTGGTTGTAGGTCGAGTCCTACCCGCGGAGCCATCGTCGAGGCATGCCTGACGTTGGTCGTTTCATCTCGGCGTCCCGATTGACACGTGACATCGGCATTTCACCGATCTGTGTCATCCGGGAGTCGGCAATATCACTCGGGTTTCCTGACGAACAGGACGCGGTCTGGCCAATCCATCCGTGCCGATCTCGGGCGAGTGGTGTCGAACGTGCGTTATTGCGCCAGAATGACCTGTGATCTGTTGCATCCAAGATGTCTCCCGCGAGACCGGAGGTGAACATGGCAGAGTCATTGGAACATCGAGACAAGGTCCAGCGCAGTTTGGAGGACATCCATCGGTCGCTAGTGGCGGTATCGATGAAGCTGGCACAGCTTCAACTCGATGATGGAATCGACACCGAGTTGGGGGCGGCCCTCGAGGAACAGATGACGGCCCTGGCACCTGTCACAGACCGCCTCGAGAGTCTCGAATCCGAATTTCAGATGGAGACCAACCGCCTGACAAACGAGGGAGAGCTCCAGGGTTAAAGGTGCGCAAGAAGATTCCAGGTTTCGCGTTGCCGAACAGTGGGAATAGTGGGGCGGACCCGGATTCGAAGAGCGCGGATGAACACGATTGACGACAGATATGACCTAACCGTCATCTCAGCGACGCCGTATCACGGGACCGCTCAATTGATCGGACGGGACGGTCGGGTTGTCGACAGGGTCGCGGCGAGTCTCTTCGCGCGTCGGCCGCCTGGGGTCAGCCTGGGATCGTGGGGTGGTCAGATCCAGGCTCTCGAACTCAATGAATCCGATTGGGGAAATGCCGAAACCATCCGGCTGAGAAACGGGGTGGAAGCCAGGATTGTTCTCGAGCAAGAGACGATTCACCCGACCGAGGTGGGCCTACGCCGCACCGGGACCCTCGTCGGTTTGGGGGCGCCGCCGTTCTAGCGTCGTCGATTCTCGGCGATTCGGCCTCTTCTGGGACCTGCGTTGTCGCAAGGTCGCGAAAATCGACGTTGTCTGACGACTCAATGTCGACCGCCAACGCGACGATGACTTCTTCTAGAGGTGGGGGCTTGGGCATTGCAGACGGCACACGCGTCTTCTCGGTTCGTCCCTCTCCTGACTCTTCGGTAGAGAGGTTTGGATCGATGACCCTGATGCACATGACCCTGGGAGCGTTGTCTTCCATCTTCGGAGCGCACCTGTCCTGGGCCGTGACCGACCTGATAATCAAGCGCAGACGTGAAGGGCGCAGCGTCGTCCTGCCGACCCTCCTCTCCGTGGCCGGCGTGATCGTGATCGTGGTGACCTGCGGCGTCGTCCTGTCGTCGACGACCGTCTGAATCGAGTCGCGAAAATTACCGCCGGTTCTGGTTTGACGGCTCGATCAGATTGGGTATAGTTCCGATCTGAAGCCCCGACGGGTCGAAACTTCGGTTACGACTTGTTGGGGCTTCTTATATTGCGGACACCGATCTGATAGACGCCGGTGAGGGCGGCCGCAGTCTCCGACGCTGATAGAGGGCTCGTCGCAGGATGCGCCGACTTCGAACTCTGCGCCTCGATTCCCTCGAGCGGGGATCGATGACCCAACGATCGAGGCCACCAGAACGACCAGGCATCTCGAACTCAAACTACGGACCGGTGGTAAACCGACTCCCTCGTCTGGGTAACACGTCCATGAAATGAATGTGAAGCTCGGGTGCGTACACAGGACGCTCCGGGGTCCTTCGAGCGTGGTTGACCCCGGTCGCGTCCTGTCTCAGCAAGGCGGGAGGAGTTGCCTTGGATCAGGAGGATGGTCAGGTGACATGACACCGAGGTTTCCTCCTGCCAGCAGGGACGTGAAGATCGCCCTCAAAATTATCTCCATTCCGGTTTGACGCCCCGATGAGTTTCGGTATAGTTCCGACCTGAAGCCCCGACGGGTCGAAACTTCGGTTGCGACTTGTTGGGGCTTCTTATATGCCTGTCCACGCTCAAGTTCGAGACGTCGTCCTGCCGATATGGGGAGACGTTGGAGTGGACGGGGGACCGGAGAGGGCCCTCCAACTTTGTCGCCCTCCGGGTGCCACCATCGCCCGGGGGGTCGGCGCGTCCCGACCCGAGGCTCGATGAAGTCCAGCTAGGACCCGATTACGTGCCATCCTGTCCCCTTCATGGCCTGGTGTAGGGGCAGATTGCTGTCTCGCCACCACCACAGTCAGGTCGACGAAAACTCGAGCATGCCCCCAAGCCACCCAGCGAACAAGAATCGCCCCAGGTCGATGCGCCCCTTTGTCGTGGTCGCGACGTTGTCCGCAGTGCTGACCGCCAGCCTGTCCACTGGTACAGCCCTGGGCATATCTCGCGCAGAGGTAGACGAGGCCTGTGCCGACTCCCAGGAGGCATACGACATCTATCGCGGGGCCCGTTCCGACTTCGAGGTGGCGGCGGTCGCACTCGATGAGGCGAACGCGGAGCTCGACGATGCGGAATACCAGGAACAGCGGATCCGCAACGACTATGAGGCACGCCAGGAGGAGAAGGTCGTGTTGTCGACCCAGGTCGAGTCTCAAGCAGTCGAGCTCTACATGCAGGCCGCCTCCGGACCGTCGATGGGGATGGTCAGTCTTTCTTCACCCAGCGAAGCGCTGACTGCTTACGAGTTCCTTCGTGCGAATGCCGACCAGAGCATGCAATCTGTGAATGATCTGGCCGCCGTGTCCTCTGAGCTGGACCGATTGGGAGTCACCCTCGAAGCGGCTGTCGCAGACCTGACCACCGCCCGCGACGTGCAGCAAGAGCAAACGGCGGAACAAGAGACTGCGATGACTTCGGCGCTCGGAGCCTATGACGATTTGAGCGACCGATGCAGGGAACTGCAGGCCGAGTACGAAGCCGAACAGGCCCGTTTGCGAGCGGAGGCGGAAGAGAGAGCCCGTCAGCGTGCGGCGGCGGCGTCCAGTGGCGGATCAGGCGGTTCCGGAGGCGGCTCCACGGGCCCGATCATCGGCGGCATCATCTGCCCGTTCAGCCCGGGTCGGACACATTTCAGCAACTCCTGGGGCGCCTCGCGATCGGGGGGCAGGTCTCACAAGGGGACAGACATGATGGCTCCCTTCGACGAGCCGATATACGCCGTGGCCAACGGGACGATCAGTACCGGGAGCAGCGGCCTTGGGGGCAGGACGATTTGGCTCTCGACCGGCGGCGTTGCGTTCTACTACGCCCACCTCAGCGGCTTCGCGGTCGGAGACGGTGCCCGGGTCAGTCAGGGTGACCTGATCGCATACAACGGCAACACGGGCAACGCTTCGGGCGGCGCCCCCCACCTTCATTTCGAGATCCACCCAGGTGGACGAGGCTCCAGCGCCGTCAATCCGTACAACGCGGTGGCCTCGGTCTGCTTCTGAGTCGGCGTCGCTATTTCCTGCGAGTTCCTCGCCAAAGCAATGCGCCACCGGCCAGGACGGCGACCACACCCAGCACCACCCACAGGGGGTCACCGGTCATGAAACTCTGCGGGGCGAACTCGATGTCGAGACCCTGCAAGATCCAGATGACACCGACGATGCCGAGAATGATCCCGAGCGCCTTGCTCAAGTCCCGCATCACTCGAACATAGCTCTTGACTCCGATGGGTGCGCCAGCTGATAATCTTGCTCACATGAAGACGAGCCCAGCTTCGATCACGAGCGCCACGCCTCGGCGCTTCTTCGGGTTCGTCTATTTCGGCGCCTAGCGCCGACTCACCCCACCCCCGCGTTACTCCGTCCCGAACCACTCTTCAACCGCGCCGAGGCGACCACTCATGAATGACAAATCAGACTCAAACCCAGGTGACATAGAACAGATCCGTGACGACATCGACCGGATCGACGCCGACATCCTCAAGCTCCTGGCGGAGCGGAAGGCGCACAGCCTTCGCATCGCCAAGGAGAAGGGCATCCACGACCGACCCTCACGGGACCAGTCGAGAGAAGAGGGCCTCATCTCCGACCGCATCGCGGCCGGGATGGAGCACGACCTCGACTCGGGTCTGGTGAATCGTGTCTGGAGGGAGATCGTCAACGATTCGGTGCGGATTCAACAGGAGTATCTCGGCCGCGCCGAGCGGCCCCGCCAGACGATGACCGTGGCCATCCAGGGCATCGAGGGCTCCTACAGCCAGCTCGCCTCCCAGCAGTTCTTCGACCACAAGGGAATGTCGGTCAACTACCTGCGCGCTCCGACATTCGCCGCGGCCATCGCGGCCGTGCAACGTCAGGATGCCGACGTGGCGGTTCTTCCCATCGAGAACACCACCTCGGGTGCCATCTCGGAGGTCTATGACCTGCTGTTGGAGAGCAGGCTCGATTTCGTGGGTGACGTCCGTTTCCGTATCCGTCACTGCCTGCTCGGCATCGAAGGCGCCTCGATCTCGGAGTTGCGTCGGATCTACTGCCATCCCCAAGCGGTGGCCCAGTGCTCGGAGTTCCTGGCCCAGCTCGACCATTGCGAGATCGTCTACTTCTCTGACACCGCCCTTTCGGGGCAGAAGATCCGCGAGTTGGGAGATCCGACCATTGCCGCCATCGCCAGCGAGGAAGCGGCGCGTCTTTTCGGCCTCGACGTGTTGAAGACAGGCATCGCCAACAGGGACGAGAACTTCACGCGGTTCGTGGTGGTCGCCGCCGAGCCGGCGGAGGTGCCCGAAGGAGTTGCGGCGAAGACATCGATCGTGATGGCGGTGGGCAACCACCCCGGGGCTCTGATGGAGGCGCTGGCCGTGTTCCACGACGCCGATATCAACCTCGTCATGCTCGAGTCCCGGCCGATCCCGAACAACCCGCGGGAGGAGCTGTTCTACCTCGACTTCGACGGCAAAACCTCCGAGCCGGAAGTGCAGGCGGTCCTGGAGACACTCATGCGCCAGGTCCGGTTCCTGAGGGTGCTCGGCAGCTATCCCTCGAGAGACCTCCGGCCCAAGCCCATCGAGCGCAAGATGACGAAGGTGAAGCCTCAGGGTCGATCGGCCCTCACCGACCTGTCGCCGACCGCTGCCAGCCCCAAGGGCTACAAGCTCGGGAGCCGGGGTCACAAGGAGCAGAACACCGTCGTCGAGGTCGCCGGGGTGAAGATCGGGGGAGATGACCTCGTGGTGATCGCCGGGCCTTGCGCCGTCGAATCCTGGGATCAGGTGATGACCGCGGCCAAGTCGGTGAAGGAGAGCGGCGGCTCCATCCTTCGTGGGGGATGCTTCAAGCCCCGGACGTCGCCGTACTCGTTCCAGGGCCTGGCCTACGAGGGTCTCGAGATGCTGGTCGAGGCCGGCAAGGCATACGGGCTCCCCGTGGTCACGGAAGTGGTCTCACCGGAGGACGTGGAAGGTGTGGCACGCAAGGCAGACATCCTCCAGATCGGCACCAGGAACATGCAGAACTTCTCCCTGCTGTCGGCGGCGGGTCGAGCTCATCGCCCCGTGATGCTGAAACGGGGGATGAGCTCCTCTCTCGACGAGCTGTTGCAGGCGGCCGAATACATCCTGTCCGAGGGGAACCAGCAGGTGTTCCTCTGCGAGCGGGGCATCCGGACCTTCGAGACGTCGACCCGGAACACCCTCGACCTGAGCGCCGTGCCGGTGCTCCGGCAGCGAACCCATCTGCCGATCATCGTCGATCCGTCGCATGCGGCGGGGGATCGTGACCTCGTGGCGCCCTTGGCGCTTGCGGCTCAGGCGATTGGCGCCCACGGGATCATGGTGGAGATCCACCCCGACCCGGACAATGCCCTCAGCGACGGCCCGCAATCGCTTCGATTGGATCAGTTCCAGGACCTGATGCTGGCGCTGGGATTCGGAGGCTGACTACCTCAGGAGGAGACGTCGACCGTTGTGGGCAGCCACGCCGGTCGCGCCTCCTCGTGGGAGGCGATCAGGTCGTCGTGGCTCATCGTCACGCCGATCCCATCGAGCCCGGTCAGAAGCCGCTCCTTGGCGGTCGGGTCGAAATCGAAGTGCTCTTCGAGTCCGTCGGCTGTCACGGTTTGGCTCTCCAGATCGATGCTGACCTCTGCCGTGGGGTCAGAAGCCATCTCGATCAGGCGGGTGACCGCATCCTGGGCCAGTTCGACTACCAGCAGACCGACATAGCTCGAGTTGTTGCGGAAGATGTCGGCAGCCGACGCGGTGATGACCGCCTCGAAGCCCCATTGTTGGATCGCCCACGGCGCGTGCTCACGTGAGGAGCCGCACCCGAAGTTCGGTCCTGTGACCAGCACACGGGCTCCCCGGCGGGCGGGATCGTTGAGGATGAAGTCGGAGCTCGGCGTGCCGTCGTCGGTGTGGGCCCAGTTGTAGAAGAGGAACTCCCCGTAGCCGTCCCGCTCGATCCGCTTCAGGAACTGCTGGGGGATGATCTGATCTGTGTCCACGTCGCCGCGGTCGAGGGGCAGCATCGTGCCGGTGATCGTGGTGACGGGCTTCACGAGTCCTCCCATTCCCTGACATCGACGAAATGGCCCGCTACCGCAGCCGCAGCGGCCATTGCGGGGCTGACGAGATGGGTCCGGGCCCCACGGCCCTGACGCCCTTCGTAGTTCCTGTTCGAGGTCGATGCGCATCGCTCCCCGGCGGGGATGACATCGGGGTTCATGGCCAGACAGCTCGAGCAGCCGGCGTCCCTCCAGGAGAACCCGGCGGCCTCGAAGACCTCGTGAAGACCCTCGGACTCGGCTTGGGCCTTGACCTGCATCGATCCCGGAACGACCACGGCGCTCACCCTCGAGTCGACCCTGCGGCCCTCGACGACCTTGGCAGCGGCGCGGAGGTCCTCGATCCTCCCGTTCGTGCAAGAGCCAAGGAATACGTGGTCGACCGCGATGTCGAGGATGGGCGTCCCCGGTCTCAGGGCCATGTACTCGAGGGCGCGCACGGCGGCGTCGCGCTGCAGGGGGTCGTCGTACGAGTCCGGGGACGGAACCGATCCGGTGACCGGGACGGTCTGGGCCGGGTTGACCCCCCAGCTGACGTGAGGGACAAGACGGGAAGCATCGAGGACCGCCACCTTGTCGAACACTGCATCGGGATCGGTGACCAGGCTCTCCCAGGCCGACACCGCCTCGTCCCACTGGGCGCCCTTCGGCGCGAAGGGTCGACCCTCGATGTACCGAATCGTGGTCTCGTCGGGGGCGATCATCCCGGCCCGGGCTCCACCCTCGATCGACATGTTGCAGATGGTCATCCTCTGCTCCATGGACAGGTCATGTATCGCCTTGCCGCGGTACTCGATGACATGTCGGGTCCCCCCGGACACGCCGATCTGGGCGATGATCCCCAGGATCAGGTCCTTGGCGGCGACTCCCCAGGGCAGTTCGCCCTCGACCTCGACCGCCATCGACTGCGGTTTGGCCTGCCAGATCGTCTGGGTGGCGAGGACGTGCTCGACCTCTGTGGTGCCGATCCCGAACGCCAGGGCCCCGAACGCTCCATGAGTCGAGGTGTGGCTGTCACCACATACGACGAGCAGCCCGGGTTGGGTCAGACCCTGCTCGGGACCGACGACGTGGACGATTCCCTGTCGTGGGTCGTCGAGGCCGAACATCGTGATGCCGTGGTCCTTGCAGTTCTGGACGATGGCATCGATCTGCCGTTTGGAGAGAGGGTCGCGAATCCCGAGGGAGCGACCGGTGGTGGGGATGCCATGGTCAACCGTGGCCACCGTCAGGTCGGGTCGTCTCACGGTCCTGCCCGACTGGTTGAGACCGGCGAATGCCTGTGGCGAGGTGACCTCGTGGACGAGATGCAGATCGACGTAGAGCAGTGTCGGATCTGCGTCGATCACGATGTGGTTGTCCCACACCTTCTGAAAAAGAGTGCGCGGTGCGGTCATGCCGGGGTCCCGGCCTTCTCGGGCTCGGCGACGAGCGAGGCGACCCGGTCACCGACCTCGGTCGTGCTGATTCCCATCTCGCCGGCGCGAAGGGAGGGAAGCGAGCCGGCCACCTCACCGACGGCGCTCTCGACGGCGTTGGCCGCAGCGTCCTCGCCGACGATCCGAAGCATCATGCCTGCGGCTCCGATGGCGGCGAGCGGGTTGATGAGCCCGGTTCCCTCGAACCCGGGGGCGGTGCCGCCGATCGGCTCGAACATGGAGACACCGTTGGGGTTGATGTTGGCCCCGGAGGCTATGCCGAGACCGCCCTGGATGGCGGCTGCCAGGTCGGTGATGATGTCGCCGAACATGTTGTCGGTCACGATGACGTCGAATCGGCCGGGGTCCTCGACCATCCAAAGACACGCCGCATCGACGTGTGCGTAGGACGTCTCGACATGGGGGTACTCGGCGCTCACCTCATGGAACACTCTCGACCACAGATCCCATGCATAGGTGAGGACGTTGGTCTTCCCGCAGAGGGTGAGGTGTCGCCTGGGCCGACTCCCGGCCAGGTCGAAGGCGTATCGGATGCAGCGCTCGACGGCGAACCGGCTGTTGACCGACTGCTGCACAGCCACTTCGAATGGTGAGCCTTTGGCGGTGAACTCACCCTGGCCGGCATAGAGACCCTCGCTGTTCTCCCTGACCACCACGAAATCGACGTCCTCGGGCCGGACGTCGCGGAGCGGGCCCTTGACCCCGGGATGGAGCTTCACGGGCCGCAGGTTGATGAACTGGTCGAGCTCCCGACGCATCCTCAGCAGGATGTCCTGCTCGAGGACACCGGGCGGCACCTGTGGATGGCCGACGGCGCCGAAGAGAATGGCGTCGGCGCTGCCCAGGGCCTGGAGGTCCGCCCCGGTGAGGGTTTCATTCGTCCTCAGGTAGCGCTCGCCACCGAGGTCGAGGTCGTTGTATTGGAGTTCGAAGCCGTGGACTTCAGCAGCGACGTCGAGGACCTTCACCGCCTCGCCGACTACCTCGGGGCCGGTCCCGTCGCCGGGGACTCTCGCTATGGAATAGCTGCTCATTCGAACGAGGCCGTGACCCCGTCCAGTACCTCGATCCCGGCGATGACCTCCTCGACGATGACCCGGATCTGATCCGGGGTCACCTCGCCGGAACGGTCGGCCACCTCCTTCATCCGGGCGAACGAAGTCTCGAAAACGGCGTCGCTGACCTCGAGTCCAAGCTGATCCAACGCGTGCCTGAAGGCGGCGCGCCCGGAGTGCTTACCGATCACGATCACCGAGCTGCCCATGCCTACTGCCACGGGGTCCATTATCTCGTATGTGGTGCGCTCCCTGAGCACGCCGTGCTGATGGATCCCCGACTCGTGGGCGAAGGCGTTGCGCCCGACCACGGCCTTGTTGAACTGGATGGGGTAGCCCGTCTGCTCCGAGACCAGTCTCGATGTCTCGTAGATCTCCTCGGTGGTGACTCCGACGCCGACGCCGTACGCGTCGGCACGTACGCGCAACGCCATGACCACCTCCTCTATCGAGGTGTTACCGGCGCGTTCGCCTATCCCGTTGATGGCGCCCTCCACCTGTCGCGCTCCGGCCTCCACTGCTGCGAGGGAGTTGGCGACGGCCAGACCCAGATCGTTGTGGCAATGGGTCGATACGACCACGTCCTCACGGTCCCCCTTGACCTCCTCCACGATGCGTCGGATCAAGATGCCATAGTCGTTCGGGGTCGCGTAACCCACCGTGTCGGGGATGTTCACGGTGGTGGCACCCGCTTCGACGGCCGCCTGGCAAACGGCTATCACAAAGGAGGGATCAGAACGGGTCGCATCCTCCGGCGAATACTCGACGTTCTCGGTGTAATCGCGGGCGCGCGCCACATTGGCCTTGACCGTCGCGAGCACCTCTTCCTCATTCATGCGGAGCTTGTGCTGCATGTGGATGGGTGAGGTGGCCAGGAACACATGGATCCGGGGATCGGCAGCGTCACGAATCGCCTCCCAGGCACGGTCCACGTCCTCGGCCTGGGCACGAGCCAGGGCGGCGATGGTTGGGCCCTGCACTTCCTGGGCGATCCGGGTCACCGCCCGGAAGTCCCCGGGCGAGGAGATGGGGAACCCGGCCTCGATGATGTCGACCCCCAGGCGCGCCAGCTGGGTGGCGATCGCCACCTTCTGATCGGGGTCGAGGGCGATACCGGGCGCCTGTTCGCCGTCTCTGAGTGTGCTGTCGAAAATCCTTACTCGGTCTTCCATTGTCTCTCCTGAATCTCGTGGTCTCGTCGGGGCGCCGGTCTGCCCGGTGGGGCGTTCCGGCTAGATAAGAGCGAGGCCGAGAAGGCTCAGGAGAGCCAGGAGACGAAGGGAGAGGGCGGCGCGGGTCATCTTCCCACTCCTGCTGTCACCGGGGCCGGGCTCAGCTCCGACTCCCGTTTCATGGCGATGCGGCCCGACTTGACCAGGTCGATGACGCCGTAGGGGCCGAGATGCTCGAGGAAGGTCCTGAGGTGTTGCGGCGTACCCGCCACCTCGAAGGTCATGGCCGAAGAGCTGATATCGATGACTCTGGCGTCGAACAACGAGGCCGTGTCGCGGACTTCGCCCCTCGTCGCCGGCTGGGCGCTGATCCGGATGATCATCACTTCTCGTTCCAGTGCCTCTGCCGGCTCCATCTCCTGGACCTTGATCACGTTGACCAGCTTGTTGAGCTGCTTCTTCAGCTGCTCGAGCTCTGGTGCATCGACGACGAGCGTGATCCGGGATCGCCCATCCTGATGAGTCGGCCCGACTGCCAGTGAATGGATGTTGAAGGCGCGGTTGGCGAACATTGCCGATATCCGGGCCAGGACCCCGGGCTTGTCCTCGACGAGCACTGTGAGGGTGTGCTGCATCAGAGCTCGTCTCGTCGCATCACGACACGGTCGTTCGAGCCGCCGGCGGGGACCATCGGGAAGCACATCTCCTCGCCGTCGACCACGACTTCGAGGACGACGGGGCGGTCGTTGACGGACAGAACCTTCTCGATGGCATTGTCGATCTCAGACGGATGGTCGACCCTGAGGCCGACGCAACCCATCGCCTCGGCGAGCTTGGGGTAATCGGGATAGGTGAACCCGAGGTCGACGGCGGAGAGGCGGCCGCCATAGAAGAGGTTCTGCCACTGCTTGACCATCCCGTAGCCGCCGTTGTTGAAGACGATGATCTTGACCGGGATCTCCTCGGTAGTGGCAGTGATCAGCTCCTGGCAGGTCATCTGGAAGCAGCCGTCGCCGTCGAGGGCGATGACCAGGTCGTCTGGTCGGGCCGCCTTGGCACCAACCGCTGCCGGAACGGCGAATCCCATCGTCCCCAGACCGCCTGAATTGATCCAGGATCTCGGCTCACGGAAGCCCCAGAACTGGGAGGCCCACATCTGGTGCTGGCCGACGCCGGCGGCGACCACGGCATCTCCACCGGTGATCGAGTAGAGCCTCTCGATGAAATGCTGGACCTTGATCGGCCCATCCGGGTCCTGCTCGTAGGCGAGGGGGTACTGATCCTTCCACCGGCCGAGCTGGGCGAACCAATCTTCCCGGGCCGGGGAATCGGCCACCTCGCGTCGGGCGCGGAGACCGCTCAGCAGATCGTTCAGCACCGAACGGGCGTCGCCGACGATGGGGACGTCGGCTGCCCGCACCTTGCCGATCTCGGCGGGATCCACGTCGACGTGAATGATCTTGGCATCGGGGGCAAAGGCGTTCGGGTCGCCGGTGACCCGGTCGTCGAATCTCGCACCGAGGCTCACCAGGACGTCGGATTTCTGGATGGCGGTGGTGGCGGTGTACAGCCCATGCATGCCCGGCATGCCCAGGGCGAGGGGATGGTCGTCGGGGAAGGCGCCGCGGGCCATCAGCGTCGTGACGACGGGGGCGTTGACGGCCTCGGCGAAGGCGAGCAGCTCGGGAGCGGCCCCGGCCTTGATCACTCCGCCGCCGACGTAGAGCACCGGTCGCTCGGCCTTTTCGATCATGTCGAGAGCGGCCCGGATCTGCATCGGATGCCCCGAGACGGTCGGCTTGTAGCCGGGGAGATTGTTCAGATGTGGCTCCCGCCACGTGGTGATCTGGTTGAGGACGTCCTTGGGGATGTCGACGAGGACCGGCCCGGGCCTCCCGGTGGAGGCGAGGTGGAAGGCCTCGTGGATCAGGTTCGGGATGTCGTCGGCATCGGTCGCCATGTATGAGTGCTTGGTGCAGTGCATGGCGAGACCGGTTGTGTAGGCCTCCTGGAAGGCGTCGCTCCCGATCGCCGATGTGGGTACCTGCCCGGTGATGGCGACGATCGGCGTCGAGTCCATCAGGGCGTTCTGCAACGGAGTGATCAGATTGGTCGCTCCGGGCCCGGAGGTAGCCATCACCACGCCCACCAGTCCAGTGGCCTGGGCAAAGCCCTCGGCCATGTGCCCGGCGCCCTGCTCGTGCCGGGCCAGCACATGCCTTATTGGACTGTCAAGGAGGGGGTCGTAGGCGGGGAGAATGGCACCTCCGGGCACGCCGAAAATGATCTCGACCCCTTCGTACTCCAGGCTACGAAGGAGTGAGTGTGATCCGGTGAAGTTGGTTGGTTCTGTCATGGTGTCGGGTAACAAAAAACCCTCCGGGGTGGAGGGTTGAGCGCACGCAGGTCTGTTTGCGCGCGCTACACGATAAGAAGGAGTACGTCGGCGGCGGCGAACAACTGTCTCACGTGTGGATTCCAAGTAAACAACCTGCCCGTACTCATGTCAAGAACATCGGGCCATCCCTGCGTCTCCTGAACCCTTCTGGCGGCAAAATGAGGGTATGCGTGAGTACGGGGCGGTCGAGATCGGGGGGACCAAGACCCTGTGCGCGGTCGGCTCGTCACCGGATGACTTGTCGAGGAAAGTCACCTTTCCCACGACCGGGCCGGCGGAGACTCTGGGGAGGGTGGTCGAGTTCCTGAGGGAGCAGGCGCCCGAAGCGATCGGGATCGCCGCCTTCGGTCCATTGGGCCTCGTTGGCGGTCGTATCGGGGTCACACCCAAGGAGGGCTGGTCG
Organism: uncultured Acidobacteriota bacterium; assembly: GCA_963843585.1. Classification (GTDB taxonomy): domain Bacteria; phylum Actinomycetota; class Acidimicrobiia; order Spongiisociales; family ZC4RG35; genus JARDZU01. The sequence continues at coordinate 426,649 of CAWJLJ010000019.1, forward strand.
GGGACAGACCTGGTCGGTCCGGTCAGGAATGCGATCGATGTCCCGATCGGCCTGGACACCGATGTCAATGGCGCAGCGCTCGGCGAGAGCCGGTGGGGCGCCGGCCCGGGGGCTAGGCACCTTTGTCTATGTCACCGTCGGCACCGGGATCGGCGGTGGTGCCCTGATCGATGGTGAGCCGATCCACGGGCTGGGGCATCCCGAGATGGGCCACATCTCGGTGCGACGTCACCCAGACGATGACTATGCCGGCATCTGCCGCCTCCATGGGGATTGTCTCGAAGGACTGGCCAGCGGCCCGGCGATCGAGGGGCGGTCGGGGATCCGGGGAGAAGCTCTATCGGGAGCCGACCTGGCGACGGCCGTCGAGATCGAGGCCTTCTATCTCGCCCAGATGATCCGGAACCTGGTGTACATCCTGGCTCCGGAGCGAGTGATCGTGGGCGGGGGCGTATCACGTCTACCCGGCCTGATCGACCGGGTCAACGAGAGCTTGATCGACGAGCTGTCCGGCTACCCGGGGCTCGCCGAGCACGAATCAGGGTTCGTGGTTCCGCCCGGGCTGGGCGACATGTCCGGTTTGGCCGGAGCACTGGTCCTCGCCGCGCGAGCCTTCGATCGGGCTATGTCGTCCGAGTGACTTTGTGCAGGCCCCGGGGTTGCTCGGGGTCGAGACCCTTGGCCAGCGTGAGGTGGTAGGCAAAGAGCTGGCCCAATACGACCGCAGGGATCGGGGACAGCCACTCGTCGATCTCGGTCTCGAGCTCGAGGGCACCGGGTGCAATCTCAGCCAATCTGGTGTCGTTGCCGATCGCGACCAAAGATGCCCCGGCCTCCTTGCACCGCCGCAGGACGTCGATCACATCGTCGATTGCCGGGCCACGAGCCGCGACGGCGAGCACCGGATAGCCGGGCTCGAGCACAGCGATTGGACCGTGGAGGAAATCGGCCGTCGAGAAGGGCTGGGCCACGACCTGGGTGAGCTCCTGGAGTTTGAGCGCCCACTCGAACGCGGTGGCCTGGTTGAAGCCGCGGCCCAGCACGGCGCAATACTCCATCGCGGCATGCGCCATCGCCGTCTCCGCCGCCCGACTCTCCTGGCGCAGGGCGTGCTCGACCAGAGAAGGAATCCCTTCGATGGTCCCGGTCGCCCCGGACATGGCTTCCGATATCAACGCCACCACCGTCAGCTGGGCGGTGTAGGTCTTCGTGGCGGCCACCGCCCGCTCCTCGCCGGCATCGAGGTCGATGACGACATCGGCCACGTCGGCAAGGGGGGAGTCGGGCTCGTTGGTTATGGCGACAGTGGGCCGACCCTGCTCGCGGCCTTCCTGGAGGACCGAGACGATGTCGGGCGACTCTCCGCTCTGAGAGATCCCGACCACCAATGCCCCTTCGAGGCGGGGAGGGCGGTCGTAGACCGAGAAGAGCGATGGTGTGGTGAGGCCTACCGAGAGCCCGTTGCGGGTGCCCCAAACGTATTGGGCATAGCGGCCGGCGTTGTCGGAGGTCCCACGTGCTGCGATCACGGCGTGGGTGCAGCCCGCGGCGAGTTCGGCCACCCGCTGGGCCGGCTCGGCGTTGACCGTGGTGGTGCGGGCAATGACCTCCGGCTGCTCCCGGATCTCCTCGAGAAGTCCCATCAGCGCCCACTCTCCAGGTCCGAGGAGAAGGGCCGGGTTTGTCGAGGCGCAGGCACGGGCCTGATCCTCGGTGGCGTTGGTCCATTCGTGGAGATTGGACACCGCCTGGTCCATGGTCAGGGTGCTGCCGGCGAGGATGGCGCGTCCGATCCGAGGGCCCTCGGGACCCACGAACACCTCGCGGTCGCCGAGGATGTAGATCCCCTCACCAAGCCCGGTCGCCTGCATCGCGTCGGTCACCAGGATGAACCGCTCCGGACCCAGGAGTTCCCAGGCAAGCCGAACGGAAGCCGGATCGGCGTGGATCCCATCGACGATCACCCCGCAAGGACGGTCGGAGAGGATCGCAGCGCCGACGAGACCGGGGGAGCGGTGGTGAAACGGGCTCATCTGGTTGAAGAGATGGGTCACGCTCGACCAGGGGCCGTCGAGAGCCGCCGCTGCGGTTTCGAAGTCGGCGCCGCTGTGCCCCGCCGAGACCACCACACCTGAATCGGAGAGGATCCCGGCCGTTTCGAAGGCAAGGTCCAATTCCGGGGCGAGGGTCACCATCCGCACCGCACCCGACTCAGCCCATCGCCGGGCCACGCCCGGGTCGGGCAGTCTGAGGTGATCGGGGTTGTGTGCACCCTTCCACTCCTGGGAGATCCACGGTCCCTCGATGTGAAGTCCCACTGCATCGGCACCGTCATAGCCCTGAGGAGGGCCGGCCTTGATGACTTCGATGGCGGCATCGACGAATTCGTACGGCGCGGAGACGATGGTGGGGAGGAACGCCGCTGACACCCGTCTCGGGGAGATGCCGTCCGACTTCCCAGATGCTGGACGGGTCGGCGGTGAAGTCGTGACCCCAGCCACCGTTGATCTGTATGTCGATCAACCCGGTGGCGCCACCAGGTCCGGTCATGTCTCGATCCCGTGCCCACGCGGGTAGAGCCCGGGGATGGCTGCGGGCAGATGGCCCTCGAAGGAAATGTCGCCGAACAGGGCGGACGTCAGGGCGTCGAGCGATGGCCGGTGTGAGCTGTACGTGCAGACATGGGTCCTAGAGCCCGGATATGTGGCCAGATCGAACGGAGTTCGCAAGGCGACGGTGATCAGCGGCTTCCCCAATTCGAGGAGGGCATTGGCCAGATCGACCTGTCCCGGCGTCGCGGTGACGGTCCCGAGGATGATCAAGTCATGGTCCTCCGCCTTCTCGACTACAGCCGAGATATCGCTTCGCTCCGGACGGTGGGGGTAGACCACCTCGGTGACATGGGGGTGCCTGACCCGGAGAGCCGCTGCCAGTTGCGGGGGATAGAGGGCCGTGGTGTCGGCCGGGGTGACATTGACCGGCTCCGGTTCCAGAGAGAGGATCCGCAGGCCGGGCTCAGATCGAAGCGGGATCAGGGAGTCGTCGTTGCGGACCAGGGTGATCGATTCCTCGGCGAGACGTTTGGCCAGCTGGAGGTGATCAGGCGAGCCCACGATGTCCGGGCGCATCTAGTGCCGTGCGGTGCGAGCTGCGCAGACGCTCTACCCGGGCGATCGCGGGCTTCAGCATGTCGTCGGCGATGAGTCCCCGGGAGTGACCTCTTTCCACCGCCATCCGCACCCGCTCCTGCAACCCAGGGTCGGGCATGCAGAGGAGGAGGTCGGTCCCGGCCCGCATCATGGCGATGATCTCGACCACCTGGGCCGGGCCCTGGTCGAGTGCCCCCATGTCGAGGGCATCCGAGATCACCAGACCGTCGAACCCGAGCTCCGACCTGACGAAGCCATTGATCCCTGCCTCCGAGGCACAGATGGATACATCGGGGCTGCCGGTGAGGGCAGGCACCACCTGATGGGCGACCATCAGCAGCTCCGCCCCGGCGGCGATTCCCGCCTGGAACGGGCGCAATTCGACTTCCTCCAGCCGGTCCCGGTCGAGGTCCAACCGCGGGAGCTCATAGTGGGGGTCGACCGCGGCCTCTCCGCTGCCCGGGAAATGCTTGAGGGTGGCGTGCACCCCGGTACTCGAGTATCCGGTGACCATGGCGCCGGTGAGACGGGCGACCTGCTCGGGGTCATCCCCGAACGATCGAATCCCGAGTGACGGGTTGTCTGCCCGCGAGGCGACATCGGCAACAGGTGCGTAGTTGACGTTGATGCCTACCGCGGCCAGCTCCCGGCCCATGGCGACGGCCACCTGAGAGGCAAGGTCGACATCGCCCGTGGCCCCGATCGCCATGTTGCCGGCGAATTCGGTCGACCCGGTGAGCCCGATCAGTTGGCCGCCCTCCTGGTCGACTGCGATCAGGAGGGGCAGCGGTGACGAGTTGGCATCCTGCAGGGCCGAGGTGAGCTCGGCCACCTGGCCCGGGGAGGTCATGTTCCACTCGCGGAACAGGGTGACGCCGGCAGGGGGAGACTCCTCGAGGCGTTGGCGCAGCCAGTCGGGGACCTCGGTTCCCTCGAACGCCAGCATCAGATGGGGATCGGCGACGCTCATCTCGACCCCGGCCGGGCCTCAGCCCTTGACAGAGCCGGCGAGGAGGCCGCGGACGAAGAACCGCTGCAGAGTGATGAACACGATCAAGGGAATGACCATGGAGACGAAGGCCCCTGCGGTGAGCAGATGCCACGCCGCGCCCCGGCTCCCCACCAGTTGGGCCAGACTCACTGTCACTACGGCGACATCAGGGTTGGTGCCGAGGAAGACCAGCGACACCAGCAAGTCGTTCCACACCCAGAGGAACTGGAAGATGGCGAAGGACGCCAGCGCCGGGTAGGAGAGCGGGATCACCAGCTTCGTGAAAGTGGTGAAGGGAGTCGCTCCGTCGATGTAAGCCGACTCGAAGATGTCTTTGGGCAGCTGGGAGATGTAGTTGTAGAGCAGGTAGATGGCCAGCGGAAGCCCGAAACCGGCGTGCGCCAGCCAGACGCCGACGAAGGTCCCGGTCAGGTCATAGTTGCCGTACAGCCTGAGCAGGGGGACGAGCGACATCTGGAGCGGGATGACCAGAAGTCCCACCACGACAGCGAAGAGGAAGCTGCGGCCGCGGAACCTGGTCCAGGCAAACGCGTAGGCGGCGAATGCGGCCAGCGTGATCGGGATGACCGTGGCCGGGATGGTGACTATGAGGCTGTTGACGAACGCCTCGAACATGTCCTCAGAGGTGAGCACCCTCTGATAATTGGCCAGGGTGTACTGGGTGAAGTCGAATGGGTGGGTGAACACCGTCCACCAGCCACTGGTGGCCACCTCGGTCTCGGGCCGAAATGAGCTGATGAAGACTCCAGCGGTGGGGATGGTCCATGCGATTCCGATGATCAGGACCAAGACCTTCGCCAGCCACCCGCTCGACTGCCCGCGTTTCGGCGCCGTCGTCGTTGCCGTTGCCACGGTGTCGCCAGTGAGAGGAGGGACGCCTTCGACTGTCTCTGCGGTCATGCTCCGATCCCTTGTCTACGGAGATTTCGCACGTTGACCACCATGATCGGGATCACCGCTACAAGGAGGATCACTGCCAGGGCGGTGGCGAAGCCGAAATTCCGGAAGCGGAACATCTCGTTGAACATTCGATTGGCGATCACGTCGGTCTCGAAGTTCCCGTTGGTGGTCACGTAGACGATGTCGAAGACCTTGAGCACGGCGATCGCGGTGACGGTGAAAACCGTGATGACCGACCCCCGTATCGACGGCAGCACTATGCGGAGGAAGGTCTGGAATTCGCCGGCCCCGTCGATTCGGGCCGCTTCCATCAGCTCTACCGGAACGCCTTTGATCGCGGCGGAGAGGATGACCATGGCGAAACCGGTCTGGATCCAGACGAAGGCGACGATGAGAGCCAGGGTGTTGGTGGGGATCTCCTGGAGCCAGGGGACGGGCTCCCCGCCGAAGGAGGTGACGATGGCGTTGAGGATCCCGATCTGTGGCTGGCCCTCGGGGCGCCACTCGTAGATGAAGCGCCAGATGACGGCGACCCCGGCTCCCGAGATGCAGAGTGGGATGAAGATGAAGGACTTGGCCAGAGACTCGCGCTTGACCCGATCGACCAGACCCGGCGAAGGCGAGACCGATGAGGAGTGCTCCGGCCGGCGCCAGGATGAGCCAGATCGCGTTGTTGCGCAATGCGATCTGGAGGGCCGGATCGGTGAACGCCTGAACGTAGTTGTAGAAAGGCCCTTCGCCTTCGGGAACCTCGGTGAAGCTTTGGATGATCGTCCCCACCGCCGGCGCCAACAGGAAGATGGAGAGCACGACGATCGCCGGTCCGACGAACACGTAGGGGCGGATGACTGTCGTGGCGCGGGCGGGCAGCAGCTCTACCAGGGAGTTGGCCACCACGAACAGCGCCCAGATGCCGACGACGCCGAGGACAATGCCGATCAGGGCCTGCACCAGCTTGCCGCCAAAGGGTCCCAGGGCGTCGAGCGCGGTCTCGGAGCGGAGGACCCTCAACCCGAGCCAGATGAGGACGATGACGCCGACCGCGACCGTGAGATCGCGAACGATCGACAACGGTGGTCGGCGGTTCGTCTCTAACTGGGCTTCAACAGCCTCGGGCAATCGAACTCCTCAAACGCCGACACCGAACCTAACAAAAGAGAGGGCCCCGACGTCGCCGCCGGGGACCTCGACTCAGTGATGGCTCAGCCTGCGGGCCAGCCATCTTCGATTGATTGGAATATCTCCTCGGTGCCTTCGCCGTTGGCGGCTACCCAGTCGACCATCCCGGTCCAGAACGAACCGGCGCCGACCTCTGCCGGCATGAGGTCACTTGCGTCGAAGCCAAAGGCGTCAGCCTCGTTCAGGATCGGCACCAACTCGGTGTTGGGGTACGTGGTGTACCAATCCTGCGGGACCGTCGTGTTGGGGCTGATGAAGCCACCTACTTCGATCCAGGCTTGCGCTCCTTGCGGTGTGGCCAGGTACTCGAGCAGCGCCCGAACCTCGGGCCGGTCACCATCTGTGAACATGGAGAACATGTCGCCTGCTCCCAGAACCGGGTTGCCCACTGCGGGATCGATGCCCGGGAGGTAGAAGAACGAGCTCGCCTCCCCGGGCGGGTTTGCCCACGCTTCCCGGTCGGGGACGTCACGGTTCCCGGGCCAGAACTCGGGGATCCAGGACGCCTGCTTCTGGAACCAGCACTGTGGTCCGGCAGCATCGAACATCGGGTTCGCCACGTCACGGATGTTGGTGGCGTTGATGGCCGTGTTACCGCCGAACACATAGTCCGGGGCGAACCAGATCGCCGACATCTGCTCCGCGGCCGCGAGCACCTCGGGAGAGTTGAAGGGGACCTCGTGCTTCCACCACTGGTTGTAGAAGTCGACCCCGGCGGTCCGCAGGACGATGTCCTCGAGCCAGTCGGTGGCGACCCAACCGTCAGCGGCCTCGGACTCGATCCCGATGCACCATGGGTTGCCATTGCCATCGGCGATGATCTGATCGCTGAGAGCGGTCATCTCGTCCCAGGTGGTGGGAATCGCGTAGCCGGCCTCTTCGAACGGTGCGACCGGGTACCACACGATCGACTTGACGTCGGTCTTGTAGTACACGCCGTAGACACCACCGTCGACCTCGGTCAGCTCGACGAAACCGGCGACCTGCTCTTCACGGAGCTTGTCGACGTTGAACCAGCTGCTGATGTCGACCAGTTGGCCATCCGCCTGGTATGAAGCCATCTTGCCTGGCTGTGCGATCTGGGCGAGATCGGGAGCGTCGCCGCCGTCGACCCTGGTCTGGAGGGCCAACTCGTAGTCGGGGAGACCTTCGTACTGAACGTCGATCCCGGTGGCCTCACGGAAGGGATCGAGGGCCGCGTTGAAGTTCTCCTCTTCGCCTTCAACCCACTGGGCCACGATCTCGACCGTGGTTCCCTCGAACGCACCGCTCATCGCCTCGTCCAGTGTGTCGTAGCCAGTCGACTCCGCCGGCGCACCGGCGGTCGTCGTTGCCCCACCCTCGGCGGCCGTCGTCGTGGCACCCGCTGCGGTGGTGGCTGTCTCGCCGGCGAGTCGTGGTGGCCTCTTCACCGTCGCCGCCTCCACAGGCGGCGATGACGAACGCCATCACCACTGCCAGCACCGAGCCAGTTCCGGTATTTCTTCATACCGTTCCTCCTTCTTGGTTGCTCATTGTTTCTGCTTGCTTTCTGCGGGTGACTCCCGCGTTTGAAGAAGATGATTGGCAGCCAGGACGGCTGCGCCCCGAGGCCCAGGCGGGTCATCGACCCTAGCCAGGATGACCTGCTCCGGTCGTAGCCGGCGGGCGGCGAGCTCAGATGCCACGCCGCGGCGGCCGACCTGTTCGCGCACCGCCGCCAGAAAGGGGTCGCCCGCACCGGATACTCCGCCGGCCAGGACGATCACCTCGGTGTCGTAGGTCGCCGCCAGCCAGATGAGTGCGGTGGTGAGATGGCCTGCAATCCGACCGGCCACCTTCTCGGCGGCGGCATCACCATCCGAGGCCGCTCCGAACAGGGCAGTGGCCGCAGTCCCGTTCACTCCTTTGGGCCATGCCCTCGATATGGCGGGGCCGGCCGCGACGGCCTCGAGACATCCCCGCTGGCCACATCGGCACATGACGCCCGACCCGTCGACGACGACATGCCCGATCTCACCAGCCATGCCTCGTGCCCCGCGTAACAATGCACCCTTCACTACGACTCCGGCACCGATTCCGGTTCCGATGCTGACCAGGGCAAGGCTCTCCGGGCTCTGGCCATCGAGGCGAAGACTCTCGTACGCCCCTACCGCTGCCGCATGCACATCGTTCTCGACGGTCACCGGGACGCCGAGCGCCGCCTCGATCTCGTTTGCCAGGCCGTACGACTCCGCGCCTACGCCGAGGTTCACTGCCATGGCCACTCGACCCGTCGTCGGATCGACTTGACCTGGCACTCCCACCCCAATCGCCGCGCAATCGTCGACCTCGAGCGCGGAGAATGCGGCGACGGCCGAGGAGACCATTTGCCGGCCACCCTCGACACCCGTCTTGATCTGATGACGGCCCAAGACTTGCCCTTCGGGTCCGATGGCGACGGCTGACGTGGATGAGCCGCCGATGTCGATTCCGACCGTCGTTGTCATCGCAATACCACCCCGAGTCGGTCGACGAGGACGCCAGAGGCTGCGCCGGCCAGGACGAGGTCCGCTCCGATCTGGGTGGCCTCGATCTCGATCAGATCCGCTGTTGCGGGGAGGATGCGGCTGCGCATCTCGTTGCGAATCTCCTCGATGAGTATGTCGCTGGCGTTCAGCAGTTCCGGCGCCAGCACGACGTGGCCGATGTCGAGGGTCGCCACGACGTTGGCCAGGACCATCCCGATATGGCGGCCCGCCTCGGAAAGTGCCCGGCGGACTGGCTCGTCGCCGACGAGACCGGCGAGGGCAAGTGCGTCCCATGGATGACGCTCCGGGTCGGCACCCAGGCGACGCAAGATGGCCGGCACGCTGGCGACGGTCTCGAGACACCCGGAGTTCCCACAGCGACAGGTGTCACCATCGTCCTTCACTCTGACGTGGCCGATCTCACCTGCGGCCGAATGCTCTCCCCGATGGAGAGCTCCATTGAGGACGACCCCGGCTCCGACCCCACGGCCGAGCTTGACCAGGATGAGATTGCGGTCGGTGGGGCGGCGGCGGAACTCGAACAGAGCCGCCATCGCGGCATCGTTGGCGATCGAGACGGGGATGTCGAACCGTCGCCGCAACTCGGTGCCCAGATCGAATCCATGCCAGTCGAGGTTCGTGGCCTCGAGGACTGTGCCTTCGGGGTTGATCACACCGGGAGCACCGACTCCAATCCCGAGAACCGGGGCAGTGGACTTCGCGATCAGTGTCTCGATCAGATCGACTGCCACCTCGTGGGCTTTTGCACCGACCGGGGCGGTGTCTGCCTGATCTGCATCGACACGCTCGTGGATCCGCCCGCTCAAATCCACCAATGCTCCCCGGAACGGCCGGTGACCGAGATCTATCGCCACGATGTCACGGCCCCTCTCATTGAGGGCGAGGAGTGTCGGCGGCTTGCCACCTGCAGAGGTGCCTTGGCCCAATTCGCGGAGCAGACCGTTCTCGATCAACTCGCCGACCAGACTCGAGACGGCGGCACGGGATAGACCGGTCTGCCGTGCGATCTCGGCTCTGCTGGTGGCACCCTGGTCGGAGACCAGCTCGAGGGTGGTGCGGAGGTTGCTGCGACGTGAATCGTGACGGGTCGCCTTGGCATGACGCCGGTCGCTCTGATTGCTGTCGACAGCCAAACCTTTCCTCCTCCAAAGAAAGTTAAGTAAACTTACAAAGTCTGGAGGTCCGCTGTCAAGCGGCGATCTACCATGCTCTTGGCGCGGAGCGCCAGAATGAATCTCGATGGGCACCCCACATCTCCTGATCCGGCCCGGCAACCCGGAGTTCCTCGATCTCCCCTGGGACCAGCCAGTCAACGACTGGGTCCATGAGCGTCTGGTCGAGATGCCGACCGGGATCCATCGTCATCCGGTGGTCTTCGTCGCCTACGACGAAGGCGTGTTCGTGATCAAGGAGCTGCCCAGAAGGCTGGCCAACAGTGAATACCAGGTGTTCCGGGCCCTCGAGGAACGAACGACGAGGTCGGCCGAGGTGGTGGGTCTGGTGGAGCGGGTATGGCTCGACCCTCATGACGAGCAGTCGGCCGCAGTCATCACCCGATATGTCGAGCACACCTTTCCCTACCGGCATCTGGTCAGTGGTTCCGGCTTTGGCCCGAGACGCGACCAGATGCTCGACGCCGTGGCCGGCCTTCTGGTCGAGCTTCATGTCTCGGGGTGCTTCTGGGGGGATTGCTCGCTGTCGAACCTGCTCTACCGATACGACGCCGAGGCCATCGAGTCGATCATGATCGATGCCGAGACCTCCCGCCTCTACGACCGGCTCTCGGATGGGCAGAGATCCGAAGACCTGGAGATCATGAAGCTGAACCTCGCCGGTGAGATGGCCGACATCGCCGCCATGACCGGGTTGGAGATCGACCGGGCCGACTTCACGCTGGGCGAGGATGTGGAGACGCGATATCGGTCTCTATGGCACGAGCTGACCGAGGAGCTCGTGATCACGCGTGACGAGAGCTATCGGATCCGAGAACGGATCGGCCGTCTCAATCAACTCGGGTTCTCGGTCAACGATGTCGACCTCACGCCCACCGATGAAGGGAGCCTGGTCAGGATGAAGGTCGAGGTTGGCGGCCGCACCTTTCATTCGGAGCGCTTGCGGCAGCAGACCGGCATCGACGCCTCCGAGAACCAGGCCCGGGTCATCCTCAGCGATCTGAACTACTACCTGGCCAAGCACGGCTCGGTCTCGGCGTCGGGAAAGAGCGTGGGCACCTTCAAATGGCTGACCACGTCGTTCGAGCCGATGGTCGCCCAGATCTCGGAGCTGCGAAAGGGCAACCCGGTCCAGGGATACTGCGACCTCCTGCACCATCGGTTCCGCCTGGCGCAGCGCCGGGAACAGGACGTCCCCAACGAGGAGGCCCTGGAGGATTGGGTCGCCTCGGGCATGCCGGGCTTCGACCTGGCCGAATTGCCGGTCTGACATCTCCCCAGCGCCGGCAATTTCCGCTAGGTTCACGGCGGCGGCCACGCGAGATGAGGGAGTTCAGACATGGCTCGGATCACGATGGAGGATCTCGGGAAGATCTACGAGGACGGCACCAGGGCGGTAGGCGACCTCGACCTCGAGATCGAGGATGGCGAGTTCCTCGTGCTGGTGGGCCCCTCGGGGTGCGGCAAGTCGACCGTCCTGAGGATGATCGCCGGTCTCGAGGACATCACCGAGGGCACGATGATGATCGGGGACAAGGTGGTCAACGACGTCGCTCCCAAGGATCGCGACATCGCCATGGTCTTCCAGAACTATGCCCTCTACCCCCACATGTCGGTCTACGACAACATGGCCTTCGGTCTCAAGCTGAGGAAGTTCTCCAAGGACGAGATCCAGCGCCGGGTCCATGAGGCCGCCGACATCCTCGAGATCAAGGAATACCTGCAGCGCAAGCCAAAGGCACTGTCGGGTGGCCAGAGGCAGCGTGTGGCGATGGGTCGGGCCATCGTGCGCGAGCCCGCCGCTTTCCTCATGGACGAGCCGCTGTCCAACCTCGATGCCAAGCTGAGAGTGCAGATGCGCGCCGAGCTGGAGCGTCTCCACAGCCGTCTCGAGACGACCACCGTGTATGTCACCCACGACCAGGTCGAGGCGATGACCCTCGGTGATCGTGTCGCAGTGCTCCGGCCCGTGTCATCCGCCAGGCCATGGAACCTGCAGCAGGTTGGCCGCCCCACCGACCTCTTCGACCACCCCAACAATCTCTTCGTCGCCGGATTCATCGGCAGCCCGGCGATGAACCTCAGCTACGGGAGCCTGGAGAACCGCGGGCGACTCGGTCTGGGTGAAGCTGCCCAATGCCGAATTGAAGGTCGACCAGCGTGCTCTCGAATCCCACCCCGGAATCGAGAACAGGATGGGCGAGGAGCTGGTCGTCGGGGTACGGCCCAATTCTCTCGAGGCCGCCGCGGTCAAGGGCCCGGACCCGGACCGGACGCTGACGGCGAAGGTGGAGGTGACCGAGATGCTCGGCGCCGAGACCTATGTCCACTTCACGGTGAATCGGCCTCCGGTGGTCACCCCCGATATCGAGGAACTGCTGGCCGACACCGGACAGGACGTGTCCTCACTCGGCGACACGACGAACTTCATCGCCAGGGTCAGCCCGGATGCCCGGGTCTCCCGCGGTGATGAGATCGACCTGATCGTCGATTGCGCCAAACTCCATTTCTTCGACCCGAAGAGCGGGCTCAGGGTCGGATCGGAGCAGAAGGTGGGCGCGAGCGTCTGACCAGCAGGCTTCCCGGGGTCTGAGCGACAACACGGAATCCGGCGCGAGCTTTCCCGACGATTTCGCCTGGGGTGTCGGCACCGCCGCCTATCAGATCGAGGGCGGCCGGCACGAGCAGGGCAAGGGCGACTCGATATGGGATCGCTTCTCCGACCTGGGGCGTCTCCGTGACCCCGGTGACATCGCCTGCGACCACTTCCATCGCATGGGTGAGGATCTCGACCTCCTCGCCGACCTCGGGGTCTCTGCTTACCGTTTCTCGATCTCGTGGCCACGGGTCATCCCCGACGGCGATGGAAGGGTGAACCAGGCCGGTCTCGATTTCTATCGGCGTCTCGTCGCCGGGTTGCGGGCCCGTGGGATCGCGCCCTACGTGACGTTGTATCACTGGGACCTGCCGCAAGCACTGCAGGACAAAGGTGGATGGGCCAAGCGGAGCACGGTCGACGCTTTCGCCCGTTATGCCTGCGTGGTGGCCGGTGCCCTGGGGGAGCACGCCACCCACTGGATCACTCAGAACGAGCCGTGGGTGACGACCATGCTGGGCCACCGGGATGGGGTCTTCGCTCCCGGCATCTCCGACTGGCCAACTGCCACAACCGTTGGCCACCACCTCCTGTTGTCGCACGGGCAGGCCGTGGAGGAGATTCGCGGAGTGGTGTCGGACGCCAAGATTGGGATCGGGATCGATTGCCGGCCGGCGGAGCCCGCATCTGATTCCGATGAGGACCGGGCCGCAACCCGGTACTACGACGGCGCCCGCAACCGTTGGTTCTTCGACCCGGTGTTCGGCCGCGGGTATCCCGATGACGTGATGAGGGTCTACGTGGATCGAGGCCGAATCGGTCCTGGGGTCATCGCAAAAGGCGACATGGAGACGATCGCGATCCCGATCGACTTCCTCGGGCTCAACTACTACACGACCGTGACCATCGCAGCCGGTGACGATGAGCCCGCCGAGTCAGGCCCACCGCCGGGCACCGATCCACGACCGGGTTACACCGACATGGGATGGAAGGTCGACGCCGAGGGTCTGAACCGCTATCTCCGCCATCTCAATGAGACCTATGCGCCGGCTTCGATCCTCGTCACCGAGAACGGCGCCAGCTACTCCGACGGGCCCGATGCGGATGGCGTCATCGACGACCGCAGGCGAATCGACTACTTGAGATCGCACGTGGGGGCCATTGCCGAAGCCCGAGCCGAACAGGTCCCGGTCGATGGCTACTTCGTGTGGAGCTTCATGGACAACCTGGAATGGGTCGAGGGCTTCTCGCAGAAGTTCGGTCTGGTCTGGGTGGATCGCGACACGCTCGATCGCTCGCCCAAACGGAGCTTCGACTGGTATCGCGGACTGGTCACCACGGGTACGTTGACGGGCTCATGACGAGGACAATGACTTGTGACTGTGAAGCTGTCATCGCCGCAGAGGACACCGAGTCGTTGATCGGCCCGGTGAAGGCCCACTTCGACGAGGCACATCCCGAGTTCGAAGAGACCCTTGCCACTATCCGGAACTATCTCGAGTCCGAGGATCGCTCCACCGGTCCCACTGAGCGGCTGGCGACGATTGGTGAGGTGGAGATCCTCCCGATGGGCCCGGATTCGGCGACGGATGCGATCGAGTTCTTCGACACCGATGCTTTTCCCGACAACCCGTGGTGGGGTGCCTGCTATTGCATGTTCTACCCGCGGGGCGGAAGGACCAATGAGAACTGGGGCCAGGAGCCCTGGCAGGAGAATCGGGACGATCAACTTCACCGGATCGAGACCGGGAAGACGACGGGAATGCTGGCATGGTCAGAGGGCAAGGTGATCGGGTGGTGCAACGCGACCCCGCGGGCGGAGCTCCCGGGCCTGGCCACCGGTGACGATGAGGGAGTTGTCTCCATCGTTTGTTTCGTCATCGCCCCTTCGTACCGAGGGCACGGTGTCGCCACCCGCCTGCTCGACGGAGTGGTGAGCCACTTCACCGACATTGGATTCCGTCGGCTCGAGGCCTACCCGGTCAGGGAGGCAAAGGACGAAGCGAGGGCGTTCCACGGGACACTCGATTTGTTCTCACGTTTCGGCTTCGAGGTGACATCCGAGGAGCCGTTGGTAGTCGGACGGGACCTGGGATGAGCGAGCGGCTCGACGATTGGATGGAGGCCTACATCGAGGCCTGGACCACCAACGAGGACCACGACATCATGGCCCTGTTCACCCCTGAAGCGGTCTACGACCCTCAGACGGCACACGGTGAACAGCACGGCCACGCCGAGATAGTCGACTGGTGGCAGGAAGTAGGCGATGACCCCGACGACTGGGATTTCGAATGGCTGCCACTCGTGGAGACCGACGACATGGCGGTGATCACCGGCACCACTCGCTACCTCGACCCGCCGGCAAGCTATAGAAACCTCTTCGTGATCAGATTCGACGAAGACGGGCGGTGCACCGACTTCACCGAGTGGTATATCGAAGAAGAGGCATGACGACAGCATTCGTCCTGGCGGTGGGGGGCGGTGGGGAGCGGTGGAGGTCGGGATGCTCCGTGCTCTCCACGAGGCGGGTATCGCGCCGGATCTGGTCCTGGGGACCTCGATCGGTGCTTTCAATGGATCCGTTGTCGCAGATCGTCCGGGCGCCGACGGGGTCGAAGGTCTGAAGGAGCTATGGATCCGGATCGCGGAGAGCGACGTCCTTCAGGGGAGCAAGATGGCACGCGTCAAGAATGTCGCCACGCTCAGACCGGCGCTGCACGAGACATCGGAGCTGCGGGCTCTCCTCGTGAGCACACACGCTCCCGATCGTCTCATCGAGGACCTGAGCATCCCTTTCCAGTGCGTGGCTGCATCAATCGAGAGAGCCGCCGAGCATTGGTTCACCAGCGGTCCTCTCATCGAAGCGCTCCTTGCCTCATCGGCCGTGCCGGCGCTCTTCCCGCCGGTCGAGATCGCCGGTGAGCATTTCTACGACGGCGGCCTGGTCAACTCGGTCCCTCTGGCGCGGGCCGTGGAGCTGGGCGCGACGGACATATACGTCCTCCAGGTGGGCCGCATCGAGTCGCCACTCCGGCCGCCGCAGCGTCTCCACGAGGCTGCCCTCATCTCATTCGAGATCGCACGTCGTCATACCTACCACACGGCTGTCGCCAACCTGCCCGACGGGATTGGCCTTCACCTCCTGCCGTCGGGGAACCCCGTTGCCTTCGATGATGCCCGGCAGCTGAAATGGAGGGACGTGAGCTCGACCATCGGGCTCATCGATGGCGCATACGCCGCGTCGAAGGCCTACCTGGAGGGGGAGCGCTCATGAAGGTGCCTCCGCTCCCTCCGCTCTGGTTGCGACGGCTCCTGATCGATCCGGCGATCGTGCTCCTCGTGGCCCTGGCCTTGATCTCGCTCCCGGTCTGGATCATCGGCGCCGCGTTCGTCTCCCGGTATGTGCCCGGGAACTGGCGCATCCTGCGCATCGCCTGGTTCCTGTTCCTGTACCTGGTTGTCGAGGCAGTGAGCCTGGCCGTGATGTTCCTCACCTGGGTGTTCTCCGGTTTCGGCTGGAAGATGAGATCGCCGACCTTCACAGAATTGCACTATCGGCTTCTCGCGTTGATGTTGAGGACAGTGATCCGTTCCGCGGAGGTGACCTTCAAGCTCCGGGTGATGCAGGACGAATTGCGGCCGACCACCGCGGTGGACGGCGTCACCCGATCGATCCTGGTGTTGTCGAGGCATGCCGGCCCCGGCGATTCGTTCCTCCTCATGGACGGGCTGGTCAACGGATATAGGCGCGACCCGCGCATCGTCCTCAAGGAGTTCCTTCAGTGGGATCCGGCTGTCGATGTGATCCTGAACCGGCTGCCTGCCGCGTTCGTCCCGGTCGGTCGGAAAGGGGGAGAGGAGCTGATCGACGCCATCTCCAGCCTCGCTCGCTCGATGGACAATGACGACGCATTCGTCATCTTCCCGGAGGGTGCGAATTACACCGATGGTCGGCGGGCACGTGCCATCCAGAAGCTGAGGGAGATCGGCCGCCCCGATCTCGCCGAACGCGCCGAGGATCTGAAACAAACACTGCCGCCTCGCTCGCTCGGTGTGATCACGGCATTGGCCGCGGCGCCGCAGGACTCAGATGTGTTCTTCGTCGGGCACGCCGGTCTGGAGGCCTTCATCACCGCCGGTGACATATGGAGGGCGATGCCGATGGACACAGAGGTCGAGGTGAAGATCTGGCATTTCCGGGCCGAGGACATTCCCCCACCCGAAGAGCAGGAGACCTGGCTGTACGACGTCTGGGCCGAGATCGACGACTGGATCAGCGCCGAGTTGGCGAAGACGGGTTAAGTTCTGGCCATGTTGACGATCGTTGGCAACATCCTCTGGCTGATCCTGTGTGGCATCTGGATGGCCATCCTCTACTACATCGGGGGCCTGCTCGGGCTGATCCTGATCGTCACCATCCCGCTCGGCATCCAGTCCTTCAAGCTGGGCAACTATGTGTTGTGGCCGTTCGGGAGGACCGTCGTGACGGAGCCTGGAGCGTCCGTTGTCTGGTCGGTGATAGGGAACGTGGTCTGGCTCATCCTGATCGGCTGGTGGCTGGCCCTGTTCCATGTCCTGCTGGCCGTCATCTTCTTCATCACCATCATCGGAATCCCATTCGGCATCGCCAACCTGAAGCTGGCACGGCTGGCCTTGCTTCCCTTCGGGGCGACCGTGGTCACCGAGGTCCCAGCCGACATGGAGACAATCGTGGCGGTGCCCCAGCTCGGAGCGTCCACGGCGCCCCAGGCCGTGCCGCAGCCGGCCCCACCGACCCCGGCGCCGCCGCCGGAGCCGCCCGAGGTCACGGGGCCGTCTTCGGCTCCATGAACGGCATCATCTTCCGAAGCTCCCGGCCCACGTCCTCGATCTGGTGGGCCCGATTCGCTGCCCGTTGCTCGTAGAGGAACGGCGCTCCCTCCCGGGCCTGGGCCATCCATTCGTTGGCGAATGCGCCCGACTGGATCTCTGCAAGGGCTTCCTTCATCGCAGCCCTGGTCTCGTCCGTGATGATCCGTGAGCCACGTGTGTAGTCGCCGTATTCGGCGGTGTCGGACACCGAGTAGCGCATCCAGGAGAGACCCCCTTCGTAGAGGAGGTCGACGATGAGCTTCAGTTCGTGGAGCGTCTCGAAGTAGGCGGATTCGGGCTGATAGCCCGCCTCGACCAGTGTCTCGAACGATGCCTTGATCAGCTCGGACACCCCGCCACAGAGGATGACCTGCTCGCCGAACAGATCGGTCTCGGTCTCTTCCTTGAAAGTGGTCTCCAGGATGCCGGCCCTGCCCCCGCCGATGGCCGATGCGTAGCTGAGCCCGACAGCGCGGGCGTTGCCCGATGCGTCCTGATGCACGGCGAGCAGACAGGGCACGCCGGACCCCTCGGTGTAGGTGCGACGGACCAGGTGTCCCGGGCCTTTGGGAGCGATCATTGCGACGTCGACGTCCTCCGGTGGGACGATCTCCCCGAAATGGATGTTGAACCCGTGGGCGAAGAGCAGCGTGTCGCCGGAATCGAGGTTGGGCTCGACCGACTCGGCGTAGATGACCCCCATGATCTGGTCCGGGACCAGCATCATGATGGTGTCCGCCCACTGGGCGGCCCCTTCCGGTGTCAGCACCCGAAGGCCCTCGCCTTCTGCCTCGGCCCAACTCGGGGAGCCCTCACGCAGACCCACTACGACATCCACACCTGATTCCTTCAGGTTCAGGGCGTGGGCGTGACCCTGGCTCCCGTAGCCGATGACGGCCACCTTCTTGGCTCGGATGAGGTCCGGATCACTGTCGGCGTCGTAGTAGATGGTTGCCATGCCCGGATTGTGGTCGCTTTCGCTCTCGGGAAAAACTCGACGTCATAGGATCCTGGCCAATGACACAGAAGATCAGATCCCAAGAAGTGACGGAGGGCGCGGCCAAGGCGGGGGCGAGGGCGATGTTGCGCGCCGTCGGTCTGACCGAGGAGGACTTCGCCAGGCCCCAGGTCGGCGTGGTCTCCGCCGGGAACGAGGTGACTCCCTGCAATCTCACCGGGCCCGAGCTGTCGAGGCACGCCAAGACCGGTGTGGCGTCGGCCGGGGGAGTGGGTCTGGTCTTCTCCACGATCGCAGTCTCCGATGGCATCTCGATGGGTCACGAGGGCATGCGGGCCTCATTGGTCTCCCGGGAGGTCATCGCCGACTCGGTCGAGCTGGTGATGCATGCCGAGAGATTCGATGCCCTGGTCGCCATCGCGGGATGCGACAAGTCGCTGCCCGGGATGCTGATGGCGGCGGCCCGGCTCGATCTCCCCGCCATCTTCCTCTACGGCGGCTCGAGTCTTCCCGGCCATTACGCCGGGCGGGACATCTCGATCGTGGACGTGTTCGAGGGGATCGGCGCAGAGTCCGAGGGCCGCATCACCATCGATGAGCTCCTGGAACTCGAGCGAGCCGCCTGCCCCGGGGCCGGGTCCTGTGCGGGAATGTTCACCGCCAACACGATGGCGTCGGTTGGCGAGGCCATCGGGATGTCGCTCCCCGGCTCCGCCTCGGTCCCCGCCGTCGACCCTCGTCTTCATGGCTATGCCGAGCGATCGGGCGAGGCGGTGATGAGGCTCCTCGAGGATGGCGTGCGTCCCCGGGACATCATGACGCGACCTGCCTTCGAGAACGCCATCACCACGGTCATGGCCCTCGGTGGCTCGACCAATGCCGTCCTTCATCTCCTCGCCATCGCCCACGAGGCGGAGGTGGGCCTGGAGCTGGAGGATTTCGACCGGATCTCCCGTCGCACCCCCCACATCGGCGATCTCAAGCCGTTCGGGAGATACCACATGGTCGATCTGGATCGGGTGGGGGGAGTGCCGATCGTCCTTCGCGCCCTTCTCGACGAGGGCTTGATCAACGGTGACACTCTGACCGTCACCGGTCGCACCATGGCCGAGAACCTGTCGGAAATCGTCTTCAACCAGGAACAGGATGTGATCGCGCCTACGTCTGCGCCTCTCGCTCCGGAGGGCGGCATCGCGGTCCTCAGGGGAAATCTCGCCCCCGGTGGTGCGGTGGTCAAAGTGGCTGGAATCGATCTCGATGTGTTCGAGGGACCGGCTCGGGTCTTCGATGGGGAGCAAGGTGCGATTCAGGCGTTGTTCGACCATCAGATCAAGCCTGGCGACGTGGTCTTGATCAGGACCGAGGGACCGAAGGGCGGGCCCGGCATGCGGGAGATGCTCCAGGTCACGGCTGCGCTCAAGGGCGCCGGTCTGGGCAAGGAGGTGCTCCTGGTGACAGACGGGAGGTTCTCCGGAGGCACAACCGGGCTCTGCATCGGCCATGTCGCCCCCGAATCCGAGGCCGGCGGCCCGATGGCGTTTGTCGCAGAGGGGGATCGGGTTCGGGTCGACGTCCCGGCCCGACGACTCGACGTCCTCGTCGACCAACAGGTGCTCGATGACCGCGCCACGACCTGGTCACCCCATCCGGCGCGGTATGAGACCGGCGCTCTTGCCAAATACGCCCGGCTCGTCGGTTCGGCCGAAACGGGAGCAGTCACCGGCTAGCTTCTCCGGGGTGAGCGCAGAGGCGATCCCCGAAGAGAGGGAAAAGCGAGGTTTCTTCAAGCGCGCTGCCCGCGGGGCCAGTGAACGGGTACTGGACGTCGTCGACCCGGACTTGGTCCTCGAACATGTCGATGTGAACGCCCTGCTCGAACGTATCGACATCAATTCCCTACTCGATCGCATCGATGTCGAGCGACTGATCGGGCGGATCGATATCGACGAGCTGCTCAAGGCGGCCGATATCGACGCTCTGATGGAGCGGGTGGACATCAAGGCCTTGATCGATCGGGCCGGGATCCCCGAGATCGTCGCCGAGAGCACCAGTCACCTCACCGGGTCGGCGCTCGACATGTTCCGCAGGCCCATAGTGGGGATCGACGAGATCCTGTTCAAGGGCATCAACCGCCTGTTCCGACGGGACCTCCAGACCTTCCCCAGCGGACCCGGTGCCCTGGTCGACTGGGTGGACGACCGCACCGAGGACACCGGCGTCCGAACCGGGCGCTACGCCGGCCCGCTGACCCGGACCATCGCCCTCCTGCTCGACATCCTGATCGTGACCACCGGGTTCACCGTCATCGTCGCCGGCGCCAGCTATCTGATCGAGCTGGTCAGCCCGGTCGAGGTCGAGCCGACGCGAGGGCTGTGGTACATCGTCGGCTTCGTCGTGTGGGCGCTCCTCTATCTATGGCTGTCGATCGCCATATTCGGCAAGACCCTGGGCAAGACGTTCATGGGCGTCCGGGTCGTGGATTCCCAAGGGTCGGTGGCGCTTCACAGCCGCCAGTCCTTGGTCCGGGCAATCACCTACCCGCTTTCCTTCGTCGTCTTGGGTCTTGGCCTGCTCGGGATCTTGTTCGGCCGGGAGCGACGCGCCTGGCACGACCATTTCGCCGGGACGGCCGTGGTCTACGACTGGGGGAGCCGCACCGCCCGACTCTCCACGCCACTGGCGGCGTGGTTGGAACGCAAAGGCATGGAGGCCTGAGCTAGCGGAAGCGGGCCGGTGAGGTGACGGCCGGGTCTATCCCCGACAGGTCAGGTAGGTAGACCGGAGCCCAGCACCTGGCTGGCAACGAGGGCGCCATAAGCGGGGGCGGTCTGGATGCCGGTGCCACCCTGGCCGACCAGCCAGAAGAACCCTGGGGCGGTCGGTTCTTCCCCGATGACCATCTCCCGGTCGGGGGCGAACGTGCGCAACCCGGTCCACTGGGAGTTGACCGACCTGATGTCGAGTGTGGTTGCCTCGTTGATCCGTTCGATGGCGAGGGCGACATCGGCCATGTCGGGCCGGGGATCGAGTGGGGGCGATGGCGTCTCCTCGGCGAGCGAGCAGAGCAGCTGGGCGCCATCGGGGCGGAAATAGAAGAGCTGGTCGACGTCGACAACAAAAGGCCATCCGTCGTAGGACCGATCTCCCGGAACCATGAAGGCGGTTCGACGCATGGGTTGGAGACCCACCGGTTCGATTCCGGCCAGGCCTGCCACCACATCGCCCCACGCGCCGGAGGCATTGACCACGGCTGTGCACTCGATATCACCTTCCGGGGTCGAGACCCGCCACCCCCGGCCGACCCTGGCGAGACCGGTGACAGGCGACGACACCCGAAGCTCGGCACCGGACTTCCTGGCGATGCGCACGAACGCCTGATGGAGGGCGGCGACGTCGATGTCGAGGGCGTTTGGCTCATAGAGGCCTCCGGCGACCTGTTCCGGCCGCATCTTCGGAACGAGCCGGAGGACCTCGTCTCTGTCGACCAGGACCGACCCGGCACCGAGGGCCTCGCCGTCAGCTGGCGATTGCGCGGAGACGATCGAACCGAGCCTCGTCGGACACCCAGAGGAGGCCGCGATCCGAGAGCAGCGGGGCGTCGGCCGAGTCCTCCGGCGGGTTTTCCAGGAACGTCCTGCTCGCCAACCCCAGGGGGCGGGAGCCGTCGGCGCCGTAGTTGGCGACGAACATCGCCGCGGACCGACCGGTGGTGTGGAAAGCGAGGCTTCGCTCCGATTCGAGCAGAATCACAGAGCCATGAGGGGCGAGATGGGCGGCAGCCGAGACACCGGCGATCCCGCCTCCGATGATGGCGAAGTCGGTCACTGGATGGGCGGTCAATCGGGGACGGTCATGGGGTCACTACGACCCTCCCCACGACCTTTCGATCGGCCACCCAGCGGAGGGCCTCCACTGCTTCGTCGAGGGGAAACGTCTTCTGCACCAGGGGGCGGAGGGTGCCGTCGGCCACCCAGTCCATGACTATCCGGTTGTTCTCTGCGCTCCGGGCGGGCTCCTCGATGTTGAACCGGCCCCAGAACACGCCCACCACCGAGTTCCCCTTGACCAGGGTCAGGTTCAACGGGATCTGCGGGATGTCACCCGAGGTGAACCCGACGACGAGGAGGCGGCCATTCCAGTTGGTGGAGCGAAGAGCCAGCTCGGTGGCAGGGCCGCCCACCGGGTCGTAGACCACGTCCACTCCCGCTCCCGACGTGGCTGCGGCGATGCCGTCGCGCAGAGGCACCTGGTCATAGCGGATGATCTCGTCCGCGCCGGCGTCTCGTGCCACCCCGGCTTTCTCCTCGGAGGAGACGGCCGCGATCACCATGGCTCCGAGTGCCTTGCCGATCTGGACGGCGGCGATGCCGACACCTCCGGCCGCGCCCAGCACCAGCAGCGTCTCGTCTGCCCTCAGGCCGGCCCGGTCGACCAGGGCGTGATATGAGGTGCCATACGCGACCGGGACGGCCGCCCCGACATCGAATCCGATGTGGTCGGGGAGCCGGATGATGGCCCCGGGGAAGGCGGTGGCGCGCTCCGCCATCGCCCCTGTCCCCACGAAGCCGACCACCCGGTCACCTGGTTCGCAAGTCACCCAGACCATCGGCCGACTCGACGACACCGGCGAATTCGTTGCCAGGCACGAATGGAAGCTCAGGCCTGATCTGATACTGGCCGGCCACCACCAGGAGGTCTTGAAAGTTCACCGCCGCTGCCTTCACGGCTACCAGGGCGGTCCCGGGAAGCGGTGTCGGATCGGGCATCTCGCCGACCCGGAGGGCGTCCAAACCGTCGTAGCTGTCGCAGATCAGGGCGCGCATGGATCAAGCCTACGGACATCGCTCGTCCCTCTCTGACACAATCGGGGGGTGCCGATCGAGCCCATGCCGTCCAGGTTCGAGCTTCCCGACCCGAGCCCGGGAGACGGTGAAGTGGTGGCCGTGGGCGCAGACCTCGAACCGGGCACCCTGCTCCAGGCGTATCGCAGGGGTCTCTTTCCCATGGGCCTGCCCGACGGGCATCTCGGATGGTGGTCGCCAGTCGAGCGGGCGATCCTCCCGTTGCGCGGGCTCCACATCAGCCGGTCGCTGCGTCAATCGACGAGGCGCTTCCAGGTATCGGTGGATGCCGATTTCGAGGGCGTCATCCGGGGCTGTGCCGATTCGAGACGAAGGGATCCCTGGATCACCGGAGACTTCGTGGAGGCCTACACGACGCTGCACCGATTGGGGTGGGCACACTCGGTGGAGGTGTGGGACAACGAGGGCAGGCTGGTCGGGGGTCTGTATGGCGTCGCGATCGGTGGGCTCTTTGCCGGCGAGTCGATGTTCCACGAGGTTCGGGACGCATCGAAGGTCGCCCTGGTGCATCTCGTGGTGGTGATGAATCGGGGTGGCGGCAGGTTGCTCGATGTCCAATGGCAGACGCCGCACCTCGAGTCGCTCGGCGCGGTCGTGATCGGGCGTGATGCGTATCTGGGACAGCTGGATGAAGCTCTCAGCGGGCCGGACGTGTTCGAGTCGGCCTACGAGAGCGACAGCCTCTAGGGACCCACCGCTAGAGTCGATATCCAGTCCTGGAGGAGCGTTGCGGGCCGTCGTTGCCGGAGTCGATTTGACCGCCATGGGGCGGCGCGTAGCCGAACGGGCCGGGATGATGGCCGAGTCATCCGGTGTGCCGTTGCACTTGGTCCATGTCCTGGAACCTGTCGGCGAGGCGATGATCGAGCCTTCGCTGGCCCGCTTGATGCGCGAGTACCAGACGACCGAAGCCTCCAAGCTCGCAGAATGGGCCAGGGGGAAGACCGGGGTCGAGGTCGACCTGGAGGTGGTCAAGGGCTCACCCTCATGGGAGCTGACGGCGAGAGGCAAGAGCGCGGGCCTGGTGGTGGTCGGGTCGTCGTCTATCAATGCTTTCTCCGTGGGCCCGGTGGCCAAGCGCGTGGCCCGCAAGACCACCACGGACACCCTTCTGGTGCGCCGTCAGCCACGGGTGCCGTATCGAAAAGTGATCGCCGCGGTGGACTTCTCCGAGCACTCTCGAGTGGCCGTGAATCGAGCTCTGGCCCTGTTCCCGGACGCCGATACCACGGCTCTCTACTCGATGCCGTCGCGGTTCGACACGATGCTTGCCAGCGCAGGCTTGTTCAGCGAGGAGCTCGAGGCCTCACGCGGCTCACGTTTGCGGATGGCGCAGGAGCGCATGGAGGACTTCACGGCCCAATGGGATGGCGATATCAGGACGCTGGTCGTCGACGGCCCGCCTACGGAGACCATCGAGGAGGTCGTGAGGAGGAGAGGGGCCGATCTCGTCATCGTGGCAAGCCGGGGCGCCAGCGCCACCAGGATGGTCCTGCTGGGCACGGTGGCAGAGGGCCTGGTCACCGAGGCGCCCTGTGATGTGCTGGTGGCCCGGGCCAAGGCCCCATTCCGGCGGCCCTGAAGCCTCTACTCGTCGACCGTCGGGAAGCTGAGTGTGAAGGTCGTGCCCGACGACGAGGAATCGACTGAGATGTCTCCACCGCTCCGCGTGACGATGGTGTGGACGGTGTGAAGCCCCAGACCCGTGCCCTGCCCGGGATCCTTGGTGGTGAAGAACGGGTCAAAGATCCGCTGACTGACGTCCGGGTCGATGCCCGGGCCTGTGTCTGAGATCCGCACTATCACCGCTCCGTTCTCCCGCCCCGCCTCGATCGTCAGGGTTCCCGACCCGCTCATGGCATCGGCGGCATTGTCGATGAGGTTGGTCCAGACCTGATTGAGATCACGTCCGGACGCCTCGATGGCGGGCAGCTCGGGCTCGATGTCCACCACGGTGTCGATGCCCCGAAGCTTGTGTTTGAGCAGGATCAGGGTGTCCCGGATCCCCTCGGTGGGATTGATCTGTTGCACCGGCCCCTGGTCGAGATACGAGTAGTTCTTCACCACCCGGACCAACTCGGAGATGCGACCGGCGGCGATCCGGACCTCGTTGATCAACTGGGAAGCGAGGACCCGCAAGCCGAGCCAGCGCATGAACTTGGTCGCGGTTTCAGGGTCCAGGCCGTCGGTGGTCTCCTCGAGCAGCTCGAGATCCCATCCGTCCTCGACCAGGGCCGGGGCGATCTCCCAGGCGTCGGCGACCCCGAGATCCTCCAGCCATGTCGCCACCCCATCCTCGAGCTCCGATCTGGCCAAGGGATCCATCGAGTCGGGTTTGGCCGGAACCGGGATGGGCCGGCTGAGGAGCTCGCCGATCCCGGAGAGCAGGATCGTGGCGTCGCCGAGATCCACATAGACCTCTTCGGCACGGGCCATGCTCCGCCCCACCGCCGCAGCCGGGTTGTTCAGCTCATGCATGAGCTGGGCCGCCATGCGGCCCAACGCCGCCATCCTCTCCTCATGGCGGAGTGTGTCCTCGATGCCACGCAGACGTGAGGTGACCGTGCGGAACATCCGTCGCACCACCCGGGAGTCTTCGATCAAGTCCTCGAATGCGTTGGCCGGGATCCTGATCAGTGACGACTTCGATATGGCGGTGACACTCGCCGTCCGTGGCGCGTTGTCGAGGAGGGCGATCTCGCCCACCACCTCACCCGGTCCGAGCGTGGCCAGGACCACCTCTCGGTCGGTCCCCATCTTTGTCACCCGCAACTCTCCGTCCACGATCACGAACATGTCCTCGGAGAGAGAGTCCTCCTCGATGATGGTCGTCTCCGCCTCCACCTCGATCCTCTCCGACTCCCTGCAAACCTGGTCGAGAAGACCCTGCGGGAGATCGGCGAAATAGGGGAGACCGCGCAGGACCTCTGCGATGTCGCTCAAAGCCCGGCCAGGTGGTTGTGGACGAAGCGGATGGCTGTGGCGCCCTCCCCAACAGCGCCGGCAACCCGCTTGATGGAGCCATGCCGGACGTCGCCGGCGGCAAAGATCCCCGGCACGCTCGTCTCGAGGGGGAGAGGGTCGCGGTCGACGTTCCAACCTTTCAAAGGCCCAAGATCCTCTCCGGTCAGGATGAAGCCTCGCTCGTCGAGTTGGACGACGTCGGCCAGCCAGTCGGTGTGCGCGGTCTGCCCGATGAAGATGAAGATCGCCCCGGCGTCGACGGGCTCCTCCTCCTCCGTCTTCCGGTCTCGAAGGACCAGACCGGTCAGGTGGGTGTCTCCTATCGCCGACACGACCTGGGTGTTGGGGCGGACCTGCACCGCGGGGTTGGCTTCGATGTTGTCGATCAGGTACTTCGACATCGTGGCGGTGAGGTCGTCGTCCCTGATCATGATCGTGACCGAGTCGGTGAACCTGGAGAGAAAGAGCGCGGCCTGGCCCGCCGAGTTCCCGCCGCCCACGACAAACATCGGCTGGTCCTTGTGATTGGCGGCCTCGATGTTGGAGGTCCCGTAGTAGACGCCGGCGCCGAGGAGTGGCTCCAGACCGTCGGCGGTCAGTGTCCGGTAGGAGACTCCAGAAGCGACCACCATCGCCTTGCAGGTCACCGTCGTCCCATCGGCCAGATGGACGACGATGAACGGATCTTTCCTGGTGAGTTTGGTGACGGTGCCGGGGACGAGGATCTCAGCTCCGAGACGCTCGGCCTGGGCAGTGGCACGGCGGGCGAGATCGCTTCCGCTGAGGCCCTTGGGGAAGCCCAGGTAGTTCTCGATGAGGGAGCTCTGCCCGGCCTGGCCCCCGGGTGCCTCTTCCTCGATGAGGAGGGTGCTCAGGCCTTCCGATGCGGCGTAGACGGCGGCGGCAAGCCCGGCGGGCCCTCCGCCGATGATGACCACGTCGTACACCTCCGAGGTGGCATGTGTCTTCAGGCCGACCCGGTCGGCGATCTGAGACGGCGTTGGTTTGAAGAGTGGCGGGCCGTCACCGAACAGGACGATCGGGAGATCGGTCATGGTTGCCCCCGCCTCCTCGGTCAGGACCCAGGCTTGTGGGTCTTGCTCGATGTCCAGCGATCGGTAGGGGATTTGGTTGCGAGCCAGGAAGGCCTTGAGATCGTGGGCGGCGCGGGACCATTGCTGCCCGATGACCCTGATCCCTTCGAACCGTGGCCGGTAGGCGGCCATCCAGTCCTCGAGGAGGTCATCGAGGATCGGATAGAGCTTCTCCTCGGGAGGGTCCCACGGCTTCATGATGTAGTGGTCGAGGCCCACGTCGTTGATGGCCTGGATGGCGGCCTCCGTGTCGGCATATGCCGTGAGGAGTGCTCGCTTGGCGGAAGGATGGATCTCGAGGGTTTCCCTGAGCACGTCTATCCCGGTGACGCCAGGCATTCGTTGGTCGACGAGCATCAGGGCGACCGGGGTGTCCTGTAACGCGAGGGAGCGGAGGGTGTCGATCGCCTCCTGCCCACCACTGGCCCAGACGATCCGGTAGTCCGATGCATATCGGGACCGCAGATCGCGTTGCACCGCCTGGACGACTTCTGGCTCGTCGTCGACGGCGATGATGACGGGCTTGATCTCGGTCACCGGGCGACCACCGCGTCGGGGAAGCAGTATTTCCACGTCTCGCCGGGCTCGATGGAGCGAATCACCGGGTGTTCCTCACGCTCCCAGTGTTTTCGGGCATGACGGTTCCTGGAGGCGTCACAGCATCCAACCCTGCCGCAGGTGAGGCAAGCCCGGAGATGGACCCATGTGTCGCCCATCTCGACACAGGATTCGCACACCGCGCCCGTCGGCTCGACCGGCACCAGGTCGACGAAGTGCTCGCAAGGCACATTCATTTCCGTTGTCTACCTCCCAAGCCGGAAATTAGCGCGAACGGGCGCCCTACCCATTCTGGCGCGGCGATCCGACCCATGGAGTCGGATCGCCGCGCCAAACGATGGATCAGGCGGTCAGACGGCGGCGATGGCCTGTTTGAGGGCGCGGGCCACGAACACCTTGGCCAGATGCGTCTTGTACTCCTCCGAGCCGTACAGGTCCTCGAGAACCGTGACGTCTTCGAGGGCATGCTCGGCGGCAGCCTTGACTGCCTCGTCGGATCCATCGGTCCCGACGATGGCATTGGCTACTCCCAGGGCCAGCGTGGGCTTGGTGCCCACGCCGGTCAGACCGACACGGGCGTCCTCCACCGTGCCGTTGCTCTTCCTGACCCAGGCGGCGGCGCCGGCGACGGCGTAGTCGCTGTGACCGCCCCGTCTGCCCAGCTTGTCATAGGCGGATGCCTCGCCGGGGCCCATCTTGGGGAGCTGGATCTCGACCAGGATCTCGTCCGGCTCGAGTGCGGAGGTCAGTGCGTCGACGCAGAACTCCGATGCCTGGATCTCCCTCGTTCCGGATGCAGAGCGGGCGATCATCGTCCCACCGAGGGCGATCACCGCCGCCGGCTGATCGGCCGCCACGTCCGAGTGGGCGAGCGAACCGCAGGTCGTGCCGCGGTTGCGCACCTGGACGTCGCCGGTGAGCGACGCCGCAGTGGCCAGACGCGGCGGCATGGGCGGCGATCAGCGGGTCCGAGGCCGTGGTGCCGTGACGGACCAGGGCCGGGACCGATATGTAGTCGCCCTCGTCGCTCACCGCGTCGAGACCAGGAATGCGCCCGATGTCGACGACAACCGCCGGGGAGAAGAGACGGGTCTTCATCAGCGGGATGAGACTCATCCCTCCGGCCATCACCTTCGAGCCGTCACCCAGTGCCCCCAGCGCCTCGTCGAGTGAGGAGGGCGCCACGTATTCGAACTGTCTCGGGTACATGTCAGGCCCTCGCTTCCTGCATCGCCTGCCAGACCCTTTTCGGTCTGACCGGCATGTCGACGTGTTTCACGCCCATCGGGGTGAGGGCGTCCACGACCGCGTTGACGATGGTGTGGGCCGAGCCGATGGTGCCCGCCTCGCCGATCCCCTTCACCCCCAACGGGTTGACCGGGGTCGGAGTGACCGTTCGGCTGAGGTCGAAAGACGGGAGATCGGACGCGGTCGGCAACGTGTAGTCGAGCAGCGAACCGGTCAGCATGTTGCCATCCGCGTCATAGATCGCCTCTTCGAACATCGCCTGCCCTATCCCCTGGGCGATACCGCCGTGGATCTGCCCGTTGACGATCATCGGGTTGATCACCTCGCCGCAGTCGTCGACGCCGTGGTATTCCAGGAGTTCGACGTTGCCGGTCTCCGGGTCCACCTCGACCAGGGCGATGTGTGTCCCGAAGGGCCACGTGGCGTTGCCGGGACTGAAGGACGTGTGCGCCTCGAGCCCGCCATCGACGTCATCCGGGCTGGTGTGAGACTGGTACGCCGCCTTGGCAATCGAGGCCCAGTCGACACTCTTGTCCGGTGAGCCGGCCACATGTGCGCCGCCGTCGACGAACACCATGTCGTCGGCCGAAGCCTCGAGGAGATGGGCGGCGATCTTGGCAGCCTTCGCCTTGACCACCTTGGTCGCCTCGAAGGTGGCAGCCCCATCGACTGCGATCGAGCGGCTTCCGAAGGTGCCGATGCCCATCGGATGCTCACGGGTGTCACCGTGGAGCACCCGAATGTCCTCTACCGGGATCCCGAGACCATCACCAACGATCTGGGCCCAGGTCGTCTCATGGCCCTGGCCTGTGGGACCGGTGCCGATGACCACGGTGACCGTCGCATCCGGGTTGACCCGCACCAGTCCTGATCCGTTGAACGACGCCGGGAGCCCGTAGTTGGTCCAGGAGAACCCGATCTCCGCCAGGATCGCCGGGCCGAACCCGCACACCTCGACATACGAGCCGACTCCGATGCCGACCAGTCGGCCTTCGGCGCGGGCCTCTTCCTGTCGTTTGCGCATCCCTACGTAGTCGGACTGGGCGATGAGTTTGTCGACAGCGGCCTCGTACTCGCCTGAGTCGAGGGCGAAGCCACAACCCATGGTGGCGGGAAACTCGTCGGGCTGCCAGAAGTTCTTCCTCCGAACCTCGAGTGGGTCCATGCCGATCTCGTGGGCGAAGGCGTCGATTATCCGTTCCAGGTAGTAGATCGCTTCCGGCCGGCCGGCGCCGCGATAGGCGTCGGTGGTCATCGTGTTGGTGACCACGCAAGCCACCGTCCACGAGACGGGCATCTTGTACTGACCCGACCCGATCCAAAGTCCCAGCAGCGGGATGGCCACCGTGAAGTTCTGGGTGTAGGCGCCCATGTCGGCGATCGCGTCCAGCTTGTACCCGAGGAATTCGCCGTCCTTGGTGCCGATCAGCGTGGCGGTGCCGATCCAGCCCCGACCGTGGATGGTCGATCCGGATGCCTCGCGGCG
Source organism: uncultured Acidobacteriota bacterium (assembly GCA_963843585.1). Classification (GTDB taxonomy): domain Bacteria; phylum Actinomycetota; class Acidimicrobiia; order Spongiisociales; family ZC4RG35; genus JARDZU01. The sequence goes on from CAWJLJ010000019.1 coordinate 457,188, forward strand.
GGTCTCGGTCCACTTCACGGGGCGTCCCAGCTCTTTGGCTGCGAACGCGGCCAGGATCTCGTCGTTATAGACGTTCAGCTTGGAGCCGAACCCGCCTCCGACCTCGGGGGCGATCACTCGCACCGCCGTGGTCTTCATCCCGAAGGTCGTGGCGATCGCTCCTCCGAGGGCGTGCGGGACCTGAGTCGAGCTGAAGACGGTGAACTGCCCGTAACCCTTGTTGTACTCCGCCATGACGGAGCGGGGCTCGATGGCGACGGGAATGAGGCGCTGGTTGACCATCTCCAGGCTGACCACCACCGCATCTTCCCGTTCCATGGCGGCATCGACCTGTGGTGTCTGGTCCTCGAGACCGAGAGCCTCCCAATAGCCGTGATAGGTCCAGGTATGGATGACGTTCGAGTCCAGTTCGTCGTGGATCTTCACCTCGTCCGATGCAGCCTTCTTCAGGTCGATCACAGGGGGAAGGACGTCGTAGTCGACTTCGATCGCGTCGGCGGCATCCTGCGCTTGATACCGATCTTCGGCGACCACCATCGCCACTGCCTCACCGACATGGTTGACCTCACCGGCGGCGAGCAGCGGGCGGAGCTTCCCGATCGGCACTTGCGCCACCAGCGGGCCGAGATGGGCCACGTCGTCGTGGGTATAGACGGCGACCACTCCGGGCATTGCCTTTGGCCGCCGATGTGTCGAGCGAAGTGATCTTGGCTCGGGCCACCGGCGATCTGACGAAGGCGACTTGGAGCATGCCCGTGCGGGTGAGATCGTCCACGTACTCCCCGTAGCCCTGGATGAGGGCCGGGTCCTCGCGTCGACGGACGGCCCCGCCCATAACACTCGTGGTAGCCATCAGTGAGCCTCCTCCCAATCCGGAGCCGCCGGCTCCTCACCCCGCATCTTGGCCCCGGCGTATTCCACGGCGCGGACGATGTTGTGATAACCGGTGCAGCGACACAGGTTCCCCTCGATCCCGTGCCGGATCTCGTCCTCCGACGGGTTCGAATTCTCCGCGAGGAGGGCCGCTGCCGACATGATCATCCCCGGAGTGCAGTACCCGCATTGGAGGCCGTGGCGTTCCCAGAAACCCTCCTGAACCGGATGAAGCTCGCCGTTGTTGGCGAGCCCCTCGATGGTCATGACTTCGGCCCCATCGGCCTGAACGGCAAACATGGTGCATGACTTCACCGCTTTGCCGTCGAGATGGACCGTACAGGCGCCGCAGTAGCCAGTCTCGCAACCGACGTGCGTCCCGGTCAGGTTGAGGTCCTCACGGATGAAATGAACCAGAAGCGTTCTCGGCTCGACCTCCCCTGACACCGATCGTCCGTTGACGGTCATGGACACATTCATGGAGGCCCCTTTCGGTCGCCGACGCCGGAACGGGGCGAAACATATCAAACGGTGTGGGCGCGTGAGGGCCAGAACCGTAGGGGTCCGAACGCGACCGAGCGGCGGTGCAGACCGCCGCTCGGTTCGGGTTTACGTGGTCAGGTGGTGGGCGACCATGTTGCGGTCAGACCTCTGCGGCTCGCGGTCGCATCGGGCGACGAGCTGACTGCCTCGTGCACACAGAGCGCATACGTCGTCGGACCGGTTGTCACGTCGAAGCCGGTGAACGAAATGGTGTCTGCTTCGAACGTGGCGGTGGCGTCCAGGCTCCTCCACCAACCCGATCCGACCACGGGGCCGGAGCAATCACCTCTCGCGATCAGGGCTTCGTATCGACCCTCTGTGGGGCCGACTTCTCCAGGGTCACGTGACCGGCGAGGGACACGCTCGCGCTCCGATTTGGCTCCCACCTCAATCGACAAGACCTCGACCAGCGCCGTCCCACTGATCAAGACATTGGAGCCGAAGTCCACGATCTGGGCTCCGGTGTTCCCGGACGTCTCGGCGAGACGTCGCATGAACCCGGCCATCTGCTGGCGGGTCACGTTGTCGGTGGGACAGAACTCGGTGTTGGCCGGGGGATTGCAGCCGAGGGTGATCTCGTTGTCGGCCAGCCACCCGATGGCATCGTGGAACGTATTCGAGTCGGGCACGTCATCGAAGGCGTGAGCCGCGATGACGCTGATCGGGATCCCGAGCACCATGACGAGAGTGAGAGGGAGCAGCCATCTGAGCCGGCCGCGACGGACTGGAGTGGGCGAAGACATTTGTCCTCCTTGTATGGACGCCACTTCGTGAGAGCCGTCTGGCTCTAGGAGCGAGGGTAAGGATCGCGACAGGTGTGTCAATCGGGCGAGGGTGAAGACAAGTGTCAGACCCTTGCCGGTACCCTCGGAATAGGCCGGGCCCGTAGCTCAATCCGGTCAGAGCAGCGGACTCATAATCCGTTGGTTGCAGGTTCAAGTCCTGCCGGGCCCACTCCGATGTCGATTCGTCCCTTCTACGACCAATGGCCTCAGTACAACCAACGACTCATCGACGTCGTGGTCGAAATGTCTCCCGAGCAGCTTGCTCTGCGTCCCGAGGTCACACGTGCCCCGGTGTGGGCCATCGTTGCTCACATTGCGGGGGCACGTGTCTACTGGTTGTGCGGTGTCCTCGGCGAGCCAGGAGCGGAAACGACGCCATTTCCCGATCCACACGGAGATGGCTGGGAGGACGACGAGGACAAACCGCGAGATGCCCCCGAGCTGGTCACCGCGCTCGAGACGACCTGGCGAATCGTGGACGGTTGTCTCGAACGATGGACCCCGGAAATGTTGACCGAGACATTCGAGCGGATGAGGCTCGGTGCGCCGCAGACGCACTCGAGAACTTCCGTGCTTCAGCGACTTTTCAGTCACGATGCGTATCACTGCGGCGAATTGTCACAGACGCTTGGGGTGGCCGGACTGCGTCAGATCGACCTCTGGGGCCCGGAAGGGCTCGTCCGGGAACCTGGTCAATACGGTTAGCCATCGGGCTGGCGGCAAACACCGGTTCGTGACTGCACATTGAGCCAGGATCCGGCAATCATGTCTGCAACAGGTGAGGGAAAGTAGGGGCAACCCCTTCATGCCCGACCAATAGGGAGAAACCAGAATTGGCCATCGACACCAAGAGCACGCCGACGGAGCGATCACGGGCTCCGCGATTTCTGGTGTGGTTGCTTGCCCTGGCCGTCGTGGGCGTCGCCGGCGTCTTGTTGACGCTTGTCTGGTTCGTCGGCCCATCGACCCATGCGGTAGAAACCGTCCCGCCCGCTGATGCGGTGGTGCTGTTCGCCGGAGCTACCGATCGTCTCGACACAGCCGTGGAGCTCATGGAGAACGGAGCGGCTCCGAGCCTGGTCATCCCCAACGGGACTGACATCGAGGACGCCGAGGATCTCTGCGAGGGAGACGCCGCATTCGAGGTGGTCTGCCCCATCACCGACGAAGTGACAACGGCAGGCGAGGCTCGCGCCATCGGCCGGATCGCCGGCGAGAGGGGTTGGTCGAGCCTGATCGCCGTCACATCGGTCTATCACGTCCATCGGGCCACATTCCTGTTGGGACGGTGTTATGACGGCCCGGTCGATGTGGTCACACCGTCAGGAGATATCGGTGTGGGGGACTTGGTCGACAAGATCCCACATGAATGGGCCGGATTCCTGGCCGCTTTGGTGTTCCAACCCGCGTGCTGAGCAGATCCTCCGCCATCGGCGTGAGGCGGATCCCAATTAACGTGGAGGATGATGACTACCCCCACGACCACGAGCACATCTTGGCCGGCGGGTCGCGTGCTGGGCCTGATCGGGCTCATTCTCTACGTCGGAACCGGGGTGTTCCCGTACCTGGCGTCCGGTCTGGTCGCGCCACTGTGGGGGATCGCCGTCCTCTACGCGGGCTGGCTGGTGGGACTGTGGCTGACCTTCCGCCTCTTCCGACGCGGTTCTGCGTGGGCACTGGCAATGCAGGTCGCCGCGGTCGCCTTCTGGTGGGTGGTCGTGACGATGGGTGAGTCGGTCTTCGGCTGGACGGCGTAGCGATAATCGGGCCGTGTCATCGTCGCATCCGTGGTGGCGCAGCGCCGTTGTCTACCAGGTGTACTTGCGCTCCTTCGCCGACGGGGATGGCGACGGGACCGGCGACATTGCCGGCCTCAGGTCGCGTCTTCCCTACATCAGGTCGCTGGGTGTCGACGCCATCTGGATAAACCCCTGGTACGTGTCGCCGTTGAACGACGGCGGATATGACGTCGCCGACTATCGCAGAATCGATCCCCGGTTCGGCACGCTGGAGGAGGCGATCGGGCTGATCGAGGAAGCGAACGGTCTCGGGCTTACGGGTTCTTCTGGATCTGGTGCCCAACCACACGTCGACAGATCACGTCTGGTTCCAGGAGGCTTTGGCCTCCGCACCGGGAAGCAAGGCTCGAACCCGTTATCACTTCCGACCCGGCCGTGGCCCGGACGGTGCGGAGCCACCGACCGATTGGATCAGTGTCTTTGGAGGGAGAACCTGGAGCAGGGTGGGCGACGGTGAGTGGTATCTGCACCTGTTCGACTCGACCCAACCCGACCTCAATTGGGCCAACTCCGAGGTCAGGGCGGAGTTCGTGGACATCATCAGGTTCTGGCTCGATCGGGGGGCAAGTGGGTTTCGGGTCGACGTGGCCAATGGCCTCGAGAAGGACCCGACCTACCCCGATTTCGGTGCCGTCGACAAGCCCAAGGGGATCCCCGGTGGGGACCATCACCCGTACTCCGATCGTGATCCCCTCCACGAAATCGTTCGGGAATGGAGGAGTGTCGTCGACGAATATCCCGAAGCGATCCTCGTTGCCGAGGCCTGGGTCGAGAATTGGGACCGGCTGGCTCGCTATCTCCGCCCCGACGAGTACCACCAGGCGTTCAATTTCGAGTTCATGGAGGCACCGTGGGAGGAGGAGGCGATGAGGTCGGCGATCTCCACCGCGGTCCCCGCCTCCGCCGCCGTGGGGGCGGTCCCGACCTGGGTGCTCTCCAACCACGACATCGTGCGACAGGTCACCCGGTATGGGCTGCCTCAGACCTTGGATGCCAGGGACTGGCTGCTCGATGGCGACCGGGGGTTGTTCGATGCCGGGCTCGGCCTACGCCGGGCGAGGGCGGCGGCACTCCTGATGTTGGGGCTGCCCGGCTCGGCATACATGTACCAGGGTGAGGAATTGGGGCTCCCCGAAGTGCACGACCTCCCCTTGGAAGTCCTGGAGGATCCGACGTACACCCGCTCGGAGCAAACCATGAAAGGCCGTGATGGTTGCCGGGTCCCGATTCCGTGGACGGCCGAGGGCGCCTCCTTCGGTTTCGGGTCCGACGGGTCATGGCTGCCCCAGCCAGCAGATTGGGGCGGGCTTTCGGTGGAATCCCAGGAGGGGGCGCCCGATTCCATGCTCGAGCTCTACCGGACTGCAATTCGGTTGCGGAACCATCACCTGGCCGGATCCGAGGCCTTCGAGTGGGTCGAGGCCGGCGTCGGGTGTCTTGCCTTCCAGCGGGAATCGGTCCTGGTCGTCGTCAACTTCGGGCCGGAGTCGGCCGTCATGCCCGAGGGAGAGATCCTGCTCGCGAGCTCGAGGCTCGTGGAGGACCGTCTGCCCCCGGACACGACAGTATGGGTAGGCGTCTGAGTCCAAAGGGACCCAGCCGTTTCAACTCAGGCGGTGGCGTCCCAGGTGGCGGTCAGTCCACGAAGGGTGGCCGTCGCATCGGGAGAGGTGTCGACTGTCTCCGCGGCGCAGAGAACGTATGTCGTCGCTCCCGTGGCGACATCCGACGCCGTCACCGCGACGGTGGCGGATTCTGTCGGTCGGTCAGCCGCCGGACCAGCCGCCCGCCCCGACCACGGTGCCGGTGCAGCTGTCTCGGGCCACGATCACCTGATATGAGCCCTCTGTGTCCGGCTTGGACAGGGTCACGTGGGCGTTGAGGGTGACGTTGGCCTCAGCAGTGGGAGTCGACTCGAGTGTGAGCAGCTCGACATAGGTCGTGCCGCTTACCGTGACCGTGTCTGCCGGGTCCGTCACACCGATCCCGGCGCTTCCGTCCGTCTGGGCCAGACGACGCATGAACGCCGCCATCTGCTGCCGGGACACGTTGTCCTCGGGGCAGTACTGGGTGTTGGCCGGCGGGTTACAGCCGATCGTGATTCCGTTCTCCTGCATCCACGCGATCGACTCGTGGAACTGGTTCGAGTCGGGCACGTCGTCGAAGGAGTGGGCGGCAATCACGGCAACCGGCACCGCGATGATCAACGCCAGAGTGGCGGCGATCGTGGTCACACGACGACGCGCGCGACCTGATTGATCATGGGACATGGGGTTTTCTCCTCTGCTCGCGGGTCGGGTTCCTGGACCTCTTGACCCTCGTCAGGGCGCCGCATACCACCTCGCCTGGATCCTGAAACACCGTGACGACGAACGCCGGTAACCTCGCCAGATGATCGATTTCAGGCAGCGGATCGGCGGCGATTGGGTAGATGCACTAGGTGGCGGGACATGGGATCTGGTCAATCCGGCCACCGAAGAAGTGATCGAGCAGATCCCGTTCGGTGACGGGGAGGATGCCTCAGCAGCCATCGACGCCGCCGCCGATGCCTTCCCGGCCTGGTCACAGCTCACCGCATACGACCGGGGGGCGATCCTGGAGAAGGCGGCGGCCTTTGTCGAGGCCAATCTCGACGAGTTCGCCCGCATCACGACCGAGGAGTCGGGCAAACCCTTGGCCCAATCGAGGGGGGAGTGGCAGACCGCTCCCAACCAGTTTCGCTGGGCGGCCGGCGAGGCACAGCGTCTCTACGGGCGCTGGATCCCCTCGCGGCTGGCCAACCGGAGAATCGACGTCACCTATCAGCCCTTGGGAGTGGTGGGCGTGATCACGGCATGGAACTTCCCGGTGTACAACCAGACGAGGGCCATCTCGTCGGCCCTGGCCGCCGGATGCACGGTCGTGAGCCGCCCCTCGGAGTTCACGCCCCGCTCAGCGATGCTGGTGGCTCATGCATTCGCCGAGGCCGGGCTCCCCGAAGGTGTTCTCAACGTCATCAACGGCGACCCCGAGCCCATGGGCCAGGTCATGCTCGACGACAAACGCTTGAAGAAGATCCAGTTCACCGGATCGACCCGTGTGGGGCGGTTGCTGATGGACGGCGCCTCGAGGACGGTCACGAGGCTCTCCCTCGAGCTCGGAGGCAATGCCCCTGTGCTCGTATTCCCCGACGCCGGCGACATCGCGGCCGTGGCCAAGAGCGCGATGCGGACCAAGGTTCGCAACAACGGCCAGGTGTGCATCGCCCCCCAGCGCTTCTACGTGCACGACTCGGTGGTCGACGAGTTCAACGAGAGCGCCGTCGCCACGGCCGAACAACAGGTGGTCGGCAACGGCTTGGATCCGGAAACGACAGTTGGCCCCCTCATCAACGCCCGTCAGCGGGACCGGGTTGTCGACCTCGTATCGGCGAGCGTCGACCAGGGTGCTCGGGTGCTCACCGGAGGCGACCGCCCGGATCACGACGGCTATTTCTACAAGCCCACCGTGCTCACCGATGTGAAGCCCGGGGTGCCTGTCCATGAAGAGGAGATATTCGGGCCGGTGATGCCGGTGATCCCATTCGACGACGTCGACGATGCCATCGCCGTGGCCAACGCCACCGATTACGGCCTGGCCGCCTACGTCTACACCCGTGACCTGGCCACCGCCTTCAAGGTGAGCGAAGCACTCGAGTTCGGCATGATCGGGATCAACGACTGGCACCCCAGCACCCCCGAGGCGCCATTCGGCGGGGTGAAACAGTCGGGTCTGGGCCGGGAGTCGGGGCTCGAGGGCATCCACGAGTACGTCGAGCCCAAGACCAGGTACTTCGGCAACCTCGGGTGATCAGGTCCTCATTGTCGGTGATAGCCGCCCGAAGCCGTTAACCTGACGTAGCCGCACCGACCGGGAGGCCAGCGTTCAGACGCTCCACGGTGATCAACGGCAGTACTTCTCATCCGGTCAGACCGCCTCTTCTGCCGATCTCGCGCCAATCCGGTCCCGGGTTCGCATCGAGGGAGATCGCCAACTGACCACAGCCCCGGGACACGGGGCGGAGAGAAACCAATTGTCTACCTTTGCCGAGCTCGGCCTGCCCGAGCCCTTTACCGAGATGCTCGCCCGTCGTGGCATCACCAGCCCGTTCCCGATCCAAGCGATGACGATCCCCGATGTCCTCGCCGGACGTGACGTGGCCGGTCGTGCCCCCACCGGGTCAGGCAAGACCCTTGCGTTCGGGCTGCCCGCGCTCGCCCGGCTAGAGCGTGGCAGGAGTCGCCGGCCCCGGGGCTTGATCCTCTCCCCGACGAGGGAGCTGGCCGATCAGATCCTCACCGAGCTCCAGCCGCTGGCGAAGGCGGTGGGTCGCTCCATGGTGGCTGTCTACGGCGGTGTCTCCTACGGCCCGCAACGTTCGCGTCTCCAGCAGGGAATCGACCTGCTGGTGGCATGCCCGGGACGTCTCGAGGACCTCATCGACCAGGGAGTCGTAGATCTTCGGGATGTGGATCTGGTGGTAGTCGATGAGGCGGATCGGATGGCGGACATGGGATTTCTCCCTGCCGTCAAGCGAATCCTCGACATGACCTCATCCGAGCGCCAGACGATCCTGTTCTCGGCGACGCTCGACGGAGACGTCGCCGTGTTGACCCAGCGGTATCAGCGCGACCCCGTTCGACATGAGTCCGAACTGCAGGACGACGACACGGCTAATGCCGAGCATCATTTCTGGAAGGTGGAAAGGGCGGATCGCACCGCTCACGTCGCCAGGGTCGTCTCTTCGGCCAGCCCCACGATCGTGTTCACCCGCACCCGTCATGGGGCCGATCGGCTGGCCAAGCAGCTGGCGGGAGCCGGCGTCAACGCCGTTGCCCTGCATGGGGGGCGATCACAGCAACAGCGGAATCGTGCGCTCAAGGATTTCGCCAGCGGGCGCAGCCAGGCCCTCGTGGCCACCGACGTGGCGGCACGGGGCATTCACGTAGACGGCGTTGCCAGCGTGGTCCACTTCGACCCGCCAGAGGACGAGAAGACCTATGTGCACCGTTCGGGGCGGACCGCCCGTGCCGGCGCAAGCGGAATGGTGGTCTCACTCGTCGACGGGAGCCAGGTCAAGAGTGCCCAGAGATTGCAACGGGCGCTGGGCCTCGACTCCGCAATGGTGACGGGACCCCTTCCACGCATGCCCAAGGAGCGAGTTCCCTCGCCGTCGAGACCAGACCATCCACGCCCATCCAGCGACAGCGAGTCGATCTACGTGGGCAACCTTCCGTTCAGCGTCACGGGGGAGGACCTGGAACGGATCTTCGCCAGGCACGGGAGGGTCCACTCGGCCACCGTCGTCACCCATCGGGACTCCAGGAAGTCACGTGGTTTCGGCTTCGTGGAGATGACTCCCAAGGCCTCGAACGCCGCCATTGCAGCGCTCGATGGCTCGAGTGTCGCCGGACGTCGGCTGAAGGTGAGGGCAGCCAGACCCGGAGTCGCCCACCCCTAATCTGCCCCCGGTGATCGAGGCTGCGGCAGTACCGCGCTGGAAGTTCGTCCTGATCGGCCTCGCCGCGGGTCTCCTCTCCGGAGGATTCGGGATTGGTGGGGGAATCGTCATGGTCCCTCTGCTGGTGGCGGTTGGCCTGGACCGTCATCGTGCTCACGCGACATCGCTGGCCAGCATCTTCCCGATAGCGGCCGCAGGGGCGGTGATCTTCGCCCTGTCCGGCGAGGTGAATCTGGGTCTTGGGGTGCTCGTTGGGGTGGGCGGGGTCATCGGTTCGATCGTGGGCGCTTCGCTGATGAATCGTCTCAGCACCAGGTCCCTGAGCATCTTCTTCGGCCTGGTGTTGCTTGCGGCCGGAATCCGCATGATCTTCAGCACCGACCCGCTCCCGCTGGCGGGCGGATCCAACGACTTGACGCTGGCGATTGATCGCCGTGGGCATTGGCCTCTTCTCAGGATTCCTGGCCGGCGTGGCTGGAGTCGGAGGCGGCATCGTCATCGTCCCGGCGACGGTGCTGCTGCTCGGCTTCACACAGCACGAGGCGCAAGGCACGTCGCTACTGGCCATCATCCTCACTTCGGTCGCCGCCACGATCATCAATCGAAAGAACCGCCGTGTACAGCTGAGGGATGCGGTCATGGTTGGAGCCGGCGGAGTCGTTGGTGCCGTCGTCGCCTCGGTGGCCGCCCTCGGTGTCGACGGCAGGGTCCTGTCTGCCCTCTTCGGAGTGTTCGCGGTCCTGGTCGCTTCCCGCACTCTGTATCAGGCCTACACGTCCGAGCCGCAGCCCGTCTAGCCGATGGTCACCCCGTGGCTCCGCATCTCGTCGATGGCTCGTTGCCCGTCCCCGGGCTCGAGGTCGACCGATGCGCTGGCATCCGGTATCACAGACGTCTCGTAATCCTTTGCCGCATCGAGGGCGGTCTCTTTGACGCACCAGTCGAGAGCCAGGCCGACAACGACCACCCGCTGGCAGCCACGCTCATCGAGCATCCCGCGCAGGGCCGTAGGAGTCTCCTCACCGGTCACCGGATCGCGCATGGTGAACCCCGAGTAGCCGTCCTCGCCGTTGGCGCCGTTCTGGACGATGGGACCCGAAACTTCGAGGCCGGGGTGGAACTCCGCCCCCCAAGTGCCCTGGACGCAGTGCACGGGCCAGATGCCTCCGTCCTTCTCGAAGTGCGGGGTCGACTCGGGGTGCCAGTCCTGGGTGTAGACAACGAAGGCGCCGGCCGACAGGGCCCGCATCACTTCGATGTTGACTCTGGGGACCACAGCGTCTCCACCCTGGACGAACAGGCTCCCGTTGGGGTCGGCGAAGTCGTTCTGCACGTCTACAACGACGAGAGCGGTGCTTGTGTCGTAGCTGATCACGTCCGGCAGGCTACAAGCGGGCAATAGGCTTGGGCCATGGGAATCTCCCGGGGCGCCCTACTCACTGATCAATACCAGTTGACGATGGCCCAGCTCTACTTCAGACACGGGCTCCACGAACGCGACGCCCGGTTCGAGCACTTCTTCCGGCGTTATCCCGACTACGGCGAGCACGAGGCCGGATACGCCATCAATGCGGGCTGGGGCTGGCTGGGGAGATGGGCCGATCGTGCCCGCTTCGGCGCCGAGGAGCGAGACGCCCTCAGGGCTCATCGAGTCGAGGGACATCGCCTCTTCTCTGATGATTTCATCGAGTGGTTGGGCGGTGTCAGCTGGGATGCCTTGCGCTTCGAGGCGATGCCGGAAGGGAGGGTCGCCCACGCCAACGTGCCTCTGACGGTCGTCGAAGGGCCGCTCGGAGTCGCCCAGATCCTGGAGACATCGCTGCTCAATCATCTCAACTTTCACACCCTTGTCGCCACCAAGGCCTCGAGGGTGGTCGAGGCGACAAGGGGTGGCGCCGTCCTCGAGTTCGGCTTGCGCCGGGCCCCCGATGAGGGAGGCATCGCAGCGACAAGGGCTGCCTTGATCGGGGGAGTGAACGCATCTTCCAACGTCGGAATCTCCCATGAGATGGGGGTCATGCCGCAGGGGACCCACGCCCACTCGATGGTGCAGGTCTTCATGGCGCTGGGCGATGGAGAGTTGGGGGCCTTCCGCGCCTACGCCGAGATGTACCCCGATGAGTGCATCCTGCTCGTCGACACCATCGACAGCCTGGAGTCGGGTATCCCGAACGCGATCACCGTCTTCGAGGAGCTGAGGGCCAGAGGCCACAAGCCGGTGGGCATTCGCCTCGACTCGGGAGACCTCGCTCATCTGTCGGTTCTGGCATCGCAGATGCTCGACAAGGCGGGCTTCGACGACGTGCACATCGTTCTCTCCAGTGGTCTCGACGAGTTGACCATCTTCCAGATCCTCACCCAGATCACAGATGAAGCTCCCCGCTACGGGGCGGATGCCGACCGGGTGATCCGTCGGCTCCTCTACGGGGTGGGAACCAAGATGGCGACGTCAGACGGGCGTCCGTACCTGGATGGCGTGTACAAGCTGGTCGCCATCGCCGACCGGGACGAATGGCGACCGGCGATCAAGGTTTCGGATACGCCGGCCAAGATCGTGAACCCGGGCCGCAAACGGGTCCATCGCCTCTACGACCAACGTGGGCTCGCCACCGTGGACCTCATGGGGTTGGCCGACGAGACGCTCGGATTCCCTCTCGAAGTGCGGCACCATCGCGAGACCGGCATCGGGCGGACCCTCGACGAGTCGAGGGTCTCGGCTACCGAGGAGCTACTGGAGCCGGCGACCCTGACGGCACCCTCCGATGACCCTGCCGCTGTGGCCGAGGCCAGAAAGCGCCGGGTGTCAGACCTCGAGCGTCTCGACCCGGGGGTGAAGCGCCTGGTCAACCCCCACGTGTATCACGTGTCGGTGACCAGACGCCTTGCCGATCTCAAGACTCGGCTCATCGAGGAGACGATTTAGCCCAAGTCGTCGCTCTGCTCGGGGACGGCGGAGTCGGTCTCCACGGAGGGGGAGCCGCCGGAGGCGGGAGTGGGCGAACTCTTCCTCATCCTCGGCCGACCTGTTCACGAACACCGGCACCAGGACCGCAAGCCCAATGACGAGCAGGAGAACCGGCCAGAACCATGCTCCGAGTGAGGTCACTGCGTCGATCAGGTCCAGCGGGGTTTGGGGCACCAGGAAGACGAGCCCGACCAGGGCCGCCACCAGGCCCGGAGATGAAGGAGATGGCGTCGAATCTGTGTGATTTCATCGTTCAAGTTCCTTTCGTCTTCAACGTCCGACGATGTGGATGTCGATGTTGCCGAGATCGACCGCCGCATCCAGAAGGACTGTTCCGTCAGGTCCCGGGTTGTCGAACTGCAGGGTCGGAGTTGCCGAAACCCGAGGACTCCCGGCCGAAGGCGCCGACATGACCGACGTCGACCGACGCCTCACCCTCGAGCCCGACGCCCGGGGGAATCCAGATCTCGATGTTGCCGGCATCGACCCGGGCCTCGAGATCGACGGTCTCACCATCCCAGGGAAGGTCGGTCAGGTCGATGACCAGGTTGCCGACATCGAGGGCGTAGCTGTCCTCGAGCTCAGCGAAGGTGTCCGGCGACACCGTCCTGTCGAACTCCTCCGAATTCCAGTTGTACTCGAAGACGGGGGAGAAGAGGAGCGTCGGCACCAGGAGGGCAGCGATGAGGATCAGCCACCTTGCCCGCCCCACGAAGCCACCGACGATGAGGCCCAACCCGATGACGACCGTGGCCAGCGCCAGGTAGTGGCGGGGCTGTGGCTCGATGGGCAGCCCCGGGATGTTGTCCAGGATGGCGAGCACGCCCAGGCTGACCAGCATCACGCCGATCGTGATACGCCCCAGATAGGAGGTCTCCTTCGGCTTGGCCGGCGGCGGGGGCAGCGACAGGTGGGGTCGGAGTGGGTGTCGGAGGTAGGCCACCTGCCTGCGTCGCCGGGCCCGGATGGTGCCACTGGCTCGACCGTGCGTGTGTCAGAGGTGTCTGAGTCGTTGTCATTTGTTGAACTCCCTCCTTTTCGTTCGCCTCCTCGTTCCTCACCAGGCGCGGGAGATCGCCCGTGTAGAGGAGGACACCAACCACCAGCAGTCCCACCGACCAGACGATGCCGGTGGACAGGAAAGTGAAGTTGTCGAGGAGGATGAGGATGGCCAGAAACACCAATCCGATGCCGAGCCAGGATCTCGAAGTCGATGCGCCCGAGAAGATCCGTTGAGCCGGCGTATCGGCCTCGTCGTCCGAGCGGATGAGAAACCACCCGGCGGCGTAGAGGGCGACACCAAGGCCGCCGGCAAATGTGAGCAGGACGAAGAGGACCCGGATCAGCAGTACCGGCACGTCGTAGCGGTTGGCGAACCCCTGGGCGACTCCGGCCAGGATCCGACCCTCACGTGGGCGGACTAGCTCCCGAGTGATCACGGGAGCCTCAGGGGCCTCGGTTGTATTGGTCTGTTCCATACCCCTGATTCGACCGTCTCCGCCTCGTACCTTCAATCGGGGACGACCCTGAGACATCCCCGAGGTTCTCGGGGATGTCCCTTATTGAGGTTGAGGCTCGTCGCCGCGATCATTTCATCGTGACTCAAATCGGGCAGCTCCGTTTCCGCCGTCGCGGCCGCGATCGCATCGTGGCCGGTGTTGCCGGGGGCCTGGCCGACACCCTTGGTGTCAGCGATGCCTTCGTGCGGGCTGCCTTCGTCACACTCAGCATGGTCTGGGGTCTCGGGGTGCTCGTCTATCTGGCGTTGTGGCTCATGGCGCTGGACCGGGTCGAGGACACCCACCCCGAGCCGGTGGCGACGCATCAGGCTGTGGGTCTGGGCCTGGCCTTCGGAGGAGCCATGCTCTTCCTGGGAGCGCTGGGGTGGTGGCCATCGAATGCTCTGGTTCTCACCGTGGGGGCTCTCAGCTTCGGCACGGCGGCCCTGACTGATCGGAACATGCCGGGCCCCCTCGTCGCCCTGGTGGACCCGAGCGTGGACCGACCCGGACGTCTCCGCATGCTGATCGGGGTCTTGCTGTTGATCGGGGGGCTTGCCGTCTTCTCTTCGAGCGTCGGGCCAATCTCCGGGATCGGGCCCGTCGTCCTCGCCGTCGCTCTCACCGGGTTTGGGATCCTGGTGGCTTTCGGGCCATGGGTCACCCGTCTCGCCCGCGATCTCGGCACCGAGCGTCGAGAGCGGATCCGTCAAGAGGAAAGGGCCGAGATGGCAGCCCACCTCCATGATTCGGTGCTGCAGACGCTGGCCTTGATCCAGCGAAGCGACGATCCGGCCCGCATGTCGATCCTCGCCCGTCAACAAGAATCCGAGCTACGAGATTGGCTCTACGGGAACGCCCCTCTCGACGGTGCCGACCTCCTCTCGACTGCCCTCAAGGCCTCTGCTCGGAGGATCGAGGCCGATCACCAGGTGCCGATCGATGTGGTCGTCGTCGGGGATCACCCATTGAACGAGGGCACCCGGGCCCTTCTGGGCGCGGCCAATGAGGCGATGGTCAACGCGGCCAAGCACTCCGGGGCCGAGCGCATATCCCTCTACTTCGAAGCCGAGGACAATGAGCTCATCGTGTATGTGACCGACCAGGGCAAGGGCTTCGAACCAACAGGTGTCGCCACCGACCGGCGGGGCATCGCGGAGTCCATCAAGGCGAGAGTGGAACGGGCCGGGGGCGAGGCCGACATCGAAAGTGAGCCGGGTGAGGGCACCGAGGTCGTGCTCAGGATGCCGGTGGCGGCGGGATGAGAGTCAAGGTCTATCTCGTCGACGATCATCGGCTCTTCCTGGCCGGCGTGAAGGCAGAGCTCTCCGAGGAATTCGCCATCGTGGGATCTGCCTACGACGTCGATACGGCGATCGAAGAGATTCGAGGACTCGAGCCCGATGTCGTATTGATCGATGTCCACATGCCCGACGGCGGCGGGATCGTCGTTGTGGAGAGCGTCGGGGAGACGAATCCGGAGGTGAAGTTCCTCGCCCTCTCGGTCTCGGATCAGGCCGAGGACGTGATCGGGATGATCAGGGCCGGGGCGCAGGGGCTACGTGACCAAGACCATCGAGCCGGGAGACCTGGTCGATGCGGTGCGTCGGATCGATGCCGGCGACGCGGTCTTCTCGCCACGTCTCGCCGGGTTCGTCCTGGATGCCTTCGCCGGCGTGATGCCCACCGAGGATGATCCGGAGCTCGACCAACTGACCACGAGGGAGAAGGACGTCCTCCGACTGATCGCCAGGGGGTTCGCCTACAAGCAGGTGGCCCGGAAGCTCAACATCTCGATCAAGACTGTCGAGACGCACGTCTCGTCGGTGTTGCGAAAGCTCCAGCTGTCCAACCGTCATGAGCTGGCGAGATGGGCGTCGAAGAGAAGGATCGTCTGACCCGGGCTAGGCGACGGCCTCCACCAGTGGCCGTGTCGTCGCCTCGACGCCACCAAGGGCGACGAGACCCCCGACCCGCACGATCGGGGCGTCCGGGTCGTCCACCGGCCGGGTCAGATCTTCGATACGACCAGCCGTGACGGTCCCATCGAACACGACCTTCCATCCGGGCGGGACCACCAGGCTCAGACCGCCGAAAGCCACCAGGATGTCCAGGTAGATCCCGGTCGGAGCGGGGACCACCCGGCGCAGGTCGATCAGCGTGCCACCGAACAGTGTCGTGACCTTGCCGCCGAAGAAGGGGTCGGCTGCCGAGATCAGCTTTTCGCCGCCGAAGATGTTCACCAGGTCGATTTCCTCTGTCTCCTCGGTGGCATGGGACTGGAGGAGCAGCTTGGCCGCCAGCGCGGCACCGAGAAGGGCGACGACGGCATAGCGAACGAGTCGAAAGATGAAACCGAACATTTTCGTACCTTACGTTGCCAGACGCTCGCCGGCTTCCACGGCGAGCCCGAGGTGGTTGGTAGCCGGAGCCAGCGGGCACGACCACCGGTTCGAGTGCACGCACGATGGGTGATAGGCGTAGTTGAAGTCGAGGATGATCAGATCGCCGTCGTGACCGAGGTCGGCGCCTTTCACCGTGTCGAGGAGATAGCGCCCTCCGCCGTAGGTGGTGTCGCCGTTCCCCGCGTCGCGAAAGGGGAGGAAGATCCCACCGCCGTAGGCATCCAGCCAGAGCACCTCGAGTCGGCACTCCTGACCGGCCAGTTCGAAATCCACGGTGCCAATTGTGAGGAATCGTGTCGAGCCCGCTCCGGAGTGGTCGAGAACAGCCGCCTGATCACCGACTGGCGTGAAACGGCCGGTCGTCCGCCATTTTGAGTCGTGGTTGTAATAGGGGAGACCTGTGAACGATTCCCCATCTTCGAGGGGCGATTGGCGGATGATTGGCGAAGAGCGCATCGCGAGCGGCGACCCAATCCTCCCAGGGACCAGGTCCGGCACCGCCCTCTCGTGCCAGGCGGTACATGTCGTGGACGCGCCGTCTGTAATCCCAGAGATCGAGCGTCTCGCTCACCGCATCAACTTAATTGCCTTGACGTTTGGCTCTCGGGCCGCCATTCTTCGGGGCGTCGAGAGAATGAGGCAGCTATGAAGCAGCGGATGACGAACCCCAACGGAACCCCAGGGCTTTTCGACGCGCCCGTTTCCGCTATCGGCGACGACGTGCCGAACACCCGAAGGCGGCCTCTGATCACATGATGTGACATTCCAGCAACTGTCTGTTGTGAGGCCGCCGGAGAACCCGGCGGCTTTTTGTTTTCCGCCCACGACAAGACAAAAGGACTCGACCGATGAAAACCCATCTAAGACAACTGCAAGAGCTCGGACGATGTAGCAGCGAGGGCAGCCATGAGCTGTTCTTCTCTGAGAAGCCCGCGGAGTTGGCTGCAGCGCAGCGAATCTGCGGGACGTGCCCCGTCCGGGTCCAATGCCTCGAGATCGCCCTGCGCGATGGTCACGAGTGGGGGGTATGGGGTGGTGTCATCTTCTGGGATGGCCAGCCCTATCACCGCCGCCGGACACGGGGTCGTCCCCGTCGATCCGAAGCCGGGCTACCTATCGAGGCAGATACCCGTGAGCTCTGGGAGCAGGTGAAGTCAGCCTGAAATCAGGAGACTGCCAGCTCCCGGAGACCTCCGGGAGTGGAGGGATGACGCATCTTGGCCAGGGCCTTGGCCTCGATCTGACGGATGCGCTCCCTGGTCACGTTGAAATGCCGTCCCACCTCGTCGAGGGTGGCCGGCTCCTGATTGCCCAGGCCGTAGCGCATCTCGATGATGGTGCGCTCTCTCTCGTTCAGACGCTCCAGGACGAATCGAAGGTTCTCGATGTTGAGCTTGGAGGCGATCAGCTCGAAGGGTGCGGCGGCCTCTAGATCCTCGATGAAATCACCGAGCATGGCGTTGTCGTCACCGACCGGCTCGAAGATCGAAACCGGCTCTGGGGCGACCTTTCTCGCCTCGCGGATCTTGTCGACAGTCAGACCAGACTCTTCGGACAGCTCGTCGTCGGTCGGCTTGCGGCCGAGACGCTTGGTCAGATTGGCCTCAGAGCTCTGCATCTGGGAGATGGTGTCCATCATGTGGACCGGGACCCGGATGGTGCGGCTCTTGTCGGCGATGGCACGGGTGATCGCCTGCCGGATCCACCAGGTGGCATAGGTGGAGAATTTGAAGCCCTTGCGGTATTCGAACTTCTCGACCGCGCGTATCAGGCCCAGATTGCCTTCCTGAACCAGGTCGAGGAAGGGGAGACGGGCGTGCCCGTAGCGCTTCGCAATGGAAACGACGAGGCGGAGGTTGGAGCGGATGAAAGTCTGGCGGGCTTCTTCGCCGGCACGGACCATCTGGGCCAGCTGGCGACGCTTGGTCTGGTCCTTCTCGGACTCCAGTGCCAACTCGGCCTTGCGCCCGGTCTCGATGGCCTTGGCCAACCGGACTTCGTCCTCGGCGGTGAGCAGGTTGAACAAGCCGATCCCGTCCAGATACTGGCGGATCGCCTCGTCACTTACTTCACGTTCGATGGAGCTACTTCTACCCATGACTCGGCCTCCAGCCAGGGTAGGAACACCCCTGGTCACTCTTTGGGATTGTCGATACCTGTATCGGCACTTATCCCCAGAATGTTGAATGGGCTCAGGGACTCATTTCTCGTAGACTTTCGCGGTCCCACCACGGCTCTTTGATGGCCGGGTCGCGGGCGTTTAGCTCAGTTGGTTAGAGCACTGGCTTTACAAGCCAGGAGTCGGGGGTTCGAGTCCCTCAACGCCCACCGGTGAATCAGCCACATCGATCCGACCCCGACTTCATCGTGTTGCACACCCTGCGGTGCATCGGGGTCGCCGGCGAGGAGAGGGTGGCGGAGGCCTCCGGAATGGAAACCGGCGAGACCGTCATCCACTTGCGCAGCCTTTCTGAGCGCGGCCTGGTCACACTCGACCCTGGCCCATTCGGGGGTTGGGGCGTGACCGAGAGCGGTCGTATCACCGACGAGGAACTGGCCCGGAACGAGCTCGCCGCCGTCGACGGCCGTGTCGATGTGCTCAAGGTCGTACGAATCCTTCCTCGGGCTCAACTCCTGCGCTCCTGGATACTTGCGGTGACTGGCAGATGCGAAGGCTCGGCAGCACGCCGATGCTGAACGATCACACCGACCCCGACTACGACGCCAAGGTGCTGTCCCGCCTGATCCGCATCGATGCCTCGGCGCAGCGGATCTGTTCCGATCTGGCGAGTCGCCTGATGCGATTCGGTCTCTACGGCACTCGCCTCACGACTGCACTCGAGCGCGCCCTCGGCGGCAACATTGCCTACGTCACCGACACCCTCGATTCGTACCACTCAGTGTGGTTCCAGCTCCACGAGGATCTTCTGGTCACGCTCGGGATCTCACGTGAGGAAGAGAGAAGGACCTCGTCAGGATCGGCGTAGGAGCAGCCAGAAGACGCCGGCGACCACCGCCGAGCCCAGGCCAATCAGCGAACCAGGAACCCCGCTCCAAGCTCGTCATCCGGGTCCAGCCACAGCTCGCTGCGACCGGTGATGTGGGCGGTCCCGCTCACCTCAGGTATCACTGCCGGGATACCGCCGACCTCGGTCGTTCCGACTACCCGACCGGTGAAAGTGCTCCCCAGGATGCTTTCGACTGTGATCGACTCGGCGATCGCCACCTCACCCCGGGCGTGATGGATGGCAAGACGGCCGCTGACTCCGGTGCCCGTTGGAGACCGGTCGACTTCGCCATCGGCGAAGATGCACACGTTCCGGGAATGGTGCGCCGGATCCTGGGCCGGGCCGACGAAGATCACGCCATAGAGAAAGCCGAGGCCCGGCTTCCAAAGGGTGCTCGATCGGCCCTGAATCGATCACCGCCTGCTTGATGGCTCGTCCCGCTTCGATGAGCCGTGGTGTGCTCGACGGATCGATCGAAAGCCCGAGGTCCTCCGCCGAAACGTAGGCGTAGAAGGCGCCCCCGAAGGCCAGGTCGTACCGAACGTCTCCCAGCCCAGGGACATCGACGGTTTGGTCCAGGGCGGCGACGAACGAGGGCACATTGCGGAACGACACCGACTGGACGACACCGGCCGGGATCTGGGCGGTGGCCTCGATCTGGCCCGCCGGCGTGTCGATCCGAATCACGGTCTCCGGGGCTTCCGCCGGGAGCATGCCGGTGTCGAGCACGACCTTGGTCAGGGCGATGATGCCGTGACCGCACATCGTGGAGAAGCCGTCGTTGTGGATGAAAAGGACCGAGAGGTCGCTCGAAGGGTCCACGGGAGGGCCGACGAAGGCGCCGTACATGTCGGCATGGCCCCGTGGCTCCCACATCAGGCTGCGCCGCAGGTCATCGAAATGGGCCTCGGCGAACCGGCGGCGCTCGAGCATGGTTGCCCCATGGATGTCGGGGTTGCCCTCGACGACCACCCGAAACGGCTCCCCTCCGGTGTGGGAATCGATGACCACCACTCGACGCCAATCCGGTGGCGGCTCCCAACCCAGCGGCGCTGTCAGGTCCAAGCGTGTGAGCCTAGGAGGAGGAAGGTTGGCCACGGCCGGGCACTACCCTCCCGTGCCGAATGGAGATGACGAGTCTTGCCGATCTGCTCGATGTGCAGGAGCTGGATCTTCAGATCGATCGTCTCCTCGCCAAGACGGCAGTCGCTTCCCGAGCTCGATGCCTACAAGGATGCCCACGAGCGTGAACAGGAGCTGACGGCCGAGATCAAGACGGCGGCCGGTGAGTTGAAGACTCTCGAGCTCGAGTTCGACAAATCGGAAGGCGAGCTCCAGATTCTCGAGGCCAAGCTGACCGAGCACGAGACCAGGCTGTTTGCCGGCGGCATGAGCGCCAGGGAGACCGAGCACATGCGGCTCGAGGTGCAGAGCCTGCATGGCCAGCAGGAGGCCCTGGAACAGAGGGTCCTCGCCATGCTGGAGCGGCTCGACCCCGCCCGCGAGCACGTCGCCGGACTCGAAGCCCGCCGTGACGCGACCATTCAGGAGAAGGCAGGGCACGAAACGTCCATCAAGTCAGAGTGGAAGCTGATCGACGCCGAGCTGGCTCGCAAGGAGGAGCGCAAGACCGAAGCCCTCGTCCCCGTGCCCCCCGACCTCGTCGAGATGTACGAGACACTTCGTCGTTCGAAGGAGGGCGTGGCAATCGGCCGATTCGAGCATGGGGTCTGCGGAGGCTGTCACATGACGTTGTCGCCAGCCGAGCAGAACGAGGCATTCCAGGCCGACATCCCCCGATGTGTCCATTGTCGGCGGATCCTCGTCGCCTGAGCCATGCTCTTCTGGCACCTCGGGGCCACCCTTTGGTTGTTCCGGTGGATTTTCCGGGATCCGAAGGTGGACGTGAGATTCCTGCTGACGGGGGCGGTCTTCCCGGACGTCGTCGACCTCGTCGTCGGCACCGGGATCATGGGCGGAACACTCGCCATCGGAGAGCTCTGGGCCCATACGCTCCTCGCACCCAGCCTCTACATGGCCGGCGTGCTCGTATTCACCAGGCGTGGACGTCGTCGCCGTGCCTTCATGGCGTTCGGGGTGGGGTGGCTGTTCCATATCCTCCTCGACGGCATGTGGACCGATCCCGAAGTCCTGTTCTGGCCCTTCTTCGGCTGGGAGATGCCGGCCGGGACCGCGCCGTTCTGGCCGCAAGCCTGGGAGCGTGCCATGGGTGACCCCTGGCGATGGGTCCTCGAGGCGATCGGTCTCGGCTATCTGATCTGGCTCTGGTTCGCCACCGGTCTCAATCGAAAGGACCGTCGCGAAGGACTGTGGCGGACCGGGCGTATTCCCGACCTGGTGGGTCAGGATGCGTAGATCGATCGCCGTCGCCTTCCTGGCCCTTGCCGCTTGCTCGGGTGGGGGAGCCACGACGACCGTGACAATCGGCGAGGGGGCGACGGATCCGGTCGCCGCCATCGAGGAGTTGCGGGGCCTGCTGGCTCAGGGAGACTTCGGGGCGGCAGGCTCGCTGGCGGTCCCCGGTCAGGCAATCCTCGCATCCCTGGGTGAAGGAGCGACTCCCTCGGCGGTGGCGGCGTCACTGGAGAACGGCGACGGTGAGGTGGCGGCCAACTTCTGGAACGGCTTTGCCCAGGGTGTCGGAGACACGTTTGCCGGCGAGGTGACCGTCGAGGATCTGGGCACCACCAGCGAGGAAGGGGTGGAGTTCTTCGTTGTCGGTGTCACACCCGAAGGGGGTGACCAGCGGGTGATGATCACCCGTGATGTCGGCGGCCAGCGGGTCGACCTCTTCGCCACGTTCGGTGCCGGTCTGGCGGAGGGGATGATGGGACCGGTGGAGTTGTTGCTCGGCTCCTCCAACGACGACTCACAGCTGATCCTGAGCGCTCTCCAGGACGTGGTCCCCTCGCTGTTGGTGGCGGCG
The DNA here is from genome assembly GCA_963843585.1 of uncultured Acidobacteriota bacterium. Taxonomy (GTDB): domain Bacteria; phylum Actinomycetota; class Acidimicrobiia; order Spongiisociales; family ZC4RG35; genus JARDZU01. Next base: position 479,491 of record CAWJLJ010000019.1, read on the forward strand.
AACGACGAGAGCCTGTCACCCGATTCGGTGCAACGGATCCTGCAACTGGTGGAGTTGATCACCAGGGTCGGCTGAACAGGCTCAGCCCTTCAACGCCGGCACTACCTCGCTCCCCAAGAGCTGGATCAGCCCGGGCTGGTCCAGTGCCGCCATCTGGAAGGTGACGATGTCGGCATCGAGGTCCCGGACCAGTGGGAGATATGCCTCGATTATCTCGTCTGCGGTGCGGACCCTCGTGTACCGACCCAGGATCTCCTCCCGGGGCATGGCGTCGGCCATCTCCCTCAGCTCGGCCGGGTCGACCGCCTCCAACCTGCCCGGGGCCCTCAGGCCTCGCCACGGGAAGATCGCCTCCCATGCCTCCTCCTCGTCCCCGGCGAAGATCGACCATCGGGTGGCGAGGACGATCGGATCCGGTCGCCCTTGGTCCCGGGCGGCCGTTCTCAGCGGGTCGATGACTTTCTCGACGGTTTCGGCAGGGTCCTTCACCGATGTGATGACACCCTGGGCCGACTGTCCCGCCAGAGCGGCCGACTTGGGGCCTCCGGCGGCGAGGAGGATGGGGACCGGGCCGATCGGTGGGGAGTAGAGCTTGGCCCGATCGGTCTGGTAATAGGCGCCCTCGTAGGTGAGCTTCTCGCCATCCAGCAGCCGGCGCATGATCTCCAAAGCTTCGGTCATCCGGGCGTTGCGTTCGGCGTAAGCCGGGAACTCGTATCCCAGCGGTCCCTCGTTGATGTTCTCGCCTGTCCCGACCCCGAGGACGAAGCGGCCACCGGAGAGGCGGTCCAGGGTGGCGGCGGCCTGGGCCACCACTCCAGGGTGATACCTGAACAGGGGCGTCGTCACTCCAGTGATCAGTTGAACCCGCTCCGTTGCCTGGGCCATGGCCCCGATCGTCGAGAAGGCGAACCCGGATGCCGACACGTCGTCGACCCAGGGGTGGAAGTGCTCTGATACGACGACGGCATCGAACCCCGCCGCCTCGGCGTGGACGGCCTGTTCGACGAGCTCCTCAGGGTGCCATTGTTCGTGGCCACAGAAGTAGGCGAACCTGGGCAAGAGCGATCCTTTCCGTGCGAGAGCGGGATCTTGCCAGGTCTACTGGTAGGAGACGAAGACGGGGACCGGGGAATGGTCGATGGTGTACGCAGGGGTGGCCGTCTCGGGGGAGTCCTCGTCGAAGAAGTTCTTCCAGCCCCACTTCCAGTGCGCTTCCTCGGTTCCCGCCGTCAGGAATGCATACGTCTCGTCCTTGGTGGGAATCGGGCCCTGGCCGTCCATCTGGATGACCATTTGCAGCTCGGGTCGCTGCTTCAGCTTTTCCCTGTTCACGATCATCGTCGATTTGAACTGGTGGACGATCAGCATCTTCTGGGGCAGACCGTTGGCCTTGACCAGGTCGGCGAGCCAGTTGACCACGGAGTTGACCTCGGCTGCACCCACCCGGCCGATCTGGCGCAGATGCACCTGGTCGGGGAGGAGTCGCCACTCCGGGTCCAAGGCGAGGCCGACGTTGGGGAGCTTGAGCAACTCTTCGTACTGCTTGGCTTGGGTGAGGAAGTCCTCGCGGCCCGGTTGGAGGTCGAGGATCACGTACATCCCGTTCTCCCGGGCAAACTGAATCCAGGCAGCCAGGCTCTCGGGTGAGGACTCCTCGCTGTAGTCGCCATCCGTCGGGCCGGCCGAGGCGACGCTGGCGATGATCTCGAAAGTGGGGATCACCTGGGCACCGTCGGCGGCGTACTCGGCGAGCAGTGGCTGCATACGGGCCAGTGTTTCGGCGGGGCCTTGCTCTCCGAGCGCCCCGAGCCCTGCCGCCACCGGGTGCCCGTAGAACGCGACATACCTCCGGGGCACAGATGGGGGGAGAATCTGAAACCCTCCGCCCGGCACCTGCACGCCCCTGATCAGCGTGTCGATCTCCCAGGCCGTGGCGGTGGGCTTGGCGCCCAGGTAGCGGATGGCGGATGGGGGCCGCCCGGCCAGAGCCGGTCCGACTACTGGATAGCGGAGGATGTTGGCCGGGTCATATGCCACCACCGAAGCACCAATCGCACGACCGGTGGCCGCCGCCGAGAGGATGGACACCGGCTGAGACGCGGGGACCATCCAGGCGAATTCTGACCCGGATGGAGCGGCGAGCCCTCGGATGACAGCGGCCGGGTCGATCACTGGATCAGCGGGGACGGTGGTCGTGGTTGCTTGTGCGGCGCTCTGGGGGACCACTACACGATCGCGCATCGTCAGGCCCCTGATGGTCTCGACGACCGTCGATGCATCGGGGACGGGTGGGAGGGGGACATTTCCAGTCGCGCCCAGTGTGTTTCGGGCGAGAGCCACCGCCTCGGGGATGGCCGGCCGGAGCAGTCCTGCGTCAGCCGGGGTGGCAACTTCGACGGCCCCCATCAGGTGGACCGTCAAGGGGTCGAGCCGCTCCAACTCTCGTGCGAGCTCAGGGTGGGGGTGAAGAAGCGGTGCACCGAGGGCCGCGGCGAGCTGGGCAGCCACGGCGACCTCGTCGAGGTTGTTCTCGGCCACCACCACCGCGTGGTCGGAGCATGGGAAGATCTCCCTCGACAAAGCCAGGGCATCGCCGGCGACGGAGCCGGTGGCGATCGGTGCCGTGCCTCCAGCAACCGGTGTGCAGACACGCTGTGGCGGCGAGGTGGTGACCGGGGTAGGGGCGAGCGTCGTCGACGTTGTGCTCGATGTGGTCGTGGTCACGACCGAGATCGTCTCGGTCGGTGTCTCCCCGACGACGACACTGCACGCGGCTAGGGCGCATAGGAGCAGGCGAAATACGTGTTTCATGGGGGGGAACCGGCGTCAGGGTACCGATGTCTGGTTTCAATCTCGGCGACGCGCCTGCCAGACCAAACCGAGAGAGACGAGGGCAGCGCCAATGACCCAAACGCTCAGAGGCACGTAGAACGAGAGAAAGGCGCACGAGATCAGCCCCAGCCATGCGGTCCAGCGCCGGCGGTCGAGTGCGAGCGCCGACAGGTTGGTGATCCCGTAATAGAGAAGGATGGTGAAGGCGGAGAAGCTCCAAGCGATGGCGAGGTCGCCCACCCGACGATGATGAGGATGGGCACAGCACTGATCGAGATCGCGGTCGCAGGGGTAGCGCGATGATCGAGCTTGGACAGACGCCGCGGCATGTCGTTGCGTCGACCCATCGCGAGCCAGACGCGGGAAAGGCCGAGTATCAGGTTGAGAAGAGCGCCGAGCATCGCGGCGACCCCGCCGACCAGGACCACAACGGAGTACGGCTCCGTCACGAGATCGACCAATGTCGCGCCGCCCTCTATGCCGGATCCCCAATGCTGACCACCCAGCGCTCTTCCTCCGATGGCGACCAATCCGTAGAGGCAGACCGCGAGGGCGAGGGTCCACATCACCGCCCTGGGAATGGTGACCTCGGGTCGGCGCACTTCCTCGCCGAGGGTGGCGATACGGCCATACCCGGTGTATGCCACGAAGAGGAAAGGGATCGCAGGGAGAAGACCGAGTCGAATCGAGTCCCCGTCGATTGGCTGTTGAGGACCTCCTTGAGTCAGAGCGGCGAACGCGAAGACCAGGAGCGAGCCCACGGTCACTATGACGAGGACCGAATTGACAATGATCGTGCGCTTGAGACCGGCCAAGACGAGCGCCGTCAACACCACCACCGCCGCGCCAGCCGATATCCGGGGATCCCACGGTGCGTCGAGGAACGCCGCCATACCGAGGGCGGCCGCAGCTGCAGATGCGGTCTTGGCCAGGAGGAAGAGCCAGCCGGCCGTGAATCCCCAGGATGCTCCAAGGGTGCGGTATCCGTATTCGTAGGTGCCTCCCGCCACGGGAAATCGGCCGGCGAGAAAGGCTGAGGAGAGACCGTTGAAGAGGGCGACTGCGCCAGCGATCGGGATCGCCATCAGCACCGCGTCACCCCACAGTCCAGAGGCGACCCCGATGGCGACGAAGGCCCCGGTGCCGAGTATCGAGCCCAGTCCGGTGACGATCGCCCCGCCGAGACCCATCTCACGGCGGAGGACTTGAGCCATCAGAAGAGGCTGTCTGTCTCTGCCTTCTCCCGCAGCTCGGGCCCGTTGTTCTTCACCGAGTTCACCCTGCTTCGATACGGCATGCTCCATGATCATGTCGGGGTCGATTGGCTGAAGCAGGCCCGCCACCTCCTCGGGGTCGCGCAGGTCACGGTCGAGCCACGCGTCCCATACCGAGGGGACGAGGGAAACCGGCATCCGGTCGTGGAGGGCTGAGACCGGCCCCTCGGCGCCGGTGGTGATGATGGAACAGGTGCGTTTCCAGATTTCGGTGTCCGGGTCGAGTCTCGAAGCCCAGATCCCGGCGAACGCCATCGGGTGTCCATCGGCGCGGTAGACCCAGTGGGGGGTACGTCCCAATTCCTTGGGCTCCCACTCATAGAAGCCGTCGGCCGGGATCAGACAGCGTCTCCGGGAGAAGGAATCTCTGAATGCGGCGGTGCTTGCGACGGTCTCGGCTCGGGCGTTGATGTGTATCGAGCGGGCGTCCTTGGCCCAGTGGGGCACCAGCCCCCAGGGCATCGAGCCAAGGGACCTCACCCCGTCACGCTCGGCGATGACATATACGGGGTCGGTCGGCGCCACGTTCCAATTCGGCTCGATCCGCTCGGCGAGGACTTCGTCTACACCGAAATACTCGGCGTAGAAGTCGAGGTCACCGGTGATCGAGAAACGACCGCACACAGCCCGAGGTTAGAAGCTGGATCGACATCTCAGACCGCGGAGCGGAGGGCGACGAGGGTCTCGAGGAGGTCGGCCAGGGTCGACGGGTCAGGGACGGTGACCTTGGCCAGGCTGGGGCCGAGACCGACATGGACACCGAGGTCGGCAGGCCCGAGCGCGGCAAAGGCTGTCTCGTCGGTCACATCGTCGCCCATGAACAGCACCCGGTCGGCCCCGATCTCCTCTTTGAGCTCCCGAAGGGCGACGCCTTTGTCCACCGAGGAGTCGGACAGCTCGACGATCTTCTTGCCATCGAGAACCTTCAGCCCATCGATCGTCGAGGCGCGGCGCCGCAGATCCTCCACCACGGCGTCGGGGTCGGCCACGAGGCGGTAGTGGAATCCGACCGACCGCGCCTTGTGCTCGGCCCGGGATCCCGGCGCGGCCCGCGTCGCCGCGTCGACCAACAGGCGTGCCTCAGTGAGTGCCGGTGATTCGGGGCCAGTGCCGGCCCCGTGGTCCGCCCCGTGCTCTCCGATGAGGATGAATGACGGATGGTCGAATCGCTCCACGAGATCGGCGCGGCGACGACCACTGATCACCGCCACCGTCGTGTCTTCGATGCCGGCCAGGGCCTCGAGAGCAGCCTTTGACCGGGCGAGTGGCGTGGCCAGGTCGGGGTCTTCGACGATCTCCGCCAGCGTGCCGTCGAAATCACTGGCAACGAGCAGGCGCTTGGTTGTCGCCAGCTCCTCGATCATCCTTCGATGGCGTCGAGGTTCTGACGGGCCCAGGTGTGCACGTCGAGCCTTCCCACCGTTCTCCTCAGTCGTGACATGCGTCTTGTCTGTTCCTCGGGGTCCATGACGACCGCTTCATGAAGCGCCACTGCCAGAGCGTCGAGGTCGTATGGGTTGACGATGAGAGCGTCGGTCAGGCGCTCGGCGGCGCCGGCGAACTCGCTGAGAATCAAGACACCCCGGTTGTCGTTTCGGGTTGCGACGTACTCCAGTGCCACGAGGTTCATGCCATCCCGCAGCGGCGTGATCATCATCACGTCGGCGGCGAGATAGGCCCCGACCAGGTCTTCGAAGGAATAGTTCCGGTAGAGGTAATGAACGGGCGTCCATGACGCTCGGGCGAACCTTCCGTTGATCCGGCCCACCATCTCCTCGACCCGGCGTCGAATCGTCTGGTACTCCCCGACGTCCTCGCGGCTGGGCACGGCGATCTGGATGAACGAGACCTTTCCGATGAGCTCCGGATGCCGCTGCAACATGACCTCGAATGCCCGGAGCCTGAGATCGATCCCCTTGGAGTAATCGAGCCGGTCGACCCCGAGGATCACATGCTCGGGGTCTCCGAGATCACTGCGAAGCAGTTCCGCAGCTTCTTTCGCCTCGGGGGCATTTCCCGCTGCCTTGCTCTGAGCTAGGTCGACCGAGATCGGCACCGCCTGGGCCCTCACCAGTCGGCCGTCGTACTCGAGGGCCGAGGCCGGGCCCTGTGCGCCCGTGATCTCGCGGGCGGCGGCAGCGAAGTTGAGCACGGCGCGCCGGGTCTGGAAGCCGAGGTAGTCGGCCCCGAGGAGACCTTCGAGGACCTGACGCCGCCAAGGAAGCCGCTCGAAGATGTCGACCGGTGGGAACGGGATGTGGAGGAAGAACCCGATCCTCACCCCGGGGAGTCGCTGGCGGACCATGGCCGGGACCAGTTGCAGCTGGTAGTCGTGCACCCATACCTTGCCCTCGGGCCCGGCCGCCCGAGCGACCGCCCGGGCGAAACGATCATTCACCTCCTGGTGAGGGTGCCACCAGTGCCGATGGAATTCGAGGGGACGGATGGCGTCGTGGTAGAGGGGCCATATCGTCCCGCTGCAGAAGCCGTCGTAGTGGTTCTCGACCTCTGACTCGGAGAGCACGACCGGCCGGTTCCGGATGCCTGCGGCCGTGAACGACTTGGTGTCGCCACCGGGTCCCCCGTTCCAGCCCACCCACACCCCTCCGTTGTCCCGGAGCACAGGCGCCAGGGCAGAGACAAGACCGCCGGGGCTGGTCTTCCATTTGCCGCTGCGCTCGTCCCAGGCGACCGGGAGACGATGGGCAGCCACCACGAGAGGGCTCCGGCTGCCATCTGGTTCCACGGTTACGACGATACCCGCTGCCCCGGACCCCCCAACCCGGCCATTCGACGCCGCAGCACCGAGAGAATGGGAACATCGGGGTGTGCTGGCCGCCTTGAACATCGTGGCGATCGGTCTCGGCCTCGGAGCCGGGGCTCTCGCCGCCACCATTCTCGCTCTGACACTGGCCGGGCTCTTGACGGTCGCCGGTGTGGAGGGAGGGGCCGACATCGGCCTTGTCGTAGGAGTCGTGCTCGGATTGGCCGTGGCGGGCTGGGTTTCGGGTCACATGGCCCGTCACTCCGAACGGTTCCATGGTGCGGTGACAGGATTGCTCCTGGCTGGGCTCATCGTCGTTGTGGCCAGGCTGGGAGGCAGCCCGGCGCCGACCGCGTCGGTGTTGTGGCTGGCACTGGTCGCTGCCGTCATCGCCGGTCTCACCGGCTGGCTGGCCGGTCGACGAAAGCGATCCGGCTCGTAGAATGATGTGGTGAGCCCGCCGGGCGACCGCGGTCGAGAGACCGAGGAAAGTCCGGACTCCACAGGGCGTGGTGCTGGGTAACACCCAGGCGGGGTGACCCGACGGAAAGTGCAGCAGAGAGCAGACCGCCGATGGCCCGAGAGGGCACAGGCAAGGGTGAAACGGTGAGGTAAGAGCTCACCAGCGTCGCAGGCGACTGCGACGGCTCGGCAAACCCCACCAGGAGCAAGGCCAAGCAGGGACGTCGGCGGCCCGTCGATCAAGTCCCGGGTAGGCCGCATGAGCGCATCGGCAACGGTGCGCCCAGATGGATGGTCGTCCTCGACAGAATCCGGCTTACAGGCGGACTCACCACGCCGAACCCCCTTACCAGGGGGTTCGGCCTTTTCACAGGCCCGCGGAAGCCTAAGGAAAAGGGCCACAAAGGATCTAAGACCCGCGGGGAAATGACCGGTGAACCGCAGAGAGTCGGCTTACAGACTCCCCGCCAGAGCTTGGTCGGTGTGCTCACGGCACATGGCTGAGTATCCGGCACGCCCCCGTCCGCAAAGTGCCACGTTGCATGGCTGCTCGGAGCGGAAGACGGTCAGGAGTCTGTGGCCCAGGAAAGCGAAATGCCTCAGGAGAGACCTTCCTCGATTTCCTCAAACGTCACTCCGGCCAGCGGATCAGATCCGCCACAGGCGACCAAAACGACGGCGAGGAGCAGCGCAATTGAAAGTGATTTCATGGAGACAGAATCGGTGCGGCTGGCACCGACCTGAAGCCCGCCGACTGGTGTGAGTGAGTTCTCTCGCTGACGATCTCAGCCGTCATCACCTCGGGCGCGGCCCGTGAACCGGAGCGCGGAGCGGGCGTATCGACCCGGTCAAGGCGAAGATTCGGTTCGCTTCTACGAGGGAATCGCGGCGACGGCGCTGACCTCGATCAGCGCACCAGGCACGCCTAGCCCGGCCACCCGTGCGCCTACAACCGGCGGCGTCGCTCCCGCCAACTCGGCGGCTGCGACTGGATAGGCCGCATCGAGGTCGACGCCGTCGACGAACAGAACCGTCATCATCACCAGGTCCTGGACGCTGGCGCCTGCCGCGGCCAGCGCGATGTGCAGGTTCTTCATCACCTGTTGGGTCTGGGCGGCGACGTCGTCACCGCCGACGAGCGTCCCATCGCCGTCGACGGCGTTCTGGCCACCGATGTAGACGGTCGTCGCGCCCGGCGGCACGACCGCGACGTGCGTGAAAGCTGGGGATTGCACAAGTCCTTCTGGCCGAAGCAGTGACGTCTGAGCCATGCGTCCATCTCCTCAGTCCCGACCGTCGACCGGTCAACGAAGGGCACGATGCTACGCGTCGGCGACCGGGACAACCACGTGCATTGGTCCGCAGATAGGACCGGGAAGATGCTGGGGGTGTTCCTGAAATCCAACGGGTTCTACGCACCCCGGCATAGCCTGAATCTCGTCTGAAACCTTCCCGGCCGCTCGTGGGTCGAACCAGCGGAACCAAGAGGAGGATTGCTCGTATGGTCGTCAACAAGTACCTGGCCGAGTTCCTGGGGACCTTTGTCCTGGTCTTCTTCGGATCCATGGGGATCCTTTCCGTCGGTGGTGCCGTTGGAGCGGCCGAGATCGTGGCCATCTCCTTTGCCTTCGGGCTCGCGCTACTGGCCGGCATATGGGCTGTCGCCCACGTTTCCGGGGCTCATTTCAACCCCGCCGTCACCCTGGCCATGCTGGTCGATGGGCGCACCTCATTCGGGGATGCCATCGGCTATTGGGTCGCCCAGTTCGCCGGAGCCACTGTCGCCTCGCTGGTGGTCATGGCCGCCACGAGCCGAGAAGCGGTCGCCGGCACGGTGACCGGCTACGAGACGCTCTCGACCGGGATCCTGATGGAGATCGTTCTGACCCTTGTGTTCGTCTGGGTGATCCTGGCCGTCACCAGGACCGGGGGGAACCATGCACCGGTGGCGATCGCCCTGACCCTTGTCAGTGTCCATCTGGCCGGGATCCCGTTCTCCGGGGCATCGGTGAACCCTGCTCGCTCGTTCGGGCCGGCGGTGGTCTCCGGAGATTTCGACCAACTCTGGGTCTACATCGTCTTCCCTCTGGTCGGCGCCCTCGTCTCCTTCGCCTTCTATCGGCTGTTCCCGGCAGCTGATGACAGGGTGGCCGAGGCGACGGACACGATCGAGGCCACCGAAGTCTGACCTCAGGAGAAGAGCGGGTCTTCTCCCAGATCTTCGAGACCCATCACCCAGCCGGCGGGCAGCGACCAGTGCCGGGCGCCCTTGATCATCGAATCGAGGTGACCCTGCTCGGGATGGTGTTCGCCGTTGGGTGAGGCCTTGGCCACGAATGTGAGACAGTCGTGCTTGTTTCCCTCGCGATCGACCGCCTTGACGTCCCAGTCGGCGACACGCCCTTCACCCTCCTCGGCATCGGTCAGGGCCCCGACCTCGCTGTCGGGGACATCGAAGATCCCGCCCCAGACGGTATGGCCGGACTCAGCGACCAGTGAAGGCAGTCCCTCGGCCTCGTCGGAGTCGACAAAGACCAGCCGGGTCTCCGGGAAATGAGCCGTGAACAAGAACCTTGCGCCCGGCGACACGGCGGCGATCCTGTCAGGGTCGAGGAAGGATGCGTAAGCGAAGTACAGCGTCGATTTCACGGGTAGCCGAGTGTAACGAGCGAATGACGGCCGCCGGTGCAAGGCTGGACAGCCCGCAGGCGGTCGATACATCGATAGGTGGGAGATGAGTCTGAAGAAAGCGGCCAGGTCACCGTATTGGCGTGACGAATTGCTCGAACTGGAGCAGCGTCTCCTCGACCCGACCGTGCGCGGGTCCCCGCAAGCCGTCATCCCGCTCCTGCATCCCGAATTCCTCGAGTTCGGCAGCAGTGGCCGGGTCTACACCAAAGAGATGATGGTGCAGATGATGGTTCAGGAGACGCCAGGCGTGGTGAAGATCCGCGACTTCGATGTCCGGGAGATCACGCCCGAGGTGGCCCTGGTCACCTATCGGACCGTCGGGGGCGAGGGCAAGGAGACGCGCCGCAGCTCGATATGGCTGCGTCGGGAGTCGGGGTGGCAGATCGTGTTCCACCAGGGAACCAGGGTCCACAATCGGCTCTATGACGGCTAGCTGCCATAGCCCCAAAGGTGGTCATAGGCTCGTTCGCCCTTGAGGCGTTTCGAGCTGTTCCTCATCTTTGGCGAGGCGTTCGCCGTCGCCTGGTCGGCCGTGTTCGGCGTTCGCACCAGAAGGGGAATCGTCGCCGGTCTCTTGCTCGTGCTCTTCATCGTCCACTGGCAGGCGGAGGGGCTGCGTTGGCAGATGATCCCGGTCTACGGGGCTGCTGTGGGCCTGGCCATCGGCGACATCCTCTCGGTCGAGCGCCGGCTCGACTGGACCCGACGCATCGCCCGGGGCATTTTCGGGCTGGCCGGGGTAGCGCTGGGCGCGATCCTCCCTCTCGTCTTGCCCGTCCCCGAGTTGCCCGCACCCACCGGGCCGGAGCCCATCGGAACCATCACTTTCGAGCTCGTGGATTCGGAACGTGAGGAGATCTACGGGCCGTCACCGGGACCGGGCAGACGTCTGATGGCACAAGTCTGGTACCCGGCGCTGGATCAAGGGGAGGTGGACCCGCTCATCTGGAGTGAGGACTGGGACATCGTCGCGCCCGGGGTTTCTGCGTTGATGGGCTTCCCCGGCTGGTTCCTGAGTCACACCCAGTACAGCCTTTCCCATGCCGGCGCGTCGATTCCCGTCGCCCCGGGTACCTACCCGGTGGTCGTGTACAGCCACGGATGGACCGGCTTCCGGACAAATGTGGTCCATCAGATCGAGAGTCTGGTGAGCAACGGCTTCATCGTGGTCGCCATCGACCACACCTACGGTGCGGTGACCACTCGTTTCCCTGATGGGGAGGTCATCGACTACGACCCGGCGGCGCTCCCCGACCCGGCCGAGGTGGGGGAGGAGCCCTACCTCGAAGCCACAGAGGCTTTGCTGGATGTCTTCACCCAGGACATCGTGAGCGTGGCCAATGCACTGGAGGCGGGGCCCAACGGGCCTTTCGGCGCCTTGCCGAAAGCGTGGACCTGACCAGGCTCGGCGTCTACGGCAACGAAACCGGCGGAGGCGCGGCCGTGCAATTTTGCCTGGAGGACGAGCGATGTGATGCGGTCCTCGGCCTCGATCCATGGGTCGAGCCGATTCCCGATCGGGTTCTCGCCATCTCCGCGGTCCGGCCCGCACTCTTCATGAGATCGGATGACTGGAGGGGCACCGAGAACGACGCCATTCTGCGCGGGATCGCCGAGCGTTCGACGTCCACGAGTTATTGGATCGGGGTGGAGGGGACCGCTGAGACGGACTTCGTCGGGATGCCATTTCTCTCGCCCCTCGGAGCGAGATTCGGATGGAAGGGGCCGATCCCGGCCGGCCGCATCGTCCCGATCATCGACCGCTACCTGGTCGGATTCTTCGACGTATACCTCCTCGGCACCGGTTCCGCCGCCCTCGACACCTCCGCCTTCGAGGAGGTCAGCCTGGAGGTCGTCCTTCCCGACTAGGCGTCCGGCCGTTGCTGTGTGTCACCCGTGATCTGCTGGCCAGGCTGCTCACCGTTGCGGATGGAGTCGATCGTCGCCCCGAGGATCAGGGCGTCCGCCTCTCCGATGATCTTTCCCACCACTGTCCCCTCCGGATCGATGAAGAAGGTCTCCGGGATCCCGAACACCCCGTAGGCGATGGCGGTTCGGCTGCCCGGATCGGCCAGATACCGGGTCGTGCTCGAGGCGCCTGCCTCGGCGAGGTAGGAAAGCTGATTCTGCCGCCGCCTCCTGGTAGGCGACCTGCACAAAGGTGACGTCCTGGTCGGCGAATGACTCGGAGGCGGCCACCAGGTCATCGTGCTCGTCGCGGCACTCCAGGCACCACGAGGCGAAGAAGTTGACCACGACGATGTCACCGCGCAGATCGGATAGGGAAGTACCTTCAGAGCCGTCGAGTCCGGCCAGGGTGAACTCGGGCGCGGGCTTTCCGATCAGCGGGGAATCGACGAGGCCGGGATCGCTCCCGAACCGGCTCGCCAGCACGACGGCGAGGACGACGGTCACTCCAACGACGGCGAGACCAGCCCAGCGCAGGACCCTCCCGGTCATGGGCACTCACCCCCGTCATTTGCCATTTCGAGGTCCGCCTCGATCTGGGTCCTGGTCTCGGCGGCGAGTTCAGGGTCGGCCAGCAGTTCTTCGAAGGTCTCGATCGCCTGGTCGGTTTCCCCGGAACCGCACCAGAGAACTCGTGCCCTCACGTAGCGGGCAACTGATGACCCGGGGTCGATGGCCAGGGCCTCGTCGATGAGACGGGTTGCGGTCTCCACCTCCCCGTTCCCGTCGTACGCCATCCAACCGAGTCGCACCAATGCCGTGATCGCCTCGGCGCCGGTGGCGTTGGGGTCCTCTGCCACTACCAGGTAGTGAGGGAACGCCGATCGGTAGTCGCCCCCATCGAAATACCGCTCGGCCAGGGCGAGTCGCATCCCGTTGACCTGCGGGTCCTCGGCGTTGGCGGCGATCACCGCCTCCATGGTTTCGTTACTGACCTCTGACAGGTCTTGCTCGTCGATGTCCGCTGCCCCGGCCGCCGCCGCCGGACGGTCCTGTAGCGAGTTGGCGGCCACAACCACGATCCCTGCGAAGGCCAGGACCAGCACTACGCCACCGATCACCAGTCGGGTCCGACTCTTCCCGGGTGAAGTGGCCTCGTCGGCTTTCTGGCCCGGATGACGCCGCCACCACAGGATCATCGCTATCCCGACACCCAGGGCAACCACGGGCGCCACCCAGAGCACCAGTGTGTTGCCGGAGGCGGGCGGGTCGAGGAGGACGGCCCCGGTGTAGGAGCCCAGGAGCTCGTCGATTATCTGGTCGTCTGGCACTCCGGAGGAAACCCGCTCCGATACGAGGTCCATCATGTCCTCTGCCATCTGGGAAGGGGAGTTGGCGATGGACTCTCCCTGGCACACCGGGCACTTGATGCGGGTCCCGATCTGCTCGACCCGGTCCGACGTCGCCGGCTGGGTCGAAGTGAGGAGGAGCAGCGCCACCGCCATCACCGCGATGACGGTCACCGAGGCGATGTTGCGGGTGCGTTCAGACATCGGCCAGCACCAGGGGCTCCTCGACGACCCGATCACGACGTCTCACCGTCAGCGACCAGAAGCCGCCCGCGGCGGTCGTCACGCCGCCAAGCCACAGCAGCCAGATCATCGGCGAGGTGTCGAGGCCGAGCTGAACCGTCTCGGCGTCGAGGTTCCTCAAGGTGAGGTAGAGATCGCCGCTGGGCCGGCTCATCACGGCGGGGGTGATGATGCCGCCCATCTCAGTGTCGTAGAAGTTCGCACTCGGCTCGAGCACGGTGATGATGCGATCGTCACGGCTGACTTCGACCCGAACACCCTGGACGACTCGATTGGGCTCTTCGCGGCGGAACGGCGCGTCGTAGGTGAGCGTGTATCCGGCGAAGTCGACCGATTCGCCAGGCGCCAGCTCCACTTCTGTGTGGAGAGGGAGGTTGGCGGCAAACGCGATGCCGACGGCGACGAGAACGACACCGATATGGCTGAGTTGGCCGGCCCAGAACGATTGGTCGTTCCCGATGACAGTCCTCGCCTCTCGATACAGCGAAAGCCCCGATTTGGCCTTGCGGGCGCCGGCGAACTCGAGGAGCAGCCCACCGATCGCCGCCGCCACGAAGACGCCGAGGACGATGGCGAGGATCACCCAGGCGACCCGGGTCACGGTCAGGGCCACGATCACACCCGAGGCCAGGGCGACGATCGTCGGCCAGCGAAGCCGCCGCCAGAGCAGGCCCGGTGCCGCCCCACGCCACGGCGTGACCGGGCCGAACCCCATCGTCAGGAGCAGCATGAAGGAGAGGGGAACGGCGAGGCGATTGAAGAAGGGCTCGCCCACTCCTACCTGGGTCCCGGTGAACGCCTCGAGCAGGAGGGGGTAGGTGGTGCCGATCAGGACCACGAAGGCGTAGACGGTCAGCAGCAGGTTGTTGACCAGAAAAGTGCCCTCACGGGAGACGAATGTCTCGATGCGGGGTGACGACGCCACCAGATGCGAACGCATGGCGAAGAGGGTGAAGGAGCCGACCAGGACCAATACCAGGAAGCCGAGGAGCGCCGGCCCGATGGCGGATTGGGTGAATGAGTGGACGGAGTTGATCGTCCCCGACCGGGTGAGAAAGGTGCCGAGGATGGTGAGGGCGAAGGCGCTGATCACGAGGACGAAGTTCCACGCCTGGAGCATCCCTCGCCGTTGCTGGACCAACCCGGAGTGGATGAAGGCGGTGGCGACGAGCCAGGGCATGAGCGAAGCGTTCTCAACGGGGTCCCAGGCCCAGTAACCGCCCCAGGAGAGGACCTCATACGCCCACCAGCCGCCCAACGTGATCCCCAGCGTCAGGAACGACCATGCGACCAGTGTCGAGCGGTGGCTTCGCCGCAACCACTCGGGGCCGGGGACCCCGAGGGCTAGGGCCCCGATCGCGTAGGCGAATGGCACCGTGAGGCCCGACATAGCCGATGTACAGGACCGGCGGATGGACGGCCATGAGGAAATGGTTCTGAAGGAGCGGGTTCGGCCCCGGCCCGTTGGCGGGCACGTCGGCAGCGGTGAAGGGCCAGGCGCTCGAAGCGGCGCACCCGGTGGCGAGGGCGTCCACACACACCTCGAACGGGTTGGCCACGGTGATCATGAGACCGAAGAAGAAGACGCCGACTCCGGCCATCACGGCCACGGCGGCCGATCCCAGGCGATCGGACGCCTGGCGCACCACCACCCAGGTGAAGACGGCCAGGACCAGGCCCCAGAGGATGATCGAGCCCTCGAGGGCGGCCCAGGCCGTGGCGACGTCGAAGGGAAATGGGGTGGCGCTGGAGTGGTGGTTGGCGACGTAGGCCAGGCTGAAATCGTCGGTCAGAAGGGCGACCTGCATCGCGACCATCGAGATGACCGCTCCCGCCAGGACCAGCTTTCCCGGTGTCCGAAGGTCCGCCTCCCCGCCTCGTGCGCGGCGGATGCCCCTCACCACGAGGAGGATCGACCCGATCAGGGCTGCGATCACTCCGGCCGATCCGAGAAAGGCCAGCATCAACCCTCCGGGTAGGCCCCGCCCTCCTCGGGGACCTCGTAGTTCTCGTCGTGTCGGATCAGCGCGGAATCGGCCTGGAACGTGTCCCCGGACCACGCACCTTCGAGAAGGAGAGGGACCTCCTCGGCGAAGAGTGACGGCTGGGGGCCGTTGAGGACGACCGGGATGTCAGCCCCTCCGTCGGTCACCTCGAAAGAGGTCGATTCGTCGGCTTCCACCACAGTCCCGGCCACGACGATGCCGGCGAGCCGGAAGCGCTCGCCGTCGGGGAAATCGGCACGTTGGTCCACCGCCTCGGATGGATAGAGGTAGTAGGTGAGGCTGTCGTTCAGTCCGGTGAAGGTGAGGGCGAGCACGATGGCAATAACCCCCCCGATGCCGAGGTAGACGAATCGGCGATGACTCACCGTCAGCCCTTGGCTCGCCGATATCGCAGATGGAGACGGGCTGCGTACCAGACGAAAGCTGCGTAGCAGATGAAGAAAGTGCCGAAGACGATGACCTGATCAGACATCTTCGACCTCGGAGAGCAGGGGAGTGGCCACCGCGTCGCCTGCCGGGACGGTCTCGCCTGACCTCGACTCCTCGGCCTTGGCCACCTCGACTCTGGCTGCGGTCAGCGCGACATAGAGAAGCGTGAAGGCGAGGAAGTTGACCAGCAGGGCGATCACCATCTCGTCCGGCATCGTGGCCCCGTCGGGCCGGATCGACTGGGTCTGGTGCAGCGACCGGAACAGGTTGACCGAGAAATAGACCAGCGGCACCTGGACCACGGCAATGGCGCCGAGGATGGCGGAGCGTCTCGCCCTCATGACCGGGTCGGGGGTGGCCCGGCGCAGGGCCAGATAGCCGATGTAGACGAAGAACATGACCGCGGTCGATGCCATGCGCGGATCGGCCCAGTCCCAGGCCCTGCCCCAGACGGCCTGTCCCCACACCATGCCGGTGAACAGACCGGTAGCGGTGAACAGGACGCCGGTCTCCACGGATGCCTCGGCGATTCGGTCCCATCGGTCTGTCTTCCGCACCAGCCAGAGGATGGAGGCCAGGGCGGTGACGCCGAAGGCGAGGAAGGCGACCCACATCGAGGGGGCGTGGATGTTGACGATCCGGGTGAACTCGCCCTGGAGACGGTCGGTGGGCGAAGTGAGCGTGAGATAGAGGCCCGCAACCATCGCCGCAGCGGCGATGGCCATCAGAATGCGGACTCGTTTCATCTCGAAGCCTCCTCGAGCGGTCGGGCCAGCGCGACGCCGGCCACGGCCAGCGCCAGGTCGGTCGCGACCAGCAGCAACAACCACGGCAGGATACTTGTGTCCCGGGTTAGTGATTCCAGGGTCTGGGAGCCGCCGATGACGAGGGGGATCGCCAGTGGGGCGACGATGAGGGATGCGAGGACGGTGCGACTCCGCAATCCCGCTGTGACCTCCCCGGCGAGCGTTCCGAGTTCGGTCAGTCCCACGGCGGTGAGGAGCACGGCGAGGATGACCGGGCCTGGCCAGCCAGAGGGGAGGCGGGGGCTGTACAGAACGAACGTCGCCACCAGGAGAACAATCATGAAACCCACCATGAGCACCGAGCCCGACATGGTGCGACCGACGAATCGGGCGGCCGGGTCGACTCCGAGGAGCGCGTAGAGGTCCCTTCTCTCCGGCCGGTCGTCGGCGGCCTGGCGCAAGGCCACCTGCATCCCGAACAGGACGCCGATCGCCCAGAAGACCGCAGGCCCGAGCTGCGTGATGGCGGAGAGATCCACGCCGAGGGCAAGGGGGAATACGAGGAGAGCGATGACGGCGAAAGGCAGGATTATCCGCAGGACGTCGCCCATCCGTCGTTCTACCCGGAGGTCGATCCGGCTGATCTCGATGGCCTGATCCCAGAACGTCATGCCGCCAGCTCCAGACGGCCGGCGGAGATGGCCATCACCCGGCCGGCGCGCTCGGCGAGATGCGCGGCATCGTGCGAAACCATGACGACCGCGCCGCCGTTCTCGGTTGTTCGGGTGATCAGGGCATCGATCAGCTGTTGGGCGTCGACGTCGAGACCCGAAAACGCCTCATCGAGCAGGAGGAGCCTGGGCCGGGTTATGAGCAGCCTGGCCGCCTCGGTGCGACGCAACATGCCGTATGAGCTCTGCTCGACCTTCCGGTCCGCAGCCTCTGCCAGCCCTACGACCTGCAGGGCGCGTTCGATCCGTTCCGTGTCTCCGCCGAACAGACGGGTGGCATGATCCAGATTCTCCCGAAGTGTCAGCTCTCCGACCACGGTGGGGATGTGGCCGACGAGGCCGATCTCGCGCCGGATCCCGTACACCTCGGGCGTGCCGAGCGCCGCTCCCAGGACACGGCCGGTGCCCTGGGCCGGGGCGGTCAGGGTGGCGAGGAGCCGGAGGAGCGTCGTCTTGCCCGATCCGTTCGGACCGGCGATCCCGAGGACCTCGGCGGCACCCACCGACAGGGTGAGGTCGCGCAGGATGGTCTGGCCACCGAGCGAAACACCTGCATCCTCGAGTTCGACATGGGTGCCCACCTGGCCAAGTCTCATTCGGCGCGGGGTCAGACTCAAGTTGCCGGAATGCGTCATTAGCTTCAGCGAGGCATGAGCCAGGAGATCGTCATCGACCCGCGTTTCCGGGGCCCGCCCAACAGCGCCAACGGCGGATATGCCTGTGGCGTCGTAGGCGAGGGGATCGACGGTGTCGCCACGGCCACATTGCGTCGCCCCCCACCGCTCGACGTTCCCATGATCCTGGTCGAAAACGAGGGGCAGATCCGGCTGATGGACGGCGACGACCTCGTGGGTGAAGCCGTGCCGGACACCCTCGACATAGTCGTCCCGACCGGCCCGGACTTCGACACCGCAGTGGCGGCATCCAGAAGCTATGCAGGCTTCGAAGCCCACCCGTTCCCGACTTGCTTCGTCTGCGGGCCTGAGCGTGAGCCGGGCGACGGGCTCCGCATCTTCCCCGGTCGTCTCGACGGTTCGCCGGTGGTCGCCGCCCCATGGGCCCCCGATGAGTCGTTGGGCGGTGCCGCAGGCTTGGTCGAGCGCCGTCATGTCTGGGCCGCCCTCGATTGCCCGTCGTATTTCGGCCTCGAGAGCACCCCGATGGCCCTGCTCGGCCGTCTCACGGCGCGGATCGACCGGCTGCCCGAGATCGGGGAGCGCCTGGTCGTCATCGGCTGGCCGATGGGCGTTGAAGGACGAAAGCACTTCGCTGGGTCGGCGTTGCTCGATGCCGACGGCCATCACCTCGCCTCGGCCCAGGCGGTCTGGATCGAGATCGACCGATTACCGCTCTGAGCGGGCTCCGAGACGGATCACGGGTCTAACGGGCAGGGCGAGACTGCCGGTGGCGTCGATCAGACGCATGGGTGTGGATTTCATCCAGTTCCAGATCAGACGGGCCTCCTCGGCGGTCTCGACAGAGTCCGGGACCTCGTTCCCCGGTTCATCTCCGACATCGGGTGTGGGTCGGAGAGGCGGGCTCGAGCCGGCCCGCCAGGTGCAGACGAGCCGCCCGTGATCCACGACAACGTGGGACCCGTCCTCCCCCTCCATCTCGCAGACTCCCAGGCCACCAAGGGCAACCCAGGTTCGGCTGGTTTCGATGGCCCGGGCCAGAGCGTCGTGACGATCCCGTGCCCATCCGGCCTCCTCGTATCGCTGCTCCGATGAAAGCTGCTCCATCCGCTCGACCAGCGGGTCGAGCAGAAGCTCGGATCGGCAGGAGATACCTTCGACGATCTGGTCGACCACCCGCTGGTACTCGATCGGATCCAGGGTGCCGTCGCATGGGCAGAGCGCTGCACCCATCTGGGCGGGGGCGCAGCGCGCCGACCGGGTACCGGGTCGGGAGGAACAGCGTCTGATCATCGTGGCGTCCCAGAGCGCCGACACGACCAGGTCGGCGGCCGTCTTGGATCGGAAGGGCCCGAGATGGGCCAGCGCATTCGTCTTGAGGGTCCTGACCACAGACAGCCTCGGGAAGGGCTCGGCGGTCAGCTTGACCCAGTGTGAGGACTTTGGAGGTCGGGACCGACGGTTGTAGCGGGGGCGGTAGGTGTGGATGAGTCGAAGCTCGGTGATCTCAGCTTCCAGGGGCGTGGGGCACACGATGTGGTCGACGGAGTCGAGCTCACGCATGAGGCTGCCGATGGTCCGGCGCTGGTCGCCATAGAAGTACTGGCGGACCCTGGCCCTGAGATTGGTCGCCTTGCCCACGTAGATGGGCGTGCCATGCCTGTCCCGGAACAGATAGACGCCCGGTTGACGGGGGAGCGCGTCGGTCAAGGCGATCTTGGAGTAGTGGGCGGAGCCGCGGGCCCGGGGGAGTTGGAGCAGGTCGTCGAGGTTGGTCACACCGAGGCTGCCGGCCCGCTCCAAGAGCCCGTGTAGGACATGAGCGGTGGCACGGGCATCATCGAGGGCGCGGTGGATGGGTGTCACCGGGCTGCGGAAATGGGCAGCGAGGGTCTGCAGCCGCATATTCCGCACCTCCTCTCTGACCAGCCGCCGTCCCAGCCCGGCGGTGTCGACGGTGTCGTTGCTCAACGGTGGATAGCCGTGGAGAGCCGCGGCCGCGTTGAGAAACGAGATGTCGAAGCGAATGTTGTGACCCACGATGACCGCGTTACCGATGAACTCGAGGAAGGTGGGGAGAGCAGTGCCGATATCGGGTGCCTCGACCACCATCGCCTCGGTGATGCCGGTCAGGATCGTGATCAGCGGCGGGATGGGAAGCCCGGGATCGACCAGGGTCTGAAAGGTCCCGAGCAACTCACCACCCCGGTACTTGACCGCCCCGATCTCGGTGATGGCGCAATCTCGGGGCGATCCACCGGTTGTCTCCAGGTCCAGGACGCAGAAGGTGACGTCGAACAGCGGCGTGGAGAGGTCGTCGAAGCTGGGCTGGAGCAGGGCGGACACGCCCTTCCGAGGCTAATCGAACATATGTTCGGTGCAAGGATCAAGCAGATCTCTGCCGCAGGGCCTCGTAAGCCAGCACGGCCATGGAGACCGACACATTGAGGGAGTCCGTCGATCCGTGCATCGGAACGGAGACGGTCGTATCGGAGGCGGTAAGCGCCGATTCGGTGAGACCGGCGTGCTCGGCGCCGACGAGAAGGGCAACGGGTCCGGTGAGATCGGTCATCCCAAAGCAGAACGGGGGCGCCAGGGTCGGCGGCCACGATCCGAGCCTGGTGATTCCGGGCCCAGGCGATGGCGTCATCGAGGCCGGCGACGGCCAGCGGCACCGAGAAGATGGCGCCGGTCGATGCTCGCACCACGTTCGGGCTGAAAGGATCGGTTTCGAGGGTCCGCTGCGATCAAGGCGTCGGCCCCCACGGCGTCGGCAGTGCGGAGCAAGGCGCCAAGGTTCCCCGGCTTCTCGATCGCCTCGGCGATCAGGAACAGGGGGTCGGGCCCTGGTGTCAAGTGGTCGAGGGTGACGTCGAACTGGCCGAAGACACCGATCACACCTTGCGACCGGCCCCGATACGACGCCCGGTCCAGGGCCTCGGCCGTCACCGACACCTCGGTCTCGGCGCGATGCGGGGGAGCCTGAGAAGCGCGCCGGGTCGTAGTAGATCTCGAGAGGCCGGTGACCATGAGCGACAGCCCGATCCAGGTCTCTAGAGCCCTCGACGAGGAACAGCGACTCCCGGTCGCGCTCTTTGCGCTCACGAAGCGCGATCAGGCGCTTGATCCGTGGATTCGCCACCGAGGTGATGTCCATCAGACCGCCCAACGCTCCCGGTGAACGACGCCGGCGCGGGGTCGTCTGCCTCTGGCCAGGCTTCCCGACCGGCGGTCAGGCATCGGATGGCCGACGGTCACCACGCCTATCGGGCTCTGGTGCTCGGGGATGGCGAGCAAGGCGGCGAGGTCCCGCATCGAGTGGACCCCGAGGAAGCCGGCGGCCAGGCCCTCGTTCACCGCGGCCAGGAGGACGGCCATCATCGCCGCGCCGGCATCGACCCACCAGTAAGGGACCGGCCAGTCGATCTCCTCCCCATCGGGGCCTAGTTTGTCTGGCTCCCGATAACGCTCCCGGTAGATCGACTCGCTGACGGTGATCACGATGTGGGCCGGGGCTGTCGAGATCCATGGATCGAACCCACTGGCGACGTACTCCTCTTCTTCGGCGAGGTGGGCGATCGATTTGCGGGTGGCCGCATCGGTCACGACCACGAATCCCATTCCCTGGCTGTAACCCGCCGACGGAGCGCGGAGCCCGGCATCGACGATCCTGTCGAGAGCCTCGGGCGGGACCGGATCGGACGTGTAGTTGCGCACCATGCGGCGCTTGCGGATGACTTCGTCGAATTCCATAGGGGCAATCTTGTCACTTGCGCGCCCTCACCGAGCGCAGAAACTGATCGGTGACATCGGTCGTTGAATGGCTTATGGTGTCGGCGGCGGTTCAGGGTCGCCCAAGCCAGGACCGCGATTGATCACGGAGGGAGTGGGCGAGTGACCGCATCGGCGGGGACCGAGATGACGGTGGTTTGGACACGGGGTAACGGATGCTCCGAACTGGCGTCTCTTCTTTCCGAAGGCGTGCCCGACCGCATCACCGGGGACCTCGTTGGGCAATGCATCAACCACCGGGCCGATCTCCTCGTCTCACGCAGATTCCCGGGATCGTTCGATCTGGTGAGTGTCGCCGTCCCCCTCGACTTCGTCCCCGAGAACGTGAAGCGGGTGGTCTCGGCCGTGGCCGGCGGGCCCCATTCGTTCCTGGCTGCAGACACTGCGTCTCGTCTGGGTCGTGGTCTCGGAGTCGAGTCCGAGATGCTCTCGGCAATCCGGCCCGGCGATGATCCGCGGGAAGCCGAGGATCTGCTCGACCACATCGGGCTGTCGGTCCCGGAGATGGGTGGCCGCGTCGTGGAAGTCGAGGGTATATCGGAGCTCGTGGAGACTCTCGACGAGGGGACACTCGTGGTGTTCGGGGCCCCTGGTGGATCCTGGCTGCAGCGCTCGATGTTCGGCCCGGGGGCCAGGCTCCGAAGCAAGGCTCCGGCCGGGGCGATCATGGTGCGCAGTGCCCCGGACCGGGTCTTCCGCTGGATGGGGGAACCGGTGTTCGTCAGCCCTCTGCGGCTGGCCGACGACACGCTCCGCCTACACGAGGAAAACGTTCTTGCGGTTGCCGACGAGGGAATGCTCATCGGCCTGGTGCGTCGGGATCGCCTCGAGGGAGCCGGCGATTCTCCGGTGGGCTCACTGATGGAGGACGCTCTCTCGGCCAAAGTCGACGAGACCATCGCCGAGGCAATGGTGCTCGAGCCGACATTCGGGCGGGATCCGATCCCGGTCACCGACCACGACGAGCACCTCGTCGGCGGATTGTCATTGCCAGTGGCCTGAATCCGTGCAGAATCTCCGCCGGTGAAATCGAGGGTTTCCTTCTGGAGCTTCTTCTGGGTCGTGATCGGCCTGGTCGTGGTGTTCCATCTCGCCGGCGGGTGGTACTTCTCGAGCGAGCTGATCCAGGATGGGTTCGTGCCTGCGCCGGAGCCCATCACGCCGGTACAAGGCTCATACGAGTTGGAAGAGGTGACCTACAGCACGCCGTTGGGGGAGATGGACGCCTGGTATCTCCCCGCCGACGGTCCCACGTGGGTCATCCACATTCACGGACTGGGGACCACACCCGCAGAGGCTGAGCCTTTGTTCGCCCCGCTACAGGAGGCCGGTTATCCCCAACTGTCGATCACCTATCGCAACGACGACGGGCAGCCGATGGATCCGTCGGGCTATTACCAATACGGCGCCACTGAATGGGAGGACGTTGCGGGCGCCGTCGAGTATGCCGTGGCCAACGGGGCACAGAATGTCGTCCTGAGCGGGTTCTCGACCGGTGGCGCCCATGCGATGGCCTTCCTATCCCGCCAACCGCAAGAGATCGTCAGCGGGGTCCTCCTGGACGCGCCCAACGTCGACTTCGGCCGGACGGTCGACTACGCAGCCAGTCAGAGGGATCTCCCGGTCTTGCCGCTCCCGGTCCCGGCAACAGTGTCGGCGACCGCCAAGTTCATCACCTCGTTGCGCATCGGGATCAACTGGAAGCTCCTCGACTACATATCCGACGCCGACGAGACCATTCGCCAACCGGTCCTGATCCATCATGGGACCGAAGACCTCACGGTCCCGCTCGATACGAGCCTCGATCTCCAGGCGACGAACCCCGATCTGATCCAGCTGATCACGGTCGAGGGGGCCGGTCACATCGAGTCATATGACGTCGACCGGCAGGGCTATGTGGACTCCGTGGTCGCATTTCTCGCCGAGCTGGGATGACCTGAGCTCACCTACTGTGCGCCTCGCGCCTAGGAGGTGCTGGTGGCCGGCGACCCGATGATCCGTCTCGAGAACGTGAAGAAGGTCTTTCCCGGGAGTTCTCGCGCCGCCGTGACCGACCTGAGCCTCGACATCGGACGCGGGGAGTGTGTGACGCTCATCGGCCCGTCGGGCTGCGGAAAGACGACGACCCTCAAGATGATCAACCGGATCATCGAGCCCACGTCCGGACGGATCGAGATCGACGGCCGGGATGCCATGGCCATCCCTGCCCACGAGTTGCGCCGATCAATCGGCTACGTGATCCAGCAAATCGGATTGTTCCCCCATCGCACCATCGCCCAGAACATCGGCACCGTCCCGGCCCTTCTCGGTTGGGACCAGGCGAGGATCGATGAGCGCGTGGCCGAGCTGGTCGAGATCGTCGGGCTGGATGCCGAGATGATGACTCGCTACCCGTCTGAGCTCTCCGGGGGCCAACAGCAGCGTGCCGGCGTGGCCCACGCTCTTGCCGCCGATCCACCCGTCCTCCTCATGGACGAGCCCTTCGGGGCGGTCGATCCGATCGTCAGAAAGAGGCTCCAGTATGAGTTTCAGGACTTGCAAGGTCGTTTGGGCAAGACGGTCGTTTTCGTCACCCACGACGTCGACGAGGCGATCCTGTTGGGGGATCGGATGGCGATCCTCAACATCGGGGGCATCGTCGAGCAATACGACGTTCCCGAGAAGGTCCTGGCCGAGCCGGCGAGTGATTTCGTGGAGAGGTTCCTCGGCGGAGAGCGTGGCCTGAAGCGCCTCGCCCTGCTTCCGATCAACGAGGCGGACCTGGAGCACGGGCCATTCGTGGACGTCTCGACGACCCCGGCCGAGGCTCATCGGGTCATGGAGCAGCACGGAGTCGACTGGCTCGGCCTCCTCGATGGCGAACGGCTATTGGGATGGGTCGACGGAGACCTCGTCGATTCCAAACCGATCCGGGATCTCGATCCGAGACCCTTCCTCGTCACCCTGGACACTGAATCGACGTTGCGATCCGCCCTCGACGCGGTCGTCACCAGCCACGCTCGGGTGGCGGTGGTGGTCGATGACGGGATCTATCGGGGGATGCTCGATCTGGAGTCGATTGCCGAGGGGATCACCGAATGAGGGTCCTGGGGCAAACCTCCCCGTTGGTCGACTGGGATTGGATCGGTCGGAACATCGACCAGATCGCCGACCGCACCTGGCAGCACCTGAGTTTGACCGCCGTCTCCGTCGGGATCGGTCTGGTGATATCCGTCGCGTTGGCGATCGTCGCTCTTCGCTGGCGGTGGTCTTACACGCCCATCACCTGGGTCACGGGGCTTCTCTATACGATCCCGTCGCTCGCCCTCTTCGCCCTCCTGGTGCCCGTCGTCGGGCTCAACGCCACCAACGCCGTGATTGCCCTCACCTCGTACACGCTGCTCATCATCATCCGCAACCTGGTGGCGGGCATCGACGGTGTCCCCGATGCGGTGCTGGAGGCCGCAGACGGCATGGGATACACGAGACGGGCCAGGTTTTGGAAGATGGAGGTGCCTCTCGCCCTCCCGGTGATCATCGCCGGGCTTCGCATCGCCACAGTGACCACTGTCGGCCTGGTGACGGTGACAGCCGTTCTCGGCCTCGGGGGCTACGGGTACTTCATCCTGCGTGGTCTCAACACGTTCTTCTGGACTCAGATCCTGGTCGGGGTCGTCCTCTCGGTCGTGCTTGCGACGATCCTCGACATCGGGTTTCTCTTTCTGCAGAAAGTCCTCAGCCCTTGGGCGCGGAGGGCCTGATGACGACGTGGGAGTCCGTTCAGGAGTTTCTCTCGGAGCCCACCACCTGGTCGGGGCCGGATTCGATCTGGGCCCGGCTCGGGGAGCACATCTGGGTGTCGGTGGCGGCGGTGATCATCGCCGGGATCCTGGTGCTGCCGTTGGCGGTTTGGCTCGGCCACATCCGACGCGGCTCGGCGGTTGCCACGGCCGTGGTCAACATCGGCCGGGCGGTCCCCTCGTTCGGGATCCTGGCCATCGCCTTCCTCGTCCTGGTGCAAATGGGCGCAGGGGTAGGTGAGCCCTGGGCGGTCCTCGTGGCGCTGGTCGCTCTCGCTGCCCCACCGATGTTCACCAACACCGTGGCCGGGATCCAGGCGGTCGAGCCCGCGACGATCGAGTCGGCTCGCGGCATGGGCTTGACGGAGCGCGAGGTGTTGACCGGAGTCGAGCTGCCGCTTTCGGCGCCGCTGATGATGGAGGGTCTGCGAATCGCGTTCGTCCAGGTCATCGCCACCGCCACTCTGGGCGCCCTTGTCGCCTGGGGAGGGCTGGGCAGGTACATCGTCGACGGATTTGCCAGACAGGACATGGGACGGCTGATCGTCGGGGCGGTCCTGGTCGGCCTGTTGGCCATCGCAGCCGAGTTGGGACTGTCGGCAATGCAGCGGGCGACGACTCCGCGGGGGACGAGGCCGGCCCGTTAGCGGGAATCCGCTGAAACGCTTTACGGTTTGCCAGGTCGGCCCTGGTGGAAAGACAGGGCCTGTTTACAACCTAGAGAAGGAGATACCCATGCGGAAACCATTCCGCGCTCGCGCCGTTGGGGCGATCCTGGGTCTGGCGCTCGTGGCCACGGCCTGTGGATCGGGTGACGGCGCCGAAGAGGGCACCCCGCCCGAAGGCGACCCGATCAGGGTTGCGTCGTTCAATTTCAACGAATCGGCGATTGTGGCGGAGATCTACGCCCAGGGCCTCGAGGCGAACGGCTACACGGTGGAGCGGCAGCTCAACCTGGGCAACCGCGAAGTGGTCAAGCCGGCGCTGGAGGAGGGCGAGATCGATCTGATCCCTGAGTACACCGGGACCGTTGCCGGGTTCCTCGGGGCGGAGGCCTCCGCCGACTCCGACGCCACCTGGGAAGCAGCCAGCGCTGCGTGGGAGGAACTGGGGATCACGCTGCTGGCCTACAGCCCGGCTCAGGACAAGAACGCCTACGTCGTGACCGGGGAGACTGCCGAGGAATTCAGCCTGGCGAGCGTCTCCGACCTCCAACCGGTAGCGGGCGAGATGATCTTCGGAGGACCGCCTGAGTGCCCGGAACGGCCCCTCTGCCTGCAGGGACTGCAGGATGTCTACGGCTTGGAGTTCGCGGAGTTCGTCCCTCTCGATGTCGGTGGGCCGATCACCGTGGCTGCCCTGGAAGGCGGGGAGATCGACGTGGGATTGCTGTTCACCACATCCGGCGTCATCGCCGCCAACGAGTGGGTTTCACTGGAAGACGACATGGGCCTGAACCCGGCCGAGAACATCGTGCCGGCCATTCGCACCGAAGTGGTCGAGGTCTATGGCGACGACCTGGTCGCATTGCTCGACTCGTATTCGGAGGCTCTGACTACCGAGGACCTCACTGCGATGAACGCACGGGCCGACCTCGATCAAGAGGACCCGGCGCTGATCGCCGAAGAGTGGCTCACCGAGAACGGGTTCCTCGAGTAGTGAGGTGGTGGGTGGTAGTACTAACTCGCCTCACCACCCGTCACTGCCGTCTCGTACCTTCGTTACCAGGAGGTACGAGATGCTGATCGATTGCGAGCAATGCGCGATGCAGGGCACGAGCGCCTGCGACGACTGTGTCGTCACCTTTCTCCTGTCGGACGGCCCGGTGGATCTCGACGAGTCCGAGGTCAACGCGCTGGCCAATCTGGCTGGGGAGGGACTGGTCCCCCGTCTTCGCCTGGTCCCCACGGAGAGACAGGCGGGGTGAGGCCCGGTCGCTAGTCAGGTGCCAATTACCCTCGCCCTCGCATGGTCAAGTTCTATTCGATCGCTCTCGCCCTGGGTGTGATCGGTCTGGTCGTAGTCATCCTCGGGGGCGCGTTCGCCGAGAACGTGAATCGGGAGGAGCGTGACCCCGGTCGGCGGATCGGCAAAGGGGGTAGGGCGGCGATAGGGGCCCTGGTCGGATTCGGCATGGCCGGTCTCTCGGCCGAGTTCTCCACACTGGATCTGACCTGGCAGGTCGCCCTGCTCATCGCCGTCGTCGGGGCGGCGGCCGGGGCTCTTTGGGCGTGGTACGCCTCACGCAACGAGTCTGGGTCCGATGCTGGTCCTGTCTGACATCCATTTCGCAACGGAGCCACTGCGGCGGGTCGTGGCCACAGGGGAGACATTGCTCATCCTCGGCGACCTGGTGAATCTCACTGACTACCGGACCGGTGAGGGAGCGGTGGCGGACGTCATGGGCATGGAGTTCGCACGGGCGTCGGCAACAGCACGTGGCGCAGGCGACTATCAGCAGATGCGAGGTCTCTGGCTGGACTCCGTCGGCGACCGCATCGATGAGATCCGGGCCGCCATCGGTGAGGCAATCGATGCACAGTACGCAAGTGTGTCCGAGGCCCTCGAGGGTGGGCATGGATTTGTGATCCACGGCAATGTCGATCGCCCCGGTTCTTTGGAGCGGGCACTTCCAGCCGACTACGAGTATGTGCACGGGCAGACGAGGGACATAGAGGGGCTCCGCTTTGGCTTCGTCGGGGGTGGGGCGGCCACCCCCCTGCAGGCTGAAGGGGAGGTCTCCGACGAGGAGATGAGCCGACTGCTCGACAGCCTCGGTCAGGTAGACGTCCTCTGCACCCATGTCGCACCGGCCCTCGATCCTTTGCAGACCGATGTCGTGACCGGGCGGGCCGAACGCGGCTCGGCGCCCCTCCTCGACTACATCCGTGCCACACGTCCCCGGCTACACCTGTTCGGCGATGTTCACCAACCTCAGGCGAGCAGCTGGCGGGTTGGGCCAACACGGTGTCGCAATGTGGGCTATTTCCGGGCCACCGAACGGGCCATGCCCCTGGATCCGGCCGATCTCGGATAGGCCGCGGGCTGGCTAACCTCGGATCTCCCACCCATGACCGAAGGAACTTTCCAGACTCTCGAAATCGACGCTCCAGCCGAAGCCCTGTATGACGTGGCGGCGGACATCGCCTCGTATCCCGAATGGGCAACGGGTGTCAAGGAGGTCGAGGTCCTGGAGCGCACCTCCGATGGTCTCGTGGAAAGGGCGCGCTTCGTCGTCGCCGGCATGGTCAAGGAGATCGAGTACGTCCTTCGATATACGCACGATCGACCCAATGTGCTGAGTTGGGTGGCGGAGGAGGACTCGAAAGACGTGCGGATGCTCGAGGGGTCGTACACGTTCACCGTCTGTGGACGGGGCCACCGAGGTGGTCTACGCACTCACTGTGGAGCCGAATTTCAAAATGCCCGGCTTTCTCCGTCGACAGGCGGAGAACCAGATCGTCACAACAGCTCTCCGTGGGCTGCGCAAGAGGGTCACGGGCACGGTCTGAGCATGAGGATCGTCCTCGTCACGGGCAAGGGAGGGGTGGGCAAGACCACCGTCGCCGCCTGCACGGCGCTGAGAGCAGCCGACTCCGGTCATCGGACATTGATCACATCCACCGACCCGGCCCATTCGCTCGCCGATGCCCTTGCCGTGAGCTTGGGATCCGACCCGGGCGAGGTCGTTTCCAATCTCGACGGCCAACAAATCGACACCCAGCGCCAGCTCGACCGCTACTGGGGCTCGATCCGCCGTCAGTTGATGGACGTGCTCGATTGGGGCGGAGCCGGCGGCATCGAGGCCGAGGAGTTCCTCGTCTTCCCCGGGATGGACGAGCTCTTCGCCCTTCTCGAGGTGAACCGTCATGCCCGATCCGGGCAGTACGACGTGATCGTGGTCGACTGCGCCCCGACCGCCGAGACCCTGCGCCTGCTCTCTCTCCCCGAGGTCCTGAGTTGGTACTTCGAGAAGGTCCTCCCCACCGAGCGCCGCCTCATGAAGGCAGCCGGCCGATCCTCAACCGGCTCACCGACCTACCGCTTCCACAAGACGAGGTCTTCACCGCAGCCCAATCGATCTTCGAGTCGATCGAAGGGGTCAAGGAGTTGATGTCGGACCCGGCCGTCACATCGGCCCGGCTGGTGGTGAACCCGGAGAAGATGGTCATCGACGAGGCGCGGCGCACCTACAGCTACCTCGGATTGTTCGGTTACGGCGTCGACGGTGTGATCGTCAACCGGGTCCTGCCCCAGGAGGTGGCCGATCCTTACTTCGAGCGCTGGCGGGCCATTCAGAAGGGTCATCTCGACACGGTGGAAGACGCCTTTGCCGAGGTGCCCCGTCTCCATCTCAGATTGTTCGACGATGAGATGGTTGGCATCGATCGTTTGCGCTTCATGGCGGGGGAGCTCTACGGGCAACGGGATCCGATCCTCGATTTCACGGCGACCCACCCATTCCGCATAATCGAGGTCGATGGAGGCGTGGCGATGGAGATGGACATACCATTCGTCGACAAGACCGATCTCGACGTCTACAGGCATGGTCACGAGCTGTACATCCAGGTTGGTCCCTACCGCCGGTCTTTCATCTTGCCCGATGCCCTTCATCGCAGGGAAGTGACCCGGGCCCGTCTCGATGAGGGCACTCTCACAGTGTCGTTCGCCGATCCGGACGCCAGGTCATGAGAGAGCAATCGGAAACCATGCAGGCTCTCGGCCGGGCCGGGCGGCGGGCCGGCTATCACCTGATCCAAGCGGTGATCGAAGGGCTCAAGGCTGTCGAGGCTGTGTTCGAAGAAGTGAGCAGGATCGGTGACAAAGAGGCCCCGGAGACCGAAGAGCCACCACGAACCAGGATCGAGATCGAATGACTGAGGAACCACACTCCATCAGGCCCGACGAATTGATCCCCCCCGATGGGGGAGCTTCGATGCAGGCCAGTCTCCTGGCCAGGGACGCTGTGCTCATGCTGCCGAATCTGATCAAGCTGGTGGGCCGGCTTCTCAAGGACCCGCGGGTGCCCCGCCGCTCCAAGGTCGCCCTCGGGTTGGCCGCGGCCTATGTGGCGAGCCCGATAGATCTCATCCCCGAGTTCATCCCGGTGATCGGATGGGCCGACGATGTGCTCGTCATCTTGTTCGCCATCGACTCGCTGATCGAGCGCTCGGGACCCGAGGTCGTGGCGGAACACTGGGACGGCCCGGGTGATCTGCTCGCAATGATCCGGGACGTGACCGGGTTAGCCCGGAGCATGGTCCCCAAGCGTCTGACCCAGACCTTGGACCGCATCTTCGGGTAGCGCCCATCCCCTCGCCGACCACCCGCCGGCAGGACATTGAATCCGGGTTTTTCTCGTCCTGAGCTACTTTGACCTGTCTCATGTTCGACTTCAGACGGATCGGGTCACTGCCTCCCTATGCCTTTGCCGAGGTCAATCGTCGGAAGGTCGCGGCCCGTCTCGCCGGGGTGGACGTCATCGATCTCGGGTTCGGCAACCCCGATATCCCGTCTCCAGACCTTGCGGTCGACGCTCTCGTCGAGGCGGCCAGACAGCCGGCCAATCACCGCTATTCCGCCTCTCGCGGCATCGATGACCTGAGAGAGGCGCTGGCCGGGCGCTATCGCCGCCGCTTCGGGGTGGATCTCGACCCGGAAACCGAGGTGATCTCGACGATCGGCTCCAAGGAAGGTCTGTCCCATCTGATGTGGGTCCTTCTCCAACCCGGCGACGCAGCGATCGTTCCCGATCCCTCCTATCCAATCCACATCTACGCCCCGGTGATAGCCGGGGCGGAGGTACGAACCGCCCCGATCGGCTCCGAGGCCGACTATTTCGATGTCGTGCACCGGATGTTCCACGACTCGTGGCCCCGGCCCAGGGTGATCATCGTCAGCTTCCCCCACAACCCCACCGCCGCCACGGTCGACCTCGGGTTCTTCGAGCGACTCGTCGATCTGGCCCGGGAGAACGAAGTCGTCCTCGTCCACGACTTCGCCTACGCCGACCTCGGGTTCGACGGCTATCGACCCCCGTCCTTGCTCGAGGTTCCGGGGGCAAAGGAAGTCGCTGTCGAGATCTACTCGTTGACCAAGGGCCATTCGATGGCAGGCTGGCGGGTCGGATTCATGGCAGGGAACAGGGAGGTGGTCGCGGCCCTGGCCAAGCTGAAGAGCTATCTCGACTACGGGACTTTCCAGCCGATCCAGATCGCCGCTGCCGCCGCCTTGAACGAGGGCGACGAGTTCGTCGACAACGTGAACCTCGTGTACCAGGAGCGCCGGGACATCCTGGTCGACGGTCTGGCCGACCTTGGCTGGAAGATGGATCGCCCGCGAGGGACCATGTTCGTCTGGGCTCCCATTCCCGGCCCCTACGAGGACCTCTCCTCGGCCGAGTTCTCTATCCACCTCCTCGAGGCGGCAGGGGTTGCGATCAGCCCCGGGGTCGGATTCGGCCCGAGCGGTGAGGGCTTCGTCCGGTTCGCCCTGGTCGAGGAAGGTCCCCGGATCGAGGAGGCCGTGGCCCGGATCGGGCAAGCCCTCGCCCGTCTGTAGCCTGGTTGCATGCCTTTCCCGGACGGCACCGCCGACTTCCGCTCCGACACCGTGACCCGTCCCACGCCGGAGATGATCCAGGCCATGGCGTCGGCGCCACTCGGTGACGACGTCTATTCGGACGATCCCACGGTCAATCTGCTCGAGGAGGAGTCGGCGGCGGTGACCGGCAAAGAGGCCGCCATCTACGTGCCGACCGGCACGATGGGGAACCAGCTTTCCATCATGGCGCAGACGAACCCGGGCGAAGAGGTCCTCGCCCACGAGGGGAGCCATGTGCGCAGCATCGAGGCCGGCGCTCCCCAGGCTCTCTCTGGCGTGGGTTTTCGCACCGTGAACGGGGACGGCGGCCGGATCGAGCCCGAGGACGTGGAGCGAGCGATGGCCATGTCCGGCTTCTTCCCCAGGATCGGCTTGATGGTGTGGGAGAACACCCACAATCTCTCCGGAGGCCGGGTGATACCTCTCGATGTGATGGAGAAGACCTCCGAGGTGGCCAGGACGCATGGTCTCAAGATCCACGTCGACGGCGCCAGGATCTTCAATGCCGTCGCCGCCAGCGGTGTGCCCGTCGATCGGTACGCCGCGGTGTCGGACACCATCCAGTTCTGTTTCTCGAAGGGGCTGGGGGCGCCAGTCGGGTCCATCGTCTGTGGCCCGGCCGATCTGATCTCCGAAATCCGGTATCTCCGCAAGCGACTCGGCGGAGGGATGCGTCAGGCCGGGGTGATCGCCGCCGCGGCGCGGGTTGCCCTGGCCGGTCGTGATCGACTCTCCGAGGACCACGCGCTGGCCCGTGTGCTGGGCGACGCAATTGCCGAGAAGTTCCCCGATGCGGTCGACCCCTCCCTGGTCGAGACCAACATGGTCAGGGTCCAGTTCGCCGCCCTCGGCATCGAATGGCCGGAGATGAAGGCGCGTCTGGACGGCGCCGGGATCAAGGTCAACCCCCCGCTCGGTGGTGGCTGGCGGATCGTCACCCACCGCGATGTCGATGCCTCGGACGCGGACCGTCTGCTCTCGACCCTGCCGTAACGGGGGAGGGCCGACCCGAGTCGGATACGGGTGAGTGTCGGAATCCTGTTCCCGGGTCAGGGAAGTCAGACCGTGGGCATGGGGGCCGACCTCTTCGATGCGAGGGACGACCTGCTCGGCGACCGCGCCGACGAGATTCTCGGGTTCTCCTTGCGAAGCCTGTGCCTGGAGGGACCCGAGGAGGAGCTGACCCGCACCCAGCACGCCCAGCCGGCGCTCTTCGCCCTGTCCTATGCCTTGTGGGAGATGGTGGTCGAAGAGAACCACCTGACCCCTGGGGGTGCGGCCGGACACTCGCTGGGGGAGTACACCGCCCTCGCCGCGGCCGGGGTCTTCGACTTCGACACCGCCCTCGGTCTCGTGGCGTTGAGGGGCAGGGCCATGGCCCGCGCCGCCGATCGGGAGAGCTCCGGCATGGCGGCGTTGATCGGCGCCGACCGCGAGCAAGCATCGGAGGTGACGCAGGCCCGCCGTGACTTGGGCGGCCGGTTGGAAGTGGCCAATGTGAATGCCCCGGGCCAGGTCGTCGTGGCAGGGGGGAAGGACGACCTCGAGTGGCTGGGGGAGAACGGATCCGGCCTCGGTATCCGGAGAGTGGTACCGCTCGACGTGGCTGGGGCGTTTCACAGCCAGTTCATGGCCCCGGCGCGGGAAGAGCTGATGACCGCCCTCGGGGCAGTCGAGATGTCCGATCCGTGGTTTCCGGTCTGGTCCAACACGACTGCCAGACCACATCAGACCGGCGAGATCGGCGATCTCCTCGCTCGTCAAATGGTCGAGCCCGTCCTCTTCTCCGATTCCCTTCTGGACATGTCGGCCGCCGGCATCGACACGTTCATCCATGTCGGCCCCGGCGATGTGACCGCAGGTCTGGCCCGGAGGACGATCGAGGGCGCCGCAGTGCACACGATCTCCCGAATCGACGACGTCCGGACCGCGTTGGATGCCGTCGTTACGATGGGCGAACACTGAGGAGACTGGTATGAGAAACGCCGAGATAACAGGCTGGGGCATGTGCATGCCCCCCAACGTGCTCAGCAACCACGATCTCGAGCAGCTCGTCGACACCTCGGACGAATGGATCACCACGAGGACCGGGATCAAGGAGCGGCGGATCAGCCACGTCGAGGCGTCGGAGCTCGCTGCAGTAGCCGGTCTACGGGCGCTGGCCGCAGCCGGCAAGACCGTGAACGATCTCGACCTGATTCTCGTGGCGACGTGCTCAGGCGACTCGATCATCCCCTCCACGGCGTCGGTCGTGCAGAAGCACATGGGCGCCTGGAACGCCGCCGCCCTCGACCTCAACGCCGCTTGCTCCGGGTTTGTCTACGGGCTGGTGGTCGGCACCAACATGATCCGTGGCGGGACCAACAACACGGTCCTGCTCGTCGGAACGGAGAAGCTCCACTTCGTCACCGACTTCACCGACCGGACCACGTGTGTGCTGTTCGGCGATGGTGCCGGAGCGGTGGTGCTCGAGGCGACGGACGAGCCGGTCGGGCTTCTCTCCTCGGAACTGGGTATGGACGGATCCGTTGGCCACATCCTGGCCGTGCCAAGGGATGGCAGCTCGGGTGACCCGGGGCCGATCGATCCCCGGGAGTCGGCGATCGGCATGGAAGGGCCGGAGGTCTTTCGGCGTGCGGTCACGACGATGGGGGACTCGGCGGCCCGTGCCATCAAGGATGCCGGTCTCTCACTGGACGACGTCGACCTGGTCATTCCCCATCAGGCCAACACCAGGATCATCGACGCCACCGCTCGCCGTCTCGGCATCGACGAGAGCAAGGTGTTCATCAACATCGAGTCGTATGGCAACACATCTGCCGCCACGATCCCCGTTGCTCTCACCGAGGCCCTGGAACAGGGACGGGTCAAGCCCGGAGACAACATCGTGTTCACCGCATTCGGCGGGGGGCTCAGTTGGGGATCGGCCGTATACCGGTGGGGGGAGCGCGTCGAGCCGCTCGGCGAGAGTGATGCCGAGCTTCCACCGCCTGATCGCACCGCGATGGAGTTGCTCCAGGCCAACTTCGATTTCTTCGGCCTCCCCGAAAAGCTCACGTGACTGATGGCGCCGAGGGGAGGGTCGCCCTGGTCACCGGTGGTTCGAGGGGGATCGGCCGGGCGATTGCCCTTCGTCTTGCTTCATCCGGTCACCCGGTCGCGGTGAACTACGCCAAGCAGCCCGAAGCTGCGGCCGAGGTGGTGGAAGAGATCGGCCAGTCAGGGGGGACAGCCGTCGCCTACAAGGCAGACGTCTCCGATGGCGACCAGGTCGCTGCGATGTTTGCCTCGGTCGAGGCCGATCTCGGCCCGGTCACCGTATTGGTCAACAATGCCGGCATCACCGCTGACAACCTCCTGCTGCGGATGAGCGCGGACGACTTCGACAGGGTCATTGCGACCAATCTGAAGTCGGTGTACGTCTGCACGCGCCTGGCTCTGCGCCCCATGCTCAGGGCGCACTGGGGAAGGGTGGTTTCCATCGCCTCGGTGGCCGGGATCACCGGCAACGCCGGGCAATCGAATTACGCCGCCTCGAAGGCCGGGATGATCGGCTTCTCCAAGGCGGTGTCGAAAGAGGTCGGGTCCCGGGGGATCACGGTCAATGTGGTGGCACCGGGCTTCATCGCAACCGACCTCACCGAAGATCTGAGCCAGGGGGTGAAGGACGAGGCCGTGAGTCGCACCGCCTTGCGCAGGTTCGGCGAGGCCGACGAGGTGGCCGGCGCGGTCGAGTTCCTCGTTTCCGACGCCGCCTCATACATATCCGGTCAGGTGCTGGCCGTCGACGGCGGCCTTGCCTTGTAGTTTTCCGCCAGCCAACAACAAGAAGGAGGAACAGTGGAAAGAAGTGAAGTAGCCAACCGGCTGAGTGAGGTGCTCGTGTCGGAGCTCGGGCTGGAACAGTCCAAGATCGCCGAGGAGGCGCATTTCGAGGAGGACCTCGACGTGGACAGCCTGGGCGTCGTGGAGC
The DNA here is from genome assembly GCA_963843585.1 of uncultured Acidobacteriota bacterium. Lineage (GTDB taxonomy): Bacteria > Actinomycetota > Acidimicrobiia > Spongiisociales > ZC4RG35 > JARDZU01. Next base: position 515,711 of record CAWJLJ010000019.1, read on the forward strand.
TCCTCATGGCCCTCGAAGACGAGTTCGGGGTGAAGATCCCGGACGATGAGGCCGAGTCGATCATGACCGTGGGCCAGGCGATCGACGTGGTGTACGGAAAGCTCGGAGGCTGATCTGATGCCACCCGAGCGACGGCGGGTCGCCGTCACCGGGCTCGGCGCGGTCACTCCGGTGGGGGAAGACGTCGGTTCGACCTGGGACGCCATGCTGTCGGGCAAATCCGGCATCGGGCAGATCAGCCTTTTCGACACCGACGGGTACCGAACGACGATCGCCGGCGAGGTCGGGGGCTGGGAGCCGGAGAAGCATTTCGATCGGCGCGAAGTTCGCAGGCTCGACCGGTTCGCCCAGTTCTTCCTCGTGGCGGTTCGTCAGGCGCTGGTACAGGCGGGCTTGTCGTTCGAGGAGGATGACCCTGCCGCGGCCAGGGCAGGCGTCGTGGTCGGCGCCGGGTTTGGTGGCATGGGGTCGTTCATCGACGAGATCGTCACGCTCACCGAGAGGGGCCCGGACCGGGTCAGCCCGACCGGGGTGCCCCGGGTGATCCCCAACATGGCGGCCGGGCTCGCCTCGATCGAGCACAACCTGTTGGGTCCGGTGTCATGCGTTGTGACGGCCTGCTCCGCATCAGCCAACGCAATCGGCGACGGAGCCGAACTGATCCGCCGCGGGGCAGCTGACGTAGTGGTCGCAGGCGGGTCCGAGGCGGCCATCACCACGTTCGGCATCGCCACCTTCGCCCAAGCCAGAGCGCTCTCGAGCCGAAACGACGAGCCAGAACGGGCATCGAGGCCCTTCGACGCCGACCGTGACGGTTTCGTCATGGGTGAGGGAGGCGCCGCGCTCATCCTGGAAGACATGGAAAAGGCCCTCGATCGGGGGGCGCCGGTGCTGGCCGAGCTGACGGGTTACGGCATGTCGGCCGATGCCTATCACATCACTCTGCCCCGGCCGGGAGGGAGTGGTGCGGCGCGGGCCATGGTCAATGCCATCGAAGACGCCGGTCTGGCTCCGGAGGACATCGGGTACATCAATGCCCACGGCACATCTACCGAGGCCAACGACTCAACCGAGACTGCGGCGATACGGATCGCAATGGGTGCGGCCGCCGACACCGTCCCGGTCTCCTCGACCAAGTCGATGACCGGTCACATCCTGGGCGGCGCCGGGGCTGTCGAGGCGGTGGCCTGCATCATGGCCCTCCGCGACCAGGTGCTGCCCCCGACGATCAACTACGAGGTGCCAGACCCGGAATGTGATCTCGACTACGTCCCGAATGTCAAGAGGGAGGCGTCGCTGCGACATGCGATGTCGAATTCGTTCGGGTTCGGCGGGCACAACGTGTCGCTCGTCTTTTCCAAGACGAGCGAGTCAATAGGTCGTGAGTTCTAGGTGGTAGGTCTCAGGTTCCTACCACCTATGACTCACGACCTACCACTCTTCTCTCTCCACTCCGCAAGAGACCGGTAGACCAGCACCAGCACGAGCGCGACGCCCACGGTGACGACCAGGAACGAGACGATGGCCACCAGGACGGCCCATCCGGAACACGTGGTGAAACCACCGGCGCCATCGGGCTGACGACAGCTCACGTCCGTCACGAACCAGCCCAGGAATCCGGCGAGCAGGCCGAGACCGAGCGAGGGGATCGCAATCCACGGGTTTGGCCTCCGCCTCACCGGGTCGGGCGCCCGTGCTCGTCGAGGTCGGCTGAATCGAGGACCTCGCGCGGAGCCAGCTCGGGCGGGATCGGGTAGACCGATCCCGACCTCACGGGGCGGGTGGAAGGCGACCGCGACCGAGGGATGCCAGGCCAGCACGGCAACGGCGATCCCGGAGACCACAGAAACGATCGCCGGCGCCAGCCATTGCGTGAAGGCGAGGCCGATCGCCGCCATCGGCCAGATCACCCGGACCACATAGAGCCCTCCGGGGAACACCCGGGCGAACCACAGCGCAGCCAGGGGAGCGCTCAACCCGACAATGAGAGTTCCCGGAGATGTCTCGCTCCACGCCGCGACCCCAAGTGGGAAGGGGAGCCCGATGAGGATCAGGGGGAGGACAACAGCTCGAGCCGGTAGGCCGCCGGCCGCGGGCAGCTTCCGCAGCCCTGCGGTGAGGGCAGGGGAGAGCAGCGCGATCCCGGCAAGCACGGAGACGACGAGAGCGATCACCCACAGGGCATCGATGGGGCGCACCACCGCGAGCAACAACATCGCTGCGACCACCAGGAGCAATGTCCTGTGGGCCCAGCGACCTCCGGTCACAGTCACACCCACCATCCCCACGGTGGCCGGGGCGAGAAGACCCGTCACGACCAGCAGGACCGAGCCCGGAGCCAGTTGGCCGCTATCCACCCCCAGTGCGACAGCCCAGAGCAGGGCAGCGACGAGAGGAGTGCATGCCAGCAGGGGGACTGTCACCCGCGAAAGTTTCGCAGGACGCCCGGGTCAGGCGGAAGTCGGGCCGTCCGGGCTTCCGGCGTGCTCGAGCACCCGGAGGCTCCGCTTCTCTCCGAAGCGTGGGGACTCGCCTGGCTCCCAGACCGTCTCCACCCGCCATGCAGGGCCGGGTCGGAGCGTCACCACGGTGCCATGACCGGGCTTGTCCTGGTGGAGCGCGCCCAAAGGTGACCCAACCAGCCTGAGGATTCCGGCCTGGATCGGGTCCTGATGGGAGACGATGACGACGTCGCCATGGGGATGCTCAGTGTCGAGCCTCCTGGCCACGGCAGCCATTCGCTCTGCCAATGCCTCGAGAGTCTCATCGGCGAACGGAAGGCTGTCCGGATGCTCGAGATAGGCCTCGAGGTCACCAGGGAACGTCGATGGCAGGTCCCGCCACGCATGACCCTTCCACCGCCCGATCACAGCCCATTCGGTGAGGTCGGGGTCGACCTTGACCGGGACCCCGGTACGAGCGGCGATCTCCTCGGCGGTGCGCAGCGAGCGCTCGAGTGGCGAGGACCAGATGGCCACGACCGGTCGAGGGCCCAGATAACGACCAACTCGCCTCGCTTGCTCCACGCCGTGTGGCGACAGTCCGAACCCGGGCAGGTCGGCGTAGACCAGATGCCCCGGGTTGTCGACCTCGGCGTGGCGAACCAGATGTACCAGTGCAGCCATCAGGACATTGTTGTCGGTCGTCGGGCACAGCCGAGGTAACTTCAGACCCGGATGTGGGCTGAGCCGATTCTCCACGTGGACCTGGACGCCTTCTTCGTCGAGGCAGAGAGATTGCAGGACCCGGGACTGATCGGGAAGCCGGTCGCGGTAGGCGGCACCGGTAACAGAGGTGTGATCGCCAGCGCCTCATACGAGGCCCGTGTCCACGGCGTCCGATCTGCCCAACCGACCGCCACCGCCCTTCGCCTGTGCCGGGATCTGATCGTCGTGCCCCCCTCACATGGCCGCTATGGAGAGCTATCGGCTCGAGTCTTCGAGGTGTTCCGAGAATTCACGCCCTTCTGTCGAAGGCCTGAGTGTCGATGAAGCCTTCCTCGACGTATCCGGTCTCCGTCGCCATTTCTCCACATCAACCGAGGTTGCCGTGGCGGTTCGTGGGGAGATCCGGAGCCGCCTCGGCCTCCCGGCTTCGGTCGGCATCGCCTCGTCCAAGTTCATTGCCAAGCTGGCGTCGGAGGCGGCCAAGCCAGACGGATATCGGCATATCCCGAAGGACACCGAATTGGAGTTCCTCCATGCGCTCTCGGTGGAGGCGTTGTGGGGGGTGGGGCCGGCGACGCTGGCCGGGCTGCAGCGTCTCGGTGTGGTGACCATCGGCGATCTCGCCGAGCTGCCCGAGGCTGCCGTCGTCGGGTCGTTGGGCCCGACACAGGGCCGTCACCTCCTCGATCTCGCCCGGGGCATCGACCACCGCCCGGTGACGCCCGACGTCGATGCCAAATCGATCTCGGTCGAGGAGACCTACGACAGTGATCTCGAAGGCACCGAGGTGATGGAGACCGCCCTCCTCGCTCATGCCCAAAGACTGGCCGACCGTCTTCATCGATCGGGCCTCGCTGCGCGCACGGTGACTTTGAAGCTGAGGTTTGGCGACTTCACCACGGTGACCCGCAGTGTCACGTCCGGCACCGTCGTCGACGGCCCACGCGATCTCTTTGTGATCGCGATCGGGCTCCTGGAACAGGTCGAGATCGATCGCCCGGTCCGTCTCCTCGGCCTGGGGGGATCAGGTCTCGAACCGGCCGGTGAGCCCAGGCAGATGCCGATCGGAGCAGAGGGCAACTGGGCGCGCGTCGACGAGGCGGTGGCCGGCGTGCGAGACCGTTTCGGGGAACATTCCGTGGAACCGGCCCGCCTGATACGGGGGCCTGCCCCCGATGATTGATTTCACCGGTGAACTGTCTCCAGCCCGGGTGTATTGTGTCAGAGGGCTGTTTCCGGATGTTGAGAGGTTGACATGGCCCTCGATGATCACGAACAGAAGATCCTGGCGGAGATAGAGCGGCAGTTCTACGAGGAAGATCCGGAGCTGGCCCGCGCCGTCAGGCAGATAGCCAAGCCCTCACGTGTCGGGGTGCGGCTCGCCATGTTGGGAGTCGTCGCCGGTCTCGCCATCGTGATCGGCTTCTTCACCTCGAACACCGTCATCGCCTTTCTCGGCTTCGGGCTGTTGGTCGGCTCGGCGGCCGCCCTGGTGACCGGGCTCAGATCGCGGGCGTGGCGCGCGACCGACAGCGAGCCACAGGGTGAAGAGCACGGCCCCGGCTGGCAGGATCCCTTTCGCCGCGACTGACTCCGAGCGGCTAATGTACCCGGCCCTGGCGGTGGTCTCGGGAGGTTCCACCACCTGAGGAGGAGAGCGTCGGCCCATGACTCTGGGTCGGAGCAGTTGGTATTAGGAAGGGACGCGTGGACCAGTCATTCACAGCCGAGCAGGCATGTCGGCTGACGAACTGCACTCATCATCAACTTCGATATTGGGATCGTGTAGGACTGGTCAAACCCTCCGTGCAGACAACGGGTGGAAGACCCGGCGTTCGTCGCCTCTACTCGTTCCGGGATCTCGTCGCATTGAGAGTCGTTCGCAGCCTTCTCGACAACGGCATGTCGCTGCAGAGGGTCAGACGTGCCTGGGACTATCTCCGCCGGGAGGGGGAGATGGACGACCATCTCGCCGAGGTCAAGCTCGTCACCGACGGCCAGACCATATTTCACGTGGGCTCGGACGAGGGGGAGTTGATGGACGCCCTTCGCACCGGCCAGCTCGCCTTCTTCGTTGCGATCGACGAGATCACCAGGGAGGTAGAGGAAGACGTCTCCAGGTTCGAGCTGGATCGAAGCCGATTCCTGGACATGCTCCGCCGCGTCGAGGACGACATCGGCGAAGAGCGGGCCGCCGGCTCCAGTGGCCATAGTCCCGGTCGATCAATGATTTCGGGTTGAGCGAGGCCAAGGCCCGATCCCGACCTTCGAAGCTCCGCTTGATCCAGGTTTCCACATGGGTCAGGTCCGAGACGTGACCCAGACCTTGGCGGTTCCCGTAGATCGTGGCCGAATACGACGATGCCAGTGGCACCAGGGACCGATCGGTGGCGTGGGCGAACTCGAGCGGAGTCTGAGTGGAGGGGACCGGGGCGCCCAGGTCGGCGAGGCGATCGACGATCTCGTCCCATGCCGCCGTGATGTCACCCTCGCGCAGCCGCTTTATCCGTCTCCGCCGTCGGAACGCCTTCAGGGTCGGGACCAGCGCGACGAGCCACGGCCAGCACGGGCAGTATCAGCCATACCCACGTGAGTCGGAAGCCGTCGTTGGCACCAGAAGCGGCGCCAATCGCGCCTCCGCCCTCTTCGAACTGGCTTTCGGCGAAGAACCCTGGTTGACCGAGGGTGTCCGCGCCCTCCCCGCTCTCGGGCAGATAAGGCGCCGGGTCGAATTCTGCTGTGACACTCTCGGGCAGCGTGCCGTCGGCCCGGGGAGTCGGGTCGAAGCGCACCCAGCCGAACCCATCCATCCACATCTCGACCCAGGCGTGGGCATTGTTGTCCCTGACAACGATCACCTCGCTGCCGTCGCTCTGTTGCTCCACGGTGCCCGGGGTGAATCCCCAGACCACCCGGCTCGGGATCCCCACGACACGGCCCAGGTAGGCCATGGCGGCGGCGAACTGCTCGCAATATCCGATCCGGTAGTTCTGGCTCTCCGGGTCCGTGAGCCACGCCTCCAGGTCGAGAGTGTCGTGTCCGGTCGACACCTCGGTGGAGTACTCGAAGTCGCCACTTTCCCGGAACCAGCGCTGGAGCAACCACGCTGCTTCGAAACGAGTCGTGGCACCCGCCGTCTGACGTCTCGCCTCCTGACCCAAGGCTCTGGGAACCTCCTCGGTGAGATCGGTGAATCTCGCGATGTCAGAGGGCGGGCTCCACGATTGCCGGGGGGCTCACCGGGCTGCATCGAGGTCGCTCCGGCTTCGGCCGCATTGGCGAACAACGGACTGAGGGCGCCATTGGGGTTGGTGGCCAGGGCACCGAGATCCGCATCCTGCAGGGGGAGGATCGACTGGGCCTCGTATTCGTCGCCCTCGTCCAACTCTGCCTGGTAGATCGCCGAGCCATCGGGGGTGATCTGGAACGCGCTGACATTCACCGACTCCGAACGGAAGAACTGCCCGACACCGACAGTGGGCAGGACCTGGGACCTCAGGGCTTCGATCTGGACTCTCTGCGTGATCTCCTGGCTCGTCCCTCGGTAGGCGTGCTCCGGGTTGCCGCCCCCGATTCCCGGCTCGTAGAAGTCCGCCCGGCTGGCGGTCGGGCGCCACGCCTCCCCGTCGAAGAAATCGAGACTCTCCATCCGCCAATAGATCTCGTTGGCGGGTGGTGCGTTCGGATCGAGGGTGGCCCGGAAGACCACGGCATTCGATCGCCGGATGATGCTCTGGTGCAGGTCGGCGAGGCGATCGAATGTGACCCCGCCGAATCCCGGCCCATAGCCCCCGCCATACCGCCAGCGGACGTTCCCCGTCGCAGGGACCAGCGAAGAGGCCGTGTCGGCGACGAACAGCGATCCTCCCGCCACCAGGGCGGCGAGGATGAGGGCCATGCCGCCCGCCCGCCGAGCAAGTGGCCGACCCTCGACATCACGGACCCTCCCGGCCTCCTGGCGCCGCTCGATCCCGATCGAGGCAAGGGCCAGTGCGATCACTACGGCGACAGCCCCCATCCAGATCGGCCCGCCCGGTATCCGGTCCATCACGGCGAACTGGAGATAGAGGCCCAGCGAGGGGGCGATCATCGCAATCGAAGGACCAGCGGTGGCCCCCCAGACGTAGAGGGCACCGGTGATCCACATCAGCACAGCGAGAACGGCCACGAGACCGGAGGTAGGGAACACCGGAGCCACGCCGAATCGGATCAGGTCGAGGGTCTGGCCCAGTTCGTCCCCCAGCCCACCCAGGGTGTCCGGGGTCGGCACGAAGCCCAACAACAGCGTGTCCGGGACGGCGATGCGGAAGAAAAGGGCTAGCCCGGCCACGACGAAGATCGCCATGGAGACCCTCTTGTTGTTGACTGTCTGGCCGAGCAACCACCAGATCACCCCGCCGAGGAAGGCAGAGGCCAGCATGATGAGCTGCCAATCGGGCGCCTCCGGCCCGGTGTCGAGGAGCCGCCCGAGCCGGACGAGCATCAAGACGAAGGCGGCGGCGCCGGCTAGCCGACCGAGGCCGTTGTCCATGAGCTCCTCATTGCAATCATCCAGGCAGGCGCCCAGGCCTGGTCGGGTGCGACCGAGACTGTGGTGACGCCCATACGGTGGAAGCCGACCAGGGTCTGGGAGGTCGAGGCCGACGCCGTCATCAGGACGGTCGTTGGGAAGTCGCCCGCCAGCAGTTGCTGAACACCCAGGAGGGGCCGGTCGGCTACCCCGGTGACGATGACAAGGGCGCCACCGCCACCCTTCTGCCGAATCCTCCCGGCCACGGCTTCGATGTCGATTGCGGGGTCGGGTTGCACCAGCGCGAGACGCTCCATCGCCGAGGAGTAGCGGGCCGCGTCAATGGCTTCCGCATCGCCGGCCCAGAGGTCCGCGTCGAACCCTGACCCGACGAGATGTGTGACGACCGTGGCCGCCCCCGAGACCGCTCTCTCGAACGCGTCCTGTGACTCGTAGCTGGTGCTGCGCACATCGAGAAGTACCAGGGCGCGGGATTGCCACGGGGTCTCGAGCTGACGGATCATCAACTCATCGGTTCGAGCCGATGATGGCCAATGGACCCGTCGCAGATCGTCGCCTTGCTGATACTCACGCAACGTGTAGAAGTCTTCGCCTCCGCGCTGGGCGTGCTCGGGGCGGGACGCCTGCATGGCCGGGTCCTGGCCCCGGACAATCGGGAACCCGCTCAGCTCCTCGACGGCGGGATAGACCACGATCCGGTCCGCCGGGCCGGTCAACTCGCTCGTCTCCGCCAGTCCGAGAGGATCGCTCACCCGCGCCATCGTCGGCCCGACCCGGTAGACGCCACGGGGACGGCATGTGACCCGATAGGTGGCCGTTGCCGACTCCTTTGACTTGAGTCGCGCCACCTCGAACACCGCCACACCGAGACGGTTCACGTCGTCCTCGATGGATAGACGGCTGACACCGTGTCGTGAGGGGTTCTCGATCAGCAGGGTCACCGTCGTCGTCTCGCCGTCGTGAACCGTGGACGAGCCGAGCCTTCGGTTCACCTCCAGGTCCGGCCGCCGTCTCCGCACCTGGATGAGGGCCACTGCCTGCGCCAGGAGGAGGAACACGCCGGTGAGAAGCAACTCGACCTCGCCCAGGGCATACCAGAGGACGAGAAGGGCAAGACCGGCCCCCGACAGGGCCCAGCCTCGCAGTGTCGGCATCAGGTGGCGATCCGGGACGTGGTGCCCGGCACCCTCAGCCTGCCCATGAGGTCTTCGATGACGTCGGGGAGTGTCTCGCCGCGCATCTGGGCCTCGGGTCGCAGCGCCATGCGATGCTCCAACACAGGGTGGGCCAGCAGCTTGATGTCGTCGGGTGTGACGTACTCCCTGCCCTGAGAGGCGGCTCGTGCCCTCGACAGCCGTTGGAGGAACAGCGCCGAACGAGGCGACGCGCCAAGCAGGACATCGGGATGCTGGCGGGTCCCGTCGACCAGGTCGATGATGTAGGTCTTGACCGACGAGGAGACCGTCACGTCACGGGCCACCACCACGAGCTCTTCGATCTCCTCGACCGAGACCACGGGCTCCAGGTCGAGGAAGGTCGAGCGAACGCCGTGGGTATCGAGGATCTCGAGCTCCTTCTGCCGGCTCGGATACCCGATGACCACTCTCATCATGAACCGGTCCAGCTGGGACTCGGGGAGGGGATACGTCCCCTCGTGCTCCAGGGGGTTCTGGGTCGCCATGACCATGAACGGGAGTGGCAGGGCGCGGGTCACACCGTCCGAGGTGACCTGGCGCTCCTCCATCGCCTCGAGTAGGGCGGACTGTGTCTTCGGGCTGGCCCTGTTGATCTCGTCCCCGACCACGATGTTTGCGAAGATCGGGCCGGGCTTGAATTCGAACTCGTTGCGGTTGCGGTCCCACACGGACACGCCGGTGACGTCGGAGGGGAGGAGATCCGGGGTGAACTGGACCCGTTGGAACTCGCTGTCGATCGACCGGGCCACGGACTTGGCCAACTGCGTCTTCCCGACCCCGGGGACGTCCTCCACGAGGACGTGGCCCTCGGCCACCAGGGCGAGCAGAACCAGCTCGACCACATCCCGCTTTCCCTGAATGACCCTTTCGACGTTGGTCGCGATCAGATCGAATCGTTTCGAGAATGCTTCGATTTGCTGGGCTGATACCGCGTCCAAAGGCCCTCCCGACTCGCTTTTGTGGCTTCGATCCTACTGAGAGACGCTTTTATAGGTAGCTAGAGTTCCCCACGGGAGTGTCCGACCGATCCATACACAATGGGCCCGGACTGGGCAGGGGTCTGTTTGCCTTGGCTGGCAGGCCCATTTTGCTATGGGAAGCGGTCCGTGCCGCCGTAGCGATGAGACGTCGCCATGGTGCCTTTCCCTCCACCGTGTACCTCGACTGGCGGCTGCACACGGCCTATGGCCATGCCTCGACGGAACCTCGACCTGAGGATTTGGCGTCTTATCTTTCGTGGCGTAGAAGGATGCGTGCGATCTCATGAAAGAGAAACTGGTCGAGCGGCTTCAGGACATACCCGGCGTGGAGTCTGTGTCGTTGAATCTCGAAGAACTCGAATCCGGGATCAAGGTCAAACTCGACGAGGACGCCGACGAGGCCCAGGTCCTCGAGTCGGTCCGCGCCCTCCTGGTCGCCTACGGGGTGAGATCCCTCGAGCATTCCGATCTCGAGATAGGAAATCGCCTCTCCCAGGCCAGGGCAGCTCTCGGCGTGGACGTCCGAATCTCGCAGGTGAAAGGCGGAGCCAGGGTGGAGGTCATCGGCACCGCCGTGCGCTCGTTCCGCCTTGTGCCCTCAACACCCATGGCGATCGCGCAGGGCATGTCCGACGCCTGGTGTCAGGTGCTGGGGCGCATACCGCTGGAGATCACGAGAGTCACCCTTTCCCCGGACGAGGGATCGCTCACCGTCGTCGCCACCAACGGGACTCAGGAGCGGACCGGCCACGCCGACATCGAGGGTGGTTGGACCATGGCGTTGCCGCTGGCGGTGGGTCGTGCGATCGGCGTCGTCGAGCCTGCTTCTGACGCGGGGGAGTCGAGTTTGGCCCACACCGATTGGTAACGTCTCCGGGCAGGAACAGCGTTTCTAATGGCACGGGTCCTTGTATTGAACGCCAGCTACGAGCCGCTCTCGGTGGTGACCACACGCCGGGCGGTCGTCCTCGTCCTCAACCAGAAGGCCAGCGTCGTCGTGGGGAAAGACGAGACCTGGAGTTCCGAGAGCTCATCGGTCGAGGTTCCATCTGTCGTTCGTCTCACCCGCTACGTGAAGGTCCCATATCGCCGCGCCGCCCCGGTGACTCGACGCGCCGTCTTCGGGCGTGACGGCCACCGCTGCCAGTACTGCGGAGGGCCGGCCGAATCCCTCGACCATGTGCTTCCCCGATCACGCGGGGGAGACCACAGCTGGGAAAACGTGGTGGCGTGCTGCCGTCCTTGCAACATCTCCAAGGGGGATCGCCTGCCGACCGAGGCGGGGCTCCGGCTGAACACAAAGCCGGGCCCGCCCCGAAGGTATGCCTGGATCTATGCCTCGACCGGGTATCAAGTGGATCCTGCCTGGCATCCCTATCTCGAAGTCGCCTAGCCGTCGGACCGTGCCGCGGCTTCGCCCAGTGTCGGTCGACGACGCAGATCAAATAGCCGCCATCTACGAGCCCCTGGTGCGGGAGACCGCCGTCTCCTTCGAATTGGATCCTCCGGGGCCCGCCGAGATGGCTGATCGCATCCGATCGGTCACCTCCGGTCATCCCTGGCTGGTCAGCGAAGAGAGCGGAGTGGTGCTGGCCTACGCCTATGCGACCTCGTTCCGGGGTCGCCCGGCATACCGGTGGTCGGTCGAGACCACGGTCTATGTGCACGAGGAGCATCGGGGCCGGGGAGTGGGTGGGCAGGTGTACCGGGGTCTTCTCGACCTCTCGGCCCTCTGGGGCTTCGCCAACGCGTTTGCCGGCATCGCCCTGCCCAACCCGGGCAGCGAAGCCCTGCATGCCTCGATGGGGTTCACCTCGATCGGGATCTTCCCCCGGGCGGGGCACAAGCTGGGGGAGTGGCACGACGTCGGCTGGTGGCATCGACCACTCGCGTCCAGTGACCCGCCGCGTGAGCCGGCCCCCCCGCCCGATGATCAGATTCGGGCTCTCCTCCAACCCTGACCACCCCCGTCCGTCCCTTCTTTCGTCACCTCAGGGGGCGTCTGTGTCGCCCGCATGTCACCGGGTGGGGCAAAAGGTTGACAAGTGGGGTGAAGTGGGTCATAGTGGCGAATACGGCCCATGAGAAGTGGGGTCAGTGACATGAGGACGGACGGAGAAGCAAAGCAGTGTTCCTTGGCGAGTACTTCCACAGTCTCGACGGGAAGAGCCGGGTGGTCATGCCCTCCGGTTTTCGCCGTGATCTCGAAGACGGTTGTGTCGTCACCAAGGGCCAGGACCGTCAACTCGTCCTCTTCCCGTCCGGTGAGTTCGAGGCGAGGGCGTCAGAGGTGACCGAGATGGAGCAGAACCGCTTCGGACGGCGATTCTCGCGCACGGTCTTCTCCGGCGCCGACCTGCAATCTCTGGACAAGTCGGGGCGGGTGCTCATCAAGCCCGACCTGAGGGACTTCGCCGACCTGGAGACGGGCAGCGAGATAGCGGTGATCGGTGTCTTCGACCACGTCGAGCTGTGGAACAAGACGCTCTATCTCGAGGACCGTGCCCTCGGCGATCAGAGGTACCTGGAGGAGGACGAGTAACGACAGCAAATGCGTGGCTGGTTCATCGCCAGCCCCCCGGAACCAATGGAAGGCCCCTGACTCCGCCCGCTTCCAATTGGTACCAGCGCCCGGGGGGCTGGCAATGAGCCAGAACCGGGACAACGACGACCGGGACTACCACCGGCCGGTTCTGGAGCATGAGGTGGCTGGGCTGCTGGCCCCGGTGCTGCCGGGTGTCGTGGTGGACGCGACATTCGGTGGCGGGGGACACACCCGCCGGTTACTGGATGAGTTCGGAGAGAGCGTGAAAGTTGTAGCGATAGATCGCGATCCTGCGGCACTGGCCAACGCCAGCGAGCTCGGCGTGCCCGCGGTCCAGGGCAACTTCTCCGATCTGAGCGACCTCGTCGTCTCGGTCACCGAGGAGCCGGTGTCCGGCGTCCTCTTCGATTTTGGGGTCTCTTCCCATCAGCTCGACGAGCCCGATCGGGGCTTCTCCTACCGCCATGACGGGCCTCTGGACATGCGCATGGGCCCCGATGCCGCCTACACCGCGGCCGAGGTGGTCAACGAATGGCCCGAGGACCGTCTCGCCGATGCCATCCGACGTTTTGGGGAGGAGCCCCTGGCGCGGCGTCTGGCGCATGCCATCGTCGAAGGGCGCCCATATCAGTCGACCAGCCAGCTATCCACCGTCGTAGCCGCGGCGGTCCCCGCGGCGCGCCGTCGGGCGGGTCATCCCGCCCGACGGACCTTCCAGGCGATCCGGATCGCGGTCAACGGTGAGCTCGACGCCATAACCACCGGTCTCGACAGCGCCATCGAGCTGGTGAGGCCACAAGGACGGGTCCTGGCCATCTCATACCACTCCCTCGAGGACCGGATCGTGAAGCGGCGGTTCACCCGGGGCGCCACCGGTTGCACCTGCCCTCCGGAGCTCCCGGTTTGTGGATGCGGGAACAGCGCCGAGTTGCGGATTCTCACCCGAAAGCCGATTCGTGCCTCCGCTGCTGAGGTCGAGGTGAACAATCGAGCCCGCTCCGCTTCCCTACGCGCAGCCGAAAAGGTGGCGGCATGACTGCGGCACGCCCACTACGGCATCCGGCCCCAAAGCAGGGGGGCATGCGGGTCCTGCGGGGACGCAAGCAGCTTCGGCGACCTGCTCTCGCCCCGTGGATGATGATGGTCCTGATCGGCGTGGCGGCGTTCCTGGGTCTCGGCTTCGCCAGAACGTCCCTGGACAGGTCGGCATTCGAGCTCGATCGTCTCGATCGTGCCATTGCCGAGCAGGAGGCGATCAACGAGCAACTCCGCCTCGAGATCGCCCGCATGGAGAACCCGGCGCGCATCGCGCCACTGGCCGAGGAGCTCGGGCTGATGATCCCGGGCGACACCAGACAACTTCTGGTGGATCTTGGAGGCCCGGCGGTGGCCTCCGTCGATGAGGGAGATACGCAATGAGGACCCGACGGCGCGCTGGAGCCGGGCTCCCGGAGGGAACAGGTCGTTCCCGACCACCGGGGTCACGGCCGGGGCCATAGCCGTGGCTGCCGGCAAGGCCGCCACCAGACCTGACCGTTCCCGGGTACGGGTTGCCCTCATCGGGCTCTCCCTGGTGATCGCCCTGCTCGGGCTCGCCGTCCGGCTTTTCCAGGTGCAGGTCGTCCAGGCGGCCGATCTCGCCGACCAGGGTTTGGACCAGCGTCTCGTGACCCGGGATCTCGCCCCACAGAGGGGCAAGATCTACGACCGGAACGGGGAGTTGCTGGCGATGACGGTCGAGGCCCAGAGCATCTGGGCCAATCCCACGCAGGTCGAGGAGCCGCTCTGGGTCGCCCAACAGGTGGGCGGGCTCCTCGGTGTCGACTCTCAGGAGTTGCTCACCAGGCTCGAGTCGGATCGTGAGTTCGTCTATCTCAAGCGCCAGGTCGAGCCCGGTGTCGCCGAGCAGATCGCGGCGCTCGAGGTGAAGGGCATATACACCCACCCCGAGTCGACTCGCATCTACCCGGCTGGGGCAGTGGCCTCCCATGTGACCGGTTTCGTCGACATCGACGGGAACGGGCAAGAGGGTCTGGAGTACATGTACGACAAGGCACTGCGCGGCGTCCCGGGCAAGGCCGTCTTCGAGCGCGACCTCGAGGGCCGGATCATCCCTCAGGGCATAAGCGACATCGTCGCCGCGGTACCTGGCACGGACCTGAACACGACCATCGATCTGCCGCTGCAATACCAGGCCCAGCAGGAGTGTCTCTCCGCCGTCGACCGCACCGGCGCCGAGTCGTGTTGGGTGGTGGTGCTCGATGTCGAATCTGGAGGCGTCCTGGCTCTGGCCGGCGCACCGGTGTTCGATCCGCAGACGCGCCAGACCCTCGACGAGACCTGTGACACGGCGCTCGACCCGACCTGTCATGCCTTCAGGAACTTCATCGTGCGTGGCGTCTACGAGCCGGGTTCGACCCAGAAGCTGATCACGGTGGCGGCCGCCCTCGAAGAGGGTGAGGTGAAGGCCGGGACCGTGATACCAGGCGTCGCCGATCTCCTGGAACTCCGCCCCGACGCCTGTCGTTCGGCGGATGACGACCTATTCGGCTGCTACCGCGACTTCGAGGAGCACGAGACCGCCAACATGAGCGTGAGGGAGATATTCACCAGGTCCTCGAATGTGGGGACGATCCTCGTTGCAGAGAAACTGGGGCAGGACCGACTCATCTCCTACATCGAGCGTTTCGGCCTCGGTTCCCAGACCGGGGTCGACTACTCCGTCGAGGCACCCGGAACCCTGAACTTCGAGGCGGGCTGTGAGACATGCTGGGCCTCGGCTGCGATCGGCTACTCGGTCGCCGCCACCCCGCTCCAGATGGCGGCGGCCTACGGCGCCATCGGGAATGACGGGATCTGGACGGCCCCCCACATCGTCGCATCGACGACCGACGTCGACGGCGATCAGGACGTCGCCGGTCTGGAGACCAAGCGCGTCGTGTCCTCGGAGACAGCAGTGCTCATGCAAGAACTGTTGGCCAATGTGGTCGATGAGGGCACCGGACAGGCGGCCACGGTGGAGGGTTACCAGGTCGGAGGGAAGACCGGAACCGCCAACAAGTTGGGTGAGGACGGGCGTTACACCGAGGTGACCAGGGCGTCGTTCGTCGGGATGGCACCGATGAGTGACCCGAAGGTCGTTGTTGCGGTTCTCATCGACGCGCCATCCCACAGATATCGGACCGGGGGAGCAGCCGCGGCGCCTGTGTTCGCGCAGGTCATGGAGCAAGCCCTCCACCGATTGGGGGTGCCCCCCGATGCCGGCGCCGGGTAGCACCGTGGGTGAGGCATCGGGCCGGGTCGGAGGTCTCGTCGTCGGCGACCCCGAAATCTGGCTCGGCGATGTGACCCATGACTCGGCACTTGCCGGTCCCGACGTGCTCTTCGTCGCCGTCAAGGGCTCGACCTATGACGGGCACGACTACGTGGACTCGGCGGTCAGAGCTGGTTCTCCGGCCGTCGTAGTCGAGACGCTCCAGGACTCGCCGGTCACACAGATCGTGGTCGGCGACACCCGAACCGCCATGGGCCCGATCGCAGCCCTGGTCCACGGCGACCCCTCGACCCGGCTCGCCGTCGCCGGCGTCACCGGGACCAACGGCAAGACCACAGTCACCCATTACCTCGAATCGCTCCTCACCTCCGCCGGCCGGGTCGTCGGGTTGATCGGGACGGTCGAGACGCGTGTAGGGGCGACGTCCCTGCCCTCGGTGCGAACCACCCCGGAGGCCACCGACTTCCAGCGTCTGCTCGACGAGATGAGACAACTCGACGCCGGTGTCGTCGCCGCCGAGATCTCGTCACACGCCCTGGAGATGGGCCGCGTAGCCGGCACCCGGTTCGAAGTCGCTGCGTTCACCAACCTGTCCCAGGACCATCTCGATTTTCACGGGTCGATGGAGTCGTACCGGCATGCCAAGGAGCGACTGTTCCGGGAGTACGAGGTGGGGACAGCCGTGCTCAATGTCGACGACCCGGTGGGCGCCGCCATCGCCTCCTGGGTGAAGACGCCAGTGATCAGGGTCGGCCGTGCCGGCGAGGTTCGCGCCGAAGAGGTCGAGACATCTCTAGCCGGGACGCGTTTCGACCTGGTGACGGATCAGGGGGCCATCCCCGTCACATCCGACCTGATCGGTTCGTTCAACGTGGAGAACGCCCTGGTAGCGGTGGGCTGCTCCCTGGCCCTCGGGTTGACCCTCGACGAGATCTCCGACGGGCTGGCGCAACTTCGAGGAGTGCCCGGTCGATTCGAGCAGGTCTCAGGGAGCGGGCCGATCCACGTCATTGTCGACTACGCCCACACTCCCGACGGAGTCGAGGAGGCCATAGCGGTGGCAAGGTCGATAGCGGCGGGGAGGGTGATCGCCGTAGTCGGCGCAGGCGGCGACCGGGACCGGGAGAAGCGGCCGTTGATGGGTCGGGCGGCGACAGGGGCCGATCTGGCCATCCTGACCAGCGACAACCCGCGTTCCGAGGACCCTGATCAGATCATCGCCGAAGTGGCCGAGGGCGCGGCCGGGCCTTGGGTCATCCTCGAAGTCGACCGGCGACGCGCCATCGAGTCGGCCATCGCAGCCGCCGAGGAGGGAGACGTGGTCTTGGTTCTCGGCAAGGGGCACGAGACCGGGCAGGAGGTCCGGGGCGACGTGCTTCCATTCGATGATCGCACGGTGGCCAGGGAGATCCTGGCCGCAAGGTTCGGGTCCGCTGATTTCGACCCCGATTCAGGGAGCATGACGGCGTGATACCGCTCCTGACCGCCGCCGCTGTCGGGCTGCTCGTGTCGATCTTCGGCACTCCTTATGCCATTCGCTTCTTCAGACGGCGCGAGATCGGGCAGTTCATCCAGGAGGAGATCGCCGGGATGCACGGCCACAAGCAGGGGACCCCGACCATGGGAGGCGTGGTCTTCGTCCTCGCGGCAATCATCGGATACCTGGTGTCGCATGTCCGTCTGGTGTCGCCGGGCGGCGGGATCGGACTGGAGCTCGATCCGTTTACCGACGGCGGGCTGCTCGCAGTGTTCGCATTGGCAGGCATGGGCGTGGTCGGGTTCCTCGACGACTGGATCAAGTTCTCCAACAAGCGGAGCCTTGGTCTCTCCAAGTCGGCCAAGTTCGGCGGTCAGCTGGCGATAGCCGCCCTGTTTGCCTGGGGCGCCACAGAAGCCGGGGTCGTCACCGAGATCTCATTCGTCAGACCCATGGGCATCGATCTCGGCGCGTTCTTCGTGATCTGGGTGCTCTTGATGCTGACAGGGTGGGCGAATGGCGTGAACCTGGCCGATGGCATGGATGGCCTGGCCGGAGGGTCATCTGCCCTGGTCGTTGCCTCGTACACCGTCATTGCCTTCTGGCAGTTCCGAAACCCTCAGGTCTACGAGTCGGTTGACCCCCTCGAGCTGGCCATTATCTCGGCTGCGATGTTCGGGGCGATCCTCGGCTTCCTCTGGTGGAACGCACCACCGGCCAAGATCATCATGGGAGATGTCGGCTCACAGGGCATCGGAGGGCTCCTTGCTGCTCTTGCCCTCCTCACCAACACCAGTCTCCTCCTGGTCGTGCTGGGAGCGATCTTCGTAGCCGAGACCGCCTCTGTGATCCTCCAGGTCGCCAGTTTCAAGATCTTCGGGAAGCGGATCTTCCGCATGTCGCCGATCCACTATCACTTCGATCTCGGAGGATGGCCCGAGACCACGGTCGTCATCAGGTTCTGGATCCTGACCGGTTTCGGCGTCGCCCTCGGGCTCGGGTTCTTCTACGGCGACTTCCTCCGGCTAGAGGACTTGTTGTGACCCGCGTACTCGTCCTCGGTGCTGGGGTCTCCGGTCTGGCCGCCGCTGCTCTCGCCCGGGATCGCGAGATGACGGTGACGATCTACACCCGGGATCAGCCCGAAATCGCCCTGGAGAAGGGCTTCCCCGTCGCCAGTGGCGGATGGGACCCGGTCCTGCTGACCGGCATCGACCTCGTGGTCGCCAGCCCGGGCTTCCCCGAGCGCTCCCTGCCCATCGTCGAGGCCCTGGAATGGGGGATCCCCGTGTGGAGCGAGGTCGAGTTCGCCTGGAGGCACCTGGATGTCCCGGTAGCGGCCGTCACGGGCACGAACGGGAAGACCACCGTCACCGAGGCGGCCTCCGCCATGCTCGAGGCATCGGGGATCGATGCCCCGGCGGCGGGCAACATCGGGTCCGCCCTCTCCGAGCATGTAGGCCGGGGACACGAGGCCGTGGTGGTCGAGGTGTCCAGCTTCCAGCTCCGCTTCTGCGAGGAGTTCCACCCGACGGCGGCCGCGATCACGAATGTGGCCCTCGACCATCTCGACTGGCACGGCTCGGAGCATTCATACCGAGCGGCCAAGGCGAGGATCTTCATGAACCAGACCGACGAGGACCTTCTGGTGTTCGATGCCGACGACGAGGGCGCCGCATCGCTGGTCGCCGGGGCGCGGAGTGAATTGTTCCCCGTCTCGGGGAGTCATCTTCCGCCCGGCGGCGGTGGAGTCGACGACGACCATCTAGTGATCGGCGAGTTGACCATCTCGATCGGCGATCTCGTGTCCGACGACCCGACCCACCTGGTCAACATCGCCTCGGCTTCCGCCCTTGCACTGCGCATGGGGGCGACCGCCGATGGCGTTACGAAGGCGGCCAGGTCATTCGCGCCAGGCCCGCATCGGAGATCGTTGGTGGCGCGGAGCGGCGGTGTCACCTGGATCGACGACTCGAAGGCGACCAACACCCACGCCGCCGTCACTTCGATCAGGGCTCACGACTCGGTGGTTCTCATCGCCGGGGGCCTGGCCAAGGGGCTCGACGTCGCCCCGATCGCCCGCGAGCCCAATGTTCGCTTTCTGATCGGGATCGGCGAGGCCGGGCCCGATCTGGCGTCGGCGGCGGGGGAGCGGGGACGTGTGGCAGGCACCATGGAGCGTGCCGTCGAGTTGGCGGCGGAGCTGGCAGAGCCCGGTGACACGGTGCTTCTGGCCCCAGGCTGCGCCAGCTTCGACCAGTTCTCCTCTTACGCGGAGCGGGGGGACAGGTTTGCGGGCTTGGTCCGATCGATCACGGAGGAGGCAAGGTCCGGATGACAGCGAACGTGACATCGATTGCGAAGGTTCGTGCGGCGGCCCGAAGCCGCGCCGAGCGGCTCAAGATGAACAACCGCACCGCGACTGCTCTCCTCGTCATGGCCGTGGTCCTGATAGTCATCGGGCTGGGCGCCACCCAGTCGGCTTCGTCTGCGGTCGCCATCGACCAGTCCGAGGACCGCTTCTACTTCTTCAAGAGACAGCTGGTCGGCGTCGGGATCGGGACCGTCGCCCTCCTCATAACGAGTCGGATCCCGTACCGCGTCTATCGCAGGCTCGCCCTGCCCGGCTTCTTCGTCACCGTGGGTCTGCTCATTGCGGTGCTGGCGGTGGGACCGGTCATCGGTGGCTCGCAGCGGTGGCTGCCGATCGCAGGTTTCAGCTTTCAGCCATCCGAGGTGGCCAAGATCGCGATCGTCCTGGTCCTGGCTCATCTCTTCGAGAAGAAACACCGGCTTCTCACCCGATTCGGCCACTTCCTGGTCCCCGTCGTGTTCACCGTTGGTGTGCTCGGCGGCCTCGTGATCCTTCAGCCCGACCTGGGGACGACGATCATCATCGGCGCGGCGGCGATGGCGGTGATCATGGCCAGCGACACCCCGCTTCGGTACGTGCTCGTCCTCACTGTCCTGGTCGTGCTGGCCGCCTCGGTTCTTGCTTTCGGCGACGAGTACAGGGTCGACCGCATCGTCGGGTTCCTCGACCCCTGGGGGAACGCCAGTGGAGAGGGCTACCAGGTGATCCAGGGCTATTACGCCCTGTCGAACGGCGGTCTCTTCGGGGTGGGACTGGGGGCCAGTCGCGCCCGATGGTTCTATCTGCCGAACGCCCACACCGACTTCATCTTCGCCATCATCGGAGAGGAGACCGGGCTGATTGGCGGGCTGACGGTCATCGGTCTCTACATCGTGCTCGCATTGGCGGGGTGGATGGTCGCAGTAAGGGCACCGGACCGCTTCGGCAGGATGATTGCGGCGGGTCTCACCGCCTGGCTCACCTTTCAGGCCATCGTCAACATCGGGGGCGTCCTCGGCGTCATGCCGATCACCGGCATCTCTCTTCCGTTCGTCTCGTTCGGGAGCACTTCGCTGATCGTGTGTATGGCGTCGCTCGGCATCCTCGTCAACATCGCCCAGGCAGGGGTGCAGCCGAAGACATGACCTTTCTGATCGCCGCAGCCGGCACGGGTGGCCACGTGTTCCCGGGGCTGGCCGTTGGCGAGGCTCTTCTGGCACGTGGGACACCCAAGGAGTCGATCCTGTATGTCGGGGGTGACCGCCTGGAGAAGACTGTCTATCCAGAAGCGGGGTTTCCGTTCCTCCAGGTAGAAGTGAGGGGTCTGCAGCGGTCCATGACCATGCGGAACCTGAGCCTGCCGCGGGTGGTGTGGCGGGCGCGTGACGCCATCAACGCCGCCATCGAGGAGAGAAAGGTGAAGGTGGTGCTGGGGATGGGGGGCTATGTGACCATCCCGGCCGCTTTGGCCACCAGAAGCTCGGAGTCCGTTCTGCTCGTCGCTGAGCAGAACGCGGGCGGCGGTCTCGCCAACCGGATCGCCTCGCGCTGGGCAACACGCATATTCACCTCCTTCCCCGACACCGAAGGGCTGAAGCGAGGGGAGTGGGTCGGCAACCCGGTGCGCCAGGCTCTGTCGAGCCTGGACCGGGAGAACGTCAGACCGCAGGCGCTGGCCCACTACGGCCTCGATCCGGGATACCCCGTCCTGGGCGCCGTGGGCGGCTCGCTAGGTGCTGGTGTGATCAATGGAGCCGTAGGCGATCTGGTCACGACCTGGGAGGGGGGCCGGATCCAGGTCTTGCATCTCACCGGAGAGGGCAATGTCAGCACCGAAGGAAATCTGTCCGACGCAGTCCACCGTGTGCAGCGGTCGTTCGAGGAGAGGATGGAGTTGTTCTACGCCGCCAGTGACCTGGTTGTTGCTCGGGCCGGCGGTGGCGTGGCCGAACTGACGGCTACGGCGACACCATCGATTCTCATTCCCGGCGAGTTCGGCTCGTCGGGTCATCAGGCCGCCAACGCCGCATTCCTCCAGGGGGCCGGGGCCGCGGAAGTCGTCTCACAGGATCGACTCGACCTGCTTCCCGGCCTCGTGTCGGAGATCCTTTTGTCTCCGGAACGGCTCGAGACCATGCGGATCGGGGCCAGGAGCATCGCCAAGCCAAACGCGGCGATGACAATCGCCGAAGCGATGGAGGAGCTGGTGAGTTGAGACTGGACCATCGACGGATCCATCTTGTCGGGGCGGGCGGCGCCGGGATGAGCGCCATCGCCAAGGTGCTGGCCGGCATGGGTCACGAGGTCTCAGGGTCGGACCAGCGAGGAGGGTCGACTCTGGACAGGTTGGAGGACTTCGGCATAACCACCCTCACGGGTCATCACCCGGAGGTGGCCCGCGCCTCCGACCTGGTGGTCGCCTCGTCGGCGGTGCCCGATCAGGACCCCGAGCTGCTCGCAGCGGCGGAGGCCGGGGTGCCTGTGTGGCGCCGTCCGGATCTCCTCGCCGCTCTCACCGAGAGGATCACCACGATCGGGGCGACCGGCACCCACGGGAAGACGACGACGACGGCGCTCTTGGTTGCGGCGTTGAAGGCACTGGGCGAGGATCCGAGCTTCATAGTCGGCGGCGATCTGGCCGACTGGAACACCAACGGCCATTTCGGTGCGACGCCACTGCTCGTGGTCGAGGCCGATGAGGCCTTTCGCACCTTTGAGAGGCTGCGACTCGCCGGTCTCATCGTGACCAATGTCGAGCCGGAGCACTTGGAGCATTTCGGGACCGAGTCCGACCTCGAGGAGGCGTTCGTCCTGGTGGCCGAGAGCGTCGATGGCCCTCTGGTCGTCTGTGCCGACGACCCGGGCTCTCGCGAAGTCGCCCGCCGCACCGGGGCCATCACTTACGGCCTCGACCCGGCGGCGGACTGGCGAATCATCGACTTGACGAGGCACGACGGGGGCACCCGGTTCGAGTTGGTCGGGCCGTCGGCACACGCTCATGTCAGCCTCGGACGGCCGGGTGCCCATGTGGCTCTGAATGCGGCAGGTGCTCTGGCCCTGCTCGGCTCCATGGGACGCGACGTTGCCGCTGCTGCCCTCGGT
Organism: uncultured Acidobacteriota bacterium; assembly: GCA_963843585.1. GTDB lineage: Bacteria > Actinomycetota > Acidimicrobiia > Spongiisociales > ZC4RG35 > JARDZU01. The sequence continues at coordinate 538,336 of CAWJLJ010000019.1, forward strand.
CTCGCTTCGTTCCGCGGCGTCGGCCGCCGATGGGAGCACCGGGGAACAGTGTCGGGGGTCACCCTGATCGACGACTATGCCCATCATCCCACCGAGGTGGCGGCGACCGTCGCGGTGGGGAGAGATCTGGCCCGGGGCAGCCTGTGGGCGGTCTTTCAGCCCCATCTCTACAGCAGGACGGCCCGATTCCACGACGAGTTCGGCGCCGCCCTCAGCGGGGCGGACGAGGTCGTCATCACGGACGTCTACGGGTCCCGGGAAGAGCCGGTCCCCGGTGTCACCGGCGCCATGGTCGTCGAGGCGGTGCGTCGTCACGGTGCCAGTGCCCACTACGTTCCCCACCGTCGCGACCTCGCCGATTTCCTTGCCGAGCGTGTGGCCGAAGGGGATCTGGTCCTGACGATGGGGGCTGGGGACATCACACTCGTGCCCACCGAGCTCGCCATGCGTCTCGCGGAGCGATGATGACCTCGCTCGAGTCGCTCATCAGTCTCGGGAAGGTCCTCGAACGAGTCCCTCTTGGCCCCTACACCACATACAAGTCGGGCGGGCCTGCCCGTTACCTGGCCGAGGTAGACGACGAAGAGGCGCTCGACGATCTGGTCGCCTCGGGGGTGAGCTCGGAGTTGCCGGTCCTCGTCCTGGGGCGCGGCTCGAATCTCGTCGTGTCCGACTCCGGGTTCCAGGGCCTGGTCATCCGTCTCGGACCGTCCTTTGGTGGCGTGAAAGTCGAGGGGACAGAGGTGCGCGCCGGCGCTGCCGCACCGCTGGCGCAGGTGGCGCGCAGCAGCGTGGACGCCGGTCTCGCCGGCCTCGAGTTCTTCATCGGGGTTCCCGGATCGGTCGGGGGAGCCGTCCGCCAGAACGCGGGGTGCTTCGGAACCGAGACCCGCGACCGTCTCATCGAGGCCGCGATCTTGGATCTGACCGATGGCAAGGTGGGCACCTTCGGTCCGGACGATCTGGACCTGTCCTACCGGCACTCCAACGTCACCTCGACGCGGGTGGTCGTGAGCGCCTCGTTCCAGGCCTCGCCCGGTGACATCGACACCGGCCGCGCCGAATTGCGTCGGATCACCCGATGGCGCCGTGACAACCAGCCGGGAGGGACATTCAACGCCGGCAGCGTCTTCAAGAACCCGGTCGGGGCGACGGCCGGGGAGATCATCGACTCGCTCGGGTTGAAGGGCATGAGGGTGGGGGACGTCGCCGTGTCGGAGAAACACGCCAACTTCTTCGTGGCCGGGTCATCCGCCACATCTGAGGACATATCGGAGGTTGGTGGCGGCGGTCAAAGACCGTGTTTTCGAGGAGACGGGCACCATGCTGGAGCCGGAGATCCAGTTCGTCGGATTCGATGATGAGAATTGACCCACGACTAGCCGAGCGACGACGGGCCGTCGCCGAGGACCGGGCGCGCCGCAAGGTCAGTCGTCTGGTCAAGTTCCTCGTTGCCCTCGGGTTCGCCGGCGCAGTCGTCTGGCTCTTCCTCTCGCCTTTGCTCAGCGTTTCTTCCGTGACGACGTCGGGGATCGCTGCCAGCTCCGCAGAGACGGTCCTGGTCGAGCATGACGTGGTCGAGGGCACTCCGCTCATACTGATCCGGTCGGAGGAGGTCGAGAGCGCTCTCGAGAGCGACCCATGGGTCCGTGAGTCCGTGGTCGAGTTGGATTGGCCGACCGGTGTCGTGGTGCGGGTCCAGGAGCGGGTCCCTGTTGCCTGGCTCGAGACCAGCGAGGGATGGGGGCTCTTCGCCGTCGATGGCGTCCAGCTTGGCACCGCCTCCGACCCCGATCCTGCCAAGCCATGGATCGAATTGGGGGCGATCCCCGCCGCTGAGACCGAGTCCTCTCCGGAGGTCCTCGGATCGCTCGAATTCGTTGCCACGCTGCCGGAGGAGCTCAGGGCGACGGCCAGGGTGCGTACGGAGCCCGGGGGAGAGATCTGGGCGGAGGTCGCCGGGTTTCAGGTGCGACTAGGGCGGCCGGTGGAGATGGGCGCCAAGGCGTTGAGCTTGGCCGCATTGCTCCGTGAGGAGCCTGCGGCGGGCTCGACCCTGACCCTCATCGCCCCGACCCACCCCGCCGTCTCACCCCCCTGACAACTCGACCCGAAGGTGTAGACGTCTAGTTGAAGGTTAGAGATTGAGTCTTTACTAACCAGGCGGTGAACGGTAAACCTCTACTTCAGCTTCCGATATCCACTGGAGGAATTGTCGTGAACTCGTCGAGCGGCGGCTATTTGGCCGTCATCAAAGTCGTAGGGATCGGCGGTGGCGGCGTCAATGCCGTCAATCGCATGGTCGACGCGGGCATACGCGGTGTCGAGTTCATCGCGTTGAACACCGATGCCCAGGCACTGCTCATGAGCGATGCCGATGTCAAGCTCGACATCGGCCGCGAGGTGACCAGGGGCCTGGGCGCCGGCGCCAACCCCGAGATCGGTCGTGCCGCCGCCGAAGAGCACAAGGCGGAGCTGGAGGATGTCCTCAAGGGCTCCGACATGATCTTCATCACCGCGGGCGAGGGTGGTGGCACCGGTACCGGTGGTGCGCCCGTAGTCGCCGAGGTAGCCCGTTCCGTGGGCGCTCTCACCGTTGGCGTGGTCACCAGGCCATTCGGTTTCGAGGGGAGACGTCGGGCGGTGCACGCCGAACAGGGCATAGACGATCTCAAGGATGCGGTCGACACCCTGATCGTCATCCCCAACGACAGACTGCTCGAAGTCGGAGACCCCGAAGCCCCGATCGCCGAGACCTTCCGGCTGGCCGATGAGGTCCTGATGAGCGGTGTTGCCGGGATCACCGACCTGATCACGACTCCGGGCTTGATCAACGTCGACTTCGCAGACGTGCGGACCATCATGTCGGACGCCGGCTCAGCGGTCATGGGCATCGGCCGGGCCACCGGTGAGAACCGGGCCAAGCAGGCCGCCGAGCGCGCCATCTCCAGCCCGATGCTCGAGACATCGATGGAAGGCGCCAAAGGTGTCCTCCTCTCCGTGTCCGGCCCCTCCTCGATGACGCTCCACGAGGCCACAGAAGCGGCCCGGGTCGTCGCCGATCACGCCGACACCGAGGCAGACATCATCTTCGGGGCGATCGTCGACGACGATCTCGGTGAGGAGATGAAGGTGACGGTGATCGCGGCCGGATTCGAACGGAGACGTCAAGGCCGCTCGGCAACCACGCGGCCCTCGACTCGCTCGTATTCCGGCTTCGACGAGGGGGACGACGTCCTCGACATCCCCACCTTCGTCCAGGGATGAACCGGCCCCCCGGTGTCGACGGGGCGGCGTTCACCGATGCGACAGACGGAGACCAGCGCAACGACCTGACGGCGCGATCGGCGGTGTCGTCCTGGCTGGGGATCTCGCGTGACTGGGCGACGGTTCGCCAGGTCCACGGATCCGTCGTTGTTCGCGCCGAGGCATCGGGAGAGCTAGACGAGGCCGATGCCATCTGGAGCGACGTGCCCGGCCTCCCAATGGCGGTGTTCACTGCCGATTGTTTCGGGGTCGTGCTCACCTCCGAGTCCGCCGTGGGCGTGGCTCATGCCGGGTGGCGCGGGGTGACGAGTGGTGTCGTCCCCGCCCTACGGGAGGAGATGATGCAGTCGGGCCATGTTCCCCGGGTCGCCGCCATCGGGCCCGGAATCGGCCCGTGTTGCTTCGAAGTGGGGTCTGAAGTGGCGAATCGATTCACCGAGGACTTGACGGAGACCCGTTGGGGAGCGACCTCGGTGGACCTGGCGAAGGTCCTGAGCAGACAGCTCGAGGGGTTGGATATCTGGCTCTCTGGCGCCTGCACCATGCATGAGACGAGCCTGTACAGCCATCGTCGGACCGGGACTTCGCTCCGCAACGCAACGATTGCCTGGGTGTCATGAGCTACGACGAAGCTGTCAAGAACTACGACGATGTCGCGGCGCGTATGACCGCGGCGGCCGAGCGCTCCGGCAGGGATGCTTCGTCGGTCAAACTGGTGGCGGTGTCCAAGGCGAAATCGGTGGCCGACATCGAGGCTGTGTATGAATTGGGTCACCGCGACTTCGGCGAGAACCGCGCCCAGGAGATGGCGGAGAAGGCGGCGAGGTTGCCCGATGACATCCGCTGGCACTTCGTGGGCGGTCTGCAGACGAACAAGGCACGTCTGATCCGACCCATCACCCATCTTCTCCATTCGATGGACAGGGAATCGCTTGCTGGAGCATGGGCGAAGGGAGGCGGTCTGCCCCCGCCGGTCCTGTTGCAGGTGAACACCGGGCACGAGCCTCAGAAATCGGGAGTGGAGCCAGGCGATGCCGCAGCCACGCTGGCCCAGGTCCGGTCCCTCGGGCTGGAGGTCCGCGGGTTGATGGTGATCCCACCGCTTACGGAGGACCCGGAGGCCCAGCGCGCAGCATTTCGCCATGTTGCGGGAGATCCGGTCCGTCCTGGCCGTCGAGCATCCCGAGCTCATCGAGCTCTCGATGGGGATGACCGACGACTTCGAGATAGCGATCGAGGAAGGCTCCTCAATTATCCGCGTGGGACGGGCTATCTTTGGTGAACGCACCTGACGGAGTGATATGTCGTCACTGTTCTCCAAAGCTCTCGTCTACCTGGGACTGGTCGACGAGGACCAGCTCGATTCCGAGGCCGCCGACCGCCCTGCGACCGGCACCATCGAGGAGCCCGCACGACGTGTCGAACCCCGACGGGTCGAGCAATTCCCGCCCAGTCGGAGGGTGGAGCCGCCGCCCACTGGACGTGCCGCCACGAGGCCCCAGGGTCGCGACGGCCTTGAAACCGTCGGAGTGGTGAGGACTGTCGAGACACAGTCCGATGTCATCCTCGTCGAGGAGTTCGGGGACGCCCGGATCCTGGCCGATCGCATCCGAGACCGGGTGCCGGTCGTCCTCGACATGCGTCGGGCGGACCACGATCTGGTTCGCCGGGTGGTCGATTTCTCCTCGGGTCTGATCTACGCCCTCGACGGCTCGATGCGAAAAGTGGGCGATGGGCTTGTCGTCGTGCTGCCTCCGAGGGTCACTCTGAGCCGGGAAGAAAAGCGGCGTCTCTCCACGCTGGGGGCTTACGAGCTCGACGACATCGACGACTGACCTGTGAACATCGGCGGCGTCCTGATCCTGATCCTGCAGATCTACTTCTATGCCGTTCTGGCGTGGGTGATCCTGTCCTGGATCCCGACGTCCTCGGAGCACCCGCTCGGCAAGGTCAACGTATTCCTGGATCGGGTCATCTACCCGGTGATACTTCCGCTTCGCCGTGTCATCCCGCCGGTTCGTCTCGGCGGTGGGATGCTCGACCTCACACCGATCGTGCTCCTCATCGGGATCCAGTTGCTGATGGGGCTGGTGCGGGGGATCTTCTGATCCTTGGAGCCAGGCGGCCTGGTTCGTATCCTCACTCCACAACCAAGGGGTAGATAGCTATGGCGATAACACCCGCCGACATCGAGAAGAAGACCTTCTCCACCGCGCTCCGGGGCTACGACCTCGACGAGGTCGATGACTTCCTCGACGAGATGGTGGTTGCGGTCCGCGAGCTCGAGGAGGAGCTCGTCCAAGCCAAGGAGCGGGTCGCCCAACTCGAGCAAGACCCGGATGCAGTTGCGGCGCTCGCCGCCGTCTCGGCTGCGCCGTCCACACCGGCGCCCGACGAGTCCGCCGTGGGTCGAGCCCTCATCGCCGCCCAGGCGGCAGCGGACAGGATGCTCGACGACGCACGAAGCGAAGCGGACAAGATCGTTGGGGATGCCAGGTCGGAGGCCGACACCTTCGCCCGGGACCGGGATCAGAAGAAGGCCGAAGTCGACGCCGAGATGGCTGAGATGACCGGTCTCGTTGCCGGCGTCCGCAACCAGCTAGCCGTGCTCGCCACCACCGTGGCCGACAAGCTCGATGAGATGGATGCAGTCGTCTCGGGAGCTCACAGCAAAGGCTCGATGGACCAGGAGACCGACACGGGGACGGCCGACTCCGAGCACGACATGGGAGACGATTCTGCCGACGAGATCGTCGACGGGGGTGACGAGTTGGATCAGGATGTCGAAGAGGGAGATGATTCCGAGCCGGACGGGGAAGCCGGCTTGGAGGTAGACCTGGCGGAAGTCGAGTCCGACGAGGGTGACGACGATGCCGGCTCGTCAGAGATCGAAGGCGGGGACAGCGAGGAGAACCAGGAGATCTGATCCTGGAACAGACCGGCGACCTCGGATTTTCCTATCAGGCCCGTCGGCCCGATGAGATCGTGATCTCGAGACATGGCGTCCCCGTGACCACGCTGCGCGGCGAGGCAGCCAAGCGGTTCAAGAGCCGCATTGGAGACGGCGACCCGCAGCAACTCATGGCCCGAGTCACCGGCAACTACAAGCGGGGAAACGAGCGTCGTTAGGGAGTCGGAGCCGGGCTGACCCGAAGCGAGACGGTCCGCCGATCGATGTCGAAGGACTCTCCCTGGTCGTCGACGCCCTCCTCGATTGAGACCGCGAGCACCTCAGCGCCGATCTCGGTGGCGTGGGTGGCGATGGCGGAGCGAATCAGCGGGTCCTGGCTTTCCCACACCAGAACGACCCGGTCGGTCACATCCAGGCCGGCCTCACGCCGCAGCCTCTGTACCCGGCTGATCATTTCCCTGGCGATGCCCTCGAGGAGCAATTCATCGGAGACATGGGTGTCGAGAGCGACCGCGAAGTCGGGTCCGGCCTCGACGACGGTTTCCTCCTTGGGAGTTCGCTCGATGATGAGATCTGCCGAGCCAATGTCTCGTCCGACAATGGAGACCGTGCCACCACCGAGGATGGCTTCGAGCTCCTCGGGCCCGAGTGCCGCGATGGCACCAGCCGCTTCGGGCATGTTCGACCCAAATAGCGGGCCGAGCGTGCGGAAGTTGGCTTTGGCCGACAGGTGAACCAACTCTGCTTCGTCGGGGGACGTAGCCACGACCTTGACGTTCAGCTCATCGGCTATCACATCGGAATGCGTCTCTACTGCCCGGGCCACCGCGGCGTCGCGGGTGAGCACCGTCAGCTTCGTCAAGGGCTGACGAACGCGGAGACCCTCCCTCTTGCGCAGGTTCCGGCCGAGGCGAACCACCTCCCGGATCACCCCCATCGCCGTTTCCAGGTCCCGGTCGATCAGGGCATTCTCGGCCTCGGGGAAGTCACGGTGATGAACACTGGTGACGGCATCAGGATGGTGGCGGGCAACCAGATCCTGATACAGGTGCTCGGTGATGAACGGCAGCACGGGGGCGAGCACTTCGATGAATCTGGTCAGCACCTCGTAGAGCGTGGCGAAGGCAGCCAGTTTGTCGGCGTCGCCTTCACCCGACTCACCCCGGGCCCGCCAGAAACGACGTCGTGACCGACGCACGTACCAGTTGGTCAGGTGATCGATGAACCCCAGGGTGGGTGGCACGACGTTGTAGAGGTAGTAGCCCTCCATCTGTGTGTTGACTTCGGACACGAGGCTCTGCAGGACGGACAGGATCCATCGATCCAGCTCTGGCCGGTCACCCGGTTTCGGGGCCATCTCGAGGTCGGCCACGGTGATTCCGTCGGCTTCGGCGTACGTGGTGAAGAAGCTGTAGGTGTTCCACATCGGCAGGAGGACCGTGCGGACCACCTCGGCGACGCCGTCACTGCTGAAGCGGAGCGGCTCGGCCCGAAGCACCGGCGAGTTGATGAGGAAGGCCCGCAGCGCGTCGGCCCCCATGTGGTCGAAGATCTCCGACGGGTCCGGGTAGTTCTTCAGGCTCTTGGACATCTTTCGTCCGTCCTCGGCCAGAATCAGCCCGTTGACCACGCAGTTCTCGAACGCCGGCGCGTCGAAGAGGGCAGTGGAGAGGACGATGAGGGTGTAGAACCAGCCCCGGGTCTGGTCGAGGCCCTCGGCGATGAATTTCGCGGGGAAGGCCGCCTCGAATCGCTCGGCGTTCTCGAACGGGTAGTGCAGCATCCCATAGGGCATCGAGCCCGACTCGAACCAGCCATCGAGGACCTCGGGGACCCTGATCATCGAACCACCACATGAGGAGCACGCCCAGCCGATGTCGTCGATGACGTGCTTGTGGAGATCGGCGGGTCGTTGGCCGGAGAGAGCCTCCAGCTCGTCGAGGGAGCCGACGGCGATCGCTTCGTCACAGCCGGTGCATTCCCATACCGGGATGCACGAGCCCCAATATCGGTTGCGGCTGACGGCCCAGTCGCGGGCATTCGCCAGCCAGTTCCCGTAGCGACGGCTTCCCACGTAGTCGGGCACCCAATGGATCGTGTCGTTGATCTCCACCATGCGGTCCTTGATGTCTTCGACACGGACGAACCAGGTCGGGATCGCCTTGTAGATCAATGGTGTGCCCGTGCGCTCGCAGAAGGGGTAGGAGTGGGTGATCCGGTCGGCGTGGACCAAGCTGCCCGAGGACCGCAAGAGATCGATGAGGGTCTCGTCGGCCACCTTCACATTGAGGCCGGCGACCTCAGGCACCTGCTCGGTGAAGTCACCCTCGGCGTCGACCGGATCGACCAGTGATTCGATCCCCGCCGCCTTGAGGGCGTAGAAGTCGGCCTCGCCGTAGGCAGGGGCCATGTGCACCAGCCCTGTCCCCTCGTCGACGGTCACCTCCGGCGAGGCGATGATGCGGAATGCCCCTGCCTCACGCTCGGCGTCGAAATGATCGAAGGGTGGCCGGTAGGGGACACCGAGCATCTCGGAACCTTTGGCCTCACCGACCACATTCGGATCGTCGCCGAACACCGTCGTTGCACGGGCTGTGGCGATCCAGTAGTGGTCATCGCCGTCAGCCGCTGATGCGGGAGTAGGCAATGTCCTCCCCTACGGCCACGGCCAGGTTGCCGGGAAGGGTCCATGGGGTGGTCGTCCAGATCAGGAGGTAGTCGCCGGCCATGACAGGGCCCGCATCTTCGAGCACCTCGAGCCTCACGGTTATCGAGGGGTCCTCGACATCGCGATAGTCCTTGTTCGCCTCGAAATTGGAGAGTGGGGTGGCCGCCCCCCACGAGTAGGGGAGGACCTTGAAGTCCTTGTAGACCAATCCCTTGTCCCACAACTGCTTGAAGACCCACCAGACCGTTTCCATGAACTCGGGGTCGAGGGTCTTGTAGTCGTTGTCGAAGTCCACCCAGCGGCCGATGCGCTCGGTCAGAACCTCCCAGTTCTCGGTGTTGGCCTGGACGACACTCCGGGCCGCCTCGTTGAACCGGTCGACTCCGTATTCGGCGATCGCCTTCGGACCGGATATGCCCAGACGCTTCTCGACTTCCATCTCGATAGGTAGCCCGTGGGTGTCCCAGCCGAATCGCCTTTCGACGCGATATCCGCGCATGGTCCAGTAGCGGGGCACCATGTCTTTGATGACGCCGGCGAGGAGGTTTCCGTAATGCGGGCTCCCGGTCGGGAACGGCGGCCCGTCGTAGAAGATGTATTCCTTGTCGGCCGGTCGTCGCAGGACGGATTCCTCGAAGGCTTTGGTTTCGCGCCATAGCTCGAGAATGCCCTTTTCCATGGCAGGTATATCCACAACTGGCTCGACCCGGGTGAAACCCCCGGCCCCGTCCGGCGCGTCCTGAGCGTTCGTCGTCATGTGAGTCGGAAATGCTAGGGCGCGGCGCCTTGTTGCAGGCTTCGATGAAACCCGCCCGATAGGTGCCGTGCGTTGGTAGGGTTTCCGGCCTTTACGCAGGGGATTCACGTGGCCAGACAGCTCGCCAAGTCAACCGTGGACAAATTCCGGGCAAGACTGGAAGAGGAGCAAGCGCGGCTCCAGGGGCTCGTCGACGACTACGAGCAGGAGTTGGAGGAGGCACGGCTTTCCGAGAGCTCGTCCGACCGCAGCCCCGACCCCGGCAACGCGGAGGCCAGCTCCACGAAATTGGAGTACGCCAAGGAGCTATCGATCGAGCAGAACACCCTCGATCTCCTCAGCAAGGTCGATCGGGCGCTGGAAAAGATAGAGCAAGGCACATACGGCATATGCGAGAGCTGCGGCAAGTCGATACCCATGGCGAGACTCGACGTCCTTCCAGTACGCGACGCTCTGCGTCGACTGCGCACGCAAGGCTTGATCCGCAGGTACGGCCTCGGGGTTGGGCTGGCCGCGCTCGTTGTGCTGCTCGACGCGATCACAAAGCGGTGGGCCTCCATCGAGCTCGTCGACGGCGACATCGTGATCATCCCAAACTTCCTCGTGCTCACATTCACCGAGAATCCCGGCGCCGCCTTCTCCATGTTCGAGAATGCAGGCCCGTTCTTCGGCATCGCCGCCATCACCGTCAGCGCGGCGTTGCTGTGGTCCCTCCGACTCGACCGCCCCTGGATGGAGACAGCCGCCTACGGGTTGATCATCGGTGGTGCGCTGGGGAACCTCGTCGACAGGGTGTTCCGCGGACCCGGCCTGCTCGATGGGAAAGTCATCGACTGGATCGACCTGTGGTGGATCCCGACCTTCAATGTGGCCGACATGTCGATCACCATCGCAGTAGGGCTGCTACTGATTCACGCGTGGCTGGCACGCTCAACCTAGAGGTGCCCGAGCGCCTCGAAGGGCAACGGGTCGACAAGGTGCTGGCCGACCTGCTGGAACTGAGCCGTGCCCAGGCCCGCTCCCTGCTCGAGGCAGGAGTGCTCCTCGACGGATCCCCCGCCCGCCCCAGCGACCGCGTCCACACCGGGGCGGTCGTCGAGACTCCCGTCCCAGAGGTCGCCACCGGTCTGGTTGCCGAGCCGGTCGAATTCGGAGTGATCCACGAGGATCCAGATTTGATCATCGTCGACAAGCCCCCCGGTCTCGTCGTTCACCCTGGCTCCGGCCACGAGCGTCCCACTCTGGCGGCCGGGTTGCTTCATCGATACCCGGAGTTGGAGGGGGTGGGCGCAGCCGGGCGTTGGGGCATGATCCACCGTCTCGACCGTGACACGTCCGGTGTTCTGGTGGTGGGTCGCACCGCAGCGTCTTTCGAACGGCTCAACACCGCCATGGCCCGCCGACAGATACGACGGCATTACACCACCTTGGTCCATGGCAGATTTGCCACACCTACCGGGACAGTCGACGCGCCGATCGGACGAGACCCGGATCGGCCCACCAGGCGAGCTGTCGTCCCGGGCGGGAAACCGGCAGTGACCCATTACGAAGTCGTCGAGGAGTTCGCAGCTTCAGATGTGTCCCTGCTCGAAGTTGCGCTGGCCACCGGCCGCACCCACCAGATCAGAGTCCACATGACGGCGATCGACCATGCCATCGTCGGCGACAAGGCCTACACGGGCCTGAACAAGGCAGTCGACAGCCCCCGGATCTTCCTCCATGCCCACATGGTCGGCCTCGAGCACCCGACCACCGGCGAGGAGCTGACTTTCACATCGCGGCTGCCGTCTGACCTCACCGAGGTCCTCGATTTGGTCCGCTCCACGGAGGACGGGTAGGCCCATGAGGGCGATACCGTTCCGGCCGTGACCCAGGACCACACCACCACCCCGGTCTGCTATCGGCACCCCGATCGGAGCACCCTGCTCAGCTGTAGCCACTGTGGTCGGCCCATCTGTTCTTCATGCTCGACCGATGCCTCCGTCGGGCAGCGGTGCCCCGAGTGCATGAGACAGGAGGGGACACAGAAGGTGATCCCGACCGGTTCGCGGAGCCGAACGACCGCGACCTCCGGGGCGCCCGCCACGATGACGTTCATCGTCGTGGCGGTGATCTTCTATCTGCTCGGTTTCCTCGGCATCGAGGAAGATCTCGTCCGATGGTTCGCCCAGATCAACGTCCTGATCGCGGACGGTGAGTGGTGGCGGATCTTCACCGTGGTACTGCTCCACGGGTCGATCACCCACATCCTCTTCAACATGTGGGCCCTGTGGGTGCTCGGGCCCCAGATCGAGCGTGGGGTGGGCACCTGGCCCTTTGTCAGCCTCTTCCTGGCCTCGGCCGGGGTCGGCGGGGTCTTCGCCTACTACCTGGGCGACCTCAACGACGTCGCCGTCGGTGCCTCGGGGGCGATCTTCGGGCTCTTCGGCATCTGGCTGAGCTGGGCGCTGCACCGGAGGAACACGATTCAGGGAAGGGCCTTGCTCGGCCAGCTCGTCTTCCTCCTCCTGATCAACGCCGCCATCCCCTTCGTGTTCAGAACCGTCTCGTGGCAGGCCCACCTCGGTGGTCTCATCGCCGGCTTCGTGATCGGTGAGATCTGGAGCCGGATACGTGGCCCCAATGCCCAGGCGATGCGGGCCTGGGTTGGGTTCGCCGTCGCTGTCTTGGCCGCCCTGGCCGTCGCCATCTGAGAGAAGCCATGCGGTCCGCTGTCGAGGTTGCCATCCTGGGGCGGGCAATGACGGTCCCCAGGTCGATCCTCTCCCGTGAGCTGTTGCCGGCATCGGTCGCCATCTTCACGACCGTCGCCATCGTCGCCTTCGAAGGTCTGGCTGTCACGGCGGCCTTGCCCGACCTCACCGCCGAACTCGGCCAGGTGCATCTCCTGCCGTGGGTGATCACCGCCTTCCTGCTCGCCTCGGGTGTGACCACTGCCATCGCCGGCTCGTTCATCGACTCCGTCGGGACGTCCACGGTGTTCAGGTGGGCCACGTTCGCCTTCGCCGCCTCCTCACTCGCTGCCGCGGCTGCGAGCTCGATGCCGATGCTCGTGGCAACCCGCGTATTCCAGGGCGCCGCCGGTGGGGCGATCATCTCGGTCGGGGTCGGCGCCGTCGCCCTCGTCTATCCGAGCCATCTCGTCGGGAGGGCCTTTGCCGCCAACTCGAACGTATGGGGGATCCTTGGCTTCGCCGGCCCAGCCATCGCGGCGGTCTTGCTGCAGGTCGGGTCCTGGCGGTGGATCTTCCTGCTGATGGTGCCGATCTCTGCGGTGGCTCTGATCGCTGGGTGGCGGACCCTCCCCGGCCCGGTCGAGCCCACCCCGCTCCGGGTGGACTGGGTGGCCGTCGGGCTGCTGGTGGTCACGTTCGGGGCCCTGCTGGCGGCCGTCTCGAATTTCTCCGCCTTCTCGGTGATCTTCGCCGCGGTCGCCATCCTGTCGGGGACCGTGTTGTGGCGGAGAATGGCGCGGGGTCGATCCAGCCTGCTCGACCCACGGTTCGTGGGGGAGTACCCATACCGCCAGCTAGCCCTGGTGGTCTCGCTGACCTTGGTGGCCATGATCGGGCTGTCGTCATATCTGCCTGTCTACGTACGGGGCGCACGTGGAGGCTCCGCGGCCGCCGCAGCGTGGTCGGTCCTGTGGCTCACGATCGGATGGACCGCGGCTGCCAACATCTCCGGTCGCATCACCGATCGGGTGAGCGAGCGTGAGGTGCTTCGGGTGGCAGCGATCGGAGGTATCCCGGCCATCGCCGCCGCATGGGCCGCGGTCTCCTTCTCGGCACCACTACCGGTGGTCTACGCCAGCTACTTCGCAATGGGCATGTCGGTGGGAGCAGTGACCAATTCCGCGTTTCAGATGGTGCGCCTGGCGGTGGCTGACAGACTGGCAGGCCGGGCGACCTCCGCACACGCCTTCCTGCGCACGGTCGGGATGTCGGTCGGCGCGGGCCTTGCGGGTGGAGTGATACTGGCAACGGTGGCTGCCTCGGTCGGCGACATCTCGTCGGTCCGAGAGGCGCTGGCGGGCGGCGAGGCCGAACTGGCCGGTGCGACTGCGAACGCCCTGGCGCATGGCTTTTCGATCGCTCATGGGGTCAGTCTGGTGATCATGGTCGTCGCCGCCTGGATGGCGCGGAGCCTCGCACGAGGCCCGTCACACGGCACCTCCGCGTGAGCCGCCCTGTGCTACGGTGAATGACAGCCGTGTCATTCGCACACCTCCACGTCCACACCGAGTATTCGATGCTCGACGGTGCGGCCCGGATCAAGGATGTGGTTGCGGCCGCGGCAGCCGATGGTCAGCCGGCGATAGCCATCACAGATCACGGCGTCCTCTACGGGGTTGTCGATTTCGTCAAGGCGGCGAAGGACGCCGGAATCAAGCCAATCGTCGGCATTGGAGGCATACCTGACAGAAGGGTCGAGATTCGACCGGCCGGTCGGCAACGCCAATCGGCGCTTCCACATGAACCTCCTGGCCGAGAACGAGGTCGGGTATCGCAACCTCCTCCAGCTTTCCTCCCGGGCCTTTCTCGAGGGCTACTACTACAAGCCGAGGATGGACTTCGAGCTGCTCGCCGAGCACTCCGAGGGCCTCATCGCCACGTCAGGGTGTCTCGGGGGGATGGTGGCCCAACTCCTCGCTCCCGATTCCATGAGCGAAGAGGGGAACAAGGGCCAGATGCGGGACTTCGACGCCGCCATCGCTGCTGCCGGCAGGTTCCAGGACATCTTCGGGCGAGACAACTTCTTCATCGAGATCCAGGATCACGGCCTTTCCGCGCAAAAAGCGATCATGCCCGACCTTCTCGAGATCTCCTCCCGGACCGGGGCGCCCCTGCTCGCCACCAACGACGCCCACTACACCCATCGGGCGGAACACGATGCCCACGACGTGCTGCTCTGCATCCAGACCGGCTCGCTGCGGGCCGACACGAGCCGGCTTCGTTTCGAGGGCAACGAGCACTATCTGAAGACATCCGACGAGATGCATCGCCTCTTCCCGGCCGACACATTTCCCGGAGCATGTGACAACACTCTCTCGATCGCGGAGCGGGTGAACGTCGACCTCGACTTCGGCCGGATCCTCCTCCCCAGCTTCCCGGTCCCGTCGGGTGAGACCGAGGTCAGCCATCTCCGGAAGCTCGTCGATCAAGGGGCACGCGACCGTTACGGCCATGACGCCGCCCCCGAGGTCTGGGACCGCGTCGAGCACGAGTTGAAGATCATCGAGGAGATGGGCTTTCCCGCCTACTTCCTCATCGTTTGGGATCTGATCCGCCATGCCCGGGAGAGCGGCATCAGGGTTGGACCCGGCCGCGGCTCTGCCGCGGGCTCGATCGTCTCCTACTGCCTGCGCATCACCGATATCGACCCCCTCGCCTACGGGCTGATCTTCGAGCGCTTCCTCAACCCCGGCCGCCGTCAAATGCCCGACATCGACATGGACTTCGACGAGCGCTACCGGGCGGAGATGATCCGGTATGCGGCCCAGAAGTACGGGGCTGATCGCGTGGCACAGATCGTCACGTTCTCCACGATCAAGGGGAAGCAGGCGCTGCGCGACGCCGCCCGAGTCCTCGGCCACCCATACGGCGTGGGCGACCGGGTGGCCAAGGCGATGCCGCCCGCCATCCTCGGCCGTGAGGCGACCCTCGAGCAGGTGATGACACCGCCTTCATCCGATGCAGACTCGACGACGAAAGACTGGTACGCCAACGCCCAGGGTCTTCGGGACCTCTACGAGGCCGATCCGGCGGTGCGGGAGACGGTGGATGCCGCCCGCGGCCTCGAAGGGTTGCGGAGGCAGGACTCGATCCATGCCGCAGCCGTGGTGATCGCCCCGGAGCCGCTCATCAACGTCGTCCCCATCCAACAGAAGGGTGAGGGCGCCGAGGTGGTGACCCAGTTCGAGATGTACGGGGTGGAGTCACTGGGTCTGCTCAAGATGGACTTCCTCGGGCTGCGCAACCTCTCGATCATCGAGCGCTGCCTCGAGCTGGTGGAGGCGGGCACGGGGGAGCGACTCGACATCGACGCAGTCCCGCTCGACGATGAGAAGACCTTCGAGCTCCTCCAATCGGGCAACACGATCGGGGTCTTTCAGCTCGAAGGCAACGCCATGCGGTCGTTGATTCGCTCGCTGAAGCCTGACTCGTTCAACGACGTGATTGCGTTGGTTGCCCTTTATCGCCCGGGCCCGATGGGCGCCAACATGCACAACCTGTACGCCGATCGGAAGAACGGTCGGGCCCCCATCGAAGTGCTGCACCCAGCCCTCACCGACAAGCTGGCCGACACCTATCAGATCATGGTGTACCAGGAGCAGGTCATGTCGGTGGCCCAGGAGATGGCCGGGTACTCGATGGTCGACGCCGACAACCTGCGCCGGGCCATGGGCAAGAAGATCAAGTCGGTGATGAAGGCCGAGGAGGAGAAGTTCGTCGCCGGCAGTGTCGCTCAGGGCCACGACGAGAAGGTGGGCCGTGAGATCTTCGGGCTCATCGAGCACTTCTCGGGCTACGGGTTCAACAAGATCCACAGCAGCGGCTACGGCCTCGTTGCCTATCAGACCGCATTCCTGAAGGCACACCACCCCGCCGAGTATCTCGCCGCTCTGTTGACCGCTACCAAGAAGGACAAAGACCGGACCGCGGTCTACCTCAACGAGTGCCGGCAGATGGGGATCGAGGTGCTCGTGCCCGACGTCAACGAGTCGGACTCCGATTTCACCGTGAAGGAGGGGCGGATCCGCTTCGGGCTATCGGCAGTGCGGAACGTGGGTGAGGGCGTGGTGGAGAAGATCGTCGAGGCGAGGGCCGATGGTGCTTTCGACTCGTTCCATGACTTCGTGGACCGCGTCGACGTCTCGGCGCTCAACAAGCGCACCGTCGAGTCTCTGATCAAGGCCGGCGCCTTCGACGCGATGGGGTACCCGAGAAAAGGTCTGACCGTGGTGTACGAGCAGATCCTCGATGGGACGCTGGAGCGCCGGCGGAACGAGGAAATGGGTCAGTTCAGCCTGTTCGCCGGTGAGCCAGGGGAGGTCTCCCACGGCCGCATCGACGTGCCGGACCTGGTCTGGCCGCAGAAGATCAGGCTCGCCTTCGAAAAGGAGATGCTCGGTCTCTACGTCTCCGATCACCCTCTGCTGTCCGTCGGCCAGTCGCTGGCGGCCGCCACCACCACGACTGTCAGCCAGCTCGTCGAGTTGGCCGACAAGACGAGCGTGACAGTGGGCGGTCTGGTTGCCGGGATCACCCGTCGATGGACCAGGAACGGAGATCCGATGATCTTCTTCCAACTCGAGGACCTCGAAGGTTCGGTAGAGGTCGTTGCCTTCCCCCGCACGGTCAACGACTACGGGCATGTCGTCATCGATGACGCCGTGGTGATCGTGGGCGGGCACCTCGACCACCGGGGCGACGAGGTGAAGGTCATGGCCCGGGAGATCAAGGAGCTGGAGATCCGTGACGACTCGATGGTGCGGCTCAAGACGACGGCTTCGAATCTCACTCCCGAGATGGTCTCCCGACTCAAGACGATCCTGTCGAATCACCCTGGGCCCGCCCCGGTTTACCTGAACATGACGAGCGAGCAAGGGGTAAAGGTGCTCAAGCTGAGCGATGCGCACCGCGTCGAGCCGCGGACGGCGCTGTTCGCCGAGTTGAAGGAACTGCTGGGGCCGAGCGCGATCCTCTAGACCCGAGGTCGCCAGAACTCTCGCTGAGCCATCTGGGCAAGAGCACTCGATCGTCCGTGCTTTCGTCCCAGCGCATAGGCGCCGACGGCTGCCGCCACACCAACAGTGCCCAGAGCGCTGAGCGCTACTGCTCTCTTCGTCTTGCGGGCGAAGATCACGACCGGCCATCCTCGCTCATGGGAGACCGAGTCGAGCTCGGAGTCGGGGTTGACCGCGACGGGATGGCCAACCGCCTCCATCATGGGCAGGTCGGATACGGAGTCGGAGTAGGCGTAGCTGCGCTCGAGGTCGTACCCGAAGTCGGCGGCGATCTTCTCGATGGCGTCGACCTTGCCGGCGCCGTACACAAATGGCCCATCGAGCTCTCCGGTGTAGTGGCCGGCGACCACCTTTCCCCTGGTGCCGATGGCTCCGGTCATCCCCAAGGATCGAGCCAGAGGCTCGACGATCTCATGAGGGGCGGCCGAGACGATCCAGGTGTCCCTTCCCGCCTCGTGATGCAGATTGATCAGCTTTCGTGACTCCGGGCGGACCCGGGCGACCAGCTTGGGCAGGACAGCGGCGCCGACCATCTCGAGTGCCTGAACCGACGCCCCGGCGATCCCACTCAAGAAGTCGCCCTTGACATCGTCGGTGGCGTCACCTTTGTCGCCCATCAGCCGGAAACTCAATGCCGATAGCGCCCATCGGCCGATGTCGGGATTGGAGGCGAGACCCTGACGCCAGGCCTCGACGCCCAGAGGGAACGCCGAAGCGCCGGAGATCAGGGTCCGGTCGAGGTCGAAGAAGGCGGCTGAGTTAGCCATGTGCTCAGGATATGCCCACCTCGGCCCAAGGCAACTCTTTCGATTCGTCGAGTAGGCGGCCCAGCCCATCGAGGTCGGTCGGAGGGCTGGTGGACCAGGGGATGGTGGCGATGCGTGCCCCGTACCGCGATGAGAACTCCTCCCGCGTGTCCCGTTGTCGCACCGTCTCGGCGCTCCACCGGGCCAGATTCTGCTCCAGGGCCAGCGAGGTCCCCGGTGGTGCGGTCGAGTCCGCCCATTCCTCAGGGAGGATTCGATTGAACACAACAGCGGCAGGGCTCGCCGCCAGGCCGGGAAGGTCGCGATAGAACTTGATGGCCTCGCGCACCGGGGCGGGGTCTGAGGTCGTGACCACGAAGATCGACGCTGAGCTCAGGACACGCTCGATCTCGCGGCCCCGCTGCGCCACGCCGTCGTAGGTGGTCCTCAAGTCGAGGAGAAATTCGGCCACTCGCTCCAACAGGTCCGATCCGAGCACCGAATCGGCGATCCGGAGGACCGGTTTTGCCGCCAGGTTGTAGAAGGTGCGGCGTCCGGGGAGCGGGCCGCCTGTCAGCCATCGAAGAAGCCGCCCGCCCACGAGATCCGCCATTTGGGCGGGAGCGGCGAAGAAGTCGATCCCTCCACCCGACGGCGGGGTGTCCACGATGACGAGATCCCAGGCCATGGCCTGGACGAAGGTGGCGGCCTGATCGGCGGCGGCGTAGGCCTGCGAGGCGGGGAAATGCTCCGACGCCGCCTTGAAGAAGTCGTTGTCGGCGAGGCGGGTCGCCACATCCGGGTCGGCGTGCCGCATGGCGACCGCCCGCCACGAGGCGGTCGAGTCCAGCATCGCGGCCCAGAGGTTGGGCTCCCCGGCGTGTGGCTGGGGCTCGTTGCCGAGATCTTCGACGCCCAGTGCGGTCGCCAGCCGGCGAGCGGGGTCCACGGTGACCACGAGCGTGCGCAGCCCGCTTCGAGCCGCTCTGACCCCCAGTGCTGCTGCGACGGTGGTCTTGCCGACGCCACCGGCTCCGGTGATGAGCAGGGTGCGGGTCATGTGATCAGCTCGAATTCGTCGGCCATGCGTGCCGCCACCTCTCCTGGTGTGAGCAGCCCGTGGAGGTAGGGGAGCAAGTGATCTGGAGGGACCCGGTCCAGCCAGACCTGTTGTTCCGACCACAGTGCCCGATGAAGCTGTGCGGCTTCTCCCACCGGCCCCGGAGGCGTGTCAGGGTCTGTCAGCTCGTCGAGAATGCGATTCGCGATCACGATCGGGGCGGCCACCACGTTTTCCTTCGCCAGCCACGTGATGCGTCTCGGCGGTCTCGGTGGCCGGAAGCTCCTCGGGGAGGGTGACGAGGATGAGCCCGGTCACCGTCTGGTCGCGGAGGATCTCCTGCATGATCTCGGCCTGGACCCGGATCCGCCCTGAGGGCACCAGCTCTGAGATGGTCACTGGCGCTCGGAGGAAGGACCCGATCTGACCCGTGGGCGGGGCATCGGCGATGACGATGTCCCATCGATCTTCTCGAACCTCCCAGATCGCCTTGCCGACGGTGATGATCTCCCGAATGCCAGGGGCTGTGGTCGCCAGGGCGTCGAAGGCCCGAGCCAGCGGGCCGAACCTGTTGAGACCTTTGATGTTGAGCTGAAGGGCGAGATACTCGAGGAGGGCATCGGAGCGGACCATGTGCATGGCGTGGAGCCCCGGTCTCAGCTCCTTCGGCTCGAATTCGAGAGGACCCGTCCCGAAGTGAGCGGATAGGCCCCCTGGCGAGCCCATCTCCATTGCCAGGACCCGCAAACCCCGGCGCTGGGCGAGAAGGGCAAGACCGGCGGTTACCGCCGACTTGCCCACGCCTCCCTTGCCCGAGACCAGGACGAGACGTTTCTCGAGCATCAGACGCTGGGTTAGGAAGACCCGCCGAGCGGTATGCGAAGGACGAGCTCGCCGTCCTCCACGCTCCAACTGGCGCTGCCGATCAGGGCGTAGTCGGTGTAGTCGGTTTGCGCCCGCTCCACGAACAGTCTGCGCTCGTCACCTGCAACCGGAGGGAGGGGGCGGTCCTTGACGGCAGCGGCACGCTCCTGATAGCGCATCAGCATGGCGTCGACATCGAATTGGGCCATTGGAGGACGTTATACGTCCTGCGTTCTACGTGGTAGCGTGCAGAAGCTCGGCTTCGCCGATGCGCGGTCTCGGCTTTGCGCTCACTCTCCAGCCGCTCCAGGTCGACGTCGCTGTAGTCGACGTAACTCATCGCCTCGGCGATCAAATGGTGACCGGCGACTTCATCGATGGCGCGATGCATCTCGTGGGCGACCCGTCGGTAGGCAGGATGCCCGGCCGCCTGGCTGCGCAACTCGATCAGATGGAAGGCTTGCCGGGGGTTCATCTCCATGACGAAGCGCACGTTGAAGGCGAACGGCACCACGTATTGGGCCACGTCCGCTCCGAGATCGCTCCGTAGTTCTTCGTAGAAGGTGAGCGATTGGGCCATCAATCGATGCCATTCGTCGGCGAGGTCCAACTCCTCGACTTCCGCCGGCAGGTCGTAGCCGAGTCGGGTCGTATACCGCTGCCACTCCAGCGTCATCAGACGATGACGCTGAAGATCGCGGAAAGCCCCGATGTCACAGGTGACATCGAACCGGTAGGTGGTTCGCTCCATGGCCCGCCCCGGCCGGTGTCTCCGATTGGCCCGATCTCCGACGAGAGAGGCGATGATCTCCGCCCTCTCGGACTGGGTCATCGACCTGGCTATTCGGAGGAGCTCCGCGTCGGGCAACTCCGAGACGGCATAGAGGGCAGCAGCGGCGATCTTGAGCTCTGCCTCGGGATCCCAGTCGACGAGTGTCACGGATGGCCCATCGTCTGATGGTGATCGAAGGCCGGCCGCTCTCTGCTCTAGGTCTGAGCGGACGTCTTCGAGGTATCGGGACCAGCGCACTCCGCGGTCCTCCAGATCGACCCTCGTGAGGAACGACGGGATGATCTTGCGAAGCTCGCCGAGCATCATCTGCCCGTATTCCTGAACCTCGCGCAACGGGTTGGCCCGCATCCTGACCAGGGACATCTCGTATGCCTGGCCGGTGCCATAGATACCGACGTTGGACAGTGTCGACACGGGAAGCATGCCCCGCACCGTGTCGCATGCCTTGGCCCGGATCGTGGCGTTCCAGACCATCGCCGAGTCGTCGTCACCCCGTGGGTGCAGTTGTTCGAAGTGAGCCATCATCCTCGCCACCATGCTGCGAGTAGGTGTCGAAGACCCGCTCCATGTGGGTGAGGTATCGGTCGGCGTGCGCCGAGTTGGCGATCTCGGGAGGCACGAAGTACCGGTATCGGTCGCCGAGCCGTGCGTCGTAACGGATGTAGCGGGTCGATTGCTCCAGATAGGCGGCGAGCCGGCCCCATTCCAGGACCTTGGTCAAGAGGTTCGAGGCCTGCTCGCAGGCGAGATGAGCGCCACCGAGCTGGGCGACGGAGTCGTCCCCGTAGTCGAAGAAGACGCGCTGATAGAGCTGCTCGGCCTTGCGAGTTGCCACCAGCGGGTCATCGTCGAGACCCCGGGACATGGCGTCGATCCCGGACTCTGGATCGGCCACGAACTCGTCGAGAAAGAGCCGACGCAACGACTTGGCCGACCTCGAATAGCGGGCGAAGAGCGCTCCCTTCACCACCTCCGGGAGATTGATCAACCCGAATACCGGCAAGTCGAGATTGGTGAAGAACCGGCTCAGGACCGCCTGCTCCTCGGCGGTGAAGTCTTCCTGGTGGTACGACATCACGGGTCGGCGATTGTATGCCTGGAAACTGGGCGCACCCGGTTACCGTTTTAGTGCAATGTCAGTCTTCCTGGTGCGTCTCGGTGTATTCATCCTCTCTGCAGCGGCCATCGGCATTGCCTTGATACCGATCCTCGTCCTCATCGACTTGCTCGACGGGGGCACCGGCTGGGGTCTCTGCCCGCAGGGCATCGAGGCCTGCAGCAACCCGTACACCACCGCGGCCGAATTCGGGGTCCTCCTCACCATCGGGCTGTTCCTGTCGGTCTTGGGGATCCGGCTCCTGATGAAGCTGGCCCGACGTCTCCGCTCTGACGACTACCAGGTGAGTCAGTGAGCCGGTGTCACCGCTTCGGCCTCGATTGAGGCCTGGTCGGTCTGCTTGGTCACCACGATGAAGATCGCAATGAGGATGAGGGCTGCGCCGGCCCACCCCGCCACTGTGAGCCTCTCGCCGAGCACCACCCACGCAGTGGCCACGGCGAATGCAGGCTCCGCCGCCAGCACAACGGCTGCGGTGGTAGCGCCGACGACGGTCTGAGCCCAGATCTGAAGAACGAAGCATCCGGCGCTGGCCCCGATCCCGGTGATCAACAGCGCGCCCCACACCGAGCTCGGGGGTAGGACGGCGCCCTCGATCAACAGAGCCGCAGGGAAGGCCAGCGCCGAGGTGATCGCCAACTGAACGACAGTGAACGGGACGACGGGGTGATGACGGGCGAGACGGGACAGGACGACGATGTGCGTGGAGAAGCAGAACGCGCACGCCAGGGTGAGGAGGTCACCGCGATCGAAGCCGAGGTCCCCGGCTCCGGTTATCAGGATCAGGCCCCCGAACGACAGGGCGGCCGCACCCACGCTCCACCAGCTCGGTGGTCTTCGGGCGAACAATGCGGCGAGAAAGGGTGTGATCACCACGTACAGACCGGTGATCAGCGCCGAGTTGCTGGCGCTGGTCTCGGTCAGGCCGGCGGTTTGGAAGGCGTATCCCCCGAATAGAGCGAGCCCGGCCAGAGTGCCGTGCCACCAGATCCTGCGCCCGCGGGGAAAGGCGAAAATGGAGAGGAGGAGCGCGCCGAGGAGGAAGCGCCAAGCCACAAAGGTCAGGGGTGGGACCTCGTACCACCGCAGACTTGACCACTACGAAGGTCGCGCCAAAGACGAACGATGCCGCCAGCAAGGCGAGAATTGCCCGGCTTCGATTGGACCTGAACATGAGCGGGGGCAGGGTAGGAGCGGGACCGGTTGCGTCCACGCCTCTGTCGCCCGCGGTGGTCAATACGATGCCGGCTCATGCCGTTGAGCAGAGCCGACGGGTCGGTGCCGTCACGGGCTGAGAAAGGGAAGGCACGCGCCATCCTCAACCGTCTCCGCCGCCGTTACTCGAGCATCGGCACCGCTCTCGACTACGAGTCACCCTTCCAGCTCCTGGTCGTGACTGTCCTCTCGGCGCAGACCACGGACGAGAACGTGAACAAGGTGGCCCCCGTTCTCTTCGAGGCCTATCCGGGAGTCAGCGACCTCGCCGACGCCGACCCCGAAGAAGTGGAGAGGATCGTCTACTCCACCGGCTTCTACCGCCAGAAGACGAAGTCGATCATCAAGCTGGCCCAGGCGATCGAGGAGATGTTCGACGGCGAGGTACCAATGGACCTCGACGAGTTGGTCACGCTCCCCGGCGTTGGTCGCAAGACCGCGAGCGTGTTGCTCGCCGAGGCTTGGGATGTGCCCGCGATCGCCGTCGACACTCACGTGCGGAGGGTCTCTCGCCGCCTCGGCCTGACCGATCAGACCGACCCGGTGAAGATCGAGCGTGACCTGATGGCGCTCTACCCGAAGGGGGACTGGTCCGGACTGTCGATGAGGATCATCCAGTTTGGGCGTGACATTTGTGATGCCAGGCGGCCGTTGTGTGGGCAATGCGAGCTATTCGATCTCTGCGAGTTCCCGGATCGGTTCGCCTTCGCACACAAGACCCCTCCACGGTGACCAACGCCCGAATCGCCAATCGGGCCATCCTCCGGCTCGCCATTCCTGCGTTGGGGACCCTGGCGATAGACCCGCTCCTGACTCTCATCGACACCGCTTTCGTGGCGCGGGTTGGTGTCGACGAGTTGGCGGCGTTGGGCGTCGATACCGCCATCCTCGGATTCGTCTTCTTCGGGTTCAACTTCCTCGCCTACGCGACCACGCCGTTGGTGGCTCAGGCGCTCGGCCGTGGAAACCCGGCAGAGGCACGACGGTGGGTCGGCGACGCCATCGTGCTCGCCGCGCTCCTCGGTCTCGTCGCGGCCATCGTGGTCGAAGTCCTTGCCCCATGGTTCGTCGGCTTGATGGGCGCCAGTGAGGAAGTAGCGGGACCCGCCGTGGCCTATCTGCGGATACGGGGCGATAGCTACGCCGGCCGTGCTCCTGGTGACCGCGGGGCACGGCGCATTTCGCGGGTACCAGGACACACGTACTCCGTTCCGGGTCGCGGTGGGAATCAATGTGGTCAACCTGGTGATCGACCCTCTCCTCATCTTCGTCGTCGGCTTGGGCCTCGAGGGCGCCGCCCTCGGCACGGTGATCGCCCAATGGGTGGGGGCCTTGTGGTTCCTGCGGCTGATCCGCTCCCGGCGCATGGCCGACCGGCCCGCTGGTCTCAGGAAGGCTCTCCCCACCATCCTGGCCCTGGCCCGGAATGGGGTCCTGGTATCGATCCGAACCGGGTTTCTCCTTCTCGGCCTGACCTTCGCGGCAGCGACAGCGACCAGGCTCGGCCCGGCCGATATCGCCGCCCATCAGGTGGTGATGCAGGTCTGGCTACTGGCCGCCATGATCGCCGACGCGTTTGCCATTGCCGGGCAAGCCATGGTCGCCGAGGCAGTTGGCGGGGGAGGGACGACGGCGACGGACGATCTGTCCCGGCGGCTGCTGCTCTGGGGAGTCCTCACCGGCGTGTTGCTGATGGGCGCGTTCTTCCTCGGCGGTCCCGCCCTCGCCGGTCTCGTCACTGATCCCACCGTGGCGGCCCTGACGGTGTCCGCAGCGGCGGTCGCAGGGTGGACGATGCCGATCGGAGCGCCGCTGTTCGTTGCGGACGGCATCTTCTTCGGGCTCCTGGCATTCGGGACGATCATCGTTTCGACCGCCCTTGGCTCTGCCGTCCTCGTGACCCTCATCTCGGTTACGCCGTTGGGCGACTCGCTCGACGGGATCTGGTGGGCGATCGGAGCGATGCTTGCCGTTCGTGGCCTGGTGTTCGTCTTCGGCTACAGGCGGGCCGTGCGAACAGCTCTCAGGTCCTGACCCTTTGTCTCGGGGAGGAGCAGGGTGAGCAGGGCGGCGATCCCCATTCCGAGCCCGAGGATCGTGACCGTCTGGGAGAGCCCGAAGCGATCGATGGTGAAGACCCCAAGGATCAGCCCGAGACCGGACCCGACCAATCCGAAGTTCGTCGCTGCCGTGTTGGCACTTGCCCTGAGCCCGGTAGGGAAGAGCTCCGCTCGGTGCGAGCCCGCGGCGGGGACCAAGGCGAAGGTGCCGAATGACGACACCATCACGGCCACGACGATCCACGGGATCGAGTTGGACCAGTAGATGACCAGACCACCTCCGACGGCCAGCAGCAGGCTCACGACCGTGGTCCTTCGCCTACCCCAGGCATCGGCCAGGTGGCCACCGATGAAGAAGCCGAGCCCGCCGAGGGTCCCCCCGAGAAGGGCGATGAGGACGGTCGATCCCGTGCTCAGACCGAGGTATTCGATCAACCGCGTCGTGGAGAAGGCCAGGGCGACGGCCGAAAAGGCGGAGACGAGGAAGGCGATGATCACCACCACCCAGAACCGACGCGCCCATTCCCCGGTGGCCAGCTCCCGCCAGTGCCTGTCCTCGTGGTCTTCGATGAAGATGTGGCTCTCCGGCACGTTGCGGATCAGGAATGGGAGGAGGAGGAAGCCGAGGGCGATCATGAGATGTGGGATCCGCCAGCTCTGGCCGCCTCCGTCGGCGAGGGGGAGTGTCATCAGAGCCAGGCCACCGCCAAATGACACCGCGGCCCCGTAGAAGGAGATCGCGTAGGCACGGATGTGGGGCGAGACTTGCTCGGCGAGGAGGA
Organism: uncultured Acidobacteriota bacterium; assembly: GCA_963843585.1. Lineage (GTDB taxonomy): Bacteria > Actinomycetota > Acidimicrobiia > Spongiisociales > ZC4RG35 > JARDZU01. The sequence goes on from CAWJLJ010000019.1 coordinate 564,326, forward strand.
CGATCGCCAAGCCCCCCATGCCGGCGGTGCCGGTGCGCAGGATCGCCTGGGCGGTCCCGAACTGCCATGCCTCAAAGGCGAGTCCCGCCAGGGTGCCACCGATGATCACGATTGTCAGAGACCAGAGGAAGGGGCGTCTCCGCCCCTTGTGGTCGCCGAGCCATCCGAGAGGGAGAGCGGCGAACGCGGCAAGCCTGGCGATGCCGAGCAGGAGGCTCATCTCGCCCTCGGTGAGCCCGAGACCGGCGCGGGTGAACGGGAGCGTCGCAGCCGCCTGGGACTGGGCAAAGCCCTGTATGACTCCGGCTGTCCAGATGACGAACACGATTCGGCGATCGCCCGAGGTGAACCTGTCCACCGGGAGCAACGGGCCCAGAACGCGTCGCAGCCACGGTGCCACGAGTCGAGAGTAGAGGGGCACCCGTGCGATCATCCCCACACTTCGGCTAAATCACCGGGGAACCAAAGTGTTCGACAACGTCGACTCCGCCGCCTACATCCTCCAGATCCTGATCGCGTTCGGGGCGGGGATCATCTCGTTCATCTCCCCCTGCGTGCTGCCCTCTACTCCCCGGCTATCTGTCGATGATGTCCGGCTACTCGGCGAGCCAGTTGGAGGAGGGCGATGTCTCCACGGCTCGGATGACCCGGGTCATCCTCCTCTTCATCGCGGGCTTCACCGTCGTGTTCGTCGCGCTCGGGGCCATCGCCACCGGTCTTCGCACGTGGCTGGTCCAGAACCTGACCACATTCACCAGACTGGCCGGGCTGACTGTGATCGTCTTCGGGGTGCTCATGGTGGCGATGGCGGTGTCCGATCGAGGGCCACTCGCCACCATCGGGAGAGATCGCAGGCTCGACGTCCGCCCCAGCCGGCTCGGGTCATGGGGTCCCCCGGTCATGGGGCTGGCATTCGGCTTCGCCTGGACGCCGTGCATCGGCCCCGTCCTCACCGTGATTCTCGCCACTGCATCACTCCAGGAGACACTCGGCCAGGGCATGCTGCTCCTCCTCGCCTACTCCCTGGGACTGGGAGTGCCCTTCCTCCTCAGCGGTCTCGGCCTGTTCAAGTTGTTCGGACGTCTCAAGCCCTATCTCCGCCCGATCAATATCGCCTCGGGGGTGTTGCTGACGCTGTTCGGTGTTCTCATGTTGACCGGCAATGTGGGCACTTTGTCGACCTGGTTCTCTGACGTCCTGCTCTCGATACCGTTCCTCCGTGACCTGGCGACGATCTGAATGAGTCTCACCGAGCCGCATCTCGCCCCGTCGGCACCCGAGCTGGTCTGGTTCGGTGGCTCCGACGCGATTCGGTTCCTGAATGACCTCATCAGCCAGGAGATCGGCGACATGGAGCCGGGCACGGTCCGTCGATCTCTGTTGCTCACGCCGCAGGGCAAGCTCGACCACATCATCTGGGTGCTTCGTGGAGCGGATGACGTCGGTTTGTTGGTCGACGCCGGCCGCGGCGAGGATCTGACCGCCAAGCTGGGGCGATACCGGATCCGGGTCGATGTCGACATCGAGCCCTCTCCGCTCGAGCGATGGCTCGTCGTCGGCCCGTTCGGTGGCGATCCGGGGCGGTGGACCGGCGATCGCTCGGCTCTCGTCGCCGATGTGTCGTGGTCGAACGTCGAGCGAACTCTGGTGCGTGGGGGAGAAGCCGGACCTGCCCATCTTGGAGGTCGGACGACTACGAGGTGTTCCGTATCGAGGCGGGAGAGCCGCTCGTGGGAGTCGATGTCACCGACGCCACGATTCCCCAAGAGACCGGGCTGGTGGGAGAGACGATCTCCTTCGAGAAAGGGTGCTTCCTCGGTCAGGAGTTGGTCGCACGTCTCGACAGCCGGGGAGGGCGGGTCAACCACCATCTCCGCATCCTGCGCTTCGACGGTTCGGCGCCGGAGACGGGCAAGGCGGTCATCAAAGACGGCGAGCAGGTGGGGAGTATGACCTCCTCGGCGGGTGAGGTAGGGCTGGGCCTCTTACGTCGGGGTGTCGAGCCTGGCGAGAGCGTGACGGTCGAGGAGCGACGCGCCCTGGTAGAGGCGGTGCCCGAAAGCTGACGTGGTGCCGGAGGCGGGACTCGAACCCGCACGGGGTTTCCCCCAATGGTGTTTGAGACCATCTTGTCTACCAGTTCCAACACTCCGGCCTGCTGTGGAGTGCGTGAGACGTTAACGATATCGGCGGTCTTCCCGATACCCTGCGCATGTCTTGAAGCGCATCCATCGCAAGCTGTTTCGTATCAACGACCAGATCGACTCGCTCAGCCGTGAGCTGAATTTGGTGAACGCCGAGCTCTCCAACCACCGCTCGATCGACGAGGACGCCCAGCGTGACGCCGTCGATCGGCAACTACATCGACCGTGAAGAGGCCGGGCGAACCGCCGGCGATGTTCGTCGGTTCGAGCGGACCGCGTTCTATCTCCGGGTGCGCCGAGCCAAGCTGATCAAGACCAGGGACAGGCTGCTCACCCGTCTGCCCGACTGATCGGGCGCGCCGCTACCGTCAGGCCGGTGCCCACACTCGCCCTGATCGACGGCAACTCCATCGCCTACCGGGCCTTCTATGCCCTCCCCGAGGACCTGGCGACGAAGAGCGGTCAGGTGACGAACGCTGTATTCGGGTTCACCCGGATGCTGATCAGACTGCTCAAGGACTACCACCCCGATGGCATTGCAGTGGCCTGGGACGTGTCACGTCAGACGTTCCGGACGGAGTCCTATCCCGAGTACAAGGCGCAACGCGAGAAGGCGCCGGATCATTTCCGCAGCCAGCTGCCATTGATGGACGAGGTGCTGCAGACGCTCGACATCACCCAGCTCCGCGAGGAGGGCTTCGAGGCCGACGACATCATCGCCACTCTCACGAGGAACGGGACAGCCGCCGGATGGGAGATCCTCATCGTCACCGGCGACCGAGACGCATTCCAGCTGATCGAAAAGACCGTGAAGGTGGTCTACACCCGCCGCGGCATCAGCGACATCGTCCTGGCGGACGAGGAGTACGTCGAGGAGAAGTACGGCATCAGGCCCGACCAGTACGTGGAGTACGCCGCGCTCCGGGGCGACACGTCGGACAACCTCCCCGGCGTGCCTGGTGTGGGGGAGAAGACCGCATCACGCCTGATCGCCGAGCACGGGGATCTCGACAATCTCTTCCTGTCCGTGACCGACCTGACCCCGAAGCTCAAGGAGAACCTGTCTGCGCATCGTGAGCAGGTGTTCCTCAACAGGGAGCTCATGCAGCTGGTCGATGACATGGACCTGGGGGTGGAGATCGAGGACCTCCGCACCCGGGAATGGGACCGGAATCAGGTCAAGGACCTGTTCGACAGTCTCGAATTCCACTCGATGTGGAACGACCTGGAGCAGGCGCTCCCATCGGCCGCGACGGTGTCCGAGTTGGTCGAGGTCGAGTCGTCTCTACTCACCTCGCCCGAACAAGGTCGCCGTCATGGCGCAGACGCCTGTCCTGATCGCCGGGTTGGTGATAGATGGTGGAGAGCCGTTCGGGCTTGCTGTCTCCACCGGACCGGGGGAGGCGGCCGTCGTGCCATTCGACGCGGCCGGCCCGATTCTCGATGCCCTCGAGAGCGGACAGGCCGCCCTTGCCGGTCACGACGTGAAGGATCTGGTGCGGGTGTTGCTCGATCTGGACCGAGACGTGGATCGGCTGGCCATGGACACCGCGCTAGCCGCGTACATCGTGAATCCGTCTCAACGCACCTACGACCTCGAGGAGCTGGCGGATCGTCTGCTCGGTTTGGAATTGGTCTCGCCAGATGACGACGGAGGCGGCACTGGGCACGTTGCCGTTCGACAGCGGGCCCGACCTCGAGACCGAGGGTCGCCGCATCGAAGGTGTGCGGCGGCTGGTCGAAGTCATGCGGGACGAGCTGTCAGATCGTGAGGAAGGCGAGCTCTTCGAAGAGTTCGAGCTCCCCTTGATCCCCGTCCTCGCCCGGATGGAGCACACCGGCATCGCCGTCGATCGGGCCTATCTCGAGAACATGGGTGCCGACCTGAGGGAGAAGCTCACTGCGCTCGACGCTCAGATTCAGGATCTGGCGGGGGAGCAGTTCAACGTCAACTCCACCGATCAGCTGCGCTACGTGCTCTTCGAGAAGCTCGCTCTCCCGGTCGTCAAGAAGACGTCTACGGGGAAGCCATCCACCGACGCATCAGTGCTGAAGAAGCTCGACCATCCCGTGGTCGATGCCCTCCTCGAGTACCGGGAGTACGAGAAGCTGAGGGGAACGTACGTCGACGGGTATCTACCGTTGGTCGACGCCGATGGCCGGATCAGGACCCGTTTCAACCAGATGGCGGCGACCACGGGGCGACTCTCTTCGGACCGACCCAACCTGCAAAACATCCCGATCCGGTCCGAGTCGGGTCGGACCATCCGCCGTGCATTCATCGCCGGGGAGGGAGCGGAGTTCCTCGTCGCGGATTACTCCCAGATCGAGTTGCGGGTGCTGGCTCACATGAGCGGGGACCCCTTCCTGGTCGGGGCGTTCCGCTCCGGCTCCGACATCCATACCGCTACGGCAGCCCGGGTTTGGGGCCTTTCCGAATCCGAGGTGACTGCAGATCAGCGCCGGACCGCGAAAATGATCAACTTCGGTCTGCTCTACGGGATGGAGGCCTTCGGCCTGGCCGACCGTCTTGGAATCTCACGGGACGAGGCGCAACAGCACATGGACGCCTACTTCTCCCAGTTCGTCCAGGTGAGGGAGTTCATGTCGGCGGTCGTCACCCAGGCTCGAAACCAGGGTTACACGACAACGCTCTTCGGGCGCCGGCGATATCTGCCCGAGCTGAAGTCGGACAACTTCCGGATCCGCCAGATGGGGGAGCGGATGGCGTTGAACGCTCCGGTGCAGGGCACCGCCGCGGACATCATCAAGAAGGCGATGATCGATCTCGACGCCAGCCTCCGATCCGAAGGGCTTGGCCTCCACATTGATCCTCCAGATCCATGACGAGCTGATCCTGGAGAGCCCACTCGACGAGATCGAGGTCGCAGAGAAACTTGTGGTGACAACCATGGAGGGAGTGGTTTCCCTGGATGTGCCGCTCGAGGTCGATGTCGCCACCGGTCCCGATCTGGCCAGCGTCAAGGGTTGACCCACCACCCATAACCCATAACTCATTGGCGGTTGTGGACAAACCTGCGTACACTCACCACGCCTGTGGACCCAGCGTTTGCAGAGTTCCCTTTGGAGGTAACCACTCACACATGACCAGCGAGCCACAAAACGCGCCCGCGAGCGCTCCCGAGACGGAGAGCGTGGAGGCGCCCGAGACCACCGAGACGGAGACGCAGATCTCCGTCGATGTGGAGGAGCCCACCGAGGCTCCCGAAGAAGTCGAGTATCAGGGCCGTGAGGCTCTCATCGCCCCCGACCTGAGCGACCTTCCCGATGACATCGGCGACGATTTCGAGCGTGCCATCGAGGCAACGGTTCTCGAGTTCAAGGAGGGCGACATCGTCGAGGGCACTGTCGTCAGCGTCGATGGTGACGGAGCCATGATCGACATCGGTTACAAATCCGAAGGGCTCATTCCGACACGTGAACTCTCCATACGTAACAACGTCGACCCCAACGATGCGGTCAAGGTGGGGGAGCGGGTCGAAGCCGTCGTGCTCAACAAGGAGGACGACGAGGGCCGCCTGATCCTTTCCAAGAAGCGGGCGATGTACGAGCGTGCCTGGGGGAGAATCCAGGAAGTCGCCAAAGAAGGCGGCACCGTCGACGGCACGGTCATCGAGGTCGTCAAAGGCGGCCTCATCGTCGACATCGGCCTCCGTGGGTTCCTCCCGGCCTCACTGGTCGACATGCGCCGTGTGCGTGATCTGGACCCCTTCATCGGCGAGAGCATCACCGCCAAGGTGATCGAGCTCGACCGGGCCCGAAACAATGTCGTCCTCTCCCGTCGGGCATACCTCGAGGAGGCACAGGCCGAGGAGCGCAATGCATTCCTCGATGGCCTCGGCGAGGGTGAGGTCCGCGACGGAGTGGTCTCCTCAGTCGTGAACTTCGGAGCTTTCGTCGACCTCGGCGGTATGGACGGCCTGGTCCATGTCTCCGAGCTCTCCTGGCAACACGTCAATCATCCCGGCGAGTTGGTCAAGGTTGGCGACAAGGTGCAGGTCAAGGTTCTCGAAGTCGACCGCGATCGGGAGCGGATCTCGCTCTCCATTCGCCAGACCAGCGACGATCCCTGGGATGTTTTCGCCCGTGATCATGAAGTGGGCGACGTCATCGACGGGGCGGTGACCAAGACTGTTCCATTCGGCGCCTTTGTCTCGGTCGCCGATGGAGTCGAGGGATTGGTTCACGTCTCGGAGATCGCCAGTCATCGAGTCGAATCACCCGAGCTGGAGCTCTCCATTGGCCAGCAGGTCAAGGTCAAGATCACCGAGAAGGAAGACGAACGTCGCCGCATCTCGCTGTCGATCAAGCAAGCCTCTCCCGATTGGAAGGAGAGGGAGGCTCAGATGGAGGAGCAGAAGAAGGGTCGCCGCCGCCCCCAGAAGGAGTTCGAGCGCGAGTTCGGCCCTTCGGAGGAGGAGCGGCCGCCTATGCCCGTCGATGCTTCCCTCGAGGCAATCCTGCAGGAGTTGAAGGAGCGCGGCATCGGCCGCAGGTGACCCTGTTTCTCCCCCGAAGGGGGGAGTCACCGGCGTAGCCGGGGAGGGGGGATTCTCAGCACTTCCGATCGTGTCGCATATGGGGCGACCGAACTATGGAAAGTGTGGGGAAACGCTCAAGACTCTCCTGAAACGTCCGAATCAGTCCTGTGGAATCGGATTTGAAGCACCGGGATGGCGCCTGTCCGTCGGTAGCATGCCTCGAGGCATGCGCCCGGCACGGGTCGGCGGCATTCCCAGGGGATATACGAAGGGGACTCAATGGGTAGGAGAGCCATCGTGTTGCTAGTGGCCTTGGTATTGGCCGGGCTAGCAGCCTGGGCGGTCTGGAACTATCTCCAGAACGTCGAGAACGAAATTGTCGAAGGCCAGGAGATCGTCGAGGTCTACCGCGCCGGTGAAGCCATTGCAGAAGGCACGGACGGAGCGATCCTCCTCTCCGACTTCAACAGCGGTGGTGTGCTGATCACACTGAGCGAGGACCAGGCCGAGGACGTGCCCGTGGGCGCCATCACGACTCCGGAGCAGCTGAATCAGGTGCTCACCGATCGTGTCGCCGCCGGCCCGATCGCCGCCGGGTCGATCCTCAACGAGTCGCAGTGGGCTTCGATCACGGTGAATGTGGTCCCGCTCGCCGAGGAGATCCCCGTCCGGCAAGCAAGCCATGACGATCGCAACCGACAACATCAAGGGCATCAACGGGTTCGTCGAGCCCGGTGACCGGGTCAACATGATCCTCACGATCGACATCCCCGAGAACCTGCTCCCAGATGAGCTGGCTGGCATCGCCGAGGAGCCCGCCGACGCCGGAGGAGGGCGCCCCCAGGCGGAGGCCGTAGCGTCGTCACGTACACCCGGTTTGTCCTGCAGGGTCTCCCTGTCATGGCCACCGGTCGTGACATCCGGCCCGAGGAAGGCGCTCCCGACACGGTCGAGGTCGATCCCGAGACCACCGGCGACACGACTCCCGAGGGGGAGCCTGTCGAGGAAGAGCTCGGCAACGACACCACCTTCACGCTCGAGGTGACACCCGAGCAGGCGGAGCGGATCGCATACGCCACCGAGAACGGCTCCATATGGTTGACACTGGTGCCCGGCGACTTCGTCGAAGTCGAGACCACCGGTGTGACAACTCTCAACTTGTTCGGCGGGAATCTGCTGGACGACATCTTCGGAAACTGATAGAGGTCTGACGATGACGATGGCTGAGCACAACTTGTTGGTCGTGGACAAGGACGATGACTTCGTCTCCTCGGCCAAGGAGCTCTTCGAGGGCCGGCTCCCGGTTGCTCGCTCCATAGAGGAGGCGAGTCAGACCGCGGAGTCCGGTGAACTGAGGATGCTCCTGCTCGGCCCATCGTTCTCGAACGACGAGTCTCTCGAGCAGATCCGAAGCCTGCACAACCAGGACCCCGCCCTCGATCCTGATGATGGTGGCGGAGACGGTCACGTCCGACCTGCTCCGAGGTGCAATGCGAGCCGGCGTCTCCGACGTGATCGAGGCGCCGCTCGACGAGACCAAGATCGAGGCGGCGATCGAGCAGTTTGGCCACGACGTGCTCAAGCGCCGAAGTGCGGCCAAGCCTGCCGCAGAGCCAGTTCGCACCGAGAGGGGGGCCATCGTCACGGTCACCTCCGCCAAAGGTGGGAGCGGAAAGACCGTCGTCGCCACCAATGTGGCACTCCTGCTCAACAGGATCCCCGACAAGAAGGTGGTCCTGGTCGACGCCGATCTGCAATTCGGCGATGTCTGCCTGTTGCTGCAGCTGGAGCCGAGGTTCACGATGGTGAACGCCGCCCACGAGCTGCATCATCTCGATGCCGAGATGCTCGACTCCCTGCTCACCGAGCACCCAAGCGGTTTGAAGGTCCTCGCCGCTCCACTCGAGCCCGCATTCGCCGACGACATAACCACCGCCGGCCTGATGCAGATGCTCGACTTGCTCCAGGAGAGCTACGACTACGTGGTGGTCGACACCGCCTCGATGCTCGACGAGCTGATCCTGTCGCTGATCGAGAAGGCGGACCACGTCCTGATGGTCGTCGACATGGACCTTCCTTCCGTGAAGAACGCCAAGCTCGCCCTGGAGACATTGCGTCTCCTCAAGTTTTCGACCCAGAACGTCCAGCTGGTCCTCAACCGGAACAACTCGAAGGCCAAGTTGGACAACAAGGAAATCGAAAGCGCCCTCAAGATGGAGATCTCGGCTGCCATCCCCTCGGATGCCGCAGTCCCGACTTCAGTCAACGAAGGGCGTCCCATCGTCGAAGCCGATCCCAAGGGCAAGGTCGCCAAGGGTTTCGAGAGTGTCGCCGAATTGATCGCCGGAAAGATCCCCGAGAGCACGTCCAAGGGCGGGCTCTTCGGCGGAAATAGTGGAAGGTAGATAGAAGTGCCATCGCTTTCTGAAAGAGTCGCAGCCGCAAGGCAGACAGAGACACAAGACGTCAGCAGCAACCGCTCGGACGCCCTCGGCGAACTGCGCGGTCGTCTCCATTTCAAGGTCGTCGAAGAGCTGGGCCCGACCCTGTACGACCGTCAGATGTCGGACGCCGAGCTGCGTCTTCGCGTCCTCGAGATGCTGGAATGGGCGGTCGACCAGGAGCAGGGGCTCCCGCTCACGTCCGCCGATCGTCGGGCTCTGCTCAACGAGATCGCGTCAGATGTCCTCGGGTACGGCCCGATCGACCCGCTTCTCAACGACCCGGACGTGACCGAAGTCATGGCCAATGGCCCATACGACATCTACTACGAGAAGAGGGGCAAGATCGTCCTCTCCGACGTCAAGTTCGTCGACGAGGTGCATCTGCGCCGCATCATCGACAAGATCGTCGGGCAGATCGGCCGGCGTGTGGACGAGGCGACGCCCATGGTGGACGCCCGTCTCCCCGACGGTTCCCGTGTCAATGCGGTGATCCACCCCCTGGCCATCGGCGGGCCGTTCCTGACCATTCGAAAGTTCGCGGTCGACCCGTACCAGGAAGCCGACCTCATCAACTTCGGGACCATCACGCAGCGCGTGGCCGACTTCGCCAGGGCTTGTGTCCGGGGCCGCCTCAATGTCCTGATCTCCGGTGGTACCGGCTCCGGCAAGACCACCACCCTCAACGTGATGTCCTCATACATCCCTGGCGATGAGCGAATCGTCACGGTCGAGGATGCTGCCGAGCTCCAGCTCCATCAGGAGCATGTGCTCACCCTGGAGTCCCGCCCTGCGAACATCGAGGGCAAAGGCGCCGTGCAAATCCGCGACCTGGTCCGGAACACCTTGCGTATGCGCCCCGATCGGATCGTCGTCGGTGAGGTTCGTGGCGCCGAGGCGCTGGACATGCTCCAGGCGATGAACACCGGTCACGACGGTTCCCTGACCACGGTCCACTCGAACGGCCCGAGGGACACCCTCTCCCGTATCGAGACCATGGTCCTCATGGCAGGATTCGATCTCCCGGTGCGAGCGATCCGTGAGCAGATCGCCGCCGCCGTCGACCTGATCATCCACGTGTCCCGTCTCAAGGACGGAACCCGGCGTGTCACCCATGTCACAGAGGTGGAAGGCATGGAAGGCGAGATCATCACCCTCCAGGACATCTTCCTCTTCGACTTCGGGATGGGTGTCGACGAGGAAGGCGTCTTCAAGGGCCGACTCAAGGCAACCGGAATTCGTCCCACCTTCTCCCAGGATCTCGAGAATCAGGGCATCAGGCTCCCCGCCGACCTGTTCGATCCCGAGCCGTTCGCAAGAGGTCGATGAGTTGAGACGACTTTCCGCTCTAGTCGCGGCCCTCGTCCTCGGGCTGAGCACGGCTGCCGTCGCGCAGACCACCGCTCCCGAGATCGAGATCGTCGACATCAACGGGTCCAGGTACGCCGAAGGCGGCCAGACGCAGATGGTGGTCGAGTTCCGCAACCTCCCCGAGGCCCCGGACCCGGCTCAGCTGTCGATCACTGTCGATGGCAAGCCAGTTTCTGCCGTCGAAGTGGCACCACTCGGCGAGACGAGCGTCCCCGTAGGCGTGGTGCTGGTCATCGACACCTCGGGCTCGATGCAGGGTGCGCCGATGGACGCCGCCAAGTCCGCGGCCAACAGCTTCATCGACCAGAAGCGGCCCGAGGACACGATCGCCATCGTCAGCTTCGCCGACACCGCCGTCGTCCAAACCGGGTTCACTGCCAACGCCGATGTCCTCCACGAGAAGATCAACGGTCTTGCTCGCCGATGGCGAGACCGCCTTCAACGATGGAGTGATCCTCGGGATGTCGCTCTTCGAGGACGTCGCCGAGAACCAGCTCAACAACATGGTCGTCCTCAGCGATGGCGAAGACACCATCTCGACCGCCACCTCGGAGGAGGCGATCGCAGCCGTCGAGGCCGGCGATGCCCGCGTCTTCGGTGTGGCCCTCGAATCGCCCGATTTCAACCCAGATGCGGTCGCGGCCGTTGCTGCCGCCGGCGGTGGTCTCTTCCTCTCCACCCCCGACCCGGCACAGCTGTCCGGGCTCTACAGCCAGATCGGCCGTGAGATCAGCAACACGCTGGTCGCCCGGTTCGTTTCACCGGTGACGGCACCGGGGGAAGCCGAGTTCGCTGTCAGCTATCCGGGCGGCTTGACGTCCACGGTCGCGTTCCCGGTCTCCGGCTATGCAACCACCACGACAATCGCCCCCACGACGACCACGGTCCCGGTGCCGATCACCGGCAGCGTCGTCGAGAGCAATTCTCCGATGAGCATCACCAACCTGGCGCTCATTGCTGCCGCAGGGATCGGCCTCACCGCCTTCCTCTTCATCGTCATCCTGTTCGGGCGTGACGAAGATCAGGGCGGCGGGCGCTTCGCCAAGCGTCTCCAGGCCTACGGCCGCCGCTCGCGCTCGGGCGAGGAAGAGAAGAAGCCTTTCCTGCAAAGGCTCCCCGTCCTCAACCGGTTCAGTCAGGCCGCCGAGGAGGAAGTCCGAAAGCGCGGTTTGCTCTCCGGAGTGAACGCGGCGCTCGAGCAGGCCAACGTCCCGATGTCACCCGGAGAGGCCATCCTCGCCATGTTCGGGCTCTCCGCCGTCGGCGGTGTCTTCTTGGCCATCTTCAGCTCGCCTCTGGCCGGGCTGATCACGTTCGGCGTGCTCGTCCTGTTCTTCTTCATGCTGATGAAGTACGCCGGCAACCGGGAGCGGAAGAAGTTCGAAAAGCAGTTGCCGGACACACTGACCCTCCTCTCCACGTCATTGCGTGCCGGCTACTCCCTGCTCCAGGCCATCGAGGCGGTGGCCTCTGAGGCCCCGGACCCGACTGCGCGTGAGTTCAGCCGAGCAGTCGTCGAGGCTCGGCTGGGGCGGTCGGTGCCGGAGGCACTCGATGGAATCGTCGTGCGGACCAACTCCAAGGACTTCGAGTGGGCTGTGATGGCCGTCGAGATCCAGCGTGAGGTCGGCGGCAACCTGGCCGAGGTGTTGCAGACCGTTGCGGACACCATGATGGCCCGCAACCGACTCAAGGGTGAGATCAAGGCGCTTACCGCAGAGGGCCGAATCTCGGCCATCGTGCTCGGCTCTCTCCCGTTCGCCCTGGCCGGATTCCTCTGGTTCAACAACCGCGATTACCTGCAGCCCTTGCTCGATGCGACTCTGGGAAGAGTCGCCATCGTCGCTGGGCTCGTCCTCATGGCCGGTGGAATTTTCTGGCTCCGGAAGATTGTGAATATCGAAGTATGAACATCACAGCACTAGACGGTCAGTTGCTCGCCGTAGTCACGGTTTCGGCGCTGGTCTTTTTCGTCATCGTTTGGGTCGGTCTCGGGGTGACCCGGGCCCGCGAGGACATGAATCACAGACTCGCCGTTTACGGTCGTGCCACCGCTGGGACGGTGCGCGACGACGAGCTGGCCAAGCCCCTTGCTCAGCGGACCATCGGTCCGATCGTGCTCAAGATCTCGGGTTTTCTCCGCCGCTTCACCCCGGTGGGGTACCTCGAGAAGAAGCAGCACAAGATCGTTCTCGCCGGAAATCCGGGCAATCTCGACGCCCCGTCGTTCATCGTCATCAAGCTGCTGACGAGCATCGCCGGTCTGTTCGCAGGCTTCTTCCTGATCGATTTCGGTGCCGACGGTCTGCAACGCATCGTCCTCTTCGCATTGCCCATCGCCCTTGGCTTCTTCGGCCCTGATGCCTGGCTGCAGAGGAAGGTCGACGACCGAACAAAGAGCATGCTCAGGGCCCTTCCCGACGTTCTCGACCTCCTGGTGATCTCCGTGGAGGCCGGTCTCGGATTCGACGCGGCCCTGTCCCGTGTGGTGGCAACAGTTCCGGGCCCGCTCTCCGAGGAGTTCTTCCGGATGCTCCAGGAAACACGGGTCGGCGTCAGTCGACGCGATGCGATGAGGCACCTCATGGACAGGACCGATCTCGACGAGCTTCGCTCCTTCATCCTGGCCATGATCCAGGCTGAGGCCTTCGGTGTCACCATCTCTCGGGTGCTCAGGGTCCAGGCCGACGAGATGAGGGTCAAGCGGCGTCAGAGGGCTCAGGAGAAGGCCTTTGCCGCACCGGTGAAGCTGGTGTTCCCACTGGTGTTCTGCATCTTCCCGGCGTTGTTCATCGTTCTCCTGGGTCCGGCCGCGATATCTCATCGGCGGCGCCTTCGCCTCGACCTGATGACTCCGGCGGCGCCGGAGCCGTCCCAGCGGCGATTCTCACTGGCCCATCTCGTCCTGCTGGTGCCATTCGTGGCGCTGGTGATCGACGCCTGGGCACCGCTCCGGGACAACTCGTTCCTGTGGCACATCAGGGCAGGGGAGCTCCAGGCGAACGCGGGGGAGGTGCTGGTCGCCGACCCGTTCTCATTCACGATGCTGGGGGAGCGGTGGCTCACGCAGAGCTGGCTCGCCGAGCTGCTCTATAGCTGGGGCGAATCGAACTGGGGTCTGGGCTTCGTGCCACCGATGCTGCTCCTGTTCAGCTCGATCACGTTCCTCGCCATTGGCATCGTGTCGTATCGACGGTCGCGGAGCGAGTGGTCGACGGCGATCATCGTCGCCCTCACCACGCTGCTGATGATCTCATTCCTGGTGCCCAGGCCGGTGCTGTTCTCCTTGGCACTGTTCGCCCTGGTCGTCGTCGCCTGGGATCGCCCGGTGACACGATGGACCCTTCCTTTCCTGTTCTGGATCTGGGCCTCGGTCCATGGGAGCTTTGCCATCGGACTGGCATACGTTGGCCTCACCATCATCGTCGAGAGCGACTGGAAGGCCCTACCTACTGCGATTGTGGCCGGCTTGACCACATTCCTCACCGCCCACGGCCTTGGGGTACTCGAGTTCCTGCTCGACTTCTCGGAGGCCGGGCCGGCGCTGGCTCTGCTCTCGGAATGGAGGCGACCCGAGTTGCTGTCCGTTGTCTTCGCTCCGTTCCTGATCGGGATCGGGCTCATCGTCATCGGGGCCTTCCGGGGCAAGGTGACACCGAAGCATCTCATCCTCCTGGTGCCATTCCTGTTGCTCGCCCTGAGCGCCACCAGAGCCGTCCCGCCGGCCTGGATCGCCTTGGTCCCGCTCATGGCCACAGCGCTGGCCGGTCTCGCCGTCGGAGCGCGCCAACGCTTCTCGCTACCGGTGACAGCGGGGTTCGCCCTCGTGGTTCTGATGGTGCCGTGGTTCATCAGATCCGACGGCTCACTCGATGAGGAGCGCTTTCCGATCGCCGCGGCCGAGGAGCTGGCGGATGTGCCGACCTTCCATGACGACAGTGCAGGCGGATACCTGATCTGGTCAGAAGGCCCGGAGCGTCTGGTCTACATCGACGACCGGGCCGAGCTCTACGGGGATCGGATGCTCGAATACGTCGAGGTGCGAGACCTCGAGCGAGATTGGGAGCCCGATCTTCGAGCGCGATGGGATCGAGCAGGTTCTGCTCAGGGCCGACGAGGATCTGCTCGGCGAGCTGGCGTCGGCGGGCTGGACGACGACCTATGACGACGATGTGTATGTCGTCATGCGGCCCTGATCCGGCCTACTGCAGACCCGAGCCGATCTCGCTGAACGCGTTTGACACCTGGTTGCCGGCGAGTCTTATCGCCAGTATGGCGACGATCGCAATGAGGACAACGAGCAGGGCGTATTCCACCATCGAGGCGCCTTTCTCTTCGGCCAGCCATCTCGATGTCTTCACCCACAGCAATGACACGGTGCCTCCCTGTTCGTTTCGTGTCCTGATGCCACGACGGTACGGGGAGGCAGGAAAACGGGCAATGAGTCGATCGACCCATGGCACGGAATAGAAGAAGGACCCGCCAGGCGGGTCCTTCTTCGTTCGATCTGAGCTTTCGCTCAGTTCTGAGCTGCGCTCAGCTGAGGCCGGAGCCGATCTCGCTGAAGGTCCCGGACACCTGGGTGCCGGCGAGACGGACAGCGACGAGAGCGACGATGGCGATCAGGACAACGAGCAAGGCATACTCAACCATGGAGGCGCCCTTCTCATCCTGAATCCAGCTAGTTACCTTGGTCCACAAAGCAAGCATGAAGCCCCTCCTTGGGTCAGCGTATGTTGACTTGCACCTGAAATATCGGCGCACGCCACCGAAAACTTGAGAGAGAAATGAAGAAAGGGCCCGGAGAACCGGGCCCTTTCTTCTCGAGTCGTTGACGCTTAGGCGAGGCCTGAGCCGATCTCGCTGAAGGTGCCGGACACCTGGGTGCCGGCGAGACGGACGGCGACGAGAGCCACAATGGCGATCAGGACAACGAGGAGGGCATACTCAACCATCGAGGCACCCTTCTCTTCCTGAATCCAGCTCGTCAATTTGGTCCACAGAGCAAACATGAAACCCCTCCTTGGGTTGTTGCCTTGGCTTGCAATCGGGCAAGGTAGCCCTACCTACTCCCGGGACCTATGGGTCCCGGGAACTATCGTTACGACCCCGCGTCCACCAGATTCGAGTTGATATCGGAGTATGTGCTCCCGAGCTCATTCCCGAAGTAGGCCACAGCGGCGAGAGCCACAATGGCTATGAGGAGGACGAGGAGCGAGTACTCAACAAGAGAAGCACCCTTCTCTTTGGTGAGAAACCTCATCAACCTGGCGTACATTTCTTCTCCCTTGCTCACCCGCATCAGCGTAGGGCCGCAACCGGAAAGCGCTCATGGGCCTCAAGGCTCATATGACTATTCCCTGATTGCACATGGTTAGCTAGGTCGGGCTATACCCAGACGGATCGCCTCGATGGCGGCCTGGGTGCGATCGCTGACGGCCAGTTTCTGAAAGATCGATGCGAGGTGGTTCTTGACCGTCTTCTGCGAGATGTAGAGACGCTCGGCCAGCTCGTCGGTGGCCGAAACGCCGACGGCAAGGAGTTGGAGGATCTCCTTCTCCCGCTCCGTGAGCGAAGCCGCTCCCGGGTCGAGACGGGCCTGCCCGTAGGTCTCCAGAAGCTCGTCCCGCTCGGTGTCGTCCAGTGAGATCAGGTCTTGACCATCGGCCACCGCCCTGACCGCGGCGGCCAGGGTCACCAACGGCACTCCCTTGGAGAAGAACCCTTTGGCGCCGGCCTTCTGGGCGCGCTCCTTCTGTTCCTCCGAAGCGTGCATAGACACGACGATGGCGTTGGTCCTCCTGCCCAGCTCGGAAATGGTGTCGATACCGTCGCCACCGGGCATCTCGATGTCCACGATGGAAACCTCGGCGGGCTGGTTCATCAGGGCTTCCTCGAGCGCAGGCCCGGAGTCCACCACGCCGACCACCCGAGTATCAGGCAGGATGTTGAGCGCCTGGCTCAGCCCTTCGGCAAAGAGTTGATGGTCGTCGGCGATCATTACTCGAATCATCGGTTGCCCCATTCCACAGTCACGGTTGTTCCTCCTCCGGGAGTTGGTTGAAAGCTGATCTTCGCCCCTATCTTGTCGGCACGTTCCCGCATGCCTGTTAGGCCGAAATGGCCATCGGGCTCGTAGGTCGGGTCGAATCCGCTTCCGTCGTCGATCACGTTGCAGACACCAAACGAGCGGTCGATCCTCCCCGACACGAGTATTTGCGATCCCCCTGAGTGATTGTGGGCATTTCGGGTGGCCTCGGTGATGATCGAGGTCAGATCGGCGATAACGGCGGGCCGTGGGGGACGTCTTTCTTCGAGATCGACGACGACCTGAGGAGCACCGTTCAAGCCGGACGTGGACTGGAGGAGTCGAGCCGTGAGCGTCGGTCCGGGGGCGGTGCGCAAATCGGCAACCGAGGCACGAACATCCTCGACCAGCTTGGTCACGTTGGTGCGCAGGACTTTGAGGTCAGCGGACAGTTCCGCATGCTCCGCCTGTTGCATCGCTGCCATGTCCAGGGCCAATCCCAGCGAAGCGAGCGAAGGCCCGATGTCGTCGTGCATCTCCCGGGCGAGACGAATCCGCTCCTCGGCCACGGCGGAGCCGACGATGTTCTGAAGCAACTGGAGGTTGGCGAAAGCGATGCTGACGGGCTGAACGAACGCCTCGATGTCGATCAGATCAGGTCTCGAGAGCGATTGCGGCGTGAGGAGCTCCAGACTGCCCACGGATGCATCTGCGGTCGACAACGGGACCTGATAGGGGTGAGGGCTCTCGGGAGGGACCCCGCGGGAGGCGAGGACCACCGGGCCCTCCTCGTCGTCGAGCACGAGTCGCCCGGAAGACCCCGGAATTCGAGCCAGGATCGCCTCCAGTGTGTCGGCCGCCACCTCGACGGCGTTGAGACGTCCGGCGGAGATGTCTTCCGACAGGCGGATGAGGACGCCATGGATCTCTTCGAGATTCTCCAGCTTCTGTGTGGCCGATTCCGTTGCCTCGGCCAGCTCACCGGCCTGACGATGGGCATCCTCCAAGAGACGCCTGATCACTGTCACGAGCAGAACAAAAGCGACGTAGAGACCAATGACGGGCAATGCGTCAGTGATCGCGGTGGCTGAGTCTCCCTGTGAGATGGTCACCAGAAACAGGAGTGCCACCGAGAGGAATCCAGTCATCAACCCGGTGCGAAGACCGCCGTAGATCGTGGCGAGGATCGGCGGTCCCATCGACAACAAGATGTAAGGGCTGTTGGGCCCTCCGGTGAGGGTGATGGCGGTGATCGTGAGGAAAGCACCGATCAGGGTGATCGCCTCGGCTCCAAAGCGCCGGCGATACCAGCTCTCGGGAACGGCTGCGGTGCCGATCACGTAGATCGTTCCGAGGGCCATCGCCAGGAGAGAGGCACCGTCCGGAGCGCCGACAGCGGAGATCAGATCGAACACGACGGCGTAGATCAAGACGACGAATTGCCCGATGGTGACACTCCGATGGAGGCGGAATTCCCAGGGGGCCGGGACGGAGACCGTCATAGGGGCAAGGCTACCGTCGGTGGTGATGAGTTCCTCGGACGGGCGCTGGCTGATCACGGGCGGAATCGGCTCCGGTAAGAGTGAGGTTCGCCGGCTACTGGCGATGCGGGGCATTCACGCCGTCGACGCGGACGCCGTGGGTCACCTCGTTCTGGCCGGCGAAGGATTGGCCGCGGTCGCCGAGCGATGGCCGGACGTCGTCCTCGAAGGCCAGATAGACCGCCAGGCGCTGGCCCGGATCGTTTTCGACGACCCGGGAGAGCTCGAGGTGCTCGAAGCGATCACTCATCCCATGATCTTCGGCCGAATCGAGGCCGATTTGAAGGGATTTCCCGGTGTTGCAGTCGTCGAGATGCCGTTGCTCGAGACCTCGATGGGTTGGCCGACGATCGTGGTGGATGCCGACGACGAGACCCGGCTGCGTCGGGCCGTGCAACGGGGCATGAGCGAAGCAGATGTCCGCCGTCGAATGGCGTCTCAACCCAGCAGGGCAGAGTGGCTGGCGGCCGCCGACGTGGTGGTGCCAAATCACGGCGAAATCCGGCATCTGGAGGCGGCGGCGACACTGCTGGGCGACTATCTCCTTGGGGGATTGCGGACGGATCTTGTCCCAGGCCACCGGTAGCCTCCGACAGTGCCCGAATTCAAGATCGTGTCCGATTTCGCCCCGGCTGGTGACCAGCCAACGGCGATCGCGGCCCTGGCCGAGGGAATCAACAGGGGCGACCGCTATCAGACCCTGCTCGGAATCACCGGCTCGGGCAAGTCGGCCACGATCGCCTGGACTATCGAGCAGGTGCAGAGGCCGACGCTGGTGCTCGCACCCAACAAGGCTCTCGCCGCCCAACTCGCCAACGAGTTCCGACAGTTCTTCCCTCACAACAGGGTGGAGTACTTCGTCTCGTATTACGACTACTACCAACCAGAGGCCTATCTGCCTCAGACCGACACCTACATCGAGAAGGACGCCACGATCAACGACGAGATAGACCGCCTCCGTCACTCGGCGACGGCGGGTCTGCTGGTCCGGGACGACGTCATCATCGTGGCCTCGGTGTCCGCCATATATGGCCTGGGCTCCCCGGAGCAGTACATGGGCCAGCTCCTCCGACTGGTGCAAGGGGTCGAGTACCCCATGAAGGATGCGATTCAGCGTCTGGTGAACATCCAGTACGAGCGCAACGAGGTCAACCTCATCCGGGGAAAGTTCCGGGTGAAGGGCGACACGCTCGAGGTGTTCCCCTCATACGAGGAAACCATCGTCAGGGTCCAGTTCTGGGGCGACGAGGTGGAGCGCATCATCCGGCTGAATCCGGTGACCGGAGAGGTGGTCGAGGAGCTGTCCGAGCTGTTCGTCTTCCCCGCCACGCACTATGTCACCGAGCGGGAGCGCATGCTCAAGGCGATCGTCTCGATCGAAGAGGAGCTGAAGAATCGTCTCGCCGAGTTGGAAGGCAAGGGCAAGATGCTCGAGGCGCAGCGTCTTCGCATGCGGACCAACTACGACCTGGAGATGATGCGTGAGGTCGGGTTCTGCTCGGGGATCGAGAACTACTCGCGTCATCTCGATGGGAGGACCGCGGGTGAGGCTCCGTACACGCTCCTCGACTACTTCCCCAAGAACTACCTGACCATCATCGACGAGTCACATGTGACCGTGCCCCAGATCGGCGGCCAATACGAGGGCGATCACTCCCGGAAGGAGGTGCTCGTCGAGCATGGTTTCCGTCTTCCGTCGGCCAAGGACAATCGACCGCTCCGATTCGACGAATGGCTGGAGAAGGCAAACCAGATCGTGTTCCTTTCCGCGACACCATCCGACTTCGAGGTCTCTCGCTCCACCCAGGTTGTGGAGCAGATCATCCGGCCCACCGGTCTCATAGACCCGGAGGTGATGATTCGACCCACCAAGGGCCAGATCGATGACCTACTCCACGAGATCAGAGAACGTGCCCTCCGGGAGCAGAGGGTGCTGGTGACGACGCTGACCAAGAAGATGGCGGAGGACCTGACCGACTATCTCTTGGAGATGGGCGTCAGAGCCCGGTACATGCACTCCGAGATCGACACCTTGGAACGGGTGCAGATCATGCGCGAGCTTCGACTCGGCGACTTCGACGTGCTCGTCGGGATCAATCTCCTCCGCGAGGGTCTCGACCTGCCCGAAGTGTCGCTGGTGGCCATCCTCGACGCCGACAAGGAGGGGTTTCTTCGTTCCGAGACCTCATTGATCCAGATCATCGGTAGGGCGGCACGAAATGTGGACGGTCAGGTCGTGATGTATGCCGACAATGTGACCGAGTCGATGAAGCGGGCGATCAACGAGACCAACCGGCGACGCCGGGCCCAGTCCGAGTGGAATGAGGACCACGGAATCGACCCGCAGACCGTGAGAAAACGGGTGTCCGACATACTGGAATTGGTTCAGTCGGAGGCTCCGAAAGGCGATAGAAGAAGACGCGAGGTCGAGCCGCGGAGGCCGATCGACCTCGAGGGCGACGACCTGACCAGGCTGATCATGAGCCTGGAAGACGAGATGCATGAGGCAGCCAAAGAACTCCGATTTGAATACGCCGCGCGCTTGCGTGATGAGGTCAATGAACTCAGACCGCGAGCTTCGAGAGGTCGCCGAGGCCGGCTGACACGCCAGAGCCGTCCTCGCCGTCAGGGGGTATTCCGCCAGAAAGCAGATACCTTCGGTGAAAACGATCGAATCCTCCACTATCGCTCCGTCTCAGCCCACCAGGCGTCGCCTCCTAGACAACTCAGTGTTG
This sequence comes from uncultured Acidobacteriota bacterium, assembly GCA_963843585.1. Classification (GTDB taxonomy): domain Bacteria; phylum Actinomycetota; class Acidimicrobiia; order Spongiisociales; family ZC4RG35; genus JARDZU01. The sequence goes on from CAWJLJ010000019.1 coordinate 585,088, forward strand.
GCCTGGGGGTTGCTGGTCGTTGGGCTCGTCGTTCTTGCCAGGCTGGCTTTTAGGGGCTGGATCCCTCACGACGAAGGAACACTGGGCCAGGCGGCTACACGGGTCTTGGGCGGCGAAGTCCCCCATGTCGACTTCCACGACACATACGGAGGGCTTCAGGCATATGCCCACGCCGGGGTGTTCTCCCTCATTGGGGAGAGCGTGCGCAGTCTCCGCGTCGCCAACATCGCTATCGCTGCAGTCGCTGGCCTTGCATCTTTCGGGATCGACGCGTCGTGTTCAGCCGACCGTGGTGGCGGCTTCAGTTGGAGTGGCGGCGATGCTGGTCGGGTTCGCGGTCTATCCGGCCTCGATGCCTTCATGGTGGAATGCCGCGTTGGGTCTCGCCTGCGGCTGGTTGGTCCTGCGGTGGCTGGACAGCAGGAACCCGTGGGTCCTGGGAGCCGCCGGCGTTCTCACGGGCGTCAGTTTCCTTGTGAAATCGACCGGCGCCTTTGTTGCGGCGGCCGTCGCCCTATATCTCATCATGCTTATCAGTCCAGATTCACCCAGGCGCAGACTCCTGGTCGCCCTGGGCGCCCTCATCGTGCTCTTTTTCGGTGTATTACTGGCCGGAGCTCCGTCGATTCATGCGATTGCATTGCTCTTTGTTCCGCTGGCACTGGCGGCGTTCATCGGATTCCGAAAGGAATCAGTCCCGAGGATGCCTGGTGGTCAAGTGGTCCCGCTGAGCGCCGTCGCCATTTTCTCCCTTGCGGTCGTCGTGCCCGTGGGGATCTTTGCCATTCCTTACATTCTGTCCGGGAACGGCGATGCCTTGATCTCGGGTTGGTTTCGACTACCTCAACTGCGGTTCGACTCGGCGGCCTGGAGCACGTCTATACCGTTACTCCTTTTGCTCCTGCTGGGCGCCGTGGCACTCCTGACCTACTGGGTCTACCGACGAATCAACCCAAAGCTGGTATTCGGCACTTGGGTTGTCCTGACCATATGTCGTCGCTTCCGTTGGCTGGCAATGGTGGTGGACTCTGGCAGTCGTACTCATCATGCTGGCCCCTTTGGCCGTTTCGGCAGGGATTGCTGGGAGAGGATGGCGCAGCCGGCTGACCACAGAACATCTGCTGTGTGCCTTGATGTTGGCAGCGTTCGCATTCATTCAGTACCCCGTGAGCAATGCGATCTACGCGCTGTACCTCGTTCCATGGATCGTCACCGCCCTCGGAGTTTGGATCGTTGGTCCGAATGCCTCAAGGGCGCTCGCCGCAATTCTCTTGTTGACCGCCTCGATTGTTGCGATCCAACTCGAGCAGGGGTACCTCTACGTGTCGACACCGCTTGCAGAACCGGTAGAACTGGTCGCACTTGACGTCGACCGCGGAGGCATCGATATTCCGGCACAGCAGGAGTTCTATTCGGAATTGGTGAATCACCTCGAGCCTTACGCGCCACGTTCGATATACGCCGGCCCTGACTCACCAGAGATCTACTTCCTGACAGGGACTCCAATCCCACGCCAGTGTTGTTCGATTTCCTTGCCGAATCCTGGCGCATCGGTGACCTGGACGCTGCCGTCCTTGATGGGGAGCTGTCTGCCGTGGTGGTGAATCTTTCACCAGACTTCTCGTCTCCGTTGCCACCCCGGTTCGTCGAGATCGTTGAGACGGTATACCCCGATCGATCCTCCTTCGGATGGTTCGACGTATTTGAGGAACTGGACAGCCATGTCAACTGAGCCAACTACCCGCAACCACAGGGCGAGTCGCTGCGACCATATCCGGCTGTTTCTGTTGTCATTCCGCTTTTCAACGAAGAGGACGTAGTCGAAACGACGGTTCGTACCGTGTTCGATGTGCTTTCGGGACTGTCCCTCCCCGATCAGCATGAGGTTTTGTGTGTGAATGATGGGAGCCGTGACGCGACTCTGCGAAAGCTCCTGATCCTTCGAGATGAATTCCCTCGACTGGGAGTGATCGGGCTCTCTCGCAACTTTGGGCACCAGGCGGCGGTCACCGCAGGCATGGACTATCCGCGTGGGGATGCCGTGTTCGTGATCGATGGGGACCTTCAGGACGATCCCACAGTCCTGAGCAAATTCATCGAGGAATACAGAGGCGGAGCGGACGTCGTCTATGCCCAACGGATACAGCGGAAGGAGTCGTTTCTGATGCGGGCAGCCTACGCGCTGCACTACCGGCTGCTATCGACCATGTCGAGCGTCGATATCCCAATCGACGCGGGCGACTTCGCCCTCGTGTCCCGAGAAGTTGCCGATGTGATGTCGAGTCTTCCCGAACGGCAACGGTACCTGCGAGGGCTGAGAGCCTGGGTCGGGTTCAAGCAGGTCGGCATTCCCGTCGAACGCAGTGACCGAGCCGGCGGAGCCAGCAAATACTCACTCGGCGACCTGGTCGGGCTCGCTCTTGACGGGATACTCGCCTTCTCAGTTGTGCCCCTACGCATCGCAACCGCGCTCGGTCTGTTTGGTTTGCTGGGAGGGCTGGTCTTCGGGGCTTACGCCCTGGTCGTTCGGATCGGCACCGGAGCGGCACCTCAAGGGTTCACGGCGCTGGCATTGCTGCAGATCGGTTTTGGGGGGACGGTGCTCCTAATGCTGGGAGTCCTGGGTGAGTATGTGGGTCGCATCTATGAGGAAGTGAAGGCTCGCCCTATCTATGTCATCGAACGGACGTTTGGCGTCAAAGATGGATGAGACCTATGTCCGCCAATATCCCGATCTCGAGCTGCACCATTTCTGGTGGAAGGTTCGGCGCAGGCTGGTTGGTCAGCTCATCTCGAAGCGAGTCGATCTCACTCGATGCTCCGTGCTCGATATCGGATGTGGCTCAGGCGTGACGATGGAACATCTGTCGGCCGCTGGGGCGGTAGCCGTGAGCGGGATCGAGATCGATCCTCTTGCTCTCCGACCTGACTCACCAATCAACGACCGGATTGTCCTGGGAGACATCTTCGACCTGGAGATCGATGAGACCTACGACATCGTGGTCATGCTCGACGTCCTGGAGCATATTGAAGCTGACACGTCTGCCCTAAGAAAGGTCGCGGCCTGCATGTCACGCGACGGGCTACTGATTCTGACTGTGCCAGCTTATGGCTGGCTCTGGTCCAGCCATGATGTGACCAATGCTCATTTTCGACGCTATTCGGCGAAGCAGCTGCGAGGTCGTCTCGAGTCGTCGGGATTCAAAGTCGATCAGATCGGCTATATGTTTGCGGGTCTCGTCCCACCGAAACTGGTGATGCGTTGGCTGGAGATGGCCGGAGTCGACGTTGGGAGTACTTCCAGTCGAGGCCGGCGGTCGATCGTTCCTCTCAGAGCTCGCATACCGCTGGTTCAGCATGGAAGCGGCGATAGCTGTTCGATTTGCCCGAATGTTGCCATTTGGGTCATCTGTGGTGGCGGTAGCCAGACCGTCGCACATGGATGACTGAGGATTTGTCCTGATCGATCTCGGTCTGGCGAGTCGAAAGCGATTCGGTCACGCAGCCGAGATGTGGACCATTTCCCAGAGTTCGATACCGCCGAATGTGAGGTTGAAGGGCGAGATATCGCGGATTTCGAGCGTCTTGCTCACGAGGCTCCGCCACTCCGGAATGGATCGTGGAAACTCTCCTTGGTCGGCGAGAGCGAGTTTTCGCGGCAGCCCTCTTCTGCGAGGACGAGGTCCAGAATATGGATCTCGCCGTCGTCGGCGAGTAGCGAGGGCAAGGAACCTAAGAGGTGGGCGACGCCCGCCTCGTCGAGATGGTGCATCAGGCTGTTCATCAAGATGAGGTCGAACTTGGAAGAGCTCGGGATGTCAGATGTCACGTCCGCGACTCGAAATTCTCGGCCGTGGCGCTTTCTGGCGTACACGATATAGCGCTCGTCGAGATCGACACCCAGATACTCGGGTACTTGGCTGAACGAGCGAGTGTTGGTGCCTGGTCCACAACCGACGTCGAGAACTGAGCGAGCCCGACGAAACGAATCCGAGGCCACAACCGGTGCCATCTTCTGGGCGACAAATGGAGCTTGCCACAGCAAGTACACGGCCGGAATGTCGAGTATGTCCTTGGCGCTCATGTCCTAGAAGAGATCTCCTCGTCGTGGTCGTTCGGGGAAGCGGCTCGACAATCGTGCCAGCTCATCGGCCTATCGCCAGGGATTCTTGACGACTCTCGCATCGGAACACCGAGATTGATGTTTGTATCTATACATTCATACTTCGGCGACGTCCGTTGTTGCCGATATTTAGAGGAGGCCCTCTGCCCCATATGCCCACTCTTTCAGTCCTGATGCCCGTGTACAACGAGTCGCGCACCTTGCGCACCATCGTTGAACGCGTCCTGGCCTCGCCGGTCGACTGTGAGATCGAATTGGTATGCGTCGATGATTGCTCGCTGGACAACTCCCTCGAGATCCTCCAGGAGCTGGCCACAGACGACGCCAGGATCAAGGTCATCGCGCAACCGGTCAACATGGGCAAGGGAAAGGCCATCCGAACAGCGATCGAGCATATGAGCGGGGACATCGGGATCATCCAGGACGCCGATCTCGAGTATGACCCGGAGGAATACGGCAAGGTCATCGCGCCCATCCTTGACGGGAAAGCCGACGCTGTCTACGGCTCCCGGTTCGCGTCGAGCGAGGTCCGTCGCGTCCTCTTCTTCTGGCACGCGCTCGGGAATCGACTGCTGACAGCCTTCTCCAACATGGCCAACGACCTGAATCTCACGGACATGGAGACCTGTTACAAGGCGGTCCGGGGGGACGTGCTGAAGAGGCTTCGTTTGACTTCGGACCGATTCGGCCTCGAGCCCGAGGTGACTGCCCGCCTGGCGCAATGGGGGGCACGCATCTACGAGGTTCCCATCTCGTATCACGGCCGCACGTATGCAGAAGGCAAGAACATCGGCTGGCGTGACGGCGTCGAAGCGCTGTGGCTCATTCTCAAGTTTCGGTTTGTCGACACACGTGCCACAAATGAGGACTCGGTAGTCACCCGTCAGGCGTTGGGAAGGGCGCCCAGATTTCGTCGCTGGATCCTGGAGCGATTCGACGGCAATCTGGGAGACCGAGTCATCGAGGTGAATGCGGGCCCGGGTCACACCACGTCACATCTCCTCGACCGAGACCGCCTGCTCGTCACCGACAGTGACCCTGTGCACGTCGAGACTTTGCGCCGGAGATTCGGGCACCTGGAGAACCTCGACGTGGTCTTGAGCGACTTCGACGTAGCCCAACCAGATCTCGAGCGTTTCGATACGGCGATCCTCTTCGACGGCCTCCAACGCTCTCATGAGCCCAAGCAATTGCTGGGCCGTGTTGCCGGCTACCTCGACGCTGGAGGCAACGTGCTCATCCAGGTCCCGGCCGGGGCACATCTCTTCGGGCCTACCGACAGGGCCGCCGGCCATGTGAGGCGATTCGATCGGGAGGACATCGAGGACATTGTCAGATCGGCTGGCTTGGAATTGGTCTCTGTCGAGTCTTTCAATCGGTTTGGAGGACTTGGCTGGCGACTTCATCATGCAATGGGCGCGGGGCGAATCTCTGCGACCCAGGCGAAGACCTTCGACCTCTTGGTCCCGTTGGCGAAGAGGATCGATGCGATCGGCGTGGGGCAGGGTTTGAGTTGGCTTGTCGTCGCCCGGGTTCCGTGACCGGATCCGCTCGGCCAAACGTGAGCAAAGCACTCGAGGGTGCCTGGCTCGTTGCCCTCGTTGCCCTCGTCTTCTCCAGCGTTCTCGTTGTCCGAAGCTTGTCTGAGACTGACTGGGACGCCACGCTGTTTACTGCCTTCGGCGAAGAAGCCTTGCCGACTCGTGTTTACGCCGAGGAACGTCTCGGCGACGTCTTCCTGCGTGCGAGTCAAGGCCATGACGGCAAGTTCTTCTTCGTGCAGGCGAATGATCCCCTCGTTCTCGACCCCGAGACGAATGCATCGGTGCTCGATCGGCCGCTCTATCGAAGCCAGCGAATGCTCTACCCGCTGCTGGCTGGTGGCGGGGGCTTCTTCTCACCTGCAACGATCGTCTGGGCACTCATCGTGGTGAATGTGTTGGCGATGGGCGCAGGCACGCTCGCCACGGCAAGTGTCGCGAAGTCCATGGGCATGTCGCCCTGGTGGGGTCTGACCTTCGCCTTCAATCTCGGTTTTATCAGCGAGATGAACATCTCCGGGGCAGGGATAGTTGCGGCGGCGGCCGCATTCGGCGCCGTTGCCATGTTTCTCCGAGACCGGCGTGCATGGGGAGTGATCCTGCTCGCGCTTGCAGCTCTGTCACGCGAGGTGATGCTCATCGCCGCCGTGGGGTCTGCTTGGTGGCTGTGGAGATATCAGAAGAACGATCGCGACGCAGCCCTTGCCCTTGTAGTGCCCGTAGGAGCGGTTGGACTTTGGGGGCTGTACCTCCGCCTGCAGATCGGATTGGAGTCGGGGGTGTCGCAGGTCCAGGAAATCGGGTTGCCTTTTGTGGGATTCGTTGAGGCCATCGAAGGCTGGGCGTCCGATCCATTGGATATGGCCGTTGGGGTCGCCATCATGGTGCTCTTCGTCCTCTACACCCGTCGTGTCTTGCTGTCGAAGCATCTGGTGGGCTGGGCGTTTCTCGGCTTCGTCGCCCTCGGCGTGGTGTTCACCAGGCAGGTGTGGCAGTCCTATTTCGACATCACTCGAGCCGTCGCCCCCGCGATAACGGCCTTCGTCCTGATGATGTTCGCTCCCCAAGAGCCAGTCGAACGAACAGGTGTTCGCCGCTGATCTGGATTACACTGTCGTAACTCAGGCGACCACCAGGCGGAGCGTGTCCACCGACTCGATTCTCATCAGGGGCGCCCGTGAGCACAACCTGAAGAACCTCACGGTCGAGCTGCCCCGCAACCAACTCATCGTTTTCACCGGTCTCTCCGGGTCGGGCAAGTCGTCGCTGGCCTTCGACACCATCTATGCCGAGGGGCAGCGCCGCTATGTCGAATCGTTGTCCGCCTATGCCCGTCAGTTCCTGGGGCAGATGGACAAGCCCGACGTCGACTTCATCGACGGGCTGTCCCCGGCGATCTCGATCGACCAGAAGACGGCCTCGCGCAACCCCCGGTCGACCGTGGGGACGGTCACCGAGGTGCACGACTACCTGCGTCTCCTCTATGCCCGGATCGGCATTGCCCACTGCCCCAACGACGGAACACCTGTCGAGCGTCAGACCCCGCAGCAGATCGTCGACCGCATCCTCGAGCTTCCCGAGGGCACCAGATTCCAGGTCCTGGCTCCGGTGGTCAGGGGGCGGAAGGGCGAGTACGAGAGCCTCCTCGCCGACCTGGCCAAAGAGGGTTTTGCCCGGGCCCGGGTCGATGGCGAGGTCAGAGAGCTGACCGAAGAGATCAAGCTCGACCGCTATCACCAGCACACCATCGAGGTGGTGGTCGATCGTCTCGTCCGCAAGGAAGGGATGGAGCAGAGGCTGACCCAGTCACTCGAGACGGCGCTCACCCTCACCGAGGGCACGGCCGACATCGAGATCGTCGACGGGGCGACTCTGACGTTCTCCCAACACCTCTCCTGTCCGAAATGCGGTCTTTCCTTCGAGGACCTGCAGCCTCGCAACTTCTCCTTCAACAGCCCGTACGGGGCGTGCACCGTGTGCTCAGGGATCGGCACCAGGTATCAGGTCGATGCGGAGCTGGTGATCGCAGACCCGGGCTTGTCACTCGGTGAGGGCGTGATCCCGATGTGGTCGTCGAACCGCATGCGCTACTACCACCGGCTGCTCACCGGTCTCGGCGAGGTGTTCGGCTTCTCGATGGACACCGCATGGAAGGACCTGCCCGAAGACATCCAGCAGAAGATCCTCTACGGCACCGGTCAGGACAAGATCACCATCAAGTACACCAACCGCTTCGGCCGAAAGCGACAGTGGCAGGCCACCTTCGAAGGGGCTATCCCGTTCCTCAACCGTCGTCACGAGTCGGCCGAGAGTGAGTCGGCTCGGGAGTACTACCAGGAGTACATGGCTGAGGTCCCCTGTGAGGCGTGCGGTGGCGGCCGGCTCAATCCCGATCTCCCTTGCCGTCACGATCGCCGATCGCAACATCGCCGAGGTCTCCGATCTCGCTCTCGGCCAGGCCAAGGAGTTCTTCGAGGATCTCGAGCTCAGCGACCGGGAGCGAGCCATCGCCGAGCGCGTGCTCAAGGAGGTCAAGGCGAGGATCCAGTTCCTCCTCGATGTGGGGCTCGACTATCTGTCCCTGAGCCGATCGGCGGCGACTCTGGCCGGGGGAGAGGCGCAACGAATCAGGCTCGCCACCCAGATCGGCTCCGGTCTCGTCGGTGTCCTCTACATCCTCGATGAGCCAAGCATCGGTCTTCACCAGCGGGACAACCAGCGTCTGATCGAGACCCTGCTCCGTCTCCGCGACCTGGGCAACACGCTGATCGTGGTCGAGCACGACGAGGACACGATCCGGGTGGCAGACCACATCGTTGACATCGGCCCGGGAGCCGGCGAGCACGGGGGTCACGTCGTTGCCGAGGGCACGCTCGCCAACATCACCGCTGCGCCCGACTCGATCACCGGGGACTATTTGGCCGGGCGTCGCCAGATCCCGGTCCCGTTCATCCGGAGGCAGGGAAACGGTGAGGAGATCACGATCCGTGGCGCCACCGAGAACAACCTTCAGGGGATCGATGTCGCCTTCCCGCTCGGGATGTTCACCGCGGTCACCGGGGTGTCCGGGTCGGGGAAATCGACCCTGATCGAGGAGATCCTGTGGAAGGTTCTGGCCAACCGGGTGAATCGGGCCAGGGTCGTGCCGGGCCGGCACAAGAAGATCGAGGGGATCGAGCACATCGACAAGGTGATCGATATCGACCAGTCCCCGATTGGCCGCACTCCGCGGTCCAACCCGGCCACCTACACCAAGCTCTTCGACCAGATCAGGTCTCTCTTCGCCCAGACGCCCGAGGCAAGGGCACGTGGGTACAAGCCGGGGCGCTTCTCGTTCAACGTCAAGGGCGGGCGGTGTGAGGCATGTGCCGGTGACGGCACGATCAAGATCGAGATGCACTTCCTGCCCGATGTGTATGTGCCTTGTGAGGTGTGCGGGGGCCGGCGCTACAACCGGGAGACGCTGGAGATCCTGTGGAAGGGTCACGACATCTCGGATGTCCTCGAGATGTCGGTCGAGGAAGCCCTCGGGTTCTTCGAGAACCAGCCCAAGATCGTCCGCGTCTTGCAGACGTTGTATGACGTCGGTCTCGGCTACGTGAGGCTGGGTCAGCCGGCAACGACCCTGTCCGGCGGCGAGGCACAGCGGATCAAGCTCTCTTCAGAGCTGGGACGGCGCTCGACCGGGCGAACCTTTTACATCCTCGACGAGCCGACCACCGGGCTCCACTTCGAGGACATCCGAAAGCTGCTCCAGGTCCTGCAACGTCTCGTCGATGCCGGCAACACGGTGGTCGTGATCGAGCACAACCTCGACGTCATCAAGTCTGTCGACCATGTCATCGACCTCGGTCCAGAGGGGGGCAGCGGCGGGGGACGGGTGCTTGCCATCGGCACTCCCGAGGAGGTCGCCCAGGTGGGGGAGAGCTACACCGGAAAATTCCTCCGGGAACTGGTTGGGGGCTGAACCTTCCGGTAAACCTGCTCACCGCATTGCCGATATAGCCTGATACCGCTTTGGAAGGATCTGACGTGTTTGACATGCGCCGTTCGGCGTTTGGTGGCTTCAGGGAGCTGGAGGGAAAGCACGCCGTGGTCATGGGGGGCGCTGGCTTTCTCGGATCACATGTGTGCACCTGGCTGGTCTATTCCGGCGCCCAGGTCACCTGCATCGACAACTTGATCACCGGGAACGCCCAGAACGTCTCTCATCTGATGGGAGACCGGAAGTTCCGCCTCATCGACTATGACGTAACCGACTATCTCCACGTTCCGGGCGACGTCGACTATGTCCTGAATTTCGCCTCACCGGCTTCACCGGTCGACTACCTGAAGTGGCCGATCCACACCCTCAAGGTCGGTGCGTTCGGAACCCACAAGGGCCTCGGTCTTGCTCATCACAAGGGAGCGACGTTCTTCCTGGCATCTACCTCGGAGGTGTACGGAGATCCTCTGGTCAACCCCCAACCCGAGACCTACTGGGGCAACGTCAACCCGATCGGGCCCAGGGGGGTCTACGACGAGGCAAAACGCTTCGCCGAGGCCATGACCCTCGCCTACAACCGGGAGCACGGTGTCGACACCAGGATCGTCCGGATCTTCAACACCTACGGCCCTCGGATGCGCGCCGACGACGGTCGAGCGGTCCCCGCCTTCTTCAAGGCTGCGCTGCAGAACCGACCGCTGCCGGTGTTCGGCGATGGGTCGCAGACCCGCTCTCTTTGCTACGTCGATGACGAGGTGGAGGGCATTCTCCGGCTCCTGCTCTCCGATGAGACCGGCCCGGTGAACATCGGGAATCCCGAAGAGGTGACGATGCTGGAACTGGCCGAGACGGTCCAGGACGTGGTCGGAAACCACCCAGGGATCGAGTTCCACGACCGACCGACCGACGACCCCATGGTCCGGCGGCCAGACACCACCAAGGCGGAGCTGGTCCTCGGCTGGAAGGCCCAGATCTCGTTGCGCGAAGGTCTCGGGCGGACACTGCCCTGGTTCAAGGACGTCCTCAGCGACTGAGGGCGTTGCCCGACGGGGCACAATTCACAGATGTCGTGGTCCGATCTGTCCGATTGGTGGGTCACCGAGATCGAAGACGACCCCGCCTACGAGGCGGTGGTCAACCCGATGCTCCTCGACGTCCTCCAGCCCGAAGCCGGGCGGACATATCTCGACCTCGCATGTGGCGAAGGGCGCGTCATGCGGGCTCTGAAGGAATCCGGGGCGGCCGCACACGGCGTCGACCTGACCCTCGCCCTTGCCCGACGAGCCGCTGATTCGGGACCTGTCGTCCTCGGACGGCTACCCGATCTCGGCTTCCTCCGCGACGATTCCTATGACGGGGCATTTTGTGTCTTGGCCCTCGAGCACATCGAGGACGAAGGTCGGCTCTTTGCGGAAGCTGCACGGGCGGTTCGGCCCGGCGGAGTCTTCGCACTGGTGATCAATCACCCGTTTCGGACCGCCCCCGAAGCCACTCCGATCTCCGATTCCGACGGTGAGACTCTGTGGCGGCCGGGCGACTACTTCTCCTCGGGGACCACATTGGAACCGGCGGGCGAGGGGCAGATGCTGTTCCATCATCGGACTACAGCCAGAATCCTCGAGTCGGCGGCAGCCGTCGGGTTGGTATTTGGAGCGATTCGTCGAGGCTCCCCACCACGAACTGGACGACCAGGCGGGGATCCCGAGACTGCTGGCTTGCCGTTGGCGCCTCCTACCCTGAGAAGGCGTGTTCAACCGACCAAAACCATCGGAGATACCGGCCCAACCCGGCGCCTATATCTTCCGTGACAAGCACGGAAAAGTGATCTACGTCGGCAAGGCCGAGAGTCTGCGAGGCCGTGTGCCGTCCTACTTCGGCGTGGGGCTTCACCCGCGTACCCAGGCCATGGTCGACAACGCCCAATCGGTCGAGTGGATCATCACCGAGTCCGAAGTCGCTGCGTTGATGCTCGAGTTCTCACTGATCAAGAGGCATCGTCCCCGCTTCAACATCAAGCTCGTCGACGACAAGTCGTATCCCTACCTGGCCATCACCCGGAGCGACGAATGGCCCCGTGCCAGGGTCATGCGGGGCGCCAAGCGCAAGGGCAACGAGTACTTCGGGCCGTACGCCCACACCTACGCCATCCGCAAGACCCTCGACCAGCTCCTCCGCACCTTCCCGGTCCGCACCTGCACGGACTCGCTCTTCAACCGTCAGCAAGCCCAGGGACGACCGTGTCTCCTCTATCACATCGAGAAATGCTCCGGACCCTGCATCGATGCCGTGACCCCCGAGGACTACCAGCAGATGGTCGACGGGCTCGCTGCCTTCCTCCGGGGGGACACCGACATGGTGCTGACCGATTTGCAGGTCCGCATGTGGGAAGCGTCGGAGCGACAGGAGTTCGAGCTCGCCGCCCGGCACCGTGACCGGATCGAAGACGTACGTCGAGCCCTTCTCCGACAGGACGTGGTTTCGGACCGCCCCGAGGACTTCGACCTCATCGCATTCCATGGAGACGACCTCGAGTCGGCATTTCAGATCCTCCATGTCAGGAAGGGACGACTCGTCGGACGGATGGGCACCGTCGTTGATCGAGTCGAGGAACTGACCGATGCCGAGCTCATGGGGCGCGTCATCAGACAGCTCTATGGGGAGGACGACCCGCCTCGCCAGGTCCTGGTCGAGATCGAACCTGCCGAGAAGGAATTGCTCCAGGAGTGGCTGGCCGAGCGGAGGGGAACCAAGGTCAGCCTCCGGGTGCCGACCAGGGGCTCGAAGCGACGTTTGATGGAGACGACCGCGACCAACGCCGCCGAGGCCTTCGCCCGGCACCGACTGAAGCGCAGTCAGGACCACAACGCGAGGGCCAAGGCCCTTCGCTCGCTCCAGGATGTCCTCGACCTGCCCGAGCCACCCCTCCGCATCGAGGCGTTCGACATATCGACGTTGCAGGGGACGAACACCGTCTCGTCGATGGTCGTGCTCGAGGATGGCCTGCCGAAGAGGTCGGACTACCGGAGGTTCAAGATCCGGACCATCCAGGGCCAGGACGACTTCGCCGCCATGGAGGAGACCATTCGCCGCCGCTTCCGCGCGTTCCTGGCGGAGAGGGACCGGAATGTGGCCGAGCAGGGCAGGTTCTCCTATCCACCTTCGCTGGTACTGGTGGACGGGGGAGCGGGCCAGCTGGGCCGGGCGGTGAAGGTCCTCGACGAGCTCGAGATCGACATCCCGGCGATCGGCCTCGCCAAGCGGATGGAGGAGGTGTACCTGCCCGGGCAACCCGAGCCGGTGCGGATCCCCCGGGATGCCGAGGCGCTGTATCTCCTGCAGCAGGTCCGTGACGAGGCCCATCGCTTCGCCATCACCTACCACCGCCAACTTCGCTCGAAGTCGATGATCGACTCGATCCTCGATGAGGTCCCCGGGATCGGCCCGAAGCGGAAGAAGGACCTCTTGAAGCGATTTGGTTCGTTGAAGAAATTGAGGGAAGTACAGGCGGATTCCCTGGCCGAGGTGGTGCCGAGGAACGTGGCCGACGATCTGTACGCTGCACTGCACAACTGATCGAGAGCACCGATGGAGCGTCCCGCAACCGATCATCCTCACGTTCTGGTGGTCACGGGCATGTCGGGCGCCGGTCGATCGTCTGCCGCCAAGATCCTGGAAGACCTCGGTTACACGGTCATCGACAATCTCCCCCCGAGGCTTCTCGTCCCGGCCGCCCAGTCCCATGACATCCCCGAGCGCCACAAGCATCTCGCCGTCGTCATCGATTCCAGGGGAGGTCTTCCCATTTCGGAATTGCGGGGCGCGGTCAAGGAGCTGAGTCGGGAGGGCGTGATGACCAGGGTCGTGTTCCTCGATGCGGAGGACGACGTCATCGTGTCCCGCTACGAGGAGAACAAACGTCCCCATCCTCTCGGTCACTCGACCATCTCCGAGTCGATCGTGGCCGAGCGAGAGCTGCTCGCTGACCTCCGCGAAGAGGCCGATGTCATCGTCGACACCTCGTCGCTCAACATTCACGAGCTGCGGGAGCGGCTCACGACCCAGTTCAGCGAGGAGGAGATGGCCCGCCCGATGCGCGTGTCGATTCGCTCCTTCGGCTTCAAGAACGGGACGCCACGTGACATCGACCTCCTCTTCGACGTCAGATTCCTCCCCAATCCCCACTGGGTGTCGGAGCTGCGGCCGCTGCGAGGCACCGACGAGCGCGTTGCCGAGTATGTGATGAGCGAAGACGCGGCCAAGGAATTCGTCGATCGCGCCGACGAGATGCTGGCCTTTCTCATCCCGCATTTCGAGGCGGAGGGCAAGTCGTACCTGTCGGTGGGCATCGGCTGCACCGGTGGGCATCATCGCTCCGTGGCGATTGCTGAGGAGCTGGGTCGCCGGCTGGCTCAGCACGGGATCACCGCCTCGGTCCGACACCGCGATATCGAGCGATGAAACCGCAGACCCAGACCGAGACGGCGCTGGCTCCTCTGCTCCTCGATCCCGAGGGCCCGGTTGTGACTGCCTTGGGAGGCGGCCACGGCCAGGCGGCCGCCCTCGAGGCCATTCAGTGTTATGCCGGGGAGATATCGGCACTCGTGGCCGTGGGAGACGACGGAGGCTCGTCCGGCAGGCTGAGCGGTTTGGGGATCCCACCACCCGGTGACGTGCGCCGCTGTCTGCTGGCCCTCACTCCGGAGCCTTCCCTGTGGTCCGAGCTCTTCTCGCACCGGTTCACCGGTGGCGACGTGGCCGAGCACTCATTGGGCAACCTGATCCTGGCCGGTCTCGCCGACTTGTTCGGGGACTTCGAATCGGCGGTTTCCACGGCGGAGCGGATGCTGGGGACCGATGGGATCGGTGATCCCGGTGGCCGATCAGCCGATCACGCTCACGGCGACGATCGATGGGTTGGAGGTTGTCGGGCAGAAGAGGATCTCGCAGACCGCCGGCGAGCTGACCGAGCTCCACATCGAACCGAGAGATGTCGTGGCCACCCAGCGCGCCCTGACCGCTGTCGCCGCCGCCGACCAGATCGTGATCGGGCCGGGAAGCCTCTACACATCGATCCTCTCGGCTCTCAAGGTCAACATGCTGGCCCCGGCAATCATGGGAGCGGCTGCTCAGCGGGTGTTCGTACTGAATCTGGTCACCCAGGATGCGGAGACCTTCGGCGTGAGCGGTGCAGAGCACCTCGAAGCGCTCGCCAAGCATGTCGGGGTCACTGGCCCGGGGATCGTCGTGGCCCACGACGGGCCACTTGCAATCCCGGAGGGCCACGAACGTGTGGTGATCGAGACCGAGGATGCGGCTCGTCACGGCTGGCGTGTCGTCTTTGCAGATCTGGCCGATGAGGCGGCAGACTGGCCCGAGCACGACCCGCTCAAGCTGGGCAGAGTGCTGGAGACACTGGCCGTCACCGAGGACTGAACCGAATGCCTGAATACCTGACCCTCGACGACGTGGACGTCAGCGGCCTCGATGTGCTGGTGCGGTCAGACCTGAATGTTCCCATGGAGGATGGAGTCATCACTGATGACTTCAGGATCAGGGCGGCTCTGCCCACCCTGGAGCGCCTCGTCGATTCCGGTGCCCGGGTCAGGGTCTGCTCACATCTCGGCCGCCCGGAAGGCCCCGATCCTGCCTTCTCGCTTCGCCCGGTGGCAGACGCGATGGCCGGGCTCACCAAGAAGGAGATCGGGTTCGAGAGCGGTGGCCAGATCACCGTCCTCGAGAACACCCGTTTCGACCCGGGAGAGACGAAGAACGACCCGGCCACGGCTGCCGGTCTCGCCGGAGGGGTCGGTCTCTTCGTCCAGGACGCCTTTGGTTCGGTGCATCGGGCGCATGCCTCCACGGTCGGAGTGGCCGAGTTGGTCAAGTCGGTCGCCGGGCCGCTCCTGGTGGACGAGCTCGAGCGCGTTGGAGCACTTCCTTGTCGATCCGAAGGTGCCCTACGTCGTGGTCCTGGGGGGCGCCAAGGTCTCGGACAAGCTCGGAGTGATCGAAAACCTGCTCCCCAAGGTCGATGTGATGCTGATAGGTGGGGCGATGTGTTTCACCATCCTGAAGGCCAAGGGAGATGAAGTGGGTACCTCGCTGGTGGAAGATGATCAGATCGAGGCGGTGAAGCGGATCCTCGATGGGCCTCACGCGGAGAGGTTGATACTCCCGGTGGACGTGGTCATCGCCACCGAGTTCGGAGAGGACGCCGAGCACAAGGTGACCTATGTCAAGGAGATGCCACCCGGCTGGATGGGCCTCGACGTGGGGAGGGAGACGAACCAGCTCTTCGCGTCGGTGATCCGCACCGCGGAGACCGTGTTCTGGAACGGACCGATGGGTGTGTTCGAATGGGAGCCCTTCAAGTCCGGCACCGAGGCGATAGCCCGGGCGGTGGCCGAGGCGACTGCATACACCGCCGTCGGAGGCGGCGACTCGGTGGCTGCCGTGCGATCCCTGGGCCTCGAATCCGAGATATCACACGTGTCGACGGGCGGGGGAGCGGGTCTGGAACTTCTGGAGGGTCGTGAGCTTCCCGGCGTGAAGGTGCTCGAAAAGTGGGCCGGTGGTCGGAATGCCTGATCGCAAGAGCCTCATCGTCGGAAACTGGAAGATGAACGCCACACACCTCGAGGCGATCCAAATGATCCAGAAGCTCTCTTACCGTTTGGAGGTGAAGGACTACGACCGGGTGGAGGTCGTGGTGGCACCGCCTTTCACGTCGCTCCGATCGGTGCAGACAGTGATCGAGGCCGACCGACTTTGGTTCGGTCTGGGAGCGCAGAACGTCCATTGGGAGGAGTCGGGGGCTTTCACCGGCGAGATCTCGCCTCTGATGCTGGCCAAGCTCTCGGTGGGTCATGTGATCGTTGGCCATTCCGAGCGCCGTCAGGGTTTTGGGGAGACCGACGAGATGGTGGCCAAGAAAGCCAAGGCGGTGGCAAATGCCGGAATGCGCCCGATTGTCTGCGTCGGCGAGACCCTCGAACAACGCGAGGCGGGCGAGGCGGAGCAGGTTGTCGTGTCCCAGGTCGTCGCCTCACTGGCCCGCCTCGATCCTGAAGCCCTGGGCTCTTCGGCGATCGCCTACGAACCGATATGGGCCATCGGCACGGGCCGCACCGCATTGCCCGACGACGCCGGCACGATGGCCGGGATCATCAGGGAGACGGTCACCAACAAGGTCTCGTCAGACGCCGCCGAGGGCGTTCGGATTCTCTATGGCGGATCGGTGAACGCAGCCAACATCAAGGACTTCATGGCGAAGTCGGACGTCGATGGCGCCCTGGTCGGCGGTGCTTCTCTCGATCCCGACAGCTTCGCCGCCATTGTCCGGTATTGGGTATGACGCACCGACTGATCCTGCTCAGGCACGGGCAGTCGACCTGGAACCTGGAGAACCTGTTCACCGGCTGGACCGATGTCGGTCTGACGGAACAGGGCGAGGAGGAAGCCCGGGAGGCGGGCCGGCTGATCGTCGAGGAAGGGCTCGATCCCGACATCCTCCACACCTCCGTGTTGGTGCGGGCGATCAGCACTGCGGAGCTGACTCTCGAGGAGATGGGGCGGCAGTACCTCCCGGTGCGTCGGTCCTGGCGTCTCAACGAGCGCCACTACGGCGCCTTGCAGGGTCTCAACAAGAAGGAGACCGCCGACCAGCATGGAGCCGAGCAAGTCCTGCTGTGGCGTCGCAGCTATGACGTCCCACCCCCAGCGCTGGACCCCGCTGACGAGCGCCACCCCGGCCACGATCCTCGCTATAGGGACCTACCCCCGGATCTGCTCCCGGCCACCGAGTGCCTGAAGGACGTGGTGGTCAGGATGCTTCCGTACTGGCACGACACGATCGTGCCCGATCTGCTCGCCGGCCGGGAGCCCTTGGTGGTTGCCCACGGCAATTCGATCCGTGCCCTGGTCAAGCATCTGGACGGGATCAGCGACGAGGAGATCGTCGATCTCAACATCCCCACCGGCGTCCCGCTGCTCTACGAGCTGGACGACTCCTTCTCGCCGGTGTCCAGCCGCTACCTGGGAAATCCGGAAGCGGCCAAGGCGGCGGCCGAAGCGGTGGCCCGCCAGGCCGGGTAGGTGAAGCGGACGGTGGCTGGTACAATCCGCTGCGCACGGGCATCCGTGTAATCCCTCAACCTCATCAGGCAGGCAATGACTGTCGTCGAAGCAATCGCAATCGTCATCCACATCATCCTCTCGCTGGCCGTGGTGGCGCTGGTCCTTCTCCATTCGGGCAAGGGCGGCGGCCTCTCGGACGTGTTTGGTGGCGGCATGTCGACTTCCAGCCTCGGCGGCAGCACCGTTGTCGAACGGAACCTCGACCGACTCACCGTGATCGTCGGGGTCCTTTTTGGAATCAGCACGTTCGGGCTGACCATCCTCTTGAACAACTGACCGGCGTAGACTCGCCCGGCTTCAGTCGGAGTGGCGGAATTGGTAGACGCGCCAGGTTGAGGGCCTGGTGGGGTATTACTCCCCGTGGAGGTTCGAGTCCTCTCTCCGACACCACCACCAGACCGCCACCGAGTGGCGACGGTGTTTGATGGACGCTCCAGGTTGAGGGCCTGGTGGGGTATTACTCCCCGTGGAGGTTCGAGTCCTCTCTCCGACACCACCACCAGACCGCCACCGAGTGGCGACGGTGTTTGATGGACGCTCCAGGTTGAGGGCCTGGTGGGGTATTACTCCCCGTGGAGGTTCGAGTCCTCTCTCGACGACCCGATGCCGTGTCGCGGTGCGATACCTAGCGCCGTCATAGGTCATGCCCCTCCCTTCCGGTCACGGCTACCCGCAGCGTCTCCAGAGCATCTCGCTCGGCGTTGGCGGCTGCGTTGATCGCCTCGGAGAGATTGGCGAACAGGTCGGTGATCTCGTCTGGGCCGATGAGGTCGGGTGCGCCGAGAGCACTGGCGATCCCTTCCGCAGCTTTGGCAGCCGCGTCGTTGGCGATGTCGCCCCGCTCGACGGCATCGCGGCGTACCCGACTCAGTCGGGACGCCTCATCCACGGCCGGCACGGAGCGGCACACCGCGGCAACGTCAAGCCAACGCTCTGACGCAACCACGTACGCGCTGGCGGGCTCGGACAGGTCGATGGCGATGAGCTCCCCGGCATGACCGAGGAAATCGGCGTACAGACGTCGCAGGCTTCCTCCGAACAGCCCCCGGTCATCGACCTGCTCGCCGACTGAGACCAACGCTTCGATCAGACCGACGCGGTCCGCGAAGACCTTGGACCAGGACTTGGCGTTCTTGGTGTCGATAAGCATCTTGGCCCACTTGTCGAAAGCGGGCAACGAGAACGAGGCTGACTTCTCACTCAGATGTGCCAACTGCTCCTCGAGACCGGCTCTCACCCCAGTCACAAGCTGTTCCTCGTCAAGCTCGGAGGCGGCCGCATCGGCGACGACAAGGCGGTTCTTGTACGACGGGATGCGTGATCTGGCTGCGGCAAGGTCGTCTGCTCCGATGGTGAGTCGTCCCGTGTTCCGGTCATCCACCAGGTAGCGATCGCCCTCTATGCCGTAGACGGTGATGGGGTAGCCCCACCATCCGGATTGCTCCGCTGGAAGGTGCCAGTAGGGCAGGTCGGCTGTCGATACAAACGCTATCGCCGGGATGCCATCGTCGAGAGCCTGGTCGAGAAGGTCCCGGGCCTTGGCGGCGCTCGAGGTCTCGTGTACCTGGACGGCCACGCCGAGGCGTTGGCATACCTTGGCATACCACCTGTCGGGGTACTGCCACTGGTTGCGGAACCCGAGCGTCACCACCTTGCGATCGGTGCCTTTCGTGGCGTTGAACTCCCACAGGATGTACCCGGCCCCGAGGCCACCACCCACACCCAGCACCAGCCCCTCAGAGATCGGCTGTCCGGTGACAGGATCGACGATCCCACGGTTGGCGAAGGCGTTGGCACACGCCGACGTTTCGGGATCGGTTCCTCCCCGGAGCTCGTACTCGGAACTCGGGCGAGCGTTGAGAACATGCCGGCGGGCAACCATGTACTTCTCGTCGGTGCGGTCCATACGAGAGCGGATCAGGGACTTGAGCTGCCTCTGACGGGTCATCATTGTCTCCTCTGCGCGTCGATCCCCGGGGGAGACCCATGCTCTCTCGACCGGGGACAGACACGTCGACAATGCGATCGTCAAGTCCTTCCGACCGCCGATGACATCCAGTCACCTTCCCCCGCGCCATGTCGGATCGCATGGGAACCCGATCAGCGAGTGAGGCGAGGCGGCTCGCCAACAAGCATCATACGCAAACTGCCCAATTCTCGTGAGGCGCGTCCACAACGGATCCGAATTCACCAAAATCTGCGGAGCATGCCCCGTCCCCGCCCTCCAACAAGTCGTGTCACACGCTCCACGTACCAAGCGCCGAGACAGAGGAACGCGGCAACGACGCATCACCAAGTCGATGGCGACGCTCAGGGGTCGTGCTCGCTAGGCCTCGTTCGCTCAGCTTGGAGGCAGCACCAACTCAGCGCCCGGCTCGCACACCACCCGGGACATGATGTCCCGGCACCCATGAAGGCTGCTGGACAGGGTCATCGATGTGAACAGGACCATGGCCAGGAACACAGCCAGCCCCAGGAACGCCGCTCTCCTCCCCATCGGTCTTCATTAGTAGTCGGTGACCCGCCATTATTCGGCCATCCTGGCCGCGTCATTCCCGACCATCGGGCGCGGACTAGTCCGATTCGCCTACTGATTTCGGCCATCGCTGCCGATGAATGTGGGTCGCCGCCAAGGGAGCAGCGTGAGCAGCCGACTCGAAGATCTGCGAGATCTGGCCCGGATGCTGGACGAAGGCAAGATCTCACAAAGCGAATACGACATCGTGAAGACCGAGGTCCTCGAGGCCCCGGCCGAGGAGTGGGAGCCGCCAACCGCCGTCGCCCCTCCCGACGAGGACGAAGACAAGGGACCTGATGACGAACAGGTCGCAGGCTGGCGGGGAGCCTTCGATCAGATCCCGACCATGTATCGCGTCGCGGCCGGCGGAGCGGTGCTCGTCCTGGTGATCGGGTTCTTCCTCAACGGCAATGGAGACGCTGCCGGGAGCGTCACCGCAGACCGGGCTTCGAACGCCCCGGCTCCCTCGAGTCCGGCGCCGGAGTCCTTGGGGATAGTCCTCGACGACCTGGCCGATGGCTGGAACGCCGTGCCGGACCCGCCGCTGATCAACGGCGGTGTGATGACCTCACCGGAAGCCGGGCCGCTGGACAGCTTCCTGCACAATTTCGATGGATCAGCGGTCCTGGCCGGTGCCTATGACCCGAGCGACGGTTCGGTCTACGCCCTGATGGCCAGGTCCGGCCTGCACGACGAGTCGGTGTCGAGTCTGTATGTGCATCTCTGCTATCTCCTCCATCCCGGCTCGCAGGAATGTCTCGAGGCGTTCGTCGAGGAAACCGGGATGTTTGGCAAGGCCCACGCCGACTTCGCGGGCACCGAGCACACTGCCGAATGGGAGTTCGAGGGACAGCAATGGCAAGTGGCCATCGCCGGTGACGTCGAGACGATCAGGGTGCGTGCCGCTGAGAGCTCGTGACCGCAGCGGTCAGAGCT
The DNA here is from genome assembly GCA_963843585.1 of uncultured Acidobacteriota bacterium. Lineage (GTDB taxonomy): Bacteria > Actinomycetota > Acidimicrobiia > Spongiisociales > ZC4RG35 > JARDZU01. The sequence goes on from CAWJLJ010000019.1 coordinate 606,327, forward strand.
TCTGGATGCGGTCCCCGACCGTGATCATCCCGTCCTGTATCACGCGTGCGTAGATCCCCCGCAGCCGGAGCTCTTTGGCCGGTCCCACGTTGACGAATCGGAGTGCCGCCGAGCCGAAACGTGAGGCGAACTTCTTGCATCCCTCGTGCGGTGTGTCTGTTATCTCGAGAACGGCCGTGCCAGTCCGCAGCTTTTGACCAGGCACGAGGTTGGCTTGGCTCAGGTCCAGATCGGCGACGATGTTGTCTCCGGCAAGGGACCAGCGGTCCCGCCCCCCGGAGACCAGATCCAGGAGCCGGGAGTTGATGATCGCGATCTGGATGTCGGGCATTTCGCGATATTTGTCTTTCGACCAGTGGTCGCCATCGACCCCGAACAGAGAGCTGACCTCGACGCTTTCAGGCGTGAGTCGCTCGTTCTCGGCGGGGCGGACGATCAGCATCTCGACCCGGCCGTCGTCCTGCGGGCTGGAGAGCACGCCGGGCAGGCCGCGCTCGAGCTGCTCGGGGGTCAGATGGGTGACGGCTGCCTCGCTCATGCTGCCTCGGCCGGGGATTCCTCGCGCCGGCTGTGCCGCCCTTCGAAATTCGGGCCGAACGTGTCCTTCCACACCACTGTGGTCATCAACCATATGGCGGTCGCAATCAGAAGGGCAGGGAATAACCGGGCTACCAGTGGCAGGGTGTCCTCCGAATCGCCCAACCAGCCACCGATCAGAGCGCCGAGGGGCAGTGTGGCCCATCCGATCGCTCTGCTCACCGTGGTGACTCTCCCCAACATGTTGTCGTCGGCATAGTGCTGACGGATTGTGGCCAGCGGCACGTTGATCAGCGAAACACCGATCATCCATCCCACATTGAGGGCGAGGGGAACGAGCCCGTATGTGGTGAACATCACCGCGAACAGCAGCAAACCGGTCAGGATCATCCCGAATGTCATGGTCCGGCCCAGACCGGTCGTCCTGATGATCTGGGGTGCGATCAAGGCGCCGATGATGCCGCCGACTCCCATCGCCGCCACCAGGATGCCGACTTGGGCGGTGTTGGCCGCACCCAAGATCACAGAGAACAAGAGAACCACCGTGGCCTCGATGAACCCCATGACGAAGTTGGGGACAGCAGCGGCGATCGTGGTGACCCGAAGCCGGGGCTCTCTCCAGATGTAGCGCAGGCCGTCCATCGCCTCGGTGAGGAACGGGGAGCGGGTGTCATCGGCGCTGCGGTGATGCGCCACCCTTCCCACCCAGCCCAGGAAAACCGCCGAGATCACGAAACTGAGCCCGTTGATGTAGAGACCCAGCGCGGGTCCGCCATAGAGATAGGCAAACAGGCCCCCGGCGAGAGCGCCCACGGCGAAATTGAACTGCTGGCTGGCGGCCACGAACGAGTTGGCGTCGGCGAGCCGGCGTCTCGGCACCAGCGAGGGGATCAGGGCGAACAGGGCGCCGTCGAAGAACGTGGTGAAGGATCCGACCAGGAATGCGATGAAGAACACCGTTCCCACGCCATAGGAGCCGTACGAAGCGGCGAGGTAGAAGAAGGCCGATGCCCGTAGGAGATCGGTGGCGATCATCACCGGTCGCAGGTGCCAGCGGTCGATGAGCACGCCCACGATCAACCCGAGCAAGAGGGTCGGCACGGTTTCCAGCGCGTAGGTGATGGCGAATTCCATCGTCGAATCGGTCCCACTGATGTCGAGAACCAGGAAGGGAAGGGTCACCCAGGCGACATAGGTCCCGAAGTGGCTGACCGCCTGGCCGACCCACAAGGCCATGTATCTCGGCCCGAGGGAGGTCAGCGACCGAAAGAAATTCACTGGCCTTGCACCATACCGGCCTACTCAGGTGTGTCCAGCCCTTGTTAGCCTTGCTCACCATGGCCGACCCACGCGAGATCCCGCAGCTCACCACCGAGTTGATCGACATGTCGCGGGAATACCTCCTGCAAGAGACTCTCGAGCCGGCGAAGAGGCTGGGAAGGCATGCAGGAATGGGTCTCGGCGGCGCCATGGCTCTGGGCCTCGGCGCATTCTTCCTGGTGCTCGCCCTCTACAACGGGCTGAAGATGTGGCTCCCCTCGGGAGCTTGGTGGGTGGTTCTGGCGAAATTCTTGACCGCGTTGGTCGCGGCGGGTGGTGCAGGATTGGTGGCTTGGAGGTTGCAAGAACGTGACGATTACTAGACAGGACATCGAGGCCAAGGCCAATGAGATCGCATCGGCGGTCAACCAGACCACGGAGTCGGCTCGTGACACGGCCGTGGCCGCGGGAGTCGTGATCGCCCTGTTGGTCCTCGCCGCCTTCATCTTCGGGCGCCGCCGCGGATCGAGGAATCGAACGCTGGTCGAGGTCTACCGGGTCTGAGGGGGACTGGGCGGCTTGATCACCTCGATCTTGGGGTCGCCGCTCCGCCGATGGTGGATGACGAGGGCCGAACCCTCCGGCAGCTTCTTGCTGAAGATGAGCCGGCGACGTGGTCTGGTGTTCCTCAGGTAAAAGAGGGCAGCGAGACCGAGACCGCTGTAGAGCTCGCGTTGGTCACCGGTCCGGATGCCCGCGCAAGGTGCGGTCGATGCTCTCCGTCCGGATGTCCCGGATCCCGAGAAGACGTAAGAGCCAATCCATCTTGTCTACCGTTGCCGCCAATCAATCGAGAGTCAATCGAGTTCCAACCCATGCAGAATAAGCACATTCGTCAAGGTCGTAATTTGGATAGTGGTCGTCTCCATGACCATCGGACTGGGCTTCACGGTGTTCGCACTGATGACATGAGGTTGGAGGCGGGCGATGCCGCCCTCTTGATCGACTCCAAGGGGCGTCGATTTCTCCTCGAATTGACCCCGGACCGAACCTTCCAGTACCACGAGGGCGCCGTTCCCCACAACGATCTCATCGGACGCGATGAGGGCAGCTGGATCGTCTCGTCGACGGGGGCACAGCTCCTCCTACTACGTCCCCGGTTGGCTGACTTCACCCTCAAGATGAAGAGGAGCGCCCAGGTCGTCTATCCCAAAGACCTCGGCCCGATCCTGGTCTATGCCGACATCGCACCCGGCATGACCGTGCTCGAGGCAGGAAGCGGATCGGGAGCACTCACTCTGGGCCTGAGCCGGGCCGTCGGGCCGACGGGGAAGGTGGTCAGCGTGGAATTGAGGGAGGACCACGCAGCACACGCCAGAAAGGCTGTGGAGAAGTGGTACGGCCGGCTGCCTGAGAATGTCGAGATGCGGATCGGAGATGTGTCCGACGAGGTCCAGTCGGTCGAACCGGCCCGAATCGTGCTCGATCTGCCCGAGCCGTGGCACGTGGTGACCGCGGCCGCCCAGCACCAGCCACCCGGCGGGTTGCTCGCCGCCTATCTCCCTACCGTCCCACAGGTGCAGACAACAGTGGAGACGGCGCGGGAGACCGGTGTGTTCACCGAGATCGAGGTGAAGGAGTTCCTGGTTCGCGACTGGAACGTCGCAGGCAGATCGGTTCGCCCCGAGCATCGGATGATCGGGCACACCGGCTTCCTCATCTTCATGAGAAAGACCGCCAAGCCACCGTCACAGGAGGGTTGAGCGGTCACAATCCTCAAGTTGGCGGGCGGTCACGCCGACGCTCTTCTTTGTCGGCAGTTAGTGGCATCATCGGGGGAGTAGGGCCCGGGTGACAACCCGGGGAACTACAGAGACCGATTCGTATACTGCTAAACAAGGCGACCAAGGCCAGGAGGAAGCCCGTGGACGAAGGACGGAGAGCGGACGACGCCACTCAGTTGCGCAGCGTCGTCGCCGCCCTCGAGGAGGAGATCGCCGTCCTGCGCCGCCGTGTCCGTGACGCCCCGGCCCGGGTAGAGGACCTCGAGAACGAGCTCAGCCGGATGCGGGAGCGTCTCGACCGGGCGATGGCACAGAACGACAAGCTGTCCGCCGTCCTCGAAGAGGCGAGGGAGCAACTCGGTGTGCTGAGGGAAGAGGTCGAGAAGCTGACCTCGCCCCCGAACAACTTCGGCACCGTCCTCCAGGTCAACGACGACGGCACCCTGGACATCATGACCGGGAGCCGCAAGCTGCGGGTCGCCGCCCAGCCCAACGTCGAAGTGAAGAAGCTCCAGGTGGGCCAGGAGGTCCTCCTCAACGAGGCCTTCAACATCATCGACATCCGTCATTTCGAACCGGCTGGAGACGTGCTGAGGGTCCGTGAGGTCCTCACCGATGGCCGGGTCGTGGTCTTCGCCCACGCCGACGAGGAGAGAGTCCTCCAACGGTCCGAGACGATGGCGGACGTGAAACTCAGGCCCGGCGACTACGTCCGGATCGACACCAAGACCGGTCTCATCCTGGAGAAGATGGAGCGCCCCGAGGTCGAAGAGCTCGTTCTGGAAGAGGTCCCGGACATCACCTATGAGGATGTCGGAGGTCTGGCCGATCAGATCGAGCAGATCCGCGACACCGTCGAGCTCCCATACATGTACAAGGATTTGTTCCGTGAGTACGAGCTCGACCCGCCGAAGGGCATCCTCCTCTACGGGCCTCCCGGCTGTGGCAAGACACTCATCGCCAAGGCAGTAGCCAACAGCCTCGCCAAGAAGGTCTCGGAACGGACTGGCAGTCCCGACGTCCGCTCCTACTTCTTGAACATCAAAGGACCCGAGCTCCTCAACAAGTGGGTCGGCGAGACCGAGCGTCAGATACGCCTGATCTTCCAGAGGGCCAAGGAGAAGTCTGACGAAGGCGTGCCGGTCATCGTTTTCTTCGACGAGATGGACTCCCTGTTCCGCACCAGAGGCACCGGTATCAGCTCCGACGTCGAGTCCACGATCGTGCCCCAGCTCCTCTCCGAGCTCGACGGAGTCGAGGCTCTCAAGAACGTCGTGGTCATCGGTGCCTCCAACCGTGAGGACCTGATCGACCCGGCCATCCTCAGACCGGGCCGCCTCGACGTGAAGATCAGGATCAACCGGCCGGACACGTCTGCCGCCCGGGAGATCTTCCGCATCTACATCAGCGAGGAGACGCCTCTCGACCCGGATGCCCTCGACGAGCACGAGGGCGACCCGACGAAGGTCATCTCGGCCTACATCGATGCCACTGTCGACGCCATGTATGCCGAGTCGGACGAGAACCGCTTCCTCGAGGTCACCTATGCATCCGGAGACCGCGAGGTGCTCTTCTTCAAGGACTTCGCCTCCGGAGCGATGATCGAGAACATCGTGAGACGAGCCAAGAAGGACGCAATCAAGAGGCAAATCGCCGGCGGAGAGCCCGGGGTCCGTCTCTCGGACCTGACGGCCGCCATCAAACAGGAGTTCCGCGAGCAGGAAGACCTGCCCAACACGACCAACCCCGACGACTGGGCCAGGGTGTCCGGCAAGAAGGGGGAGCGGATCGTCCACGTCCGCACGCTGGTCGACGGCGATGACGAGAGTCGATTGATCGAGAAGGTCTCAGCGGGTCAATACCTCTGATGGCCATCCACAAGGTGCTCGGCACCGAGACCGAGTACGGCATCGTGGTCAGGGGCGACATCGGGTTCAATCCAGCCGTTGCCTCCTCGCTCGTGGTCAACAGCTATCCCGGTGATCGCGTCAAGGTCCAGTGGTCATACGAGGAAGAGTCCCCGGGCCGGGACGCCAGGGGATTCGGCCACGACACGTTCGGGGTGGTCGACCCCGAAGGTGCGGTTGTGAACTCGGTGCTCGCCAACGGCGCCCGGCTCTATGTGGACCACGCCCATCCCGAATACTCGGCGCCCGAGTGCTACGACCCGCTGGAGGCCGCCCTATACGACAAGGTGGGCGAAGTCGTCATGCGCTCGGCTGCCCGAGCCGCCACCGAGGTGGCCGGGAAGAAGGTCTCCCTCTACAAGAACAATTCGGACGGGAAGGGAAACTCGTACGGGGCCCACGAGAACTATCTGCTCTCCAGGGAGACACCCTTCGGTGATGTGATCCGCTTCGCCACCACCTTCCTGGTGACCCGGCAGATCTTCACCGGGGCGGGAAAGGTCGGGTCCGAGAACGACCGCCCCGAGGTCGGCTTCCAAATCACCCAGCGCGCCGATTTCTTCGAGGAAGAAGTGGGGCTGGAGACGACACTGAAGCGCCCGATCATCAACACCCGTGATGAGCCACATGGCGACCCGTCGAAATACCGGAGACTCCACGTCATCATCGGTGACGCCAATCTCTCCGAGTGCCAGAACTTCCTCAAGCTCGGGGCCACGGCGTTGATGCTCTCGGCCCTCGAAGACGGGGCCCTCCCGGACCCTCTCGACCTCCAGGACCCCGTGGAATCGTGCTGGCGGGTGAGCCACGACATCGGTCTCGGCAAGCCGCTCGAGCTCGAGGGTGGTGGAACAGCCACCGCTCTGGAACTCCAGGGCCGCTACCTGGAATGGCTGACCAAGTACGTGGAGAAGGAATTGGACGACCCGGTCTGGGAGCAGGTGATCCACGAGTGGGAGCGCACGCTCGACCTATTGAGCACGGATCCCGGCCGTCTCGCCGATACCCTCGATTGGGTCGCCAAGCGGCGTCTGTTCGAGGGTTACATCGAGAGGGACGGCCTCTCCTGGGATGATCCCAAGCTGCGCGCCCTCGACCTTCAATACCACGACGTGGACCCCGAGAAGGGCTTGTATAACCGTCTCGCCGGCCGCGGGGCCATGCGCCGTCTCTTCGAGGATGATCAGATCGAAGCGGCCGCCGTGAACCCGCCGGACCGCACCCGTGCCTACTTCCGGGGCCGTTGCGTGTCCCGGTTCTCCGACTCGCTTGTTGCCGCCAACTGGGATTCGCTCGTCTTCGACACCGGCGAATCGCATCTCAAGCGGGTTCCTATGATGGAACCACTTCGAGGTGGCGCCGATCTGATCGGGGCCATGATCGACGAAGCCGAAGACGCGGCCGACCTTCTGCGTCGCCTAGGAGGATGAACTAGATGTCGGACAGAGAACGTTCCCGGTCGAGGGATCAGGACAGCGAGAAAGCCGAGGATCAGCCGGCAGAACGGGTCGAGAGCGACGCCGACCTGGAGGCGCTCGATGACCTGCTCGACGAGATCGACGAGGTGCTCGAGGAAAACGCTGAGGAATTCGTGAAGAACTACGTCCAGAAGGGCGGGGAGTGATCGGATCCATTGGCCCGTTGCCGATGGAAGCGCCGAGTCCCGGGTCCAGCTTCACGGATCTTCTCGATTCGCTCGGTGCCAAGCCGACCCTGAACGTCCCGCCTGGGGAGAAGCCTCCCACCGCGCCCGAAGGGACCACCGTGCTCGCCCTGCGCTACGAGGGCGGTGTAGTGATGGCAGGTGATCGGCGCGCCACAGAAGGAAACCTGGTCGCCCATCGCAGGATCCGCAAGGTGTTCCAGGCCGACAAATACTCGGCAGTTGCCATCGCCGGCGTCGCCGGAATCGCCATCGAGATGGTGAGGCTATTCCAGGTCGAGTTGGAGCACTACGAGAAGATCGAAGGCGTCCGCCTCTCGTTGGAGGGGCAGGCCTCGTTTCTCGCCCGTCTCGTGAGGGGCCAGCTTCCGATGGCCTTCCAGGGGCTGATCGTCGTCCCCATGTTCGCCGGCTACGACGAGCGGGAGCAGCGGGGGAGGCTCTACAGCTACGACGCAGTGGGTGGCAGATATGAAGAGGTCGACTTCGGCAGCACCGGATCCGGATCGAGACTGGCCAAGTCGTATCTCCGGACTGTGTATCGGGAGGACCTCAGCGCTGAGGAAGCATCAGACATGGCGGTGAGGGCCTTGGTCGCCGCTTCACAGGAGGACACGGCTACCGGTGGCCCGGATCTGAGACGTGGCATCTACCCGACCGTTCTCCGTATCGGGGCCGGGGGAGTCGAGGAACTCGACGATTCGGTTATCGCACCACTCGCCGAAGCAGGCCGTGGACCAGATCCTGTGACCATTCCCTTCTACGTCCCTCCGGAGCAACAGGTTCGCGACAAGGCCGAGTTCGCCCGCAAGGGCATCGCCCGGGGCCGCTCCATCATCGCCGTCGACTATGCCGGCGGTGTCGTGATCCTCGCCGAGAACCCATCGACCGCCCTGCACAAGATCAGCGAGGTCTACGACCGGATCGCCTTCGCCGGTGTGGGCCGGTACAACGAGTTCGAGACACTGCGGAAAGCGGGCATCCGTCAGGCCGACCTGATGGGATACCTGTACTCGAGAGAAGACGTGACTGCCATGGGCCTGGCCACCGCGTTCGCCCAGACCCTCGGCGTGATCTTCACCCGCGAGCCGAAACCTTTCGAGGTGGAGGTGCTCATCGTGGAGATCAGCGAGGAGGGCGACGAGCACCGGCTGTTCCGGGTCACGTACGACGGGACGCTCTACGACGAGCGGAAGTTCGTCGCCATCGGAGGCAAGGCGGAACAGCTCGTCGAGGCGCTCCAGGATCTCTGGGAGGACGATCTGACACTGGAGCGTGCCCTCGAGATCGGAACGGAGGCATTCCGGCAAGCGGAAGGCCGGGAGATGGAGGGCTGGGAAGCAGCGGTGCTCGATTACTCCAATGGCCGCAGGGCATTCCGGCGGCTTACTCCGGCACGAGCTGCCGACCTCCTGAACATTCTCTCGCGAGAGCCCCCCACCCGGGATAGCCTGCCCACGTGGATCGACGAATCTTCGGGCTGGAGAACGAGTACGGGGTCACGTGCACGCTGCGCGGGCAACGCCGGCTCAGCCCCGACGAAGTCGCCCGATACCTCTTCCGACGTGTCGTCTCCTGGGGCCGGTCGTCGAATGTGTTCCTCGAGAATGGCGCCCGGCTGTATCTCGATGTCGGCTCGCATCCCGAGTTCGCCACACCCTGAGTGCGACAACCTCGAGGACGTCGTGGCTCACGACAAGGCGGGGGAGAGGATCCTCGAGGGCTTGGTCCGCGGCGCCGAGGAGAGGCTCGAGGAGGAGGGAATCCGGGGCGAGATCTATGTCTTCAAGAACAACACCGACAGCGCCGGCAACTCCTATGGATGTCACGAGAACTATCTGGTCAGCCGGCACAAGGACTTTCACCGGACCGTGGACGTGCTCATACCCTTCCTGGTCACCCGGCAGATCTTCCTGGGCGCCGGGAAGCTGACGCAGACACCCCGGGGCACCGCCTACTCGATCGCCCAGCGTGCCGATCACATCTGGGAGGGCGTCTCCTCGGCCACCACGCGTTCCCGCCCGATCATCAACACGAGGGACGAGCCACACGCCGATGCCGAGCGGTATCGCCGTCTCCACGTGATAGCGGGTGACTCGAACATGTCCGAATATGCGACTTTCGTCAAGGTGGGGACGATGGTCGCCCTCCTCCAGATGATCGAGCGCGACGTGGTGTTCCGGGACCTGTCACTGGAGAACCCGATCCGCGCCATCCGGGAGGTGTCCCACGACGTCACATGCAGACGCAAGATCAAGCTGGCCAACGGCCGGGAGCTCTCCGCCCTCGACATCCAGTGGGAGTATCTCGACCGGGCGATGAGATTTGCCCGGAGCCCCGGGTTCCCGCCGGAGGTTCAGGGCGCCATCGATCGTTGGGAGCACCTGCTCACCGGTCTGGAGAAGGACCCGATGACCCTCGACCGCGAGGTCGACTGGGTGATCAAGCACCGCCTCCTCGAGCGGTACTCCGACCGGAGGGGCATACCGATGTCCGATCCGCGGATGTCGATGATGGATCTGAGCTATCACGACGTCGATCGCAAGCGCGGGCTCTACTACCTCCTCGAAGGCAAGGGTCTCGTGGACCGGGTGGTCACCGACGAGAAGGTCGCCCTGGCGGTGCGTCAGCCCCCACAGACGACCAGAGCCCGGCTCCGTGGTGCCTTCATCAAGGCGGCAAAGGCACGCAAGCGGGACTTCACCGTGGACTGGGTCCACCTCAAGCTGAACGACCAGGCACAACGCACCGTGATGTGCAAGGACCCGTTCAAGGCACACGACGAGCGGGTCGAGAAGCTGATAGAGAGTCTTTGAGCCGCAGGCCTCAAAGACTCTCGGTCTGTAGCGTCCTAAGTCGTAGGTTCTCAGGCTCATGCAGAACGTCGTCGAGAGGGTGATCAACCTCCTCATCTATCTCCTCGACTCGCCCAGCCCGGTCACCGCCGATCAGGTCCGACAGACCGTGGCCGGATACGGGGAGCAGAGCGATGATGCGTTCCACCGGATGTTCGAACGCGACAAGGACCTGCTGAAGCGCATGGGCGTCCCCCTCGAATTGAAGGCGACGGACAAGTGGGAGATCGACTTCGGGTACACCGTCGACCCGGACGAGTATGCGATACCGAACCCCGGGCTCAACGAGCAGGAACGGGTCGCTCTCTCGGTGGCGGCCCGGATGGTCCGTCTCGGGGGCACCAATGCCGGTCTGGCGGGCCTGCTCAAACTGGGAGGGGTGGAGGTTGGCGCCGGCATCGAGCCGCTGGCCGCTGATCTCGGCGCCGAGGCGACAGTGCTGGGCGACCTGTTTCTCGCCGTTAGCGAACGCCGAAAGCTGGAATTCGAATATGGAGGCTCCAAGCGGCTGCTCGACCCGTACGGCATCGCCCACAGGCGGGGGCACTGGTACCTCATCGGCCAGACCGCCGATGGTGAGCGGGTCTACAGGGTCGATCGCATGTCTCATCTGGAGGTTGGGAAGCGAGCCGGCGCCTTTGTGCGGCCGAAGCGTTTTCAGGTGAAGCGAGCCATGAGCAAACATCCGTGGGAGGCGGGGACAGATGAGACTGTTGATGCAACCGTCAGGTTCGACCCCGATGTGGCGTGGTGGGCGGCCCGGCATCTCGGAGTCGATGTTCCCGGCGACGGCTACCTGGAGGTCGAGTTGCCGGTCGCCAATCGCGACGCCTTCATCGGCTGGGTGCTCGGCTTTGGCCCCGACGCCGAGGTCCTCGCTCCGCCCGAGCTGAGACAAGAGGTGCTCGCGCGAGTGGAGGCAGCGGTCGAGGCGGCCGGATGACCAGCGATCGGACCGTCACCCGTCTGTCCCGCATCCTCGCACTCATCCCGTACGTGCTGGCCAAGGATGGGGCGAAGGTGAGCGAGATCCTGGAGCGATTCGACTACACCGAGGCCGAGCTCACCCGGGACCTCAACACCGTGTTCTTCTGTGGGCTCCCCGGCTACACGCCGGGCGATCTCATGGAGGCATATATCGACGGTGACGAAGTCATCATCGACGCCGCCGACTACTTCGCACGGGCGCCACGGCTCACTTCGATGGAAGCGCTGGGCCTGATTGCCGCCGGTATGGCGATCCTCGGCTCCGGTCAGGGCTCGCCGGAGCTGGGGACAGCGGTCGCCAAGCTGACCAAGGCACTCTTGCCCGATGCCGACGCCGCCATCGACGTGGATGTGTCAGGAGATTCGGAGAATCTGGCTGCCCTGAAGGAGGCAGCCACCGACAGAAAGGTTGTCCGGATCACCTATCGATCTCTCGCCCATGAGGAGGAGACGGTGCGGGATGTCGAGCCGTGGGCGGTGGTCACGACATTGGGCAACTGGTATGTCCACGGTCACTGCCGGATGGTGGATGCCGAGCGTGTCTTCAGGGTCGATCGAATACGACAGATGCAGGTCCTCGATGAGGAATTCGAGCGCCCCGAGAAACTGACCGATCCGGGGATCGGCTACACGCCGTCCGACGACGACATCGCAGCAAGGATCAGGCTCACTCCGGCGGCGAGGTGGGTCCTCGACTACTACCCCGTCGATGTGCTGAAGGAGACCAAGACCGGGACAGAGATCCGGTTCACGTCAGCCGATGCCGAGATCCCCGCACGTCTCCTACTCCGTCTCGGCTCCGAGGCGCGTCTTCTGGAGGGCGATGAGGTCCGTGAACGCATCGCTGCCATCGCTGGAGCCTTGCGGGCCAGGTACCGATAAGGGGTCTTGCGACCTAGGGCGGTGGGCTACAGATTCGTGCCTGTTCTGCCGATCACCCCTCTTGACATGGGAGACCGGAGACCAGGGATGACGACCATCAAGACAACTTGCACCCGATGCGGTGACATCCATCTCACACCGGACGACGTAGCGCTGGAGCTGCGTCCTGGTGGCCGGGAAGGTGACTATCGCTTCAATTGCCCGACCTGCACCGAGCCCCAGCGCAGACCGGCGAATTCCCGGGTGGTGAGTGTTCTGTTGGCAACGGGGGTCGCCTTTGAGGTCATCAACCCTGATCCGATCACCGAAAGAGAGATCGATGCGTTTGTCGCTGCCCTAGAAGCGGAATCGGATCCATTCCGCCTCCTGGCCGGCTGACAAAACACTCATCTCTTCGATGAGCACCAAAGGGCAAGGTGCTCTCGACACACGAAGGGTGGCGATCCTCAGGATCGCCACCCTTTTGAGTTATGGGTTCTGACCCACCACTCACCACTCGTTACCCTCAACCGAATGCTCCAGGGTGGCGAGATCATCATCATTCTCTTGCTCGCACTCGTCGTGCTCGGCCCGACCAGGCTTCCCGAGCTGGCGAAGAAGCTGGGGGAGTGGACGGCGGAGCTGAGGTCGGCGGCCCGTGACCTGCGACGGGGGCTCGAGGCCGAGGTAGCCGATATCAAGCAGGTCGGCGAGGACCTCAAAGCCCCACTCGACGAGCTGAAGAAGTCCTCCGACGAGGTCCGCAAGGGAATCGAGGAGTCAGGAGTGAGCCGGCTCGATTGGGAGGGGCCAAAGCCGATCTCCGGACCCACGCCGGCCGACGCCATGGCAGATCTCGAGGAGATCGAGAAGAAAGCAGCCGAAGAAGGCCCGCAGCGGTGATCGAGGACAAGCCCCAGTCGATCCTCGCCCATCTCGAGGAGCTCCGGTGGCGTGTCGTCAAGATCTTCATCGCAGTGTTGGTTGGGGGCGCTGTGGCCCTGATCTTCTCCGATCAGCTGCGCGTCATTCTCGAGGCTCCGTTCCACGCGGCGGCGCCGGAAAACGAGTTGCAGACTCTCGCCGCCACCGAGCAATGGGGCGTCTTGATGCGGATCGGGCTCTTCGGAGGGGTGATCCTGGCCAGCCCTGTGGTCCTGTATCAGTTATGGGCCTTCATCCAACCCGCGCTCACGTCGAAGGAGCGCAACTGGGCATGGCCCATTGTGAGCGCCCTCGTCGTCCTCTTCGTGGGAGGCGTCGTGTTCGGATATCTCACGCTGCCCCGTGGGCTCGAGTTCCTCCTACAGATCTTCCCGGATGTGGAAACCAACCTCCGGCTCGGCGACTACTACTCGTTCACACTTCGCTTCCTGCTCGCTTTCGGGCTCGCCTTTCTCTTCCCGGTCTTCCTGTTCGCAGCAGCGGCCGCCGGGATCATCACTTCCAAGCAGCTCGCGAGGGGGCGACGGTGGGCGATCCTGATCATCGTCATCGGAGCGGCGCTCATAACGCCCAGTGGAGACGCGTTCAGTCTCCTGGTCCTGTCGGTTCCCCTCTACCTGATGTACGAGGCCACCTACTGGCTGGTCCGTCTGGTCCTCAGGAAATGATCCCCCTCCACCCGGTGGTACTCCCCCCGGGGAGAAATGACCCCTGGAGAATTCTGGGGACAGCTCCCGTTCCGGGCGGACGACTTTCAGGTGGAGGCCGCAGAGGCAGTGTCCGAGGGCCATTCGGTCGTGGTGACGGCACCCACCGGGGCTGGGAAGACGCTGGTGGCCGAGGCGGCGATCCATCTCGCGCTCTCGCGAGGGGAGCGCTCTTTCTACACCACGCCCATCAAGGCATTGTCCAACCAGAAGTTCTCGGATTTCGTGGCCGGATACGGGCCGGAACGGGTTGGACTGCTGACCGGGGACAACGTGATCAACGGGGATGCCGAGATCGTCGTCATGACGACCGAGGTGCTCCGCAACATGATCTATGCCGAGGGAACCCGGCTCGACAAGGTCGGTCTCGTGATCCTGGACGAGGTGCACTATCTCCAGGACAGGACCAGGGGCGCCGTCTGGGAAGAGGTGATCATCCACGCCCCCCAGGATCTCCAGTTGGTCTGTCTCTCGGCGACCGTGTCCAACAATCAGGAGTTCGCGGCATGGGTGGGTGAGCGACGGGGACCGACCCGTCTCATCGCCACCGACCATCGTCCTGTGCCCCTCGAGTCGATGTACATGATCAGAGACCGAATGGGGGCACAGACCCTGCACCTACTCCCCACCTTTGTCGAGCGTGAGGGAAGGCGACGCCCCAATCCACGAATCGAGCACATGCTCGGCCTGGAACGAGGCCGCCGCCGCCGATTCAAGAGCCCGAATCGGATCGAGACCGTCGAGCGACTCGCCGAGGAGGGGATGCTTCCCGCGATCTTCTTCATCTTCAGCAGGGCGGGTTGCGATGCCGCAGCGCATCGTCTCGTCGATGCCGGCGTCCGGCTGACCGACGCCACCCAGCGGGCATCGATACGGGAGATCGCGGAGACGCGGACGGCCCACCTCGGGGACCAAGACCTGACTGTGCTCGGGTACGAGCGTTGGATCGCCGGTCTCGAGGCCGGAGTGGCCCCACATCACGCCGGACTGGTCCCCGCCTTCAAGGAGACCGTGGAAGAGCTGTTCGAGGCCGGGTTGTTGAAAGTGGTATTCGCCACCGAGACACTGGCGCTGGGCATCAACATGCCGGCGCGGACCGTCGTGTTGGAGTCCCTCTCCAAGTTCAACGGCGAGACCCACGAGCTCATGCGACCGGGTGACTACACCCAACTGACGGGCAGGGCAGGGCGGAGAGGAATCGACGTCGAAGGATATGGAGTGGTGCTGCACTCGCCATTCGTCCGCTTCGGCTCGGTTACAGAGGTTGCCTCCATCGGCTCGCATCCGCTTCGATCGAGTTTCCGCCCCACCTACAACATGACGGCGAACCTCGTCGCCAACTACAGCCAGGAGCAGGCCGAGGAGCTCCTCGAGGCCTCCTTCGCCGCGTTCCAACGCGAGGGCGACAAGCACGCCGCCGATACGACCATCGAGGCACTGGAGCACTCCCTGGAGAAAGAGGAGTCAGCGGCGCATTGCGAGAGGGGACCAGTGGAGGAGTACATGGCGCTCGTGGAGTCTGCTCAGCCAGAGGGCCACAATGACCGGATCTCGTCGATTCTCGGGGCAGGTCAAGTAGTAGATGTCCCCGGGGGCGCCCGCGACGGACGTTATGTGATCCTGAAGCGACTGGCCCGAAAGGACGGTGGCGCCAGATACCTGGTTCTCGCCACGTCGGGACGGGTCTCGACCATCGGGTATCGCGACGTCGTGGATGGGTCCACGATCGTCACCGAGCTGGAGATCCCTCTCCCCGTGCGGCCGAAGGACCGAAGATACGTTCAGGATCTCCTGCGGGTGCTCCGGAAAGTGCCACCACGCGAGTCGAGCAAGGAGATCCGCAAGCACCCGATCATCGACCACCCGGTCGCCGGATGCCCGGATGCAGCCCGCCATCTCGCCGCCGCTCGCCGTGCGGTGCGGATTCGGCGCAAGCTGGAGCAATATCGATCAGCCCGCAGAAGCTCGGGCCATGGCCTGGTGGAGGAGTTCGATGGCATCCGCCGCCTGTTGGAGGACCTGGGTTACCTCGAGGGTTGGCAGCTGGCCGAGCGAGGTCAGCGGCTCCGAGGGATCTACAACGAATCCGATCTCCTTCTCACCGAATCACTCGAGCAGGGCCTGTTCCACGGTCTGGAGCCGGCCGAGGTCGCCGCCCTCACATCGGTGTTCGTATACGAGCCGAGAACCGACACGGCGTCCCTGGCCGAGTGGCCAACCGCCGCTCTGGCCGAGCGTTGGGAGGAACTGGATCTTCTCTGGAAGGATCTGGTCGATCGGGAACGAGCACTCCGTCTCACGCCGACCCGACGCCCCGACCCCGGGTTCGGCATCCAGGCCTACCAGTGGGCATCGGGTGCCGACTTCGACGATTTGACCAGCAAGGGGATGGCTCCAGGGGACTTCGTTCGTGTCTCACGCCAACTCGTCGACCTGGTACGTCAACTGCGGGATAGCGCGCCTGGTCTTCGTGAGGAGGCCGTCGCTGCCCTCAGGGCGATCGACCGAGGGGTGGTCGCCGCCCAGGGAGTCGGCTAATTGCCCAAGTGGCATGTCTATGTGAATCGGGCCGCTGGAAGGAAGGCGTCCGAGCCTGCGGCGATCCGCGATCTGCTCCGAGAGATCGGCCTCGACTTCGATCTGCACGCCCCAGACTCACCGGACGAGACGAGGGCCCTGATCGAGGAGTCCGCACGGTCCGGGGCAACTCATTTCGCCGTTGCCGGCGGGGATGGCACTGTCAATCTGGCGGTGAACGCCCTCATGCCCCTCGGACTGGCGGCTCCGCCCGTGATCGGGGTGTTGCCCGTCGGCACTGGCTGTGACCTGCTGCGCACCTTCGGGTTGCCCCAGGATGTGGCAGGGGCGGCCCGCCATCTGACCACCAACGCGGTCTACGACATCGATGTGGGGACTTTGGAGGGCAGCTGGGGGCTTCGCTATTTCGTCAACGTCGCTCAGACCGGGGTGGGAGCCGCCGCCGTCCAAACCGCTATGTCTCTTGGGCGTCGACTTGGGGCGGCTCGATATCCGCTCGCGTTCGTGGCTCGGCTTCCCGGGTTCCCCAGGGCGAAGGTCAAGGTCATCACCGAGCGGCGCACGATCGAATCGGAGGCCCTGGCGGTGATCCTGGCCAACGCCCAGTTCTTCGCCGGCGGCTGGAATGTCGCCCCCAAGGCGATGCTTGTCGATGGGGCCTTGGACATCCAGATCATCAACTGCCGCAAGACGTCCGCCCCCGCCCTCGTGCCCAAGGTGATCAAGGGCACTCATCTCAGCGATCCCGCAGTGCGAAGGCTCTCGGCAGCCGAGTTCAGCATCGAGACGGACCCGCCGTGGCCGGTCGAATGCGACGGCGATCTTGTGGGGAATACAGCGGTGAAAGGCCGTGTTATCCCCGCCGCGATCAGTCTCAAGATCTGAGACGAAGGCGACTTATACTCCCGCGCCGCCAAGGGGCTGAAAGCCGAGTGGACGATGGCTAGAGAAAAAGTAGAAGAGATCACCGAAGAACCCGAAGACGACCTCGTCGACGCGCCCGAGGAGGAACCCGACGAGGACGCGATTCCAGACCTCGACGAGGATCTAGAGGACGAAGCAGATCTCGAGCTCGAATTCGAAGACGAGGCATTCGAAGAGGAAGACGAGTCGGAAGAAGCCGACTACGACGCCGGGGACGACGAAGACGACGAGGAGCAGGACGAGGAGACGACCGAGGCACTCGAAGAGCTGGAGAGCGAGGAACTACAGCTGCTCGATGAAGAGGCTGGAGAGGCTCTTCTAGTCGACGAAGCCGAGGAGCTCCGCGCCATCCGCCGCGAGGAGCTGACCATGAACGTCGACGCCCAGCTGCAGAGGTCGGACGAGTTCGTTTGCCAGAATTGCTTCATGGTGAAGAGGACGAGCCAGCTGGCCAATCGCAAGAAGATGCTGTGCGTGGACTGTGCCTCCTGACCGGGTAACGGTCGCCATCCCCACGTACAACGAGAAAGAGAACCTCCCCGACATCTCGAAGGCAGTAACCGCCCACGGTTACCGGTTGCTCGTTGTGGATGACTCGTCCCCTGATGGGACTGGTGAGCTCGCCGATCGTCTGGCCGGGGAGGACGGCCTGATCTCGGTGCTCCATCGCTCGAAGAAGGAGGGGTTGGGTCCGGCATACGCGGCCGCCTTCGACAAGGCATTGGCGGATGGAGCCGAGATCGTCATCGAGATGGACGCCGACTTCTCTCACGACCCCGCCGACCTGCCCCGTCTGGTGGAGGCGATCGACAAGGGTGCAGATCTGGCCATCGGATCCAGGTATGTGCGAGGGGGTAACACTCCGGATTGGCCCCTGACGCGTCGCCTCATCTCGAAGGGCGGCAATCTCTACGCCCGGATCATGCTCGGGATCCCGGCCCACGACGCCACAGCCGGATTCCGCGCTTACCGGGCCGAGGCGTTGCAGGCTCTCCCTTACCGCGCTGCGCAGGCCTCTGGTTACGCCTTCCAGGTGGAGATGGCGATGCGGGCCTATGAGAACGGCTTGACGCGTCGTCGAGGTCCCGATCACCTTTCGCGACCGTACGAGGGGCACATCGAAGATGGGGACCGAAATCGTCGTGGAGGCAATGAGACTGGTGACGGTGTGGGGCTGGCAGCGAGCCGTGCGAGGGGTGCGCTCGTGGGGGCGGTGAGCGTCACCGCCAGGATGGCGAGCTTGGATGATGTTCCCGCATTGGTCGGGCTCTATCGGGGCCTGGAGGAGGAGATGACTGCTCTTCACCCGATGTGGCCAGTGGCCGACGGTCTCGCGGAGCCCATCGCGGGGTCGTTCGAGGGTCTCCTCGAGGATCCCGAGGGTCTCGTCGTGATAGGCGAGTTGGACGGGTATCCGTTCGGCTTCGTGACGGCCCAGGTCGAGGAGATCCTGCCCCAGGCCAAGGGGGAGAAGGTCGGCTCTATCCGCCTCATCTACGTCGAGCCTGATGCGAGAGAGGTCGCCCTCGGCGAGGAGATGCGTGAGTTCGTGATGGATCTCCTCCGTAAACGTGGGATCTCGAAGTTCGACGCACACGTCCTCCCCGGTCACCGCCTGGCAAAGAACTTCTTCGAGGCGGGAGGCTTCTCGGCCCGTTCCATCATCATGCACCACGATGACGAGCGTTGACCGTCCACTGGTGGGTGTCGGAGTGGTCCTGGTCGACGACGACGGTCGGATCCTCCTGGTCCAACGGGGCCATGAGCCATCGAAGGGGCTTTGGGCCGTGCCGGGCGGAAAGGTGGATCTCGGGGAGACGGTGAGGGACGCAGCGGTTCGTGAGGTGGCCGAGGAGACGGGTCTCGAAGTGGAGATCGGTGAAGTGATCTGGGTCGGGGAGCACATCTCCGATCATGGCCACATCGTGCTCATCGACTTCCTCGGGTCGGTCGTGGGCGGAGAAGTGATCGCCGGTGACGACGCCGATCGCGCGGAGTGGGTCCCCCTTGGCCTTGCGGGCGACTACCCCCTGACTTCGACGATGTACGAGCTGATCGAGCTGCTCGACTCCCGGACCGGGTCATAGGCTGACTCAGATGAGCCCCGTTTCGCTCCTCCAGGAGCTGATCCGCAACAAATGTGTCAACGACGGCTCACCAGACAGCGGGCAGGAGGTGCGCTCAGTGCGCACACTCGTCGAGTACATCGGAGTCGAAGGGGAGGTATTCGAGCCTGTCGCGGGCAGGCAGTCGCTGGTGTATCGGGTCCCCGGATTCGACCCCGAGGCGCCTTCGCTCGCCCTGGTCCCGCATCTCGACGTCGTCCCGGTCGACCCGGCAGGCTGGTCGAGAGATCCTTTCGCCGCCGAGATCGAGGACGGATTTGTCTACGGCCGGGGTGCCGTGGACATGCTCAACGTCACCGCGGCCATGACTGCTGCGGTACGGCCCTACCTGATCGGGGACAAGACGCCACGTGGCGACCTCCTTTTCGCCGCCGTCGCCGATGAGGAGGCCGGTGGGCGGCTCGGCGCAAAGCATCTCGTCGAGGAGCACTGGAGCCTGGTGTCCACCGACTACCTGCTGACGGAAGTCGCCTACCCCGCGTTGACCGTGGGGGGCCGACGCACCGTGCCGGTCTCGATCGGGGAGAAGGGCGCCTATTGGTCATTTCTCGAAGCGGGCGGCACACCGGGACACGGCTCGATCCCGTATGGCGCGGACAACGCCCTGGAGAAGATGGTCCTGGCCCTCGACGGGGTCATCAGCGCCCCCTCGCCGGCGGCGGTGACCGAGGAATGGCTGGGTTTCGTCGAGGAATTGGGCCTCGACGCCGACTCGGTCCAGCGGCTCACCGACATCGACCAATTGGACGACGAGATCGACCGGATCGCTGTGGACGACCCGGCGCTGGCCCGCTACATCCACGCCGCCACCCATCTCACGATCTCGTCCAATGTGATCAAGGCAGGGACCAAGACCAACGTCATAGCCGACAAGGCCCATGCCGAGCTCGACATACGCGGTCTCCCGGGAATGGATCGTGAGTTCGTCGACGCCCATCTCCGAAAGTCCATGGGGAGCGCGTCCGGTCACATCGAGATCATCCCGGTGATGGACAGCGAGCCGACCGTCTCACCGGCTGGCAACGCCCTGTGGGATGCCATCGGGGATGCCGTCGAGGAATTGGACGGTCACCGGAATCTGGCGCCGACGTTGATGACGGTGGCGACCGACGCCCGCTTCTGGCGGGCGAGGGGCACGATCTGTTACGGCGTGGGCCTCTTCGACGAACGCATGGGCTTCTCCGAGATGCTGTCGCTCTTCCATGGCCACGATGAGAGGATTTCGGCAGCGTCTGTCGAGCGGACCACCTTGCTCTACGAACATGTCCTGGAGCGCTTCTTCACCGCACCATGACAGTCATCTGCGACATCGATGGCGTCGTCTATCGCGGCGACCAGCTCATCCCCGGCTCGGACAGAGCCCTGCAACGCCTGGTCACGGCGGGTGTGGACCTCTATTTCGCCACCAACAACAGCACGAAAACGCCGGCGAACGTCGCCGAGCGGATATCGACGATGACCGGGGTCGACATTTCTGCCGGCTCGATTGTCACCTCCTCCGAAGCAGCCGTGGGGATGCTCGAGGATGGAGAGCGTCCGGTGATGGTCCTGGGGTCGGATGGGATCACGACGGCACTGGCCGAGGCCGGGATCGAGGTGACCGACGATCCCATGGAAGCGAGGGCACTCCTGGTCGGGCTCGATTGGGACTTGAGCTACGAACGACTGACCAGAGCGGCGGACGCAGTTCGGGCCGGGGCGCGGTTCATCGCCACGAACACCGACCCGACGTATCCGGTTGCGGGTGGCCTGCTCCCCGGTGGGGGAGCGATGGTCGCTGCGGTGCAAGCGACCACCGGAGTCATCCCCGAGGTCGCCGGCAAGCCACACCGACCGATGAGGGAGTTGCTCCGGGCGCGAGGGATCGGAGCGGCATGGATCATCGGCGATCGGGTTGACACCGACATCGCTCTGGCCGGCGCAGAGCCAGACTGGACCTCCATCCTCGTCCTCTCGGGTGTGACCACCCAGAGGGAGGCGCTGGGCGCCGATCACGTCGTCCCCGATCTGGCGGCGGCAGTCGACCTCGTGCTGGCCGTCTGAGAAGAAACGGCTCCTGCCCCGGTCCCGTAGCCTTCGAGCATGGGCGATTTCTTGTTGACCATCGGCTTCGTGCTCCTCTTCGCATGGGTGGCCCGAGGCCTGGTTGGAGCCCGCGAGTTGACCTGGCGGAGAACCCTCCTCGCCATCTTCGTGGGAGTCGTTTTCGGCATGGCCGTGGCCATCCTGCTCCTGGTCCGCGACTTCACCCAGGATCAGGAGATCGAGGGGGGCAGATCCTCGCCCTCTCCCTGCCCTTCGCCTTGATCGGCACCATGGGGGCGATAGTCGTCCTCGAGCTTCTCTTCGCTCGGCCACGGGCACCGCGCGGCCTGCATGTGCCCCATCCGTTCAAGGCATTGCGTCGTCGAGCCGGGATCATCCGTCGCGGCTGGCAGGTGACCCGCATCATCGCCCGTAACGGCCTCGCCCCATTGGTCGGCCTGCGTCGGGGTGAGGTCTCGACGCGTAGCCCCGAGGAGCTCGCTCGCCGGGTCCGAGTTGC
Source organism: uncultured Acidobacteriota bacterium (assembly GCA_963843585.1). Classification (GTDB taxonomy): domain Bacteria; phylum Actinomycetota; class Acidimicrobiia; order Spongiisociales; family ZC4RG35; genus JARDZU01. The sequence goes on from CAWJLJ010000019.1 coordinate 627,966, forward strand.
CCTCGAGGAATCGGGGGGAGTGTTCATCAAGTTGGGCCAGCTCCTGGCGACGCGACCGGATCTCCTCCCTCCAGCCGCGATGGCAGAGCTGGGGCGTCTTCATGGCTCGGCTGCGCCCTTGCCCGAGGATCAAGTGGCACAGGTGATTCGGGAGGAAACCGGTCTAGGGATCGAAGAAGTGTTCTCGGAGGTCGACTGGGATCCCCTGGGGTCGGCCTCGATCGCCCAGGCTCACGCAGCAAGGCTCCTCGATGGGCGTGCCGTGGTGGTGAAAGTGAGGCGGCCCGGTCTGAGAGAGCAGGTGGAACGAGATCTGGCTATTGCGCGGTGGCTGGCCAGGACGGCGGAACGGCGCACGACTTGGGGGGCCCAGTACCAGGTCACCTCGCTTGTCGATGAATTCTCAGACGTCCTTCATGGTGAGCTGGATTTCCACGTGGAGGCCCGTCACGCCATCGAAGCCGGGGCAGCGATGGACCGTCAACCTCGGGTAGTCGCCCCCCAGATCATCAACTCCTTGACATCCGAGCGAATGCTGGTGATGGAGAGGCTGCCCGGCGTCCCCCTTTCGTCGCAGACTTCCGGGATGGAGCCTGCTCGCGGGCGGTTGCTCGCGGATGCCCTCTGCATCTCTCAGGTCCAAGCCATGCTCAAGGGGGAGAGATTCCATGGCGACCCCCATCCAGGCAACGTCTTGGTTCTCGATAGCGGCGACCTCGGTCTCATCGATTTCGGCATTGCGGGCCGTCTGGACACCTTCGAGCGAGCTTCGGTGTTTCAGATGCTGGTCGCGATCAAGCTGCAGCAACCATCGTTGCTCTACGAGGCCATGGTCTCGATAGGCGCGGTCAGCCCAACCCGGGATCCGGATGAGATCGAAAGGGCCCTCGCCCAGTTTCTCGCCGCCGACATCAGCTCCGGGCTCCCGTCCCCGGACGCTCTCACAGATTTGCTCGCACTGACGAACAAGCTCCGAATGAAGCTTCCCCGGTCGACCACAACGATGTTCCGTGCTCTGGCGACTCTGGCCGGGACGGTGGAGCAACTGTCGCCCGGCTATCCGCTGATCGATGTGATCGCTGACGTAGGAGGCGCCGAGTTTCGGGAGCGGATGCTGCCCGGATCGGTATCCGAGTTGGTTCAGCAGGAGTGGGCTCAGCTTGGCCCACTCCTCGGTCGCGCCCCGCGTCATATGGATCGGATCGCGACGCTTCTCGAGCACGGCCGTCTCACGACCAGGTTGAGGCTCTTCACCGATGCTCACGAAGTTCGCGTGCTGGAACATCTCGTCAACCGCATCGTCCTGGCGCTTCTCAGCATCGGCGTTGGAGGGGTATCGGTCTTACTGCTCAGAACCGAAGGCGGCCCGAGGTTCGCAGCGATCGGTGTCGACCTGTATGAGGTGCTCGGTTGGATCGGCCTCGCCTTGGCGGTGATCCTCCTGATGAGGGTGCTCCTGGCTGTCCTTCGCGTCGACGAGAACGCGGCGTGAGAATCGAGGATCTGGTGGTCGCGTATTCAATTGGGCGATAATCCGAGGATGGAAATCACCCAGGAGCAAGTCGAGAAGCTGGAAGCCGCGCTCGCCCGTCTCGAGGAGCTCGACCCCGCCGATCTGCCCGAACCGGCCGCGGAGCTGGCCAACCTCCTCGGCTCACTCCTCGAGGAATCGGAGCCGTCCTGACCAGAAGGCGACTCGACGCCGAGATCGTCCGGCGCGAGCTCGCCGATAGCCGGACCGAGGCACAGAGGCTCATCACGGAGTCGAAGGTCCTGGTAGGCGGTATGCCTACCCCGAAGCCGGCTTCTCTCGTCTCCACCGACACCCCGATCTCGGTAGTGGGCGAGGAGAGAAAGTGGGTGTCTCGCGGGGCGTTCAAGTTGCTCGCCGCCCTCGATGCCTTCCCGGTCGACCCGACCGGCAAAGTAGTCCTCGACATCGGGGCTTCGACCGGCGGGTTCACCGAGGTTGCCCTGGAGCGGGGTGCACGATCGGTGACCGCTCTCGACGTCGGGCGGGCTCAGCTCCACGAGCACCTCCGCAATGATTCGAGAGTCGTTTCGCTCGAGCGGACCAACTTCCGCCTGGTCGATGTGGCCCAACTAGACGGTCCTTATCCGCTCATCGTTGCCGATCTCTCATTCATCTCGCTCTGCGCAGTCGCCGGAAAGCTCGATGAATCGGCCGCCGACGGGGCGGACCTCGTCCTCCTCGTGAAGCCCCAGTTCGAGGCGGGCAAAGGCAAGGTGGGTCACGGCGGGGTGATCCGCGACCACGAAGTGCGGGAGCAGGCCGTTCGCAAAGTGATCGAGTGCCTCGGGGAAGCCGGAATGGGTGCCCGCGGCATCATCCGCTCCCCGATCGAAGGACGAGACGGCAACGTCGAGTACCTACTCTGGCTTCGCAAAGGCGATGAAGGGATCGCCCTGGAGGTGCCTGAATGAAGTTCGCCCTCGAGGTACGGCATGGGCCGGAGAATGCGCGGGTCTTCGCCGAGAAGCTGAGGATGGCCATCGCCTCGGCTGGGGGCAAGGTGGTCGAGGACGATGGGGACAAACCAGACCTCGTCCTGGCCGTGGGAGGCGACGGAACAGTGCTGGCGGCGGCCCAGCGGGCTCTCGCCCACGATGTTCCCGTGCTCGGCTTCAACCTCGGCACGATGGGCTTCCTGGCGGAGGCCGAGCCGGACGACCTGGACCAGGTGATCACCCGTCTGCTCGGCGGTGACTACGAGGTCTCGGAGCGGATGACCGTCAAGGCGACGGTGGATGGAGCCTCGGCCACGGGCGTCAACGATGTCGTGGTGGAGAAGGTCGACAGCCAGCGCCTGATTCATCTCGATGTCGCCGTCGATGACGAGCATTTCCTCACCTATCGCGCCGATGGGCTCATCGTGGCCACGCCTACCGGATCGACCGCCTACTCGTTCTCAGCCCGTGGCCCCCTCGTCGACCCGGTCCTCAGTGCCCTGATCCTCACCCCGGTCGCGGCGCATTCCCTTTTCGACCGCACGCTCGTCATAGCGGCGAGCAGTCGGCTGTCGATCGTCGTCGGCAAGGACCGCCCGGTGAAGGTGACCGTGGACAAGATCGACATGGGCCATCTCGGCGCAGGCCGGACTGTCGAGATCGAGCAGGGTGAGCGCCCGGTGCGGTTCGCCCGATTCCGCCCGCGGTCATTCCCCAGGCTGATCACCGACAAGTTCGGTCTCGACTCATGATCCACCACCTGCGGGTGGCAAACCTCGGAGTGCTCGAGGATGCATCCATCGACCCCGGGCCGGGCTTCACCGTCATCACAGGTGAGACGGGAGCAGGAAAAACCATGCTCCTCGGCGCACTACGTCTCCTGACCGGGGAAAAGGCGAAGACGAGTGCGGTCGGGCCCTTCGATACGGAGGCCGTTGCCGAAGGCCTGTTCGGCGACCGACGACGGGGAGATCGGTGTCACCCGCGTGGTGCCCCGGGACGCCAGAAGCCGTGCATATCTCGATGGGACCCTCGCCGCCTCGGCCGTCCTCGAGGAGAGAATCGGCGGCCTGGTGGAGATCGTCGGCCAACACGACCGGCTTCTCCTGCAGCGGAGCCAGACCGTCCTCGCTCTCGTCGACGCCATGCTGGACGGGCCAGGGTTGAAGACGAGGGACCGGTACGTCGATGCCTGGGCAAGGTATCGATCTGCGGTCGAGGACCAGCGTCGTCTTGGAGGTGATCGGACGGCCCTGGAGCGAGAGCTCGATCTGCTCCGCTACCAGGCAAATGAGATCGCCGGCGCCGGGCTGGAGAGGGGTGACGACCTCCGTTTCGAGTCGATGGCGGCGAGGCTCAAGAACGCCGAGGCGATGCGGGAGAACCTGACTGGCGCGACCGAGGAGTTGGAGCGGCTGGCCGAGAGCTCCGGTGAAGTCGTGTCCCGGCTGCGAAAGCTGGCGGTCTTCGACCCCGAGATGGCAGATCCGATGAGTGCGGCAGAAGGCCTGGACGCAGTCGCCCACGATCTGCTCCGCGACCTGCGCGCCGTGGCCGACAGTGCATTCGAAGACCCGGCGGCCCTGGAGACGGTCGAGCAGCGGCTGACCACTCTGGGCGAGCTGAAACGGAAGTACGGCCGGACTTTGGACGATGTCCTCGAATTCGGCGCCGGTGCCTCCCGCCGGGCATCGGAGTTGGAGCAGCTGATCCAAAAGGCATCGACGATCGACGACCTGCTGCAACGGTCGAGTGCCGAGTTGGCCGGGATCGGAGCCGATCTGAGCACAGCCCGGAGTCGAGTTGCCGCGAGATCGAGGAGGAAGCTCGCACTCACCTGGCCGCCCTCGGACTTCCGGCGGCCTCGGTCACCATCACAATCGAGTCCGTCGAGCCGGGCCCCACCGGCATCGACAAGGTGGAGATCTTGTTCGCCTCGGACGACCGACTGGCCTCAGGGCGTATCCAGGAGGTCGCTTCCGGAGGCGAATTGTCGCGATTGATGCTCGCCCTTCGACTCGCCACCCGTGCCGGGGGCGCCGGCACCATGGTGTTCGATGAGATCGACGCCGGTGTCGGGGGAGCCACCGCCCTGGCCCTCGGTCGCAAGCTCGCCGACCTGGCCCTGACCTGCCAGGTGCTCTGCGTCACCCATCTCCCACAGGTAGCAGCCCACGCCGAGGATCATTTCGTGATCGAGCGTGACGGGCCCAGGGCATCCGTGCGAAAGGTCGACGGGGAAGATCGACTCACCGAGTTATCCCGGATGCTGGCCGGACTTCCCGAGAGTGATCACGGCCGCGAGGCCGCCGCCGAGCTCCTCGAGGGTGCCCGCACTCGATGATGCTGGCCCGGCGCCTGATCGGTGCTACATTGGCATCCCGTCATGGACGGGCCACTTTTCACCTCAGAATCCACCACTCAGCACCCCTCTGAGGAGACCGACGGCCCACCCACTCCCACCAAGTTCGTATTCGTCACGGGCGGCGTCGTCTCCAGCTTGGGCAAGGGGATCGCCGCTTCCTCACTAGGGCGTTTGCTCAAGTCGCGAGGCCTCCGCGTCGTGAACCAAAAGCTCGACCCCTACATCAACGTCGACCCGGGCACGATGAACCCCTTCCAGCACGGCGAGGTGTTCGTCACCGATGACGGGGGTGAGACCGACCTGGACCTCGGTCACTACGAGAGGTTCACCGGTGAAAACCTGAAGCGGACCTCGAACGTCACCTCCGGGTCTATCTATCTGTCCGTGATCCAGAAGGAGCGCCGCGGGGACTACCTGGGGGACACGGTCCAGGTGATCCCACACATCACGAATGAGATCAAGGACCGAATACGTCGGGTTGGCGAGCAGGATGTCGATGTCGTGATCACCGAGGTCGGGGGGACCGTCGGTGACATCGAGAGCCTTCCTTTCCTGGAGGCCATCCGCCAATTCGGGAACGACGTCGGACGGGAGAACGTCATGTTCGTCCACGTCACCCTGGTGCCGTACATCGCCACTTCGGAGGAGCTGAAGACCAAGCCGACCCAGCACTCGGTCGCCGAGCTGCGAAGCAAGGGGATCACCCCGGACGTGATCATCGTTCGCTCGGACCGCGAGATCGACGAAGGCGTCAGGAAGAAGATCAGCCTCTTCTGCGACGTCCAGCCCCGGGCCGTGATCGCCGCGCCGGATGCCCGGGATATCTACGAGGTGCCGCTCATCCTCCACGACGGCGGGCTCGACGCCGTCGTGTGCGACCGACTCGGACTGGTCACCGGCCCGCCGAACCTCGACGCCTGGCGTTCGATGGTGGACAGGGCGTTGTCCTCCACCCGGACGATCCGGGTCGGGATAGTTGGCAAGTACGTCGGCCTCCCCGACGCCTACCTCTCCGTCGCCGAGGCCCTACGTCATGCCGCCGCCGGCCAGGGGCTTGGGCTCGACCTGGTCTGGGTCCCGAGCGACGAGCTGACCGGTTTGCTGGCCGACTCATACCTCGAGGACCTGGACGGCATCGTCATCCCCGGCGGATTCGGCTATCGGGGTGTCGAAGGAAAAGTGCAGGCAATCCGCTACGCCCGGGAGAACAGCGTGCCCTTGTTGGGTCTGTGTCTTGGACTGCAATGCTCCGTGATCGAATTCGGGCGCAATGTCCTCGGTTTGGCTGACGCCAACAGCACCGAATTCGACCCCTCGACGCCACACCCGGTGATCGACCTGATGGCCAGCCAGGAGGACGTCGAAGAGAAGGGCGGGACGATGCGTCTCGGTCTCTATGCGGCCAAGCTCGCAGAGGGGTCGAAAACCCGGGAGCTGTACGGTCAGGAGCTGGTCTACGAGAGGCACCGTCACCGGTGGGAGGTCAACAACCGTTACCGCAAAGACCTGGAGAAGGCGGGGATGAGGTTGTCCGGACTGTCACCCGACGACAACCTGGTCGAGTACATCGAGCTCGTCGACCACCCCTATTTCGTCGGCACTCAGGCCCATCCTGAGTTCCGTTCCCGTCCCGATACGCCGCACCCGCTCTTCATGGGCCTGGTCAGGGCTGCAGCGGCGAGGGACGATCAGGTGGTCGTGCTGCCGGAACCGGTGGATCTGACCATCGAGTGAGGCACGGCCTGCTCTGGGCCGATAGCCTGCCGAATATGGTGCCAAGCGTCAGGGAGGACGTGTCTTGATCGTCGGCGTGCCCAAAGAAATCAAGACCGAAGAGCACCGTGTCGCCATCACTCCGGTCGGGACCCGCGAGCTGACCGAGCGCGGCCACACCGTCCTCATCGAGAAGGGCGCCGGTGAGGGGTCTTCCATCGTCGACGAGGAGTTCGAGGCCCAGGGGGCCACCATCGTGCCCAACGCAGGTGAGGTCTTCGACGGTGCGGAGATGATCCTCAAGGTCAAGGAGCCTCAGGACTCCGAGATCGAGATGTTTCGACCTGGCCAGATCCTGTTCACCTACCTGCATCTGGCTGCCTACCCGCGGATGGCCGCCGGCCTGTTGGAGAGGGATGTCATCGCCATCGCATACGAGACGGTGCAGCTTGCCGACCGCTCACTGCCCCTCCTCGCTCCAATGTCCGAGATCGCAGGGCGAATGGCCACCCAGGCGGGCGCCTACTTCCTGGGGAAGACAGAAGGCGGGAGGGGGGTGCTCCTGGGCGGCGTCACCGGAGTGAGGTCGGGCAAGGTCGTGGTGATCGGCGGAGGGATCGCCGGCTCCAACGCCGCTGTCATCGCGGTGGGGATGCAGGCCGACGTGGTCGTGCTCGACACCGATATCGGCAAGCTCCGCACCCTGGACTCGCTCTATCTGGGCCGGGTCAGGACATTGCATTCGAACCGACTGACGATCGAGGAGGAGGTGCTCGACGCCGATCTGGTGATAGGAACTGTCCTGGTTCCCGGGGCGTCGGCTCCCAAACTGGTCACCGAAGACATGGTTCGGGCGATGAAACGGGGATCGGTTCTCGTCGACGTTGCCATCGATCAGGGTGGGTGTTTCGCCACCTCTCGAGAGACCACCCACACCGATCCGGTGTACCTCGTTCACGACGTACTGCATTACGCAGTCGGCAACATCCCCGGGGCGGTCCCACACACCTCGACCTACGCCCTCACCAATGCCACCCTGCGATACGCGGTCAGCCTGGCCAACTACGGCGTCTCCGGCGCCGTCGAACGCCACCCCGAGTTGACCGGCGGGATCAACGTCGTCGGGAAGTCGGTGTGTCACCCGGCGGTGGCGGAGAGCCTCGGGGTTGCACATGTGCCGCCACAAGAGGCACTCGCCTCGGTTTGAGCTCGGGCGCGCTGACACTGCCGGAAGGCGTGGAGGAATACCTCCTCGCCCTCGATGTGGAGCGTGGGCTCTCGTCCAACACCATCCAGGCCTACGAGCGGGACCTCGCCCAGTATCTCGCCTTCCTCGACGGCGCTGAGCCTGACCAGTCCTCGGTCGAGGGATACGTGGCCCATCTGCGGGGCGAGGATCTTGCCTCATCCACTGTCAGTCGGAAGCTCGCCGCGATTCGAGGTCTGCATCGTTTCCTCGTGATCGAAGGCCTGCGGCAGACCGATCCCACACTTCTCCTCGAGTCCCCACGGCGTCCTGAGCCTTTCCCCAAGGCCCTCACGGTCGACGAGGCCATCCATCTGGTCGAGGCGCCGGACATCACCACGATCAAGGGGCGACGTGACTCCGCCCTGCTCGAATTCCTGTACGCAACCGGGGCACGTGTCTCGGAGGCGGTGGGGGTGGACCTCGGTCATATCGACCTCGAGGACAAAGTGGTCATCGTCACAGGAAAGGGGGCCAAACAGAGGTTGGTGCCGATCGGCGGCAAAGCAGTGGTCGCGATCTCCCGATGGCTTCCAGACCGGCTGAATCTGGTCAGGAGCTCGCAACGGGGGGACCCGCTGTTCCTGAATCTGAGAGGCCGGCGTCTCAGCCGCCAGGGCATCTTCGAAGTGGTTCGTGCCAACGCTCGAAAGGCCGGCATCCAAGAGCAGAAAGTCTCACCTCACGTGCTCAGGCACTCGGCGGCGACGCACATGGTGGAGGCGGGAGCAGACCTTCGGACCGTACAAGAGATCCTGGGTCACGCTACGATTTCCACAACCCAGATCTACACGAAGGTAAGCCCTGCCCATCTCGTGGAGATCTACGTCCAGGCCCACCCGAGGAGCAAATGACCACGTTGGACATCGTCGGTGCCGAGAAGGCCCTGCGCAAGGAGCGAGCTCATCTCGTCCATCAGTTGGACGAGCTCGGCGCAGCCGAGACAGGTGATCTTCGCTCCGACCTCGACTTCGGTGGGAGCTTCGCCGATGCCGCGGCCGTGACCGCCGAGCGCACCGAGGTTCTCGGTGTGGTCGATTCGCTCAAGGCCCAGCTGGCCAATGTCGACCAGGCTCTGGGCAAGATCGAAGCCGGCACGTACGGGATCTGCGAGGACTGCGGAAAGGCGATACCCGCGGCACGCCTCGAGGCGCGACCCGAGTCGGTGCGTTGCGTCGAATGCAAGGCCAAGGCGGCCGGTCACTAGAAGCGTGCCGGGCTCCCTGGGCCATCTGACCCGTCGGTTCTTCGACGTCCTGTTTTCCACCCCCCTGGATGCGGCCGAGCGGACGGCCGTGGAAGGCTGGCTGGACCGTGGACAAGCCTGGGTGTTCTTCTCACAGCCGGACCCAGACCAGCGACACGGGTTCCATGCAGCCCTTGTCGCCATCGCTGGGGGTGGCGAGCTCGACGTCATTCGAGCCGCCCTTCTCCACGACGTCGGCAAGAGACACGCTCGCCTCGGTGTCCTCGGCAGGACCTATGCCTCGCTGGCCATGCGGCTCGGCCTTCCTTTGACCAGCCGCTGGCAGCTCTACCGGGACCACGGCGAGACCGCCGCCCTGGAACTGGCCAGCTTGGGGTGTGAGGACCTCATCGTCGACTTCGCTCGCCACCATCACGGCGAACGGCCACCGGGAATCTCGACCAGCACCTGGGACTTGCTGCAATTGGCGGACCAGCCGCCAAAGACCAGCGCCACACCCGGGTCCGAATAACCTGAGGCGGCTGATGACCTTTCACGTCAAGACCACGGTTTTCGAGGGACCCCTGGACCTCCTGCTCCAGCTGATCACGAAACATCAGGTCGAGGTCACCGCGGTGGGACTCACCGAGGTGGTTGGGGAGTACGTGGCCTTCATCGACGAAATGAAGGACCTAGATCTGGAGGTCACGTCGGAGTTCCTGCTGATCGCAGCCACCCTCATCCAGCTCAAGGCCCAGTCGCTCCTCCCAACCAGGGGCGTCTTCGATCTGGACGAGGAGCTCGCCCTCATCGAAGAGCGTGATCGGCTCCTCTCTCGTCTCCTGGTATGCGTGACGTTCAAGGATGTGGCGGCTGTGCTGCAACGGCGGCTCCAGGAGGCCAACCGGTTCGTTCCCCGGACGAGTGGAGTCGACCAACCCATCGCATCCCGACCCGCGGATCTGGTAGTGCCGATCGATGTGGACGGTCTGGCCGTTCTCGCCCTTCGTATCTTCTCCCGGGAAGGGGCCGAGCCCGACCTCGACCATCTGGACCTCGACCTCCCCTCGGTCGAGGCAGCGATCGAGGAGATCAGGGCGCGGGTGACCGATGAGACGATGTCCACCTTCGAGGAACTGACCGCTGAATGCACCCGGACCGTCGAGGTGGCTGCGTACTTCCTGGCCTTGCTGGAGTTGGCTCGCTGGGGCCTCATCGAGGTCTCCCAGGATGATTGGTTGTCCGAGATCGTGGTTCGTGACCGGGGCCAGGGAGCGGTGGATCTCAACTCGGAATGGGCGTCGTGAGGGAGGTCGCCGCCGTCGAAGCCGTTCTCTTCGTCACCGAGGCGCCGGTGCCGATCGGCGAACTGGCCGAGGTTCTGGAGCTGCCCAAGACGAGAGTCGAAGAGCTACTGGACGAGTTGAGCCGGGAGCTGGAGGACCGCGAGAGCGGCCTGATACTGCGTCAGGTGGCCGGGGGCTGGAGGCTCTACACCCACCCGGACGCTTATCCCTTCCTGGAGCGCTTCTCGGCGTCGGCCACCGCTCGCAAGCTGTCGCCGGCAGCTCTCGAGACCCTGTCCGTGGTCGCCTATCGGCAACCCGTCGCTCGAAGCCAGATCAACGAGATCCGGGGGGTCGACTCCGATTCTGCGGTGAGGACGCTGGAGCGACTCGGCCTCGTCGAGGAAAGGGAGCGTCTCAACATCCCGGGCAACCCTGCGGTCTATGTCACCACCGATCTCTTCCTGGAGAAGATGGGTCTCGAGTCGCTGGCCGGGTTGCCGCCTCTTGCGGATCACATTCCGCCGGCCGACACCGTCGAATCCCTAGAGGAGACTCTTCGCCCCGGGACGACGTGAGCGATGGCGGACCTGATCCGCGTCCAGAAGGCAATGTCCGGAGCCGGGCTCATGTCGCGTCGCGCCGCCGAGGACACGATCCGCCAGGGGAGGGTTGCCATAGATGGCGTAGAGGCGGTACTGGGTGATCGGGTAGATGTGACCACGCAGCAGGTGACTCTCGATGGCGTCCCGATCCCGGTGAACCCCGATCTGGAGACGCACCTCCTCTACAAACCCGCCGGGGTCATCTCGTCGGCATCTGACCCGCAGGGACGTCGGACGGTGGTCGATCTGGTGGCGCCCGGTCGCCGGTTGTACCCGGTCGGACGTCTCGATTACGAGTCGGAGGGCCTGATCCTCCTCACCAACGACGGCGACCTCGCCAATCGGGTGACCCATCCCAGATATGGGATCGTCAAGAAGTATGTGGCCCTGGTCAAGGGAAGCCCGGGGAAAGGCGAGATGAGGCGCCTGACGGAGGGCATCGACCTCGACGACGGTCCGGCTCGCGCCGTATCGGCGCAGGTCGTTGGGCGCCAGGGCGCGGCGACACTGGTCGAATTGACGATGGGAGAGGGTCGAAACCGCGAGGTGCGCCGCATGTTCGAGGCTTTGGGCTTCGAGGTGAGCTCTCTGGTCAGGACGGCTATCGGGCCCATCACAGACCGGTCTCTCAAACCAGGACAATCCCGACAGTTGTCGGCCACCGAGATACGCGACCTCCTCGCCTCGGGCACCGGTGTTGCTCCATGAACGGGTTCCACACGGTCGAGCCGGCCATTGGCCCGATCGACGCTTCCGTGCGCCCACCCGGATCGAAGTCCCACACGATCAGGGCTTTGGTCGTCTCGGCGCTGGCCGAGGGTGATTCGCTGTTGCAGGCGCCGCTGGATGCGGACGACACCCGGGCTGCCCGTCACGCCTTGGGGCTCTTTGGGGTGGACATCGCCGCTGCCGGCGACACCTGGCGGGTGATCGGGTCCGGGGGCGCTCTCGAGGCGCCAAGCGTTCCGGTGGACGTCGGCGCATCCGGTCTCACCGCACGCTCGGTGATCGCCCTGGCCTCCCTCATCCACGGCACGACCACTGTCGTGGGGAGGGATCGGCTGCCGGAGCGTCCCATGGGCGGGCTGGTCGATGCCCTCAACGCTCTCGGCGTCGAGACGTCCTCAGTCGACGGGCATCTTCCGGTGACCGTCGATGGGGGAGCCCTGCCAGGCGGGCTGGTCACGGTGGACTCCCATCAGACCAGCCAGTTCGCCAGTGCCCTGCTTCTCGTGGCTCCGCTCGCCCAAGAGGAGATGGTCGTCATTCCGGAAGGCCTCGAGGGCTCACGCAGATATCTCGAGCTCACCATCTCGATGATGGAGGAGTTCGGTGCCATCGTCGAGCAGGTCGAGGCGGGCTACCGGGTGGAGCCCGGGGGGTACCGAGGCACCGACGTCGCCATCGAGCCCGATGCATCGGCTGCCGTCTACCCGATGGTCGCTGCCGCCATAACCGGTGGCCGTGTGACCATCGAAGGTCTCGGAGCCGAATCCCTCCAGCCCGACCTCGCCGTCGCCGGAGTGCTCGAGCAAATGGGATGCGTCCTCAGACAGACCGCCAATGAGACCACCGTCGCGGCCGCGACCGATGGGCTGCGCCCGATCGATATCGATCTCTCTGGGTGCCCTGACGGCTCGCTGGCGGTTGCGGTGGCCGCCCTGTTCGCCGACGGCCCGAGCCGGCTCCGCGGGCTCGGATCACTCCGCCACAAGGAATCGGACAGGCTGGCTGCACTGGCTGCCGAGATCACCCGGCTCGGGGCGGACGCGACGGTCGTTGGTGATGAGCTCACCATCGTGCCCGGCGTCCTTCACCCCGCCCGTGTGAAGACCTACGGCGATCATCGGGTAGCGATGTCCTTTGCCCTCGTCGGCCTCTGCGTCCCCGGGATCGAGATCGCGGACCCGGAGGTCGTAGCCAAGACCTGGCCATCCTTTTGGGACATGCTCTCGGGCATCACCCAAACGATTGCGTGAAGAGACGACGCGCCGCATACGCGCCACGCTAGGTTGCGCCCGACGGAGAGGACCGACCCGGTCCCACAAGCCCCCATTGTCCGAATACCCCCATAAGGACACCCTCGGGATCGGGTCCCTCTCCGCCTGCCGGATATGCTCCCCGCCCGTGACGGACCTGATAGTGACCCTCGACGGCCCGGCCGGAACCGGGAAGAGCACGGTTAGCAGGAAGGTCGCGTCACGTCTGGGCGTCCCCCGTCTCGACACAGGGGCGTTCTACAGAGCGGCCGGCCTTGCCGCCATGCGAGCCGGCGTCGACCTCGCCGATCATGAGGCAGTGGCGAATGTGGTCGCCGGCATCAGCCTCGATCAGGACGAGGGGAGGATGCTGCTGGATGGGTTGGATGTCTCACAAGAGATCCGGAGCCCGGCCTCCACCGAGGCGTCGTCGCGGGTCTCCACCCACCCAGAGGTGCGCGGGCTTCTCGTGGTGTACCAGAGGGAGTGGGTGGCGCGGCACGACAACCGAGCGGTCGTGGAGGGCCGCGACATCGGGTCGGTCGTCTTCCCCGAGGCAACAGTGAAGGTCTACCTCGACGCCCGCCCGGAGGTCAGGGCGCAACGGCGAGCCGATCAGACCGGCAAGGAGCAGGCCGGCGTCCTGGATGAGCTGAGAGCGAGGGACGAGAGGGATTCCACCCGCCAGGCTTCGCCACTGATCGTCCCCGAGGGCGCAGTGGTGATCGACACGTCGGACATGACGGTGGACGAGGTGGTAGACAAAATCGTCGAGTTGGCCCGCGAGGCGGCCCTCTGAGGCGTACGAGCCAGGGTCGGTTGGATCCTGGCCCCACCTACCATTGACCCATGAGCGTTGAGCGGGTTCTCGTTGCCGAGCCCAGGGGGTTTTGTGCCGGGGTAGACATGGCGATCAAGGCCCTCACCTGGATGACCCGCATCTTCGACGGCCCTGTGTACTGCTATCACGAGATCGTTCACAACGAGTGGGTGGTGAAGGCGTTTGAAGGAGTCGGGGTCGTGTTCGTGAACGACATCGACGAGGTCCCGGAGGGCGCCCCGGTGATGCTCTCCGCGCACGGCTCGGCCCCTGAGGTGGTCGCCGGGGCGGCGGCGCGGGCGGCTGTGGTGATCGATGCCGTCTGCCCTCTGGTGACCAAGGTCCACCACGAGGTGAAGCGAATGGCCCGGGACGGCTTCGAGATCATCTATGTCGGTCATGAGGGTCACGACGAGGCGGTCGGCACCGTCGCGGAGGCCCCTTCGGCGATAAGGCTGGTCGAGCCGGAGACCGGTCTCGGGGAGTATGCCCCGGCCGACCCGGCCAAGGTCGCTCTCCTGGCCCAGACGACACTTGGTGTCCACGAGTGGATGGCAGTCATGGACGATGCCCGGGTCCGCTTTCCTGATCTGGCGATGTCACGAAAATCCGACCTCTGCTACGCCACGACCAACCGACAGGAAGCGGTGAAGCAGCTTGCCGGGGAATGCGACCTGGTCCTGGTGGTCGGGTCGCACAACTCATCCAACACCCAAGCCCTGGTCAGGGTGGCGCGTGACCACGGGGTGACGGCACACCGCATCGACTCGGCCGATGACATCGACGCCAGTTGGCTGGAAGATGTGTCGGTAGTCGGGCTCACCGCCGGCGCCTCGGCGCCCGATCACCTCGTGCAGGAGGTCATCGATCGTCTCGCCCCGACATCGGGATTCGAGTTGTGGTCGGCGATCGAGGAGCAGGAGTACTTTCCACTGCCTCCCCAGCTCCGCTCGTTCGTCACCACACTCCAGAACCTGGTCGAGGCCGGGGTCACGGCCCGCCATCAGGGAAAGGACGGCTGGCTGCAGAGGGACCGCGAGTGGACCGCCACTGAAGCTCTCGACGTCGTCAGCGCTTGAGCATCTCGTCTTGAATGCGGGGCAGTGAGCAGACTTCCCGTCATCGTCGTCGTGGGTCGTCCCAATGTGGGTAAGTCGACCCTGGTCAACAGGATCATCGGTTCGAGATCGGCGGTGGTCGAGGAGCTCTCCGGCGTCACCCGCGATCGCCGTGAGTTCGACGGCGATTGGTCCGGCCGCGATTTCGTGCTTGTCGACACCGGTGGCTGGGAGATAAAGCCGTCGGACCAGATCGGCGTCTCGATCAAGGAACAAGCCGAGGCGGCGGTGTCGGGTGCGGACGCTGTCATCTTCGTGGTCGACGGCACTGCCGAGCTCACCGACGACGACACCGGCGTCATCTCGGTGCTCAGGTCGGCGCAGATCCCGGTGGTGCTCGCCGCCAACAAGCTCGACAACGAGACACTGGAAGGCAATATCGATCGTCTCTGGGGTCTCGGCCTTGGTGAGCCCCATCCCATCAGTGCCTACCACGGCAGGGGAGTGGGCGAGCTCCTGGACCGGGTCGTTGGGGCGCTTCCAGAGCAGGCGGATGTCGAGAGCGAGGACGAAGTTCCTCGGGTGGCCATCGTCGGCCGCCCCAACGTCGGCAAGTCGACTCTCCTGAACAAGCTGGTTGGCGAGCGCCGGGTCATCGTCTCCGAGACTCCCGGGACGACGCGTGACCCGATCGACGTCGACGTCGAACTGGACGGGAGCCGCTACCGGTTGATAGACACGGCCGGGATACGCCGCAAACCCCAGATCACAGAAGATGCCGACTTCTATGCGGTGCTGCGTGCCCGCGAAGCGCTGGAGGGGGCAGACGTCGCCCTGCTTCTGGTCGACGCCACCGAGGGTGTCACCCATCAGGATCAGCGCATCGCCAGTGAAGCGGTTCAGGCCGGGGTGGGCCTGGTCATCATCCTCAACAAATGGGACGCCCTCGACGATGAGCAGAGAGAGCTCACCGAGCGTTCGTTGCCAGATCGCTTCGGGTTCGTGGGATGGGCGCCCGTTCTGCGGATGTCAGCGCAGACGGGGGCGCGGATCCAGCGACTGCCCGGAGCCATCGAGGCCGTGTTGGAGGGCCGGGTCACGCGTCTCCCTACCGGTCAGCTCAATCGCGCAGTGCGAAAATGGGCGGCGGCCCATCCGCCTCCCGTCCGCAAGGGTCGTCGCCCCAAGATCCATTACGTGGTCCAGGCCGGCACGGCCCCGCCGACCTTCGTGGTGTTCATCTCGGGCGGGACGCTTGGCGATGACTATCTGCGGTTTCTGGAGAACCGTCTCAGGGACGAGGCCGATTTCACCGGCAACCCCTTGCATATCTTGTCGCGCGCAGGTGAGCGTCGATGAGCGACGAGTTCCTTCCCGACACCACTCCCGACGAGCCACCGGAAGAGGTCCGGGCACCGTTCAGCTTCAAGCTGATGATCGCCCTCACCGTCGCCTACTTGGGGTGGCGACTCGTCCAGGGCATCGTCTGGGTGGTGGAGCGGCTGAGCTGAGCGCTGAGGTTCAGATGCCAAGCATGGCCGCTGCCCGGAGCAGGGCTGCCACCGTTTTGGCGTCGGCGATGTCGCCATCGATTGCTCGCGAAACGGCCTCGGAGAGCGGGACGCGCTCGACTTCCAACACCTCGTCGTCCTCGAGAGCAGGGCCCCCTCGGGTCGGCCGCAACTCTCGCCCGAGATAGAGCCAGATCCGCTCGTCGGTGAACCCGGGGGTGGTCAGGATCGAACCGAGGGCGATCAGTTCTCCGGCCTCGTGCCCGATTTCCTCTTCCAGCTCGCGCCGGGCGCACACCTCGGGATCTTCCGGTCCATCCAGCTTGCCCCCCGGAACCTCCAACAGCCAGCCATCCGCTGCATACCGGTACTGGCGGACGAGGAGGGCGTAGTCGACTCCATCTGCTCCGGTCTCAATTGGCAACACGACGGCCGCACCTGGATGCCGGATCATCTCGAGATCGGTCTCGTTCCCATTGGGGAGCATCACCCTGTCGAGGGAGAGATCGACGACCCGGCCTTTGTAGATGGGCTGACTCGAGATCAATCCCGCAGGGGGATCGTGTTCTGATTCCATCGGGAGATCGTAAGCAAGCGTCCAGTCCGGAATCAGCCGCTGTCGGATCCGGGGCCAGGGATGAACATGCCGGTTCTCTCGTCGTGGGGACGTCCAGCTCACTGCGATCTCCCGGCCTCGCAGGTAGGTGGCGACGATGGAACCCTGCAGCTCCCTGCCCGAGTAGGGGCTCCACCCTGCCTTCGACAGGATGTCCTCGTCCCGTACCTGCCATCGCCCCTCCGGGTCGACGAGGACAAAATCGGCATCGGAGCCGACCTCGAGCGAGCCCTTCCGCTTCAAGCCATATCGCCGGGCCGGCGCCGACGAATAGAGCCGGGCGATGTCCTCGAGCTCGATCAGCCCTCGCAATGCAGCGTCGAGGAAGAACGGAAAAGTGGTGTCGAGCCCGGGCAGGCCGAAAGGTGCAGTCCAGATGTCACCGCTCGCCTTCTGGGCCAGGGTGGACGGGGCATGGTCCGTCGAGATGTGCGAGAAGCCGCCTGTCCGGAGCGTGTCCCACATCGCCGCTCTGTCATCGTCGTCTCTGATCCGGGCCGGTGGCGTGAATTTGCGCAGCGCGCCATGCTCGATGACCTCGGATTCATCGAAAGCGAAATACTGAGGGCAGGCTTCTGCGGCTACATCCACGCCTCGGGCCTTTGCCGCGGAGACTACGGCGGCGGCGGCCGGATTGGAGACGTGGGCGATGGTGGTCCGGGCACCATGGGCGCCTGCGAGCGCGACGATGGTGGCGATAGCCGTCAGCTCGGCCTCGCGGGACCGCCATTCGGGCAGCACCCCAGGGTCGTCCCTTTCCAGTTCGGTGAGTGTCTTCTCGGCGAGAGCTGTCAGAGATTCGTCCTCGCAATGGACCAAAGCGCTCCCATCGAGCGAGGCGAGCATCTCGAGCGCCCGGCCCGCGGTGGATGCATCGAGCCCCGGGACGCCGTGGGTCGTGCAGGTGAAGATCTTGAAGAACGAGATACCGGCCCTCCACATCGCCGGCATGCCGGCAATGTCCTCGGGCCAGAGATGCGCCGCCAGCCCGAAGTCGACATTGGATCTTCCCTGGAGATGGGCGACCTTCTCCGCTAGCTCGTCCGGCGTACGAACAGGGTGAGCGTGGGTGTGCTCGACGACGGTGGTGACGCCCCTGGTTCCCGCGGCTCTGGTGCCGTGGGGGAAGTCCTCCCGCTCGGTTGGCCCGGGGTCCATCAGGTGGACATGTGTGTCGACCATCCCCGGGAACACGAGCAAGCCGGACGCGTCGACCACGGTTCCCGCCGCCTGGAGATCGCCCGCGGCAACGATTCGCCCCCTCGTCACTCCCAGGTCGATGAGGGCCCGCCCAGCGGGCGAGACGACCATCCCGCCCTTGACAGTGAGATCGAGCTCGACGGTCCTTCGCTCCTGACTCCCTAGCGCTTCTTCGAACGCCTGTGCGAGACCGAGCCGGCTATCCAGCTTTCACGCGCTGTTTTCCTGCCGGCCATCCTGAGCTCCTCTGTGTGCCGCCGGAATCTAGGCGGGCGGTCATGACGCAGGGGTACGATCCGCCCAGCGGTCATTTGAACCAAGGGAGAATGATGAAGAGATATCTGATAATCGGTGTCGTCATGGCGGCAATGCTCGCTGCCTGTGGAGGCGGTACAGACACCACCACCACCGCTGGTGCCACCGAGACGACGGCCGGGGCTACCGAAACAACGACGGGCGCCACCGAGACGACGGCCGGGAGCACGGAGACCACGGTGGCGGCCGCCGGCGGGATGGAGGAGCTCATTGCGGCTGCCCAGGAGGAGGGCACACTGACCACGATTGCCCTGCCTCACGACTGGTGTGGCTACGGGGCCGTCATCGAGGGCTTCAAGGCGGAATACGGCCTGGAAGTCAACGAGCTCGACCCCGGTGCCGGATCCGCCGAGGAATTGGAGGCGATCGAGGCCAACAAGGAGAACCCGGGGCCACAGGCACCCGATGTGGTCGACGTCGGTCTCGCTTTCGGGCCCCAGGCCAAGGAAGCCGGCCAGATCCAGCCCTACATGGTGTCGACGTGGGATGAGATCCCTGAGGGCGCCAAGGATCCCGAGGGTTACTGGTATGGCGACTACTACGGCGTGCTCTCCCTGGAGGTCAACACCGCCGAAGTGGCCGCTGCGCCGGCGGAATACGCCGACCTCCTCGACCCTGCTTACAACGGGCAGGTGGCGTTGTCGGGCGACCCGCTCACCTCGAACGCGGCGATGCTGTCGGTGTGGGCCGCAGGGCTCGCCACGGGAGCGACCGGGGAAGAGGCGGCCCAGGCCGGGCTCGACTTCTTCGCCCAGTTGAACGATGCGGGCAACTTCGTGCCGATCGATGGCGACTCGCGCACGGTGGGAATCGGGGAGACCCCGATTCTGATCGACTGGTCCTACAACTCCATTGCCAACGATGTCGCGTTGGCCGGGAACCCGGACATCGAGACCGTGGTGCCGTTCGACGGCCGTATGGCGGGTGTCTATGTGCAGGCGATCAGCGCCTATGCGCCCCATCCCAACGCCGCCAAGCTGTGGATGGAGTACCTGTACTCGGATGCAGGCCAACTCGGTTGGGCGGCGGGCTACTGCCACCCGATCAGGTTCGAGGCCATGTCCGCGGCGGGCACTATTCCCCCCGAAGTCGCTGAGCAGCTGCCCAGCACCGAGGGCGCCTTCTTCCCCTCGATCGACGAGATAGCCGCCGCGCAGGCGGTCATCGTCGAAGGTTGGCCGAGCGTGGTTGGTGTGACCGTTGAGCCAAGCCCAAGCGGAGGCTGATCGGACGCAATCGACGAAGGCAGTGGGGGGCGCCAGGCGCCCCCCACTGACCCGTTTCGGGAGCTGGTTGGGAGTCCTCCCGTTCTTTCTCTTCTCCGGAATGTTCCTGATCGCGCCGGCGATCGTCCTCGCTTACCGCAGTCTGGAAAGCCCCGACGGGACGCTGACCCTGGACAACTACCGGGCGCTGACCGACGCCAACGTTCTTGCGGCCTATGGCATGTCGATCCGGCTCAGCTTGCTCACAGCGCTCGTCGGCGGAGTGTTCGGTTTCCTCCTCGCCTGGGCGGTATCCATGGGCGGTCTGGGGCGTTCGACCCGTTCCGGTTTGAGCACCTTCTCCGGTGTCGCCTCCAACTTCGCCGGCGTCCCGCTGGCTGCCGCCTTCGTCTTCACGCTGGGCCGGGTAGGCGTGATCACTGCACTTGTTCGAGTGGATGGGCGTCGATCTCTACGACACCGGCTTCAGCCTGTACAGCTTCTGGGGGTTGGCAGTTGTCTACCTCTATTTCCAGTTTCCCCTGATGGTCTTGATCATCCTCCCTGCGATCGACGGGCTGAAACAGGACTGGCGAGAAGCCGCCGAGAACCTTGGCGCCACCCCTGGTCAGTACTGGCGCCGTGTGGCATTCCCGGTCCTGCTCCCCTCGATTCTCGGAACCATGATCCTGCTGTTTGGCAACGCATTCGGTGCCCACGCCACGGCGTACGCCCTCACCGGCGGTTCGATCCCGCTGGCCACCCTGCTCATCGGTCAGCAGATCTCCGGAGACGTCCTCAACAATCCGGGCCTCGGCTATGCCGTGGCGATGGGCATGGTGTTCATCATGGCGCTCTGCATCGTGATCTATTCGGTCCTACAGCGCCGCTCGGAGAGGTGGCTGGGATGACCATTTCCACCACGCCGCTCCCGGTCGGAATCGAGGCCGAAGCTCCGCCGACCCTGGCCAAGACAAGCCGGTTCTGGGCGTGGGTGATCCTCATGATCGCTGGGCTCTACTTTCTCGTGCCGCTGGGGGCGACGTTTTGGTGGTCCCTTCGGGCGACCGAGGGAACTCTCGGTTTCGAGGCATATCGCCGGCTCTTCGACGACGCCAATTTCTGGCCCTCGTTCACCGAGTCGGTGATCAACGCGATCGCGGCCATCTTCCTCAGCCTGCTCATCATCGTCCCCACCGCCTATTGGGTGACCCTGAAGCTCCCCAAGCTCCGCCCGGTGGTCGAGTTCATCACCCTCCTTCCCTTCGTGATCCCGGCCGTCGTGCTGGTCTTCTCTCTGCTCCGTCTCTACGGCCGGCCTCCGTTGCTGCTCACGGCCACTTACGACAGCTCGCGCGTGCTCCTCGTCTGTGCCTATGCGACCCTTTCATTCCCATATATGTTCCGCTCGGTGGACAACGGGCTCAGGGCCATGGACGTGCGCTCGCTCACCGAGGCCGCCCAGAGCCTGGGCGCGGGGTGGCCGACGATCCTCCGCAGGGTCATCTTCCCCAACCTCCGCGTTGCCGTGCTCTCCGGCGCCTTGCTGACCTTTGCCATAGTGATCGGGGAGCTCACCATCGCCCTCTTCTTGGCGCAACAGACCTTCGGGCCCTACATGGCCAACCTGACCCGGAGCAAGGTCTACGAACCGTCGGCAATGGCGATCGTCGCCTTTGCCATAACCTGGGCGGCCATGGGGATGATCGCACTCATCTCCAGATCGCGGAAGCGCCGATGAGTGGGTTTCTCAGCCTCCAGGGCGTGCGCAAGGAGTTCAACGGGGTGGTCGCCGTCGAGTCTTTCAACCTCGAGGTGGAGCCGGGAGAATTCGTCAGCTTCCTGGGGCCATCCGGGTGTGGCAAGACGACCACGCTGCGCATGGTGGCCGGGTTCGAGCCACCGACGTCGGGCACCATAAGGCTGGCCGGGGAGGACGTCACCTACGCCAAGCCGAACGAGCGCAACATCGGCATGGTGTTCCAGTCCTATGCGCTCTTCCCGAATATGACCGTTGCCGAGAACATCGCCTTCGGCCTGAGGGTGCGCAAAGAGGAGGGAGCCGCCCGGGGCGAGCGCGTGGCCGAGCTCCTCGACTTGATTCATCTCCCCGACAAGGCCAAGTCGTACCCGAATGAGCTCTCCGGGGGCCAGCAGCAAAGGGTTGCCCTGGCCCGTGCGCTGGCGATCCGTCCCCAACTCCTCCTCCTCGACGAGCCACTCTCCGCTCTGGACGCCAAGATCCGCGACGACCTCCGCGCCGAGATCCGGCGCATTCAGCGTCAGCTCAGCATCACCACCATCTACGTCACCCATGACCAGGAAGAGGCCCTGGCCCTTTCCGATCGCATCGTGGTGATGAGCAAGGGCCAAATGGAGCAGGTCGGCGAGCCTTTCGAGATCTACAACAATCCGGCCACGGGGTTCGTCGCCTCCTTCGTGGGCCAGCTGAACCGTCTGCCGGTAACGGTGGTCGATCCCGCCCTGGGCCGCCTTCGGGTTGGCCGCAGCGAGATCCGCACCACATCACTCATCGAGTCGCCGGAGGGCGCCGAGGTATCCCTGATGATGCGGCCCGAGGAGGTCACACTCGATGCCGAAGAGGAGAACGTCCTCGAGGGCACGGTCGAATCCGTCACCTTCCTCGGCTCGATCGTGCGGGTCCAGGTGGCGGTAGACGGTGGCCGGCTCACCGCGGACCTCTTCAACGAGCGCCTGCTCGAGCTGCCGGTGGTAGGAGACGGCACTCAGGTCTCCTTCCCCTCGCACGCCTGCTGGGTGTTGGCCTGAATCCGGCGTGCCACAGGTCAGAGCCGGTGACGTGGTTTTCGATGTAGACGCAGTGGCGTTCGACAAGGACGGGACCCTGATCGACCTGGATGCTGCATGGGGCCCCGCAGCTCTCGCCTGGGTGATGACTGCCGCTTCCGGTGACCCGGTGCTGGAAGAGACGCTGGCCGCCGGCCTCGGGTTGGATCTCGCCACCGGGCACCTGGTCGAGGGTGGGCTGTTTGCTGTGGGTACGGTCGGGCAGCTGTACGAGACGACCCTCAGGGCCCTCTCTGAAAACGGAGCCGGTGAGGCCGACGCCAGGGCGTCGTCCGACCGCGCTCGGGAGATGTCTGCACTGGCGGGGGAGAAGGGCAATCTCGTGGCCCTGGGGGATGTGGCCGGGACGTTCCGATCGTTGCAGGAAGCGGGTTTGCGGCTGGCGATCGTCTCCAGTGATGACCGAAGTGCCATCGATTCGGCCATCGAAGCCCTCGCCGTCGGCCCGCTGCTCCAGGCCGTGGTGGCGGGTGACGAAGGGCTGGACGCGAAGCCGGCACCGGCCGCGCTGATCGAAGTCGCCCGTCGCCTGGGCGTGGAACCCGCTCGCCTGCTCTATGTGGGCGACTCCTGGGTCGATGCTGAGGCCGCCCGTGCTGCCGGGGTGGCAGGCGTCGTCCTGGTTGGAGACCAGCCACCTGATACCTCGATCCTGGCGACAGTGGTGGTGCCCGGAATCGATTCCATCCACGTCGCCTGACCGGCGGTCGGGCTCAGCCGATGGCGATCAGAGCGATGCCGGCTACGGCAGCCGTCACTGTCCCGATCTGAGATCTGGTGACCTCCTCGTGGAGAAGGAGCCTCGAGGCGATCACGGCTATCAGCACGGATGTCTCTCTGACTCCGGAGACCAGCCCCACCGGGGCACTCAGGGCGGCGACCATGACCAGCAGGTAGGCGGTGCCGGTGGCGAAACCCCCGACTGCTGCCTTGCGCCAATCGTCTCTCACCATGCCGAGCATCGAGCCGGGGCCACGCACCACCAGGACGACCGTTCCAAGGGCAATCGAAAGCAAGACGAACTCGGCGGCTATGACCGACAGCGCAGATCCCTGCTCACGAACCGCAGCGGCGTCGACCGAGGTGTAGAGGGAGATCAGCACGCCCGTGACCAGAGCCAAAGCGAGCCCCGATCGATCCGCCCGCCGCCACGCCAGCCAGGTGAGGGCCACGGTGACGGTGAGCACACCGATCCAACCGAGGGCGGAGATCTCGTCGCCGAGGAAAGCGACTCCGGCGAGGGACACGAGGACGGGCGACGTTCCCCGAGCGAGGGGGTAGACGAAGGAGAGGTCACCGACCCGATATGCGGCCGCCAGCGTCAGCACATAGGCCACCTGGACGACCGTCGAGATGAGGATCAGGTCCCACACCGACCGGTCGGGGAGGCCTGCGAACATCAACACCGGCAACGCGAGGATGGCGGCGCCGGCCACGACGGTCCAAGCCGCCACCAACTGGTCGTCGCTGGACTTGACCAGGAGGTTCCAGACCGCATGCATGAGCGCTGCGAGAAGAGCGAGGGCTAGAGCGAAAAGGCTCAAGCGGATTGGCCCGCTGGAGTGAGGTCGTGGCCTGCGAACACTGTGACGATTTCAGCACCCGTCGACGACGGTTTCCGACATTCACCGGCTTGTAACCCGATTGCCCCGAGACGTTCAGGGTGCGCTTCTAGGTTGTTGATGCCCGCCGAAAGGAGCCGCTGTGGAAGTCTGGCGACGTTCGAAATGGGTCCTGCTGATGCTGCTGGCCCTGGTGCTTCTGGTTGCGTCCATCCTTGGACCTTCCATCCCGGTCTGATTTTTCCGGTCCGAGACTCAAGATCGGCCCACTCTTGCCGATGATCAGTCGGGATGGTTTCCGTGATTGCCATCGGGTTGGGAATGCCGGCGTGGTCTGGACCTGCAGAGGCCGACGAGACGCCCGGCTTGAAGGTGTTTGCCCTGCGCGGCGTCGTGGCGGCCGCCCTCACCACGATCCGAGAGCCCGTCGAGACCGTTGTCGAGCCACCCCGCACCAGTCGTGGCCCGAGGCCGTCGGATCAGACGTTCCCGATGCCTTTCATCAGGTAGGAACCGCCAGCGGACTCGAGCCACCTATCCGGAAGGTCGGGGTAGGACGCTCTCGATCGCGGTGATCACCTCGGGTGCGTCCGGCTCGGTCGTCGGGCGGAAGCGACGCACTTCGTCGGATGTGGAGACGAGGAACTTCTCGAAATTCCAGATGATCCGTCCCGCCTTGCCGGCACTGTCGGGTGTCTTGGTCAACTCGGTGTACAAGGGATGCTGTGACCGCCCGTTCACCCTCACCCGCTCGAACAAGGGAAAAGTGATTCCCCAGGTCGTCGAGCAGTACTCCTTGATGGCTGTCTCGCTGCTCAGCTCCTGGAGGAACTGATTGCTGGGGAATCCCAGCACACTGAACCCCTGGTCCCCATAGGTGCGTTGGAGCTCCTCGAGCTTCTCGTATTGAGGCGACAATCCGCATCTCGAGGCGACATTGACGATCAAGACCGCCTTGTCGGAGTACTCGCTCAGGGAGGTGTCGACCCCATCGATCGTCGTGATGGGGATGTCTCGGATGCTCATTGGTCGGGCTGGCGGGATTTGAACCCACGACCCCTTGGCCCCCAGCCAAGTGCGCTACCAAACTGCGCCACAGCCCGAAGTTGTGGATCAGCCAATCGTAGCCGGGAGGCAGACGCACCAGGAACGGCCTTCGGAGACGCGCACGATGGTCAAGGACCACCTCTGACCTGCCGATTCGATATGTGCGATGCGCAGCAAGACAGCACGGGCGATCGGCGCGACGGCCGTATTGATCGGCATCGTCATCGCCGCCATCGTCCAGCTGCGACCCGAAGACCAGACGCCCGCCGAGATCGCCGCACCAGTGGGCACGACGGCGTGGACGTGACAACGAGCCTGGCTGAAGGCCGAAACCTCATTCGAGTACAGGGTCGGACTGCTCTCGGGCGTCAGTACGGCCAACTACTGGGAGTACGTCGGTGAGCAGCCCACGGCATGGAACGCCTATGTCCTCGGCCCGACCAAGCCTGCTCTCTACTCGATCGACCCTGCTTCCAACGCCCTGACCCCCGAGGTCGCCGGGGCGGGTCCCGTGCTTCCCACACGGGACGAGGATGGGTGGCGGGTGCGCGTCGACCTCGGCACGTCTCTGTCCTGGTCCGACGGGCGGCCCGTGACCGCCGCAGATGTCGTCTACACATTCGAGACCGTGCGAAGGCTCGGGCTCGGGGGCGACTGGGCTGGTTCCTATCCTGAGGAGATCGAGGAGATGGTGGCCGAATCTCCGACCGAGTTGAGGATCGAATTCTCCAGTCGCCCCGGACTCGGGGTCTGGCCGCATGGCGTTGGTCTTGCGCCGATCATGCCCGCTCACGTCTGGGCTGGACAGACCGATGGCATCGACAAAGCCGCCGATCTCTATGCGCTCGATCCCGATGCCGATGTCTCCGGCGGCCCGCTCCAGATCGTGTCGATCACCGACAGCCGGATCGAGACCGTGGCCAATCCGGGATACCCGGACCAGGGCATCCCGGATGTCGTCTATTCCGTTTTCGCCGACGAAGCCGCGGCGATCGCGGCCATCAAGACGGGTGCGATCGACACCGTGCTCGACCCGAACGGTCTCTCCGACGAGGGAGTCTCCGCCCTATCCGGGACACCGGGTGTCGCCATCGAGCGCAGCCCGGCCAATTCGGTGCGCTATCTCGGCTTCAACCTGACGCGGGATCCAATGTCCAAACCACAGTTTCGCCAGAGTCTCGCCCTGCTGCTCGATCGAGGGTGGGCTACCGAGACAGTCGTGCCGGATGCGACGGCGGCGTACACCACGCTGTCTTCCGCAAACGTGTCGTGGTTCGACGAGACCGAAGCGGCGACGATCGCGGATCCCTACGCGCAGGCCCTCGAAACCCGGGTGACCGCTGCCATTTCCGGACTGGAGGGCGTGGGCTACGCATGGGAGACCGCGCCTGCAGTAGTCGACGGCACTTTGGTACCCGGCCTCGGTCTGACCATCGACGGCCAGCTCCCTGCTCCCCTCACCATCCTGACCCCGGGAGACGAGTACGACCCGGCGCGTCCTGACTACACAACCCGGATCGAGAAGACTCTCGAGGCGCTCGGGTTCGATGTGAGACCTGTGATCACAGACTTCGACACCGTCGTCGACCTGGCGTTCACGGTGGATCAGTCCGGCGCCCGCCAGTACGACATGTATGTCCTCGGGTGGACGCTGGGCAACCCCGCCCTCCCCGAATACCACCGATGGCTCTTCGCCGGCGATGGGGCGGCCAACTCGACCGGGTACGCCAACGCCGACTTCGAAGCCAGTCTCGACCGCTTCGAGCGGGCGGCAGCGCCCGACGAGGCGAGGGACGCGTTGTGGGGCATGGAGCGGGCCGTCGCACGAGATCTGCCCTATCTGGTCCTCTATCACCCGAACCTCATCGAGGCGTACCGGGCCGATCGCGTCCGGTTCGCGGAGCACGAAGTGCTCGGCGGGATACAGGGCCGTCTCGGCGGGCTCGGCGACCTGACCCCGGTCTCCTGACCCACGACAATTAGCCTCCGCGCCGTGACCGACACGGCAGCGAGCAACCGCATCCTGACCATTCCCAATCTGGTCTCTTTCGTCCGCTTGCTGGGAATCCCCGTGTTCTGGTGGGCCCTGCTCGTCGAGGACAACGTGGTGCTGGCCGCCTGGCTGATATTCATCATCGGGTGGACCGATTGGATCGACGGCTATCTGGCCCGGCGCCTGGGTCAGGTGAGCGAGCTCGGCAAGATCCTCGATCCGGTGGCCGATCGGCTGATGATCGCCTCGGCCGTGATCGGCGGGCTCATCGCCGATGTGTTGCCGGCCTGGTTCGGCTGGGGTTTGATCGCACGTGAGATCTTGGTGGGCGCCGTCGCCCTCAATCTCGCCGCACGTGGGGGAGGGACGGTGGAGGTGCGATTCGTGGGCAAGGCGGCGACATTCGCCTTGTACGGGGCGGTACCCGCCTTCTACCTCGCCGCAGCTGGAGCTGCCGAGTGGTTGCTGTGGCCGGTGGCGTGGATCCTGGGGATCATCGGCCTGGTTCTCTACTGGTACGTCGCCGTCCTGTATATCGGGGACAGTCGAGCGAAGCTCGCGGCGTTAGAGTCGTCGGCTGACCCTGAGGAGGCTTGATGGAGATTCCCGACGATCTGCTCTACACAGAGGAGCACGAGTGGATCCGCCAGGTGGGAGATTCCCTGGTGCGGATCGGGATCACCGACTACGCCCAGGACCAGCTCGGTGACGTGGTCTACGTCGAGCTCCCGCCCGTCGGGAAAGAAGTGGCCAAGGACGACGTCCTGGTCGAGGTGGAGAGCACCAAGTCGGTCGGCGAGGTCTACGCCCCGTTTGCCGGCACGGTCACCAACGTGAACGAGAACATCTCGCAGAGCCCCGAGCTCGTCAACCAGAGCCCCTATGAGGATGGCTGGCTGATACTGATGAGTGTCGACGGCGAGATGCCCACCGATCGCCTGCTCGACGCCGCCCGTTACCGGGACCTGACGGAGTAAATCGGTCGCCGGGCGAATAGCCGGCAAATCCCTATCATCTCCTCCGTGACCGATGAGCGCGTCCCCGAGGAGGAGCAGCCCGAACCTCGACTAGAGGTTGACGGTGATCCCACCGTTGTGTACGTCCCGATCCAGGATCGGGCCGACCACCCGATGACGAGGGAGGAGGCCTCCAGCCTCGACGGGGTGACGGGCTATGCCCTGATCGTCGAGAAAGGGCCCAAGACCGGGATGACCTATTTGCTCCCCGAGGGAAACACGACCGTGGGACGCCACCCGGAGAGTGACATCTTCCTCAATGACGTGACTGTTTCACGTCAGCACTGTCGGTTCGTCGCCGACGACGACGGTCTCGTCGTCGAGGACAGCGGGTCGACCAACGGGACTTATGTGAATGATGCCCGGGTCGACCAGGCAACACTGAAGGCCGGTGACGAAGTCCTTGTGGGAAGGTTCCATTTCGTCGTCGCCCACGGCGATGACCAATAGCCAGTCGCTGAGCATCGGAGAGGTGATCAACCTCCTTCGTGACGACTTTCCCGACGTGTCCGTGTCGAAGATCAGGTTCCTCGAGTCACAAGGGCTCATCGATCCCGGGCGCTCCGATAGCGGGTACCGCCAGTTCGATCAGGAGGACCTGGCGAGGCTTCGGTTCATCCTGCAGCAGCAGCGTGACCACTTTCTCCCACTGAAGGTCATCAAGTCGAAGCTCACCCTGTGGGAGCGGGGCGAGGACCTCGCCTCGCGGACCGCCGTGCCGGCGCCAAGCCTGGAGTCGAAGGGCGAACCGCTCAGTCGAGACGACTTGCTCCGCAGATCGGGTCTCTCCCCGACTGAGCTCGACGATCTCGTGCAGGTGGGAGTGGTGCGGCCGATCGGTGATGCGGGGGTATTCGCCCCGGAAGCAGGTATCGTCGCCACGGAGGCGAAGCGGCTCATGGACCAGGGTCTGGAAGCCAGGCACCTCCGCGCGGTGCGCCTGTCTGTCGACAGGGAGGCGGAATTGCTTCGTCAGCTCGCCGCCCCGCTGCTTCGGGCCAACAACCCGGAGGCCAGGGCGAGGGCAATGGACCTCCTCGAGCTGAGTGGGGGATCGGTCCAGGCCATGCATCGCGCCATGCTCGAAGTCGAGCTAAAGCAACAAGTCACTACATGAACAGATCTTTTCGGGTCGTTGGGGCGCTAGCCCTCGTCTTGTTCGTCTTCGCCGCGCCCGTGTCGGCGGCCCCGTTCACGTACCCGGCCCCCGTTCACGAGACATTCCCCGCACCTGAGGCGCCCCACGTGACGGCCGCGTCCTGGATTCTCTACGACGAGTCGACCGACACCGTCATCGCGGAGCTCAACGCCGACGAGGAGCGGGCCATGGCGTCGGTCACGAAGATCATGACGGGGCTGCTCACGGTCGAGAACTCGTTGCCGACGGAGACAGTGACGATCTCGGAGCGCGCCGCCAATACAGGTGAGAAAGAGATCGAATTGGTGGCGGGGGAGACCGTGTCGATGGACGCCTTGTTCAAAGCGCTGATGATCCACTCCGCCAACGACGCCGCCACTGCCATCGCCGAGCACATATCCGGGTCGGTCGAGGAGTTCGTGGCCCTGATGAATCAGCGAGCTGCTGAGCTCGGCCTCACCAACACGTCATTCGCAAATCCACACGGCCTGGATGCTTCCGACCACTACACGAGTGCCCGGGACCTGCTCCACCTGGCCCAGGTGGCGATGGAGAATCCCCGGTTCGCCGAAGTCGTGAAGGCCAAGAAGCTGGTCTTCCCTCCAGCGCCTGACGGCACCCCCCGCACCGGCAGTTCGACGAATCTCATGCTGGAGTCCTACGAAGGCTCTCTCGGTGTCAAGACCGGGTTCACTGCCCAGGCCCTGCTCACCTATGTGGCCGCGGCAGAGCGGGAAGGCCGGCGTCTCTATGCGGTGCTCCTCGGGTCCGACGGGGAACGGGCGCATTTTGCCGACGCCACGGAGCTCTTCGACTACGGGTTCAAGGAGCTCGGCTTCTTCGGGGACGCGTCGACCGGCTCACCCTATGTCGCCCTCAAGGGTCGACAGACTCCCGACCCCTTGGTCTCGCTGGGGAACATGGAGACCTACCTCCACCTGGCGGGCCAGGGGTTGATGCTGGATAGCCCGAGCCCACTCCGAGCCCTACCCGAACCCGCCCCACCACCAATCGTGGAGGTGACGCGGAATCCCGATCCAGCACCGAAGACCGTGATGGAGACGATGAGGTTCTGGCTGGACCTCGCTCTCGGTGCGGAATGACCGCCTTCGATCACGCGGTCGAGGTCGTGACGGAGGAGGACATCGAGTCCCGCGTTGCCGAGCTCGGCCGGGCGATCACTGAGGACTATGCCGAACGGGAGCCGCTCTTCACGGTGGTGATGACGGGTTCGATCCCGTTCGCGGCCGATTTGGTCCGTTCGGTGGACCTGCGATCCGAGGTCGACTTCCTTGGCCTCAACCGATTCGGGGAGAGCGGGCGGATCGGGATAGCCATGGACCTGTCCTCGCCGGTACTCGATCGGGACGTGATCCTGGTCGAGGACATCACCGACACCGGTCTCACACTCTCGGTCCTACGCAGGATGATCATGGACCGGGGCGCCCGCAGCGTCGCCACGGCATCGCTCATCGACAAGAAGGTGCGCCGGGTCACCGAGGTCCCCATCGAATACCGGGGGTTCGAGGTGGGGGATGAGTATCTGGTTGGCTACGGGATGGATTGGCAGGGCCTCTACCGGAACCTTCGTTCGATCTGGGCGGTGCTCGACATGGAGGCGTTCGTCAACGACCCCGCCGTGCTGGCCAGATCACTGGGAATGGCCCCCTGAGGGCCAAGACCCGCCCGGTGATAACCTCAGACAGCAATGCCGGGTGAAAAAGAGGCCCTCATCGCAATGGAAGTGGTGGGCGTGCGGGTGGAGCTTCCATCCAATCAGCCGATCGTCCTCCTCAGGGAGTCCGACGGGCCCCGCTATCTCCCCATCTGGATCGGGGGCTCTGAGGCCACCGCCATCGCCACCGCCCTCGAGGGTGTCGTCCCACCCCGACCTCTCACCCACGACCTGATGCGCTCGGTCATCGACGCCCTGGGAGCCCTCGCGGTGCGGGTCGTCATCACCGAGATGCGGGACTCGGTGTTCTACGCAGACCTCTCACTCGATATCTCGGGACGGGAGGTACACGTGTCGTCACGGCCCTCGGACGCCATCGCCCTGGCCGTGCGCACCGGAACACCTGTCTTCGCTTTCCCCGCCGTCCTCGACGACGCCGGCGTGGTCTTCGAGGAGGAAGAGGAAAACGAAGAGGAAGAAGTCGCCAAGTTCAGGGAGTTCCTCGAGGAGGCCACTATCGAAGACTTCCTCGGGGGCGGCGGCGAAGCATCCGACTGATCTCTTTCCCCAGGTTTATCCACAGATTTCGTTGACACGGGTCCCTCGACAGGGGTAGCTTGCTCACAACGGCGGAGTTACACGGTTGTAACCCGGAGGACTCATATGACCCAAGAGCGGGAACTGGGCTACCGCGCCCCCCAGGTATGCAAGCTGGTTGGCATCACCTACCGGCAGCTGGACTATTGGGCGCGCACCAATCTGATACGCCCCTCGCTCCAGCAAGCAACCGGCTCAGGCTCGCAGAGGCTCTATTCTTTCTCTGACGTGGTCCAACTCAAGGTGATCAAGAGGCTCCTCGACGCCGGGATGAGTCTCAAGAAGATCCGCTCGGCCGTCACCATCCTTGCCGAGCAACTGGACTCGGAGCGCCCTCTGGCCGACGTGACCCTCCTCAGTGACGGACAGACCATCTACGCCGCACACTCCGAACAGGAAGTCGTCGATGTCTTCCGGCGGGGCCAGGGTGTGTTCGGCATCGCCATCGGTCCGGTCCAGGACGAGGTGGAGGGCGACATCCACCAACTGTTCCCCGGAGAAGAGCTGGCCGGGGTCGTCGAAGCAGGAGCTACCTGATCACCGGGCAACTATCGGCGCACGAGACCGATTTCGCTCACAACAGTGAGCGCCAGTTTGCACTTCTCCTCGATTTCTACGACGTGCCATGGGAGTACGAACCGAGGTCCTTCCCCATCTCCTGGGATGACGACGGCACCCCGACCCAGTACTTCACGCCGGATTTCTACCTGCCTGACGACGACCTCTACATCGAGATCACGACGATGAGCCAGAAGCTCGTCACGAAGAAGAACGGCAAGCTGCGCCGGCTCAAAGAGCTCTACCCGGAGATCAGCTGCAAGTTGTTCTATCAGCGTGACTACCTCAACCTCGTGGTCAAATATGGTCTGGAGGGCCCGGAGAATCTCGAAGAAGCGCCGGCGCCCACCCGGATGCCAGGACGCCCCGCCGTCGTCCGACTCGAGGAGCGAGGCGAACGACTCATCGGATGAATCGGTCGCCCCTGCACGACCTCCATGAGCGACTGGGTGCCCGATTCGTAGACTTCGGTGGATGGGAGATGCCGGTCCAGTATGGGTCGGTCCTGGCCGAGCATCGGGCGGTGCGAGGCGATGCAGGCTGGTTCGACGTGACCCACCTCGGCCGGTTCGAGCTCTCAGGTGGTGGCGCCGAGCAGGCCCTCCTCCGACTGTTCAGCAACGACATCACCGGGATTGCCCCGGGACAGACCCAGTACACGCTCATGCTCGACGACAACGGGGGAATCGTCGACGATCTGGTCATTTGGTGGTGGGGCCCGGATCGATACTGGGTGTTTCCCAACGCCGCCAATCACAATCGGGTGATGGCCGCATTCACCGCCGAGCCCGGCTGTGAGGTTCGAGACCTCCAGACCGAGACCGTCCTCATCGCGATACAGGGGCCTCGGGGCCCGTCGGTGATGGAGGAGCTCTTCGGCGAGGCCCCGAAGAGATTTCGAACCGCTTCCGTACGTTGGGAGTCGGGCGAGGTCCGGCTCGCCGGCACCGGCTACACCGGCGAGCGCGGGGGAGAGGTCTGTACCGACCCTGAAACCGGCCGGCGTCTCGCCGAGACCCTCGCATCGATGTCTGTCGCTCCATGTGGCCTCGCCTCGCGGGACACTCTGCGCCTCGAGGCCGGCCTCCCGTTATGGGGGTCCGACATCGACGAATCGACCACCCCGGCTGAAGCGGGCCTCGACTTCGCGGTCGCCATGGATCATGAGTTCCGGGGGAAAGCGGCATTGGACTCCCAGATGCACGAAGGTCCCTCACGTCGTCTGATCGGCTTCGTCCTCGACGGGAAAGGCATCCCGCGGCACGGGTACAGCGTGCGAACCCCGGCAGGGGAGGGTGAGGTCACCTCGGGCAATCTGAGCCCGATGCTCGACACCGGTATCGGGCTCGCCTATGTCTCGCCACCGCCGGCCCCGGGTGACGACGGGATCGAGGTGGAGATCCGGGATCGCTGGGTGCCGGGACGCATCGTAAGACCGCCATTTCACAAGGAGCGAGGATGAGTGTCCGCATCGACGGCCGTCCCGACGTCCCGGAGGGGTACGGCGTGAAGGACGAAGGGCCATTCCTGCAATGGGCCGATGTCGAGGACTGGTTGGTCGAAGCCACCGAATACTGGATGGCCACTACCCGCCCCGACGGCAGGCCGCATGTCGTCCCCCGCTGGGGGGTCTGGCTCGACGACCGATTTTGGTATGACGGATCGCCGATGACCCGGCACGCCAGGAACATCGCATCGAACCCGGCGTGCGCCCTTCATCTGGAGAGCGGCACGACGGTCACCATCATCGAAGGAACGTCGCGGCCCTCAGAGCCGATCCGGGGCGAGCTCGGGGAGCGTCTCGCCTCCGAATACGCCCGTAAGTACGAGCGGCTCGGCTACGCCCCCACCGCCGACGCCTGGTCGGGAGAAGACGCCGGCGGGATGTGCCTTTTGACCCCGGAAAAGGGGATCGCATGGTCACAGTTCCCCACGGACTTGACCCGCTACGTGTTCGATTGACGCCTCTTTAGGATTTGCCGACCAGAGCGAGGAGAGACATGGCGAGCGTCGCCCGTCCGGTGCCATCCGAGGAAATAGGAATCGAGTTGGTGAGGGAGTGGGTGCCCGATGCGACGCCCCGTGCCCACATCGTCTTGGTCCATGGCATTTCCGAGCACTGCGGGCGCTATGAGCGGACAGGGTCGCTCCTTGCAGAGGCGGGATTCTTCACCCGATCGTTCGACCTGATCGGCTTCGGAGGATCTGGTGGCACCCGTGGCGACATCGACGATTGGTCGCGCTATCACGATCAAATCCAGGGGCACATGGAGTGGGCCCGGGAGCAAGGGACACCGGTCGTCCTCATGGGCCATTCGATGGGTGGGAATCTGGCCCTTGGGTACGCCCTGACGGGCCGCCCCGCTCCCGACCTCCTGGTCCTGTCTGCTCCGGCGTTGGCCGGCGGCGCCGCGTGGCAGCGTGCCGTGGCCGGATTGGCGAAGAGACTCGCCCCTACGGTGGCCCTACCCGCCGCCCTGAAAGGTGAGCAGCTGTCTCGTGACCCGGCGGTGGGGGAGGCATACTTCTCCGACCCCCTCGTCTTCCCGAAGGCGACAAATCGTCTCGGCGCTTCACTCTTCGAGGCGATGGACGAGCTGAACGACAGTCTCACCGATCTCACCATCCCGACCCTCGTCCTGCACGGCAGCGCCGACACCATCGTCCCGCCTCAGTCCACGGCCGCTCTGGGGGAGTTGCCCAACGTCGAACGGCGGTTGCTGCCGGGGCTGCGACACGAGATCCTCAACGAACCGGAGGGACCGGAGCTGGTCCAGGAGATCATCGCCTGGATCGACTCTCGGATCTGAGCCGATGCCCTTGTCCCGAGGGCTCGCACGGTTCAATCGCGTGGTCACCAATCGCATCAGCCGTCCCCTGGCAGGGTGGCTCCCGGGCTTCGCGGTGCTCGTCCACAGGGGTCGGAAGTCCGGCGCCGAGTACCGGACCCCGCTCAACGCCTGGCTGGGCGACGACGACGTCATCGTGGCCCTGACCTATGGAAGGGACACCGACTGGCTGAAGAATCTGACTGCGGCAAACGGCGGGGAGATCATCGCCGGCAGGAAGTCCTACCGGGTGGGCCCCCCGCAGCTGATCGGATCGGAAGGGATGAGCCGGATGCCCGCCATGGCCAAGCCGATCCTCCGCTCGATCGACGTCGACGAGTTTGCCCTGCTGCCCCTCATTGGGCCGGATCGGCCCACCTGATCAGGACCTTGCCCGAGTCCTGGGACGCGGTTGCATCGAAGGCTGCTTCGAAATCATCCACCTCGAAACGATGGGTGATCACCGGGGATATGTCGACTCCCGACTGGACCAGGACATTCATCTTGTACCACGTCTCGAACATCTCCCGCCCGTAGATCCCTTTGAGATTGAGCATGTTGAAGATGACGATGCTCCAGTCGATCGGGAAGGGGTCGGTCGGGATGCCGAGGATTGCCACGTTGGCGCCATGGATCGTGTTCTGGATGATGTCTTCCATTGCCGAGGGGCTGCCTGACATCTCCAGAGCGACATCGAACCCTTCGGTCATTCCCAGCTCACCCTGAATGTCGTGGAGGTCTTCGGACCTGATGTCGACGGCGCGGGTCGCCCCCATCCTCTTGGCCAGATCGAGACGGAACGGGTTCACATCGGTGACCACCACGTTGCGGGCCCCGGCGTGGGCCACCACAGCACACGCCATGAGCCCGATCGGGCCCGCCCCGGTGATCAGGACATCCTCGCCGAGGACGTCGAATTCGAGTGCGGTGTGGACTGCATTCCCGAATGGGTCGAAGATGGCGGCGATCTCCGGGTCGAGTCCTTCCTGGTGCCGCCATACGTTCGACTTGGGTATCAGCACGTAATCGGCGAATGATCCCGGCAGGTTCACCCCGATGCCCCTGGCGTCCTGGCACAGGTGGCGTCTCCCGGCAAGGCAGTTGCGGCAGCGGTTGCAGACCACGTGACCCTCGGCGCCCACCAGCTCTCCCGACTTCGAAGCCGGAGACGTTGGGGCCCAGTCCGACGATCTCACCCGAGAACTCGTGCCCGACCGTCATCGGGGCGGGGATCGTGGCCCGGGCCCAGTCGTCCCAGTTGAAGATGTGCAGGTCGGTGCCACAGATCCCGGTTGTCAGCACCCTGATGAGGATGTCATCGGGCCCTGGTTCAGGGATCGGGACGTCATCCAGGCGCAGCCCTACCTCGTCGGCATGTTTCACCAGAGCCCTCATGAACCCGAACGTTAAATGAGGGAGCAGCACTGTTGGCATGAATCCGCAGCGCTGTGGCACGATGGCGTCGTGGACGGAAACCTCGGTGGCCAGCTTCTGGTGGCTACGCCCTTGCTCATCGACCCCAATTTCTGGAGATCGGTGGTGCTGATACTGCAGCACGACGAAGAAGGCAGCCTCGGCGTGGTGCTCAACCGGCCCACCATCGAACGGGTCGAAACTCATATCCCGGTGTGGGGGCCCGTCGCCGCCAAGCCGGGAACAGTCCACTACGGCGGTCCTGTGGACCCACGTGTGGCCATAGGGCTCGCCGGTGGCAAAGGTGGAGAGCCAACCGGTGTGGCCGGACTGAGCATCGTGGACCTCGAGGCGGGGCCGGGGGAGGGGACCTCCGCTGTCCGCATCTATTCGGGGTACGCCGGCTGGGGGCAGGGCCAACTGGAGATGGAGATCGCTGAAGGCTCGTGGTACGTGGTGCCTGCCTCGCCCGACGATCCCTTCGATCGGCCCGAGGGCCAATGGTCACGGGTTCTGCGCCGTCAGCAGGGCCATCTCGCCCTCGTCTCCACCTTCCCCGATGATGTCGACCTCAACTGACCGCCGCATCGAGGTCATCCCGCCCTACCCTGACCGGCGATGACCACCACCGCTCCCAAGCTGCGGCCGAGTCTCAAACGCAAGGCGCCGGGCCTCATCGTCGAGCGGGGTCTGCGGGACAGAGGGCTGGAGGTCGTCGTAGGCATGGACGAAGTGGGAAGGGGATCCTGGGCGGGGCCGCTCACGGTCGGCGCCGCCATCGTGCCCCTCGATCGCCGGGTGTACAAGATCCGGGACTCGAAGATGTTGACCGAGGATGAGCGCGAGGCACTCTTCGATCGGATCGCCGGATGGTGCGATGCATGGTCGGTCGGCCACGCCACGCCGGAGGAATGCGACACGCTGGGAATGTCAGACGCGCAGAGGTTGGCCGCCCAGCGGGCCCTCGCCGGTCTGGGTGCGGTGCCAGACCATGTCCTGCTCGACGGCAAATGGGATTTCGTCGGCGGAGCAACGCGCATCGTCAGGGGTGATCGAACCTCGCTGTCCATCGCCGCCGCTTCCATCCTGGCCAAGGTGACCCGGGACAGGCTCATGCGGGCGTGCGCCGATCAGTATCCCGGCTACAACTTCGAGGCCAACAAGGGCTATCCGTGCCCGGTGCACAAGTCGGCCCTTCAGGCTTGGGGGCCATCGGCTATCCACCGCCGATCATGGGTGTTCATGGACTATCTCATGTGGAACGGGTTGGAGCGCTATCACCGGCCCGAGCCGCAGATGGCGCTTCCCTTCGAGGACTGACCGGCATCGTCGGTTCACGAGTGTTGCTCACCGAATCGGACCAGGCGATGCTCGACGGGGAGGCCGGCGCGGCTTCCCGAACGGCGATGGAACTGCTCGTCGCAGTCGCGGAATCGGAGGACGCAACGGGCCTTCTGGACATCTCGGCGGCGCACATCGACGGCGGCCTGTACCACGGGCGTGCCGGCCTCGACTTCGCTCTTTTGCTCGTCGAAGGCGGCGGCCGGGTGGTGGTGCCGACAACCCTCAATGTGTCTTCGCTCGATCTCCTGCATCCCGAGCTCTACCGGGGAGACCCGGAGACCGCCGCCGCGGCTCGCCTTCTCATGGATGCCTACGTCGACATGGGCTGCACTCCGAGCTGGACATGCGCCCCTTATCAGCTGGCCCAGCGCCCCGGGTTTGGCGACCAGATCGCCTGGGGTGAGTCCAATGCGATCGTCTTCGCCAACTCGGTGCTGGGGGCGAGGACGGCCCGGTACGGGGACTTTCTCGACATCTGTTGCGCACTGACCGGCCGAGCACCGGCGGTTGGGCTCCACACCGATGAGGGCCGGCGGGCGACACTGCGGGTCGATCTGCAGGTCCCCGACAAGTTGCTCGATGACGATCTCCTCTACCCGGTGTTCGGCCATCGTCTGGGGCAGGTCGCCGGGACGGATGTGGCGGTGATCGTCGGGCTCGACCACAGAGCCGGCGAGGACCGGCTGAAGGCACTCGGGGCGGCAGCCGCCTCCTCGGGAGCGGTCGCGATGTTCCACGTGGCAGGCGTCACTCCGGAGGCTCCCACCGCCGAGGCGGCGATGGCAGGTCAGGCACCTCAACGAGTCGAGACCATCGATGTCGACGACCTGATCCGGGCCCGGGCATCGCTCAACCATGGGGAGGGACCGCTCGGTGCCATCAGCGTCGGAACACCGCATTTCTCGGTCGCGGAGCTGGCGATGCTGGCCGACATGATGAAGGGGCAGTCGACCAGGGTCCCGTTCTATGTGAACACATCCCGGGACGCTCTCTCGAGGGCAGAGGCGTCGGGCACGATCGCGGTCATCGAGGGCTTCGGCGCCACGATCGTGACCGACACCTGCACCTATATCACCCCGATCCTGCACGACGTCAGCGGGGTGGTCATGACCAACTCCGCCAAATGGGCCTTCTACGCACCGGGGAATCTCGGTGTCGACGTGGTCTTTGCCGGGCTCGATGATTGCGTCGACTCGGCGGTGTCTGGTGAGCTGGTAGTGGGGGAGGGGTGGTGACCGGCGTCGGGTTCAGGGCGCTCGTCGAGGGAAGAGCGGTCGGGGAGCTGTTGCGCCTCGGCGAGCCGCTGTCGCTATGGGGTGGTCTCGATCCCGAGACGGGTCTGATCATCGACCGCAGCCATCCCCAGCGCGGGTTGAGCGTGACCGGCGCCATCCTCGCCATGCCGCACGGACGGGGCTCCAGCTCATCTTCGTCGGTCCTGGCGGAGGCCCTGCGGCTCGGGACGGGCGCCGGCCGGCTTCGTGCTCGACTCACCCGATTCGATACTGGTCATTGGCTCTCTGGTCGCCAACCGTCTCTACGGGACGGTTTGTCCCATCGTGTGCGGTGTGTTGCCGGAGGGTTCGACAGGGTCATGGATGATCGACCAGAATCACGTCGCGCCCGTTGCAGGGCCGTAGATTCCCGTTGTGTCGAATGGTCATGTGTGCAGAAATCTCGTCAATTTGCCGATGGATAGCTGAATGAACGGCTTTGACGAGCTGAAGTCATTCTTCAAGAGAATGCCGGTGGCCTTCTATCGCACGTCCACGACGGGCGAGTTGATTGCGGCCAATCCTGCTTTGGCCAACATCCTCGGGTACGACTCTGTCGAGGAGATGATGGCGATGCTGCCCACTGTCGAAACCATCTACATGGACCCGGCACAGCGCGCCGATTGGCTGCAGCGGATCGCCACCGAAGGCGTGATCCTCGACTTCGATCTCCAGCTCTCCCGTCCTGACGGCAGCACGATCTGGGTTCGGGACTCGGCCCGGGCGATACAGGGACGACCACGGGCAGATCCAGTACTACGAGGGCTCTCTGATCGACGTGACCGACAAGTTCGAAGCGGGCAAGGCCAAGGACGACTTCATCGCCACGGTGTCCCACGAACTGCGCAACCCACTGGCGGCCATGCTCGGCCTCGGCCAGGAGCTAGCCGACCACTACGACACGTTCACCGACGAGGAGCGCCGGGACATGGCGCAGATGATCGCTCGCCAGGCCGACGACGCGTCATGGTTGATCGAAGACCTTCTCGTCGCCTATCGCGACAATTTGAGCCAGGTCTCGGTCGCGCTTCAGGAGTTCGACGTCACGAAGGAGATCGAGCGGGTGCTCGAGGTGGTCGATTACCCGATCGATATCAAGGTCCTGCAGGGCTCATCCCGGATCATGGCCGACCCCAGGCGGACGCGGCAGATCT
This sequence comes from uncultured Acidobacteriota bacterium, assembly GCA_963843585.1. Lineage (GTDB taxonomy): Bacteria > Actinomycetota > Acidimicrobiia > Spongiisociales > ZC4RG35 > JARDZU01. The sequence continues at coordinate 667,968 of CAWJLJ010000019.1, forward strand.
TGCGCAATCTCGTCTCCAACGCGATGCGATACGGCGGCGAGAAGATCCAGATCAGCCTGGGCAAGGCCGGCGATCGTCTCGAGGTCAAGATCCAGGACTCGGGAAAGGCCATTCCCAACGCCGACGTCGAGCGAATCTTCCGGGCATATGAGCGGGGGAGAGGCACGCCGCACTCGGCGTCCGTTGGCCTGGGTCTCAACGTCGCTCGTCGCCTCGCCCGCCTCATGGACGGTGATCTGACCTACCGGCACGAGGATGGATGGTCGGAGTTCGTCCTGTCGCTCCCTTCGGCTTGATGGCCGGGCCCACCTACGATCACTGAATGCGCGTACTCGTAACAGGCGGAGCCGGGTTCATCGGCAGCCACACCGTGGTCTCGTTGATCGAGGCGGGCCACGAGCCGGTGATCGTCGACAACCTCGTGAACGCGAAGCGTTCGGTAGTCGCCCGGATCGGGCGGATCACCGGTCATGAGCCTGAGTTCGTGGAAGCCGATGTGCGCGACATCGATGCCATGGAGAAGGTCCTCCAGTCGGGATTCGACGCCTGCATTCACTTCGCAGCGTTGAAGGCCGTGGGTGAGTCGGTCGAAAAGCCCCTCCTCTATTACGACAACAACGTCGGGGGCACGTTCGCTCTTCTCGAGGCGTTGAGCGGCGCCGAGGTGAAGACATTCGTTTTCAGCTCGTCGGCGACCGTGTACGGGGATCCCGACCCAGCCACGCTTCCTTTGCTGGAGTCGACACCGATCGGGGCCGCGACCAATCCGTACGGCTGGAGCAAGATCATGATGGAGCAGATCCTTCGTGACGTTCACGTGTCCGACCCGGAGTGGTCCATCTCGCTGCTCCGCTATTTCAACCCGGTCGGAGCCCATCAGTCGGGGCTGCTCGGCGAGGATCCCTCCGGCATTCCCAACAACCTCATGCCGTACGTGGCCAAGGTTGCCTCTGGCGAGCTGACCAAGGTGAAGGTGTTCGGCAACGACTACCCCACGCCGGACGGAACCGGGGTCAGGGATTTCGTCCATGTGGCCGATCTGGCCGAGGGCCACGTGGCAGCACTCGAGAAGCGGGCAGGGGAGAAAGGCGTCTTCACCTACAACCTGGGCACCGGCGAGGGACACAGCGTCCTCGAGGTCATCGCTGCATACGAGCGTCAGTCAGGCAAGCCCATCCCCTACGAGATCGTCGGGCGGAGGGCGGGTGACGTGGCCTCCAACTGGGCGAGTGTGGAGAAGGCGCGCGTCGAGCTCGACTGGCAGACCACCCGGGATCTCGACGACATGTGCGCAGATTCCTGGCGCTGGCAGCAGAACTCGCACTGATCGAAGCGTTTAGCCTCGCCGATTCAGTGAGCGCTGTCACAGAGAATGATCTACTCGAGGCCACCCGGCAGTGGATCGAGGGCGACCCCGATCCCGAGACCCGGGAGGCCCTGCGGGCCATCGTCGATGCCGGCGACCGATCCGCGATTGCCGATGCGATGGGAGAGCCACTCACCTTCGGCACGGCAGGTATCCGCGGTGAAGTAGGGCCCGGCTCAGGGCGGATGAATCGGGCGACCGTGATCCGCACCACGAGAGGACTCGCCGACCACCTCATCACGAAGCACAGCGGCCCACCAGAGCGGCCGGTGGCCTTGGGCTTTGACGCCCGGCCCGACAGTCGCACGTTTGCGGAGGACACCGCAGGTGTGTTGGCAGCGGCCGGGATCGGCGTCAGGTTCTTCCCGGAGGTCACGCCGACGCCACTGGTGGCGTTCGCAGCCAAGCACCTCGATGCGCCGGCGGCGGTGGTGATCACCGCCAGCCACAACCCTCCAGCAGACAACGGCTACAAGGTCTATGACCGCAACGCCGCTCAGATCATTCCCCCAACGGACGCCGAGATCGCGGCGGCGATCGTGCGGGTCGGCCCCGCTGCCGAGGTGCCACGAATCGAAGGTGTGTTCGCAGGCGGATCCGATCTCGTCACACGGATGCCCGATGACATCCTGGCTGCCTACGAGATCGAACTGGACTCGGCCCGCCCCAACCCGCAGACCTCCGACCTGACGATCGTCTACACCCCGCTTCACGGTGTCGGTGGCGACACCCTGACGAGGCTTTTCGTCTCGGCCAATCACAGTGGCCTGTTGCCTGTCGCGGAACAGGCGCATCCTGATGGCGCGTTCCCCACGGTCACCTTCCCCAATCCGGAGGAGGCCGGTGCGCTCGACCTGGCGCTGGAACTGGCCAGGGATGTCGACGCCGACCTGGTGCTGGCCAACGACCCGGATGCCGACCGGCTCGCTTCGGCAGTGCCCATGGCGGGGGAGTGGCGGCTGCTCAGCGGCAACGAGCTAGGCAGCCTGCTCGGCGACTACGTCCTGCGTTACTGGCGATATCCCGAGCCACCGATCGTCGTCAACTCGATCGTGTCGAGCCCGATGCTGGGCCGGATCGCCGCCCGCCGGGGAGCGGTCCATGAGGCGACCCTGACCGGCTTCAAATGGATCATCAACGCCGGCCTGGCCCTCGAGGCCAGTGGAGCGGGGCGCTTCGCATTCGGATACGAGGAGGCCCTCGGCTATTCGGTGGGTCAAACGGTTCGTGACAAAGACGGGCTGAGTGCCGCCGTCGTCATGGCCGATCTCGCCGCCGAGGAGACATCCGCAGGGCGAAGTGTGCTCGATCGGCTCCACGACCTGTGGGACGAAGTCGGTTTGTGGGTCAGCGCACAGCACTCGATCGTCAGGGCCGGTCCGGAGGGACAGGCGGCGTTGCTGGCGGCAGTCGATCGACTCGGGAGCGGCCCTCCTTCCAGCGTGCAAGGCATCGAAGTGGCAGGAATGACCGACTATCGGCTCGGCGAGGAGGAGCGGCCGACATGGCTGGGGAAGCAGGACCTGATCGAGTTGTCGTTGGGAGACTCGGGCCGGGTGCTGGTCAGACCGAGCGGCACCGAGCCCAAGCTCAAGATCTACGTAGACCTCTCGCGGCCCGTCGACTCCGACCACGATGCCGCCCACCAAAGCCTCCTGGCCGACGCGCAGTCATTGGCGAAGGCAGTGGGGGAGTGGCTCGAGGTGTGACCGGCTGGTCAGTGCGGTGATCGCCGAAGATGCTCGCGGTAGAGATAGAGCCAGCCCACTCCGTGGATCGCCACCCCGAGCAGTAGGACCGCGGTCACCAGCGGGTAGCCGGCGATGAGCCCGGCCAGGGCGGCCACAACGGCGAAACAGACCAGAGCGACACGCACGCCATTGAGAGGGCCGAACACGCTGCAGAGCCTACCGGCTTGACCGGTCCTCAGGTTTAACCTGCCCGGGAATGCGGCCCCTTCTCCTGGTCCTCGTCGTCCTCATCGGGGCCTGCTCCGGAAACGCCGGGGCGGAGGTCACGACGATCCCCACCCCGACCACGACATCGACGACCACAACGACGACGGTTCCCACCACAACCACCACCGAGCCGCTGCCGACCTTCCCCGAGATCACCAGGGCACTGGTCACTCCGACGGGGGTGGTCGTTTCGGTGCTGGAGGAGACGGCAACGGGGTTCCGCGTCACCACGCCCTGCGGAAACGAGGCATTGGTGCAAGAAGGCACACCGTTGGGCACGACACAAGTCGTGATCGACCCCGGACACGGCGGTGAGGTGGACACCGGCGCCGTCGGAGCCAACGGGCTGATAGAGAAACATCTGAATCTCGAAGTCTCCCAAGCGCTCGAGGCCGACTTGATCGTCCGAGGCATCGACGTGGTCTTGACCCGAACCGCCGACTACGCCTCGAGACTGGGGGTGCGGGCGGGACTGGCCGACCGGGTCAACGCCGACCTGCTCATCTCGATTCACCACAACGCGCCCACTCCCGGGCCATCGCCCCGACCGGGCACGGAGGTGTTCATCCAGAGCACGTCAGAGGCCTCCCGACGACTCGGCGGCCTGGTCTGGACCCGCGTGATGGCGGCGCTGTCCGACTTCGACATCGATTGGACGGCCGCACCGGATGCCGGCGTGCTCAGCGTCTTGAGCACGCGGGGGAGCGATGCATACGGCATGATCAGCGGCCCTCGCACCGTGAGCGTGCTCGCCGAAATGGCTTACATATCGAATCCGGTCGAAGCGGAGCTGTTCGCCACTACCGAATACGTGGAAGCTGTGTCGGACGCCCTCGCCGATGCCGTGGAGGGCTTTCTGACCACCGAGGCCACAGGAGCCGGATATGTGGCCGAGCCCCGGATATTCAACCCCCAGCCCGGGATCGGGGGAAGTCTCTGTGTCGACCCTGCCCTGGAGTAGGCGAGCCAGGCCATGCTCGACACTGAGCACCTGACATAGCCAGGTCCCATCACTCCACATCTACCATCAACTTGACATAACGTGGATTATGGGGGTTCGTGAGCGAATAGGTCTGACGGCCTGTCAGGCACGGAACAAACCTCCCCCGTCCTCCGTTGTACCAGTGCACACAACCCCATTGAAAGGCTGAAGCATGGCCACTGTGGCCCTGACCAAGGAAAACTTCGATCAGACCATCCAGGAGAACGACACCGTTTTCATCGACTTCTGGGCGGACTGGTGCGGGCCGTGTCGCTCGTTCGCTCCGACCTATGAGACGTCCTCCGAGCAGCATCCCGACATCGTGTTCGCCAAGGTGGACACCGAGGACCAGCCCGAGCTGGCCGGCAAGTTCGGAATCCGTTCCATTCCCGACGTTGATGATCTTTCGGGACCAGATAGTCCTGTACGCCCAGCCAGGGGCGATCCCCGGGCACATGCTCGAGGACCTGATCTCCAAGGTGAAGGAAGTCGACATGGACGAAGTTCGTGCCCAGATCGCCGAGCACGAGCATGGCGAGCATGACGACCACGATCACGAGGATGCCCACGAGCACGCCCACTGAGGCTGCTCCCCCGCTTCTGACGCTCCTCGGATAGACCGGCCCTGACCGGGGCCGGATCTACTCTCCCGGCAATGCCTATCGACGCTGCAGTCCTCGAATCGATGACATCCCGCGGTGTCGTCTTCGAGGAGATGGACTGCGATCCGGACCTGGCGGACACTGCCCGCTTCTGTGAGGCGTACGGCGTCCCGCTGGAGCGGTCGGCCAACACGATCCTGGTGGCTTCGCGACGGCCCGAGGGCCATTTCGCGGCGTGTCTGGTTCTGGCCACCACGAGGCTCGATGTGAATGGCCTCGTGAGACAACGATTGGGAGTCAAGAAGGTGAGCTTCGCCGACTCCGAGCAGACCAGGGCACTCACCGGGATGGAGATCGGCGGAGTCACCATTTTCGGCCTTCCCGACGACCTCCCGGTGTGGATCGACTCCGCAGTGGTGGAACACGATTGGGTCGTCATCGGGGCCGGCTCGCGGACGGCCAAGATCCGACTCGATCCTCGCCAGTTCGCGGGCCTCGACGGGTTCGAGATCGTCCCCGAGCTCGGTCGTCAGATATCAGTGTGAGCGACGGGCCGCCCGCCGGATCAGGAAGAAGTATCCGACCAGGCCGATCAGGGCGAAGCTGAACCACTGGATCGCGTACGCCAGGTGTGGGCCCTCGTCCGCAAACGACGGGGACGGGGCGGCGAGGGGCAGATCACCGTCCAGGTCGTCGAGCAGGGACACATACACCGGCTCCAGCTCGTAGGGCACCTGTTGCTGGATGCGATCGATGTCGACCCTGCTCATCGTCACCAACCGGCCGTCGTCTGGATCGCTCGGGCCGAGCGCTCCCCGAGCCTGGGTGGGCCGTACCCAGCCGGTCACGGTCACGGTCCCCTCTGGGAGGCGGAGCCGCGGTCACGGGCACTTCATCCGCGTCGAGGGGGACCCACCCCCGATTGACCAAGACCGCGGTGCCCCCCTCCCCCAGCAGGGGGGTGATCACGTGGAACCCGGCGACACCTTGGTGGACCTGACTCCTGACCAGGACCTCGTCATCGGCCTGAAAGACACCTGTGGCGACGGCCCGCCGGAACTCGAGGGACTCCCGATCCTCCCCTGCCGAGTCGAGCAGGAGACCGACATCGACCGGCTCGTCTTCGAACCGTGACTCCCCCACCGTGTTCTCCAACTGTCGCTCTTCGAGTCTGCGGAGCTGCCAGAAGCCGAGGTTGATGAAGAGGATGGCGAGGGCCACGACCACGACGTGGGCCACGATCCATCGTGGGGCCAGCAACCACCTCACCGATCAGGCGGCTAAGGGGATCTCATCGTCATCGAGGAGGGCCAGCGCAGCGGCCTCGATACTGGATTCCTCACGCCTGATCGCGGTCGGGACCGACATCATGGATCCGGCCGCGTCGACGGTCAGCCGACCGGCTTCGATGAGGGCACGGGCGATGTCGTCGGTCCAATACCAGGGCACGAGAAACCTCCGGGTGACGTCGAGGGGACAGGGACGAGGCCACTGTACCCCCGATGTCAATACCCGGAATCGTCAATGAACACAGGCCTATACGGCGACCGGCTCGAGATCTTCGACGTCCTTGAGGTTCACCTGCTCGGCCACGACCTCGAGTCGGGAACGCCGCCCGTCGGGTGCCTCCCAGAACCGTCGTTGCACCGACCCGCACACCCAGACTCGTCGACCCTTCTCGGGCAGCTCATCGACGAGCTCATCGGGCGGGTCCCACATCGTGACCGGCACGACGTCCACCCTTCGTCTCGGCTCATCGCTCCGGACGGTGACCAGGAGCCGGATCAGCCGGGTACCACTATCGAAGGTCTTCAACTCGGGCTCGACGGCGACTCGTCCACAGAGGACGACCAGGTTGAGATCCATGACACTCTCCCCTTTCTCATGGTCGGGGAAGTGCGGTCGGTTCGAGTGTGCCCGACCGCGGTGACAGATTCACCAGGGTCGTGGTCGGCCGAACGCCGTGCCGATCAGAGCAATGCGGCGCGCAGTTCGTCCACGCCTTCGAAATCGGGGTCCTGCTCGTCGAGGGCGGCCAGCAGGCGCCTGGCGGCGTCCTTGTCTCCGGCGGCGAGGGCCACCCTGGCCGCGACGAACCAACGACGAAGCTCCCCCGGCGATGGTGAGGCGACGAGTCGGCCCGGCTTGATGATGTGCCAGGCATCGACGGCCTTTCCCTGGTCGAGCAGGAACGAGGCGTAGACCACACGGGCTTCATGGCCGACTGTGGCCGAGACATCGAGATCCTGGAGCAGGTTCCAGGTCTTGGTCACGTCCCCGGGCCGGCCCAGGGCACGGAGGCAGTCCATCTCGACCGGCATGTGGATCACGTCTCCGGTGAGACGTCTGAAGGTGCGCAACTCGCGCAGGGCCTCCTCCCACTGTCCGGTGTGATATGCGGACAAGCCGAGCATCTCCCGAACCGTCGACGAGCGAGGCGCCAGGTTCTTTGCCTTGCGCAGCTCGGGCAAGGCGGCTCCGTAGCGCTCATCGGCGAATTGGTTCAGGGCCTTCGCCAGATGGTTCAGGGCGGGATCTCGACGGTCCTTAGGGGTGGAACGAAGGATCTCGTCCCTGACCCATTTCGGGAGCTGTCCAGAGCTCACCGAGGTGACGGTGCGATGCTCCCGTCGTTGGCCGGTGTCGTGGGTGTCACGTCGTCGCCTGTCGCCACTCTTGCGCTGATGTCGGTCCGGGCGATTGCTCAACGTGCCTTCCCTAGGGTGAAAATGAAGGGCCGCCAACGGTAGTCGGCGGCCCTTCGACGTAAATGCCCGGCGGTGACCTACTCTCCCAGGGGGTCGCCCCCCAAGTACCATCGGCGCTGGCGGGTTTCACTTCCGTGTTCGGAATGGGAACGGGTGGTTCCCCGCCGCTGTAGCCACCGGACAAACTTGTCAAATCTTGGGCTTCGAGTCCCGGCAACCCGAGGACTCCATAGCGAGCACAAATATCGAGGATTCATTCCAAGCCCTCGGCCTATTAGTACCGGTCCGCTGAACACATTGCTGTGCTTACACGTCCGGCCTATCAACCTGGTCTTCTACCAGGGGCCTTAACCGGTTAATCCGGTGGGAAGTCTCATCTTGAGGTGGGCTTCGCACTTAGATGCCTTCAGCGCTTATCCCGTCCGTACATAGCCAACGAGCCGTGCACTTGGCAGTACAACTCGCACACCAGAGGTACGTCCACCCCGGTCCTCTCGTACTAGGGGCAGCTCCTCTCAAACTTCCTGCGCCTGCGGCGGATAGGGACCGAACTGTCTCACGACGTTCTGAACCCAGCTCGCGTACCGCTTTAACGGGCGAACAGCCCGACCCTTGGGACCTGCTCCAGCCCCAGGATGCGACGAGCCGACATCGAGGTGCCAAACACCCCCGTCGATATGGACTCTTGGGGGGCATAAGCCTGTTATCCCCGGAGTACCTTTTAGCCGATGAACCATGGCACACCCACGTGCCACCATGGGTTCACTAATCCCGACTTTCGTCCCTGCTCGACTTGTAGGTCTCGCAGTCAAGCTCCCTTGTGCATTTACACTCGTCGTCTGATTGCCGACCAGACTGAGGGAACCTTTGGGCGCCTCCGTTACACTTTAGGAGGCCACCGCCCCAGTGAAACTGCCTGCCAGACACTGTCCCTGATCCGGATCACGGACCGAAGTTAGATGGCCGTCATATGAAGGGTGGTATTTCAACGTTGGCTCCACGAAAGCTAGCGCCTCCGCTTCTTAGCCTCCCACCTATCCTGCACATCACATGCCAGACACCAATGTCAAGCTACAGTAAAGGTTCCGGGGTCTTTCCGTCCTGCCGCAGGTAGTGAGCATCTTTACTCACACTGCAATTTCGCCGAGTCTCTGGTTGAGACAGTACCCAAGTCGTTACGCCATTCGTGCAGGTCGGAACTTACCCGACAAGGAATTTCGCTCATCTTGATCCCCATTCGCTATGGGGTCATTGGACCATATGCTTGAGCTCGGATTATCGTAACAGAGCTGGCTGGCGTATGGTCTCTGAGGATTCCAGGAATCGAGATCGCTGCTTGCGATTCATTGATCTCGGTGCATGACGTGACGATCTCCTCGAAGACCCTCGTGGGTCGATGACGATTGGCTCGCATCATCATCGAGATGAAGGCGAAGTAGCTCGAAGTCGTACCGTCTTCACTGTCATCAGTGGGTGTTCTTCGAAGAACGGGATGATCCGCTCCTCGAGCTCGGATCGAGCTGTTCACCGTGTATCGCGACAAGCGAGCTCGGTGATGTCCTTTCTCTCGTCTCGATTATCCGCCCACATCCGAAGAACTCCATGAGCTCCTCGAGGACGGGGCGCGATGGTCAGCCTGTGGAGACCGGGAACTCGGGCTGGACTTGCCAGCCGAGCCGGCATCCGTCGGTTCTTGCGACCACCGAGATCGAGAAACATCCTTCGCCGTCGACGAAGCCGACGACCCACGGCTCGAATCCTGGTCTGTTTCCTGCTGATTGACCGCACCGATCGGATTTTCACTTTCCATGTCCCGACCCTACGGAGAGGGTGTGACAAGAACTGAGTACCATCGGATACTCGGATGTTCCAGCATATAGCAAGGTGTTACCCGTGACGTCGCCGTCACGGAGGGCAGTCACTCTGCACGGCCAGTAGGTTCTACCTTAGGACCGTTATAGTTACGGCCGCCGTTTACTGGGGCTTAATTTCAAGGCTTCGCCGAAGCTAACCCATCCACTTAACCTTCCAGCACCGGGCAGGCGTCACAGCGTATACGTCGTCTTGCGACTTAGCACGCTGCTGTGTTTTTGGTAAACAGTCGCTTGGGTCTGGTCACTGCGGCCCCCTCAAGCTCCGGACGAAAGTCCTTCACCTTACCGGGGCGCTCCTTCTCCCGAAGTTACGGAGCTATTTTGCCGAATTCCTTAACCAGAGTTAACTCGCTCGCCTTGGTATTCTCTACCTGTCCACCTGTGTCGGTTTGGGGTACGGGCACCCTGTGTGCTCGCTAGAAGTTTTTCTCGGAGGCATGGCTTCAACGGCTTCACCTAAAGCGGCTCGGCATCACGTCTCAGGCTTCATGAGGTCCGGATTTACCTAGACCTCGCCCCACACGCTTACCCCGGGAACAACCATCGCCCGGGTCCGTTTAGCCTTCCCCGTCACTCCATCGCTGACCTAGTACTGACTGGGTCGGTAGGCCCCGAAGGGCTTTCCTTAGCAAATCAGATTCGGCCTGGGCGCACGCAGAGTGGTACCGGAATATCAACCGGTTGTCCATCGACTACGCCTCTCGGCCTCACCTTAGGTCCCGACTTACCCTGGGCGGACGAACCTTCCCCAGGAACCCTTGGACATTCGGCGGAAGAGATTCTCACTCTTCATTCGCTACTCATGCCGGCATTCGCACTCGTGACGCCTCCACGGCTGGCTTCCGCCGCCGCTTCGCTGGCAACACGACGCTCCCCTACCGATCCAGCTAATGCTGAATCCCGTAGCTTCGGCGGTGTACTTGAGCCCCGTTACATTTTCCGCGCAGAGTCACTCGACCAGTGAGCTGTTACGCACTCTTTAAATGGTGGCTGCTTCTAAGCCAACATCCTGGCTGTTTGAGCAACTCCACATCGTTTCCCACTTAGTACACACTTGGGGGCCTTAGCTGACGATCTGGGCTGTTTCCCTTTCGACCACGAAGCTCATCCCACGTAGTCTGACTGCCGTATTTAGCGCATTGAGATTCGGAGTTTGACTGAATTCGGTAAGCTTGTAGGCCCCCTAGTCCAATCAGTGCTCTACCCCCAATGCGGAACATTACGACGCTAGCCCTAAAGCTATTTCGGGGAGAACCAGCTATCGCCGAGTTTGTTTGGCCTTTCACCCCTATCCACAGGTCATCCCCCAAGTTTTCAACCTTGGTGGGTTCGGGCCTCCACGAGGTCTTACCCTCGCTTCACCCTGCCCATGGATAGATCACTCGGCTTCGGGTCTACGGCATGCGACTAGGCGCCCTATTAAGACTCGCTTTCGCTTCGACTACGGTTCACACCTTAATCTTGCCACATACCGGTAACTCGCCGGCTCATTCTTCAAAAGGCAGGCGGTCAGGATCCGAAGATCCCTCCCACTGCTTGTAAGTCAACGGTTTCAGGTACTATTTCACTCCCCTCGCCGGGGTTCTTTTCACCTTTCCCTCACGGTACTAGTCCGCTATCGGTCGCTAGGAAGTACTTAGCCTTACGAGGTGGTTCTCGCAGATTCACACGGAATATCCTCCGTGATACTTGGGAACACCGAATCTGAAGCGAGGTCGGTTTTCGTCTACAGGGCTGTTACCTGCTGTGGCCCAGCTTTCCAGCTGTGTTCGACTAACCGCTTCGTTTGTAACTTCAGCTCGATACCGGTGTATCGAGACATCAGGTCCCACGACACCCACACAGCAACGCCACCGGGCTATCACACTGCATAGGTTTAGGCTCATCCCGTTTCGCTCGCCACTACTCAGGGAGTCGCATTTGCTTTCTTTTCCTCAGAGTACTGAGATGTTTCAGTTCCCCTGGTTACCTCAACCGGCCCTATGTGTTCAGACCGGAGTGACTGGGCATGACCCCAGCCGGGTTTCCCCATTCGGACATCCTCGGATCGACGCTTGCTTGACAGCTTCCCGAGGCTTTTCGCAGCCTGCCACGTCCTTCATCGGCTTCTAGCGCCAAGGCATCCACCGTTAACTCTTAGTAGCTTGGAATATAGAGAATCCAAGACATTTTGTGCTCGCTATGCAGTTCTCAAGTTGCCTGAAGGTGCTCGACCGTGACGATACGAGATCGTCCCGGCCGTGAACTCCTTCACAACTGAACAATGTGCCCTATCTAACCGGCTCCTTGGCCGGGCTCATCCGAGCTCTCTCCTGTCGCCGTAGCGACTCGAGTTTGCTCGTTCCACCCAACCAGATCAATCCTGTTTCGATCGAATAGCCAGCAGATCAACTAGAAGCTGGAAACCGGTCAATCATGCCGGTTTCGTTAGTGCTCCTTAGAAAGGAGGTGATCCAGCCGCACGTTCCCGTACGGCTACCTTGTTACGACTTCGTCCCAATTACCGACCCCACCTTCGGCAGCTCCCTCCCTAAAAGGGTTGGGCCACTGACTTCGGGTGTTGCCGACTTTCGTGACGTGACGGGCGGTGTGTACAATCCCCGAGAACGCATTCACCGCGGCTTTGCTGATCCGCGATTACTAGCGACTCCGACTTCATGGAGTCGAGTTGCAGACTCCAATCCGAACTGAGGCCGGCTTTGTGGGATTCGCTCACCTTCGCAGGATCGCAGCCCGTTGTACCGGCCATTGTAGCATGCGTGCAGCCCTGGATATAAGGGGCATGATGACTTGACGTCGTCCTCACCTTCCTCCGAGTTATCCCCGGCAGTCTCCTATGAGTCCCCGGCCGAACCGCTGGCAACATAGGACAAGGGTTGCGCTCGTTGCGGGACTTAACCCAACATCTCACGACACGAGCTGACGACAGCCATGCACCACCTGTCATGGGCCCTTACGGACACCGTGTTTCCACGGCTTTTCCCATGATGTCAAACCCAGGTAAGGTTCTTCGGGTTGCATCGAATTAAGCCGCATGCTCCGCCGCTTGTGCGGGGACCCGTCAATTCCTTTGAGTTTTAGCCTTGCGGCCGTACTCCCCAGGCGGGACACTTAATGCGTTAGCTTCGGCACGGCAGTCGTTGATCAGACCGCCACACCTAGTGTCCAACGTTTACAGCGTGGACTACCAGGGTATCTAATCCTGTTTGCTCCCCACGCTTTCGCTCCTCAGCGTCAGTACCGGCCCAGAGAACCGCCTTCGCTACTGGTGTTCCTCCCGATATCTGCGCATTTCACCGCTACACCGGGAATTCCATTCTCCTCTACCGGACTCGAGTCACAGCAGTATCGACTGCAGTTCCGAGGTTGAGCCTCGGAATTTCACAGCCGACTTGCTGAACCGCCTACGAGCTCTTTACGCCCAATGATTCCGGACAACGCTCGCCCCCTACGTATTACCGCGGCTGCTGGCACGTAGTTGGCCGGGGCTTCTTTTGGAGGTACCGTCAATTTCTTCCCTCCTGAAAGGGGTTTACAACCCGAAGGCCTTCATCCCCCACGCGGCGTTGCTGCGTCAGGCTTTCGCCCATTGCGCAAGATTCCCTGCTGCTGCCTCCCGTAGGAGTCTGGGCCGTGTCTCAGTCCCAGTGTGGCTGATCGTCCTCTCAGACCAGCTACTCGTCGATGCCTTGGTAGGCCGTTACCCCACCAACTAGCTGATAAGCCGCGAGCCCATCCCACAGCACAAAGGCATTTCCTCGAACAATCATGTGGTTACTCGAGGATATTCGGTATTAATCCAGGTTTCCCTGGGCTATCCCGATCTGTGGGGCAGGTTGCTCACGTGTTACTCACCCGTTCGCCGCTCCGTCATACCAGTGGGTTACCCCTCCGGTATGCGTCGCTCGACTTGCATGCATTAGGCACGCCGCCAGCGTTCGTCCTGAGCCAGGATCAAACTCTCCAACGTACATTCAAGGCTGGCACCCGAAGGCGCCGGCCAATCCTGTCAGTTATGAGTTTGCAATTGGGTCCAGGACCCGTGAGGGGCCCTAGAGCTGATTGCTATACAGATGCTCACTCACCCCACCGACCGTGAGGCCGGGAAGTGGGTGTGCATGCTGGCTTTTGGCACATTGTTCAGTTGTCAAGGAGCCCAGAGCTCCCACTACTGATGTCAGGCGGGTCGACGGCGACACCTGCGACCTCTCGCTGATGCCCTCGTGACCCCGATACAAAGTGAATCCGAGGCGACGCGAAAAAGGCGCCGTCCCGGTGTTCAAGTGGGTGGCCGGGGATGTGTTCCCCAGCCGGGAGTCGAATAGTAACGACACCCCTGAGTTAGTCAAGTCAATCAGACCAGCCGGACGAACCGACGCTTGCCCACCTGGAGGACCCGGCCCGAAAGGTCGCCCTTGGCGACCTCCTGAGCTTCGAGAACCGACCCGTCGAGCTTGACCGCTCCCTGAGCCAGCAATCTACGGGCCTCCGATCCGGAGAGACCTAGCGCATCCCGGATCAGACCCGGGATGATGACTGGATCGTCCGACGACAATGCAAACGACTCGATCTCGTCGGGCATTCCACCCTCCTTGAACACCTGATCGAAGGCGGACTCGGCTCTCACCGCCTCGTCGTCACCCCAGTAGAGGGCGGTCACGGCACGGGCGAGACGTCGCTTTGTCTCTCCCGGATGGAGCGATTCCGAGGCCAGACCGGCCTCGATCTCCTCGACCTCGTCCGGGTCGAGGTCCGCAGCCAGCCGGAACCATTCGACCATCGCCGTGTCCGGGATGCTCATCGTCTTGCCGAACATCTCTTCGGGGGCGTCCTCCACGCCGATGTAGTTCCCGAGTGACTGCGACATCTTCTTGACCCCGTCGGTGCCGACGAGAAGCGGCATCGTCATCGCCACCTGGGGCTCCATCCCGTACCGCTCCTGCACGGTCCGACCCATCATCAGGTTCCAGAGCTGGTCCGACCCACCGAGCTCGACGTCGGCCTGAACGGCCACCGAGTCGTAGCCCTGGAGCAACGGGTAGAGGAACTCCATGACCGAGATGGGGCTCCCGTCGTCGTATCGCTTGGCGAAGTCGGATCGCTCGAGCATCTGAGCCACCGTGGCCGCCGAGGTGAGCTCGAGCAGACCGGCCATGTCGAGCGTCCCCAGCCACTCCGAGTTTCGCCGGATCTCGAGATTCTCAGGAAGGAGGATCCTGCGGAACTGGCCCAGCACGTTCTCTGCGTACCCGTTGACCTCCTCGGAGGTCAGTCTCCGGCGCGTCTCGGATCGGTCCGACGGATCGCCGACCTGCCCGGTGAAGTCACCGACGATGAGGACGGCGGTGTGGCCCATCTCCTGGAAATGGCGCAACTTGCGGAGGACCACGGCCCACCCGAGGGTCACCGCCGGGGCGGTGGGGTCCAACCCGAGCTTGACCCGGAGCGGGCGCCCCAGCTCCAGCTTGTCCGCCAGGTCGTCGCCGGGGACCACCTGATCGGTGTGGCGGAGCAGGAACGGAGAGTTGGTCGTCTGTGCTCATCGGCCAGGCGAGAGTAGATCCGGGAGGTCGGATCTCTTTCCGACCCCTGTCGCCGGAGTCACCGCTACGAATCGCCATGGGCGATCGATCGCCCGGCTGATGCCAACCCGGGGAGTCGCCATCATCAGGGCCGGCGGCAGGCCGGGCTCCAATCGGATTGGAGAAGTTCCGTCGAACAAGAAAGTGCCATCGTGGGAGTGGTCGACTCCGAGCGCCTGGGTCAGCTTTCCCGGGCCGTTGGCCAGGTCGCGCTCGCGACCGCGGCGCGTCCGGGCCACACCCAGCCCGTCGACGATCTCCCCGCCCCTGAAGAGGATCCCCCAGCCCACGCCCTCGGGGCCCGCCGCCACGTTGGCGCACCAGTGGATGCCATAGGAGCGGTACACGTACAACGTCCCGGGTCGCTCGAACATCGACCCGTTTCGGCCCGTCCTGCCTCGATACGCATGGGATGCCGGATCATCGGAGCCTTTGTAGGCCTCCACCTCGGTGATACTGGCCCTCACGGACTTTCCTCCCACTTCCGAGACCAGAAATGCTCCCAGGAGCCGGGGTGCAGCCTCTTCCGGGCTCTCCGCGAGTTGTGCCGCCAGGTCCATCTCAAGCACCTCGCAGTCGGGCACCGAGGCCCTCGGCGGCCGAGATCATGTCCTGGCGGACCGGGGAAACCTCTTCGTTGGTGAGGGTGTGGTCTGTCGAGCGCAACCGGTAGCGAATCGCCACAGCCCGACTCCCCTGGTCGACGCCTGGCCCGACGAACACGTCGAACACCCGGGCCGACTCCACCAGATCTGCGCCGGCGTCCTTGGTGGCATCGATCAACCGACCGACGGCGAGATCTGCCGGCATGAGAAACGAGAGGTCGAAGTCGACGTGCGGGAACACCGACGGCGAAACACCGATGACCGGGGCGACCCGGGCCAGGAGGGGCTGGAGGTCGAGCTCTCCGATCGCCACCCTGCCCGGTATTTCGAAGTTCCGGTTGGCACGGGGGCTCAGCTCCCCGACATGGCCGATGATCGACTCTCCGAGCTGCACCGCGGCCGAGCGGCCCGGGTGAAAGCCGGGTGCATCTGCAGGCTCGACCTCGAAGTGGAGATGCCCGAGCACCGCCATGACATGACGAAGCACCGAGAGCGACACATGGGCGTCGGCGGCCGGATTCTCCTGACCCAGGAGATGCGGCCCGACGCCACCCACGATCACCCAGGCCAGGGTCGATTTCTGTTGAGGGAGGCGGGGATCCTCAGACCAGGGCTCGGCCAGGAACACGCGCGCCATCTCGAAGAGCGCGACCTCCGACATCCCGTATGAGAAGTTGTGACGGGCCACGTCGAGCAAACCGGGGAGCATGGTCGGCCGCATCGTGCCTTCCTCCTCCCTCAGCGGGTTGGTGACGGTCAAGAGTCGAGCCGTGTCGGTCCATCCCAGGTTGGTCAGATCGGCCTGCTTGACAAACGGAAGCGTCACCGTCTGATGCATCCCGAGCCCTACCAGGGCCGAAGTGAGGCGCCGGGCCCTCTTCTGCTCGAGGGTCAAGCCACCACCGGGGCCGGTGGGAAGGGTGGCGCCGAACTGCTCGTATCCGTGCAGCCTCGCCACTTCCTCGACCAGGTCTGCCGGCCGGGTCACATCGGGCCGGAAGGTCGGCACGGTGACCACCATCGGGTCGGTTCCGTCGACAGTCATGCCGAGCCGGGTCAAGATGCCGCTCACCTGATCGGTGGTGAACCCCGGCCCCAGCAAACGCTCTACATCAGCCAGAGTCAGATCGACCTCGACCGGCTGAGTTTCGACGGCGACCTCATCGATCACTTCCTCGAGCACGCCGCCACCGCCGAGCTCCACCACCATCGCCGCCGCCCGGGCATTGGCCTCGTCGGTGAGATTGGGATCCACTCCCCTCTCGAATCGGGTCGATGCTTCCGACATCAACCCGTGACGACGCGACATGTACATGATCGTGGGCGGGTCCCAGGATGCCGCCTCCATCAGGACGTTCACGGTTGACCCTGAGACTTCCGAGCGAGCCCCACCCATCGTGCCCGACATCGACGTCGGCCCATCTGCGTCGTAGATGATCAGGTCATCGGCGCTCAATGTGCGCTGCTCGGCGTCGAGAGTCTCCAGGGTCTCGCCGGCGTCAGCTCGTTTGACCGTCAACCGATTGCCGGAGATGGTGTCGGCATCGAAGGCGTGGAGGGGATGACCGAGC
This sequence comes from uncultured Acidobacteriota bacterium, assembly GCA_963843585.1. GTDB lineage: Bacteria > Actinomycetota > Acidimicrobiia > Spongiisociales > ZC4RG35 > JARDZU01. Next base: position 685,216 of record CAWJLJ010000019.1, read on the forward strand.
TCCAGCATCACATAGTTGGTCACGTCGACGATGTTGGAGATTGCCCGCATGCCGGCCTTCCGGAGTCGATGACGCACCCAGAGCGGGGAGCTCCCCACCTCGACCCCGCGGATCTCCCGGGCCGTGAATCGTCGGCAGCCAGCAGGATCCTCGATGTCGACGCTGATCGTGGGCGACCCGGACACGGTCTTGAGAGGTCGGTCGGGGATCCGGTATTCGATCTCGAAGTGAGCCGCCAGGTCCCGGGCGATCCCGACGAGCGACATCGCATCGGGTCGATTGTTGGTGATTGCCAGATCGAACACCACGTCCGGCAATTCAACGAGGTCGGCAAAGGAAGATCCGGGGGCGGGCTCACCATCCAGCACGAGGATCCCGGTGTGGTCGTCCCCCAGCCCGAGCTCGCTCTCGGAGCAGATCATCCCGTTGGAGTCGACCCCGCGGATGGTTCGTCGACCGATCTCGAAATCACCGGGCAGCACTGCCCCGGGCCGGGCCACAGCCACATACGCGCCGTCGGAGAAGTTCCATGCACCGCAAATGATCTGCTCGGCGCCGGACCCGGTGTCCACCTGGCACACCCGCACCTTGTCGGCGGCAGGATGGGCTGTGATCTCCTCGACCTTCCCCACGACGACATCGGTCCACCCGGCGTCGAGGACATCGAAGCTCTCCACTTCGTGCCCGAGCATGGTGAGGACATCCGACAGCTCAGTGGGATCGGTGGTCGGCAGCTCGATGAACTCCTGGAGCCAGCGAAGAGGGACCTTCATCGGAACTGGCTCAGGAAACGGAGGTCGTTGTCGACGAAGTGACGGATGTCGTTGATGCCGTGGCGCACCATGGCCATCCGCTCGACTCCCATCCCGAAGGCGAACCCGGAGACCTGGGACGGGTCGTAGCCGACGGCAAGAAGGACGTTGGGATCGACCATGCCGCAGCCCAGCATCTCCAGCCAACCCGCTCCGCCACAGACCCGGCACCCGGGCTCGCCACCGTCGCAGGCGAAGCAGGAGACGGAGAGGTCTGCGGAGGGCTCGGTGAACGGGAAGAAATCGGGCCGGAGCCTCACGGAGGTGCTCGGACCGAAGAACTCCCTGGAGAAATGGGCCAAGGTTCCCTTCAGGTCAGAGAACTGGATCGATTCATCGACGGCCAGCCCTTCGATCTGATGAAAGACCGGGAGATGCGTGGCATCGGTGGTCTCCTGGCGATAGACCTTCCCTGGCACCACGACATAGACCGGCGGCTCGTGAGTCTCCATCCACCGTGCCTGGACCGGGGAGGTCTGGGTCCTGAGGAGGACCTCGTCGGCCGGGTCCCCGTAGTCGAGGTAGAGGGTGTCCGATTCGAGGCGGGCAGGATGAGTCGGCGGCGTGTTGAGGGCGTCGAAGTTGTACCACCCGAGCTCCGCTTCGGGCCCGTCCGCCACCACGTAGCCGAGGCCGTTGAAGATGTCCACGATCTCGTCGATGGTCTGCTGGAGCAGATGCTGCGATCCCTGTGGGAACGAGTGGCTCGCCAGCGTGACGTCGATTCGATCCTCGGTGAGCCTCCTCGCCTCGTCCTCGATCTCCAGCTCGATCCTCCGTGCGGAAAGGAGAGCCTGGACACTCCTGGTGACTTCGTTCAGCTTCTCTCCGACCAGGGGCCTATCGGCCGGGTCCAAGGACCCCATCGATCTCCTCACGTCGCCTAGAGGAGAGCTCTTGCCCAGGAGGTCGCTCTCGACGCGGTCCAGTTCCTCGAGGGTCGCTGCGCCGCCTATCGCAGTCGGAGCCTCGGCCAACACACTGTCGAGCACCGATCCGGCATCCATGTCGGCGGCAGGTTAGAAGGCTCGCTTACGCTCGCCGTACTCGGTACCCGGTATCTGTTGCCTGGATAGCTCGTAGATCACAATTCCGGCGGCCATGGCAGCGTTCAGGCTCTCCATTCCGCCAGGCATCGGGATGGTGACCTTGTGGGCGGACTGCTCGACCACGTCGGGTGGGAGACCCGGCGCTTCCTCGCCGACCAGTAGCGCATAGCGCCCCGTGGGCAGGTCGGCAGGTCTCGCCCCTCCACTGACAACCGTGGCGACGGTGGCCAAGCCCACGTCTTCCAGGGTCTGGAGCGACTCGACCGGCGTGGTATTGAGACGAAAATGCCCTCCGGCTCCTGCCCTCAGGACCTTGGGCGCCCACGGATCGGCCGTGCCATCTGTGTAACCGAAGTCCCAGTCAAAGGCTGCGGCGGTCCGGATCATGGTCCCGACGTTCCCGGGGTCGCTCAGTCCCCATGCCACGATCATGTTTCGACCGGTCGGCGGAGCGGGCGGAGGGATCGCAATGATCGCTGCCGGGCCCCTCGGCGTCCCGGTACCGGTGACCCGGCCCAACGCGGCCTGATTCCACCAGGATCAGCTCGAAGCCATGATCCGTGGCCAGCTTCGCAGTGATTGCGTCGTCGGGGAGGGCGAACACCACCTCTGGTGTTACACCGGCGGCCAGGGCCTCGGCCAGGAGGCTCGGGCCCTCGAGAATGGTCTTCCCGGTGGCCCGTCTGTCCCGAGCGCGATGAAGCCGGGCCGCTTCCACCACGCGGGGGTTGCGATGGCTGCGGACCGGCTCCACTGGCAGGCGGCGTTTGAGGTCAGCCCTTGCGGGAAGCCTCTACCAATTGTGAGAAGGCGCTCGGGTCGTTGACAGCCATCTCGGCCAGCATCTTGCGATCGACCTCGATCTCGGCGGCTTTCAGCCCGGCGATCAGCTGCGAGTAGGTGGTGCCGTTCTGCCGGGCAGCGGCGTTGATCCGGGCGATCCAGAGACGTCTGAACTCACCCTTGCGGGCACGCCGGTCGCGATATGCGTCCTGCATCGCATGCATGACCTGCTCGTTTGCGGTCTTGTATCGGCGGCTGCGGGCGCCCTTGTATCCCTTGGCCCGATCGAGGACCTTCTTGTGTGACTTCTTGGCGTGGACCGCCCGTTTCACACGTGCCATGGCTGAACCTCCTGAGTCCTCAACGACCGAGCATCTTCTTGGCGACCTTGGCGTCGCCGGGGGCGAGCTGGACCTCGCCGGTGCGACGGCGATAGGTGCTCTTCCCCTTGGCCAGACGCAGGTGACCGCGCCCTGACTGGCCTCTCATGTACTTGCCAGAACCTGTGACCTTGATTCGCTTCTTGGCGCCGCTGTGTGTCTTCATCTTCGGCACGGCTACCTCCTGTTCGTCCTACTGCTCGTCTTCGGCCGTCTCAACGGAGGCCTTCGTCTTCCGGGAGGGAGCAAGGACCATGGTCATGCTCCGACCTTCGAGTTTGGCGGTCTGCTCCGTGACCGCGACGTCGCTCAATTCCTCCGCCAGCCGGTCGAGCAACTCCTTGCCGAAGGCGGGACGCTCCTGCTCACGCCCGCGGAAGCGGACTGTGACCTTGACCTTGTCCCCTTCCTCGAGGAATTCCTGTGCCTTGCGGCGGGTGATGTCGAAGTCGTGCTCCCCGATCCGCACCTTCATTCGAAGTTCCTTGATGGTGGTTCGGGTTTGCTTCTTCCGTGCCTCGCGCGCCTTGACCGACTGCTCGTACTTGTACTTGCCATAGTCCATCAGCCGGCACACCGGCGGCTTGGCATTGGGCGCCACTTCTACGAGATCGAGATCGAGCTGCTCTGCCAGCCACATGGCCTCGTTCAGCTTCTTGATCCCGATTTGTTCCCCATCGGGGGCGATGACCAAGACTTCCTTGGCCCTTATGGCGCCATTCACACGGAGCTCGTTGATGCTCTTACCTCCTGTTGATGTTCGGTTTGTCCGGAAAAGAAAAAGGCAACAGGCGAAAGACCTGCTGCCATGACCTCGAACCGGTCCCAGGTGGGATGATCGGTCTGGTGATCGGACCACGGCTCGCCTCTGCTGAGATCTATTGGGATCCCGTCTATGGGGATCCCGGCGGCGGCCGGGTGGGGAAGCAGCGCTTCCGCTCTTGCCATCGGTTGTGCCGTTGAGGTTACCAGTGACGTGGCTGGAATCGATAGTCGCACATCAGCCGGCATCGAGGCCCCGCAGCGCCACCGCGGTCGATATCGCAGCCTCGGCCGCCTCATATCCCTTGTTCGACGGCCCATCGGCCGCACGTTCCACGGCATGAGCGAACTCGTTCACGGCGAGGATGGCGTTGGTCACCGGGATACCGGTGTCGAGGGCGACCCGGGCGATCCCTGCGGTCGACTCCCGGACCACGATCTCGTAGTGGTCGGTATCGCCCCGAACGATGGTGCCGATCGCAACCACGGCATCACAACCGGCGTCGGCGAGCCCGAGTGCGGCAATCGGCAGCTCCAGCGCCCCGGGAACCCTGAGCACGGTCACATCGGCGCCGAGTGCTTCGAGGCGGGACACTGCTCCATCGAGGAGGCGGTCCGTCACAGATCGGTTCCAGGTGGCAACGGCGACGCCCACGTGCAGGCCGGTCCCGTCCAGGTCTCCTTCGATGCTTCGGGTCATGCCCCTTGGCCCAGGTCCATTTGATGTCCCAGGCGGGTGGCCTTTGCCCGCAAATAGTCCCGGTTCTCGTCGTTGACGTCGACGAAAAGGGGGACCTGCTCGAGGATCGATAGCCCGTAACCTTCGATCCCGGCTCGTTTGGTGGGGTTGTTCGTCATGATCCGCATCGAGCGGACCCCGAGGTCGTAGAGGATTTGGGCACCGACCCCGTAATCACGTGCATCGACGGGCAGCCCCAGATTCACGTTGGCATCCACGGTGTCGTACCCCTCGTCCTGGAGCTTGTAAGCCGCCAGCTTGTGGAGCAACCCGATGCCCCGGCCCTCATGGCCCCGGATGTAGAGGACGACACCGCGCCCTTCCCCGGCAACCCTCGCCATCGCCTGGTCCAGCTGATCGCCACAGTCACATCGCAGGCTGCCGAACACATCGCCGGTCAGGCACTCGGAATGGACTCTGGTGAGAACCGACTCCCCGTCGCCCAGGTCACCCATGACGAGGGCTATGTGCTGACGGTCGTCAACGAGCGAGCGATAGCCGACAGCGGTGAAGGTGCCGTGATCGGTCGGGATACGGGCCTCGACGACACGTTCGACGAGTTTCTCCTCACGTCGCCGAAAGGCAATCAGATCGGCGATCGTCCCAATGAGCAAGCCATGTTCCTCGGCAAAACGCTCCAACTCGGGGAGCCGCGCCACCGACCCGTCATCGTTCATCACCTCGGCAAGCACGCCTGCCGGGTAATGCCCCGACAGCCGGGCCAGATCGACGGCAGCCTCTGTGTGCCCCGCTCTCTTCAGAACGCCACCTGGCTCGTAGCGCAGCGGGTACATGTGCCCGGGGCGAGCGAGATCATGGGGCTTGGTCTCGGGGTCGACCACGGCTCTGATCGTCTTCCAGCGATCGGACGCCGAGATGCCGGTGGTAGTCCCTTCTCTGGCGTCGATGGAGACTGTGAAAGCGGTGCGCCGGACATCCGTGTTGCGGGCGACCATCATCGGCAGGTCGAGCTCGTCGAGTCTCTCACCGACGACCGGCAAGCAGATGATCCCGCTGGTGTGCCGCAGCATGAAACCGACCTGCTCAGGGGTGGCGCTCTCGGCGGCGAGAATCAAATCGCCCTCGTTCTCGCGATCTTCGTCGTCGACCATGATCACCATCTCGCCGTGTCCGACGGCCGAGATGACGTCTTCGATGGCGGCAAAGGTCATGATCCGGCTTTCAGCAGCTTTTCGACATATTTCGCGACCAAATCGACCTCAAGGTTGACCTTCTCCCCCACTGCACGCAAACCGAGCGTGGTCACCTGGAGCGAGTGGGGTATCAGCGCGATCTCGACTTCGTCTCCCTTCACTGGCAGCCACGGTGAGGCTGACCCCGTCAACGGTGATCGAGCCTTTCTCGATCACATAGCGACTCAAGGCGTCGGGAATCCGGAGGTGCAACCGCCGGCCCGATCCTTCGGGCTCGATGGCGGTGATCACACCCACACCGTCGACATGACCCTGCACGATGTGCCCGTCGAACCTTCCGTTCGCCGCCATCGGGCGCTCGAGGTTGACCGGGTCGCCCGGTTGCAGCTCGGCGAGAGTCGAGCGGCTGAGAGTCTCCTTGACGACGTCGACTGCAACCCGCCCGGGTCCTGTCTCCACACCGGTGAGGCAAACACCGTTGACCGAGATCGAACCACCCAGTTCGATCCCGGGAAGGGTTCCGGTGTCCAGCACGAGTCGCATTCCCTCGTTGGCGCTCTCCACGGAGACGACTGACCCCCGCTGCTCGACTATCCCGGTGAACATCTACTCGAACTCGATTCTGATATCAGGCCCAACCATCCGAACGTCCTTGATATTCACAGCGCTTGATTGTGCCATGGTCGCGAAATCTCCCTCTAGCGGAGCCATGCCACGCCCACCGGCCATTCGCGCCCCTACATAGATCACGCCCCTGCTCACCACCCCGGCCCTCCACCACGCTCCCGTCAGCTGAGGGCCGCCTTCCAGGAGGACGTCGAGCAGCCCTCGGTCGGCCAACGCCTGCGCCGACTTCACAGGATCGGGCCACTCATCTTCGCCGCCGACCACCACGACCTCGCCGGAGGGGACGCCGAGCGGTCGCGCGCTGATCACGAGAGGCGATCTCTCCCAGATCCTCCTGTCGATGGGAAGGGACTGGCGTCCGGCCACCACGACCGGGACAGGCTGTGTCTCGACGCCTTCGACGCGGGCGGTGAGCAATGGATCGTCGGCGCGGAAGGTCCCGGCACCGACGACTACGGCATCCATGGTCGCCCGGAGACGGTGCGCATCTTGTCTCGCCTCCTCGGAGGTGATCCATTGCGACGATCCATCGGTGGCGGCAACCGAGCCATCCAGGGTCATGGCCACTTTCAACGTGACCAGGGGGAGCCCTGTCCGCCGGTGATGGAAATAGGCAGGGTCGACAGACTCCGCTTCCTCTACCAACACCCCGGTCTCCACGTCGATACCAGCCTCTTCGAGCCAGGACACCCCGGCTCCCGACACACGTTGATCGGGATCGATCGCCCCGATCACCACCTTGCGAACCCCGGCTTCCACCACGGCCCCTGCGCAGGGCGGCGTCTCGCCCTGATGGCTGCACGGCTCGAGCGTCACATAGAGGGTGGAGCCTCGCGCCAGGTCGCGGGCGTCGGTGAGAGCGACCACCTCTGCGTGGGGCTGGCCGACGCCGTGATGTGCCCCCTCACCCACCACACGGCCGGATTCGTCCACAACGACGGCGCCAACCCTCGGGTTGGGATGAGTTCTGTGTGGTGCGGCGAGCTCGATTGCTCGTCGCATGTGGCGGGCATCGCCCACTCAGCGGCCCGCCACTAAGTCGCGCGTCGATCGATGCGGTAGGTGGAGCCCTGCTGCTTCTTGGCGAATTCCTTCATTTCCACCGCAATCGCCGACGCCTCCCACTGTGTGGAGATCTCGCGCACGTCGGTGGACGCTACACCCAGGGAGAGGGATACCACAGGGAAGGCGAACCGCTCCCCGCGCCGATCGATGACCTCGATGTAGCCGCGGAGGGCATCGGCGGTGTCGTAGAGGTCGAGGATCCCGTCGTCGAAACGCTCGATGACCTCCTTGCAGAAGGACTCCGATACCTCGGGTGGGATGATCGCCACGAAATCGTCGCCGCCGATGTGACCGACGAAGGCGTTGGCGATGCCCAGGCTGTCGGAGGCGTCGTTGAAGCACTTGGCGCAGAAACGGATCACCTCGTCGCCGCGCATGAACCCGTAGTGGTCGTTGAACGCCTTGAAGTTGTCGAGGTCGCCGTGGACGAGGGCAAAGTCCCTCCCGGAGGAGATCCTCTCCTCGACCTCCCCGGTGATCTTGAAGTTCCCGGGTAGACCTGTGAGCGGCGAAAGGTCGCGGGCCGCCTGCGTCCTGCGGACCACTGCCCGGACCCGAGCAACGAGCTCGTTGATGTCGAACGGCTTGGTGATGTAGTCGTCGGCGCCCAGCTCGAGGCCACGCACCCGATCTTCGGGGAGGCCCCGGGCCGTGAGGAGGATGATTGGGATGTTCCCTGTGGAAGCCTGGCTGCGCAGCCGGTGCAGGGCGGTGAGCCCATCCATACGGGGCATCATGATGTCGAGGACGATCACGTGTGGGGGGTTGGCGGTCGCCTTCTGCAGGGCATCTTCGCCATCGACGGCGGTCTCTACCTCGAAGCCTTCCAGCTCGAAGTTGACCTGGACCACTGCGAGTATGTCCGGATCGTCGTCCGCGATGAGGACTCGTTCACTCATTTACCTTCCAATGCCCTTCTCAACTCGGCAGCAGCCGTCGGCGGATCATCCGCCCCGAAAATGGTCGTCCCGGCCACGAGCACATTTGCCCCTGCCGAGACAGCCTGACGGGCGGTCTCGAGGGTGATTCCACCGTCGATCTGAATATCGGCGCCCAATCCCCGCTTCTCAACCCATTCTCTCGCCTCTTCCACCTTGGCGAGCACCTCCGGCATGAAGCTCTGGCCGCCGAAGCCGGGCTCCACCGACATGAACAGGACCACATCGGTCAACTCCATGAACGGCCGCAAGGCGGCGAAGGGTGTTGCCGGGTTGCACACCAGGCCGAAGTCCAAGCCGTTCTCACGAGCCAACTTCGCCGCGTCGGTCGGCTCAGGCATTGCCTCGATGTGCATCGTCACCGAGTCCGCCCCGGCCTCGGCCAGATCGGGCAGATAGGCGTCAGGGTTGGTGGTCATCAAATGACAGTCGAAATGAAGCTCGGTGATGGGCCGGATACCTGCGATGACCGGGATCCCGAAGGAGATGTTGGGCACGAAATGCCCGTCCATCACGTCGATATGGAGCCAGTCCACCTCCTCCTGCACCGCCACGATCTGCTTCTCCAGACAGCTGAAGTCGGCTGCGAGCAGCGATGGTGCGATCTTCAATGCGGCCATGTGGCGAGTCTATGTCCCGGCCGTGTCCTCGATCAGGCGATGGACCCACTGTCGCGACGACGCCCGCGCAGCCACGACTCGCCGGACATCGGGCGCTTGCCTGGTGGCAGAAGGGTCACCAGTTGCACTCCCCCATCACCGAGACCGGCCACCGGCACGCCGTCGAAATCCATCCAGCGCCCAGGCTCTGGAGCGGCCTCGTGCAGGCGCGCCTGCAGCACCTGATGCGTTTCTCCGTCGATGATCAGACTGGCGCCTGGCTCCGGTGACAGACCCCGTACCCGGTTCACCTCCTCGACCCGACTCCCGTCCACGTTGATGACCCTCTCCTGGGGCTCGATCTTGGAGGCGTAGGTCAGCCCGTCGTCGCTCTGTGGCACTGGCTCCAGGCCGCCAGCGAGATAGGGAGGTATCGCGCCGGTCATCAGCCGGGCACCGAGCGTGGCAAGGCGGGAAGTCAAGTCTCCAGCGGTCTCCTCATCGTCGATGTCCACCGCTTGAGCGGTGAGCACCGGTCCGGTGTCCAGACCCTCGTCGAGACGGAAGATGGTGACGCCGGTCATCGGATCACCGGCCATCAGGGCCCGGCTCACTGGAGCCGCGCCCCTCCAGCGGGGAAGCAGGGAGAAATGCAGGTTCAACATCCCGGCGGTGGGAACCGCCAGCGCATCAGGTTCGAGGATGCGGCCATAGGCAACCACGACGGCCACGTCCAGCTTTCCCGCCGATTCGAGCGATTCCCTCACCTCACCGGCCGAGCTCGGTTGGACAACACGCAAGCCGAGGCCATCGCCCTCGATCTTGACCGGAGGAGGAGACATGGCCCGGCCCCTGCCCTTCGCTCTGTCGGGCTGGGTGATCACGACCGCGACGTCGTGGCCCGCAGCCAGCGATCTCAGGGTGGGCAGCGCCGCTTCCGGGGTCCCCAGGAAAGCGACCCTGCTCACTCGAAGGTGGCCAGCCCCAGGGCCTCATCCCTCAGGTCACGGAGGGCCTTCTTGCGGATCGGCTTTTCCAGCCGGTCAATGAGCAGCTTCTGGTCGAGATGATCGATCTCGTGTTGCAGGACACGGCCCAGAAGGCCATCGCCGGCGTACTCGACCTCGTTCCCTTCCAGGTCCAGAGCACGAGCACGGGCGAAGCCGGGGCGTGTGATCTCCCACCAGTGGCCGGGCACCGAAAGGCACCCTTCCTCGTAGGCCCACTCGCCACTGACCTCGACGATCTCCGGGTTGATCATCACCCTCGGCCCGAGCTCGTCCTGCGCGTCGAAGACGGCGATCCGCCTCGGAACTCCGATCTGGTTGGCGGCAAGCCCGACGCCGGGCGCTTCGTACATGGTCTCGATCATGTCCTGGACCAGTGCCCTGACCGTCTCGTCGATCTCGACCACTGGCTTGGTCTCGAGACGCAACACCGGGTCGCCAAAGGTGCGGATCGGGTAGACGGCCATGATGGCGTGTGACTCTAAATCCCCTCGTATGGCGTCACAGGTCGATCGGGTCGGCGTCGATGCGAACGGTGGCCCCGGCCTCACGCCATCTCTGGACGAGCGGGCGCAACCGGGGCTTCAAGGCGCCGAGGGATCCCTGAAGGAGCCATCTCGAGCCCTGGGCGGCAGGAGCAGGGCCGAGGACCGTCGGCGGCTCCAACGACCTCAGATCCGAATCGAACCGGGACGGACCTTCCTCACCGCGGACCTCGATCGCCAGCATTTCGGTTGCAGGGGGAAGCCCCAGCCGGGCGCGCTCCACCAGCAATCGCTCCAAATACGGAACTGCGTCTCCCCGTTTCAGCGCCGTCACCAGCGGCGCCTCGGGCATCGACGTCTGCGCCATCATTCGCCTCCCCGGGCCGGTCTCGATGGCGTTGGCCAGCCGGGCCAGGATCCGGAGAGCCTCTTCGGAGGTTCGATAGTTGTGACCGAGCATGAGACCATCGACGTCGACAGCCACCGCGAGCGGGACCGGCACAAGCGTGGGCAGATCACGCTCGGTGCCGACCGTCACCGGGAGATCGGCCGGATGGATGCCGGCCACGTCACCGCCGAGTCGCCGGTTGATCTCCTTCACCAACCGTTCCGGCTCGGATCCCATCTCTTCGAACCCTGTACCCCCACAGTGGAGACAGGGGCCGGTCGCCTGCCCGCAGCGCCGGCAGGTGGCCTCCCGCCCCAACCGTGAACCACACGACTCACAGACCCGAACCCGTCGACAGGAGACACAGCGCATAGATGAGTCAGAGGTCCGGCGGTGGGTGAAGACGAAGGATCTCTTGTGCCCCGCAATGGTCGCCCGGATGGCTGCCACGGTCCTCTCGGCGAGTGTGCCGGAACCGGGGGCGTCGTCGCGCCGGTCGACGACCTCGACGAGCGGCCATGCCCGTTTCGAGGGGCGAATGACCTCCGGTCCCGAGGCAAGTACTTCGAGCGACGGAGTGGGGCCGATGAAGGCCACAGAGAAGCCCTCGACCCGGGCGCGGGTCGACACGACGTCCCTCACGTGCAGCGTGGGCGTCTGCCGGTCCTTCATGGCGCGTCTTCCTTCTTCGAGGACGACGGCGAGGGCGAGCGACGGAATGCGCCACACGGCTACGCGGGGAGTGCCGATGATGAGCCTTCCCGGCCCCTGTGCGTCGGTCCAGGCGTTGGTGAGATCCCGAGCCACGTCCCCCGAGGCCACCGTGACGTCGAACCCGCGGTCACGGGCATCGTTACCGACCATGCGGGCCTCCGCCTCCGTCGCCACGATGACCAGCACCGATTTCTCTGCCTCCAGGATTGGGAGCACGGTGTCGATCCAGTCGAGGGTCTGCCAGCGCCCGATCACCGCCGTGGCCGGACGACGGCGGCCAGCCGCGATCTCGCGGGTGACTGCCAGCAGCGGGTGTGCGCCAACCGGATGGCTCACATGCGCCGCCGCCTTCTCCGGTGCCGGCATGGTGGGCAGATTCGGAGGCGCCGAGCGCTCGAGCAGCACCGAGAGGGGGGCCACGTAGTGGGTCGCCGCCCATTGGATCGTCTTGAGGAGCCCGGAGTCGAATACCGGGATCTCACTGGAGAGCGCGGCTATCTCCTTGAGCGGTCCTTCTCGTTCGGCGCCGAACTCCACGACGAAGCCCCGTGTCTTCCGCCCGGAGAGAGGAACCCTGACGATGGAGCCAATCTGCACCAGGTCCCGGAGCTGCTCAGGAATGTCGTACCAGAAACCGTTGTCGACCGCGAACGTTGGGACGCTGGGGACAACTCGAGCCGTCTGTCGACTCAGAGACCGGCCGCCCCTCTGAGGGCGTCGACCATGTCGAGACGCTCCCAGGTGAACTCGGGACGACCGAAATGCCCGTAGGCGGCGGTCCCGGCAAAGATCGGATTCCTCAACTCGAGATGCTCGATGATCGCCGCGGGTCTGAAGTCGAACACCTCTTTGACAACGTTCTCGATCTTCTCAGGCGGGATCTGCTCGGTGCCAAATGTCTCGACATGGATGGAGAAGGGCTCAGCCTGGCCGATGGCGTACGAGAGCTGTATCTCGGCCTTCCGGGCGACGCCGGAGGCGACGATGTTCTTCGCCGCCCAGCGGGCTCCGTAGGCGGCCGAGCGGTCGACCTTGGTGGCGTCCTTCCCGGAGAAGGCGCCTCCCCCGTGGCGGGCGTACCCGCCATACGTGTCGACGATGATCTTGCGGCCGGTGAGACCAGTGTCCGCCACCGGGCCCCCCACCTCGAATCGCCCTGACGGGTTGAAGATGAATCCGATGTGCGGGTCGAGCATGTCCTCGGGGATCACCGCAGCCACCACGGCGTCGAAGACCTCCTGTCGCATCTCTCCCTGGTCCTTGTCCTTGGCATGGTGAGCGGAGATGAGGACCTTTTCCACCGCCACGGGGCGGTCACCCTCGTAGCGGACCATCACCTGCGTCTTGCCGTCGGGGCGGAGATACTCCAGCTTGCCCGTCTTGCGCACTTCGGTGAGTCGCTCGGCCATCCGGTGAGCCAGCTGAATCGGCAAGGGCATCAACTCGGCGGTCTCGTCGACGGCAAATCCGAACATGAGCCCCTGGTCGCCGGCGCCGAGCTCGCGATCGACACCGTCGGAGATATCCGGGCTCTGTTGCTGGACACGGTCCTGGATCTCGAGTTGGCCGGCGGCAAAGCCAGGGTCGAAGCCGTCGTAGCCGATCCGCATGACGGTGTCATCGACGATGGCGGCGACATCAGGCTCGGCTCCCTTGCTGATCTCCCCGCCGACAACGGCCAGACGGGTGGTGACGAAGACCTCGCACGCAACCCGCGCCATCTTGTCGTTGGCCAGGGCTGCGTCGAGCACCGAGTCCGAGATGGCATCGGCCACCTTGTCCGGATGGCCTTCTGTGACCGACTCTGAGGTGAAATACCAGCTTCTCATGCGGGGGCGAGATTAACCCTGTTCCCCGATGGCGGCGGCCACCCGGTCGAGGAGCCGCTCGGCCACTTCGGATTTGGGGAGGAGGGGCAGCTCTTCGGTGTCACCGGACCGGTCGATGAGGACCACACGGTTGGTATCGGTCCCGAAGCCCGACCCAGGCTCGGTCACGTCGTTGTAGACCAGGAGGTCGACATCCTTCTTGCGAGCTTTCTCGATTGCCCGCTCCACTCCACCCGTCTCGGCGGCGAACCCGACTGTGAACGGCCGGGGATGACGCTGCACGACCGATGCCAGGATGTCCGGAGTCTCCGTGAGCTCGATCGAAGGAAGGCCGTCGGCCCTTGGGATCTTGGATTCCGCGGCAGATTTCGGCCGGAAGTCGGCGACCGCCGCCGCCATGATGGCCACATGTGGCTCCACTCCGGCGACTGCCGCCAGCATCTCCTCGGCGGTCTCCACCCGGATCAGCTTCGCCGCCGGATGGGTGGGCAAGTCGGCCGTAGTCACCAAAGTCACGTCGTACCCGCGACGAATCGCCGCGTCTGCGATCGCGTGACCCATCTTCCCGGACGAGCGATTGCCGAGGTAGCGCACCGGGTCTACCGGCTCGCGGGTCCCTCCCGCCGTCACCAGGACCTTCTGACCCTTGCCTTCACCGCCCAGGATGTCGCCGGCGGCGGCAATGATCTCCTCGGGCTCAGCGACGCGGCCCATCCCGGTATCCCCTCCGGCGAGGGGGCCGATCTCCGGACCAATGATGTGGTAGCCGAAGCCGCGCAAGGTCTCCAGATTTCGCTCGGTCGCAGGGTGCTCCCACATCTCGGTGTGCATCGCCGGCGCCAGCAACACGGGGACGGTGGTGGCGATGATGGTGGCACTGACGAGGTCCTCGGAGATGCCATTGGCCACACGGCCGATAGTGGCTCCAGTGGCCGGGGCGACGATCACGAGATCCGCCCATCGGGCCAACTCAGTGTGGGGCGAGACCAGATCGGCGGCAAAGAGCGCTGTGAAAGGGTGCTCGCCGGTGATGGCGGCAAAGGTCTGGGCGCCGACGAACTCGAGAGCTGACTCGGTCATCTCGACCCGCACGGTGGCGCCGGCCTCGACGAGACGCCGGGCGAGGTAAGCGGATTTGTAGGCGGCTACGCCGCCCGTGACGCAGAGAAGGACGCGGCGGCCCTGCAGCATCACTCTTCTACGGTGTCGACCGAGACCTTGCCTTCCGCGATCTCCTCCATGGCGATCGTCAACGGCTTGCGGGACAGCGAGTGGACCTGGGGCGGGACGAACTCACCGTATCCGACGCCGAGCTGGTGGAAATAGCCGTTGATTTGGCGGGCCCGGCGGGCCGAGACGACGACCGTTGCGAAACGGTTGCCGATCTGGTCGATGACCTGTTCGATCTTCATGGGATCCTTTACGGGAAGGGGGATACGAACAGAGTACCCGATCAGCGGGTGGTAATCAGCCCCTCCAGCTCCGATATGGCCTGATCGAGGTTGTCGTTGACGACGATGTGGTCGAAGAGATCGGGTGCCTCGGCCATCTCTGATTTTGCGATCTCGAGCCGATCCTCGATGTCCTCGTCGGAGGTGTCGCCCCGACGGCGCAAGCGCTTTTCCAACTCCTCGAGGCTTGGCGGAGCTATGAAATACATGATCGCTTCGGGCTTGCGCTCACGCACCTGGCGGGCCCCCTGGATCTCGATCTCGAGGAGGATGTCGCGTTGGTCGGCCAGGGTCTCCTCGATCAGAGCCTGAGGCGTGCCGTAGTACCGATTGTTGTAGATGGCCCACTCGAGAAGCTCGTCGTCCTCGATCATCTTCTCGAAATCTCGTCGCGAGATGAAGTTGTAATGGACACCGTGCCGCTCGCCGGGGCGGGGCAGCCTGGTGGTGGCGGAAACGGAGAACTCGATACCGAGACGCTCGATGAGCTCACGAACGATGCTCGACTTTCCTGAGCCCGATGGCCCGGATATGACGAGAAGCCGGGCGGCGGCTGCCACTTCAGGAGAACTCGGCTAGGAGAGCCTCTTTCTGCTTGTCTCCCAGACCCCTGATCCTGCGGTTTTCGGCAATGCCCACCGATTCCATGAGACGCTTCGCCTTGATCTTCCCGGTGCCGGGCATCGCTGCGAGGACCCGATCCACTTTGAGGCCGGCGAGGAGCTCATCACTTTCGGCCTTCTCGAACAGCTCGGAGAGGCGTAGGGACCCTGTCTTCAACAACTCCTTGGCCTCGGCGCGCACTCTTCTCGCCTCCGCTGCCTTGGCAAGCGCTGCTGCTCTTTGTTCATCGGTCAATTGGGGTGGTTGCGCCATGTCCTCATCTCGTTCGACGAACCGTGACCCTAGCCAGCGTGACTCGCGCCGGTCGTCGAAACCGCAGCCTCGATCTCCTGCAATATCGACAGTGCGGCCGCCGCCGGATCGGCCGCCGCAGTGATCGGGCGACCCACAACCAGCAGGTCGGCCCCCGCCGCAATCGCCTCCCCTGGCGTGGCCACTCTCTTCTGATCGGCGCTGTCTGACCCGGCCGGTCTGATGCCGGGCGTGGCGACGATGAGACCGAGATCGAGCGCCTTTACCGACGCCGACTCGGGCACGGCGCACACCACCCCTTCGGCGCCGGCCGCGGCGGCCAACCGGGACAAAGCGGTGACGTGTTCAGCTGGGGCCGCGGCTGAACCCGACTGCTTCCAGTCTCGCCTCGTCCAGAGAGGTGAGGACGGTGACAGCCAGGATCCCGGCATCGCCTTCGGAGCTGGCGGCGAGCGCATCCACAGCTGTCCGGATCATCTCCTCGCCTCCTGAGGCGTGGACGGTCACCCAGCGTGCCCCGATAGAGCCCAGCCGGCCTGCTGCTCCAGCCACCGTGTTCGGGATGTCATGGAGCTTCGCGTCGACGAAGACCGGGGCACCAAGGGCGGCTACCCGTGACACGATGGCGGGGCCCTCCCCCATGAGCAGCTCGAGCCCGACCTTGAAGCCGTCGACATGCGGATGAATGGCCTCGGCGAGCCGGAGCGCCTCCTCTCCTGTAGGCACGTCGAGGGCGACTACGAGGAGACTCACCAGGGCACCACTCCCCCTACGAGGTCCGGCACCGTGACGTCACGCCGTTCTAGATCGCGACTCAGCTCACGCTGGATGCGCTTTCCGGCGCGTGGCTCGGCGAGATGTGCGGTGCCGATCGCAACCGCCGATGCACCTGCAAGCAGATACTCCACGACGTCCCTTCCGGTCATGACACCTCCACACCCGACAATGGGGGCTCCGGGCAGGGCCCGCGATACTTCGTAGACACAGCGCAGAGAGATCGCCTTCAGGCCGGGACCGCTGTAGCCGCCGACTCCGCCACTGAGCAGTGGGCGGCCGCTGACAGAGTCGATGCCGAACCCGAGAATCGTGTTGGTCAGGGTGAGGAAGGTGGCGCCGGCCGCCAGACAGGCGGCGGCGACGGCCACGATGTCATCGGTGTTGGGTGAGAGCTTGGCGCCCACTGGCACCTCGGATGTCGCAGCCACCGCCGTGACCACCTCGGCCGACCGCGACACATCGAGCGAGAACATGCGCCCATCTTCGAGATTGGGGCAGGAGAGGTTGATCTCGATGACTGGCACCCCCGCCGAGACGAGCCCTTTGGCCACCATGGCGAACTCGTCGGGTGTCTCCCCTACCGCAGACCCCCACACCGGCACCCCGAGACCGGCAAGGAGCGGCGTCATGGTCTCCACCCAGGCCTCGATGCCCGGGTTCTGGATGCCGATCCCGTTGAGCATCCCGGGGCCGGCCGGGGCCAGACGTGGAGCAGGCCGGCCTGGCCACTCCACCGGGGCGACCGACTTGGCTACTGCGGCCCCGTAGGGCGAGACATCGGCCACCTCCGCCCACTCCCAGACCGACCCGACAGTGCCCGAGGCGGCGATGAGGGGGCTTCGTAGCTCGATCGGGCCCAGGCGTGTCGTCAGACGGTCTGGTGCCATTCCTGGAGGCTCCTCGGTCGCTGGATGGCGCCTGGCCCGGCGCGGAGGCTGCGGGCCACCGCCAGCCCACCCTGGATCGTGGTCACGCAGGGAATGGAGTGGGTACGGGCAGCTATCCGGATCGTCCTGCCGTCCGATCGCGCCTTGCCGCCGCGAGGTGTGTTGATGACGAGTTGCACCTCGCCATCCTCGAGACGTTGCCCGATGTCCCTCGGCCCCTCGCCTACCTTGTGGACCGGCTCGGCGTCGATTGCGTGATGCTTCAGGTACCGGGCGGTGCCGTGGGTCGCGACCAGGTCGAAGCCCAGCATGGTGAAAGCCTGGGCCACGGCCAGACCCATCGCCTTGTCCCTGTCGGCGAAAGACAGAAACACCCGGCCCCGTGTCGGCAGGATGTGACCGGCCGCGAGCAAGGCCTTGGCAAAGGCAACTCCGACGTCGGGGCCGATCCCCATCACCTCGCCAGTGGCCCGCATCTCCGGGCCGAGCACCGAATCCTCCTCGGGGAATCGGTCCCAGGGGAGGACAGCGTTCTTCACTGCGACGAAGTCGGGGCGTTGGGTCGAGATCGGCACCACCCCCTCACGGCGAAGCTCTTCGAGCGAGCTGCCCATCATCACCCTGGCAGCGATTCGGGCGAGAGGCACGGCAGTGGCTTTGCTGATGAACGGGACCGTCCTGCTCCCCCGAGGGTTGGCCTCGAGGACGTAGACGTCGTCTCCCTTGACCGCGAACTGCAGATTTATCAAGCCGCGCACCCCGAGCGCGGCGGCCAGCTCTGATGTCGCCCTGAGGATCTCTTTGTGGGCCTCGTCCGAGATCGTGGGCGGCGGGGTGACGCAGTCGGAATCACCGGAATGGACACCAGCCTCCTCGACATGCTCCATGACCCCGCCGAGGAGCAGCTCGGAGCCGTCGTAGACCGCGTCGACGTCGATCTCCACCGCCGCCTCGAGGAAGCGGTCGATGAGGATTGGCGCCCCGGTCAGCTCCGGGTCGGCCTCGCCGTACATCTCCCGCACGTAGTCGGCCAGCTCTTCGACGCTGTACACCACCCGCATCTTCCGGCCCCCGAGGACGAAGGATGGCCTGACCATGACCGGCAGACCCACCTGGTCGACCACGTCTTCGGCTTCTCGCGCCGATGAAGCCGAGCCGGCGGGAGGCTGACGGAGACCCAGGCTCTTGCATAGCTCTGCGAACTGCTCACGATCCTCCGCCAGCTCGATCGATGCCGGGGAGGTGCCGGCGATGGGCACTCCGGCATCATGCAAGCGCTCGAGCCAGGTTGAGCGGGGTCTGTCCCCCGAGCTGGACCACGACGGCCTCGGGACGCTCTGCCTCGATGACGGACAACACGTCCTCGACGGTCAGTGGCTCGAAATAGAGCCGGTTCGAGGTGTCGTAGTCGGTGGAGACCGTCTCGGGGTTGCAGTTGACCATCACGGTCTCGTATCCCGCGTCGCGCAGGGCGAATGCAGCGTGGACACAGCAGTAGTCGAATTCGATGCCCTGGCCGATCCGGTTGGGGCCGGAGCCGAGTACCACAACCCGGGGCCGTTCGGCCGGGGGCACCTCAGATTCCTCCTCGAAGGTCCCGTACATGTACGGGGTGTGGGCTTCGAACTCGGCGGCGCACGTGTCCACGGTCTTGTAGGTGCGATTGATCCCGAAACGGGCGCGGGCCTCCCGCACTTCGACTTCGGTCTCGCCCCAGAGATGGGCGAGCTGGCGATCGGAGAAGCCAAACCTCTTCGCCTCTTCCAGGAGGTTCCGATTCCCGGGTCCGGCCGCTTCGATCTCGGTTCGGACCTCGACGATCTCGGCGACCTGGTCGACGAACCACGGGTCGATGGTGCTGATCCGTGAGACCTCGGCGACCCCCCATCCTCGTCGCAACCCCTCGCCGACGGCGAAGACCCGATTCGGCGTCGGGGTGGCTATCGCCTGGCTCAACTCGTCGTCGTCCATGTCGCGCAGGGTGTGCTCCCCGGCATCGGCATTGAGGCCGTCACGCCCGTTCTCCATGCTTCTGAGGGCCTTCTGCAGCGCCTCGGGGAAGGTGCGGCCGATCGACATGGCCTCGCCGACGCTCCGCATCGACGTGCCGAGCCGGTTCGAGGCCGAAGGGAACTTGGCGAAGTCGAAGCGCGGCACCTTGACCACGACATAGTCCAGCGCCGGCTCGAAGGAGGCCGGCGTTGCCCCCGTGATGTCGTTTGCGATCTCATCCAGTGTGTAGCCGACGGCGAGAAGGGCAGCGATCTTGGCGATGGGGAATCCGGTCGCCTTGCTGGCCAGTGCCGACGACCGGCTCACTCTCGGGTTCATCTCGATCACGAGACGGCGTCCGGTGGCGGGGTCGACGGCGAACTGGACATTGGAGCCGCCGGTCTCGACGCCGATTGCCCGGAGCACCGCAATCCCATCGTCCCGCATCTCCTGGTACTCGCGGTCGGAAAGGGTCTGGATTGGCGCCACCGTGATCGAATCGCCGGTGTGCACCCCCATCGGGTCGAGGTTCTCAATCGAACAAACGATCACCGCGTTGTCCTTGTGGTCACGCATGATCTCGAGCTCGAACTCCTTCCAGCCCTCCACCGATTCCTCGACGAGAATCTCCGACACCGGAGAAGTGGCCAGACCGTGGCGGGCCACTTCGATGAATTCCTCGTCGTCGGCGGCAATTCCCGTGCCCCCTCCGCCGAGGATGAAGGAGGGGCGGACCATGATCGGGAAACCGATCTCATGTGCGATCTTCACCGCCTCGGTCATCGAGCGGGCATACCCGGCCCGTGGCACCTCGAGACCCACCTTCTCCATCGTCTCCTTGAACAGACCGCGATCCTCGGCCCGCTCGATCGCCTCCAGACCGGCCCCGATCATCTCGACTCCGAGGCGCTCGAGGATCCCCCGACGGGCGAGCTCGGCGGCGACGTTGAGGGCGGTCTGGCCGCCGAGGGTGGGTAGGAGAGCGTCGGGCTGCTCCCTGGCGATGATCTCCGCCACCACCTCGGGCGTGATCGGCTCGATATAGGTCGCATCGGCGAACTCGGGGTCGGTCATGATCGTGGCGGGGTTGGAATTGACCAGGATCACCCGGTATCCCTCGGCCCGGAGCACCTTGGCCGCCTGGGTGCCCGAATAGTCGAACTCACAGCCCTGGCCGATGACGATCGGGCCCGATCCGATGAGGAGGATCGATCTCAGATCGCGTCTCGCCGGCATCAGCCGCTCTCCCCCTCGATCAGCCTCGTGAATTGGTCGAAGAGGCCTCGGGCGTCGCGTGGCCCGGGAGCAGATTCGGGGTGATATTGGACCGAGAACGCAGGTACATCCACCAGTCGCATCCCCTCGAGGGTCCCGTCGTTCAGGTTCTGATGGGTGGGGATCAGAGGGCCGAACCGGCTCTCGACCACCTCGGGAAGCAGGTCCGGGCCGGCCAGGCCCGACCTCTCCGGCGCCGGCCGACCCGCCAGCGACCACATGTCAACCGCAAACCCGTGATTCTGGGCGGTGATCTCCACCCTTCCGTCCTCGAGACGTCGTACGGGGTGATTGCCCCCGTGATGCCCGAAGGGGAGCTTGTAGGTGGTGGCGCCGGTGGCCAGGCCGAGCACCTGATGACCCAGGCAGATCCCAAAGAGAGGGACCTTCCCCAGCAGCCCGCGCAGCGTCTCGGTCGCGGTCACCAAAGGCTCCGGATCGCCCGGACCGTTGGAGACGAAGACCCCATCGGGCTGCCAGAGCGAGGACTTGATCCGCTCCGGTCCCGGCCGGCACCACATCGACCTCGAACCCGCGTCCGGTGAGGTTGGCCAGGATGTCGCGTTTCATGCCGAGGTCGATCGCCACGACCCGGCCCCGCCGTGTGCCGGTTGCGTCGAGGGTGTATGCATGTTCGGTTGTGACCAATGACGCCAGGTCCTGGCCGACCATCGAGGGTGCCGAAGCCGCCATCTCGAGCAACTCAGGCTGATCGACCCCGACACCGACCGCCACGGGCATGGCGCCCCGGTCACGGATATGTCTGGTCAGACGCCGGGTGTCGACATCGGCGATTGCCACGACTCCGTGGGACCGCAGGTAATCCCCCAGGGCGCCCTGCGACCGCCAGTTGGAGTCCCGTCTCGACATGCTGCGAACCACGAAGCCAGACACGGCCGGGCGGGACGACTGGTCGTCTCCGTCGTACACGCCGTAGTTGCCGATGTGGGACGAGGTCATCACCACCACCTGCCCGGCGTAGGACGGGTCTGTGAGGATCTCCTGATAGCCGGTCATCGAGGTGTTGAACACCGCCTCGCCGGTGGTGACACCGGCGGCGCCAACCGAACGGCCCCGGAAGACCTCACCGTCCGCCGTGCAGAGAAGGGCTGGCTCGGTGGTCAAATGAGCCCTCCTTCGTACGAGATTCGGCCCTCGTAGATCGTTGCCAGCACCCTGCCAGTCAACTCCATCCCGGCAAATGGGCTGTTCATGGGACTTGGAGACGAACGACCCTGGAACCCACCGACGAGCCGGATCGAAGAGGACGAGATTGGCTGGTGACCCGGGTTCCACCTCTCGACCCTGCCGCTCCAACCCGGCGATCCTGGCGGGGGCAACACTCATGCGGTCGAAGAAGATCCTCTGGTCGTCGCCGACCGCGAACGAGGCCACTGCCGCCGCCGCCGTCTCCAGCCCGATGACACCGCGTGGTGCCTCCTCGAATGGCACCGCCTTCTCTGAAGGGGCGTGCGGGGCGTGATCGGTGGCTATGGCATCGATGACACCATCCCGGACTGCCGATCGCAATGCGGCCTGGTCTTCGGCGCCGCGCAACGGGGGGTACATCTTCAAATTCGGGTCGAGACCTTCGAGGGCAGAATCATCCAGAGCCAGGTGATGAGGCGTCACCTCCGACGTCACCGACAAGCCCGCCGTCCTGGCATCCTTGATCAGCTCCACCGAGCGGGCGGTCGACACGTGCTGGATGTGTAGGGAGGCTCCGGTCTCGGCCGCGATCGCAATGTCCCTGGCGACTATGACGTCCTCGGCGACACCGGGCAGGCCCGCGATCCCCAGCCGAGCCGAGACCATCCCCTCGTGCATATGGCCCTCTCCTGCGATCGAGCGATCTTCGGCGTGCTCGGCAACCAGGGCACCGGGCAGATCGCGCAGATAGGCCATGATTCTTCGCAGCAACCCGGCTTCGGGCACTGCATCGCCGTCATCGCTGAAGACCCTCACCCCTGCCTCGTACATGGCGTCGAATCCCGCCATCTCCTTGCCGGCTCGGCCCTCGGTCAACGTCCCGGCAACCACGATGTCGATGGTGTCGACGGCGCGGGCTCGTTCGAGAGCAGCGACGGCCGACGACCCCCCGTCCACCGGAGGCACAGTGTTGGGCATGGCCACCATCGCCGTGAAACCGCCCGCAGCCGCCGCGCGAGAGCCGGACCCCACATCCTCTTTCCAGGTCTGTCCGGGGTCGCGGAGATGGACATGGAGATCCACCAGGCCGGGGCCGAGCCAGGCCCCGTTGGCCTCGATCACCCTGGCCCCGTTCGCGACCGGTTCGGTCCCGACTGAAGTGATCGTGTCACCATCGATCACGACGGTGGACTGCTCGATCCCATTTGCCCGAAGCACGCTGGCATTGCGGATCACGATCATCCCCAACCACCGAGGGCCTCGGCGATCACAGCCATGCGCATCGGCACACCGTTGGCAACTTGCTCGAGGATGAGGGATCGCTCCCCATCGGCCACCGCATCGTCGATTTCGACCCCGCGGTTCATCGGACCCGGGTGCATGACCACCGCGGCGGGCTTGAGCATCGACAACCGCTCCGCATTCATCCCGTAGCGCCGGGCATAACTCTGATCCGCCGGGATCGCCTCCGAGGCGCCACGCTCGTTCTGTATCCGGAGCAGATACACCACATCGACGTCACCAAGCTCCTCGTCGAGCTCGGTGCTGACCCTGACGCCCCAGGGATTGTGGTCCGGGAGGAACGGCGTTGGCCCCACCAGGGTCAGCTTCACGCCCAGCGTCGGGAAGGCTTCGAGATGCCCGCGGGCGACCCGGCTATTGCTGATGTCTCCGACGATGGCCATACGCAGGCCGTCGAGATGACCGAACTCCTGGCGCAACGTCATGGCGTCGATGAGGGTCTGCGTGGGGTGCTCTCTCCTCCCGACGCCGGCGTTGATCACGGGACGCCCGGACCACTCGGCTGCCAGATCCGCCGCGTCGGCCAGCCAGTGGCGAATGACGAACAGGTCGGTACCGATCGCAGTGAGGGTCAGGATCGTGTCTTTGAACGACTCGCCCTTGGTGGTCGAGGAGAGATCGGGGCTGAGGTCCATCACATGGGCACCCAAGCGGTGTGCCGCCCTCTCGAAGGAAAGCCTCGTCCGGGTAGATGCTTCGAAGAAGGCAGTTGTGACCGTGGCCCCAGCGAGGTCGCTCGACACCGGGCTGCCGACATAGCTCTGGGCCTGATCGAGGAGACCCTCCAGACGATCCCGGCTCAAGCCCCTCAGGCTGACCAGGCCGTGCTGCGGTCGGGTGCTCATGCCGCTCCGTTCCTCTCCACCCACACGCCCTCGTCCTGGTCGACCGGGGGTATGCGCACACGCACCACCTCATCGTGGCTGGTGGGGAGGTTCTTGCCGACGTAGTCGGCTCTGATCGGGAGCTGGCGATGGCCGCGGTCGACCAGGACCGCCAGCTCGGTCTGCCGTGCCCGTCCGAGGTCGGAGAGGGCGTCGAGAGCAGCGCGCACGGTCCGGCCGGTGTAGAGGACGTCGTCGACCACCACCACGCTGCGGTCAGAGATGTCCGCAGGAATCTCGGTCACAGCTGCGCCATGGATCGGGCGCAGGGCACGGTCGTCGCGGTACTCGGCGATGTCGAGCTCGCCGACCGGGACCTCTACGCCTTCGAACTCGGCAATGAGCTCACCGAGAAGACGGGCCAGGTGGACCCCACGGGTGTGGATGCCGACGATGACGACGGATTCCGCGCCGCGGTGACGCTCGAGGATCTCATGGGCGATGCGGCGAACGGCTCGCTGGATGTCCTGGCCGTTCATCACCTGGGGCATCGGCTCGACGCCGATGGGACACTGCCCATCTCACTCCTTCCCGGCCTCACCGGACCGTGTTTTAAAGGCAAGCGAGACTGTAGCTGCAGCGGTGACGCACTCCCAACCGTTCCTCCCCGTAGTGGGAGGTGGCCCAGGGGCCGGACGGGTCTTTTGGTCCCCCTCCCCGCCTACGGCGGTACTCCCCCTTCGGGGGGAGAAACGATCAGGTCCGGGGAGCCCGCGCCAATGCGGCGAGCACTCCATTGACGAATGCGCCGGATCGCTCGGTGGAGTAGGTCTTGGCCAGCCGCACCGCCTCCGATACGACCACTGCAGTTGGTGTCTCCGGTGCATGACGCAGTTCAAACAGGCCGAGACGGAGGATCGAGCGATCGATGACCGGCATCCGGGCCACGCTCCAGTGCTCGGAAGCAGATTCGATCTCGTTGTCCAGACCCTCTTTGTGCTCGAGGACGCCACGAACGAGGGTCCCGACCCTCCCGGTGAGGTCCTCGATGCCGGCGCTGTCACCCGTGATCTCGGCCTGATACAGGGCCTGGAGTGCCAGGTCTCGCGGCTCGTCCTGGCTCATACCCTGGTCAGGTATTCCCCCGAACGGGTATCGACCTTGACACGATCGCCCTGCTCGACGAAGAGGGGGACCTGGATCTGGATCCCGGTCTGCAGGGTGACTGGCTTGGTGGCGCCAGTCCTCGTGTCGCCTTTCACGGCGGGCTCCGCATAGGTGACCTCGAGCTCGACTGCTGCCGGCAGCTCCACCGCGATCGGGGTGCCGCGATAGAGGGAGAGACTGGCTGTCATTCCCTCGACCAGGTAGCCGGCCGCGCCACCAACGTCGTCGCCGCTGAGAGCAAGCTGGCCGTAGTCGTCGAGATTCATGAAGTGGAAGCCGAGATCGTCCCGATAGAGGTACTGGTGGTCCCGTCGCTCGATGATCGCCTGGTCGACGTTCTCGTCAGCCCTGAAGGTGCGGTCCAGCACCTGGCCCGTCTCCAAGTTCTTGATCTTCATCCGGACGAAGGCCTTGCCCTTGCCCGGCTTGACGTGTTGGTACTCGACGATGCTGAACAGGCCGTCGCTCAACTGGAGCGCCATGCCCGGCTTGACGTCGTTGGTGCTGATCATGATGCCCGCAGTGTGGTCCGACCCTCGAGAGAAGATAAACCGGATCAGAGACCGACGGCGTCGAGGCCGAGCGCGAGATCGGCGGCTTCGACGTGCTCGACGACCGGATCGGCCAGGGCCCGGAGGAGGACCATCCGCATCCCGCTCGAATCTCGCTTCTTGTCGTGGCGAAGCAGGTCCTCGACCCGGGCCCGCTCCAGACCATCGACCCTGGTGGGGAGTCCGAGCCCGGCGATGGCACCGGACATCCTCTCCAATCCCTGGAAACGGAGTCTCCTCTCTGAGATTCGGCCGGCGGCAACCATGCCGACAGCCACCGATTCGCCGTGGGACAGCGGCGAGGCGTACTCGACGGCGTGGCCGATGGTGTGCCCGAAATTGAGGATCGCGCGCAAACCCGAATCTCGTTCGTCCTCCCCCACCACCCTGACCTTTACCGCGGCTGCCTTGGTGACGACTTCCTCGAGAGATGCCTCCTCGCCTTCCTGCTCGAGCAGCTCGAAGAGCTCCCTGTCACCCACGAGCCCGGTCTTGAGGGCTTCGGCCAGACCCTCCCGGCGAAGACTTGTCGGGAGGTCCTCCAGGATCGTCACATCGACGATCACCCTGGTCGGGTGCCAGAAGACCCCGACCAGGTTCTTACCCGCCAGGTTGACGCCGGTCTTTCCGCCGATGGCCGCGTCCACGGCGGCGAGGAGGGTCGTAGGCACATGTACGGCTTCCACCCCACGAAGCCAGGTGCCGGCGACGAATCCGGCCAGATCGGACACCGATCCTCCGCCGACACCGACGACGGTGTCGTGGCGACCCAGGCCGAATCTGGCGAGAGCCTCGTAGACCGATCCGGCGACCACCAGGGTCTTGGCCTCCTCCCTGTCGGGGAGACCGATCACCTCGACCTGCAGATCCTCGTCTCGCAATTGCCGCGCTACTTCGAGTGCGATGTGGGTTGCACCGGGTTGGGTGACGAGGGCCACCCGTTCGCGGTCGGATCGTGCCGGAAGGATCGGGTGGGGCAGGCCGCGCCCGACGACCAGCTCTGTCTTGCCTGCGACGATCAAGGCCTCCAAGCCGTCAGCCTCCGGGTCGGCCGGAGAGGCCGGACCGATAGCGATCGGCGGCGGCGACGAACTCGTCGACCGTGTCGCCACCGAATTTTCTCTGGAACTCGGCAGCCAGGATGAAGGCGGTCATCTGCTCGCCGACGACACCGGCAGCCGGGACGGCGCAGACATCGGATCTTTCCCTCACTGCGTCGGCGGGCTCTCCGGTCGTCATGTCGACGGTGCGCAAGGGTCGCATCAAGGTGGATATGGGCTTCATCGCCCCCCGCACCCGGATCGTCTCACCGTTGCTGATCCCACCCTCCGTGCCCCCGGCGCGGTTGGTTGGCCGGGTGAGGGAGCCTTCGTCGAGCAGGATCTCGTCGTGTGACTTCGACCCGGGCAGTGCGGCCACTTCGAAGCCGTCGCCGATCTCGACACCTTTGATGGCCGGGATCGACATGATCGCCGTGGCGAGCAATGCGTCGAGGCGGCGGTCGTAGTGGACGTGCGAGCCGATCCCCGGCGGCACGCCGAAGCCGAGTACCTCGAACACCCCTCCCAGCGTGTCTCGTTGCTCTTTGGCGTCTTCGATTGCCGAGATCATCGCTTGCTCGGCGGTTGGGTCCAGGCACCGAACCGGGCTGTCATCGACTCGGTCCTGGTCCTCGGGACCAGGTGTCGGCCCCTCACTCGAGGCAGGTCCGATCGCCACCACGTGGCTGAATACGCGCACTCCCACCGTGGAGAGGAAGATCTTGGACAGGATCCCGGCCACGGTTCGGGCGGCGGTCTCTCGAGCAGAGGCACGTTCGAGGATGTCCCTGGCGTCGTCGGTCCCGTACTTGAGCATGCCGGCCAGGTCGGCGTGTCCGGGCCGGGGGCGGGTCACCGTCTTCTTGGAGGCGGCGGGCTCCGGACTCATTTCCTCGGCCCATCTCGGCCATTCGGTGTTGCGGATCAGCACCGCGACCGGTGAGCCGAGCGTCCGTCCGTGCCTGATGCCGCCCAGGATCTCGATTTCGTCCCTCTCGATCGCCATGCGCTTGCCCCGGCCATAGCCCATGCGGCGCCGCGCCAGCTCGTCGCTGATCTGTTCGGGTGTGACCTCGAGCCCGAGAGGAAGTCCTTCTACGATCGTGACCAGTCCTGGCCCGTGGGACTCACCTGCGGTCATGAAGCGCAACATGGCCAGATGCTACGTCGGGATCGGGAAAGCTCCGAGCCCCACCAGGACGATGGCGACCCATGCCCCGAGGATCATCGGGGGCCCATAGGGGAGTTCGGCCTGCATCGCGTCACGAACGGTCACTTCGGCGCCTCCGGCTTTTCTCTGTCTCGATCTGCCCACCAACCCCGCAACCAGCACCCCGATGGAGAGGACACCACCGATGAGGGCGGTCAGGAAGACACTCCACCCCAGCGTGCCCCAGGAGAGGTAGGCGGTGAACACCCCGAGCTGAGCGGACAGCTTCACGTCCCCGTAGCCGAATCCTCGCCCCCGCACCAACAAGAACACGAGGTTGGTGCCTGCGAAGTAGGCCAGGCCCCCGAGGACAGCCCTGACCCAGGCTTCTCCGTTGGAGTCGGCCAGGGAAGCCGCGCCCAGCGCGAGGACCAGAACGACGGTCCCCCGGATGTTCAGTCGGTCGACGATTCGGAACGCATCGATGTCGGTTATGCCGAGTGCGAGGGTGAGCCAGAGGAACCCGATATACGGGATGAGTGCCCAGGCAGGGCCGATGGTGTTGGCGAAGCCGACGGCGACGGCGATCCCCACTCCTATGAGCAGGATCTCCCTTCCAATGCGCCGGCCGCAGCTGGGGCAACGGGCCGCCAGCCATCCCCTGCGGGTGCCGCACCGGGGACAGGTGCCCGTCAGGGGGCGCAGAGGGAGGTCGAGCAGCGCCTGAGCGGCCAGGTCGTGTGCGACAAGAGCCCCCAGAAACCCAAATGCTCCGGCGATGAAGTTGTTCACCGCCGGAGCAAGTTAGTGGTCGGGATTGGGACTGGGATCGTCGGGACGACCGCCGGGTCAGCCTTCGTCGATCTCCTTGAGAACGGATCCCATGCGACGCCGCCGGAGTAGGCCATGGCCCTCCTCCTCGACATCGGCCTTGCCGTTCACCTCGAGCTGGGAGAACACCTTCTCGAGGAACGCCTCGGTGTCGCCCTCGACATCGGGCTCGACCGGGGTCTCCAACGTCGCGGCCTCGGAGTATGACTCCTCCTGATCGCCGTTGTCGGTTGCCGGGGCGAAGGCCTCATCGCTGTCCGCGAAAGACGCATCCGACTCATCCGACCTGACAAAGTGTCCGAAGCGGCTTTCCTTGGCCTCCTCAGTGACGGGCTCGAAGTCCTCGGCTGGCTCGAAAGCCTCCGGTGAGGTGACCTCGAAGACAGGCTGGTCGCCTGAATCGGCCTCGATCTCGGCGGGGGCCTCGTCCTGTGGCTCGACCCACCAGGAGTCTGCCGGGGCGGCCGGCTCCTCGATGGCTGCGGGCAGGACCGACTCAGGAGCCGGCTGCTCGGACCATCCCTCGCCCAGAACCAGCAGCTGACGCTCGGTGAGCTCGGCCGCCACCTTGGCGATCCAGAACTCGGTCGTACCGAGCCGCTCGGCGATGGCGGCGACCGATGCCCCCGCGCCCAGCTCACAGAGCAGGCGCCAGGCCTCACGGTTCAGCTTGATCTCATCCAGATCACCGGCATCACGGTTCATCCGAATCGTGGCGTCGAGGTCGGCGATCGTCTCATGGACAGTGGCCCACTCGTCGGCACGGCGGCGTGAATCATCGAGGGCTGCCTCCAGCTCGAAGGGCCGGGGGCTCCCGTAGGCAGTCACGGCACCTTCGGTGACCTCGAATGTCGCACCTTTGACACCGAGGTGGTACAGGCTCTCGACCGTGATCTCACGGAGCAAGTCGATGACGACCGACTCACGATCATGGAGATCGGAGAACGACGATTCACCGGAGACGACCTTGCGTAGGAACACGTCGTCCACGTAGCCGGAATTGACCAAATGCTTGTGCAGGTCGCGGTCCTCGGAGGTCGTTGCCAGGGCGATGCCCTTCTTGGCGACGAAGACGCGTCCGCGGATGTCCTCACCGCGTACCTCGACCGATCCACGCTGATCGGATCGCATCAAGAGTCGCAGCACCTCATCGAGAGGGACAAAACCGAGATTTCCAGAAAGAGCCACTTCAACTACTCCTTGGCTTGAAGACTTAGCCACAAAATCGGCCGCTATAGCCCGACGCTTTAGGCGTTTCTCGCTGCTCGAACCATGACTTCTGTCGGAGCCGGCACCCCCGTCCACCATTCGAAGGAAGCCGCCGCCTGCAGGACGAGAAATTCGACTCCGTCCATGAACGGCAACCCCGCCGCCCGGGCACCAGCCACGGTGAGGGTCTCGCCCGGCCCGTAGGGCAGGTCGATGATGCCGGATGCGGTCGCGGTGATCGCCTCGGCCAGCCGCTCCCCACCCTTGCCCAGCGGTGTGGCATTCACCACCAATGCGCCGCTGACGCCGACACCAAGGGGAACCACACCTCCACTGCCGAGCTTGTCGACCAGGGCAGTGGCGCGTTGCACATTGCGTGCGGCGACATACACCACTCGCCCGGCGGCTCCGATGATCGCCGCGGCCGCTGCACCGCCGGCACCCAGGATCAGGATCGGGGCCGATTGGTCGAACCGCTCATCCGAGAACGCCCGAGCCGAGGCGACCACGTCGGTGCTGTGACCCTCGACCAGGCCGGATCGCAGCCGCAGGGTGTTGACCGAACCGCTGGCAGCGGCTTCAACGGTCAGGTCATCGGCCAACGCCGCCGCCTCCAACTTCAGTGGCATTGTGACATTCGCCCCGTCCAGCGAGCCTTTCCTGAGCTCCGACACCACATCGCTCAGCTCCCCTCCTCTGACCCGTCTCGCCATGTACGAGCCATCGATGCCGAGATGGGCCATGGCCGCGTTGTGGATGGCCGGCGAACGTGAATGCTCGATGGGGTCGCCGAGCACGGCGAGATGAAGGGTGGACGGCATCGTCGCCAGTGTTGCAGCGACCGTCAACGCCTAGGGAAGAACCCCGTCTTCTCGGGACTGGGCCACATTGGCGTTGTGCTCGTCCAGCGTGGCGGCAAAAGCGTGGTGCCCTTCCAGGTCGGACAGGACGTAAAACAGAAAGTCTGTCTGGGCCGGGGCGGCGGCAGCCTCGAGCGAGGCACGACTTGGCGTGGAGATTGGCGTGGGAGGGAGCCCATTGACCAGGTATGTGTTGTAGGGCGAGTCCACCTCCCTGTCGAACTGCGCCGGATCGTCGGTGCCCAGGGCGTAGAGGACGGTGGCGTCGATGTCGAGTTTCATGCCCATGTTCAAGCGGTTGTGGATCACGCTGGATACGGTCGGGCGCTCCTCGTCCAACTGGGCCTCCGACTCGATCAGGGAGGCGATCTTCAATCCGTCGTACGGCGTCATCCCTGCGGCCTCCAGGGTGGCCCAGTCGATGCTCCCCACCCGCTGCTCCATCGTCGAGGCGAGCCGTTGCAGGATGTCCACCGGCTCGGCCGAGCTGGCGAACTCATAGGTATCCGGGAAGAGCAGGCCTTCCCAGTTGGCCAGGGTCGGCTCCGCCGGCATCTGGGCGAGGGATGTCTCGACGTCGCCACTCAGCAATGCTGCCTCGAAGTCGGCATAGGGCAGGCCGGAAGCTTCGGCCAGGGCGGTGAGGATCTCTTCGACCTTCAGGCCCTCGATCACCGTGGCCCGGTAGACATCGGCCACCGGCCCGACGACGAGCATGGCCACCACCTCGTTGGGGTCCATGACGGTCTGCATGCCGTAGGTCCCGGCCTGGAGCCGGGCATCCGCCTCGTTGTTGCGCACCGCAACCTCGAACTCGAGTGCCGAGCGAACCACGCCCTGGGCGGCGAGGATGGCGCCGATGTCCTCGGCGGTCGACCCCGATGGGATCTCGATCGTCACGTCCTGCCCGGGCTGGACGGACACCGGGCTGGCCGAGGGGTCGTCGGAGTTGAAGGTGGAACCGACGAGACGACCCAGGTAGGAGCCACCGCCGACCACGGCGATCCCGGCCAGGACCACCAGTCCGATGGTGGCGACGATCTTGCTCACGCGAATCCACGGAGTGGGCTGTTCGGGCGCAGGTTCGTATGTCATTTGGTTCGATCCAGATAGTCCTGAAGGATGATTGCGGCTGCCACCTTGTCGACGTTCTCTCGCCGCTTCCGGCGTTTCATGCCCGATTCGAGGAGAGCATCGTCGGCCATTCTCGAGGTGTACCGCTCGTCGGCCAGGATGACTTCGGCCCCTGTCGCGGCGCCGAGCTCATCCGCAAGTTTCCTGGCTTCGGATGCGGACATCCCTTCATCACCACTCAGCCCGGTGGGGAGGCCAACGACAATGGTACCGACATCGTGTTCTTTGACGAGGTTCACCACCTCGTCCACCACCGCCGACCGCGGCACAACAGAGAGTGGGCGGGCCGTTATCCCGAGGGAATCCGATATGGCCAGACCGACCCGCTTCGTCCCGTAATCGACGCCGAGGGACCGGCTCACAGACTCCCGATGAGACGTTCGGCGCTGTCCCGGGCCCGCTCCAGGGCGTCATCGAGACGGTCGCCGTGGGGGCCGCCGGCCTGGGCGAGCTCTGGATCGCGGGAGCCGCCCCCGCCGAGCTCGGTCGCAGCCTCTGAGATGATCGCCGCGGCCGAGACCCCGGCTTCCACCAGGTCCTTCGTCACCACCCCGACCAGCGACCCCTTGCCGGCCACGGCGGATCCGGCAACCACCACCGCAGGTGAGCCGAGGCGATCCCTGACGCCCAGGGCGAGCTGACGCAGGGAATTGGGGTCCAGGTCAGGCGCGGAGGCGACGAGCAGTGACGTCTCGCCGACCTTCGTCGCCTGGCCTGCCAGCTCGACAGCGAGCTCGCCACGTCGTTGGGAGCGCAGAATGTCCAATTCGCCTTCGAGTGTGTCGATCCGCTCGAGGAGGCCCTCCACCCGCGTCGGGACCTCGGGCCCCGAGACCTTCAGCATCCGGCCTACCTGGTCGAGCCCGGCGCGGACCTCCACGAGCTGCTGATAGGCCGCCAGGCCGGTGAGGGCTTCGACCCGGCGGAGATTGGACCCGATCGACGACTCCGATGTGACCAGCAACGGCCCGACCTGTGCCGAGGTGTGGGTGTGGGTGCCCCCGCAGAACTCAGTCGAGAAGCTCCCCACTTGCACAACCCGCACCGTGTCGCCGTATTTGTCGCCGAAGAAGGCCAGGGCCCCCATCTCTTCGGCCTCGTCCTTGGTCGTGACCGTGGTCTTCACCCGCTCGTTGTCGATCAGCTTCTCGTTGGCCCGGGCCTCCACCTCGGCCAGCTCCTGGGGGGCGACCTGGGTGAAGTGAGAGAAGTCGAAGCGAAGCCGGCCCGGCTCGACCAGGGAACCAGCCTGGCTGGCGTGATCTCCGAGCACGTCACGGAGCGCCCAGTGAAGGACATGGGTTCCGGTGTGGCTCTTGCGTATCGCCTCGCGACGAGGGATGTCGATGCTGGCCGTGGCCTGCTGACCGACCGCCAGATACCCGGATTGGACCCGCACCCGATGACCGTGGAGACCCTGCAATGCGTGCTTGGTGTCGAGAACGACGGCGGACCCGGTCTCGGTCTCGATGAGCCCGGTGTCCCCGATCTGACCCCCGGATTCGGCATAGAAAGGCGTGCGGCTGAGGAAGATCTCCACCTGCCTCCCTTCCTCGGCACGCTCGACCGGCTCGCCGTCGGCCACCATCGCCAGGACCTGGCCCTCGGCTGCGTCGGTCTCGTAGCCGACGAACTCGGTGAGGCCGGTGACGTCGAGCACCGAGCGGTACACCTCCTGAGCGGCGACCTCGTCCCCGCCCTTCCAGGCGGCACGGGCGCGTCGTCGCTGTTCGGCCATCTCACTCTCGAAACCCTGGGTGTCGACTTCGACCCCCCGCTCGGCGGCGATCTCCCGGGTGAGCTCGACCGGGAAGCCGAATGTGTCGTGGAGTTTGAAGACTGTCGCGCCGGATAGCGCCGGAGCATCTTCCCGGGCCAGCTCGGCGTCGAGCAGCTGATGGCCCGATTCGAGCGTCCGGCGAAAACGCTCCTCCTCCCTGACCACGACCTGATTGATGAAGTCCCGTCTCTCGACCACCTCGTTGTACCAGTCGCCCATGACTTCGACGGTCGCGTCCACCAGCGAGGGGAACACCAGGCCTTCTCCCCCGTACTGCCAGGCATGACGCACCGCTCGACGAAGGATCCGCCGGAGCACATACCCCCGGCCGTCGTTCGACGGAACCACTCCGTCCGCGATGAGGAAGGTCACCGCACGGCCATGGTCGGCGAGGATGCGAAGGGAGACATCGTGCAGCTCGTCCTCGCCGTAGGTGAGTCCGGTGTATGAAGAGGCCGCATCCCGGACGTGAGAGATGGTGTCGATGTCGAACACCGATGGCACGCCCTGCAACACCGCTGCCATCCGCTCCAGGCCCATCCCGGTGTCGATGCTCTTGGCCGGCAGGTCGCCGATCACGTGATAGGGCTCGTCCTGGA
Source organism: uncultured Acidobacteriota bacterium (assembly GCA_963843585.1). Classification (GTDB taxonomy): domain Bacteria; phylum Actinomycetota; class Acidimicrobiia; order Spongiisociales; family ZC4RG35; genus JARDZU01. The sequence continues at coordinate 719,401 of CAWJLJ010000019.1, forward strand.
TGTTCTGCATGAAGACGAGATTCCAAACCTCCACGAAGCGGTCCTCGTCCCCGATGGCGGGACCACCGCCTTCGCCGAACTCGGCGCCCTTGTCGTAGAAGATCTCCGAGCTCGGCCCGCACGGCCCGGGCACTCCCATCTGCCAGAAGTTCTCCTTCTCGTCACGCCGCTGGATCCGCTCGGCCGGGACGATCCCGGACCAGATCTCGGCCGCCTCGTCGTCGGTCTCGAACACCGTGTACCAGAGGAGATCGGGGTCGAGCCCGAGCCTTTGAGTGACGAACTCGTACGACCAGGCGATCGCGTCTTCCTTGAAATAGTCACCGAAGCTGAAGTTGCCGGGCATCTCGAAGAAGGAGAGATGGCGCTTCGTCGACCCGATGATGTCGATGTCGATGGTGCGGACGACCTTCTGGACCGTGGTCGCCCGCTTGTGTGGCGGGGTCTCCTCGCCGAGGAAGTAGGGCTTGAACGGGACCATGCCGGCGTTGGTGAGGAGCAGGGTGGGATCGTTGGGGATGAGAGACGCAGAGGGGCGCACCACATGCCCTTTTTCCTCGAAGAAGGATGTGAAAGCGGTTCGAATCTGGTTGCTGTCCAAAGGATTCCGGTCCTGAAGAGCGAGCGGCGAGGTTAACGAGAGACGGAGACCTGCCTGCTCCTATTGGGCCGGACCGCATTGGCGGCCAGGTCGAGCAGGTCGGCCCCCGTGGCCGCAGCAGCGTCTTTCCACTCGACCGGCGTCGGGCTCCGGCGCAAAGCGCGGACCGTGACCCAGCCTCCGACGAGTCACGCCTGTGACGAACCACGACATCCGATCGAGCATCCCCCGAGGCTACCCCTTGCCCCGGCCCTCCCGGCCCAGGATCCGGTCGATCTCGTCGAGCCGGTGCCGCATGGCGTTCTCGTCACCCTGCTCCCCCGGCTCGAACAGAACCTCGGCAGGGACACCGTCGGGGAAGTACTGCTGGGCGACCACGCCGCCCTCGAAGTCGTGGGCGTAGCGGTACCCAGAACCGTGACCCAGTTTCTCGGCGCCCGGGTATGCCGCCGACCTCAGATGGGGCGGAACACTTGCCGACGGGCCATCGGTGACTAGTTGGCGCGCTTTGGACATCGCCCGCCCGACGGAGTTCGATTTCGGGGCCGCGGCCAGATAGATCGTTGCCTCGGTCAGGTGGTAGGTCGCCTCGGGCAGCCCGACGTAGGCGAGGGCGTCGGCGGCCGCCACCGCCAGCGGGAGGGCGTGGGGGTCGGCCAAACCGATGTCTTCCGACGCCAGGATGATGAGTCTGCGCGCGATGAACTCGGGATCCTCACCGCCCTCGAGCATGAGAAACAGCCAGTAGAGGGCGGCGTCGGGGTCGGAGCCACGGACGCTCTTGATGAATGCGGAGATGACGTCGTAGTGCTGGTCTCCCACCTTGTCGTAACGAACGATCCTTCGCTGCAGGGCCTCAGCCACGTCTCCGATCGAAATGGTCGACCGGCCATCGCCTGAGGCGAGGAGCGCTGCCACCTCGAGCGAGTTGAGCGCCTGTCTCCCATCACCCCCGGTGCGATTGCCCAGCTCTTCGAGCGCATCCGCATCGATGTCCAGGCCCATCTCTCCCAGGCCACGCTCGCTGTCGCTGAGGGCTCGCTGAATCAGGTCGGCCAGCTCTTCCGGGCGCAAGGACTCGAGCCGGAACAGGGTCATCCTGCTCATCAGAGGTGAGTTGACCTCGAAGAATGGGTTCTCGGTCGTTGCCCCGATCAGGATCAACGTCCCGTCTTCGACGCCGGGAAGGAGAGCGTCCTGTTGGTTCTTGGCGAACCGATGGATCTCGTCGAGGAAGAGGACCGTCCGCCGCTCATCCGTCGCCAGGCGGCTCTTCGCCCCCGCCAGGACCTCACGGATGTCCTTGACCCCGGCAGAGGTCGCCGAGAGCGTCTCGAAGGCGGCCTCCGCCCTGGATGCGACCAGACGGGCCAGAGTGGTCTTACCGGTCCCCGGCGGGCCCCAGAGCAGCATCGACACCGGGCGACCTGATTCGACCAGACGCCGGAATGCCGCATCGGGTGCCATCAGCGCTGGTTGACCCACCACCTCATCGAGAGAGCGGGGCCTCATCCGGGTGGCCAGCGGGGCAGCCCGCGACGTCAGCTCGTCTGCCCGGGCCGAGAACAGGTCACTCACCCGGGTCGTCCGGCAGGTCCCGGCGGGCCAGGGCCGACTCGGTGAGAGTGACGCCGAGCTCCTCCAGCTGGGTCTCGTCGACCCAGGTCGGGGCGCCTGTCATGGGGTCGACGCCGCTTTGCGTCTTTGGGAACGGGATCACCTCGCGGATCGAGGTCTCGCCCTGGAGGACCATCACGAGGCGGTCGATGCCGAAGGCGAACCCGGCATGGGGCGGCGTGCCGTACCTCAGCGCCTCGAGGAACCACCCGAAGCGCCGGTCGGCGGTCTCCGGGTCGATACCCAGGATGTCGAACACCTGACGCTGCACGTCCGGGTCATGGATCCGGACCGAGCCGGAGCCGAGCTCGACCCCGTTGAGCACCGCGTCGTAGGCCTTGGATATCGCCTCGGTCGGGTTGTCCCGCATCTCGTCCAGCGAGGCCGGCGACGTGAACGGGTGGTGGGAGAAGGTGATCGTGCCGTCTTCCTGCTCCTCGAACAGCGGAAAGTCGATCACCCACAGGAAGGCCAGGTCCTCGTGGGCGGAGGGTCGGAGAAGGTCGTTGCGAAGCGTCCCGAGAACCTCTACCGCCAGTTTCCATCGGTCGGCAGCCATCAGCAGGACATCACCGGGCTTCGCATCCAGGCCGTCTCGAATCCCGGCCAGTTCGGCGTCATCGAGGAACTTCGCGACTGGTGAGCGGAGCGACCCGTCATCCTCGACGACCATCCAAACCAATCCCTTGGCTCCGAGCTCTTTGGCCCGCTCGGTGAGCGAGTCGGCGCGGCTCCGGGGCCAATCTTGCTGCCCGACGTTGATGCCCCGGATGGTCCCGCCGCCGGCGAGGGTGTCGCTGAAGACACCGAATCCGCTCTCGCCGAACAGCGTCAGACAGGTCGACGATCTCGGCGCCAAACCTCAGGTCTGGCTTGTCCGTGCCGAACCGGTCCATGCTCTCCTGCCACGTGAGACGGGGGAAGGGACGGGTCACATCGATCCCGCGCAACTCCTTCGTCACGGCGACAAGGACGCCCTCGATCGTGTCGAGGACGTCGTCGCGGTCCCAGAACGACCCTTCCAGGTCCAGCTGGGTGAATTCGAGCTGACGGTCGGCTCTGAAGTCCTCGTCCCGGTAGCAGCGGGCGATCTGGAAATACCGCTCGACCCCGGCGACCATCAGCAATTGCTTGAAGAGTTGGGGGGACTGGGGCAGGGCGTAGAACTCTCCCTTGCGCAGCCTGGAGGGCACCAGCATGTCCCGAGCCCCCTCGGGGGTGCTGTTGACGAGCGTCGGCGTCTCGACCTCGAGGAACCCTTGCTCGTCGAGAGTGCGGCGTATCGCCGCGGTCGCCCGCGAACGCGCTCTCAAGTTCGCCCCCATCCGCGGCCGGCGTAGATCCAGGTAGCGGTAACGGAGCCGGGCACGCTCGTCGATCTCGACCCTGTCATCGATCATGAAGGGCAAGGTGTCCGCAGGTGAGAGCACAGCGAGCTCCCCCACCCCGATCTCTACCCCACCAGTCGGCAGATCGGGGTTCTCGGTGCCCTCGGGACGGGCCCTGATCACACCGGTCACCGAGATGCAGTACTCCATCTTCAAATCGGCGACCGACTCGTGCTCCGCAGGATCGGCCACCACCTGGATCACCCCTGAGGCGTCGCGGACATCGATGAAGGCGATCCCGCCGTGGTCGCGGCGCCGTTGGACCCATCCCGAGACCGTCACTGTCGTTCCGATGTCTGACGGTCGCAGAGACCCGGCGGGGCTGCGCATCACAGCCGTCCCTCGAGCCATTTCGCCACGGAGCCGAGTGGCATTCCAGACCTCTCGTCACCGATCCGCACATCGACGTCGTCACCGGCCGCGGGCAAGACCACCACTGCTCGTGCCCCGAGACGGCTCGCGGCTCTGAACTGGGCGTCGACCTTCCGCCCTTCGGTGTCTAGCTCGACCCGGAGACCGTCGCGTCGCAACGCCGACGCTGCGATAAGCGCCTCGATCGGCCCCGACTCCGAGACGAGGTACACGTCGATCCTCCCGGCAGGCTCTCTGGTCGAGGCGAGGACGATGCGGTCCACACCCAGGGCGAAACCGACACCCGGCGCCCGTCTCCCTCCGATCGACTCGGCGAGACCGTCATATCGGCCGCCACCACCGACGGCGTTCTGAGCTGCCTCGAGATCAGTGGCGACATACTCGAACGCCGTCCGGGTGTAATAGTCGAGACCCCGGACGAGGCGCGCGTCCTCCACAAAGGGCACGTCTAGGCCCTCGAGCGATTTCTTCACCTGTGAGTAGTGATCGGCACACGGCTCGCAGAGATGGTCCTTGATCGACGGGGCGTCGGCCAGGACAGGTGCGCACACGCGGCAGTCGAGGACCCGGAGCGGGTTGACGTCGACGATCGATAGCGAGTCGTCACACAGGACTTCGCGTTTCGCGTCGAGGTATCCCCGGAGTGTCTCCACATATCCGGGCCGGCACACGGCGTCACCGAGGGAGTTGAGCACGACGTCCAGGCCCGGGACCTCGACTGCGGTCAGGAACCGATAGCCGAGCTCGACCACCTCGGCGTCCGCCGCCGGGCCTTCCACGTCGAGATACTCCACGCCGACCTGCCAGAACTGCCGCCGACGCCCGGCCTGTGGCCGCTCGTGGCGGAACATCGGCCCTGAGTAGGAGCCCTTCCACGGGCCCTTCGCACCGCTGTCGAGAAATGCCCTGACCACACCGGCTGTGCCCTCGGGTCGAAGCGTCAACGAGCGGCCCCCTCGGTCGGTGAAGGTGTACATCTGCTTGGTGACCACCTCGGTATCGGTCCCGACTCCCCTCTCGAACAGATCGGTGGCCTCGAAGATCGGCGTCGACACCAGGGGGTAGCCGAACAGATCGGCCCACCGCTCCCACTCCCCCAGCACGTCACGCCAGAGATTCGATTCGGGCGCGCCGATGTCATCGGTGCCCTTGGGTGGCCGGAAGCTCATGAGCGCAGGGAGGTTAATGGTGACGGTTGTAGCGAACGGACGGTCACTCGCTCCCGTCGAGAAACAGGTCGACCTCGAGAAAGCCGTCGCCTTCCCTGACGGTCGCCACGCGCAGCCGCGCATTCGGCTTCGATATCCAGGCGGCGCGATTGCGGAGTCGAGTCTCGGTGGCGCGATGGTCGCGGGTCAGGACCCGGATACGCGCTCTTCCGGTTTGAGCCAGTCGTCTCAGCGCGACATCGATCGCGTTCGGCCGCATCGACGGGAGCATACGTTCATTGCAGGAACGGGTTGCCTGTCCTTTCCCGGCCGATCGTGGTCTCCGGACCGTGGCCCGGGAGCACCCTGGTGTCGTCCGGGAGCACCATCACCTTCTCGTTCCATCGAGGTCATGAGCGCAGCCAGCGAGCCATACGGGAAGTCGGTCCGTCCGATCGACCCGGCAAACAATTGGTCGCCCGACAACAAGGTCTCCTCCTGCTCCAGGTAGAAGCAGCAATGCCCCGGGGTATGCCCGGGGGTGTGTCGCACCTCGAACTCGAGACCCGCCAACCCAATGCGATCCCCATCGCTCAGTGCTTCGAATTTCTCCGGGACGTCATAGACCCCTGGTGGAGTCATGCCGAACATCGCCCGCAACTGTTCCACCGGATGCAAGGTCAAGAAATCGTCGTCGGGATGGACATAGACACTGGCGCCCGTCGCTCGGGCCAGTTCCCCGCTGCCGCCGGTGTGGTCGATGTGACCGTGGGTGAGAATCACCGCCGACAAAGTCAGATCGTGCTGGATCAGGACGGCTCCGATCGCGTCAGGCTCCGGCGGGGCGTCGATCACGACAGCCTGGCCACCGGTCTCTTCAGCGAGGATGTATGCGTTGGTTTCGGCAAGCCAGGCCGGAACCCGGACCATCAGCATCAGGGGGAGGGATCGGTGGCGAGCCGGAACGAAGAGAACACGCCGTCTACCCCACGCAGGTCGGCGAGGAGCTTGGGTAGTTGGCTCGGGTCGGAGAGCTCCACCTCATAGCGCAGGATCGCCACCCGATCATCGCCGGTGTGGGTCGAGGAGGCCGTGATGTTCCCACCCGTGTCGCTGACGACGCTGGTCACGTCCCTGAGGAGCCGGGTTCGGTCGAGGGCCTCGACCTGGATCCACACCACAAAAGCCGATGTGCTCTGAGGTGGCCACGACACCTCGACAGTCCGCTCACGTCGCTCGGCCAGCGATGAGACGTTGGTGCAGTCGGCGCGGTGCACGGACACGCCGCGGCCCACCGTGACGTAACCCACGATCGGGTCGCCGGGCACAGGTGAGCAACAACGGGCGAGGTGGATGAGCATGTCGTCCTGGCCCTCGACCACGACCTCGGCGGTATCCAACGAGCGTCTCCGGCGAGGCTGAAAGAAGTCGTCTTCCGTCTCCGGGTTGAGCAGTCTCGAGAGACGGGTCGACACCGAGTCGATCGAGACGGTCCCCTCGCCGATGGCGACCTGAAGCGCTTCCAGATCCTTCTGACCCAGCTCGGCGGTGATCGATTCGAGCAGGGTCTCCTTCTCGGAAGCAGAGATTCCGGACGCCTCGCGCTTCATCAGGGCCTGCAGCGCCTCCTTTCCCTCGGAGAGGGCATGATCACGACGCTCCTTGGTGAACCACTGCCTGATCTTGGACTTGGCCCGACCGGTGCTGACGAAGGCGAGCCAGTCACGGCTCGGCCCGGCCTCCATGGACTTCGATGTCAGCACTTCGATGATGTCGCCCGATTGGAGACGGGTGGAAAGGGGGACGAGTCGGCCGTTGATCTTCGCTCCGACGCACCGATGGCCGACCTCGGTGTGGACCGAATAGGCGAAATCGATCGCCGTGGATCCGGCGGGCAGTGGCTTGACGTCGCCGCCGGGGGTCAGGACGAACACCTCGTCCTGATAGAGGTCGAGCTTGAGGTTGGCCAGGAACTCCTCGGGGTCCTCCTCCTCGCCCCAGGAGATGAAATCCATGCGCGGCAGCTGTCCGGCCTCTCCCTCCTTGTACCGCCAGTGAGCAGCGATCCCTGCCTCCGCCCTCTGGTGCATCTCCTCGGTGCGGATCTGGACTTCGAGCGGCTTACCGTCAGGGCCTATCACCGTGGTGTGGAGCGACTGGTAGAGGTTGATCTTGGGCATGGCGATGTAGTCCTTGAAGCGCCCGGTCACCGGAACCCAATGACTGTGGATGAGTCCCAGCGCCGCATAACAATCCCGCATCGTCTCGGTGATGATCCGTATGCCGATCAGATCGTGGATGTCCTCGAATGGCCGGTTCTGCTCCCGCATCTTGCGATATATCGAGTACTGGTGCTTCGGCCGGCCGGTCACCTCGGCCTCGATACCGGAATCGGCGAGGATGCCTGATATCTCGTCGACCATCTTCTCGATGAACGCCTCACGCTCCGGCGCCCGCTCAGCCAGCTTGGCCTGGATCTCGGTGTTGGGCCCCGGGTAGAGGATTGCGAAGCACCGATCCTCGAACTCGTGCTTGATCTCCTGGACACCGAGACGATGGGCCAGTGGGGCATACACGTCGAGGGTCTCCTGGGCGACCCGACGCTGCTTCTCCTCCCGCAGGGCGTGAACGGTCCTCAGGTTGTGAAGACGGTCGAACAGCTTGATGATCAGGACCCGGACGTCCTGGGCCATGGCCACCACCATCTTGCGGATGGTCGCCGCCTGGGCCTGCTCCCGGTTCGAGTAGCGGACCCGGTCGAGCTTGGTCACCCCATCGATGAGACGCCCGATCTCGTCGCCGAATTGCATGGAGAGATCGCTCAGCGTGAGGTTCGTGTCCTCCACCGTGTCATGGAGCAGGGCGGCGGCCAGGGTCTGCTCGTCGAGCCCATAGCCGGCCAGCATGTGGGCAACGGCCAGCGGATGGGTGATGTATGGGTCGCCCGTCTTTCGCACCTGGCCGGCATGTGCTTCTGCCGCTACCTCGTAGGCCCGGCGCAACAGGTCGACATCGCCATCGGGATGATGGGCGACGAAAACCTCGGCGACGTCCTCGAATGTCGCCTGACTCGACTCAGTCGTACTTGACGAGGGCATGCAGGGGTACACCGTCCAGCATCTGGGCGCCGTTGAGGAAGGACAACTCGATGAAGACCGCGAACCCGACGACATCGGCGCCGATCTTCTTCAACAACCGAATTGCGGCGGCGGCTGTTCCGCCGGTCGCGATCACATCGTCGACGAGGAGGACCTTCTCCCCCGGCTGAGCAGCGTCCGTGTGGATCTCCAGAGAATCGGTGCCATATTCCAGTGAGTAGTCCTCCCGGACGGTCTCGTAGGGCAGCTTTCCCGGCTTCCGAACCGGTATGAAGCCTGCACCGAGGAGCCGGGCAACCGGGGTCGCCAGGGTGAAGCCCCTCGCCTCGATCCCCGCCACCTTGGTCACCCCCGAGTCTCGGTAGGGCTCAGCCAGAGCCTCGACGAGTGTGGTGAAGGCAGCCGGATCGGCGAGGACCGGCGTGATGTCTTTGAAGACGATCCCTGGCTCGGGGAAGTCGGGGATGTCGCGGATGAGCGCGCTGAGGTTGTCCACCCGGGAAGTCTACGGCCGGATCAGGAGGATTCGGCTTCTGGTTTGTCCGGGCCCACCCGGGTGCCGACGGCTTTACGCGAGACCCGGATCTTCCCCTCCTCCACCCGGAGGACGACGCTGTCGTCGTCGACCGACACCACGATGCCGTGGATCCCGCCGATGGTCCGAACCTCCTCACCGGGGCTGAGGGTCTTGGACAGCTCCTGCTGGGCCTTGGCGCGTTGACGCTGGGGCCGGATGATGAACAACCAGAAGACGGCAACCATCAGCCCGAGGAAGAGCAGCGAGGGCAGCGGGCTCGCCGCGGTCTCCTGAGCAAGGACGAGATGGGTCACTGGATCCTCCAGATCGCGAGAGACGGACCCGCCGAGATTAGGCAACGGCAGGGGTCTAGGGCGAACCGTTGGCCCTGGTTGCGGCTACGCCGCGGACGAAGTCGGAGAACGTGCCCGATTCGATGGCCTGGCGGGCGGCACCGACCAGGTCCAGCGTGTACCGCAGGTTGTGGATCGTGAGGAGGCGATGGGCAGACAACTCCTTCACCCGGACCAGATGCCGCAAGTAGCCCCGGCTGTGAGTCCGACAGGTGTGGCAGACGCAGTTTTCGTCGATGGGGCGATCGTCGGACTCGGACTCGGCGTTACGGAGGCTGAAGTCTCCGCCTCGGGTCAGGACCTTGCCATGTCGGGCGAGCCGGGTAGGGAGGACGCAATCGAACATGTCCGCCCCTCTGGCGATTGCCTCGAGCAGCCCGTCTGTATCTCCCAACCCCATTACGTACCGCGGCTTGCCCTCGGGGAGCTCGGCGAAGCTTGCTTCCAGAGCGAGACGACGCTCGTCCCGGCCCTCACCGACCGAGAGCCCTCCGATCCCGAAGCCCGGGAACCCGAGGGCGGCGGTCTGAGCGGCGCTCTTCGCTCTCAGATCGGGGTCGACTCCGCCCTGGACTATTCCAAACAGAGCCTGATCCGACTTGGTATGCGCCCGAAGACAGCGCTCGGCCCAGCGCAGGGTCCGCTCCAGCTCGGCCTCGACCAAATCGGCGGGCGCAGGTAGACCGACGCACACGTCCAGGGCCATGGCGATGTCGGGCGCCAGCTCCTCCTGGATCCGGACCGCGTCCTCGGGAGTGAGCTCGACAGACGACCCGTCGTAGACGGAACGAAAGCGGGCACCACTCTCCTCTATCACCGGCTCGAGGGAGAAGATCTGAAACCCGCCTGAGTCGGTGAGGATCGGCCCGTCCCACGCCATGAATTGGTGGAGCCCGCCGAGAGCCGCGATCCGCGACGACCCCGGCCGCAGCATCAGGTGGTAGGTATTGGCCAGCACGATTTCCGCTCCGACCCCGGACAGGTCGTGACTGTCGACCGCTTTCACGGCTGCTCTCGTCCCCACCGGCATGAAGGCCGGAGTCGGGATCCGGCCGTGAGGGGTGTCGAGCCAACCAGAGCGCGCCTCCCCATCTTTCGACTGCAAGGTCCAGGTCACTGCGCTCACGGTCTGATTATCGCTCGGCGAGCATCGCATCCCCGAAGGAGAGAAATCGATATCCGCGTTCGAGGGCGGTCTGGTACGCCTCCCGCCACCTGTCCCCCATGAATGCCGCCACCAGGACCACGAGGGTGGAGCCCGGGACGTGGAAGTTGGTCACCAGGGCGTCCACCACCCGGAACTCGACACCGGGTGTGAGGAAGAGGTTCGTTTCACGTTCTACCCGCTGCCACTCTCCCGGCCCCATCGGCAAAGGACTCCAGCGTCCTCACCACGGTGGTGCCGATGGCCACCACCCTCCCTCCCCGGGTACGAGCGGAGTCGACTGCGGCAGCGGTCGCCTCCGGGATCGAGCACCATTCCGAGTGCATAACGTGCTCATCGATCCTCTCGGTGACGATGGGTCGAAACGTGTCGATTCCGACGTGAAGGTCGACGGGCGCGATCTCGATCTCCCGTTGCCGCAGACGGGTGGCGACCTCCTCGGTGAAATGAAGGCCGGCTGTGGGGGCGGCCGCCGAGCCAATCGTGCGAGCGAACATCGTCTGGTACCGATCGGGATCGTCCAAGGTGCCCTGGAAGTAGGGCGGGAGTGGGACGTTCCCGGCGTTGGCAATGGCTGCCTCGACGTCGGGAGCCTCGAGGTCGACCACGACCATCCCTTCGTCGGGGCCGTCGACGATCGTGGCCCTGATCGCCTCGATCTCGATCACGATCCCGGGCCGGAGTCTTCGCGATGGCCGGGCCAGCGCCTCCCAAAGCCCGTCAGGGCGAGTCTCGAGCACGAGCAGCTCGACCGAACCGCCGGTGTCGAGTCGGCGGCCGGCGAGCCGGGCCGCCCGTACCCGGGTCTCATTGACTACCACCAGGTCACCGGGCCGGAGCAACGAAGGCAGGTCGAGGAAACGATGATCTGACATGTCCCGGGTGTCGAGGAGTCGGGAGTCGTGACGGGGCTCGATCGCCTCCTGGGCGATGGCCGACTCCGGGAGTGGGTACTTGAAGTCCTCGACCCTCATCGAGATGCGAGGCTAGAGAAGCGTCCCCTGCGGATCTGCGGGCGGTTCCTGGCCGAGGTGGGTGTAGGCGCGAGCGGTGGCCATGCGGCCCCGCGGAGTGCGTTTGATCAACCCGGACTGGAGCAGGAACGGCTCGTAGGCGTCCTCGACCGTCTCCGGCTCCTCGCCGACGGCGATAGCGAGGGTCGAGAGCCCGACGGGCCCGCCACCGAACTTGTCGATGATCGACTCGAGGATTGCTCGGTCAACCTTGTCCAGACCGATGTCGTCGACCTCGAACACACGCAAGGCCTCGTTGGCGACTTCGGGGTCGATGACACCTGACGCCCTGGACACCGCGTAGTCCCTGACCCGGGCGAGGAGTCTGTTGGCAATGCGCGGCGTCGATCGGCTGCGATGGGAGATGATCCGGGCGGCATCCTCCGAGATCTCGACACCGATGATCCCGGCCGATCGACGGATGATGACAGCGAGCTCGTCTGGCGTGTAGTAGTCGAGCTTCTCCTCGATCCCGAACCGGTCCCGAAGGGGCGCCGTCACCGTGCCCTTCCGTGTGGTGGCGCCGACCAGCGTGAACTGGGGCAGGTCGAGACGGATCGATTGGGCGGTGGGCCCCTTGCCGAGCACGATGTCGAGTTGGAAATCCTCCATTGCCGGATAGAGCACTTCTTCGACGGCTCGGGGAAGTCGGTGAATCTCGTCGATGAAGAACACATCGCCCGTGTCCAGGTTGGAGAGGATGGCGGCGAGGTCGCCGGGCCGGTCCAGGGCGGGGCCCGAGGTGATCCGCATCTTCACATCCAGCTCGTTGGCGATGACCCCGGCGAGCGTCGTCTTCCCCAGCCCTGGAGGGCCCGAGAACAGGACATGATCCAGCGGACGCTTCTCTTTGCGAGCCGCGTCCAACGAGATCTCGAGGCGCTCTCGCACCCGATCCTGCCCGATGAACTCGTCGAGACTGCTTGGGACGGAGCGTGATCTCCTCGTCCGTCTCGATCGTCGGGTTCAAGAGGGAGTCCTCACGCATGGTCAACCCCTGCCCAGGGCGCGGAGCGCGGCCTTGATCTGGGTCTCAATGGCGGAATCCGGGTCCAGCTCGCCCATGACCCCGTTGATCTCCTCGGTCGAATAACCCAGGCCCTCCAATGCCTGGCGAACCGTCACCAGACTGGTCGAGCCGACCACGTCGACGTCGACGCCGGCGAGCTTGGGCGCCAGCTCGAGCACGATCTTCTGCGCTCCGCGTTTCCCCACTCCGGGGACGACAGTTAGGGCGTCGGCGTCTTCGGTGACGATGCAGCGGACGATCTCCTGGTGGGTCATGGTTCCCAGGATGGACATGGCCAGCTTGGGCCCGACACCGCCGGCTCCCAACAGGATCCGGAACAGGTCGCGATCTGCCTCGGCGCCAAACCCGTAGAGACTCAAATCGTCCTCACGCACGTGGGTGTGGGTATGCACCACCACCTCCTCACCAATGCCAGGCAGAGCCGCGACGCCCCGTGGGGTCATGCTCACGTCATAACCCACACCGCCCACCTCGACGCAGACCACTTCTCCGCGCCTCGAAACGAGGACACCACGCAGACGGCCGATCATCGTGCTCTCTCCAATGGGGCAGCTCGGAGATGACAGAGGGCGATGGCCAGGGCGTCGGCCGCATCGGCAGGCCGGGGAGGCTCCGCCAATCGGAGCAGGCGGGCCACCATTTGTTGGATCTGCTTCTTGGACGCCGACCCGTCGCCGGTGATGGCCGACTTGACTGCGGTCGGCGCGTATTCGGACACACCGAGACCGGCTCGGGCGGCGGCGAGCAGGGCGACGCCCGACGCGCGGCCAACCGAGATCGCTGTCTGCAGGTTCTGGTTGGTGAACACCGACTCCACTGCTACCACGTCGGGCCTGCGATTCTTCGATCACCTGGGTCAACCCGACGAACAGCTCGGCGAGTCTCTCTGCCATCGGTGCTCCGGGATCGGTTCGGATCACGCCGGCGAGCACGGCGGTGGGTGGGTGCCCGCCCTCTACCACCCCGTACCCGGTGGCAGACAGTCCGGGGTCGATGCCCATGACGAACATATGTTTGGTGAGGTTAGGCGGGTGCCGTCTCGATGCCGATGATTTGCGGTGGGATCTCTGAGGCGACACGATTCCTCGCCCACGAAGGATCGGGTCTCCGTCCGGCAAAGTGACGAGCCTCAACCTGTAACCATGGTCGCCGCAGTGAGCCGGACACTGATAGGTTGGCCCAATGCGATTGACGAGAGAGCTGCTCGAACAACTGGTAGGTGAGCGGACTTTTTGGCACTGGCAATTCGGGCCGGACGGGTTGGCGAAGCGAACAAGCAACTTCGCGCCGACAGAAGTCGCGTTCAGGGGCATGACAGCGGCTCGTTCCATCTCGGACGACCGATCCGAGCAGGCCGCGGACCACGGGCGTGACCAACCGATCATGGTCGTGCGTGACCATGATCGTCGGGTCGACCTGTACGAATTCATCGACGACGCCGAACTTCTGGGCAGGCTTTCGACACACGAACGAGCGGCACTCGACTCGATGGAACCACGGCAGGCTTCCAACCATCTCAACCGGCTTCGATACGAAGCGGCCAAGGAAGACGCCCTTCTCCTGATCGACTTGATCAATGCGATCGCCGGAGCCGGCTATGCCGAAGGCTACGTCCACGGTAAGGAAGGAGTCGAGAATCACGATGGCGTACCCAGATACGTCAAGGTTCCGTGGAACGAGCGAGACCAGTACGAGACATGGGATGAATTCCAGCGTCGGCTCAACGACGAGGGTGACCTGGCCCAGGCCGAGCAGCATGCCCAAGCAGAAGACTTCCGAAAGACGTTCGACGATCGTGTCGGGGCACTGCTCGGCAACGTCACCGACGACTCTCCGGTCACCCGAAAACAGCTGGCTGAGATAATCGGTGTCAAGCCCAACTCGAGCATCGTGGGGTCCTTGTTGCCCCGACCTGACCAGCCATCGAAGGGTCGGAATCCGGCGGTTTGGAATTGGGGAAGTGTCAAGGAATACGCATGGACGAAGGCTCTCCAACAACATTTCATGAGCCTCGGCGATGACCGACACAAAGCGAGCTATGTCTCCAGGCGGATCGTCGCCGACGAGGCGCCCGACGCCGACATCATCCCGATTCCCGAGTAGACGCCACTTCATCCCTCGCCTGCGCGCAGGGAACGCCTGATCCCACCTGGCGTGGGCACGATTGCCTAGGATCTCTCTCGTCGCCCAGAGAAGGAGCTCTCATGGATTGGCTCGGCACGATCATCGCTTCGTTGTTGGCTGGCATCATCGTTGGGCCCCTCGCCCGTCTGGTTCTCCCGGGAAGGCAGAACATCTCCATGGGGATGACCATCCTCATCGGTGCTGTGGGCGCTTTCCTCGGTGGGCTGATCGCAAATTGGGTCGGGCGTCGAAGACACCGCAGGGCTCGACTGGACCCAGTACCTGATTCAGGTGGCCACGGCCGCCGTACTGGTCCTCGCCTACGGCGCGATGGCCGGAAGGGGATCCGCGGGCACGCACCACGACCCCGCCCCCACCACCGCCCGCAACCTGAGCGGCAGCGCTTTCGTCAGACCTCTTCGAGGACGCGCTCCATGACGTCGTCGTCGATGTCGTAATTCGCATACACCGCCTGAACATCGTCCAGGTCGTCCAGGGCGTCGATCAGACGCAGCAACTTGCGCGCCTCCCCTTCACCAACCGCAACCGTGGTGGAGGGGAGTTGTGTGACGTCTGCCGAGTCGACCTCCAGGCCCGCCTCACCGAGGGCGGTGCGAACCTGCTGAACGTCGCCCGGCGAAGTGATGACCTCGAACCACCCGTCACCCGAGTCGCGGATGTCCTCGGCCCCCGAGTCGAGGGCGACCAGCATCACATCGTCCTCGGTGCCTTTCACGTGGATCAAGCCCTTCTGATGGAAGAGATAGCCGACCGAACCGGGCTCGCCGAGGTTGCCGCCGCTCCTGGTGAATGTGGAGCGGACGTCTGAAGCAGCTCTGTTCCTGTTGTCGGTGAGGATCTGCACGTAGAGCGCAACGCCTCCGGGGCCGTAGCCCTCGTACCAGATCTCCTCATAGTGGGCGCCTTCGACCTCGCCGGTGCCCCGCTTGACCGCACGGTCGATGTTGTCGTTGGGCATCGAGGCCACTTTGGCCTTGTAGATGGCGGTGGCGAGCGTCGGGTTGAAGTCCGGGTTGCCGCCTCCCTCACGGGCCGCGATCTCGATCGCCTTGGCCAGCTTCCCGAACAGCTTGCCCCGTGCCGCGTCCTGGCGACCCTTGCGGTGCTTGATGTTTGCCCACTTGGAATGTCCTGACATGGGTTCCTCAGATCAGATCGAGCAAGAGTTGGTGGATCCGGCCGTCACCGGTCAACTCGGGATGGAAGGAGGTGGCGAGGATATTGCCCTGACGAACCATGACCGGGTGCTCGTCGATGTCGGCAAGGACCTCGACCTCGGCGCCCACCTTCTCGACCCAGGGGGCGCGGATGAAGACGGCGTGGAAAGGCTCATCCAGGCCATCGACTTCGAGATCCGATTCGAAAGACTCGTTCTGCCGGCCGAAGGCGTTGCGACGCACCACGACGTCCAGGACGCCCAAGAGCGGCTGGTCGCCGTCGGTCACGGCGCCGGCCAGCAAGATCAGCCCGGCACAGGTGCCGTAGGTGGGGAGCCCGTCTTCGATCGATCGCCGCAGCGGCTCGATCAGGCCGAAGCGGACCGCCATCTTGCCGATGGTGGTCGACTCCCCTCCCGGGATCACCAGTGCGTCGATCGCCCCGAGCTCGTCCGGGGTCTTGACCGGTGCCGCGGCCACACCAAGCGATTCGAGGGTGTGGAGGTGCTCCCGGACGTCCCCCTGCAGGGCAAGGACGCCAACGGTGCGTCATCGTCACCATCCTCGCTCGGCGAGACGCTCCGTGTCCCTGAGGGTGTCGATCTCGATTCCGGGCATGGCCTCGCCGAGGCCGCGGGAGACCTTGGCCACCACCTCGGGCTCGTTCCAGAAGGTGGTCGCCTCGACGATCGCCCGGGCGTAGGCCTCTGGCCCGGAGCTCTTGAAGATGCCGGACCCGACGAAGACTCCGTCGACGCCGAGCGACATCATCAGGGCAGCATCGGCAGGAGTCGCGATGCCGCCGGCGGCAAAGTTCACCACTGGCAGTTTTCCCGTCGAAGCGACCTCACGGACCAGATCGAAGGGGGCCCCGTGGTCACGGGCGGCAGACATCAGCTGCGCCTCGTCCATGGTGGTCAGCGCTCGCAACTCGTTGGTCACTGTTCGCATGTGACGGACCGCTTCGACCACATTGCCGGTGCCCGCCTCGCCCTTGGTGCGGATCATCGCCGCTCCTTCACCGATGCGCCTCAGCGCCTCGCCCAGATTGCGTGCTCCGCAGACGAAGGGAGTGGTGAACGCCCATTTGTCGACGTGGTGCTCATCGTCGGCAGGTGTCAGCACTTCGGATTCGTCGATGTAGTCGACACCGAGGGCCTGGAGCACCGATGCCTCGGCGAAATGACCGATCCGGCACTTGGCCATGACCGGGATCGTCACCGAGGCCTGGATCTCCTCGATCTTGGTCGGGTCCGCCATCCGGGCAACACCACCGTGCTTGCGAATGTCAGAGGGGACGCGTTCCAGGGCCATCACGGCGACGGCGCCTGCCTCTTCGGCGATCTTTGCCTCATCGGCGGTGACGACATCCATGATGACGCCGCCCTTGAGCATCTCGGCGAGGCCTCTCTTGACGCGATCTGTACCGGTTTCCACTTCTCTCGGCTCCATTGGGGTAACTCCGATTGTACAGGCTCGTCTTCGCTGGCCTAAGTGACCACCTCGTCGTAGAGCTCGCGGTACACGCCCCCGATGACACTCCAGTCGTGTTCTTCGGCGACACGCCGGCCGTCCTCTGCCAGCCGGTTCCGCTCGGCGGCGTTCCCGAGCAGATCGACCACTGCCGTGGCCAGTGCCCCGCTGTCCCCGACAGGGAAGAATCTGGCGGCGTGCTCGGCCAGCTCGCGAAAGGGCTGGAGATCCGATGCGACGACCGCGGCGCCGGCCGCCATTGCCTCCAGCAGGACGATCCCGAATGATTCTCCCCCGGTCTGTGGTGCGACGTACACCGAAGAAGAGCTCAGCTGCGTGGCCTTGGTGTCCTCGTCCACCCTTCCCATCCAGGTCGGCCCGGTCCCGTTCCGCTGCGCTCCCATGACCACGAGCCTGGCCTCCGGTCGAGCGATCTCGATCTTCTCCCATGCCTCCAAAAGGACATCGAGACCCTTTCTGGGCTCGTCCCGACCCAGGAACGCGACCTTCCCGGGCTCACGACGGGTTTCCACGCTCATCGAGGCCACGTCGAGCCCGTTGGGAATGATTCGGACCTCGAGGCGGCCCTGTGGGAGGACCTCGGCCGCGGCATGACTGACCGCGGTCACGATGCTGGTGTTCCCCAGCAGCCTGCTCAGGAGGGGGCGGGTCAAGCGATAGCCGAGACGACCGACCCGACCGGGGGCGGCGTGAAATGTGGCGACCACCGGGGGCCCGGCATGGGTGGCGAGCAGCGACGCCAGTGGCATGAGCGGCTCGTGGACATGAAGCAGATCTAGATCGGCGGAAGCGGCTTTGATCCGCCTCCGCGATCTCGGGTCTCCCGCGATGGGGACCATGGATCCGTTGCCGGGTATCGAGATGCTCTCGCCGAGATCGACACCCGGCACGCCGTCGGGCAGACCGGGACCGATCACGACAGGATCGTCGCCCCAGGTCCTCAGATAGGCGGCCAGGCCCAGGACCTGAGCCTGGACCCCACCAGGGACCGAGAGGTCGTAAGGGCTGACCAGACCGATTCGCAAAGCGCTCATTCCCGGTCGGAGGGCCAGTTGGGCTGGACCAGGTGCCACTGTTGCGGCGCCGCCCGAATCAAGGACTCCATCTCCGAGGCGAGGGCCTGCGTCATCGTGCGCACCTTCTCGCTGCGGGTTCCCTCGGTCGGGACCGGGATCGCCGGCCTGATCACCACCCTGTAGCCGTCGTCCCCGTCGTAATACGACGCGACCGGGAGCAGTGGAGCCCCTGTGCGGAGGGCGAGTGTGGCCGGGCCCGGGGGGAGCGTGGTCTCCTCCCCGAAAAAGACAGCCGGGACCCCGCGACGCTTCAGGTCGCGGTCGGCAAGGAGGGCCACGGCCTTGTTGGCCGCCAGGGCTGCCTCCAACTTCCTCATCACCTCGGTGCCACCGGTGGCGAGGACGACCTCGATCCCGAAATCGGCGCGCATTTTGGTGAACCAGTCGGTGATCCGGCGATTGGGCAGGTTCTCGGCCACTGCGACCACCGGCACCTTCACGTCGACGGAGACCGGGGCGGCCACCTCCCAATTCCCCACATGGGGCAACCCGTAGATCATCCCCCGTCCTTCTTCCCGCGCCCCGATTATCTGCTCCACGCCGTCCACGATCGTCTGCGATCGAAGCTCATCGACCCTCTTGCCTCGGGCCCAGAGTGCCTCGGCGTAATACCGGCCGTAGGACTTCATCACCGATCGGGCCGCTCGAACGGCTTGGGCTTCGTCACCGAGGACCCGTCTCATGTGCCGCTCGGCCATGGTGCGCCTGCCCTTGGCGGTGGCGTGCCAGACCCGGCCCCCAACTCGTCCCAGAGACCGGGCAGCCGAGGCAGGAAGCAGGCCGATGAGCCCCGCGCCGGCGCGGAGGGCGAGGTAGCCGGGAATTTCGCTCACTCGAATGAACGGTAGGTGTCGATGAATCGCATCAAGGCGGTTATCCACACCAGGATCACGAAGATCCAGAGCATCGGCTCGACAAAACCGAGAAGCAACCCGACAGTGAAGAGGAGCACTCTCTCGGCGCGGCCCATGAGCCCCGCCTTGCCGTTGAAGCCCTCGACCTCGGCCCGGCTCCTGATATAGGGGACGAGCATGGCGCCACCGATGGCGAGGACGATCAGGAGGAGAGCCGCCGCATCACCGGTCTCGCGGGCAATGGCGACGCCGAGCCCGGCGAACGCCGCTATCTCACCGATACGGTCGAACACCGAGTCCAGGAAGGCACCCCGGGCGGTGACCATCCCCGCTGCACGGGCTACCGAGCCATCGAGACCATCGAGAATCGAGCCGACCAACACGATGACCGCACCGGAGCGCAATGCGCCGGTCGAGATCACTATCGAGCCCACGATGACGATGGCGAGCCCGAGCGCGGTCATCGCGGTCGGAGTGACCCCGATGGAGGCCAGAGCCCTGCCGATGGGCTCGAGAAAGCGGGTGACCCGGGGTCGCACCCTTGTGTCGATCACGACGGAGCAAAGTAGCAGGCCCGACCTTGTGGTCCGGTCCTGGGGCAGGGTTAGGATCGGCGTCTCGCACGAAGTGGAGGTCCATGTTGTTACCCGAGAAAGTTCGCAACGTCGCCCTCGTCGGTCATGGCGGGAGCGGCAAGACGACTCTCGCCGAAGCCCTCCTCTTCGTCGGTGGCGCCACGAACAGACGAGGAACCGTGGAACAGGGCACGACCGTGCTCGACTTCGAGCCCGAGGAGGTCGACCGGGGCATCTCGCTCGGGTTGGGAGTAGCGACTTTCAACTGGAACGAACATCGCATCAACCTGATCGACACGCCCGGCTCCAGCGACTTCTCGGGTGATGCCCGTGCCGCGCTACGAGCCGTCGACCTCGCCCTCTTCGTGATATCCGGTGTCGACGGCGTAGAGGTTCAGACCGAACAACTCTGGAAGGTCGCCGAGGAGGAGGGCATCCCACGGGCTGTCGTGGTGACCAAGCTCGACCGCGACCGGTCCTCCTTCGAGCGAACCCTGGATCAATTGCGGGACTCGTTCGGCAAGGCGATCGCCCCCATCCAGGTACCGATCGGGAGTGAGGATGGCTTGCGGGGACTGGTGCGGGTGGCCTCCGAGCGCGCCTACGAGTACGCCGAGGGAGAGAAGGACGGCAAGGAGGTCGACCTGCCCTCCGAGGTCGAGGAATTGGTCCACGCCGCGCACACAGCGCTCGTCGAGACGGTTGTCGAGACGGACGACGAGATGATGGAGGCCTATTTCGAAGGCAAGGAGCCGTCCCGGGAGCAGATCGTGGCCACGATCCACAAGGGGATCGTGGCGGGCGACATCCAACCTGTCCTGGTCGCCTCGGCCGAGAGGCTCATCGGCATCGACCTGCTCGCCGAGTTCATCGTCGACTACGGGCCCAACCCGTTGGAGCGCACGCTCCCCGCCCTGACCAGCGGAGACCCCACTGCCCCGTCCACCGACGGGCCGACCGCTGCCTTCGTCTTCAAATCGGTGTCCGACCCCTTCGTCGGGCGCATCTCCCTGTTTCGGATCTACTCGGGCACGGTCAAGGCGGACCAGGAGCTCGATGTGGCCGGCGGGGGCAAGGTGAGGCTCCACAACCTCTTCAAGCTCCAGGGCAAGGAGCACAACGACGTGCCGGACCTCCCCACCGGTGGGATCGGGGCAGTGGCCAAGGTGGACAACTTGAGGGTCGGCGACACCTTGCGCAGCAGCGGCAGCAACATCACGATCGCCCCCATCTCCTATCCCCGACCCGTCGCCGAAGTCGCGATCACTCCGAGATCCCATCACGACGAGGAAAAGCTCTCCACCGCCCTGCATCGGATCGAGGAGGAGGACCCGACGATCCGTGTGGAGCGCCGCTCCGACACCGGCGAAACAATCCTCGCCGGTCTTGGCGACACCCATCTCGACGTCACCGTTGCCCGGATCCACAGGAAGTTCGGTGTCGAGGTCGACACCGCGCTCCCCATCATCCCCTACCGGGAGACGATCACCACCAGCGCCCAGGCCGAGGGCAAGCACAAGAAGCAATCCGGGGGTCGGGGTCAGTTTGGTGTCGCCCTGGTCAAATTCGCCCCGCTGCCCAGGGGCTCCGGGTACGAGTACATCGACTCGATCAAAGGCGGGTCGATTCCCGCGACAGTTCATTCCCGCCGTCGACAAGGGCATCCAGGAGGCCCTGAACAGGGGGGTCCTCGCCGGTTACCCCGTCATCGATATCTCAGCCGAGGTCTACGACGGGAAGTACCACGCCGTCGACTCCGATGAGATGTCGTTTCGGATGGCTGGTATTCAGGCCGTCAGGGCGGCTACCCAGGACCTCAAGCCGATCCTGCTCGAGCCGGTCATGAAAGTCACCGTCACCGTGCCCGAGGATCATCTCGGTGACGTGATGGGAGACATCAACTCCAAGCGTGGGAAGGTGCTCGGGATGGAGGGCGATGGCACATTGCGGTCCGTGATAGCCGAGGTGCCCATGGCCGAGATACAGCAGTATGCGGCGGAACTGCGATCATTGACATCGGGAAGAGGAAGCTTCGACGTGGAGTTCGATCACTACGCCGAGGTGCCGCACAACGAGGCACAGCAGGTGATTGCCGCGTCTCGGGACGCAGAGGACTGAACGCCCACGGAAGGACTGGAATGACAGACGCCGTCATCCGATTTCGCGACAAAGAGTCTCGGCTCGATGTGATCGAGAGTGTCGAGGGCCAGGTCGCGGCGGATATCAGCGGGCTGAGACGGGACCTGGGCCTGACCACCCTCGATCGTGGCTTTGCCAACACCGCCGAGAGTGTCTCGGCGGTCTCCTACGTCGGTGGCGAGGAGGGCGTCCTCCATTACCGGGGCTATTTGATCGAGGAGCTCGCCGAGCAGGCAACCTTTCTCGAGGTCGCCTATCTCCTCCAGTACGGGGAGCTGCCCACCAAGGCAGAGCTCGAGGCCTACGAGGAGTCGATCTCTCTTCACACCCTCCTTCGGGAGGACATGAAGCACCTGTTCGAGGCGTTCCCTCACAGCGCCCATCCGATGCAGATCCTGGCCTCGGCCACGTCGGCTCTGGCCACCTACTACCCCGACGCCCTCGACCCCCATGACGAAGAAGCGGTGGACATCAGCGCCAGACGACTCATCGCCAAGACGCCGACCATGATCGCCTGGTCGTACAAGTACTCCGTCCACCAGCCGTACATCTACCCGCAGAACGACCTCGACTACCTGTCCAACTTCCTGCACCTGATGTTTTCGGTCCCGGCGGAGCCGTACACCGCGGACCCCGTCGTGGCACGCGCCCTCAACATGCTCCTGGTGCTTCATGCCGACCACGGGCAGAACTGCTCGACCTCGGCAGTGCGTCTCGTTGGATCGAGCCAGGCGAACCTGTTCAGCTCGGTGGCTGCCGGGATCCATGCCCTCTCCGGCCCGCTGCATGGTGGAGCCAACCAAGAGGTCCTCGAGATGCTCGAGGAGATCGTGGCAGCTGGAGGAGACGTGGCGCCCTTCGTGGCCAGGGCGAAAGACAAGGACGACCCGTTCCGGCTGATGGGGTTCGGCCATCGCGTCTACAAGAACTTCGACCCCAGGGCCCGGATCATCAAGCGTGCCGCCGACGACGTGCTCGACGCTCTGGGTATCGACGACGATCCTCTACTCGACGTTGCCATGCAGCTCGAAGAGGTCGCCCTGTCGGATGACTACTTCGTCGAGCGAAAGCTCTATCCCAACGTCGATTTCTACTCGGGGATCATCTACCGGGCGATCGGGTTCCCCACCGACATGTTCACCGTGCTGTTCGCACTGGGCCGTTTGCCCGGGTGGATCTCCCAGTGGCGGGAGTTGCTCGCCGACCCGACGACGAGGATCTTCCGCCCCACCCAGGTCTACGTCGGGCCGGATAGACGACCCTACGTCCCGATCGGGGACCGGTCCTAGACCCTCTCGACCGGTTCGACGTACGGCTCCTCGGCGAGGTCGCCTGACACCGCGTCGACAACCACCAGGGCGCGCTGGTCTGGCGGCTCCGACGCCGAGTAGAGCACGACACTCCAGCGTGGCCGGGAGCGAATGCCCTGGAAGGTGACCGCTGCCGAGGCATGCCCGACAGGGAAACCGACTGCGGCGCCGGCTATGGAGAGCGCCCGGGCCTCGTCGACTGCCAGGGGCCATGCCGAGGCGAAGTTCCAGGCGGCAAGGCCCAGGAGCCCGATGGCCGGTACCCAGCCTTCGTCGATCAACAACACGGCGAGCACCGCTGCCACGACGAAGACCCACCCTGCGATCCGTCGCCGGGTCGGGGACGGGAACCGGTAGGGAGCCTCGACGTTCGAGTCGAGCTCCTCCTCGATCGCCAGGGAATCGGCCAGGTCCCGCTCGATGTGGATCCCCGATCGGTCGACCCGCGGCTCCCCCTGATCGGTCATGATCCGAGCCCCCAGTCGGGGGTCTGGGGGTCGCCCCCCAGGTTTGGCGGCCATGGTGGCGAGACGATTGGTTGCTTCGATCAGCGGCACTCCCCGCGTGTCCCGTTCCTCTCCGTAGAGCCTGAGGCCGACGGTGGAGCCGGACACGTCGTCGTCGCCGACGACCATGACTGCAGGATGCTTGTGGGTGAGGGCTTTCCGGATCTTCTCGCCGACCGTGTCGTCGGAATTGTCGACCTCCACCCGAAGTCCGGCATCCCGGAGCCGCTCCGCAACCTGATCGGCGTACTCATGGTGACGATCCGCCACCGGCACGACGGACACCTGGACAGGCGCCAGCCACATCGGGAATGCCCCGGCGTGATGCTCGATCAGCACTCCCATGAACCTCTCCAGCGAGCCTGCCTTGGCGCAATGGATCATGTAGGGGCGCTCGGAGACATTCCCCGCGGCGGTGTACTCCAGGCCAAACCGCTCGGGCAGGATCAGGTCGAGCTGGATCGTGGACAGCTGCCACCTGCGGCCGATGGCATCCTTGACGTGCATATCGATCTTCGGGCCATAGAAGGCGCCCTCCCCGGGGGCTATCCGGAAGCTGACTCCGGAGTCTTCCAACGCCTTGGCCAGGGTCTTCTCGGCGAAGTCCCATCGATCCTGCTCACCGGCCGGAGCCTTCTCCGGCTGTGTGCTCAGATCGGCCTCGATCTCGCTGAACCCGGCGTCCCTGAGCCAGGTCAGCACGAAGTCGAGGTGCATGGCAAGCTCTGAGCCCAGCTGCTCGCCGGTGCAGAAGGTGTGCGAGTCGTCCTGGGTGAAGCCCCGGGCCCGGAGCAGACCGTGGACCACGCCGGACTTCTCGTAGCGGTAGACGGCGCCGAGCTCGGAAAGACGGACCGGCAGATCGCGGTATGACCTCGGCCTGCTCTTGTAGACGAGGATGTGGAACGGGCAG
The DNA here is from genome assembly GCA_963843585.1 of uncultured Acidobacteriota bacterium. Classification (GTDB taxonomy): domain Bacteria; phylum Actinomycetota; class Acidimicrobiia; order Spongiisociales; family ZC4RG35; genus JARDZU01. Next base: position 743,872 of record CAWJLJ010000019.1, read on the forward strand.
TTCATCGGCTTGACCCGGTATTCCTGCTCGTTGTCGAGCTCCATGCCCGGGAACATGTATTCGGCGTAGTAGTCGAGATGGCCCGAGGTCCACCACAAGTCGGACTTGGCCAGATGCGGCGTGAAGACGAAGTCGAAGCCGAATCGTTGATGCAACTCGCGGCTGTGGTCCTCGACGACCTTGCGGAGCATCCCTCCCTTCGGATGCCAAACGACCAGGCCCGATCCGAGCTCTGGTGGGAAACTGAACAGGTCGAGCTCGGCGCCCAGCCGGCGATGATCACGCTTCTCTGCTTCTTCCAACTGGGTCAGGTATGCGTCGAGGGCCTTCGCAGAGGGCCAGGCGGTGCCATAGATCCGCTGCAATTGATCTCGCTTCTCGTCACCCCTCCAGTACGCCCCGGAGCTGCGGAGCAGCTTTATCGAAGGGATCCTTCCGGTGGAAGGGAGGTGCGGTCCACGACACAGGTCGACGAAGTCGATGTTCCGGTACACGGTGACGTCCTCGCCGGGAGTGACCTCACTCGGCTCGACGCTCTCGATGATCTCCGTCTTGAACGGGTGTGCGCCAAATAGGGCGAGAGCATCGGACCTGGAAAGGGCTTCACGCTCGAATGGTTGGTCTTGAGAGATGATCTCCTTCATCCGCGCCTCGATGCGCTCGAGATCGTCAGGCGTGAACGGCTCGTCGACCTTGAAGTCGTAATAGAAGCCATTCTCGATCGCAGGCCCGATGGCGAACGTCGAGCCGTCGAACAGGTCGAGGACGGCCTGGGCGAGCACGTGCGCCGATGAGTGGCGAAGTACGTCTAGACCCTCTTCGCTGTCGAGCGTGATGACCGCGAAATCACCCGATTCGTCGAGCGGGCGGCTCAGATCTCGGAGCTCACCATTCAGTTTGACCGCCACCGCGGACCGGGCCAGCCCGGGCCCGATGGACTCCGCGACTTCGAGACCGGTGACACCATCGGGGTGCTCGAACACGGTTCCGTCGGGATAACGAAGCTCTAGTGACACGGGGTTATCTCGCTAGCCTGGGGCGGGCACAGAAGGCTAACTGGCTCGAAGACGCAACCGAGCCGGTCATCAGGTCACCCGTGACAGGGGGAACAACAGCGTATGGATGCCAGAGAGCTCGTGACGAAGCTTCACCCGGACGGGTTGGTCAGAGAGCTGTCCTCCGGAGCCAACAAGGTGTTTCGGGTCATCGACGCCGAGAAAAGCACGATCGTGAAGGTCTATCCGGTCACGTCACGGGAGCGGCGGGAGCGGCACGCCCTCGAGGCACTGGCCGCCATACCTTCGGTCCCCCGGATCATCAACCACGGGACCGAAGGCGAAATGGCCTGGCTCGAGATGAACGACGGCGGTCACTGGAATCTGGCCAATCTCCCCAAGAACCTCGATTCGATCGAAGCATCCGGCGCGGCGCTGCGTGACATCCACAATTCCAACGCTGACATCACGAACCTGGCCGCCGGCATCGATTCCGACTATGTGCTCAGTCACTACAGGTCGACCATCGAACGGTTGGGTCGTTATCGCCGCCGATTCGGAATGGATCAGACGGTGCTCGACAAGGCGCTCGAACTGGAGCCACCCATGGCCACTGCCCCTGTGCCTGCCCATACCAAGCCGACCCTCTCCAAGTTCATCATCAACGAGGAGGGGACGATCACCATCGTCGACTGGGAATGGGCAACCCGGGCCCCGCCCCAATGGGACCTGGCCCTGGCGGTTTGGCGTCTGGCTTCCCGCATCGGGGAAGATGCATCGGCAGCGTTTCGGAGCGGATACGGGGCAGAGCTCCCCGAGAGCCAGTATCGGCCGTGGGTGGCCTATCACGCCGCCATGATGATGCTCGAGGCGGCCGAGGTCCGTGAGGGCCGCCTTGGCGACCTCGGCTACCTGGTCGACGATCTGACCGAGGCAGTCCTCGGGACGTAGCCGCCTTCGACCGCCAAATCCACGGTTTTCGCGACCTCCTCTCTTAGCCTCATACGGCTGACACAAGGAGGACGGACGTGTTGGAAGCATTGGTCGCGGTCACAGCGACGACAGGTCTGTTCGCCCTGGCGAAGGGGATACGGGGCAACCATCAATACCGGGTCGATCCACGGTTGGTTGTTCCACGGGACGAGCGAGGCGACGACCTGCCCTGCCCATGGTGTTATGGGCCGACTTATGAGGAGGACACCCGCTGTTCGGGGTGTGGCCGTTCATTCGGCTGAATGGGGCGCTAGCCCCGTAGAAAGGCCCGACAACCGATTTAGGGTGTAGACGTGAGCAGGGTAGGACTGGTGCTCGGCGGCGGGGGGATCACCGGCGCGGCCTATGAGATGGCCGCCCTGATGTCGATTCGCCTTGCCACCGGCTGGGATCCGGATCAGGCAGATGTCGTGGTTGGCACATCGGGTGGCGCCTTCGTCACTGCTCTGGTCAGGAACGATGCGCTCACACTCGATTCCCTGGTCATGCCCAGCGACGATCGCGACGATGTCGCCGAGAGGATCCGGGGGCACGTCTTCACGAAGAACGGTGGCGTCCAGGTTCGGCATTGGGTCCGACATGGGATCGTCCCCGGCCTGCGAGACCCCGGCCTCACCCTTTTCCTGGGCTCTCCGGCGCCCTATGAGGCCACCGGAGTCACCGAATGGGTGACCAACCAGATCGGTGAGGCAGTGCGCCGGCCGGTGGCCGACGAGGCCCACTGCTGTCGTCGCCTTCGATATCGCCGCACGACGTCGTGTGGTCTTCGGCGCCGAATCGGCACCCGAGGCCGGCATGGCTGACGCTGTCGCTGCCTCCTCGGCGATTCCGCTCCTGTTCAGGCCCTACCCGATCGATGGGCGTCTCTATGTCGATGGCGGTGTGGTCTCGGGCACGCATGCCGACGTGGTGCTCGGCTCAGAGAAGCCTTTGGACCTCGTGCTCGTTCTTGCCCCGATGGCAGCCGACGTCTCACGCAAACGTGCTCGCTTTCACGAGAAGATGTTCGACCGGGTCGGGCAGCGATCCCTGACCGAGGAGATCGCCCTCATCAAGGAGGCGTGGCCACACTGCGAGGTCGTCGTGCTGAGCCCATCTCCATCTGTCCAGAACTCCATGCGTCCCAATCCGATGGACTCACGGCGGGCCGTGGCGACCTTCATGCGAACTCTGATCTCTATGAAGCGCACGCTGGCCCAGCCCGAGGTTTGGGACCGCCTCGACGATCACCTCCGCCCACGGGCTCGTTCGAGGCGAATCGCCGTCCGATAGCCCGACGGGCATTTCACTCTCGCTGCGCCGGACTACTTTGTCTGTCAACGAGAGGAGCCTCTTTGGCTGTCAGACCCACTCATTTCGAGTTCTACTCGGCCGATCCCCGAGCCACTGTCGAGTTTCTCACCACCGTGTTCGGGTGGCGGGTCGAGCAGTGGGAGGATCAGGATTACTGGCTCGTCGACACCGGTGATGGACCGGGGATCAACGGCGCCGTGGCCCTTGCCGGTGACGATGGCCCGAAGACGCTCAACACCTGCGACGTGGAGGATCTGGATGCTGCCATCGAGGCGGTCCAGATCGGAGGCGGTCAGCTCTTGACCGATGTCATGGAGTTGCCCGGTGTGGGTCGATGGGTGCAGGTCGAAGGGCCTGGTGGCGAGGAGTTCGGTCTGATGGAGCCGACCCGAGACTGACCCCTGTCAACCGAGGGGTTCCAGACCTCCGGTGTTGGCTCCGGAGATGACGGCGACAACGCTCTCTCCCGGAGCGGGCAGGTAGGCCTCACTCGCCAAGGCAGCAATCGGGGCGCATGCCGCCGGCTCGGCCAGGACCCGGCACGTCTCCCACAACCATGTCTGCGCTTTCACGATGTCCTGATCCGACACCAGGACCGATTGGTCGATCCATTCATTGGCGCGCCAGGCGTGGTCGCCGAGGCGGGAGGCACCAAGGGCGGAAGCGGCGATCCCGCCCACGGCCACATCGACCGGCCCGCCTGCCTCCCGGGCAGCATGGAGGGCGGGACACCCCTCCGACTCGACACCGACCACGGTGGCACCGTCACGGGCCCAACTGGCGATTCCACCGATCAACCCGCCACCTCCCACGGCTACCAGGATCGAGTCTGGCTCCGGGACCTGTTCGATGATCTCCATGCCGCAGGTCCCTTGACCCGCCACCACATCACGTTGGTCATAGGCGTGGATCTCATGGGCCCCCGATTCACGAGCCCACGCTCGCGAGGCGGCCAGCGCATCGGGGTAGTAGCCGGGCACGACGCGGACATCGGCTCCCAATGTGGCGATCCGCCCCACCTTCTCCTCGGGCGAGCTTCCGGGAACGAATACGGTCGCCGCGTGACCCAGAGCTCCGGCGGCATAGGCAACGGCCAGCCCGAAATTCCCGCCTGAGGCGGCGACCACCCCACTCTCGGGGACGGCCCGTTTGGTCAGGTCGGAGAACGCCCCACGCACCTTGAACGAGCCCGTTGGCTGCATCGAGTCGAGTTTGAGAGTGAGCCGGTACTGCTCGCCCATCGCGTGCCCGAGATCCAACGTCGGGGTCCGTCGCACGTAAGCCCGTATCCGATGCGCGGCGGCTTCGATATCGGCCCTTGTGATCTCCGCGAGCACCTGGCGAGCGTATGCGACGAAGGTGCGACCGGTCGTAGCCTGCGACCAATGATCTCGATCGACCTCGGCCCGTTCCCGTCCGCCGCCGGCTTCGATGCGGCAGTCGAGCTCGACAGTTCCGACCCGCTCTCCGGATTCAAGGAGAGGTACGTGTTCTCCGACCCGGAGCTCATCTACCTCGACGGAAACTCCCTGGGCCGGCTGCCTACCGCGCGCTGTGCCGGCTGTCGAGCAGGTGGTTCGTCACGAATGGGGAGACCGTCTCATCAGATCCTGGAATGACGGCTGGTGGGACCTCCAGCTCGAGATCGGGGACCGGCTGGCCCCGGTCATCGGAGCAGGTCCCGGTGAGGTGATCATCTCCGATTCGACCTCGGTGAACCTGTACAAGCTGGCCACGGCGGCGTTGAGGGCACAGCCCGGCCGGGACAAGATCATCTCCGACGACTCCAATTTCCCGACCGACGTCTATGTGTTGCGAGGGGTTGCCGCGGCGAGTGGGGCGACACTCGAGATCGTCGCTACCGAGGACACAGCCGACCCGATGGGGGTCTTGGAATCTGCCTTGGACGAGAGGACCGCTCTCGTCTCCTTGTCACACACTGCCTTCAAGTCGGGCTACACCTACGACCTCGCCGCGATGACCGAGAAGGTGCATCGACTCGGAGGTCTGGTGTTATGGGACCTGAGTCATTCCGTCGGCGTTGTGCCGATCGATTTGGAGGAATCCGGCGCCGATTTGGCGGTCGGCTGCACCTACAAATACCTGAACGGAGGCCCCGGGTCGCCCGCTTTCCTCTACGTGAGAAGGTCGCTGCAGAGCTCTCTGGACAACCCGATCACGGGCTGGTGGGGGCACGCCGAGCCGTTCGATTTCGATCTCGACTTCCGACCCACGGACGGCATCAGGAAGTTTCACAGCGGCACGATGCCGGTGATCTCCCTCGCCGCCATCGACGCCGGGCTAGCCGATGTGGCGGAGGCCGGAATCGATCGGCTGAGAGCGAAGTCGGTCTCATTGACAGAGTTCTTCATCAACCAGTGGGAGGAGCACCTGGAAAAGCTCGGCTTCGCGCTTCGGACCCCGCGCGATTCCGCGCTGCGAGGGTCGCACGTCTCCTTGTCCCACCCCGATTCCTGGCCGATCGACCGGGCACTCATCGAGGTAGGAAAGGTCATCCCAGACTTCCGGGCGCCGGACAACATGAGGTTCGGTCTCGCCCCGCTGTACACCACCCATCTGGATGTGCACACAGCGGTTCAGCGGCTGAGAAAGATCGTCGAAGGCGGTGTGCACACGGGCTACGACCGGACCCGGCAAACGGTCACGTAGGGGTCCGACATTGGTTGGTGGGCGATACTGGACTTGAACCAGTGACCTCGCGCGTGTGAGGCGCGCGCTCTAGCCAACTGAGCTAATCGCCCTGGGTGCCAAGAATACAGGCTCCCCGAGCCCTGGCCACAACCCGAACCGACCGGACGCAGTCGCCGCTTCATAGAGTGTGATGGCGAAACAGCGCTCTCGAGGAGGAACGATGACCACCGAGCCACCGACGCCATCCGAGCCCGAAAGTCCGCAGCCCATCGCCCCAACTCCCGCTGATACCACAACGTCATTGGGTGGTTTGTCGGGCGAGATGATCGTGATGGTCTCCGGGATCCTGATACTCGGCGTCTACGTCATATTCGGTCTGATTGCCAATGAGTGGTATCCGTCATTTCCGTCAGTGATCGCAGCCACCTTCGCAGTGATACTTCCCAGAGTGACATCGGTTGGCTCCGGGATCAGCGGGGCGACATTGCAGAAGATCACTGGATATGTGATCGCTGTGGCCGGTCTTTGGGATTTCGTATCCACCCTCCGATTCGGTTGGAGCGGCTTCGTGGACGTCGTCGGCTGGACCCTCCTCGCAGTCGCCGCAGTTCTGGCGTTCGTCGGCGCCCGCGCCATTGACGAGTGATCTCCCTTCGGGTGGATGGACCAAGCCATGAACAAAGCCGAGTTCGACGCGGCCGTGGATCGTGCTCTCGATGGCCTTCCCACGTGGGTGATGGAGCGGGTGGACAATCTGCATGTGGTGGTCGAGGACTGGCCCACCGAGGAGCAGGGGGACGTCCTGGGCATCTATGAAGGCGTTTCGCTCCTGGAGCGCTCATCCGACTACTGGGGTGCCCTGCCCGACCGAATCATCGTCTTCCGTCAGCCTCATCTCGAGCTGGGTCTCAGCGATGAAGACCTCGAAGAAGAGATACGGAGGACCGTGCTCCACGAATTGGCTCACCACCTCGGCATCGACGACACAAGGCTCGAGGAGCTCGGCTGGGAGTGACTACGAGCGGCGTCTGGTGGCGGGGATCCCGGCCCTCTTGAGCACCTCGGCCGGCACGCCGAATTGCCGCCATGTGCTGTAACTGATCCCTTTTCTCTCGGAGTACGACCTGGCGTGCGCCGTGAAGCCGGCGGCCAGTTCTTCTGGATCAACAGTGTGTTCCACGCTCCCAAGTGCCTTCTCGGCGTCTGCTCTCGACTGCATGAGATCGAGCCGTTTCAGCGGATTTGGCTCCGACTTCAACTTTGAATCGATCGTGGAGAGCTTCTTCTGCAAGCTCTCCTTTGTCACCGGGCGACCGCGCCTTTTGCTGCCTAAAGCATCGAGATAAGCCTTGACGGAACGCGCCTCGAGCCGTCCCTGGGCCAGTGCCTCCTTGTGCTCTTTGGACATCGCCATTGCCTGCTCCTCGCGGTTGTGTGAGACGGGATATTACCCAGGATGTGGGATCGTATTGCCGGGTGGAATTGTCATGAGAAACCCCCGATGGCGACGTCAGCGTGTCTGGTTGAAGCGGCCGGTCACTGTGTCTCCGGTCGTGGGGGTGCCGTGCAGCGCTCCATGTGACTTGGACGGGCCCGTTCCCGGCAGGCGTAGGGTTCGCCGCCGACGCGGAGGTGGTGACGTTGGTGTACACGGTCAAGTCAGGCGATTCAATGTCAAAGATCGCCGTAAAACACGGGGTTTCGGTTGGGGCACTGATAAGGGCGAACCCGCAGGTCGATGACCCCTCGCTGATCTTCCCCGGACAAAAGCTCCAAATCCCCGGACAGCCCGACGCAGCTCCGCCAAGCTCTGCGCCGTTCAGCGATCGGTATCGGGTGAGGTCAGGTGACACCATGACCAAGATCGCCAGAGCCTTCGGCGTATCTCTCTCGGCTCTCGTTGCCGCCAACCCTCAGATCCGCAACCCGGACAAAATCAAGGTCGGTCAAATCATTCATGTCCCCCCCACTCCCCCGGGTGAGACCGTGCAGCCGATCACAAGCCCCCCGAGCGGGAGCACACCAAAGTGGTACCGGACTGCCAAGCGTGAGATGGATGACGGCACCGTCGAGGTCCCGGGTGCGTCAGAGCACAACCCTCGAATTCTCGAATATCACGCCTCCGTTACCGGCGGCTTCGATGAGAACGAGATCCCTTGGTGCTCCTCTTTCGTGAACTGGTGCATGGAACAGGCCGACATACGAGGCACTGACAGCGCGGCGGCTAGATCATGGGAGAAATGGGGAAAGAAGCTCAGCAAACCCAAGCGCGGGGCGGTGGCCGTCTTCTGGCGGGAGAGCAAGACTTCACCTAAAGGTCATGTCGGATTCTATGTCGATGAGAACTCGACGCATGTCTCTGTGCTCGGCGGCAATCAAGGCGACCGGGTGAGCATCGACAAGTATCCCAAGGCTCGGCTTCTCGGGTACCGGTGGCCGAGATCCTGATGCATCCTCCATTCGGGCATTGCTAGAGCTGGCGAGAAGTCATGGCTGACCGGCCAGAAGCGGCAGCCTTGCCATTTCGGGGTGATCGGAACAGGCTCGAACCGGAGGACCCGTTGGGACGTATTGCGACAGCACGACGAGCTCCCCCTGGAGGGTTTGGGGGTTGGGACCAGGGGGAGCCCGTGTCGTGTCTCCGCCCAAGAACGGCGAACCTAGTCAGACAGGTCAGCATCCGGTTTCTCTGACATCTTTGCCGGACAACGAGCGCATCGAGACGTCATAGGACGGTTGGCTAGCTTCAGAACAGAGCGGGACCTCATCCAACAGTTTCTGAGGCCTGCTCAGGAATCTCCAAGCCGCACAGCTCGGACCGCCCCCACCGTCGAGCCCTCCCCCGGCTTGGGCGCTGCTTTTGCCAGCCAGAGATTGGTTATGCCATTTCCTGGGCCGGCGAAAATTTCGCGTTCTGGTTCGCATGGTGTGGCATTCGGGAAATGAGGCATCGAACAAGAGTCCATGCCCCGATGGCTCGGTTCCACATCGACGGAGGTCCCTTGGGTTTTGGGGGAGGGCGCCCAAGGGCCCCCCGTCGTTTCCCTTCCAGGAAGAGAGAGGGAGTTTGTTGGCCCCTCATGCTGGGTAAGTGTGTGCCACTTCAAGTCTGGGAGGACTAACCAATGGCAACAATTCTTTGGATTATTGCGGTGATCCTGGTGATCGCGGGGATCGCGGCCATCTTTCGGGGTCAAATGTTGTGGGGCATCGTGCTAATCGTGGTAGGTCTGCTAGTCGGACCGGGCGGCGTTAGCGTCTTCACCTGAACCGGAATCTCGCGGACTCGGCCAGCCGGGGTTCACTAAAGGTTCGAGTCCGCTTACGCCGATAGGAGAAGATCGGATCGGCCATCCCGTCCCATCCAGGGATGACCGACACGCTTGGCACCACCAGGGCTGGTTGCCATCAGAGAAGCCCCCGATGGCCAGGGGGCTTCTCCATAACCCGGTTCCAAGAGACCTCCGAGCCTCGTCGGCGGCCATGTGCGGGCCGTCCCTCGAAGGTGGGGCGCTGCCGGTCCGAACCTGGAACATGTGAAAACCCCAGGAATCTCCTGGGGTTTTCTGTCTGAAAAAAAAATCTGACCTGTGATCTCCACAAGGCTTGCCGATGCTGGAATACGAGAAAACCCCAGGAATCTCCTGGGGTTTTCTGTCGTGGGCCCTACTGGACTTGAACCAGTGACCTCTTGCGTGTCGAGCAAGCGCTCTAGCCGGGCTGAGCTAAGGGCCCGAGTTCCCTCCTTGGAGGCGACGACCGGAATCGAACCGGTGTGACGGGTTTTGCAGACCCGCGCCTAACCACTCGGCCACGTCGCCGAGACCGGACGACTCGAGTCGTCGGAGCGGAAGACGGGATTCGAACCCGCGACCTCAACCTTGGCAAGGTTGCGCTCTAGCCAACTGAGCTACTTCCGCACGGGCAACGCATTCTAACTGTGCGTCCATTCCAGCCAAACAGCATCACGAGCCGGTCGAACCGAAGCCGCCCGACCCCCTGGAGGTCTCATCAAGCCTCTCCACTTCCACCCATTCGATATCTGGGATCGGGACCACCGCCAGCTGAGCGATCCGCTCGCCCTTGGAGAAGCTGACCGTCTCGGATCCGTGGTTGATGAGGAGAACCGACACCTCGCCGCGGTAACCCGAGTCGATGAGCCCGGGTCCGTTGACGACACCCACCCCGAGACGCTGAGCGTGACCGCTGCGGGGCAGGACCAGGCCGGCAAAGCCGTCGGGTATGGCTACTGCGAGCCCGGTGGGGACCGAGGCCCTCTCCCCCGGTTCCAAAATCACTTCATATCTGGCCTGAAGATCTACCGCCGCGTCGCCGATATGTGATCGCGAGGGAATTTCCACTTCCGGATCGAGTCTTATGAAACTAGCTTGCATTCTGGAGTCACGGGGCATCGGGCGGGATGACCTGACGACTGTAAATGAGTGTTCCCGATGACTGCCACATCCCAATCGAGGCGCGGCTCCGTGAGGAGCCCGTCGATGGAATCCCTCGGGTTTCTGGACGCGCCTTCCCGTGCATGGAGCACGCCCCCAACCGCGCCTACGGGTGAGTCGGCGGCGCCTGCGACCAACGGGTCGCAGGTGACAGCCCTGGTGACGGTGCCGCTTGGCCGCCACAGCCCACACAGCGAGCCAACGGGCGAGCTCGTGAAGGACATGTGGGAGACCACCGAGCTGCACGCTCCGTCCCTGCTCGACTGGACACCCGACGCCTTCGGCACCAAGCATCTCGGCCGGCGCCGCTTTCGCTGGCCCATGGTTCTGTCGCTCGTGGCAATCCTCTTGGCCGTGGTCGGGGTCGCCTACTGGCTCTATCAGGCACCGGCGAGTTCCGCAGCAGCAGCACTCGGCGACGTTCGGACGCAGGCGGAAGCGCTCGCGATCGCCATCGATGACGTCGCTCCGCTCGTGAACGGTCTCGACCTGGATCGTCTCCCCGATGCCAACCAAGACGCATCGGTGTTCCTCCCAATGGGCGACACGGCTCGGGCGATGTTCGCCGCGTCTGCGGATCTGCCCGCGGACGCCTCCGATGATCGATCGACGGCGGCCGATGCCGCCGGCCTGGCCATCGACGCCTCCCGTCAGCTGATCGACGCCACCGCATACCGCACCGCCCTGGAGCCTGCTCTCACGTTGCCCCTGCTCGAGACCGACCCCGATCTGACCGACATCACAACGGCAACCGACGCATTCACCGAATGGCGCGCCGGGTTCGAGTCTGTTCGGGCCGCACTTCCCTCCGGCATCGCCGATCAGGCGAGTGCGGCATTGGAAACCATCAGCACCGGGCTCGACACGACCCAAACGGCATATCTGGATGCCATTCGCACCGACAACCGGACCGCCGCCGTCGAGATAGTGGGAACACTCAGGGCGGACCTGTTGGGTGTTCGACAGGCGATGCTCACTGACATCGGGGCCGTGTCCGACTCGGTGTCCGCCCTCATCGAAGAGGCGCGGACGGACCTCACCCGCCTACTCGGCTGACTCCAGGGCCGCGACCTCCTTCTCGAAGTCGGCGGCACCCTGAAAATCCTTGTAGACCGAGGCGAAGCGCAAATATCCGACTTCATCGAGGGCACGAAGCCGCTCTAGAACCTCGCGGCCGATCTCCTCGGAGGTCACCTGAGACCCTGCGCCATTGAAGGATGCCTCGACTTCCTCGACCAGACGCTGGATGGTCGAGTTCGACACCGGTCGGTCGGCCAGGGCGGCAGAGATCCCGGCCGCGAGCTTGGCTGCGGAGAAGGGTTCCAAACGGCCGTTCCTCTTCCGGACCATCAGCTGCGGCTCGAGTCTCTCGTAGGTGGTGAAACGCTGGCCACAGCCCTCACACTCGCGACGTCGCCGGATCGACTGGCCACCCTCGGCGGGACGGCTGTCGACGACACGGGTGCTGGGAGCGCCACAAACCGGGCAGAGCATGTACGCAGGGTAAACATCCGGAGCCGAGTAGCGCTCAGGTGGTCGGGATCAACAGCACCTGTCCCGGAAAGATCGAGCCGGCGTCCACATCGCTGAGCCGGGCGATATCGGCGACGAGGCGTCGCACATCCTGATCGGGACCGGCGTTGGCAGTGGCAATGCCCCAGAGGGTGTCACCGGATTCGACGACGTATTCGACCGGCGCCGTCAGCGGCGCATCGGCCTGAGCGGAACCGCCGATCATGAGGAAGACCACGCAGAGGGCTGCGAGAAGCAATGACAGCCGGACGGACAGCTGCAGGTTTGCCTTCTGCATTTTGGTCTTCCTCCTGATCGGGCCCTTGCGGGCTACTGGACGCAGTCCGTCAACCGAACGTGCGTTCGCCACTCTATCGAACAGACGTTCGGTGTCAAGTGCCAGATGTTCCAACGGCCGAGCGTCCCGGGAGTTCGAGGGGTGCGCCGCTCCCTTCGTGTCACCGAATCGAACAGATGTTTGGAAGCGAACTCCTGTTCGATTAGATTGATGCCATCGGAGTCGGTCGAGAGCTCCCGGAAGGAGTCACGGTGCTCACGGAACGCCAGCAGCAAGTCCTCGAATACATACGCCAGACGGTGGCCGCCCGGGGCTATCCCCCGTCGGTGCGTGAGATTGGCGAGGCCATAGGTCTCTCCTCTCCATCGACGGTGCATTCGCACCTCTCGGCCCTGGTGAGCGCCGGAGCGATCAAGCGAGACCCCACCAAGCCGAGGGCGATCATGATCGTGGATGAAGCAGCCGTGATGACCCCTCCGCGTGACGATCGGGTCCGCGATGTGCCGGTGCTGGGCCGCATAGCTGCCGGCACCCCGATCCTGGCCGCCGAACACGTCGAAGAGGTCTTGCCGTTGCCCGTCGACCTGGTCGGCAACGATCCGGTCTTCCTGCTCGAGGTCAAGGGGGATTCGATGATCGATGCCGGCATCCTCGAAGGAGACCTGGTGGCGATACGCAGCCAGAAGGACGCCCGCGATGGCGAGATCGTGGCCGCGCTCATCGATGGCGAGGAAGCAACGGTCAAGAGGCTCCGCCGTCGTGACGGCAAGGTCATTCTCGAGGCGGAGAACTCCGCCTACGAGCCGATGGTCTACACAGATGGCGTCGAGTTGGTGGGGAAGGTGGTCGGCGTCGTTCGCCGCTACCCCTAGTCGAACGCTCCGGTGAAGACGTACTCTGCCGGGCCGGTCAACCAGGCGTTCTTGTCCGTGATCTCGACCTGACCCTCTCCCCCACGGACCTCGACCGTGATCGTGCCGTCCGCTCCGTCGAGGGCGACGGCTGCGGCCGCCACCATGCCAGTGCCGCAGGCGAGCGTCTCGCCCACTCCCCTCTCCCAGACCCTCATCTTCACCCGGTCTCCCGTCACCGAGATCACCTCGACGTTGCAACCGGTGTCAAAGCCCGCCTCCCGCGCCACCAAGGGCCCGATTCGGGCCATATCGATCGCATCAGGGTCCTCGACCACGCGCACCGCGTGAGGATTCCCGGTGTCGACCAATCGGTAGACATGACCATCGATGGTCTCCTGACCTTCGATGAGGGTGGGCCCGATCTCCCCGTCGACCAGCTCTGCCCTCACCCGTACCTCTCGGATACCGATCGGTGTGTCGACTGCGAAATCGGGGCCATCGACCCAACCCTTGTCGTAGGCGTAGCGGGCTACACAACGCAACCCGTTTCCGCACATCTCTGCGGGGCTCCCGTCGGCGTTCCAGTAGTCCATCACGATGGGAGACCCTGGAGACACGACCAAGACGCCGTCGGCGCCGACACCGAAGCGTCGGTCGCAGAGCCGGAGCACATCCTCGACTGCCGGTTTGGCCGGCCCTTCGAGCACGATGAAGTCGTTGCCCAGAGCCTGCATCTTGGTGAACTCGAACCGGCTCAATCGAAAGCCTCCAAAATCCGCCGCACCCGCTGGTCAGGATCGTCGATCCAGGGTATCCAGCGTATCCGCGGATCACGCTGAAACCACGTGCGCTGCTTCCGCGCCAGTTTCTTCGTGTTCGACGCGGCTTTCCCGAAAGCCTCATCGAAGCTCACTCCTCCGGAGAGCGCCTCGAGGATCTCCTTGTAGCCGACCGCGTTCCGGGCGTTGCGGCCCATCACCGGCGACAGCGACCGCACCTCGTCGATCAGGCCTGAGGCCCGCATGCGGGCGAGTCGCAGGTCGACGCGTTCTTCCAGCGCGCTACCCGGGTCGACGCCGACGGCTGTGAACTCGATCTCGGGCACATACCGGCGGACGTCTTCGGCCACCGCCGTGCCCGCCCTGCTGCTCGGCGTCTCACCGGTCAGCCGGTAGATCTCGACCGCTCTGACCACACGTCGCTGGTTGGCGAGATCGACGATCGTCCGGGCCGACGGGTCGAAATGCAGCAACTCCTCCACCAGGGCCTCACTCTCGGTCGCCTCCAACTCGGAACGGAGCTCGGGATCGGTGGGAGCGAAGCTGAGGGGATCGACGAGAGCCCTGAAATGGAGACCAGATCCGCCGGTGACGATCACCACCGGCGCTGTGGATTCAGCCAGCAACTCCCGACCCAGTCGACGAAATCGAGCAACAGAGAACTCCTCGCCAGGGTCGGCGACGTCGATGAGATGATGTGGGATGCCCCGGCGCTCCAGCATCGTCGGTTTGGCGGTCCCGATGTCCATGCCCCGGTAGACCTGCATCGAGTCGACGGAGAAGATCTCTCCCTGGAAATGCTCCGCCAGGCGTACGGATGTCTCGGTCTTGCCAGCTGCGGTTGGCCCCAGCAAGGCCAGGAGCCGGGTCAGACAGGGCTCCCCACGAGGTGATGCGGGTGGGCTGTCCCGACCTCGACGGTGAGAAAGGAGCCCGCACGATGTGTGCCCGCCACATGCACGACTTTGCCGGTCCGGGTGCGCGTGGTCGCCACTTGGGTGTCCTTGCGCGAGGGTCCCTCGCTGAGCACCTCGACCTTGCTGCCCACCATTTCGGCGTTCCTCTCACCCGAGATTCGATTCTGCATCTCGCTGAGACGGGCGAATCTCTCCTTGATCGTCTCCTCGGGCACGAACTGCTCGGTGAGATTGGCCGCGGCCGTCCCGGGTCGTGGGGAGAAGATGAACATGAAGGCGCTGTCGAACCTGGCCTCTTCGATTACCTCGAGGGTGATGGCGAAGTCGTCGTCCGTCTCCCCCGGGAAACCGACGATGACGTCAGTGGACACGGCCAGACCGGGGATGATCTCCCGGGCCATGGCCAGCCGCTCGGTGTACTTCTTGCGGTTGTAGCCACGATGCATGGCCCGCAGGATCCGATCCGAGCCGGATTGGAGCGGGAAGTGGAGGTGCTCGCAGACCTCGTCCGTGTCGGCCATCGCGTGGGCGACGTCCTCACGGAAATCGTTCGGGTGTGGGCTGGTGAACCGGACCCGGCGGATGCCGTCGACCTCGCCCACCCGCCGCAACAACTCGGCGAAGATGGGACGTCGTTTCCCGTTCAGAGCGAGATCCCGACCGTAGGTGTCGACGTTCTGCCCGAGGAGGGTGACCTCGACCACACCATCGGCGGCGAGACGCTCCACCTCTCTCACGATGTCGCCGGGTCGGCGGGACACCTCGACACCGCGCACCGAGGGCACGATGCAGAAGGTGCAGGTGTTGTTGCACCCCACCTGGATCGTGACCCAAGCGGAGTGCTCCAGCTCTCTTTTCACCGGGAGGGAAGAGGGCATGGCCTGGAGCTCGTCGACCACCTCGGTGATCGGGCCCCAGTTCTCGGCATGGTCCATGAGGTCGAGGACCCGGTCGAGGTTGTGCGTCCCCATCACCACGTCGACCCACGGTGCCCGCTCTCGCACCAGGTCGCGGTCCTTCTGGGCGGCACAACCACCCACCACGAGCATCATCTCCGGGTTGAGGTCCTTGACCGCCTTCAGCTGGCCCAGATTGCCGTACATCCGATTGTCCGCGTTCTCCCTGATCGTGCAGGTGTTGATGTAGACCACGTCAGCCGACTCGAAATCGCTCTGCAGGGGTCATCCCGTCCATCTCGAAGAGCCCGGCGATCCGCTCGGAGTCGTGCTCGTTCATCTGACAGCCAAAGGTGCGGATGAAGTAGCGCCGGCCGAGGCGAGTGGGGACACGGCGGGCCGGTTCGCGCAGGGTCGGATTCGGGAGAAGGACGGTCTGGGTCATGTGGTCGGCCTCAGCGGGCGTAGTCGGTTGCCCGAAACTCCCGGATCACGGTCACCTGGATCTGACCCGGGTACTGGAGGTCTTCCTCGAGTTTACGGGCGATCCGGCGGGAAAGCTCCCGGGCCTCCACATCGGAGACATTGCCCGGGTCGACGACGACCCTGACCTCCCGGCCTGCCTGGAGGGCGAAGACATGATCGACACCGGGGAATTCCATGGCCAGCGTCTCGAGACGCTCGAGACGCTTCACGTAGCCCTCGAGTGTCTCCCGACGGGCCCCGGGCCGGGCGGCGGAAACGGCGTCTGCGGCCTGGACGATGACCGCCAGGACCGTCCGAGGCTCCACCTCGTTGTGGTGCGCCTCTATGCCGTGGACCACAGCCGGGTCCTCGTCGAAGCGACGTGCGATTTCGGCGCCGATCAGGGCATGGGAGCCTTCGACCTCATGGGTGACGGCTTTGCCGAGGTCGTGGAGGAGCGCAGCTCGCTTCACCGGCGTCGGGTCGATTCCCAACTCGGAGGCCAGCATGGAGGCGATGTGTGCCGTCTCGACCAGATGGTTGAGGACGTTCTGGCCGTAAGAGGTCCGGTACTTGAGACGGCCCATGAGCGTCACGATCTCCGAGTGCATGCGGGACACACCGGCCTCGACCAGGGCCCACTCACCGGCATCCCGAATGCTCTGCTCCACCTCGGCTTGCGCCTTCTCGTAGGCCTCTTCGATGGAGGCAGGGTGTATCCGGCCGTCGGCCACCAGCTTCTCCAGGGTGATCCGGGCCACCTCGCGCCGGACCGGGTCGAATGAGGAAACCGATACTGCCTCCGGGGTGTCGTCGACAATGAGGCTGGTCCCGGTCACCGATTCGAGATGGCGGATGTTGCGCCCCTCACGGCCGATGATCCGACCCTTCATGTCGTCGGAAGGGAGCTGCACCACCGAAACCGTGGTTTCGGTGACCACTTCTGAAGACAGACGCTGGATGGCGGTCGCCAGGATTCGCCTGGCCCGGCGATCGGCCTCCTCGCGTGCCTTTATCTCCAGGTCGCGGACCACGATCATCGCCTCGCGACGGGCCTCATCCTCGACCTGCGCCAGCATCTCGGTCTTGGCGGCGGTCACGTCGATGCCGGCTACCTGCTCGAGACGGAAGCGCGCCTCCTCCTTGAGGTGCTCCAACTCGCCACGGGAGACATTCAGCTCCTCTTCCCGGTCGATGATCATCTTCTCCCGCTGGGCGAGATTGGAGGCGCGTTGATCCAGCGTCTCTTCGCGTTGCCCCAGCCTGGATTCGAGATTCGACATCTCGAGACGACGATGCTCGAGATTGACGTCCTCGCGCTCTCGATAGGCCTCGGCTTTGGCCCGGCCCTCTTCCTCCGCCTTGGACAGGATGCGCTGGGCGTCGAGCCGGGCGCTTGTGACCATGCCCTCGGCCGACACCCCGTCACGCTCCCTGCGACGAGCAATGGCGAGACGGGCAAGGAGGTAGCCAAAGCCCAGACCGAGGACGACCCCAAGGATCGTCAACCCGATGACGGGGATGGTTTCCATGGTCGGTCCCCTTTCCCGGTCTGGAGAATGAACGTGCCGAGCCCTCTACCTGATATCTGGCCCGATATCAGGTCGGTGGCCCGGCACACGAAGAGAAGCTGACTAACGAGGCGGGTCGGTCACCCGTCGGTTCGCTGGCTCCTTCTGTTCACGTCTTCTTCCCGGTTGCAGTTCAAAGGTGTGTTTCGTGTGAGGTTCCGATGCTACACGCAGATCGCGAAATGGAATACCACTACTCCGTGGCCCCGTTGGCCTCTTCCCCACCGGCCGCGACCTCCTCACCGACGGTCGGCGTCGGCATCCTCTCCTGGGGCGGACTCACCGAGGCCGACCAACTCGTACACCTTGGCCTGGAGCTGCATCGCCACCTCGGGGTTCTCCCGCAGGAAGCGCTTGGCGTTCTCCCGGCCCTGGCCCAGCTGGTCGTCGTCGAAGGTGAACCAGGCTCCGCTCTTGCGGACCACACCGTGGTCGACGGCGACATCGAGAAGACTGCCCTCCCGGGAGATCCCCTGGCCGAACATGATGTCGAACTCGGCGAGACGGAACGGTGGGGCCATCTTGTTCTTGGCCACCTTGACCTTCACCCGGTTGCCGACACTCTCGGTGCCGTCCTTGATGGTCTCGATGCGTCGGATGTCGAGACGGACCGTCGAATAGAACTTGAGCGCCCGCCCACCGGGGGTGATCTCGGGTGAGCCGTACATCACACCTATCTTCTCCCGAAGCTGGTTGATGAAAACGGCGGTGGTCCTCGACTTGTTCAGGTTCCCGGCCAGCTTGCGGAGGGCCTGGGACATGAGCCTCGCCTGGAGCCCGACATGGGAATCACCCATCTCGCCTTCGATCTCGGCGCGGGGCACCAGGGCCGCCACCGAGTCGATGACGAGGACGTCGAGCGCCCCGGACCGAATCAGCATGTCGGCGATCTCGAGCGCCTGCTCCCCGGTGTCGGGTTGGGAGATGAGCAACTCGTCGACGTCGACTCCGATCGCCTTGGCATAGATCGGGTCGAGGGCATGCTCGGCGTCGATGAAGGCGGCGATGCCACCGTTGCGCTGGGCCTCGGCCACGATGTGGAGGGCGAGACTGGTCTTGCCCGAGCTCTCCGGCCCGTAGAGCTCGACGATTCGCCCACGGGGGACACCACCGATGCCCAGGGCGAGGTCGAGGGAGAGGGCGCCGGTGGAGATCACGTCCACCTTGCGGTTGGCCGCCTCCCCCATCTTCATGATCGCCCCTTTGCCGAACTGACGCTCGATCTGGCTGACCGCCATGTCCAGTGCTTTGTCTCGTTCCATCTTCGGCTCCTTCTTCGATTCCCCTGGCACGAGTACCTCCGACGATCTGCTATCCCGGTCAAGGTATCTGCCCGATGGGACAGATCTTGTCCTGAGTCATCCGATATTAGACCGAACAGGTGTTCGTCAGTGGATTTACCGGGTCAGGGGGAAGGTTTCAAGGGGCTCGTATCTGGCGCCGTCCCGCCCGAGATGCGACCGATAGACCACCACCGACCCGCACCGCCAACCGAGATCGGCACCCGGGAAGGAATCGAGGAGATCGCTCACGTCCTCCGCCGGCCGCACCCGGCTCAGGGTGAGGTGAGCCCGGAATGGCCGCTCCTCCGGGCCGAAGCCGGCGCTCTGTGCCGCCTCCTCGGCCATGGCCGCCAGCTCCTCGAGCCGGGTCAGCCCTTCGGAGACCGCCAGCCAGATCACGGTGGCGCTCTTCGGCCGGGGAAAGGCGCCCATCCCACCGAGCATCACGTTGAACGGCGAGCCCAGGTCCGACTCGTCGAGCGCGGCCAGCATCCGGTCGAAGGCGACATCGTCGGTCCACCCGAGGAAACGGAGCGTGATGTGCCAATTTTCCGGCGGCACCACTTTTCCGGGCATGTCGAGAGGTTCGAGCCGGTCCGCCAGGGCCATCCGGACCTCGTCGGGCAGCGGCACCGCGACGAAGATGCGGGTGGCTACTCCTTCCACCATTTGCCGATGAGGGCCAGCCGGGCGAGGTGCAGTGCCGCAGCGGTGCCGTAGGTCCGCAGCCGCTCCCGGTCGCCACTGAACCTCAGTTCCCGCGCCCGAGCGTCGGCAGGAGTGGCGACGCCGACGATCACGGTACCGACCGGCTTCTCCAGCGGCTCGGGACCGGCCGACCCGGTCACTGCGATCGCGACATCGACATCGAGCAAACTCCTCGCCCCTTGCGCCATGGCGAGGGCCGCGTCGGTGGTCACGACCTCGGTGACATCCGCCAATCCGAGCAGCCTCTGCTTCAACTCGGAGTCGTACGCGACGAGCCCCCCTTGACCACGGCGGACGAGCCGGGGAGCTCGGTCAGTCGGGCGCTGACCATGCCGCCTGTCATCGATTCTGCGGTCCCGATCGTGTATCCACGGTCCGAGAGCAGCCGCAGGAGAACCCGCTCGATGGTCTCGTCATCCGATCCGAAGACGGTTTCCCCCAGACGGGAAACCACCTCCGCCTCCATCGGCTCGATGAGAAGCCGGGCCTCGGCCGCCGTGGCCGCCTTGGCCGTGACCCGAATCTTGATCTCCGAATTCGAGGCGAGGAAAGCCAGCGATGGGTTCACCGACGAGCTGTAGAGGTCGTCGAGGATCTCGGCAACCTCCGACTCGGGGCGACCCCAGGTGCGAATGACGCGGCTCGCGATCACCTGCTGGTTTCCCGAGGCTGCCACCAGCCTCGGCACCACTTCGGTGAGCATCAAATGCTCCATCTCGGCGGGCACGCCGGGAACGCAGAAGATCAGCTTGCCCTCGTGCTCGAGCATGAGACCGGGCGCCGTCCCGCGTGGATTGGGGATCATCTCGGCGCCGTCCGGGTAATACGCCTGACGCAGGTTGCTCTGGGGCATCTCCCGTCCCCTTCTCGACCACCATTCCTTCAGCTGATCGGCGTAGTCCTCACTGAAGACCAGCTCACGCCCGGTGACTTCGCAGACCGCCTCCCGGGTTATGTCGTCCTGAGTAGGCCCGATGCCACCCGTCATCACAACAGCATCCGACCTGTCGAGTGCGACCCTGATCGCCGAGGCGATGCGTGACAGGTTGTCGCCGACCGTTTGCTGGTAGTGGGCGTCGATGCCCTGCTCGGCGAGGGCAGCTCCCATGGTCGAAGTGTTCGAGTTGACGATCTGTCCGAGGAGGAGCTCGGTCCCCACTGCGATGACTTCGACGATCATCGGCTGGGCACCACTACCGCCTCCATGTCGGGGCCGAAGACACCGGTGTACTCGACGGTGACCCATTCCCCAACCCGACCGCCGTCGAGCCGGACGACCCCGTCGATCTCGGGAGCCTGGCGGTGGGAGCGACCGATCGGGACCTCGTCTTCCACCTGGTCGACGAGGACCCGATCGACCCGGCCCAGCCATTCGGCATGTCGGGATTCGGTGACTTCTTCCTGGATCGAAGTCAGTTGACGGAGACGCTCCATCGTGAGGTCGCGCGGAACCTGATCGTCCATCGCCGCCGCCGGGGTGCCCGGTTCGGCCGAGTATGGGAAGAACCCGGCCCAGTCGAGACCGGTCTCGACGAGGAAATCGGACAGCTCGTCGACCTCTTGGTCGGTTTCGCCGGGAAAGCCGACGATGAAAGACGATCTCAGGGCGGCGTCCGGTTGGAGCTCGCGGATCCGCCCAACGAGGGCGAGGTGCTTGTCGAAGTTCCCGGGCCGCTTCATCCGACGGAGCAGCGGGCCGGAGACATGCTGGAGAGAGAGGTCGAAATACGGAGCCACGACGTCGTTGGTGGTCATCTCGACGAGGAGGCGCTCGCGTATCTCTCGGGGATGCAAGTAGAGCAATCGGAGGCGCTCCAGACCGGGGACGTCGGAGAGAAACACCAAGAGCTCGGGTAGCCCGCCCGGTGCATCGATATCCCGTCCGTAGGCCGCCAGGTCCTGGGCAACCAGCACGATCTCACTCGCACCCGCGGCCGTCAGCAACTCGAGCTCCTCCCGAATCTCGACCGGGCGCCGGGAGCGTTGCTTGCCCCGGATCGAGGGGATTGCGCAGAAGGTGCAGGGCTTGTCGCAACCCTCGGCGACCTTCAGGTAGGCATAGGGCAGGTCGGAGACAGGACGACCCGTGGCGTGGAGGATGTCCATGACCGGACGCCGCCGCAGACCGACTGGCTCCCAGCCCGTCAGACCGTCGATCACACCGACCAACTCCCCGTAGCGATCGATCCCGAGCACGGCGTCGACCTCGGGGAGGGCGGCCTCGACCTCGGAGCCGAATCGCTGGGCCATGCACCCGATCACCACCGACCGGGCGTCGGGCCGCTTGCGGTCTTCCATCTCGAGGATCGCCTCGACGGACTCCGCTCTGGCCTCCTCGATGAAGGCGCACGTGTTGACCATGACCACGTCGGCGTCCTCCGGTGTGTCCGCCCAGCCGTAACCGGCCTCGGAGAGCATGGCGACGATCTTCTCCGAGTCGACCTGGTTCTTGGCGCACCCGAGCGTGCTCAACCAAACCGTGGGAGCGGGCATGACCGGGAGCTTAGAAAGAGTTGCGGTCTACTCCCGCGAGGACTCCACCACCACCAGGAGATGGCCGGGGCCGACTGCATCGGCGAGCGTGTTCCAGGTTGGGATGCTCACCAGGCCGTCCTCCTCGATCTCGGCGCAGGCGAGATGAACCGCGTCCACCAGAGGGTCCAGGGTGTGGTCGATCTCATAGGCCTGGGCGACGGCGATTCGGGCTTCCGCCACGTCGTGGATGGCAACTGCCCGAATGGCCTCCTCGACGAAGGCCTCTGCCTTCGCTTGCATCAGATCTCGCGGAAGAGGTAGCGACGGAGGATGTCGATGCGGTCGTCCAATGTCTCCGGGTCGAGATACCAGAGCATCGCCGCGACCGTGGATAGGAGCGGATTCCCGTCCTGCGGGGTGAAGGAGAACCCGACGACCTCGTTGCCGTTCCGGACCGCCAGAGTGCTCAGGGCAACCACGGTCTGGCTCATGATCCGGCCGAAGTACCCGTGGTCACGACCAAAGGAGAACACCTGGTTGGCCGACGTCTTGTGAGTGACGGCGACCCGGGTGTTGGCCATGAGACGCTCCTTGGCGTCTTCGACTGTGATGTCCTCGTCCAACTGCAGCGAGAACTGGATCGAGTGCATGTACTGGGTGTTGATCTTGACCGCAGACGAGTAGAGGTTGAGGTCGTAGCCCATGGTCTCGAACAGCTCATGAGCGTCCCGGGCATGGTGGGTCCCGAATCGCTCATCCTTGTGCGACTCCACCGTGGGGCTGGCGACGAAGCCGTCGTCCTGGCTGATGTCGTTGGCCCGCCTCATACAGAGGAATCGACCGTCCTCGAGGTGGTTTGTCCCGTCGGCGTCGATGGCCAGGGAGCGGACCAGAGCGGCGATGTTGTGGGTGTTGCAGGAGACGATGTGGAGGAACCTGTCCTCGCCGGCGACCAGGGCGCTGTCATTGATGCCCCGGGCATACATCTTCCCGAACCCGAACTCGGAGCCCTGGGCCATGAAACCCCTCGGCCCATCGGCGTGGTCGTAGAACTCCGCTTTCATCCCGTTGCCCACCGGTGTGCAGTCGATGACGACGGTTGCTCGCTCGATCGCCTCGCGGGCCTCGTACTTGGGGGCGTGGCCTAGCTCTTGAAATGACGAGAACCGCTCCTCGTCGACGGCCAGCACCGCACCCCTCCCCTCGAGATCGGCGACCTTGGCCTTCTCGGTCAGCAAGGGAGTGCGCTTGTGGAAGGTCACCTCCTCGATGCCGAAATGCTCCTTGTTGTCGGCGAGGAGGCCGATGAGGGGCTCACCGATGGTGCCGGTACCCACCACGTGGACGATGTTCATGACGGGCTCCCTCCGAGAACAGCGCTGCTCCTGGGGCTCACACTAACTTGCCCCTCCTCTTCCTTTCCCAAACTCTCGACGCTGACGAGTACTTCGCTTGCAATCGGAATGAACCCACAGGCGAGGAACGAGCGCACGGAGCGGGCGTTCCCCGGCGCTACGGCCGCGAACAAGTGTTCTCCATGGGGGGTCATCGTCGAGCGCCTGATGGATGAGGTGACGCCCGCGTGGGCCATCGGGGGAGTTCTCCACACTCATCTCTCGTCGCCCTCCCAATCCAAGACCCAGTGTGAACAAGCCGTCGGGCGACCCGTAGGCCCGTACCTGCTCCCGCCTGGCTCGAGCGAAAGCCACCCGGGGATGGTGGTCGAGCTCGGGCCGGGGTACCAGGGCTCCGCCACCAAGGCCCTCTGCGAACATCGTGATGTCGATCGAACCGATGCTCCCTCGTCGCCCGGCCATTCGGAGCAGGACCTCGGGATGAAGCGCCCTGCCGAGCCCATCGGGAGCGAGGTCGGACAGGTCATCGGCTCTGAGACGGCTGGCGATGAAGGCGTGCCCTGTGAAGCACACGACCGCCTCCTGACCGTCGCCCAGCTCCGGGAGAAAGGTGACCCCGCCGTCCATCTCGGGGAATCGGCCGACTGCGGCGTCACGGAAGATGGCCAGAAGTGGGTGCACGCCTCAACGATATTCACTAGCCCGGCGTCGAGAACTGCGCCTGCTCGGTCGAGCCCTCCAACGCCAGTGTCGACGACTTTCCTCCGGCCACTACCTGGCTCACCAGGTCGAAGTACCCGGCGCCCACCTCGCGCTGATGCCGGGTGGCCGTGTACCCGTCGCCCTCCATCCCGAATTCCCGGTTCTGGAGCTCGACATAGGCCGGCATCCCTTCCTCGGCATAGCCGCGGGCCAGTTCGAACATCGATGCGTTCAAGGCATGGAACCCGGCCAGGGTGATGAACTGGTAGCGATAACCCATCGTGCCCAGCTCCTTCTGGAACTGGCCGATCGTCGCCTCGTCCAGGTGCTTGGACCAGTTGAACGACGGCGAGCAGTTGTAGGCCAGCATCTTGCCCGGGTACTCGGCATGGATCGCCTCGGCGAAGACCCTCGCCTCGTCGAGGTCCGGGCGGGCCGTCTCGCACCAGATCAGGTCCGAGTACGGCGCGTAGGAGAGACCGCGGGCGATCGCCGATTCGAGACCACCGGTGACCATGTGGAATCCCTCCGGGGTCCGCTCGCCGGTCGCAAAGGCGCGATCTCGCTCGTCGACATCGGATGTGAGAAGGGTGGCGCCATTCGCATCGGTCCGGGCGACGATCAGGGTTGGCACATCCATCACGTCGGCGGCGAGACGCGCCGCCTGCAGCGTCCGAATGTGTTGCGCAGTCGGCACCAGGACCTTGCCCCCCATGTGGCCGCATTTCTTTTCTGCCGCCAACTGGTCCTCGTAATGGACCCCGGCGGCGCCGGCCTGGATGAACCGCTTGGTGAGCTCGAAGACGTTGAGCGAGCCACCGAACCCGGCCTCGCCATCAGCGATGATGGGAACGAACCAGTCGATGTCGGTCTTTCCCTCGGCCCAGTGGATCTGGTCGGCGCGACGGAGTGCATTGTTGATCCGCTCTACGAGTGCCGGAGCGGAATTGGAGGGGTACAACGATTGATCGGGGTAGACGTCCCCGGCCAGGTTCCCATCCGCCGCCACCTGCCATCCGGAGAGGTAGATCGATTTCAGACCGGCCTTCACCATTTGCACCGCCTGACCACCGCTGAGGGCGCCCAATGCGCTGACGTAGTCCTCCGTGGTCAGACGCTCCCAGAGTGCGATCGCCATCCGATTCGCCAGCGTGGACTGCTCCCTGATGCTGCCCCGGAGCCGCACGACGTCTTCTGCGCTGTAGTCCCGGGTGACGCCCTCCCAGCGAGGGTTGGCCTTCCAGTCGTCGGCCAGACGGCTGGCCTCGTTGGCGACGTGCGACATGTCTCTCTCCCTCAGTTGATCAACTCGTAGGCGGGCAATGTCAAGAACTCGACGAATCTCTCCCCCAGAGCCACGTCTTCGAAGACCTTCCGGGCGATGGGCAGGCGTTCCCCATACGGGTTCTCGTCCTGCTCCAGACGATCGACCAGTGACCCGGCTATCGAACGGACCCGGGCCTCGGTGACGGGAGCGCCGTCTTCGGTCTCGACGCCGTTTCGCACCCATTGCCACACCTGGGATCGCGAGATCTCGGCGGTGGCGACGTCCTCCATGAGGTTGTCGATTGCGGCGGCGCCAGTCCCGGAAAGCCAGGAGGCGAGATAGCGGATGCCCACCGAGACATTCGTCTCCAGACCGGCGCTCGTCACCGATCCGGGGAAGTCGAAGTCGAGCAGGTCGCCCGCCTCCACGGCGACGTCATCGCGCTGGCGGTCCAGCTGATTCGGCCGTCCCCCGAGGATGTCGTCGAACTCCTTCATGGCCACTGGAACGAGATCGGGATGGGCCACCCAGGTGCCGTCACATCCCGCCCCGGCCTCCCGGGCCTTGTCGGCCCTCACCGCGGCGATTGCCTTCTCGGTCACCTCGGCATCGCGCCGATTGGGGATGAACGCCGCCATTCCCCCGATGGCATGGGCACCTCTCCGGTGACATGTCTTGACCATCAGCTCGGTGTAGGCGTGCATGAACGGAACCGTCATCGTCACCGAGGAGCGATCGGGCAGCACGAACGACGGGTCGTTCCGGAACTTCTTGATCACCGAGAAGATGTAGTCCCAGCGCCCGGCGTTGAGCCCGGCCGAGTGGTGGCGCAGCTCGTACAGGATCTCGTCCATCTCGAACGCGGCGAGGATCGTCTCGATCAGGACGGTGGCCTTGATGCTGCCCTGCGGGATACCGAGCCGATCCTGGGCCCAGACGAACACGTCGTTCCAAAGTCTCGCCTCGAGATGAGACTCCAGCTTGGGCAGATAGAGATAGGGGCCGGTGCCGGCCTCGATCGCAGCTCGCCCACCATGGAAGAGATAGAGGCCGAAGTCGAACAACGACCCGGACATGGGACGCCCGTCGACCAGGAAATGCTTCTCGCCGAGGTGCCAGCCACGCGGTCGAACCACCAGAGTCGCCGTCTCGTCGTCGAGCTCGTAGGTCTTCTCTCCGGTGTCGAGTCTCAGCTCGCGCCGGTAGGCGTCGACCAGATTGGCCTGGCCTTCGAGGAGGTTGAGCCAGGTCGGAGAGGTGGCGTCCTCGAAGTCGGCCATGAAGACCCGGGCCCCCGAGTTGAGCGCGTTGATCATCATCTTGGCGTCGACCGGTCCGGTGATCTCGACGCGGCGGTCGGCCAGGTCGACGGGCACCGGGTCGATGACCCAGTCCGACTCCCTGACATGCCGGGTCTCGCTCAGAAAGCCTGGTTGCTCCCCATCGTCGAGCTGGCCCTGCCGGGTCTGTCGCTGGGCGAGGAGCTGGCCCCGTTGCCAGCCGAATTCCTGCTCCAGATCGGTGAGAAACGCGACCGCTTCCGGGTCGAGGACCCGGCGTTCGATCTCGGTATCTCGAAACTGGTTCATAAGATGACAGTGTCTTTACCTGGAGGATTACCATTTCAAATCAAGCTAGGCTAAAGAATAGACGATCTTTCGGAAGCGAAGACAAATGACTCAAACTCAGCAGTTGGACCCACTCATCCTCGGCCGTCGGCTTCGTCATCACCGCCGCGAGCGTGGGATGACTCTCGACGAGCTCGGCGCCGCGGTGCGCCGGCCCGCCCCGTATCTGTCCCTGCTCGAGAACGGGAAGAAGCAGCCCCGTCTCAACCTGGTCGTCGAGATCGCAGCCGCTCTGGAGGTCGACCTCGCCGAGCTTCTCGACCCCAGCCCGCCCAATCGGCGGGACGCGTTGGAGATCGCCTTGCTCAGATCGCAGGAAACCCCGTTCTTCGACTCGCTCCATCTCCCCACGGTCAAGCCGAGCGCCAAACTCGACAACGAGACACTGACACACCTGGTCGGTCTTCACGAAGCATTGCGGGAGCGCTCCAACCTGAGCTCGGCCGGCTCCGAGGACGTGAGACGAGCCAACGGGGAGGTCACCTCCTGGCTCGCCGGTCAGGACGGCTATCTCGAAGAAGTGGAGACCGAAGCCCGAAACGCACTTGCCTCGAGCGGGTACTCGGGTGCGGGGCCATTCTCCTCGCGGAACCTCCTCGACCTGAGTGCCAGCGCCGGGTTCGAGTTGCATCCGGTCGAGGACATGCCTTCGTTTGCCCGGTCGATCATCGACCTCGATCACCATCGGGTCTATATCGCCCAGCGTGATGCCTTGCGCACACGTCAGGCACGCAAGGCGGTATTGCAGACCCTTGCCGGTTTCCTCCTTGGCCACGAGACGGAACCCGACCTCGACACGTTTCTTACGTCAGCGGATAGAGACGGCCTACTTCGCCGCGGCGGTGCTGGCGCCGGAGGATGCGGTGGTGGCGAGGCTCAGCGGAGCCAAGGACAACCACGACATCGATGTCGAAGACGTCAAGGAGCTCTTCTACGTCTCATACGAGATGGCGGCCTGGCGGACGGTGAACCTGGCCACACGTCATCTCGGCATCAGGACTCATCTCATTGTCAACGATGCGATGGGGACGGTGGTCAAGGCTTATGCCAACGACGAGGCGCCCATTCCGAGGGATGGTCATGGCGGGATGGAGACACAGCGTCTCTGCCGCCGCTGGGGGGCACGGATCACGTTCGACTCGGCCGAGCGTTACGGAACCCACCATCAGTACACCGACACACCTGAAGGGACGTTCTTCTGCACGACGCATATCGAAGCGGGACGGGAGCCGGGTCACGCGGTCACTGTTGGGGTCCCATTCGTCGAGGCCCGATGGTTCCGGGGGCGTGACACGGAGAACCGTGAGAATTCGACCTGCCCTGACCCTGGCTGTTGCAGGACCGCGGCGCCGGACCTCCAACGGAAGTGGTCGGACAAGATCATCGTCTCGGCCCGCTCTCAGAGCCGGATCCTGGGATTGCTCGCCCCGGATCCCTACCCCGAGCTGGACATGCCTGAGGTCCTCGACCTGGTCGAGACGCACTCGGAGGGCTGATCAGCTCGAGGTGTCCTCGATGAATCCTCTCAGTTGGCCGGCCAGGGCAACCAGCGACTGACGCTGCAGGTACATCATGTGGCCCGCCTCGTAGTACTCCATCCGGATGTTCTTCCGCAAGCGACTCGTCGAGCCCGAGATGGCTCATGGTGTACTCGGTGGCGAAATGGGGAGTTGCCAGGTCGTAGTACCCGTTGGCCACGAACACCTGCAACTGCTGCGATCGGGACATGACGTCCCGAAGCTGTTCCGAAGTGTCGACGTAGTGGCCCTTGAACTCTTCGTAGTCCCAGGATTCGTTGACCTTCATGTTCAGCGTCTCGTAGAAGGATTCGTTCTCGAATCCGAGCTCCACCCGCAGGTAGTCGTTCAGCGTCGCCGTGAAAGGCCCGCCGACCTGGTCGGAGGCCGGGTCGTTCTCCAGATTGTCTCCAGCCACTATCCGGTCGATCCCTGTGAAGCGAGAATCGAGCCGGCCGACCGTTCTCCGCTGGTCTCGCATCAGTTCCTTGCAGAAGCGATGGATGTGGATCCGGAGGTTGTATCGATCGATGTAGTCGGCCGAGAGCCCGGTGTATGCCGCCAACTTGGCCGCCACTCGTTTCCGTTCGGTGTCTTCGAGCGCATCACCTCGGGCCAGGGCTGACCAGTAGGGGCCGATGGCGAACTCCTCCACCTCATCGAGAAGGTCGCGGAGGTCGCGGCGCTGGAGCTTGGATGAGAGCCGGCCGTGGAACCAGGCAGTGGCGGCATAGGTAGGCAGGAAAACCATGAAGGGAAGGTCGTTCCCCGGCCGGAAGACGAGCGCATCGGGCTCCTGGCCGATCGTCTGGAAGTTGAGGGCCGACGAGATGAGGATCAGCCCGTTGAGCTCGGTCCCCTTGTGGGCGAACAGACTGTGGGCGATCGCCGCCCCTCTGGTGGTCCCGTAGCTCTCCCCGGCGACATACTTCGGGGAGGCCCATCTCCCATTCCGGTTCAGGTAGGAAACGATGAAGTCGGTGAAGGCGCCGATGTCCTTGGAGAAGTGGTGGAACTCTTTCTCCTTGTCCTTGGGTGTGGCCGTGGAGAAGCCGGTGCCGATGGCGTCGACGAGGACCACATCCGCCACATCGAGTATCGATTGATCGTTGTGGACCAGGCGGCCGGGCACCGAGACCTTGAAGCCGCTCTCGTCGAACTCCACCCGGCGTGGCCCGAGCAGCCCCAGATGGAGCCAGACAGTGGACGATCCCGGTCCTCCGTTGAAGGCGAACACGATCGGCCGGGATGCCGGGTCGGCCCCGTCTTCGGTGTATGCGACGTGGAAGAAGACCGCCTTCTTGTCGTCCTCCTGCTCGACGATCTGGGTGGCGGCGGTCGCCGTATAGGACACCTTGCGGCGGCCAAACTTGCCGGTGTACTGCTTGGAGACGCTCTTCTCTTCGATCTCGGGAAGGGGTGGCGTCTCCTCTTCGACCTGGGTGGTCTGCTCTTCTGCCATTACTCGAATCTAGGGCGTCTTCTCGCGCCCGTCGTCGTCGATCCAATCCTCTGGTCCCACCCCGAGGCCCTCGGCGATCCGGTTGATGTAGTTGAAGTAGGCGACGACCTGGACACAACTGGAGATCGCCCTGTCGTCGTAGCCATGCTGCCTCAGCCGGGCCACGTCCTCTGCGTTGACCGAGGCGCAATCGTCGGTGAGGCGCTCGGCGAACAAGAGCAAGGCCATGGTGGCATCGTCGAGGCCGGCGCTCCGCCAATCCTCGGCGAACCGGTCCACCATCTGTTGATCGTCGACCTCATCCCGGAGGTCGTGTAGATGCGCCGTTATTCAGTAGTGGCACTCGTTCACCTCTGACGTGACTACAGCGATCATCTCCCGCTGGGACCGGGTGAGGGGTGAATCGCCGAACATGATCGTGGAATAGAGACGCATCGAATCCCGCATCACCTCGGGTAGCTGGCTCTGGATCGAGACGATGTTCCAAATCCGACCGGCCCTTCGCGTAGCGGCGTCGTATTCGCGCCTGGTGACACCGACCGCCTCGTCGGCGGGTGTCACATGAACGTGGGGCATGGCTCAACCGGCGAGAAACAGCGCCGGTTCCTCCAGATTCTCGATCACCAAGGCCATGAAACGCCGACCCTGGGCGCCGTCGATGACCCTGTGGTCGTAGGACAGCGACAACGGCATGACGGGCGCAATCGCCAGGTCCCCGTTGCTCACCACGACCTTCTCCTGGGCGCGACCCACCGAGAGGATCGCTGTCGTGCCGTAGGGGACGATTGGAGTCCCTTGACCGCCGCCAACGGCCCCGATGTTGGAAACCGTGAAGGTCTGGCCGGTCAGCTCGTCGGGGGCGAGTGACCGTTCCCGCGCACCCTCTCCGAGACGCCGCACCTCAGATGCGATGTCGAGGACCGCGAGGGCCGCGGCGTCTCGCACCACTGCAACCAGGAGCCCATCGGGTGTGTCGACCGCGATCCCGATGTGATGGGCGCCATGGACGATCAGGTCGTCGCCGTCGAGGGTTGCGTTGAAGTCGGGAAAGGCCTCGAGGGCCGGTATGACTGCCTTGATGACCAGTGCCTCCATCGGGAGTTTCACCTCGTGACGTGCGCTGAGGGCGGATCGGATCTCCACGAGCCTCGTCGCGTCCACCTCGTCGAAAGTGGTGACGTGGGGTATCTCGGCCCAGCTCTTCGCCATGTTGGAGGCAATGGTCCGGCGCAACCGGGACAAAGGGCGACGCTCGTCCTCACCGGTAACCGACGCCGGGGACGCGGCAGTCGTGTCCTGCGGCATCGATTCTCCGGTGGGCGCCGGTGCCTCAGTCGCCGATGGAGCGGCCGCCACCACGTCTTCCCGGGTGACTCTGCCCTCGGGGCCTGTGCCGCGCACCTGTCCGAGATCCACCCCCATTTCCCGTGCCAGCTTGCGCACGATGGGAAGCGCCTTGACTTCCTTGGTCCCTTCACTCGCTGCGGCCGGGCCGACCGGGGAGAGCACCTCTGCATCCTCGCTGAGGCTGCCGACGATGGGCGGCGCGCCGTGAGTCGGTTCTCGCTCGGGTGTGGAGTCGGCGGAGGTCGCGACCTCTCCGTCCTCACCGATCACGACAAGCACCGACCCAACCCGAATCGTCTCCCCCTCGACCCCACCGTGACGAAGGACGGTGCCGGCATACGGAGATGGGATCTCGACCACGGCCTTGTCGGTCTCGACCTCGACCACGGGCTGGTCGGCCTCGACATGTCCCCCCTCGGGGACGAGCCACCGCACGATCTCTGCCTCGGTGAGGCCCTCGCCGATGTCAGGCAGGAGGAATTCCCTCGCCACTAGGCCTCCAGAGTCTCTTGTGCCACCCGCACGATCCGATCCACAGTCGGAAGGTAATGGCCCTCGGATCGCTTCAGCGGGAAGATGGTGTCCCAGCCCGTGACTCGACGCACCGGCGCCGTGAGCGAGTAGAGGGCGCGCTCCTGGACGATTGCGGCCACTTCCGCCCCCATGCCGGCGGTCCGGGGGGCTTCGTGGACCACCACCACCCGCCCCGTCTTGGTCGCCGAGCGGGCAATGCCATCGGCGTCGATCGGAGAAAGGGTGCGCAAGTCGAGTACCTCCACCGAGACCCCGGACTCCTCGAGGCGGGTCGCCGCCGCCCGCGCCTCCTTCATCATCGCCCCCCAGGACACCACTGTGATGTCCTCGCCTTCACGCTCGACCCGCAGCGGGCCGATCTCTGTCGTGTAGTACAACTCGGGTACTTCTTCCTTGACCGCCCGGTAGAGGCGGATCGGCTCGAGGAAGAGCACCGGGTCGGGGTCTTCGATGGCGGCCAGGAGCAAACCTCGAGCGTCGGAAGGAGTCGACGGGACCACCACCTTGAGACCCGGGATGTGGGCGTATATCGCCTCGGTCGACTCGGAATGATGCTCGGCGGCTCCGATGCCGCCACCGAAGGGGACCCGTATCACCACGGGGGCGGTGAAACGGTGGTTGGAGCGGTTCCGGATACGGGCGACGTGGTTGATGATCTGGTCGTATGCCGGATACGAGAAACCGAGGAACTGGAGCTCGGCCACGGGGCGCATCCCGGCGATGGCCATCCCGAATGCCGCTCCCACTATCCCCGACTCCGCCACCGGGGTGTCGAACACCCGGTCCTCCCCGTATTTGTCCCGCAACCCGTCGGTGATCCTGAACACTCCCCCGGTCCGACCGATGTCCTCGCCGAGCAACACCACACGCTCATCGGATTCGAGCGCGGTCGCCAGCGCCCCGTTGAGTGACTGGGCCAGGGTCACCTCGCTCATGAGCCGATCTCCCCCAGCTGAGTCTCGATGGACGACGTCGGCTGCTCGTACATGCGCAGCAGCATCTCCTCGGCGGTCGGCTGGGGCAGCGCCTCCGCCATCGCCACCGCCTCCTCGATCACGTCCGATGCTCGGGTCTCGAGCTCTGCCTGCCATTCGGGAGTCCAGCCGCCGGCCCTCTCGAGAAGGAGACGCACCCGTTCGAGGGGATCCTTCTCACGCCACTCCACGGCCTCGTCCTCGTCGCGGTAGCGGCTCGGATCGTCGGCCGTGGTGTGAGGTCCGAGTCGGTAGGTCACCGCTTCGATGAGTGTCGGCCCTTCACCGCTTCGCGCCCTGGTGACCGCCGCACTCACGACCTCGAAGACGGCGGCGACGTCGTTGCCATCAACGAGGACGCCGGGCATGCCGTATCCCTCCGCCTTCATGGCGATCGACTCGGAACGGGTCTGCTCGGCTCGGGGGTAGGAGATGGCGAAGCCGTTGTTCTGGCAGAGGAAGACTGTCGGCGTGCTGAAGACGGCGGCGAAATTCATTGCCTCGTGGAAATCGCCCTCGGATGTGGCGCCGTCGCCGAACGAGGTCAGCGCAACCCGGTCAGAGCCCCTGAGCGCCTCGGCCCAGGCGAGCCCTACGGCATGGATCATGTGACCGCCGACGGTTATCGAAGGCGGAAGCACGTTGACCCCATCGGGAGGCTGCCCGCCCCGCTCGTCGCCGGTCCGTCCCGCGACGAGGAGGCTCCACGGATACCCGGCCCGCCACATGAGTGCCGCGTCCCGATACGTGGCCGCTACCCAGTCGTCGGGTCGCAGCGCCGCCGCCGCCCCGATCTGGGCCGCTTCCTGGCCTTCGAAGGGGGCATAGGTGGCCAGCCGCCCCTGTCGCTGCATGGCCATGCATTTGTGGTCATAGGTGCGGGCCTCGACCATGTCGGAGTACAGCCGGCGCATCTCCTCCAGGGTGATGGGGAGACGATCGCCAACGGTCCCGTCCGGGCTGATCAGGGTGAGCATGCCGGCGGAGAGCTTATCTGCCGCCCGGTTTCACGAACCGGCGAGGTCTAGACCCCAGCGCGGCATCTCGGCGGCGAGAGCCTCTTCCATCTCCTCGACGGTCATGAGGACCTCTCGGGCCTTGCTGCCGTGCGATGGGCCAACGACACCACGGCTCTCCAGGATGTCCATCACCCGTCCCGCTCGGGCGAACCCGATGCGCAGCTTGCGTTGCAGCATCGAGGTGGAGCCGAGCTCGCTCCGGACCACGAGATCCATCGCCTGGCGGACCAGGGCCTCTTCCTCGTCGTCGACTTCCTCGGCCTGGGCCGCGGCGGCGGCAGTCGCTGCCACCAGGACTTCCTGGTCCTCGTACTTGGCCTCCTGCTGCTTGCGCACCCATTCGACGACCGAATGAACCTCGCTCTCCCGCACCCAGGCGCCCTGGATCCGCTGTGGGCGGGGTTCCTTGGCCGTCACCACCAGCATGTCGCCCATCCCGATCAGCTTCTCCGCCCCAGATCCGTCGAGGATCACGCGGCTGTCGGTCTGGGAAGCGACGCTGAAAGCGAGCCGGCTCGGGATGTTGGCCTTGATGACACCGGTGATCACGTCGACCGACGGGCGCTGAGTTGCGACGACGAGGTGGATCCCGACCGCACGGGCCATCTGGGCGATGCGGACGATCGACTCCTCGACCTCCCGCCCGGCCACCATCATCAGGTCGTTCAACTCGTCGATCAGGATCACGATGTACGGGAAGCGATCGAACCCGCCGGGGTCGAGGCCACCGGCTTCCCACTTCAGTCGGTATCCCTCGATGTCGCGGACCTTGGCGTCGGCGAGCAGGTCGTAACGACGGTCCATCTCCGCTACCGCCCATTTCAGGGCGTCATTGGCCTTCTTCGGGTTGGTGATGACCCTGGTCAGCAGGTGAGGCACGCCGTTGTACTGGCCCAACTCGACCCGCTTGGGGTCGACCATGATCACGCGCACGTCGTCCGGATGGGTACGCATCAACAACGAGGTCACGATCGAGTTGATGCATGAGGACTTCCCGGCCCCGGTGGCCCCGGCGATGAGGACATGTGGCAGCTCGGACAGGTTGAGGAGCTTGGGGAGACCGGAGATGTCCATGCCCAGCCCCACAGTCAGAGGGTGGGTCTCGACTGCCGCCTCGGCACTCGAGAGGATGTCACCCAGAGACACCAGCCTCCGCTTGGTGTTGGGGACCTCGACTCCGATGGCCGACTTGCCCGGTATCGGGACGAGTATCCGCACGTCCGGCGTGGCCAGGGCGTAGGCGATGTCATGGGAAAGGCTGGAGACGCGATTGACCTTGACCCCCGGGGCCAGCTCGATCTCGTACCTGGTGACCGTGGGCCCGGGGACGATCTTGGTGAGATTGGCGTCGACACCGTGCTGGATCAGGGTCTCCTCCAGCTGGCGGGCGGTGTCCTCGAGAGCACGCTTGTTGATCTCTCCACCGGTCCCCTCGTCGAGGAGGCTGAGCGGCGGCAGCTTGTAGCCGCTGTTCTTCGCTTCTCCCGCCGGTGGCACCGGGAGCGACTTCGGCTTCGGAGCGACGGCCTCTTTGGGCTTCTCGGCCTTCGGACGAGAGGGCTTTGGCCGCGCGTGGCGCCCTCGAACGTCGGGTGCTGGTTTGGCGATCCGATCGGACACTTCAGCAGCACGCTCGGCCCGGGCGCCGATCACGGCGGTGGACGCCATCGTCCGGGTCGACCGGTACAGGTCGGCGATGCCCGCGGCCAACTCACGAACGCTGGTCTGGGTCATGATGAGCACGCCCATCCCCATTGCAGAGGCGAGCACGACGAAGGCTCCCCACATGCCGAGGATCCGCCGCATCGGGAACGCGATCAGGGAGCCGACTGCGCCACCCCGGTCCTCGACCAGTTCCAGGCTCGGCGCCAAGGCCACGGCCCCGGTCATGAGGTGGAACAGGGCCAGCGAGCCGATGAAGGTGACGATGCCGCCGGCGACCAGGCGCTTGGCGCCATCTCTGGGCTTGCCGACGATCATCGCCACTCCAATGCCGGCCAGTGCCACCGGGAGGGCGAATCGCCACACCCCGAACAGGAATCGGCTCCCACCGGCCATCCCCTCGCCGACCGGGCCGGCGAGATCGACGAAGGCGAGCAGGATCAGGATGGCGAGAACCACGAGGATCATGCCCCAGATGTCGTCGGTCTGACGCCCGAGGGTGTTGCGCACCGAACTGCGGACCGCCACCAGCTTCTGGCGGACCGCGCTCAGTGGCGCAGTCTTCTTTTTCTTCGCTGTGGACACCCGTCTCCGCCCGGAGGACCCCTTCCGGGTGGGTGTCCTGGTTCCCATGTGCTCAGAAACAATACATGGGAGTTGGATTTGGTCGTGGAATGCTGCGTCGGAGGTCGAGTTCGGAGTCGAACCTGAGACGATTCGACCCGTATCCGGGCCGGGGAACCTGAGGTTCGCCCCGGCTAGAGCTCCATCACCACCGGGACGATCACCGGGCGGCGGGCGGTTTCGGCGCGTATGACCCGGCCGACGGCCTGACGGATCGTCTTCTGCAGCTCGCCGATGTCTGACCGGCCCGAGGCATGCTCGCCGATGGCCTCGGTGACGGCGTCCGCCGCCTTGGCCAGGACGGTGGCCGGGTCGTCCATCAGACCGTGACTGTCGAACTCCGGCCCGTAGAGGACCGCCCCGGTGTCATGGTCGATGCCGACTGTGACCACGACCACACCCTCGTCGGCGAGATGAGAGCGGTCTCGTCAGGACGGCCGACTGGACATCTCCGACGGCAGAGCCGTCGAGATAGACGTAGCCGGCCGGCACCGCTCTCCGCTGGACCTGGGTCTTCTTCCCGTTGAGGATCACGCGATCGCCGTCCTCCAGCACGTCGACGTGACGAACACCCATTTGTCGAGCCAGCTCGGCATGAGCGTGGAGATGCCGGTACTCCCCGTGGACCGGCACGAAGGCCTGGGGCCGCACCAGGTTGAGGAAGGTGAGCAGCTCCTCCCGGTTGGCGTGGCCGGACACGTGGACATTGGCATTCGTCCCGTGCACCACGCGCGCACCACGTCGTATCAGGTTGGAGATCACCTTCGAAACCGCCGTCTCGTTGCCCGGGATCGGCTTGGCCGAAATGAGAACGGTGTCGCCCTCACCGAGCTCGACGAACTTGTGCTGGCCCTGAGACATCAGAGACAGGGCTGCGAACGGCTCACCCTGACTGCCGGTGGTGATCAAGAGCTGCTGGCTCGGGGGCAGCTCCGCCAGGTCCTTGATGTCCATCACCGACTTCTGCGGGACGTCGAGTTCCTTCAATTCGGCGGCGAGGCCGGTGTTGCGGTGCATCGAGCGGCCGAAGAACGCCACCTTGCGGCCGTTGCGAATGCCGGCATCGGCGATTTGCTGCACCCGATGGATGTGGGAGGCGAAGCAGGCGGCGATGACTCGTCCGCCGGCGTCCCGGATGACATCGGCGATCGGCTGGCCAACCGAGCTCTCAGAGGGCTCGAACCCCGGTCTCTCCGCATTGGTGGAGTCGGCGAGCAAGAGTCGCACTCCCCGTCGGCCCAATGTGGCGAACGCCGGTAGATCGGTCGGCACGCCGTTGATCGGCGTCGGATCGAGTTTGAAGTCCCCTGAGTGGAGAACCACTCCTTCGGGGGTCTCCATGGCCACGGCGGTGGCGTCGGGCACCGAGTGACTGACCGGGATCAGCTGGAAGCGAAACGGCCCGTGATCGACCCACTGTTTGACCTGGACCTGCCGGAGCTCGGCTTCCACGCCGAGCTCATCGATCCGTCCTCGGGCCAGCTCGATTGTGAACTTGGTGCCGTAGACAGGGACATTGATCGTCCCGGAGGAAGTAGGCGAGAGCGCCGGTGTGGTCCTCGTGGCCATGGGTCAGGACGACACATTCGACATCGTCCGATCGTTCGATGAGCCAGGACCAATCGGGGAACACCAGATCGACGCCGAGCATGTCCTCCTCGGGGAACATGAGGCCACAGTCGATGAGGGCGATCTTCCCGTCGACCTCGACGGCCGCACAGTTTCGGCCGATCTCCCCAAGACCGCCGAGAAATGTGACGGAGACGCTCACAAGCCCTGAAGGGCGCCGACCGCCTTCTCGACGGCGACCAGGGTCTCCTCGGACGCTCTCACCAGCGGAGGCCTGACGTCGCCGACCGGCTCCCAGAGCCGATCCATGGCGCCCTTCACCGGTGAAGGGTTGGTCTCGAGGAAACATGCTTCGCACAGAGGCAGGAGCAGGTGGTGGAGCCGGCGGGCCTCGGCGACATCTCCGGCCAGCGCCGCCCGCACCATCGCGGCGACCGCTCTCCCGGCGAGATGTGAGACCACCGACACCACGCCCACAGCACCGACCGCCATCATCGGCCAGGTGAACGAGTCCTGGCCGCAATAGACGGTGAGACCGGGCACCCGGTTGATGGTGTGACCGGTGAACTCGATGTCGAGGACGGCATCCTTCACGGCGACGATGCTCTCGTGTTCGGCGAGCCGGGCCAGGGTGTCGATCTCGATCCGGGTG
Organism: uncultured Acidobacteriota bacterium; assembly: GCA_963843585.1. GTDB lineage: Bacteria > Actinomycetota > Acidimicrobiia > Spongiisociales > ZC4RG35 > JARDZU01. The sequence continues at coordinate 782,329 of CAWJLJ010000019.1, forward strand.
CCGGTCCGGCCCGGGATGTTGTACAGCATCACCGGCAAACCGACATCGGCGATCGCGCTGAAATGGACCACCAGGCCGGCCTGATCGGGCTTGTTGTAATAGGGGGTCACTGCCAGCACCCCGGCACAACCGAGTTCGGCCGCTCTTCCGGAGAGCTCAACCGATTCCGCTGTGTTGTAGGTACCGGTCCCGGCGATCACATGGGTGTCCTTGCCGGCCACCGCATCGACGACCGTCTTGTAGAGGGCCAGCTTCTCGACGCTGCTGAGGGTTGGCGACTCACCGGTGGTCCCGGTGACGACGAGAGCGTCGCTCCCGTTGTCGGAGAGGAAGCGGGCGAGACGCCATGCCTTCTCGTGATCGACGTCACCCGAGACAGTGAACGGGGTGATCATGGCCGTGGCCACATTGCCGAACGGCGCGGGCAGGAATGAGCTCACCGGACCCAGGTTACCGATCGATCCACTAGAACACCCGCATGGAGCTGCGTCTGCCTGCGCCCTGCCTGGTGGTGCTGATCGGCGCGTCCAGCTCGGGCAAGAGCACCTGGGCAGCCGGGACGTTTCGTGCGACAGAGATCGTCTCCTCTGATCGCCTTCGGGGAATGGTGGGGGCCGGCGAGGATGACCAGCAAGCCGGTACCGCGGCTTTCTCGATCCTGGAACAGATCGTGGCAGAGAGAATGCGCCGACGGCTGACCACGGTGGTCGACACCCTCGGCTTCGACCGGGACAATCGACGGAGATGGGCGGGTCTCGCCCATGAGGCCGGGCTCCCCGCCTTCGCCGTCGTGTTCGACACCCCGGCGGACCAAGCCCGTGCCCGCAACATGGTGCGCCCAAGGCCCATCCCGAAGTCGGTCCTCGACAAGCAGCTCAGCAGGTTTCGGGCCGTCCGGTCGGAGATCGACGACGATGGCTTCGACCGCGTCATCGTCGAACAGCCCGTGGCCCTGGTGGCCCCCTCGATCGCCGTCGCCAAGGACGAAGCAGCCGAGGACCGATCGGCCACGTCGGGACATCGTTTCGGGCTGGTGATCAACAGATTCGACTGGGGCGAGGATCGCTCCCAGATGGCGCCCCGTCTTGCCTCCATCGCCTCTCGGGCCGAGGCGGCCGGATTCGACGACCTGTGGGTGATGGACCACTTCCGTCAGATCCCCCAGGTCGGCCGTCAATGGGAGGACATTCCCGAGGCCTACACCGCGCTTGCATTCCTGGCCGGGGTCACCAGCAGGATCAGGCTGGGGACGCTCGTTACCGGGATCGGGCACCGACATCCTGTGGTCCTGGGGAAGACGGTGGCCACCCTGGATGTCCTCTCCGGGGGCCGGGTGAGCCTTGGTCTGGGCATCGGATGGGACCGGGAGGAGCACGAGGGCTACGGGATCCCGTTCCCACCTGTCCCGGCCCGTTACGAACAGCTGGAAGACACGCTTCGCATGCTCCCTCTCCTCTGGGGCAAGGGCTCTCCATCGTTCTCGGGCACCACGTTCTCCGCACCTGAGCTGATCTGTTACCCCCGACCCATCCAGGACCGCATCCCGATCCTCATCGGGGGGTCCGGCGAGAAACGGACGCTTCGGCTGGTCGCCAGATACGCCGACGCCTGCAATCTCTTCGGCCGTCCCGACGTCATCCGACGCAAGGTCGGGGTACTTCACCAGCATTGTGCGGAGGTCGAGCGGGACCCTGCGGAGGTCGAGGTCTCCCACCTGGTCAACGTGATGACGGCAGCAGACCGGGAGACATTGCGTGAGCGGGTTGAGCTGCTGCGAGGGCGAAACATGTCAGCCGAGGCGTTCATGGCCCGGCACAACGCCGGCACCATCGAGGACCAGCTCGATCACATGACCGGCTATCGGGCAGCCGGGGCGAGCCACTCGATGGTCGCAATTCCCGACGTGCATCTCGACGGCAGCATCGAGGCATTCGGCGAGGTAATCGAAGGCATGCACCACCCTTAGACTGGCGCCATGGCTGCTACCTCAACGATGCTCCCGCTCGGAACAAAGGCGCCCGATTTCACCCTGCGAGATGTCGTCTCGGAACGAGACGTCTCGCTTGGCGATTTCGACGGCTCGAAGGGCATGCTCGTCATGTTCATCTGCAATCACTGCCCCTATGTCCAGCACGTCCGCGACGAACTGGCGCGCTTCGGGATGGACTACCAGGACTCCGATCTCGGGATCGTGGCGATATCCGCCAACGACGCCGATCAGTATCCGGACGACGGCCCCGATGCGATGAGGAAGGAAGCCGTTCGCTACGGCTACACCTTCCCCTACCTGTTCGACACCGACCAGAGCGTGGCTGCCGCCTATACGGCCATGTGCACGCCCGACTTCTTCCTGTTCGACTCGAATCGAGAGTTGGCCTATCGAGGCCGATTCGACGAGTCGAGGCCAAACAGCGGGATCGCGGTCACCGGCGCCGACCTACGCGCCGCCGTCAACGCAGTCCTGTCCGGGCAGCCGGCAAGCTCCGAGCAATGGCCCTCGATGGGCTGCTCGATCAAGTGGAAGCCAGGCAACACCCCCGCCTATGTCGGGGCGGCTTGACCGAAGCCACATACGCTCCACGTTCTACGTTCAACGACAGAAAGAGAGGCCGCGTGGCCGACCAATACCCGTCTCCCCCCGAACTCACCATCGATCTGGACAAGGGCTACACCGCGACCCTCGACACCAATCACGGCGAGATCGTCATCGAGCTCGACCCCGCTCGCTCACCCCAGACCGTCAACAACTTCGTCTTCCTGGCCCGCGATGGGTATTACGACGGAGTCATCTTTCATCGAGTCATCGAGAACTTCATGATCCAGGGCGGTGACCCGACCGGCACCGGAACCGGTGGCCCGGGCTACAAGTTCCGCGACGAGATCGAGGGCCCGGGCAGCTATTCGCGGGGGACGGTGGCCATGGCCAACGCCGGGCCCAACACCAACGGCTCCCAGTTCTTCATCTGCCACAGCGACGTCGGCCTGCCTCACTCCTACACCATCTTCGGGAAGGTGACGTCCGGGATGGAGGCCGTGGATTCGATCGCCACCACCGCGACCGATCGTGGGGACAGGCCCGAATCGGAAGTGGTCATCAACAAAGTGACCATCAGCGAGGGTTGATCGATTTCGGTACACATTCGATCGATTTCCACTAGCGTTCCGCCCGCTGCTTCGGCGGCGACTCGTTGGCTTCCCGTCCAGCATTGCGACCGGATCGAGGGCAGGGTCGTACCGGACACATGGCGAAGGGCTGCCAAGAGGCCCTTCAATTAGAAAGGATGACGGGAGTCATGAACATCTACGTGGGGAACCTTCCCTTCACCACAACGGCCGCCGATCTCGAGACCCTGTTCGGTGAGTACGGGGCAGTGGACAACGCTGCGATCATCAACGATCGTGAGACTGGCCGCTCCCGCGGCTTCGGATTCGTCGAGATGGCGAACGACGCCGGCGCAAAGGCCATCGAGGAGCTCGACGGCGCCGACTACAACGGCCGCAACCTCAAGGTCAACGAGGCGAGGCCACGCGAGGAGCGCGGGCCGCGTCGCTGAGCGACGCCTAATCGACACCGTCGCTGAGCGACGCCGTTGCGACTCCCTAGCGGGTCAGACCGACCGATCCCGGTGATCGTGCCGCCCCGGGACGGGGCGGTGCGCTGGATCGTCGATGAAGAGCCTCTCCCCCTCTACATGGAGGAGATTGGGCCCGTAGGCGGCTGTCAGATTCTCCACCGTCAGCACTTCTTCGGCCGCGCCCGAGGCAACAACGCGGCCCGATAGCAGAACCACATGATCGGCCACCTGGGCCTCGGCCAGGTCGTGGGTCGTCATGACGATGGTGCACCCCGTCTGAGTCTCGTCGTGGATGACGTTGTCGATGGCCTGAGCGGAGGTCAGGTCCAGACCGGTCAACGGCTCGTCGAGGAGCAGGATCTCGTGCTCCTGGGCAAGACCCTGTGCCACCAGGACTCGCTGGCGCTGCCCTCCCGACAGCTCGCGTAAGTGCCGTCCGGCGAGGTGGCTGATCCCCATCCGCCCCATCGCCTCGTCCACTGCGACGTGGTCCCCAGCATCGAGACGACGGGCGTTGGAGCCGGCGTATCTCCCCATCGTCACTACTTCCCTGACGGTCACCGGCAACGTGTCGTTGACCTTGGTGCTCTGCAACACGTAGGAGATCCTCTGGTCCGAACCTTCCGGTCCGAGCACCTCGATCGACCCACCGATTGGATCGATGAGGCCCGCCATGGCGCCGAGGAGGGTCGACTTCCCCGATCCGTTGGGGCCGATCAAAACGGTGATCCCACCCCTCGGGATCTCGAAGGACGACGCGGCGAGAGCGATGTTCGGGCCGTACGCCAGAACCAGATCCTCCGCTCTGACGGCCACGGGTCTCACCGGCACCTCGCGCAACGGCCATCTACCTCGAGCGAATGCCCGCCGGCCGAGAAGGAGGCCAACCCCGACACCTGGCCGACGAGACGCTCCAACTCCACTTCCAGCGGCTCCGGGAGCTCGATGTCCTCGACCGCCCCGCACTCGATGCACACGAGATGGTGGTGATGACCGGCCAGCCACTCCGCCATCTCATACCTGGTGATCCCCCTGGCGCCGTGATGCGGCTCGACCACACCCGCCTCCTCGAGCACCGCCAGCGTCCGGTACACCGATGAGACCGGCACCGCCCCACCCATCTCCAGATGAAGCTCGGCCGCCGAAAGAGGCCCGTCCACACGTTCGAGTGCGGATACGACGTGGCGTCTCCCCGCTGTGTAGCGAACACCCGCTTCGGCGAGCCGCTCCTCGATCTGTCGGTCCTGGACTGGCATTGTCGGCTACCCGATCCTACGCTTGTTGATAATGATTCTCATTATAGGCATGAGATGAGAAACGCCGGCAGGTTCGCTGCTTGTGGCCCTGACTCTCGCCGCCTGCGCCGGTGGGCCAGAAGAGGCTGAGGAGGGTCTGGCCGTCGTGGCCACCACGTCGATCGTGGGTGACATCGCAGCCGGAGTGCTTGGTGACGAAGGGGAAGTGGAGGTACTGATCCCGATCGGAGTCGACGCGCACGACTTCTCCCCCTCCTCCCAGCAGGCGAGCCTGCTGGCGACCGCCGACCTGGTGCTCGCCAACGGGTTGGGCCTCGAAGCCGGGTTGGAGGACGTTCTCGAATCCGTGGCGGACGACGGGGTCCAGGTGTTGGAACTGGCTCCCTTGGTCGAACCGATCGAATTCCGTGATGGTGGCGCCCTCGACCCCCATTTCTGGATGGACCCGATGAGGGTCGGCGATGCCGCCCTTGCCGTGGCCGATGCACTCGATGCCCACCATCCCGGTGGCTGGCAGGAACGCGCCGCTTCCTACGCCGCCGGGATGGAGGCGACCGATGGGGAAATAGAGGGAATCCTCGCCAGCGTGCCGCAGGATCATCGGGAGATGGTGACCAACCACGAGGCCTTTGGGTACTTCGCCGCCCGTTACGGGTTCGAGACGATCGGCGTGGTGATCCCGGGCGGTTCCACGCTCACCGAGCCATCTTCGGCAGAGCTCGCCGATCTGGTCGAGGTCATGGAGCAATCGGGCACGAGTGCGATCTTCGCCGAGACGACTCAGCCGACCGCACTCGCCGAGGCGGTGGCCGCCGAGCTTGGCGACGATGTCGAGGTCGTGGAGTTGTTCACTGAATCTCTGGGTGAGCCGGGATCGGGGGCCGAAACGCTATCGGAGATGCTTCTCACCAACGCTCGGAGAATCTCGGAGGCCCTGGGATGACCCGGTAGCTTCGACGTCATGGACTGGCTGACCGAGCCTTTCGAACTCGCCTTCCAACAGAGGGCCCTCGTTGCAGGTGTCCTCGCCGCGCTGGCCCTGTCCGTGGTCGGCACCTGGGTGGTCATCCGGGGGATGACCTTTCTCGGCGACGCCCTGGTCCATGGTGTCGTCCCCGGCATCGCTATCGCCATCATCTTCGACTTCAACGTCCTCATCGGCGCCGTGCTGGCCGCTATCGCGATGATCGGGGGCATCAACTTCGTGCACCGCCAGACCGGGTTCTCGGAGGACACCGGTATCGGCCTTCTGTTCGTCGGAATGCTCGGCCTCGGCGTGATCCTGATCTCGAGGACCGATTCGTTCGCCGTCAACCTGTCAACCATCCTGTTCGGCGATGCCCTGGGCGTCACCAGCGGAGACCTCATCGCGCTGGCTGTCGTTGCCGTGATCGTCGTGGCGATGACGATCGTCTTCTATCGCCATTTCCTGGTGCTCTCTTTCAACGAGCAGAAGGCCAGCCTGTTCGGGCTGCGACCAGGCATGACCCATATCGCCCTGCTCTCTCTGATCACGTTGTCGATCGTCGGCTCTTTCCAGACCGTCGGGACCCTTCTGGTGTTCGGGCTCCTCGTCGGCCCACCGGCCACCGCGGCCCTCCTCGTCAAGCGGGTGCCCTCGATGATGGCAACGGCGGCTGCGATCGGCGTCCTGTCGGTCGTCCTGGGCCTTCTCGTCAGTTATCACGCCAACACGTCGGGTTCGGCGACCATGGCTGTGATCCCGATCGTGCTGTTCTTCCTGGTCCTGACCTTCAGGTCGGTGCGTCGCCCCGTTCCCGCCGTGTCGAAGGCAGGGAGCTAGCTCACTCCCCCCAGGTCTCGCCCGGTTCCAGCTCCGCCACTTCAGCTCTGGTGTGCTCGCGAAGCTCGTCAGGGGTACCGGTCAGGATGGGGAAAGTCGCGTAGTGGATCGGGATCACCGTCGACACTCCCGCCATGTCGGCCGCCCGGCCGGCGTCGCGTGGCCCCATCGTGTAGTGCCCCCCGATCGGGAACACGCCGATGCTCGGGCTGTAGCGCTCGCCGATCAGGGCCATGTCTCCGAACAGATCGGTGTCGCCGGATTGGTAGACGACCGTGCCATCCTCGAACTCGAGGATCCAGCCCCAGCACCCGAGATCGCGGGTCACCTGGTCACTCCCGGTCCCCAGCGTGGCGCCCCCGCTGTGGTCGGCGTGGACCATTGTGAACTTGACCCCTGCTGCCTCCACAGTCCCGCCATTGTTCATCCCGATCGACTCGATCCCACGGGATCCGAGCCAGATGGACATCTCGTGGGACCCGATCACCGTGGATCCGACGATCTCGGCCAGCTCGACCAGATCGGAGCAATCGTCCCCGACGTGGTCGAAATGGCAGTGGGTGGGAGCCACGACGTCGACCTTCTCGGCGGTCCGGTACTCCTCGGCGTAGTTGGGGGCGCCGGTCCAGCGATCGACCCAGATCCAGGAATCGCCCGGCGACCGATAGAGGACTCCCCCATGCCCGAGCCGGGTGATGCGCAGATTGGCCATGCTGTCTCCTTCCCGTTCAGCCGACGTCGATGGCGGTCAGATCGAGGGAAGCTACTCATCGGAGCAGCGCCAGGACCTCCCCCATCTCGGTGACGGCCCGGGCATCGATCGGGTCGAGGACAACCTGAACATGAGTGATGCCCGCTGCCCCGAAACGCGCCAACGACTCGGCCATCTCCGATGTCGAACCGCCGATCGGTTTCACGTCAGGTCGTTCGCCGCTGCCCGCGATCCGGCCGGTGCCACGCTCCAGCTGAACCAGAACCGCGACAGTGCGACTCGACTTCGGCCGGATCACGACCGACCTGGCGACAGGCCTCGTCGACGGTGTTCAGGAGCGGTGGGAGACCCGCGGGATCGTTGTCGAAACCGGTGTACCAGCTGTTCCAGAGATCGACGTGCGGGACGGCGATCCTCAGCATCCGCGGCCCGTTCGATCCGATCAGTAGCGGCATGTCGGCTCGCGCCCTCGGCAGCAGCTCCATCTCCCGATGGGTGTAGAACGGGCCATCGTGGTCGATCGAGCCCTCCCTGATCAGGGTTCGGATGATGGTGAATGCCTCCTCGAAACGCGACACGCGATGGTCGAAGGGGAAGCCGAAGGCGGCGTATTCGGGCTGGTTCCAGCCGGCACCCAGACCAAGCACGAGCCGGCCACCGCTGATGTCGTCGACGGTGGCCGCCTTCTTCGCGATCATCGCCGGATTGTGGAACGAGGTGGCTGCCACGAGTGGCCCGATGAGGGCCCTCTCGGTGGCCTCACCAAGTGCGGCCAGCAGCGACCACGCCTCCAACGGACCACGCACCCCGGTCACCGCATCGCGAAAGAGGAGGTGGTCGCCTACCCATATCGAGTCGAATCCGACCTCCTCGGCGGTGTTGGCGATCTCGCGCACCTCCCGCCAGGACACCTGGCGCTCTACTTCGGGAAGCTGTATGCCAACCTTCATCTGACCGCTCATGGATGCGATGGTACGTAACCGGAGGCCAGCCTCTTCCAGCCTCAACCCCGCCCAGCGCCGGGCTCATCTGCGCCGCATGGCCGAGGAATCCTTCGACATCGTGGTCATCGGGGGTGGAGTGACCGGGTGCGGGGTTGCCCTCGACGCTGCTTCCCGGGGACTGTCGGTGGCGCTCGTCGAGCAGCGGGACTACTCATCGGGGACGTCGAGCCGCTCGAGCAAGCTGTTCCATGGCGGGCTGAGGTATCTGGAGCAGCGGAATTTCACACTGGTGCGTGAGGCGCTGGCGGAGAGGAACCTCATGCTCAACCGTCTCTGCCCCCATCTCGCCGAGCCGGTCTCATTCCTCTACCCGCTGCAACACCGCGTTTGGGAGCGTCTCTACGTCGGCGCAGGCGTCCTCCTCTACGACATGTTCGCCTCGGCCGCCGACAGCCCGTTGCCCCGCCACACCCATCTGACTCGCAAGGCGGCTCTCGAGATGGCGCCGGCACTGGCCGGGAGCGATCTGGTGGGGGCAGTCAGGTACTGGGATGCCGTGGTCGACGACGCCCGCCACACGCTGATGCTGGCCCGAACGGCCTCCGCCCACGGTGCCCTGCTCGCCAGCAGCGTGAGAGCCCGGTCGCTCATCCTCGAAGCCGGGCGAGTTTCAGGCATCGAGGCCACGGATCTCGAGGATGGCAGCGAAATTCGGATCAGGGCCCGGAGCGTGATCAACGCCACCGGCGTCTGGAGCGACGACATCCAGGCGATGGCCGGGGATCGCGGGCTCGATGTGAAGGCATCCAAGGGGATCCACATCGTCGTGCCGCGAGACCGCGTTCGGTCCGACACCGGGTTGATCTTGCGGACCGAGAAGAGTGTCCTGTTCGTCATCCCCTGGGATCGTCACTGGATCCTCGGGACGACCGACACTCCGTGGGACCTCCGACGGGCCCATCCCGCCGCCTGCAGCAGCGACATCGACTATCTCCTGACCACGGTGAACAGCGTTCTCGCCGACCCTCTCACCCCGGAGGACATCGTCGGCGTGTATGCCGGGCTGCGCCCCCTCCTCACCGGGGAGTCGGATGACACCAGCATGCTGAGCCGGGAGCATGCCGTCACCGTGTCGGCCACCGGGCTCGTCAGCGTCGCCGGTGGCAAGTACACCACCTACCGGATCATGGCCCGCGACGCGGTCGATGCCGCCGTCGCGGATCTCGGCACGGCGGTGCCCGGATCCCGCACCGACGAGATCGCCCTGGTCGGCGCACGCGGATGGGCCGAGCTGATGGAGGATCCGTCACGGATCGGCCTCCCCGATCCCGTGCGACTTCTAGGACGGTACGGCTCCGAAGTAGGGAGCCTGGCCGCGCTGGTCGAATCCGACCCGTCGCTGGGGCGGCCCCTCGTCGACGAGGTCCCCTATCTGCGTGCCGAGATCGCGCTGGCCGCCCTGGAGGAAGGTGCCCTGCATCTCGACGATGTCCTCACCCGTCGCACCAGGATCTCGATCGAGACACATGATCGGGGTCTGAGCGCCGCCGAGGATGCGAGTCGGATAATCGGGCCCATCCTTGGCTGGGACGAAGCATCGTTCACCCGGGAAATCGATCACTACAGGGCGCGGGTGGCGGCCGAAAGAGAATCGCAAGGCCAGCCCGACGACAACACTGCCGACGCGGCGCGTATGGGCGCTCCCGACGTGAGAACGGGTCGGAGCGAGTGATCTCTCCTCCCCCAGGAGCAAAGGGACATTCGGGGGAGGTGGCCCCAAGGGCCGGAGCGGGTCCTAGGAAGCGGCCAGCTCGGCGTCGGTGGGCAGGGCGGCACGGTCGAAGTTGCTCACCGCGTTCCACAGGATCCAGCCCACGCCGAGATCCTCCGCCGCCTGGATCGATGTCCTGATCTGCTCGTTGGTCCACCAGAACGCCTGCAGCCACGGCCGTAAGACAACACCTTGCTCGATGCGCTCTTGGGCGTCCTGGATGGCGTCCGAGGTGACGTCGTAGGGGTGCTCGTTGGGATCGTCGAAGCCGAGCCAGCCCGGCGAGTAGTGACTGGGGTACACCATGGGGCTGAAGGCATCGAGGTGACGTGTCAACTCTTCGGGGCTCTGACCGATCCCCTGATCGTTGTTGGCCGAGACCACGATGGCGAACACGTCTGCGCTCACCGCACAGCCCTCGGCATGGATCCTCTCCCGCGCCGCTCGGAGAAAGCCCTCGATCACGGTCGTCCGCTCCTCTTCCGTCATCTCGAGCTGACCACTGATCTGTGCCGCATCCTCCGACGGGAAGCGGACGTAGTCGAACTGGACCTCATCGAACCCGAGACGGCACGCCTCCACCCCCAGCGCGATCGGGTACTCCCAGGACTTGGTATCGGTCGGGTTGATCCATTTCCCGTCATACGCCTGTTCGGGCCGGAATGCCGCCCGGTACGAGTCCTCGAATGTGACGATGCGGGTGATCGTGTACAGACCGTGCTCCTTGGCCTGGGCGATTCGCTCCGCCGGGTCGTAGACATTCACGACAGCGCCCGACTCGTGTGCGTCGGTCACCTCGGTCTCGTAGAACACCTTTCCGCCTTCCTGCTTGGTATCGAAGACCAAGGCGTTGACGGCGGTCTCATCGGCCAGGGCCAGCATTGCGGCGAACCTCTCGTCGTCGCCAGCGGCCTCCGCCCCCACCCTCAAGGCGCGGAGACGAAGGGGTTCGATCGCCACCTGGGTGAACGCATTGGAGCCGTCCCAGGCCGCCTCCTTCCCCGCCCAGGCAGGCTTGTCGACCACGAGCGGGCCAGGAGTGGCGAGCATGTCGAACCAACCGTCCGGGGCGGTGACGGCCGAATTCGCCCCCACCGTCACCGTCGCCCGGGGAACGGGAGTGCCGTTGGGGTCGGTCACCTTCCCGAGAAGTTGGATCCCGGGCACCGTCGTCGCGGCCGCGATATCCCCCACTCCATCACCGCCGCCCTCACCGGACGTACAGCCAGCAAGCAACAGGAGGATCGTGATGAGGAGGGCGCGCCGGCTCATGTCCGACCCGGTCAGGCTCCGAGGCGGAGCACCATCGCCGTGATCGTGAACAGCAGAAGGACGGTATCGAGGATCCCGAAGCCGGCCAAGCCGTCCTCTGGCGGCCTTGGCCGCTTCCTGATCACCGGAATCGATTGCGTCGGCTGCCTTAACCGAGCCACGCTCGAAGACGAAGATGCCAAACAGGGTGCCGATGACGATCATGGCGAAACCGATGGTCACGAAGGTGGTGCCGAATCCGAATGCCTCGGTGATCAGGACCATCCAGATCCCGGTGGCGAGCAGGACGATGGCAGCCGGCATGTAGAGACGGGTCGAGAGGCCCGCCGCCACCCGAAACCAGCCGGCGGCGGCGGCCGGGCCAATTTTGGCCGACATCGAAGGCGCCACCGCCTGCACGAGGTTGGCCCCGAGCCATGTGCCCGCAGCGGCGATGTGCAGCACCAGCAGGATGTCTCTCAGTTCCATGGGGACTCCGATCGGTCGGGGAAAAGTTACCCGGATTCAGAGTTTCTTCGTGGGCTTACCATCGCCGGCCCAAATCTGAAGGCAACAGTGGCAACCAAATTCGAAGGCAATCAGTGGCAAGCAAATCTGAAGGCATCAGTTGTCGGGACGCGGCGCTATCCACCGTATTCCTGCTCGCCTTCGGGATCGTCTTCTTCGCCACCGGGCTCACCATGATCAATCGCGATGTCTGCGCCGGGCTCTGCGAGACCCTCGGGCTCACGCTTCTCTATGCCGGTGGGCCGATATCGGCGCTGTTCGGGATCTTCAGCGACTCGGTGATCGTGGCCTGGCCGCTCGATGTGATCCTGTGGGTCGTGCTCGGTTTCGGGGTGGCACGCTATGGCATCGAACCGTCGAATCCAGCCCTGGGGGCCCCTCGTTGCCATTCTCGCCTTCTTTCTGATCTACGGACTAGTCCTTTCGCAGTTAGTCGAATTGACCGTCTAGAAATGCCCGCTGGGTCAAGGGTCCCGGCTTCAATGATCGAGGTGCTCCGGGTTCGAAATCTCTCCGCTTTGGCAGCTGTCCTGCTGCTGACGGCGGCCTCGCTGGGCGCCACTGCATTCTTCTCGGCGGATAGTCCCGGAGCGGATCTACGCCCCGTCGACGGGGCCGAAGAGGTGGTGCAGATCCTTCAGGGCAACCGGACCGTGCTCTGGACCGCTCTCACCGGCTCGGTGAGGATGTACCGGGTCGAAGGCTGGCCGACCACCGAGAACGGCAACGAGCTGGGCGGCGCCTTGGTGATCGAGCGCCCCGCAGACGGCTCGGCCGGCGTGATCGAGTTCGGAGAGAAGCCGAAGTCGATCGTCTTCGATCTCGACGATTAGTCAGACCGCCAGATACTGATCCAACTCGCCTTCCTCGTAGGGCCCGACCGCGCCGATCATGCGCTGACCCCGATACATGTCCGTGGCGATGGCCTGGACCTCCTCGAGGCCGACTGCCTCCAATTTGGCCAGCCGCTCGTCGACTGACAGGTGGGGCATGCCCGCCAGCTCGTCCCGGCCCAGCCTCACCATCCGGCTGTTGGGATCCTCCATGGCGAGGGCGAGGCCACCACGCATCGAGCCCTTGGCCCGCTCCAGCTCCTCGACTGTGATCCCCTCCTCGACGACCTTGTCGAGCTCCTCACGGATCACGCCCATCGCGGTCTCGGTCTGGCTCGGCGTCGTCCCGACGTAGACACCCCAGGCGCCGGCGTCGGCATATGCCATCTTGAAGCCGTACACGGCATAGGCCAGCCCTCGCTCCTCCCGGATCTCCCGGAAGAGCCGGGAAGACATGCCGGAGCCCATGACGTGGTTGAGCACCTCGAACGCCCAACGCCTCTCGTCGCTCCTGGTGAGGCCTTTGCCCCCGATGACGAGGTGGGCCTGCTCCGTCTCCCGATGTGTGATCTTGACCACGGGCCAGGGGGCAGCTTCGGCCTGCTCATGCTCCACGGTCTCCCCTGACCAGTCGCCAAACCGTTCGGCCACCATGTCCACGACGGCCTCGTGATCGATCGATCCGGCTGCTGCCACCACCATGGACCCTGCCCCGTAGCGCCTCTTCCAATAGCCGAGGATGTCGTCCCGGGACATGGCTCGTATCGATTCGCGCGTTCCCAGCACGGGGGCCTCGAGCGGGTGGTCGACGAACACGGCCATCGTGAAGTTCTCGAAGGCGACGTCGTCGGGGTCGTCATCGTTCATGTTGATCTCTTCGATGACCACCTGACGCTCGGCGTCGATCTCGTTCTGCCGGAATGCGGGCCGCTGCAGCATCTCGGACAGGACATCGAATCCTGTGCCCAGGTCCTGATCGAGGAGCCTCACCCAGTAGCAGGTGCTCTCTTTCGAGGTGAAGGCATTGGACTCCGCTCCGATTGCGTCGAAGATCTCCGACACCTGACGGGCAGACAGCTTCTCCGAGCCCTTGAAGAGGAGGTGCTCGAGGAAGTGGGAGGCACCGTGCTCATTGGGCAACTCGTCGCGGGTCCCGGTGTCGACCCAGCAGCCGAGGGCAACCGAGCGAAGGGAGGGCATGGGCTCGGTGATGACACGAAGCCCGTTGGGGAGGGTGGTGAGGTCGTAATGCACGGAGTGGAGTGTATGGGCCCGCTGCCAATAGCGTTTGCGGGCCTCGGACCCGAGCTTGACACCCGTGAGACAATGACTGGCTATGCGCGGACGCGACCAGACCTTTCTCACCGACCTGATCGGGCCTGAGGACCAGGCGATCGAGGCCGTGGTCAGCCGCTATCAGCGCGTCGCCCCGGCCGTCACCCGCTTCGCCAGGACGCTGTCCAACAACCCGAATCTGCGGGTTCGACTCGGCTCCGAGGCGGCGGCGTCGGCCGACGAAGTGGTCTGCGATCCGCGGATCTTCCAGGCGGCATACCATCGCAACGCCCCGGTCACCCCCGATGAGGTGGCCATCGCCTCCGCCCTCCATGAGGTGATGCACCTCGTCTCCACCAACCTCGACGAGGCGAGGGAGATACCTGACGGCTGGCCGATCGAGGGTGAATTGGCCCCCGACGCCAAGGTCGACCTGCTCACCGCCCTCGAGCGGACGAACAAGCCGGTGGCCGAAGTCCTCTTCTTCTCCCTCGAAGACGCCCGGCAGGAAGCACAGGGTCTCGCTGCCTACCCCGGTGCGCGATCGGTCCTCGCCGACCTGTACATGTCGTCCCTCAGCCAGGCGATCTCGCGTTCGGGGGCTTTGAGCCAGTTCGTACTCGGCTGCTTTCTCCTCACCGGCGGCTACATCGAGCGCGACGTCCTGGAGAAGCGGTTCGAGTCACGCGCCACTGCGGCGATCGACGACGCCAGCCATCATTGCGAGACGGCGGCGGATTCCGATGATCCGTGGGAGGTGGCGCAGCTTGCACTGGAGTTGGAAGCCATCGCACGCGCCCACGGCCTGATCACCGAGGTCCAGGCCAACGACACGCACGCCAAGCAACAACACGCTGCTCAGGCCGACGCCGAGAAGGCCAAAGACGGGGTGGATGCCGTGCGCATGACCTCGCCGATCCTCACCGATGCCGACTCCTACCAGGACACCAGACGATCGAGCGAGGCCCGCTCCGGGATGTCCGACCGGAAGGGTGCCTCCGACATCGCAGACGAGGAGTCGACCGATCAGCTGCTCCGGGTCAGTCAGGCGCCTGACATCTTCCTCCCCACCGGTCAGGGCGGAAAGCTGGTCGTGGGGCCGATCCCGTCCTCGTTTGCTCGTTTCTCCAATGAGGGGTCGGAGTCATTGGTCCGGATGGCGCAGCGCTGGGGCATCGCTCAGCGTCGCGTCTCCGGGGAGCTGTTCCCACTCTTCGCCGCCAACCAGAGGCGTGGGCTCCGCTCCGGCTTCGACCAGGGTGACGTGTCCCCGCACGCAGCTCTCTTCATCGGGGCCGGGCTGTATCAGCGCCTCTACGAGCGGAGGGCGGCTCGCACCAGGCGGACCTACGCCGTTTCGCTGCTCGTCGATGCCTCGGCCTCGATGCTCAGCCCGGGTAAGGCGGGCAGCTCGTGGGCGATGCCGGCGGCCATGCTCGGTGCCTGGACCATGGCCCGGCTTTGCGACGAGCTGCAGATCGATTTCGAGGTCGCTTTGTTCAATCGCGGCTTCGCCGCACGGCCCGATGACACCGAGGACAGCTATCGCCGGAAGAGGTCGGCGGCCACGGCCGGCCTTCGGCGGACTCAGGGCACCGCTGCCGACCGTCTCACCTCGACGGTGAACCACTACGTCGTCAAGCCGTTCGAGCGGCGCTGGCGAGACGCCGAGCCCACGCTGGCCGGTCTCTTCTACACGGCGGCAGAGCCGAGATCAGCGGCCACGCTGGCCCGCCGGGATCCAAAGACGGCACCACCGGTGTCCCTGTTCGAGAAGGCGGCCAATGTGGACGAGTTCAACATCATCCACGCCGCGGAGCGAATGGCGCGGCTCGGCGCCCAGGTGCGGGTGCTCATGGTGCTCGCCGACGGGATGACCCGTGGATCGCTCGAGGCGCTGGCCAAGTCGGTGGCCGCGGTCGAGGCCAGTGGCACCACCGTGATCGGGATCGGGATCGGCGATCACACCGTGGACGAGGCTTACCGTCGCCACGAGGTCGTGTCCCAACCGGAGGACCTGACCCAAGCGATGATCAACGGAACCAGAAACGCCCTGCGCCGGAGTCTGGCCCTGTGGGGGATGGACACATGGTGGCTCAGGGCATCAGAGATCAAGACATACCAGGAGACGGCTGTTGCCTAAGAAAGTCACATTTGAAGACCCTGCCGGCGAAGGGCCGGCCATCACTCTCGAGCGATTCGAGATTCCCGACGACGTGCCTGACACCGAGTTGAGGCATCGCAAGGTCCCCGAGCCAGACCCTCATTACGTCGATCTGGGAATGCTCTACCGGTTCGCCCAATTGGAGCAGGCCCGGGTGTCGGGAGCGGAAGGGCTCGTGCCCCTTCATGTAGCGGTGCGCGGCCACATGGGGACGGGGAAAGACCACGACATCGAGCAGTTCGCTGCCGCCATGGGCCTCCCCTATTTTCGAATCCCCCTCACCGGTGAGGTGCGCGACGTCACTCTCATCGGATCGACCCGACTCCATGGCGACGGGAAGGGAGGCACCGAGAGCCGCTGGGAGGATGGGGATATCACCCGTGCCTTGCGCGGCCCCTCCCTGCTCAACCTGTCGGAGCTGAATGCCGCCGGGGCGGAGACCTTGTTCGCCCTGCACGGGTTGCTCGATCGCTACTCGTCCCTGGACCTGCCCACGGGGGAAACGGTGCGTCTGCGCCCGGATGTCCGGATCTTCGGGACCATGAACCCGACCGACCTTCGCGACTACGCAGGGACCCAGACTCTGAACAAGGCGTTCGCCGATCGATGGGTCATCTGGGAGAAGAACTTCCCCGGCGGAGACCAGGTCGAGGCCATGCTCACCCGCAGGTACCCACGCTTGAAAGAGGAGTACGTGACGGCCATCGCCCGTCTCGCGGTCGAGGTGAACGCCTCATTCGAGGCCCAGGACTCGGGGGTCAGGGTGGAGACGCCGCTGTCGCTGCGATCCGTGCTCGATCGGCTCCCAACCGGTTTGGTGGTTCATTCCGACCGCCCCGATCCCCTCCGACAGGCATGGGAGGAGTACGTGCTCCCACATGTCGACCTCTTCGACCGGGACCACTACGAGACGGTTTGGAACGCCGTGGTGCGGAAAGGCCCGACCGTCAAGCCGTTCTGACGCCCATATCCGCTACCTGAGTACCGTCGGTGTCATGCCTTACGACCTGGGCAACCCGGAGCTAGATGCCAGACTCGTCGAGCTCGTGTCGGCGGCCACCACCACGCCGCACCCCGACCTCATCAACGAGATGATCGTGACTGCGATCAAACTGGGCAGGGACGGCGCCTCCCGCGCAGACCTGAAGTTGATCAACACCGCGCTCAAGGAGATGCGGTACTCCAATCTCGTCTTCGCCCGGCACAAAGAGCCGAAAGTGACCATCTATGGATCGGCCCGGATCAAGGAGGGCGACCCCAACTACGCCCTGACCGAGGAATTCGCCTCGATCATGGCCAACAGCGGGTGGGGCATCATCACCGGGGCAGGCCCGGGGATCATGGAGGCGGGCAGCCGCGGCGCCGGCATCGACCACGCCTACGGCGTGAACATCCGTCTTCCCTTCGAGGATGAGGTGCCGAAACACATCGCTCCCGAGCGAACGGTCAACTTCAAGTACTTCTTCACGCGCAAGCTCGGCTTTGTGAAGGAGGCACACGCCTTCATCCTGCTCCCCGGCGGATGGGGCACCCTCGACGAGACCTTCGAGCTGCTCACGCTGGTCCAGACCGGCAAGAGCGATCTACACCCGGTGGTCTTGCTCGAAGCGGAAGGGACGGGCTACTGGGAGCCGATGATCGAGTTCATCCAGGAGCAGCAGCTTGCCCGGGGACTCATCAGCGAGTCGGACATGGCCCTGTTCTTCCGGACGACGGATGCCCAGGCGGCCGCCGAGCACATGTGGCATTTCTACGGCAACTACCACTCCTCTCGCTACTCGGGCGGGAGGCTCGTCCTGCGACTCAACGAAGAGCCCTCCAACGAGACGATCGAGAAGCTCAACGAGGACTTCGCAGACATCGTGGTCGATGGCAAGATCGAGAAGGTCGAGCCCAGCGCGGCCGAGTTGGAGGACAGCGACGCCCTCCACCTGCACCGCATCGCCTTCGTGTTCGACCGGCGCCATTTCGGCCGTCTGCGGATGATGATCGACGCCCTCAACGACCTGGTTGTCGCCCCGAAACCCTCCCATTTGCCCGAGCCGATGACCGAAGAGCACGCAGAAAGACCCTGGTAATGCGTGGTTTGGCCTGGGATTAAAAACGGGCCTCCGGCTACCATTGGGACGTGCGCGACATCCTTTCGGACCTGGTAGCCGAGCAGCAGTTCCTCGATCAGTCCCTCCAGAGGATCCCCATCAAGATCTGGGACATGGTCACGCCGTCCAAGCCATGGACGGTTCGTGACACGATCGCCCATCTCGCCGATTACGAGGAGCTGGCCGCCGACACCATTGCCGGCGGCAAAATGCTGAAGCGCTGGCAGAACGCTCCCAAGCTCGGCCCGCTCCGCGCCGAGGCGATCAAGAAGGGCCGAAGCATGCGCCCTCAGGACGTGATCGAATGGTGGCGCGGCGGTAGGGCCAAAGTCGTCGAGCCCCTCTCCCACATGGAGGCCGAGGACAGGATCGAGTGGATCGAGGGCGACATGAGCGCTCGCACCTTCGCCACCTTCAGGCTCATGGAGACCTGGATGCACGGTCTCGACATCTACGCGACTCTCGGGATCGAGGTAGAGGACACCGCCCGGATCCGTCACGTCTGCTGGCTGGGATGGAAGACCCTCCCCCACGCCTTCAAGCACGCCGGCGAGGATTACGAGCCGGTCCGGGTCGAGGTGATCGGCCCCGGCTATGCCAAATGGGTCTACGGCCCGGAGGACACCGACGAGCTGATCAAGGGCTCGGCGTCGGATTGGGCCCGGATCGCAGTGCGGAGGATCAAGCCGCGGGAGACCAACCTCAAAGTCTCCGGCGAATACGCCGAGAAAGCGATGCAGGTAGCCAGGGCATACCTTTGAGCCCGATCCCCCGTCTCGTGGGGATGATCCATCTTCTCCCGCTTCCTGGCTCACCCGGGTTCAAGGGATCGATCGACGAAGTGCTCGAGACCGCCGTGTCCGATGCCGGGAAACTGGCCGGCGCCGGGTTCCCCGCCCT
The DNA here is from genome assembly GCA_963843585.1 of uncultured Acidobacteriota bacterium. Lineage (GTDB taxonomy): Bacteria > Actinomycetota > Acidimicrobiia > Spongiisociales > ZC4RG35 > JARDZU01. The sequence continues at coordinate 801,441 of CAWJLJ010000019.1, forward strand.
GCTCATCGAGAATTTCGGTGACGCCCCCTTTCACGCGGACAGATCCGACCCGGAGACGGTCGCCGCGATGACATTGGCGGCGCGGGTCGTGAGTGATGCCACCGCCCTCCCCTTCGGCGTCAATGTGCTGCGCAACGATGCCCTCACTGCACTTGGAATCGCCGCGGTGACCGGAGCCGCGTTCATCCGGGTGAATGTGCTCACCGGGGTCATGTACACCGATCAGGGCCCCATCGTCGGCCGTGCCGACGAATTGGCCCGACGCCGCGCCGCCCTGGCTCCGGAGGTGGAGATCTGGGCCGATGTGCTGGTGAAACACGCCACTCCCCCGCCCGGTCTCGACATCAGGCAGGCGGCCGAGGACACGGTGATCCGTGGCCTTGCCGACGCAGTGATCGTCTCCGGCGCCGGGACCGGGCTGGAGCCAGATTTGCAGGAGGCCGGGCTCGCCCGATCGGTGATACCCAAGGGCACCCGACTGGTCATCGGGTCGGGCGCAGAAGTCGGGAACCTCGCTCAGCTCGTCGAGGTCGCCGACTCCGTCATCGTGGGCTCATCGCTCAAAGCCGACGGCAAGGCCAGCTCACCGCTGGACATGGGCCGGGTCACCGACTTTCGTCGAGGCGGCACGGCACCACGGCCTGGCCTGAACCTAGATCGGCCTCCGCCGTCGGGACGAGATCACACCGGTGTTGAAGCCGGCCAGATGCAGACTCCCCGAGAATCGAGCGTGCTCGATCTTGAGACAGCGATCCTGGACCACCTGCAGCCCGGCGGCGCTGGCCTTGGCGGCAGCCTCGTCGTGACGAAGCCCCAACTGGAACCAGACCACCTTGGCCCCGATCGCGATCGCCTCATCGACGACATTGGGCAACTCGTCGTGACGACGAAAGACATCGACGATGTCGGGGACTACGGGGAGGTCGGCCAGCGAGGGGTAGCTCTTGAGACCGAGGATCTCGTCGTACATCGGGTTCACCGGGTACATCTCGAGATCGGTTCGGACCAGATAGGTGGCGACGAAGTTGGACGAGCGCAAGATGTTGGCCGACACGCCCACCAGGGCCACGGTCCGCGCCGATTGGATGATCTGGAGACGCTCCAGCGCGCTCGCCTCGTGAAGGACCGTGGTCATTCCTCGCCCCCTCCCAACGCCTGATCCAGGTCCCAGAGGATGTCGTCGATGTCCTCCAGGCCCACCGAGATGCGAATCATCTCGTCTCCGACCCCGGCGGCTCGCCGCTCCTCCACCGGCACCTGCTGGTGGGTGGTGCTGGCAGGATGGATCACGAGTGTCTTGGCATCCCCGACATTGGCGAGATGGGAGGCCAGCTCGACCCGGGCGATGAACTCGGCGGCCTGGTCGAAGCCACCCTTCACCCCGAAGGTGAACACCGCGCCCGGGCCCTCGGGAACGTACTTGTTCGCAAGGTCGGTCCATGGGTTGTTGGGGAAGATCGGGTAGCGGACCCATGCCACGTCGGGGTGCTCGGAGAGGAACTCGGCGACCCTCCGTGCGTTCTCGGTGTGCCGGGCCATGCGCAACGAAAGCGTCTCCAGGCCAAGCAGGAGAACGAAGGAGTTGAACGGCGAGAGAGCGGCGCCGATGTCGCGGAGGCTCTCCACCCGCGCCTTCATCAGAAAGGCGTACTCCCGGAAGTTCTCCCAGAACATGAGGTCGTGATAGGCAGGTGATGGCTCGGTGATCCCCGGGAAATTCCCGTTGTCGTAGGGGAAGAGGCCCGATTCGACGATCACCCCGGCGATGGCGACGCCATGGCCGCCGATGAACTTGGTGGCCGAATGGACCACGATGTCCGCCCCGTGCTCGATCGGCCGGCACAGATACGGAGTGGCGAAGGTGTTGTCGACGATCAGCGGTATCCCGTTGTCGTGAGCGATATCGGCGATGGCGCTGATGTCGAGGATGTCGGCTGCCGGATTCCCGATGGTCTCGCCGTAGAGCGCCTTGGTCTTGGGTGTTATCGCATCCTTGACCGCGCCGTGGTCGGAGATGTCGACGAATGTGACATTGATCCCCATGCGGCGCAGCGTGACGTCGAACTGGGTGAACGTGCCGCCGTAGAGCGATCGGGAGGCCACGATCTCATCTCCGGCGTTGCACAGGGTGAAAATCGAGATGAGCTGCGCCGCCTGGCCCGATGACGTCGCCAGCGCTCCCAATCCCCCCTCCAGCGAGGCCATCCTCTCCTCGAACGCCGCGGTGGTGGGGTTGCCGATCCGTGTGTAGATGTTGCCGAAGTTCTGCAGGGCGAACAGGTCGGCGGCCTGCTGGGCATCCTCGAATACGAACGAGGTCGTGGCGTAGATGGGCATCGCCCTCGCCCCGGTCTCGGGGTCAGGTCGCTGCCCGGCGTGTATCTGACGGGTGTCGAACCCGAAGTCTCGATCTCTCATGACGGTTTCTCCTGTCTCTACGCGCTCTTCCGAGCACCGTGACGGATAGCCGTCCTCGGCCACTCATCGTTCAGGCATTGGCACCGTTCGAGTCGGTTGCCGCGGTTTCGCAGGGCCTGTCCCTCCACCGCTCTTGATGAGCGCGTCTTTCGCTTGGACCGAAAGTTAGCGAAACGCGGCATCTGGCTCCAACTCTGGGATGGGCAGGCGGGAGGGCTAGTCCACATTGGCGACGGCATATAGTCCATTCGGCCCATACCCCAGTCTGCGACCTCCAACCAGACTTCCCCTTCGGGTGATTTCGTAATGCGGGAACTTCCAAGAGACATATTGATCGAGGTCATGGAGGACGTGATCGAGGACCTGCACGGTCACGTGCACCGGGTCTCCGATCTCGCCGTGAACCTCGGCATCGGCATCGGGCTCGGCGAGATCGAGCTCGACCGCCTTGCCCTGGCCGGAGTGCTGCACGACGTGGGCAAGATCCACCTCGATCCCGGCATCCTCGGCAAGCCGGGCCCGCTCGACCCCACCGAGCGGGAGCTGATGAACCGTCACCCGGAGCTCGGCTTCGCCATGACACGCAATCGTCTCGACCCCAAAGTCGCCGAGGCGATCCTCTATCACCACGAGCGTTACGACGGCCGTGGTTACCCCTTCGGCCTCGGTGGCGAGGAAATCCCGATCCTGAGCCGGATCATCCTCGTTGCCGACGCATTCGACGCGATGACGTCGACCCGCTCCTATCAGAGTGCCCTGCCTGTCGAGTTTGCGGTGAACGAGATCCGCAAGCACGCCGGGACCCAGTTCGACCCGCACGTGGTCGATCTCTTCCTCGAGCTGGCCGCCATCAACCGGCTGCCACTCGAGCTGTCCGCCTAGGCGATCCTCTCGGCCATCGGCACTCGTTCTGACGTCGCTACGCTCCTAGGTCGATTGCGGACTGACCTTGTCCTAGACCGCTGATACCTTCCGGGTGTGGACCCGCTCGGCGCCTTCACCCCGGCAACCCGCACCTGGTTCGAGGCCTCGTTCAACGAGCCAACCCGAGCCCAGGCCCTGGGCTGGCCCGCCATCGCCGACGGCCATCACACGCTGATCCACGCCCCCACCGGGTCGGGCAAGACACTGGCCGCTTTCCTCTGGACACTCGATCAACTGCTGACCGAGCCCCAGCCCGAAAAGGCCAGTCGATGCCGCGTGCTCTACATCTCGCCCCTGAAGGCCCTGGCCCATGACGTCGAGCGGAATCTCAGGGCGCCACTGGCCGGAATTCGCCACGCCTCGAGCCGCATCGGTGGCCCGACCTTGCCGACAGTCGACACCTTCATCCGCACCGGTGACACGCCACCCGATGCCCGACAGCGGATGCGACGAAACCCGCCCGACATCCTGATAACGACCCCCGAATCGCTCTATCTCATCCTCACGTCTGCGGCCCGCGAGATACTGCGCAGCGTCCGCTGGGTGATCGTCGACGAAGTGCACGCGGTGGCAGGCAGCAAGCGAGGGGCGCATCTCTCGCTCTCACTCGAGCGTCTGGAGGAGGTCACCGACGTCTCGCCACAGCGGATCGGTCTCTCGGCCACGCAGCGCCCTCTGGAGGACATCGGACGGTTCCTCGGCGGCGGGACCCTCGACGACGACGGGACCTGGGTGCCACGGCCAGTCCGTCTCATCGATGTGCCACATGACCGGGACCTGGACATCCAGATAGTGGTCCCGGTAGAGGACATGAACGAACCGGGCGAGCCCGATCCCCTCGACCCTGATCAGCAGTCGACCCGCTCCATCTGGCCGGCGGTCTACCCCCGGTTGCTCGAGCAGATCCAGGCCCATCGCAGCACGATCGTGTTCGCCAATTCGCGTCGACTTGCGGAGCGACTTTGCTCCGAGATCAACAACCTCGCGGGCGAGGAGGTGGCCAAGGCCCATCACGGATCGGTGGCCCGCGAGCAGAGGCTCCTCACCGAGGAGGCCTTGAAGCGTGGCGATCTCCGAGCGGTAGTCGCCACTTCATCTCTCGAGCTCGGCATCGACATGGGTGCGGTGGACCTGGTGCTCCAGGTCGAGGCTCCGACCTCGGTCGCTTCCGGGTTGCAGAGGGTTGGCCGATCGGGCCATCAGGTCGGCGGCGTCTCCAAGGCACGAATCTTCCCGAAATACCGGGGCGATCTCCTGGTTGCGGCCGTCGTCGCCAATCAGATGCTGGAGCGACAGGTCGAGACCACCAAGATCCCGGCCAACCCTCTCGATGTCCTCTCCCAGCAACTCGTGGCGAGGGTCGTGGCCGGACCGACCAGCGCCGACGCCCTCTACGAGATGGCGACCAGGGCGGCGCCGTACTCGGGGCTGAGCCGGGCCGTCTTCGACGAGACGCTGGACATGCTGGCCGGGCGCTATCCCTCGGATCTATTCGCAGAGCTGAGACCCCGGATCAACTGGGATCGGGTGACAGGCGAGGTGACGGCTCGGCCCGGGTCGCTGCAGCTGGCCGTCACCAACGCAGGCACCATCCCCGACCGAGGTCTGTTCCGCGTCACGCTCCCTGATGGGAGCCGGGTCGGAGAGCTCGACGAGGAGATGGTCTACGAGTCGCGCGAGGGAGATGTCTTTCTGCTCGGCAGCACCGCCTGGCGGATCTCACAGATCGGCCACGATCGGGTCGAGGTCGTGCCGGCGCCCGCCGAAGGAGCGGCCCGCATGCCGTTCTGGCATGGCGACTCGATGGGGCGGTCGATAGAGACCGGCAGAGCGGTCGGTGCCTTCGTCCGCCAGACGGGACGTCTCGACCCGGAGGAGGCCCACGAGGAGCTCACGACTCGCTTTCATCTGGACGACCTGGCGGCGAGGAATCTCGTCGAGTATCTCACAGAGGAACGGGAAGCGACCGGGGTGCTGCCCACCGACCAGACCCTTGTCGTCGAGCGGTTCCGCGACGAGATCGGGGACTGGAGACTCGTCCTGCTCTCGCCGTTGGGAGCCCGGATCCACGCCCCGTGGGCGATGGCACTGCGTCATCGGTTCCGTGACCGCTATGGAGTCGACGTCGACGCCATCTGGTCCGATGACGGCATTGCGTTCCGCTTCCCCGATGCGGACAACCCGCCCGGCCCCGAAGATCTCTTGCTCGATCCCGAAGACGTCGAGGCCCTGCTCCTCGAGCACCTCGGTGACACGGCGTTGTTCGCCGCCCGCTTCCGGGAGGCAGCTGGACGGTCCCTGCTCCTCCCCCGGCGTCGTCCCGGCGAGAGGACTCCGCTCTGGTTGCAGCGCCGGCGATCCGCCGACCTGCTCGGCGTCGCCAAGCAATTCGGTTCATTCCCGATCATGCTCGAGGTGTACCGGGAGATCCTCCAGGACGACTTCGACTTGCCGTCATTGATCGAGGTCCTGACCGACATACGGGCACGCCGCATCAGGATCGCATCGGTCGATCTCGACTCACCGAGCCCGTTCGCCTCATCTCTTCTCTTCTCGTTCATCGCTGCGTTCCTCTACGAGGCCGACGCCCCTCTGGCCGAACGACGGGCGGCGGCCATGACCCTCGATCGGGACCTCCTCCGGGAACTGCTCGGTGAGGGGGAGCTTCGCGAGCTGATCGACCCCGAGGTGGTGGCCGCCGTGGAGCTCGAATTGCAGTACCTGACCGAGCGCAGGCGAGTCAAGAGAGCCGACGGGGTCCACGACATGCTCAGGGACCTCGGACCGCTCACCGTCCAGGATCTCGAGGTGCGCACCGACGGGCTGGACATCCCGTCGGTGCTCGGTGAGCTCACCGGCCAGCGAAGGGTCGTCGAGATCACCCACGGTGGTGTCACGAGATGGGCCGCGGTCGAGGACGTTTCGAGGCTGCGTGATGCCCTCGGAGTCCAGCCACCCGCCGGCATCCCCCACGTGTTCCTCGAGCCGGTAGACGATCCACTCGGCGACGTGGTCGGCCGGTATGCCCGAACCCACGGCCCATTCACCGCCCGTGAGGCGGCCGATGCCCTGGCCATCCCCTCAGCCATCGTCGAGACCGTCCTCCGGCAGCTGGAGGCGTCGGGGCGGGTCGATGTCGGCGCCTTCCGTCCGGGCGGGCAGGGACGGGAGTGGATCGACCGCGAGGTGCTGAGACGGCTCAAACGCCGCTCCCTGGCCGTTTTGCGCCGGGAGATCGAGCCGGTGCCACCCGCCTCGCTGGCCGCCTTCAACATTGCCTGGCAAGGAGTCCGGGACGACCCACCGTCGACCTCGACTGCCCTCACCGATGCGATTGCCCGACTCACTGGCGCGGTGATCCCGGCATCCGTGCTCGAGCGCGACGTGCTCTCCTCGAGGGTCACCGACCCTGCTTCCCATCTCGATCGGCTCCTCCTCGATGGCGACCTCGTTTGGGTGGGCCATGACTCGCTCGGGCCGGGCGACGGCAAGCTGGCCCTGTACCCGCGATCGAGTCTCGGGCTGCTGTGGAGGGGACCTGGTGAGATGCCGGAAGGGCCCGAGGCCGAATCGATCCATGACTTCCTGGAGCTGAGGGGAGCGAGCTTCTTCCGGGACATCTACGTCGGCACCGGGGGTGGCGATCCGGTCGACCTCCTCGAGCATCTCTGGGACCTGGTCTGGTCAGGTCATGTCACCAATGACACCCTGGCCCCGGTCCGAGCCTTCATCCAACAGCGCAGCACGAGACGGACCGGTCGGCCCGGGCTCTCATCACAATTTCCCCCTCAGGCGGGTGGGCGTTGGTCGTTGACCGGACAACTCGTAGGTGGGGAGGTGAGCGACACCGAGCGTCATGCCGCCTGGGCCCACCTCCTCCTCGACAGACACGGCGTGGTCACCCGGAGCGCCATCCTCGCCGAGGGCTACCCCGGCGGCTTCAGTGCGATCTACCCGGTGTTCTCCCATCTGGAGGAGACGGGGAGGGTGCGTCGGGGATACTTCGTCGAGGGTTTGGGCGGCTCACAGTTCGCACTCCCCGGTGCGGTCGACCGGTTGCGCACCGATCCGCCCCGCCAATTGACGGTGCTGGCCGCCACCGACCCTGCCAACCCCTACGGCGCCACCCTTCCCTGGCCCGAGGTCGAAGAGGCGCGACTGGCTCGCGACGCCGGCGCCTATGTCTTCCTGTGGGAGGGCCAGTTGCTCGGCTACCTGGACCGGGGCAGGCGGCACCTGACCGTCCTCGCCGAAGACATGTCGATCTATGGCAATTTGGGCCGAGGGCTCTCCGAGATCGCCACTCGACATCGACGCACGACGGTCAACACGGTCAACGGCCGGCCGGCGCCCGCCTCTCCGATCGCCCCGGCACTGGCGGAGTGGGGGTTCGCCACCGCCCCGAGGGGCCTCACCTACCGCGGCTGAGGCTCGAGGATCTCGTAGGTCGTCGAGCGCAGCGCGGGCCGGCGCCCCGCCGCCTCGATGACCTCCCGGAACTCCTGCGGTGTGACCTCCTGACCATGGGCGGCACCGGCGGAGCGGGTGATGATCTCGCCCATCAGGGTCCCACCGAGGTCGTTACATCCTGCATCGAGGAGACGCCGACCGCCATCGAGCCCGAGCTTCACCCAGGAAGCCTGGATGTTTGGCACGAGGCCGTCGAGGGCGATTCGGGACACGGCATGTATCAGCACCACCTCGTCCCAGGTGGGCCCGGGCCGTGACCGCCCTCTGAGGAAGATCGGCGAGCCCATGTGGACGAACGGCAACGGAACCATCTCGGTGAACCCGCCGGTCCGACGCTGGATGGCGCGGATCACTTCGAGGTGATTGGCCCAGGAGCGCGGGTGGTCGATGTGACCGAACATGATCGTCGATGTCGCCCGCAGCCCGAGTTCATGGGCGGTGATCATCACCTCTGCCCACTGGGAGGTCCGGATCTTGTCCGGGCACAGATGTGTTCTGACGTCGTCGTCGAGGATCTCGGCGGCCGTCCCCGGAAGAGTGCCCAGACCCGCCGCTTTCAGCTCCTCGAGAAAGCGGCGCACCGGTATCCCCAGGGTCTCCGCCCCCTGCCAGACCTCGAGCGGGGTGAAGCCATGGATGTGCATGTCGGGCAGCTCCGACTTGATTGCATTGACCACATCGACATAGAAGTTGCCCGTGAAATCGGGATGGATGCCACCCTGGAGCGTCACCTCGGTCGCACCCCGCCCCCAGGCCTCGACAGATCTCTCCACGATTTCGTCGAGCCCCATCAGATACGGCTCGCCGCGGAGATTGAGACTGCGCGGGCCCTTGGAAAAGGCGCAGAACCCGCACTTGAAGTAGCAGAGATTGGTGTAGTTGATGTTCCGGTTCACGACATAGGTGACTGTGTCGCCGGCCGCCCGCTCTCTGAGGATGTCGGCGACGTGCGCGACGGCGTCGACCTGGTCCCCCCGGGCCCGGAACAGCGCCTCCACCTCCACCGTCGTCGGCGCGATGCCGTCCAACGAGCGCTCCAGGATCGGCGCCAGCTCCGCAGCCGACTCAGGGAAGGAGGTCGGTGTGCCGTCCAGCCAGGACCCGTCGAGCCACTCCGCCGACAAGCGACCGTCCGGCACCGGTGGCGAGAGATCCTTCCCGGGCGCCCATTCGTATCGGGGCCGGGCCACACCGGAGCCGTCGACCTGGCTCAGCCAGGCGGTGAAGGTCTCGGCGGACAAGACAGAGCGGGCCTCGTCGATCTCGATGCCGGGAGGGAACGCGGTCCTCTCCACGAGTCGTCTCTCGCCGAGAGCCGCCCGCAGCTCGCCGATCCCTTCCACATCCCAATCGCGCAACAACAGATCGGTGGCACCCTGGTCGACCGCCCTCAGGGCCTGTGAGACATCGTCGACGAACACCGACACCGAGAAGTCGACCCCGGGCAGGGAGGACAAGGCCGTCATCTCCGAGATCTCGGAGCGTGTGGAACGTGCAAAGGAAGCCCCTGACCTGGCCAGGGCATCGAGAATCGATTCCCTCGAGCCCTCGGCCACGACGGTCAGCCGCCACCCTGGGACACCGCGCCCGGCGAGGCTCAGCGCCTCCTCGGGCTTGACGACCCACGCAGCAGGCTCCACGTCGGTGACGCTCTCCGACACCACCAGGACACCGGCCTTGTGGGCCGCGGTCACCTCGGCGCTGGTGGGTGACAGCATCTCGACCGCCGTCGTTCCCTCCCGACGCCTGCTGGTCGCCGTCGGCTCTGCCAGCCTCTCGGCGGGACGCACTCTGAGAAACGTGATCGTCATCTTGCTCCTGATGTCTCCGGGATGAGTGCCAGACCGTCCTTGTCGGCGGCCGCCACCACATCTGCGTACAACGCGGCGTGTATCCAATCCTCATCGATGTATTCCGGATAGACCGGTAGGCGGGGCCGCAGGGCAAAGCCGGCGGCTTCGGTTCGACTTCGCAGCTCGTCGAGATGGGGCCATGGCGCCTCGGGGTTCACCCAGTCGATGGTGAGCGGGGAGACGCCTCCCCAGTCGTTGATGCCGGCGTCCAGGTATATCTCGAACTGCTCGGTGAGGTTTGGCGGCACCTGGACATTGGCCTCAGGCCCCAGGATCCAACGAGCCAACGCGACGACACGGGCGAACCAGCGCGGCACCGGCTCGGCCGAGTGCCGCATCGGAGTGTCGGCCTTGGCCCTGAAATTCTGGATGATGACCTCCTGGATCGCTCCCGTCGCCCGGCCGAGGTCTCTCAGGGCGAACAGCGAATCGACGATCTCGCCTCTCGTCTCTCCGATCCCGACCAGGATTCCCGTGGTGAAGGGGACCTTCGCCCGGCCGGCCGCCTCGATGGTCGCAACCCGGCGAGAAGGGTCCTTGGAGAGGGTCCCGTGATGGGGCATTCCCGGCTCCATGAGTCGGGGCGAGATGTTCTCCAACATCATCCCCATCGATGGATTGGTCGGGCGCAGCAACCTCATGTCGTCATCGTCGAGGAGGCCCGGGTTGGCGTGGGGGAACATGGACGTTTCCGTGCGCACCAGCGCAGACATCTCGGCCACGTAGGCGATCGTCGAATCGAGGCCGCGGGCGGCGAGGAACGAGGCGGCCTGGGGCCAACGCTCCTCGGGCCGGTCCCCCAGGGTGAAGAGGGCCTCGGTGCACCCGGCTTCGTCACCTGCCTTGGCGATGGCCAGGACCTCGTCGGGCTCGAGGTACATGCCGCCGGCACCTGGCGGCTTGGCGAAGGTGCAATACGTGCAACGGTCGCGGCACAAAGTGGTGAGGGGGATGAAGACCTTGCGGCTGTAGGTGACGACTTGGCCCTTGCCCTCGTCACGGAGCGCCCGGGCGTGGGCGAACAGAGCGTTGTCGTCCACGTCGCCTTCCAGATAGCGAAGGGCCAGATCGGGGTCGGGTGCCGGGTGGGTCAGGGTCGTGCTCGCTCTGCTGCTCAGGCTATGCCCGATGAAGACGCTTCACTCATTCCCCCGTCTACCGGGAGGATGACGCCGGTCATCCAGTCGGCGGCATCGGAGGCGAGGAACACGATGGCGCGGGCAATGTCCTCCGGTGTCCCCAGTCGCCCCAGCGGGTGCATCCCTGCTGCTGCCGCCTCGTCCTGCCAGAGCATCTCCGAGAGCCTCGTCTTGACGACGGCGGGGGCAACGGCGTTGACCCGGATCGACGGTGCCAATTCCAGGGCCAGTTGCCTGGTCATGTGGACCAGACCTGCCTTGGAAACGTTGTAGGCGCCGGTGATCGGGCTTGGGCGCAGGCCACCAACGGAGGAGACATTGACGATGGAACCGCCGTGCTTCTCCATCGATGCCCGGTAGGCGGCCCTGACCCAGAGCAATGGGGCCCTCAGATTGACTGCCCAGGTCTTGTCCAGAGCGCCCAGGTCCACCTCCATCAGAGGCCCGGCCGATGGGTTGGTCCCGGCGTTGTTGATGAGGATGTCGCACGATCCGAAGCGCTCCACCGTGGCCGCCACCGCCTCATCCGCCGATTCCTCGGAATCCGCCCGGGCCGGCAGCGCGAGGAGCGTCCCCTCGTCCACTCCCGAGGCGATCAGCTCCGCCGCTGCCGTCTCTATGTTCTCCGGTTTCCGGGACGTGATCGTGATTCCGGCGGCCCCACTCCTGGCGAACTCCGCGGCGGTCGCCTGCCCGATGCCACGGCTGGCACCGGTGACGAGCACGACCTTTCCCTCAACCGAGACTTCCATGATCCTCCTCGCACCCGGTCGGGGGTCTCAATGACCGCCCCTCCGCACCCCGCCGTACTTCATCCTCGTGTCAGACATCGAAGCCGCCTGCCGCTCGTCGTCGTTGACACCGGCGTCGACGAGCTCGCCGACGAAGAACGTGTGGGTCCCCAGATCGATCGAGTGACGCACACTGCATTCCATCCATGCCAGCGATTCGTCGAATATCGGGGCGCCGGTCACGCCCGGGCGAACCGGGCGGCCATTGAGCGTGTCGTCCTCCCTCGTAGCCGGCTTGGAGAACTTGACGAATACCCGGGTGTCGTCTGAGGGCCACAGGTTCACGGTGAACGACCCGCCATCGCTGATCAGACGGTGGGTGACCGCTTTGTTGTCGACCCCGACACCTATGAGCACGGGCTCCATCGACACCTGCGTGACCCACGACGCGGTCATCCCGTTCCATTCCTCCCCCGATGCCGAGCCGATCAGAGCCAGGGCGTTGGGGATCTTCCAGGTGACCTTGTTGATGAGTTCCGGGTCCACGTGACTCGCATGGGCAAAAGCGGTGCCGACACCCTAATCTCAGCCGGGTGCGCATCCTGATCGCCACGACCGGGGTACTTCCAGCAGCCCCGGTAGCCGACCTTTGCCGGCGCCTCCATTCCGATGACGGGAGTGTCACGGTCATGACCGTGGTGAGGGTCCCCCGCTCCTTCCTCGAGGCCCTCGACGACGACGTGCGTCGGTCGTTCCTGGACGATGCCCCAATCGGCTCATCCGATGCGGAGGCCAAGGCGGCCAGATATCTGGAGGAGCGGGGCCAGAAAGCGGTGGAGCCGATTGTGGCCGGGTTACACGCCGTCGGGCTCGACACCGACGTCCGCTTCGTCGAAGGCGACGACCCTGCCGAGGCAATCATCAACACGGCCGACGAAGTGGGAGCCGATCTGGTGATGATGGGAGCCACCAGGCGTCTCTTCACCGAGGAGGCGTGGAGAAGCGTGTCCGCCCGGGTGATGGACAAGTCGCATCTGCCGGTGCTCCTGGTGCCCGGCACCCGCTTCGACGACACGTCGGAGATGCCGGCTTTGGAGATCTAGATCTCCCGCGAGAATCTGTCACACCCCGTTCGTAGCTTCTCCACCATGAATGTTTCTCCATGGTGCGAGCACAAGCCGGTGTGGGTCGGACATGTCGCCGTGACCGCCTGCGCCGACTGCGGGACGATCGAGTGGTTCTCGGACAGCGGTCCGGTGGATCACGCCGAGGCCATGGCCTACTTGTTTGGAAGCTACGACCTCATCGGTCACCTCGATGCGCTGGGCGGGCCGACTTCGAGCGTCCTCGCCTACGCCGCCCCCAACTCGCGGAAGCGGAAGAACCTGGATGCACTGCCCAAGCACGTCTGGCTCGAAGTGGGCCCACGTCTCTGGCTTTCCCACGACGGTGAGGTGCTCTTGCTGGCGACCGACCACCAGTTGTTGATCGAGAACCTGACCCGAGGAGCCTGACAGGCTCGCTAGTTCAGGCGCTGGCGGCTTCGATGAACTGTGTCTGGTAGAGAGAGGCGTAGAGCCCGTCGGCGGCGACCAACGAGGCGTGGGTCCCCTGCTCTGCGATCTCTCCATCGTCGATGACGAGGATCTGGTCGGCCGCCCGGACTGTGGACAAGCGATGCGCGATGACGATCGAGGTCCGACCCTCCATCACCTTTTCCAGGGCTTCCTGGATGAGCGCCTCGGACCTCGAGTCGAGGTGGGAGGTCGCCTCGTCCAGGATCAGGATCTTGGGGTCTTCGAGGAGGACCCTGGCAATGGCGATACGTTGCTTCTCACCTCCGGAGAGGCGGTAGCCCCTCTCCCCCACCACCGTCTCGTAGCCATCGGCCAGCTTGGAGATCATCTCGTGGATGTTGGCGGCACGCGCCGCCTCCTCGATTTCCTCCTGGGTGGCGTCGGGTCGGGCGTACCGAGGTTGGCGGCGATGGTGTCGTGGAAGAGATAGGTCTCCTGGGTGACCACCCCGACCGCCGCAGCCAGGTCCTTCAGCGCGACCTTCCTCACGTCGTGCCCGTCGACCCGAACCGCGCCCTCGGTGACGTCATAGAGGCGCGGGATGAGATAGGAGATGGTGGTCTTCCCTGCCCCGGACGGCCCGACCAGTGCAGTCAAGGTTCCCGGTTCGGCCACGAAATCGACATGATGCAAGGCCCATTCCCTGGTGCCGGCTCTGGTGGGGGCAATCTGTTCGGGTGCGGCGCGTCTCCAGCGTCTGACCGCGGCGAGGCCTTCGGGGCCGTCACCCTGATAGCGGAAAGAGACGTCGGCGAACTCCACCCGACCCCGCACCATGTCGAGGGACTCGGGGGCGGAAGGGTCGGGGATGTCGGTCTCGAGGTCGAGCACCTCGAACACCCTCTCGAACGACACCAGCGAGGTGGCGAACTCGACCCTGGAGTTGGTGATGGCCGACAGCGGGCCGTAGAACTGGGTGAGCAGGGCGGCGAAGGTGACGATCTCGCCGACCTCGATGTCACCGTTGATTACGAGGACGCCACCAACCCAGAAGACTGCGGCGGTCCCCACGGCCGATACGAGGCCCAAGGCGGCGAAGAAGCCCCTGCCCACCATCGATCGCTTCACCGAGGTGTCGCGGACGAGGGCCGGCCTGGTCACTGAACCGCTTGGCCTCCTGGTCCCAGCGGCCAAACAAGCGGACCAGCATCGCCCCGCTGACATTGAACGTCTCCTGGAGGATGCCCGACATCTTGGCCTCGTGCTCCATCAGGTCCTGGGTGACCCGTTTCAGGACCTTGGCCACCCGACGAGCCGGTATCACGAAGAGGGGCAGAGCGGCCACGGCGAGAATGGTGAGCCGCCAGTCGATGGCGATCATCGTGACCAGGATGAACACGACGGAGACGACATTGGAGACGATGGAGACGAAGGTGCCGGTGATGGCGGATTGGGCTCCCTCGACATCGCTGTTGAGACGACTCATCAGCTCGCCGGTCTTGGTGGCGGTGTAGAACCGCAGCGACATCCGCTGCAGGTGCTCGTAGAGCTCGCGTCGCAGATCGAAGATGATCCCCTCTCCGACGTTCGACGACCACCAGCGCTGGGCCACGCCGACCAGGGCACTGATCAGAGGAACGAGGATCATGCCCAGGCCGAGCACGGTCAGCTGACCGATGTCGCCGCCCGGGATCGCCACGTCGATGAACCTCCCCATCAGTATGGGCGGCACGACCCCCAGGCCGGAGATGATGAGGATCGTGACCAGGACCCCGATGAGACCCGACAAATAGGGCCGGCCGTAAGACCAGACGCGTCGGAGGAGAGCCCGGTCGAGGTCGGGTCTGTCCTGTTCCTCGTCGTATTGCAGGTAGCTCCACCAGCCACCGGAGTGATAGATGCGCGGCCTCCAGCTCGGCCAGCGAAGGTTATCCGGGGGTAGTGCCTAGCTCCGAGAGCGGGACGAGGCGCGGCGGCCATCTTCTGAAGGGCGGCCGGGGCCACATAGGCGCGCCCGAAGAGCTCATATCTGTAGTCGCCGTCGAACCAGACCATCGTCGTGCCGTTCGACGCCTCCAGGGACCAGACGGGACGGCCGCCGACCGTGGCGACGGCACAGACCTCGGTGCCCCTGTCCGCGAAGCGCTCACACGAGTTGTCGGCGCCGGGCGAGGCCACATCGGCAGCGACCTCCGGGTCGACGGAGACACTCATGATGATCATTTGTGCCACGGAGCGAGACCTGGTGTAGGGCTCCGATGACCAGATGCCGAAGGCGGCCACCGGGTCATCGGCCAGATCACCTCTCTCGTCGAAGACGAGCTGTGAGGTCACGTACTCGGACAGGTAGGGGGTCGATGTTGGAAACTTGACTTCGGGTAGGAGGGCGGCGATCTCGGCGCGGCTCGCCTGGATGAACAGGTCACCGGCCCGGCGGGCAAACACTGCCACCTTCAGCGCGGCCGGATCGTCGAGGGGCGCTCCACTCAGTTCGTCGTTGAACCACTTGAGGACCTTGGCGTCCACGACGATCGGAACCGTCGTCGCAACGGTTGTCGTGGTCACCACGGTCGGCTCACCGATCCACCCCGAAGTGCGCTGACCCAGAGATGTGAAGGGCGCGTCGCCGCAAGCGGTCAAGACGAAGACCGCGGCCAGGACCGTTGCCATGTGGGCACGGGTGCGCACATTCCCTCCGAGTCGCATTGCCCCCAACTCGGCTTGGGGACTTACTGCTTGTTAACGAGCCCTCCGGCTTCGCTGGTTCCCGAATCTGGACACGGATATTCCCAGCCCACAGCGCCGATCCACTGACGGTAACAGCGCGTTCCTTATCCTCCCGGTTGTGCGCCGATACACACTCGTCACCGATTCCTATCCCGGTCACCCTGCGCTCGACGTCGCGGTCAGCCACGCCGCACTCGGCGCCGTCGCCCGTGGCGAGATCGACGGTCTGATCCGTCTCCACGTCCCGGGGCCCGTGGTGGCATTTGGGGTCATCGATCGTGTCCAGCCCGGATACGCCCAGGCAGTCCGCGCCGCCCGCGCCAACGGGTTCGGGGCGGTCGAACGTCTCGCTGGCGGAAGGGCCGCCGTATTCCACGAGCAGACCCTTGCGTTTGCCTGGGCCACGCCGGAGGAGGAGCCGAGAGCCGGGATAACCGAGAGGTTCGAGATGGTGGCCGGGATCATGGTGGATGCCTTCGAAAGCCTCGGGATCGACGCCCGCATCGGAGAGCTACGCGGCGAATACTGCCCGGGAAAGTGGTCCGTCAACGTCGGTGGGCGGGTCAAAGTGATGGGCGTCGGCCAGCGTCTGGTTCGTGGCGCCGCTCATGTCGGGGGCGTGGTCGTCGTGGACGATGGGGAGCGCATCCGGGACGTCCTGATCCCCGTTTACCGGGCGCTTCAACTCGACTGGGACCCGCGCACCACCGGTGCCCTGGCCGACCGTGCCCCCGGTCTCGACAACGAGAAGGTGTCCGCTGCCATCATCGCTGCGATGTCCAAGCGATTCGAGCTCGTCTCCGGGGAAATGCCCTCCTCTGTGCTGGATGAGGCGCACGGGCTCATTGCTGAACATCTCCCACAGGTCGCCTGATGCGGGTCCTGGTGCTCAACGGTCCCAACCTGAACTTGCTGGGCACCCGCGAGCCGGATGTCTACGGCGACACCACGTTGGAGGACCTGGAGGGCCTCATCGAGGGCTGGGGGGCGGCCCTCGGTATCGAAACCCTGTTCTCCCAGTCGAATCATGAGGGCGAACTGGTGGATGCGATCCATCGCGCCGACGGTGTCGATGGGCTGATAATCAACCCTGGTGCGCTGACCCACACCTCCCGCTCGATCGGGGATGCCATCTCATCTGTGGGTTTGCCGGCGATAGAGGTGCATATCTCCAACGTCAGGCAACGGGAGCCATGGCGTGCGATCTCTCTCGTGGGGCCGAGTTGTGTCCGAACCATATTTGGCCGCGGCATTGGCGGCTATCAGGACGCTCTGCGCCATCTCCAGAACCGGGCCGTGACCCCTTTCGAGACGGTCGGCTACGGGCCCCACGCGGACAACGTCGGTGACATCCGTCGGCCTGCAGGCGAGGTGGCGGGTTTGGTGGTCTTGATCCACGGTGGTCTTTGGCGACAGGAATACGAGAGAGACAGCACCGAGACGCTCGCCGTCGATCTCACGGGCCGCGGTTATGTCACCTGGAACATCGAATACCGGCGGGGACAGCAGGGTCACTGGCCTGCCCCCGCTCACGACGTGGTGTCCGCGATCGACTTCGTCGCCAGGGAGATGCCCGGAATCCCGACCGCGATCGTGGGGCACTCCGCTGGCGGACACCTCGGGCTGTGGGCGGCCGGCCGGAGGGCCGACGACATCAGGCTCTTCGTGGGTCTCGCGCCGATCACAGACCTGGCCGCCATGGCAGGTGCCGGTGCTGTCGGATCCCGGGAAGCCCAAGGGTTGTTGGACTCCGGGGCGCCATCGACTGTTGACCCGATCGAGGGAAGGACGCTCCTCGTGCATGGCGAGGAGGACGAGATCGTCCCCGTGTCACACTCCACCCGTCTGTCCACAGGGTCCCGCATCGAAGTTGTTCCTGGAATGGGTCATTTCCCCATGCTCGACCCCAAGAGAGAGCATTGGCCACTCGTAGTGGCCGAGTTGGGGAAAGCTCTCGTCTGAGTCGATTCCGAGTTGCCGCGGTTATCCACAGATCGGTAGGGTCTGGGCCGGGCTGTGGTGGTTCTGCGCACCGCGCAGGCCCTCGATCCACAGTGGAGTCAACTTCATATGCGTTTGAGACGCCTCTCGTTTATTGCTGGATGGGCGGCAGTCGCACTGCTGGCGGTGGCCGGTTTTGCGGCGTTTGGTACTTCGGGCAGTACTCAGGCCGAACTCGAATTCGACGCGACCGAACCAGGTCTTGGCCACACCACCGGCGCTCAAGCCGGGTTCAACTTCGCCGTCCTCGCCGGACAGAGCACGGCTGCAGACAGCGATGCCGCCACCGCGACCACGGTCGCGACCGAGCAGGCGACGGCCTCCGGTGAGCAATCGTCAGGGACAATCGCCCCGGACGAGTCCGGGTGGCTGTCCCAGGTCCAGGTTCGCGCCCTTGTCGCCGAGTACTTCGCCGCCGAGGACGTGAACAAGGCGGTCCGTGTCGCCTGGTGCGAATCGCGTTTCAACCCGGCTTCGACCAATTTGCGCACGGGGGCGGTGGGTCTTTTCCAGCATCTCCCGAAGTACTGGGCGGAGAGGGCGGAGAACGCAGGATTCCCCGATGCCGACCCCTCCGATCCTGAGGCCTCGACCGCGGCGGCGGCATGGGCGGTCTACAACGAGGGTGGTTGGGACACGTTCGTGTGCCGCGGATGAGAGTGACCCGGCGAGGGCCGAGCTGATCAGCCAAAACGTCCTTGGCGGCGATCTGGACCCATGCGGCACCGACCCGCTCACCGGCTTCTACCGGGACGGTGATTGCACCACAGGCGTGGAAGACGTCGGAAGTCACACGGTTTGCGCGGTCGTCACCGAAGAATTTCTCGATCACCAGCGTCAGATCGGCAACGACCTGACCACGCCGATGCCCGAGTATCGATTCCCCGGTCTCGTTCCCGGAGACAGGTGGTGTGTGACCGCGACGAATTGGTTGAGGGCGCATTTCGATGGGATGGCGGCGCCCGTCGTGCTTGCCTCGACCCACGAGAGGGCGCTGGAGATCATCCCGCTCGAAGTGCTGCAGGAATACGCCGTGGATGTTCCTCCCGACCCTGGTGCCCTGGGGATCTGAGCCAGCGACCGACCCGGGTGGAGCTTCGGCGACCCGGTACGATTTGAGCCGTGAAACGGCGGTTCATCGCACTCCTCGTCACGTCTTTGGTGATGGTCGCTTGCGCCCAGACTCCGCCCGAGCGCGGCGCCCTACCTGATGTCGGCGAGGCCGTCGACCCGCCCGCCCAGTGCACCTTCCTGGTCGGAGAGCCACAGGGCGTGCTGGTACAGGAGGTCACTCCCGATTCGGCAGCCGACGGACTTCTGATCGTCGGTGATGTGATCGTGGCCTTCGACAACCAGCCAACCCTCGATTCCGAGTCCTTGCTTGCCGCCCTGGGTGAGAAAGAGGTCGGCGACGTCGTCGAGGTCTCCGTCATGAGAGGGGATGAGGAGACAGAGCAAACGCTGACCCTGGGCGATGCCTCCGGGGAGCCGAGGATCGGGGTCATGATCAGGACCCAGTATCAGGCCGTCGAGGCGGCTGACATCGACACCGAAGTGGAGCCTGGCCCCCTGACGCGCCCTATTGCCATCTCCGGCCTCATCTACCTGTTCGACGCCGGCAGCAATGTGTGGGAGCGCACCGAAGTCGAGGTGGCCGATGAGATCAATTGGGTGGCGACCACCGCCGGCATCTATGGGATCCAGGACGAGGTCATCACCGACCTGGTCGCGGGCGAGGAGATCACCCATGACGGGTTCGAAGGCTGGGAGCCGATCCGGGTGATCGGGTCCGTTGGCGAGGACTTGATCCTGGTCGTGACCCAGGAGGTACCCGACGAACCGGAGCGCGTGGCTGTCGGCGTGTCACGGTTCAACCCATTCACGTCTGAGACCACCTGGACACAGCCCGTCGTGGAAGGATTCGGCATCCCCATCTCAGCGTTGGGGTCACCTGACGGCAATGCAATCGCTGTTGTCGGTGTGAACGAGGGGGGCTCGGAGATAACGGGGATCGACATTTGGGATGGTGACGGGACCCCCGTTGGCATGGAGGACCTGATCGCACTCGGGACACCGGTCGGTTGGATGGACGACGAAACTCTGTTGTTCAGGACCGATGTCGAGGTCGCGTCCGTGCTCACCGTGCCCGACGGCGCAACTGAGGAGATCACCCTGGAACCGGCCATCGGAGGCCTTCCGCTGTTCCCGGTGGGTGACGGTCGGGGCGTGCTTGCCCTCGACAGCCAATCCCTCGTCCTGGACGACGTGACCCTGGTCGGGGACCTGCAGGTTCTGGCCGAGAATTGCGATTTCAGTCGGGTCGGCGAACCAGGCTGGAGCGTCGCCTAGCCCTTCTCGCCTTCGATCGTCTGTGGGTTGTTGCTGGTCGACGCCACTTCGCGCCCGGAGCGCTCCAGGGCGACACGCTGCCGCTCTCCGGCCACCTCGTCGGACACCGCCTGCCATCCAGTCGGCTCGCGCATGGTCTGGGAGCCAGGCGCACTCTCCATGATCTCGGCCACCTCGTCGCCGGAGATTGTCTTCTTCTCCTCGAGTACGGCTGCCAGTTCGAGAATCTTGTCCTGATTCGCCTCGAGCAGCTCGTTCACCCGCTCGTAGAGAACCTCGAGGCTGGCTTCGATCTCGGCGCGCTGCTCACGGAGCGCGATCGACACCGGGCTCGCCTGCCCACCCATCCCCGACTCGCGGGTGTTCATCGCCGAAGCCAGACCCGACCCCATGCCGAACGACCCTTCCATCAGGGCGGCCACGGTCGAGGCGGAGGACAGATCGCCAGAGACTCCCGAACTGTTGTCCCCGGCGAAGAACAAACGCTCACCTGCGAGCGAAGCGAGTGAGACCATGATGTCGGTCTCCATCTCCGAGCGCCACTGGGTGAACCTCTCCTCCTGTCCCATCGACTTGACCATGCCGAGCGTGGAGGCTCTCTTCTCGATCGACACCATGTCGATCCGGCGATGGGCGCCGAGAAGATGGGCGGTCACCGCGTGGCATGCCTCGTGGATGGCTACGGCATGGCGTTCCCGCTGGATGTAATCGACGTCCTCTGGGGGGCCGAGCTCCTTGAGGGACTTGGCCTTCCAGATGTCCTTCCACTCGATCGCCACGCGGTCGTCCCTGACGGCGATGATGAGGGCCTCGTTGACCATGTCCTTGATCTTGGCCCCGGAATACATCGGGGTGACGGTGGCGAGCCGCTCGATGTCGTCCTCGGTGAGATGGTGCTCCACCTTGTTGAGGTACCCGACGATGGTCTGCTTGCGCCCCTCCTTGGAGGGATATCCCATCTTGTAGATCCGGTCGATCCGACCGGGGCGAAGCATCGCCTCATCGAGCGCGTTCGGCATGTTGGTCGCCATGATGTGGAGGAGGCGGTACTTGGGCGGTGGCTTTGCCCGGAACCCGAGCAGCTTGCGAAACTTGTTGGTGATCCCACGTGGCTTGGCCAGCCCGTTCATCTCGGTGAGCAGCGCCTGAAGCACACCCATGCCTCCGCCACCCCCCATCCCACCCATGATGATGCGGTCGATGAACCCGGGTGCTGGCTCTGCGACGGCCTGAGCCTCCTCTCCGGCCCAGTGGTTGGTCAGCATGTCCTGAGTCTGCGGGGTCAAATAGTT
Source organism: uncultured Acidobacteriota bacterium (assembly GCA_963843585.1). GTDB lineage: Bacteria > Actinomycetota > Acidimicrobiia > Spongiisociales > ZC4RG35 > JARDZU01. Next base: position 822,862 of record CAWJLJ010000019.1, read on the forward strand.
GAACCCGTTGCAAGAGAAGCCCCCGTAAGACATCGCCGCCGCTCCGAGCTGGCCAGTCGGTGACCCCATCTGCCCTCTCGACCCCAGCGAATCGGCTTCGTCGAAGAAGACGATCACCCCGCCGTGGCGGAGACTGAGCTTGCGCAGCTTTCGGTACAGGCCCTTGACCTTGAGCAGGCCGATTCCCATGAACATGTTGACGAAGGCACCGGGCTCGACGAAGACATAGGGCCGCCCTGTCTCCCCGGCAACAGCCTGAGCAAGCAGGGTCTTTCCCGTTCCGGGAGGGCCCCAGAGGAGGATCCCGCCGGGTATGTAGCCACCCTTCTCCTCGATCTCGTCTGGTTTCTCCAGGAAGGCGATGTTCTCTCTGATCAGATCGAGGACGTGGTCTTGGCCCCAGACGTCGTCGAAGCGGGTTGTGACCTCTTCGGGAAGGATCACATCGGTGCCACCCCGGGACAGCAACCAGAAGATCCCGATGAACTGGATCGCCACGAAGAGGAAGCCAAAGGAGAGTTGGAGGATGAACGGGAAGGCTTGGGCGAAGAGACGCGGCGCCGCGACCAATGCCTCCAGCGGACCGTTGACCTCGGGGACGAAATAGTCGATGAGCAGGGCCGCCACGAAGATGTAGATCACCCTGCGGATGAAGCGACCCACCCGGAACCGTGTCCACGGCTTCATGTGGGCGTGGGTCCAACGCTCGATCCCGCCAAAGAAGCTGTCCTGCCAGAACGAGTTGTAGGCGGCTGACCGTTCGGACAGCCAGTAGTGGATCTGCCGGGTCAGCTCGAGCAGGAAGAGGATTCCGAGCGCCATCCCGGCCGTGGTCGTGAAGAAAACGGCGGCGGCTTCCCAGAAGGTGATGAAACCGACATCCTCGCTACTCGCGATGATGGCGCCGATGATGACGGCGAGGAGCACGAGGATCTTGATTCGATCCCACATGTCGGCCCGGCGCCTGGTTTCGCGTATGTCCCGCTGCCGGGTGTTCAAGCCCTCTTGTTTACGAGCCATGAATCGACCACTCCCTCGATCGCGTCTTGATTGGCGATGAAACATTCACGATTGCACCCGGCGATCATCGAATAGATGCGGGTGTCGTCCTCATTGGACACCGAGATCAAGTAGGCCACGCCTTGCGCGGTAGCCGCCTCGTCCTGGAAGGCAACCAGCACTCTGACCCCGTCGAACCCGTTGCCGAAGCTGAAGTCCTCCTTGGTGATCTCCTCGCTGTTGGAGAGCCCGTAATACGGAAGGACGGATTGGGTGAGCATGGCCCGGGAGAGGAGGTCTTTCTCCACCTCACCTACCTGTCGTACCGACATCGATCCGATCGGGTAGTCCGCTTGGGCAAGGTCCGCCGCAACATTGGAGACGTCGCGTACCGGGCCACCGTCGAATCCGACGCTGCTGATGGCGGGAAAGCTGAAGCCCTGGACTTGCTCGTCGAAGGGCATGTCCTCCAGCTCGGAGAGCTCGGAATGCTCGTAGACATGCCATGACTCCGGGATCTCGAACCGGCTCAAGCGCTCATCGTCGGTGAAGGTGACCACACCATCCGACTCCGCGTCAGAACATGCCGCGAGCAAGAAGAAGAAGCTCGCCGCGATCATCAACCCAGGACGGGAGGTAGCGATCCTTCTGATGGCCACCAGCCTAGAGGCGGTCCCGAGTTTATTGGCCAGATCCTGGACGTTTGCCGCTATCTTCCCCAGCCGTGAACCCCGTCACGAGACATGTGGTCCTCCGTGCCCAGGATGCGCGTTACGACGTGCCACCGGAGATGGCGGATCACGCTTCCGGGTATGCCAGATGGTCGATGGTCGACCACACCACACCCGGTGCCGTGCACACCGGGTTCGGGGTGAGCCGGCTCGACGCCGGCGGCCGCATCGATGCACATGTCCACTCGTTCGAGGAGTCCTTCTACGTGCTGGATGGCTCGGTCATCGTGGAGACGCCCGAGGCAACGGTCGACTTGGTGCCGGGTGACTACGGGATGATCCCGATCGGTCTGCCCCATGCCTGGCGAAACGAATCAGGTCAGGATGCGAGCTGGGCCGATCTGATGACTCCTCAACCCCGCCCGTGGTTCGACGGCGACACCTACTTCGTTCCCGGCCTGACCGAGCAAAAGCCGATACCCGTCGATCCCCGTGACCCAAGGGCCCGCTCCTTCGGGCACATCGCGCCGGAGAACATGGATCCTGGCCAGCAGAGCCAGGATCTGTTGGCGGTGTCGGCGAGCATGCGCACCGCCCTGCTCGTCTACACCGGCATCACAGTCAAGATGATGTCCGACACCGACCTTGGCGCCCAGCTGTCCACGATGTTCATGGTCCAGTACGACCCTCGGGGTGGGCCCGGGTTCCACGACCATCCCCTCGAGGAGACCTACTACATCCTCGATGGCGAGGTCGAGGCATGGTTCGATGGCGAGCAGTATCTGCTGAAGGCCGGCGACGTCGCCTTCGCCGGAGTGGGGGCGGTTCATGCTTTCAACAACGCCACCGAGACCACGGTGCGCTGGCTGGAGACTCAGGCGCCCGGCCCTCCGGCACGGCATTCCTACCGCTTCGCCCGGGACTGGGACTACCTGACCGAGCGTCTCGGCGAGGGTTGAGCTCAGTCCTGCGTCAACGAGAGCCGGTCATAGGCGATGCCTCGCCCGGGCTCCTCCGCCCGACAGGTCAGGTATTCGAATTGGGGCAGCTCCCGAGCCGCCACCTGGACCCGGTAGTCGATCCCGTCAGGCACGCGAAAGACCACGTCGGCGTGATCGTGGCCGGAACGTCGGTATTCGACGAGCGTGAGATCGTCGAGCCCGCTCAGGCCCATCGACTCGCGTAGGAAGTGCTCGGCGGCCTGCAGCAGCCGGGGATGGATGCTTCTCCCCCGATGATGAGAGAGGTCGAGCCTCCCAGCCTCGTACTCTGCGACGAGATTCGCCGCATCCTGCGGCTCGACACGACCGAAATAGTCACCTCGCGGGAGCACGAGGACGTTCCCGGCGAAGCGGTCGCCGCCTATGTGAGAGACCTCCCACGTCTGATCCGGCCGGAGCTGTGACATAGCTCGATAGAGGGGCCGTCCGTTGTCGGCGCAACATATGTCATGTCGGCCGTGGGTGCAGACCAGGTAGATGGGATCCTCGACCGTCTGGCCGAATTCGGGCATCGTGCCCTCGGCCAGTCCTGCGATGTCGAGACCGGCGAGCTCGGCCGGATCGGAGAACGAGCCTGCAACCAGCCAGGGCTGGCGATCGAGGCCGCCGGAGGCGGCCACGTAGACGACGGGAGGCCGATCCTCACCATTCCGTCTCCGTATGAGCAAAGTCCTGATCCCGAGTCGGTTCGCGGCTTCGGCGAGCGGGCGAGCACTTTCGGGGAACCCGCTCTCGGTGAGGGCGTCGGGACCCCACGCTCCAGGCTGTTCGAACAGGATCCAGGTGTTGACCAGCGAGGCGGTCGCGAACAATTCCTCGTCACGCCCCACGGACTCGGCGGAGCAACGAGGGCGCCCCGGGATCACTCGACGACCTCGAGCAATCCTTCCACGATGAGACGGCGGACGAGCGCGATGCGACCGGCTTCGTCGAGATATGGGGCCAGGTGCGATACCGGGAATTGCTCGTGTTCGAGCATGTTCTGCAGGGCGGGCTCGAGCCAGTCCGGCATTCTCAACTCGCGATCACCAAGGAGCACGGATAGCTCACCATCTGCCGACGAAAGGGCGCACATTGCCCCCTCCCGCTTGCGTACGACGGAGTCGTCTGCGAGATCGTCGAGCGCGAGCAGCTGGTGGATCATGTCCACGTAGGACGGGTTGTCGCGTGGTCAGGAACCGTCGGCGGAGCCGCTCGGTGATGATGCCGGCGTCTGCCTTGGCGAGTAGTGCGCCAAGCTCGGTGAGCCGCTCCTCGACGATCTGACTCAAGTCGTCCCTGTCAGCGAACCTGAGAGGCAAAGGCTCATTGACTATCAGATCCCCGCCGGTGAGCTTCACGGCCTCGTTCAACACAGTCGACCAGGTGAGGCTGAGGATGCCCACCGTGACATGGACCGAGGCATCTTCCTGGGTACTGGCGGAGTGTGGGAACCCGGCCGGGATGTAGAGCGAGTCACCCGGGCCGATGGCCGAATCGATCAGCGCTGGCCTGGTTGGGGGCAAGTCGTGCCGTTCGTGAACCTTCCACTGCTTTGTGCCGTGCGATTGCAGAACAAACACGTCGTGCTCGTCCTCGTGGGCGTCAAATCCCTGCGAGCCGGGAGGGGTGACATAGGCGTTGGCCTGAACGGGGTGCCCCAGAGACTGTTCGAGTTGCCTGCAGAAGAGGGCGAGAGGCTCCCAGTAGCGGTGCATGCCCTGGAACACCATGGTCGCCCCAGAGCCGAACTCACTGAACACTGCTCTGGCATCGAGTACGCCAGTCGCAGCCTCGGAGCCGGTGCGGGTCGTCTTCGTGTACCGGCCAGCAGGCAGGCTGTCTCCGTCCTTGACCAATCGAAAGGCCGGTAGGCGCAGACCTTGGGACGAGACGATGCGATCGACGTCGTCCAAGGAGAGGAGGTCGTCGAACCCCCGATCCCCTCGGGCGGTTACGTGGAGCGGTCTCTCACCCCAGAAGTCTTCTTCGAATCGCCCCGGATCACCGACGCACCGGCTGAGGGCGCCGGGATCCGAGGATTCGATTGGGCTGGACCCGGAATGCAGGGTCAGCTGTCCTGAGAGTCGGTGTCGGTTGTGTCGACACCATCCGTATCCGTCGTATCCACCCCGTCCGTGTCGGTGGAGTCGACCCCGTCGCTGTCAGTCGAGTCCACACCGTCCGAGTCCGGATCAGTCGAATCGCTGTCACGGGTCGTCGCCGTCGGTCCCGCAGGTATGACGGTGCGGATGTCTTCGTCGCTCAGGGTCCCGGGAGTGGTCTCACTCTCGCTCATGTCGTCTCTCCTCGATCGAGGGCGTGAAGCCCGAAGGTGCAGGCGGATACCTACCCGGAATCAACCGGTTCTATGCAGACGCCTCGACAGCGGCGTTGTCGCTCGTCGCCAGCACGAGCTGCCCGTCGCAGGAGATGTACACCACCTCGATGTTGGCACCTGCGTCGGCGACCCGTCGTCCGATTTCGCCCATCTCGCCAGGGCGATCCTCGAAGGCGACTTTCACGACTTCGTTGTCGGCGCCAACCTGTATGCCCGCCTCGGTGAGGGCCGACCTCGCCGCGGCGGCGTCCTCGACCAGGATGTGCACCTCGCCGGACCCGGCCGTGCCTGAAATGCCGTCGATGTTCACGCCGGCGCGTCCCAGGGCGTCACCCATATCGGCCAGAGCGCCAGGGCGGTCCTCCAATGTGACTGTCAGATCGCGTGCCATGAGTGCTCCTTTCTGACAGTCGAAACCTACGCCGATGGGTTGGTCTACGGTTGAAGGATGGCTACGTGGGACGACGTCCGCCGAATCGCACTCGATCTCCCGGAGACGTCGGAGCGGACGAACCAGGGCGTGCTGCAATGGCGGGTCAAGGAGAAGGTGTTTACCTGGGAGCGTCCGTTGCGACGGGCAGACCACCAAGCGCTCGGGGACGCGGCTCCGGACGGTGACATCCTGGCGGTCTGGGTCGATGACGTCGGGGTCAAGGAGGCGCTCCTCTCCGATGACCCTGACGTGTTCTTCACGACTCCCCATTTCGACGGCTATGCCATCGTCCTCATCCAGCTCGAGAAGATCCCGGTGCCTGAGCTCGAAGAGCTGATCATCGAGGCTTGGCTCGATCGTGCTCCGAAGCGGACGGTTAGCGAGTATCTGAAAGCGTCTGAGTAGGACAGCGAGTTTCCGCCCCAGCAGCCGTGCCACGCCGTCGCCCTCGTTGTCCGCCAGGATCTCGAGCGTCGGCGAAGGCTTCCCGAAGTTCGCCGCGGTCGGGCGCGGAAGCGACCAGGCTCGCCACCAACTTCGCTGAGGCTGGCGATGGCGAGCAGACCACGGGGCGCCAACTCGCTCGATCAATTCTCGATCCAGCCGTGGCTCCCGGTACATGTGGCACACCACGAGATCCAACGGTGGCCCTGGAGGCAAACCCTCATCGAGGTCCCACACCTCGAACCGGCAGCGGTCGGCAACACCGCTGCGAAGGGCCAGCTCCTGGGCAAGATCGACGCCGACCGGCGAGACGTCGACACCCAGTACTTCCATGCCACGAAGGGCGAGCCAGACCGACAGCTCGCCACGCCCGGAGGCGATTTCTAGAGCGCTGCCTTCGATCGGGAACAGATCCTCGATCGAAGCGAACACCGATGGCGGACCCGGGTCACCGGACGCAGGTCCCGCCTCGGCGTGCCGCTCGTCCCAATGTCGGCGGTCGGGCTCACTCACGGCTGGCACAATATGGCCTTGGCGGCTTTCGATCCCGTATCCCTGATTCGTCCCGAAGATCGTGTGGAGGGTGACCAGACACCGGGCATGGTGCGCGAGCGGGCCGTGACGACCGGAGACATGTGGGCGGGCTTGGTCAGGACTGCGCCGCACATGGTCTCGGGGTGGCACCACCACGGCGACCACGAAACCTCCATCTACGTGATCTCAGGTGCACTGAGGATGGAGTCTGGTCCTGAGGGCGAGTCAATAGTCGAGGCAGCTCCCGGCGACTTCCTCTACGTCCCCAAGGGAGCGGTTCACCGAGAGGCCAACCCAGGGGACGAGGAGAGCCAGATCGTCGTGGTCCGGGTCGGGCACGGGCCGACTGTCATCAATGTGAAGACTCCCGCGAAGCGTCAAGCCTGAAATTCAACTTGGCCTGGTGAGAGCAGCCCCGAACGGACTACGGCATTGGGCTGATACTCCGCGAGGAGGTCGAGCAAGTCCTCGGTAGCGCCGGCGACGTCTGCTGCAGCGTCGGGATGCTGGCCTTCGACCGTGATCAACACCTCGACCGTGGTGTCACGGGCGGCGCTTTGGTCGCTCTGTCTCCAACACCACCGACGTGCGCTGACCAGTCCCGCCTCGTCGACAAAGACAACTTCACCCGGCTCCGGGTTCGTCGGCAAATCGCTCCCGAGGTCGGTGAATTGCTCACCTCCGTCAGCGAAGTTCACGGAGGTGATGCCCGTCACCGTCGCCTGATCGAAAACGGCGACCGGCATCCGCCATCGGATGCTCACGATGTTGGCCAGGTCTACCAACGGGTTGATCGACGGGATATCACCTTGCTTGGTCAGACGTCGCAGAAGCGCCTCGGCTGCGCTGCGGTATTGGGTCGGTTTGACTCCGAACCCACTGAAGGTCGCCCGCCATGCCTTCAGGCTGGGGATCTCGGATAAAGGCATATCACCGATCGCGTCCCTCACCTGCGCCTGCTCCGCCCGATAACGCTGGTCGAGTGCTGACGGTGAGGTCGTGTTCTCGAGCCCACGGGCGTGGATGACGCCCCCGCGGGTCGCCGGGAATGCAGAGATGACGTCGTTGGAATAGCGGAATCCGACCATTCCCCTCAGTCTGACATCAGCCCTGGCGAGTCTCGACCGCCGCCACCGCTTCTGTGTAGCGCTGCTCCCATCTGGTCACATCGGCATCCTCCAGCGGACCGACTTCTCCGGTGTCGAGGAGCTCGATCAGTTGATCGAGACAGACGTGGTACCCGGCGGCGGCGTCCTTGGCGATGTCGACGTCCTTGCCCAACCACGTGGTCAAAGTCAGGAGAGTCCCTTCAGCAACCGCTTCCAGTTCCCACCGAAGCACGTCGGTATCCCAGGTCCACTCGAAAGCCTCGTAGGGGTCCCACACCAGGATCTTCCCGTACAGGACCGGTTCTTCGATCGCATACCGCTCGACTTGCGCCGGCCAGAAGGGGAGTTCGATGTCCGCCCCCTCCTTGCGCTCACCCACGATGTCACAAGGCATCCAGTGTCTGAGATGTTCCGATTCCGTCAGACCGGCCCACACCTTGTCCGGGGGGTGGCGCAGCAATCGCTCGTATCGGAGCCCCCATCGCTCACCGTCGTGGAGGACGGTCCCCATCGGTTGGTCTCTTGTGCTCATATGACCTCCATGTCGTCGAGACGACGCTCGAGGGCATCGAGCCGCTCCATCCAAACCCGTCGGTAGGGATCGAGCCAGGCATCCAGCTCGATTAGGGGCTCGAAGCGGACCCGGTACATGCGTCGTTGGGCATCGGGCCTCACTGAAACCAGACCGGCCGTTCTGAGCACTCTCAGGTGCTTCGAGACACCCGGTTGTGAGATGCGCAGAGCGTTGACCAGGTCCCCCACCGGTCGCTCTTCATCCCGAAGGAGCTCCAGGATGCGGCGGCGGTTCGGATCGGCCAGTACCTCGAATGTCGTCACGCTTGTAGCGTACCATAGCGGTTATATAACCAGACCGCTATGCACAACCTTTCTCACAACTTCACTACCACCCACACTCCCCCTACAGCCCCATCACTACCTCACCCGCTCTCCACAACCACCTCACCAAAGCCGAAGCGACCAACGAGGGCCATGACACAGAGAGAATCGCCGCGCCGGGCCATAAGTAGCCTCCTCCGATGCACCTGGCACAGCTGAACGTCGGCCGTCTGATCGACCATCCAGACTCCCCCACTGTTGCCGAGTTCATCCGAGCCCTCCCCGCCATCAACCTCCTCGGTGAGTCGAGCCCCGGATTCATCTGGCGGCTGAAAGATGACGAAGGGCCGGGAGCCCTCGAGCAGCGGTTCCCGGGGCATGAGGATGACGATCGTTTCATCGTGAATCTGACCGTCTGGACCGACTACGAATCCTTGCGTCATTTCGCAACCCGGTCGGGTCACGGCATGTATCTGAGACGGAGGTTGGAGTGGTTCGAGAAGGCCTCCGAGCCGACAACCGTGCTGTGGTGGGTCGAAGAGGGCCACGTCCCCGGTCTGGAGGAGGCGGCCGACCGGCTGGCACATCTCCGTCGGCAGGGACCATCGCCTACCGCCTTCGACATGAAGACCACCTACCCGCCTCCCAATGAGGCGAACAGATCGGGATTGATCCACGATGAGCCCCGTCTAACGGAAGTCCCGTGACTGCACGGTCTGCACCCCAATCGGCTCGAAGTCGCGGGCGACGATGTTGGTCACCCCGTCGTGGTACTCGAGCCGACCGTGGATGACCAGCGCCGGGCTCTTGCGCACCACCTGACGGTGCTTGGCCCAGACATCGGGCAGCACAATGATGTTGAGCAGCCCGGTCTCGTCCTCCAGGTTGAGGAAATAGACGCCCTTGGCGGTGCCCGGCCGCTGACGATGGGTGACGACGCCGGCCACCTTGATCCGGGAACCGTTCCGCTCCATGGCCAGGGCTTCGGCCGCGGTCAGACATCCGACCATTTGGTCCCGGACGAAGCTCATCGGATGGCGGTTGGAGACCCCGGTCGACCACAGATCGGCCCGGTGCTCCTCCTCGGGAGCCATCAGGGGTAGAGGCGGGGCATCCACACCGGGTGACAGTGCCAGACGCTCGGGATCGATCTCGGCCAGGGCGCCCGCCGCCCACATCCCCTCCCGGCGGCCGAGCCCGATCGACTCCAACGCGCCGGAGGCGGCGAGACCCTCCAGCGACTCCACACCGAGCCCGGTCCTGGCTGCCAGATCCTCTCCCGAGATGAACTCCCCGCCCAGAATCCGAGCCGCCTCGACCCGGGTCACCTCCTTCTCTCCCATGTTTCGCACGTAGCGCAATCCCATCCGCACCCCGACCGGGGGCCGGACCGGGTCGTCGATCATCCCTCTCCCCCGCCGCCATCTCTCCCCCAGATAGCCCACGACATCATCGGGATCCGCCTCGATCGGCTCGATCGTGCAGTCATGCCACGAGACGTTGACATCGGGAGCCATGACAACCACGCCGTGCCGTTGGGCGTCCTGAACCAACGAGTTGGGGCTGTAGAAGCCCATCGGCTGGGCGTTGAGCAGCCCGGCCAGGTACTCGGCGGGGTAATGGAAGCGAAGCCAGGCCGACATGTAGACGATGTAGGCGAAGCTCACCGAGTGGCTCTCTGGGAACCCGAACGCGGCGAAGCCCTGGAGCTTCTCCCAGATCTCGTCGGCGGCGGCGCCGACGATCCCGTTGCCCGCCATCCCTGCGTACAGGTCCTCACGAAGCCGGCCCA